>NZ_JODM01000001.1 GCF_000717995.1 Streptomyces violaceorubidus
TGGTACTGCAGGGGGGACCCTGTGGGAGAGTAGGACGCCGCCGAACAATTATTGCGAGGAGACCCCGCACCGGGAACGGTGCGGGGTTTTCTGCGTTTAGGGTCTTTGTATGCGCTACGACCTGGTTATCTTCGACAACGACGGTGTTCTCGTCGACAGTGAACCGATCTCCAATCGGCTGCTCGCCGGCTATCTCACCGAGCTCGGGCACCCGACGTCCTACGAGGACTCGCTGCGGGACTACATGGGCGCCGCCCTGCACCGTGTGCACGACCTCGTCCTGGAACGGACGGGGCGCAGCCTGCCCGTGGACTTCGACGACGTGTTTCACGGGCGGGTGTTCGCCGCCTTCGAGCGGGAGCTGGAGCCGGTTCCCGGAGCTGTCGGCGTGCTGGAGAAGCTGGCCGCGGACCAGGTGGCGTACTGCGTGGCCTCGTCCGGGAGTCATGAGCGGATCCGGGTGGGGCACCGGAAGACCGGGCTGGACCGGTGGTTCGACGACGGGCGGATCTTCAGTTCCCAGGACGTGGGGCGGGGGAAGCCGGCGCCGGATCTGTTCCTGCACGCGGCCGAGCGGATGGGAGTGGCGCCGGAGCGGTGTGTCGTGGTCGAGGACAGCCCGCTCGGTGTGCGGGCCGCCGTCGCGGCCGGTATGGACGTGTACGGGTTCACCGCGATGACGCCCGCCGACAGGCTCGCCGGGGCGACGCGCCTCTTCGGGGACATGGGGGAGCTGGCCGATCTGCTGCACGGCTGACGTCTGACATTTGTCATGCGCTGTTCTGGACGGTTGTTTCTACTGCGGGACCGTGCCCGGCCGCGAAGCTGAGTGCATGACCAAGCCTCGCAAGTCTCGGACCTTCGTGTCGCTGCTCCTGGACGTGGGAGTACCCGTCGGGTCGTACTACCTGCTGAAGGGCGCGTTCGGGATGAGCGCGGTCGCGGCGCTCGGCTGGAGCAGTCTCGTGCCCGTGCTGCGGACCGGGTGGGGGGTGCTCAGGCAGCGGGAGGTGAACGCGCTGCCGCTGCTCATCCTGCTGGCCAACCTGGTCGGGCTGCTGCTGGGCTTCGTGACGGGGGACGCCCGGCTGCTGCTGGCCAAGGACAGCGCGGTCACCAGCCTGGTCGGCTTCGCGCTGCTGGGGTCGGTGCTGCTCGGTCGGCCGATGATGACGGCGACGCTCAAGCCGTGGCTGGTCAGGGAGGACGCGGGCCGGGAGCTGGCCTGGGTGAGGCTGCGGCGGGAGTCGGCGGCCTTCAGGCGGGCGGAGCTGCGGTTCTCGGCGGTGTGGGGGGTCGCCTTCGTCGGCGAGTGCGCGGTGCGGATCGTGGGGGTCTACACGCTGCCCGTCGACACGATGGTGTGGCTGGGGACGGTCGTCATGATCGCCACGATGGTCGTCGCGTTCGTGGTGAGCGGTGCGTTGGGGGCGGGGCCCATGGTCCACATGATCGGGGCCGCCGTCGGGAACGCCCAGCCGGTCGAGCCTGTCGTCCCGGTCGGCACGGGCGGTGCGGTCGTGGAAGCTGAGAAGAATTCATCTTTGGTCGGATCTACCCACGGGTAGGCCGGGGCCCTACGCTCGCCGCCATGACTGATGTGCTGCGGCGCGGCAGGGCCTCGCTCGCGTTCGGCTTCTTCGCCCAGGGGGTCGCCTTCGCGCTGCTGGTGACGCGTATCCCGGCCATCCAGGACCGGTACGGCGTCTCCGACGCGCTGCTGCCCGTCTTCCTCGCCGCCGTGCCGATCCTGGCCGGTGTCGGGAGTTTGGTGAGCGAGCGCCTGGTGCGGCGGGTGCGGCCGAGCCGGCTGCTGCGCTGGTCCCAGCCGGTCGTGCTGCTGGCGCTGCTCGGCGTCGGGGCGGGGGACCGGGTGGCGGTGCTGGCCGTCGCCCTGGCCGTCTTCGGCCTGGCCGTGGGCGCGCTGGACGCGTCGATGAACATGCTCGGGGTGAGCCTGCAACGGGCGTACGGGCGCAGCATCATGCTCGGGTTCCACGCGGCGTACAGCCTGGGCGGGATCCTGGGGGCCTCGCTGGCGTGGGCGGGCGCGCAGCGGGGCTTGGCGCTGTGGGTGTCGTATCTGCCGGTCGTGGTGCTGTTGTTGCCGACCGCGCTGGTGGGGAGCCGGTGGTACGTCGACGGGGAGCGTGGCGGCGCGGAGGGTGAGGGTACGGGCGGAGGCGGAGGCGGAGCCGGCGGTGGTGTCGGCTTCAAGGTGCTGTTGCCGCTGTGCCTGGTGATGACGTTCGCGTACATCGGGGACTCGACGGTCTCCAACTGGAGCGCGAAGTACCTCCAGGACGTGCTGGGGAGTTCGGAGCAGCTGGCCACCGTGCCGTACAACGTCTACATGGTGACCACGCTGGTGGGGCGGGCCGTCGGGGACTTCGGGGTGCGGCGGCTCGGCGCGGTGGCGGTGGTGCGGGGCGGGGCGGTCGTCGCGGCGGTCGGGTTCGCCGTGGTGGCGTCGGCGCCGGGGGCTGGGGTGGGGATGCTGGGCTTCACGCTGCTGGGGTTCGGGCTGTGTGTGCTGGTGCCGCAGACGTTCGCGGCGGCGGGGCGGCTGGCGGCGGAGAGGGACGGGCGTCCGGGGGCGTCCGATGCCGCGGTGGCGCGGCTCAATGTCTTCAACTATGTGGGCTTTCTGATCGGTTCGCCGCTGGTGGGGGCGGTGGGGGACGCCTGGAGCTATCGCGGGGCGATGCTCGTGCCGATGGTGTTGGTGCTGGTGACGGTCGTGTACGCCAGGTCGTTCGGGGCTGGACCGGACCGATACGGTGGCGGTCATGAGCGGCCGCGCACAGCTGATGTGGGACGAGGCAGTAACGGGCTATGACTTCGGGCCGGAGCATCCGATGGACCCGGTCCGGCTCGCCCTGACGTGGAGTCTGGTCGCTGCCCTCGGTCTCGACCGGGAGATGGAGGTCGTCGCGGCGCGCCCGGCCGGGGAGTCGACGCTGCGGCTCGTCCACCGCGAGGACTACATCGACGCGGTGAAGGCGGCGTCGGCCGACCCGGCTGTGGCGGACGGGTCGTACGGGCTCGGGACGATCGACGATCCGGCCTTCGCGGGGATGCACGAGGTGTCCGCGCTGATCGCGGGGCAGTCGGTGGGGGCGGCGGAGGCGGTGTGGCGCGGGGACGCGCTGCACGCGGTGAACTTCGCGGGCGGGCTGCACCACGCGATGCCGGGCGCGGCGTCCGGGTTCTGCGTGTACAACGACGCGGCGCTGGCGGTGGCGCGGCTGCTGGAGCTGGGGGCCGAGCGGGTCGCGTACGTGGACGTCGACGTGCATCACGGGGACGGGGTGCAGGCGGCGTTCTGGGAGGACCCGCGGGTTTTGACGGTGTCGCTGCACGAGCATCCGGCGACGCTGTTCCCGCAGACCGGGTGGCCGGAGGAGACGGGGGCGGACCGCGCCGAGGGGTCGGCGGTGAACGTCGCGCTGCCGGCGGGGACCGGGGACGCGGGGTGGCTGCGGGCGTTCCACGCGGTGGTGCCGGAGGTCCTCGCGGAGTTCCGGCCGCAGGTGCTGGTGACGCAGCACGGTGCGGACACGCACTTCGAGGATCCGCTGGCGCACCTGGCGGTGTCGCTGGACGCGCAGCGGGCGGTGCAGGTGGTGTGCCATGACTTGGCGCACGAGTACGCCGGGGGGCGGTGGGTGGCGCTCGGCGGGGGTGGATACGCCGTGGTGGAGGTGGTGCCGCGGTCGTGGACACACCTGGTGGGGATCGCGGCGGGGCGGCCGGTGGAGCCGGAGACGGTGATCCCGGAGGGGTGGCGGCAGGAGGTGTTCGCGCGGACGCGGCAGCTGGGGCCGATGCGGATGACCGACGGGCGGTGGCCGGTGGCCTACGCCTCCTGGGAGGCGGGGTACGACCCCGCGGACCGGTTGGACCAGGCGGTGCGGGCGGCTCGGCGGGCGGTGTTCCCGTTGCGGGGGCTCTTGCCGTAGGGGTTGTTCGCAGCGCGCCGACTCGTGCCGCCTGGGGGTGCCTCCCAGGCGTTGAGGCACTGGGGGAGGCACGACTGCCCGCGGCTGCGGTGGGGGGTTACGCCGACCGTGCGTAGCTTCTTCCGTTTCGTGTCCGGGGTGTCGGATGAACCGGCAGCATCGGGGGTGTGCTGACCCGTGGAGCTCTTCGGGCTCATCTTCTTGATGTTCGGCTGGCCGGTGTGGTGGCGACCTCTCGGGAGGTGAGTCTGCGGAGCTACCGGTTGTTCGCCGCGCGGGATCCCCGGGTGCTGCTCGGGATCGATCCGGAGGGGGCCTGGGGGCAGCGGGAGCTGCTGGGGCTGATGGCGCAGAGGTGCGGGGTTTCGGCCGATCCGCGCGACATCTCGGGCCAGGACGTGATCGACCCGGACCGGACCCTCGCGGCGCTGGACGCCTTCGCCGACCGGCTCGCGGCGGTCGCCGGGCGGCGTGCCCCGGTGCTCCTCGGTACCGGGCATCCCCATCGGCTGCTCGGTTTCTACGTCGCCTTGGCCCAGGCGCTGTCGGCGGCGGGATGTGCTGTCCTCACCCCGGCGCAGGGTCGCTCTGTCGACATAACGACCCGGTTCGGTCTACGCACGTACCACCTCGACTACGTCCGTGGAGTCGCGTTGGTGCGGGAGCCCGGCGCCGGACGCGCCGGTGGTGAGACCGGCGCACACACGCACTCGCCGCTGCCGGTTCGGGTGGCGCTGGCCGCCGCGGCGGAGGACGGGGGGCCACTGCCCGAGTTGGTGATCGGGGACCACGGGTGGGCCTGCGGAGCAGGTCAGCTGGGGTTCGAGGCCATCGGTCCGGCCGATACGGACGATCCGGCGCTCTTCGTCGGTCAGGCCGAGGGGCGGGTGTCCGTCGCCGTTCCACTCGATGACGCTGTGCGGTCCGAGCACTACCGACCGCTTACCCGCTACGTACTCAATCGGGCCTGTCTGTCACGGTAGGGAAGCGATGGGTGCACCTCTTCCCCATTCGCATCACCCGCCCCTACATTGGGGAGTGAGCACGCAGCGACGAAGAGTCACCGGAAGGGGAAGCCGGTGGCCGTCGAGTGCGGAAGGTTCAGGTGTGTCATGGCTGCAGCTGGCGAAAGGCCTCTGAACGAGGTTCAGTTCCTTACCGTGGCGGAGGTCGCCTCGGTGATGCGCGTGTCCAAGATGACCGTGTACCGGTTGGTGCACAGCGGTCATCTGCCCGCGATCCGGGTGGGACGGTCGTTCCGTGTCCCGGAGCAAGCGGTTCACGAGTACCTCCGCGAGAGCTACGTGGGGGTGGAAACGGCCTGACGGCCCTCGATTACACCCTCAGCGCTCGGACCGGTAGGCTGACCCCTCGTAGGTCGTGTGGGCCCATGGCGCTCACCAACCGAGTGATGAGAAGTGAGCGAGGACTGTCGTGGGCTCTGTTATCAAGAAGCGGCGCAAGCGGATGGCCAAGAAGAAGCACCGCAAGCTGCTGAAGCGCACGCGCGTTCAGCGTCGCAACAAGAAGTAAGCGACGCAGCGCCGTCAGCGTGTCCTGTGGCCCCCCACCGCATCCGGTGGGGGGCCACAGTCGTACACGGGCGTTGTTTTTCGTCAGGTGCCGCGTCCGGCGGTCATCACGGCGCAACACCTACCGGCTAAGTTGGCCCGCACACGGGGAACGCGGCAGGCTACGGAGCAGGTGGAAGGAAGGCGCTGATCTTGGGCAAGGTCGTGCTCGTCACCGGAGTGGCCCGGCAGCTGGGCGGGCGGTTCGTCCGGCGCGTCCAGCGTGATCCCGACGTGGAGCGGGTCGTCGGCGTGGACGCCGTGGCGCCCGAGCACCATCTGGGCGGTGCGGAGTTCGTCCAGGCGGACATCCGGCAGTCGGCCATCGGGCGGGTGCTCGCCGAGACGCGGGCGGACACGGTCGTCCACCTGGACGTGACGGGCACGCCGCTGGGCAGCGGGAGCCGCACGTCGGTGAAGGAGACCAACGTCATCGGCACGATGCAGCTGCTCGGCGCCTGCCAGAAGTCGCCGACGGTGCGGCGGCTGGTGGTGAAGTCCAGTACGAACGTCTACGGCTCCGCCCCGCGCGACCCGGCGGTCTGCACCGAGACCACCGCGCCCAAGTCCCTGCCCAGCGGCGGCTTCGCCAAGGACGCGGTCGAGGTCGAGGGGTACGTGCGGGGCTTCGCGCGCCGGCGGCCGGACGTGTCGGTGACCGTGCTGCGGTTCGCCAACATCCTCGGCCCGGCCGCGGACACGCCGCTCGCCTCGTACTTCGGACTGCCGGTGCTGCCCACGGTGTTCGGCTACGACCCGCGGTTGCAGTTCGTGCACGAGGACGACGTGATCGAGGTGCTGCGGGTCTGCGCGGACGAGCCGCGGCGGGGGACGCTGAACAGCGGGACCTTCAACATCGCCGGGGACGGTGTGCTGCTGCTCTCGCAGTGCTCGCGGCGCCTCGGCCGTCCCACCGTGCCGTTGCTGCTGCCGGCGGTCACCTGGGCGGGTTCGCTCGTGCGTACGCTGGGGATGACGGACTTCTCCCCCGAGCAGATCCGGCTGCTCACCCATGGTCGGGCGGTGGACACCACGCAGATGCGCGAGACGCTGGGCTTCAGGCCGAAGTACTCGACGGCCGGGGCGTTCGCGGACTTCGCCCGCGGCCGTGCCGGGCTGCTGCCGCCCGAGGCTCTCGCCGGGGCCGTCGACCGGATCGCGCAGCTGTCCCTGCGGGGCAGCGGTCATCTCCCGACGCAGAGCGCCAACTGAGGAGCGCATCAACGATGGCGGACGCCAAGGTCATTCCGTTCGACGACGACCGGTCGCGGGGGAGCCGCGGCGCGGGGAGCCGACGCCGGGGCAGCTCTGCGGAGTCGGCGCCGGTGGGCGACGGCCCGGGGGGCGAGGTGCAGCCGCTGCCCGTACGGGGAGCCGCCGCCGGGGACCCCGCACCCGGGCCGGACGGGCCGTCCGGGGACCCGCCGGCGGCGGAGAGCGGCGGCGGTGAGGACGGCGGCCTGGAGCGGCGTGTCGCGGCCGGCCTGTCCTTCCTGCGCCGCCGGCTCACGGGGGACTACGAGGTCGACGACTTCGGCTACGACGCCGAGCTGACCGACCAGGTCCTGATGTCCCTGCTGCGCCCGGTGTACGAGAAGTACTTCCGGGTCGAGGTGAAGGGCGTGGAGAACATCCCGGCCCGGGGCGGTGCGCTGATCGTCGCCAACCACTCCGGGACGCTGCCGCTGGACGGACTGATGATGCAGGTCGCCGTGCACGACCACCATCCGGCCGACCGGCACCTGCGGCTGCTGGCGGCGGACCTGGTGTTCGTGCTGCCGGTCGTCAACGAGCTGGCCCGCAAGCTGGGCCACACCCTGGCCTGCGCGGAGGACGCCGAACGGCTGTTGGCGCAGGGCGAGCTGGTCGGGGTGATGCCGGAGGGCTTCAAGGGCATCGGCAAGCCGTTCGGCGAGCGCTACAAGCTCCAGCGATTCGGGCGGGGCGGCTTCGTGTCCACGGCCCTGCGGCAGGGGGTGCCGATCGTTCCGTGCTCGATCGTCGGGGCGGAGGAGATCTACCCGATGATCGGCAACTCCAAGACCCTGGCGCGGCTGCTGGGCTTCCCGTACTTCCCGCTCACGCCGACCTTCCCCTGGCTCGGGCCGCTGGGTGCGGTGCCGTTGCCCACGAAGTGGACGATCCAGTTCGGTGAGCCGATCCCGACGGACGGCTACGCGCCGGAGGCGGCCGAGGACCCGGTGCTGATGTTCAACCTGACCGACCAGGTGAGGGAACAGATTCAGCACACGCTGTACAAGCTGCTGGTGCAGCGGAGGTCGGTGTTCTTCTGAGGCGGGCGGTGCGTGGACGGCGGGGCGGGAGCGCTCAGCCGGCGGACGGAGTCCGGCGCAGCCGGCCGAAGCCGCGGAGCGGTGCGAGGGCGGCAGACAGGGGGGCCAAGCTGCTGGTGCAGCGGGCGGAGGTCGGTGTTCTTCTGACGGGTGGTACGGCGGTGGGCCCGCCGTACCACCCGCCGCCGTACGCGCCGCGTCGGCTCAGTCCGCGTCCTCCGCCTCGATCCCCAGGCCGGGCAGGAGGCCCGGGAGGAGGGGCGGGAGCGTGACGTCCGGCTCCGCGGGCGGGGTGTTGCCGCCCGCGGACGGGGAAGCGGTGCGGCTGTCGTCCTTCGGCGGGTCGAGCAGGCCGCCGGTGCCGCCGCCGAGCAGGCCGTCGCTCTCGTCGCCGGAGTCGGCGGACTCGCTGGGCCGGCCGGACTGGGAACGCCCGCGCTCGGACGTGCCGTCGTCACCGGTGCGGGGCGGCGACGAGTGACCGGAGCCGGGAGTGCCGGTGGTCGTCGAGCCGGAACCGCCGGGCAGGCCGCCGTCTCCGCCGTCGTCGTCCTCGGCGGGCGGCCGGGGCAGCATGGACTCCAGCGGAGCCACGTCGTCGTCTATGGCGTCGAACACCGACGACACCTGCTCACTGACGTCCCCGAGCTGCACGGGCAGCCGGTCGCGCAGCGCTCCCCAGGTCTCCCGGTGGGACTGGGAGAAGGCGGAGAGGGCCTGCATGGGGGCCAGCGAGTCCGGATCGTGGGCGTAGGCCGCGCTGAGCAGGCGGTGGCCCTCGGAGGCGTCGTGCCGCATGCCGGACAGGGCGCGGCGCACCTCGCCGAGGGACTCGTGGTCGAGGGGACCGCTGCGACCGCGCTCCATCAGCCGACGTGCCTCGTTGAGCCGGGTCGAGGCGAGGTCCAGGTAGGCGCGGCCCCGCTCGTCGTTGCCGTCGGCGAGGCCGAGGCGGAAGTCCTCTATGCCGCGCTTGAGGCCGTAGAGCGAGTCGCCGGGCAGGGCGTCCGAACTGGCGGCGGCGACTCCGCCGAAGGCACCGGCGGCCACGCTCACGCTCAGTCCGCCCGCGGTGAGGCCCTTGGCCAGCCGCGAGCGGGGCCGGAACCTGCTCAGCGGGGCCGCCCGATGGGCGCCGCGCGCCCGGCGCTGCTCCGGTACCGACGCGTCCGCCGCCCCGCCGCTCGCGGTGCCCTCCTGCAGCATGGCCTCGAAGGCGGCCACGAGCTGGGCCCGCTGGACGACCTTGACCTCGGGATCCAGCTCGGGCCGGGGCAGCGTCTCCAGACCGTGGGCCAGGGTCACCAGGTGACCCTGCTCGGTCGGTTCCGCGGTGGCCCCGGCGGTCGCCGGCCCTCCGGACTGCTCGGCCGCCGCCCCGGGATCCGACTGCTCCTCCAGGGCCTGGGCGAAGGCGTTCGCCCGCCGGTGTGCCGATACGTTCGCGATCACTGGCGGCACCTCCTCTCGTCATCACGGTCGACTCCCCAGGGGGTCCTGAGGGTTGCACGCCCTGATCGGAACCATCCGATCGGGTGATCGGAGTCGGCCAGGGAGTGACCACAGGGAGCCTGCATCCCGCACAACGAGCGGCGCGGCACTTGGGTTACGGACGGTGGATGATCGGACCGCGGACTCAACAGACCCTCACCAGGGGTGACTTGGGGAACGCGAAGGGTGAGCGCCCTCGGGGGGCGTCTCTCAGCGGGCGTCGTCCGGGAGCAGTCGGGCGAGGGTCCGCACGGCCCGGTACTGGAGCGTCTTGATGGCGCCCTCGTTCTTGCCCATCACGCGGGCGGTCTCGGCGACCGAGAGGCCCTGGAGGAAGCGCAGGGTCACGCACTCCTGCTGTTGCGGGTTGAGCCGTCGTACGGCCTCCAGCAGGGCGGCGTTGGAGAGGGACTCCAGGACGGAGTCCTCGGGGGAGCGCTCGACCTCGTTCGCGTCGAGCATCTCGCCGGTGGTGACCTCGAGGCGGAAGCGGCTGGACTTGAAGTGGTCGGCGACCAGGTTGCGGGCGATGGTCACGAGCCAGGCGCCGAAGTCACGCCCCTGCCAGGTGAAGGTGCCGATGCGCCGCAGGGCCCGCAGAAAGGTCTCACTGGTGAGGTCCTCGGCGGTGGCCTTGCCGCCTACGCGGTAGTAGATGTAGCGGTACACGGTGTCGCTGTACTGGTCATAGAGCCGGCCGAAGGCGTCGGCCTCGCCGGCCTGGGCCCGCTCGACCAGCTCCATCATGCGGGCGCTGTCGCTGTCCGCGGCGGGGCGGCGGTGGGTGGTGGCGGCGGCCCCGGACGAGGACGACCGCGCGCGTCTGCCGACGGCGGCGCTTGCTTCGGCCAGTGCGTAGCACGGACCGGCGGGCACGGCGGCCGCGGCGAGGGCGGGGACGGCATACGCGGTGGGGACGAAGCCGCGCAACAGGTCTTGGGCTGATTTGACCGTTGCGCGCAGCGTAGCCAGGCCCGAGGCGTCAACCCCGACGTGTGGGTACACGGGACTCCCAGAGGCAGAGCTTCCATCACGTGCAGTACGGAACCTTTCACCCGTCGTAGCGAAGGTGGGGCACCGGAATGCGTCTGAGGAGAATAACGCTTCGTGCAGGCACTGCTACGCCCAGTTGCTCAAATCATCGATTACGTCGCTTCTGTGCCCGATTGACGCTCGATCAGCTGCGCCAGAATGATCGCTTGGTGACCGGAACGGTTCGGATTCGGTGTGACTACAGAGCGTGTTGTGGTCGATGTGAGAAAGGGGGACTGGAGAGCCCGTCCCGGGGGTACGTCATCCCGATTGGGTCGGCGGCCGGATCAGCGGCGGCGGCGGTGCAGCGCGATGGCCGCCGCGGTGCCGCCCGCCACCGCGCCGACGCCCGCGGCCGCGGGGATGCCGACCTTGGCCGCCTTGCGACCGGTGCGGTAGTCGCGCAGCCGCCACTCCAGCTCGCGGGCGTGCTTGCGCAGCTTGGAGTCCGGGTTGATGGCGTACGGGTGTCCGACCAGGGACAGCATCGGGATGTCGTTGTGGGAGTCGCTGTAGGCGGCGCAGCGGGACAGGTCCAGGGCCTCCGCCGCCGCCAGGGCGCGCACCGCCTCGGCCTTCGCGGGGCCGTGCAGCGGTTCACCGACGAGCTTGCCCGTGTAGACGCCGCCGATCGACTCGGCCACCGAGCCGAGCGCGCCGGTCAGGCCCAGGCGGCGGGCGATCACCTGGGCGATCTCCACCGGGGCCGCCGTGACCAGCCAGACCTTCTGCCCGGCGTCCAGGTGGGCCTGGGCGAGGGCGCGGGTGCCGGGCCAGATCCGCTCGGCCATGTACTCGTCGTAGATCTCCTCGCCGATCGACTTCAGTTCGGAGACGCGGTGGCCCTTGACGATGGAGAGCGCGGAGTCGCGGGCGTCCTGCATGTGCTCCGGGTCCTCGAACCCGGCCAGCCGGAACCACGCCTGCTGCCAGGCGAAGCGGGCGAGGTCGCGCGTCTCGAAGAACTTCCGCTTGTACAGGCCGCGGCCGAAGTGGAAGATCGCGGCGCCCTGCATCACGGTGTTGTCGAGGTCGAAGAAGGCGGCCGCCCGGTCGTCGCCGTGCACCGGGAACTCCGGTTCCGTGGCGCCGGGGGCGGTTTCCTGCGCTTTCCCCGAGGTCTCGGCGGCCTCCGCGGACTTGCGCGCCGCCTCCGCCGAGGCCTCGCCTGCCAACACGCTCCGTGCCGTGGCGGAGCGCCTACGGGGAGTGAGCCATCGAAGAGCGGCCATGCCCGTGAGCATAGCCAGTTTGTTCGGGTGCTTCGGAGTCGAGAGGTTCGCAGTCCGTGAACTCCGGGAGACCGTGCCGTTAAAGGACCTCCCACCGAGGGGGCGCCCGCGCGCGCGAGAATGGCGGGCATGAGCCCCCTCTTCCGCCGGAAGCCCGCGCAGCCCCCTGAGCACTCCGAGAACCATCTCGTCACCCTCATCCGCAAACCCGGCTGTCATCTGTGTGATGACGCACAGCTCGTCGTCGAGAAGGTCTGTGCCGAGCTCGGCGTCCCCTGGGAGGGGAAGGACATCACCGAGGACCGAGAGCTCCACGACCAGTACTGGGAGCAGATTCCGGTCGTGCTGGTCGACGGCCGGCAGCACACCTTCTGGCGTGTGAACGAGGAACGGCTGCGCAAGGCACTGACCGATCAGTACAAGTAGTCCGTATGGTCGCTTAGGATCGATGGCGACCAGGTCTCGGGGGCGTTGATCGTGAGGAGTGTGTGCGGCTTTGCCCCCGATGAATGAGGAACGAGGGCCCGTGTGCGCCGGTTCCCGTCCCGTGCGCCGGGGGCGCGTGACCCCGGTCACGTTGGCCGGGCAAATCGGACACCATCTTTGTGCACGCGTTCACAAAGACATAGCCTGCATTCGACGGGGCGGTCATGTAGGGACGTATGACCGCCTACAGCCCCGCTCTACCCGCAGGAGCACCGTGGCAACTGGCCGAGCACACCGACCGGCGACCCGCAGCCGAGGGATTCCCGAGGCCACCGTCGCCAGGCTTCCGCTGTACCTCCGTGCGCTGACCGCGCTCTCCGAGCGCTCGGTGCCCACGGTCTCCTCCGAGGAGCTGGCGGCCGCCGCGGGGGTCAACTCCGCGAAGCTGCGCAAGGACTTCTCCTACCTGGGCTCCTACGGGACGCGTGGCGTCGGCTACGACGTCGAGTATCTCGTGTACCAGATCTCCCGCGAACTCGGCCTGACCCAGGACTGGCCGGTTGTGATCGTAGGAATCGGCAACCTCGGCGCCGCGCTCGCCAACTACGGCGGCTTCGCCTCCCGCGGTTTCCGGGTCGCCGCGCTCATCGACGCCGACCCGCAGATGGCCGGAAAGCCCGTGGCCGGCATCCCGGTGCAGCACACCGACGAGCTGGAGAAGATCATCCAGGACGACGGTGTCTCCATCGGCGTGATCGCGACCCCGGCCGGTGCCGCCCAGCAGGTCTGCGACCGCCTGGTGGCCGCCGGTGTCACCTCCATCCTGAACTTCGCGCCGACCGTGCTGAACGTCCCCGAGGGCGTCGACGTGCGCAAGGTCGACCTCTCCATCGAGCTGCAGATCCTCGCCTTCCACGAGCAGCGCAAGGCGGGTGAGGAGGCCGCCGGCGACGCCGGTGTCGTGCCGCCCGTCGCCGCCCGCAAGCAGCAGCCCGCCGCCGACCAGGGACCCGACGGGGACGTACCCGCCGTGATGCCGGCATGAGCCTCCTCGTCGTCGGGCTGAGCCACCGCAGCGCCCCGGTCAGCGTGCTGGAGCGGGCCTCGCTGAACGCGGACGCGCAGCTCAAGCTGCTCCAGGACACGGTCGCCGCCGAACCGGCCGCCGAGGCCGCGGTGCTGGCCACCTGCAACCGCATCGAGCTGTACGCCGACGTCGACAAGTTCCACGCCGGTGTCGCCGAGCTGTCCACGCTGCTCGCCCAGCACAGCGGGGTCGGCCTGGAGGAGCTCACTCCCCACCTCTACGTGCACTACGAGGACCGGGCCGTCCACCACCTGTTCTCGGTGGCCTGCGGGCTGGACTCCATGGTGGTCGGCGAGGGTCAGATCCTCGGCCAGATAAAGGACTCGCTGGCCCGCGCCCAGGACCTGCACACCGCCGGACGGCTCCTGAACGAGCTGTTCCAGCAGGCCCTGCGGGTCGGCAAGCGCGCCCACTCCGAGACCGGCATCGACCGCGCCGGACAGTCCCTGGTCACCTTCGGCCTGGAGCAGCTGTCCGCCGGGGCCGACGTCCAGCGGTGGGCCCGGGGCAAGAAGGCCCTGGTGATCGGCGCCGGTTCGATGTCCTCGCTGGCCGCCGCCACGCTGGCGCGGGCCGGGGTCGCCGAGATCGTGGTCGCCAACCGCACCTTCGAGCGCGCCGAGCGCCTCGCCCGGATCCTCGGCGAGGGCGACGACACGGACGTGCTGGCCCGCGCGGTACCGATGGACTCGGTGCCGGTCGAGCTGACACGTGCCGACGTGGCCGTCTCCTGCACCGGTGCGACGGGGCTCGTCCTCACGGCCGACTCCGTGGCGGCGACGGTGGCGGGCCGCACCGGCGCACCCGCCGTCAAGTCCGCCGCGGTGCGCGAGGAGCGGCAGGGCGCGGAGACGCCGGCGCCGGGCACCGGTACCGCGGCCGGCGGCGACGAGAACTGCCCCCTGGACCTGTCCTCGGTCCCCTCCGGCTTCTCCGTCATGGGCGAGGCCGCCGTGGCCGGACTGGACGCCGCGACGCTGGAGCAGCACGGGGCGTGGGCCGCGGGCGGTACGGCGGTGGACCGGCCGCGCGAGTCGGGCCGTACCGGTCCGGAGGCGGAGGCGGAGCTGATCGGCGCGCTCGCCGTGACGGCGACGCGTGTCGGCCGCATCCCCGAGCGCCGCCGCCCGGAGCCGGTGGCCGAGGTGCCGCGCCCCGAGCCCGTGCTCTTCGTGCTCGACCTCGCCATGCCGCGCGACGTCGACGCAGCCGTGCACCGGCTGGCCGGGGTGCGCCTGGTGGACATCGAGTCGCTCGCCGACGCCTCCGCCGACGCACCGATGGCCGCCGACGTGGACATGGTCCGCCGGATCGTCGCCGACGAGGTCGCGGCCTTCGGCGCCGCCCAGCGCGCCGCGCACATCACGCCCACCGTGGTCGCGCTGCGCAGCATGGCCGCGGACGTGGTGGCCGGTGAGATCGCCCGCCTGGAAGGGCGGCTGCCGGGGCTCGACGACAAGCACCGCGCCGAGATCACCCAGACCGTCAAGCGTGTGGTCGACAAGCTCCTGCACGCGCCGACGGTGCGGGTCAAGCAGCTCGCCGCCGAACCCGGCGGGGCCGGGTACGCGGACGCGCTGCGCACCCTGTTCGACCTCGACCAGGAGACGGTGGCCTCCGTCTCCCGCGCCGAGAACAGCATCACTGAGAAGAACCGAGGGCCGGCATGACTGAGAAGGCACTGAGGCTGGGGACGAGGCGGAGCAAGCTCGCCATGGCCCAGTCCGGGCAGGTGGCGGACGCCGTGAGCCAGGTGACCGGTCGGCCCGTTGAGCTGGTCGAGATCACCACGTACGGCGACACGTCGCGCGAGCACCTGGCGCAGATCGGCGGCACGGGCGTGTTCGTCGCCGCGCTGCGGGAGGCGCTGCTCCGGGGCGAGGTGGACTTCGCGGTTCACTCGCTCAAGGATCTCCCCACCGCGCAGCACGAGGGCCTGGTCGTGGCCGCCGTGCCGGTGCGCGAGGACCCGCGGGACGTGGTCGTCGCCCGGGACGCGCGCAAGCTGACCGACCTCCCGCGCGGGGCGCGCATCGGTACGGGGGCGCCGCGCCGCATGGCGCAGCTGAACGCGTACGCCCGCACCCACGGGATGGAGATCGAGACCGTCCCGATCCGGGGCAACGTCGACACCCGCATCGGATACGTCCGCAGCGGTGAGCTGGACGCCGTCGTGCTGGCCGCCGCCGGGCTCAACCGGGTGGGACGCATCGACGAGGTGACCGACTTCCTGTCGGTCGACACGGTTTTGCCGGCTCCCGGCCAGGGGGCACTGGCGATCGAGTGCACCGCGGACAACGCGGAACTCGTCGCCGCGCTCGCCGAACTCGACGACCCGTTCACGCGGGCCGCCGTGACGGCCGAGCGGTCACTGCTCGCCGCCCTGGAGGCCGGCTGCAGCGCCCCCGTGGGCGCGTTGGCCGATCTTCTGGCCGACGGGCAGTTTGTCAAGGAAATGCGCCTGCGCGGCGTCGTCGGCACGACCGACGGCTCGACGCTGGTGCAGCTGTCCACCACCGGTCCCGTGCCCGAGACGCACGAGGCGGCGCTGGCACTCGGTCGCGAACTCGCCACCGAGATGCTCGCCCAGGGCGCGGCCGGTCTGATGGGGGAGCGAGCACAGTGAGCCCCACCACCCTTCCCGCCGGTCCTGAACACGGGCACGTCACCTTCCTCGGTGCCGGACCCGGAGATCCGGGACTGCTGACTCTGCGCGCCGTCGAGGCGCTGGCGCACGCGGACGTCCTCGTCGCCGAGCACGAGGTGCTCGACGTCGTACGCACGCATGCGCGGCAGGGCGTGTCGGAAGTGCACACGGATGCCGATCCGTCGGATCCGGGCACAGGCGCGCCCCAGCTGACGGTAGTTGACGGTGCGTCAACGACCCTCGGCGCCCCCGCTGTGCGGGATGCCGCACATCTTGTCATGGAGGCCGCGCGGGGCGGCAGGCGGGTCGTGCGTGCGGTGACCGGGGACCCCGGGCTCGACGCGTACGCCGCCGAGGAGATGCTGGCGTGCGCCGCCGCCGGGGTGCCCTTCGAGGTGGTTCCCGGTATCGCGAACGCCGTCGGTGTGCCCGCGTACGCCGGTGTGCCGCTGCGGGACGCCCAGGGCGCCGACGTGCGGTTCGTGGACGCCCGTACGGCGTCGGACCGCTGCTGGACCGAGGTGGGCGCCTCCGACGGGACGGTGGTCGTGTCGACGACGCTGGACTCGGTGGCCGCCGCGGCCGGTGAGCTGGTGTCGGCGGGCCGCAAGCCGGACACCCCGCTGACGGTGACCATCGCCGGTACGACGACGCGGCAGCGCACCTGGACGGCGACGCTCGGCACGGTCGCCCAGACGCTGAAGCAGGCGAAGGTGCTGCCGTCCCCGGACGGCGGCCGCCCGGTGATAGCCGTGGTCGGCGAGCGCTCCGCCCCCGCCCGGCGCGACCAGCTGTCGTGGTTCGAGTCCAAGCCGCTGTTCGGCTGGAAGGTCCTCGTGCCGCGCACGAAGGAGCAGGCGGCGTCGCTCTCCGACCAGCTGCGGTCCTACGGGGCCGTCCCCAGCGAGGTCCCGACCATCGCGGTGGAGCCGCCGCGCACCCCGCAGCAGATGGAGCGGGCGGTCAAGGGCCTGGTGACGGGCCGCTACGAGTGGATCGCGTTCACGTCCGTCAACGCGGTGAAGGCGGTCCGCGAGAAGTTCGAGGAGTACGGTCTCGACGCCCGCGCCTTCGCCGGCATCAAGGTCGCGGCCGTGGGCGAGCAGACGGCGAACGCCCTGATCGCCTTCGGTGTGAAGCCGGACCTGGTGCCGAGCGGCGAGCAGTCGGCCGCCGGTCTCCTGGAGGACTGGCCGCCCTACGACCCGGTCTTCGACCCGATCGACCGCGTCTTCCTGCCCCGCGCCGACATCGCCACCGAGACCCTGGTCGCCGGTCTGATCGAGCTGGGCTGGGAGGTCGACGACGTCACCGCCTACCGCACGGTGCGCGCCTCGCCGCCCCCGGCCACGACCCGTGAGGCCATCAAGGGCGGCGGCTTCGACGCGGTGCTCTTCACGTCGTCCTCCACGGTCCGCAACCTGGTCGGCATCGCGGGCAAGCCGCACAACGTCACGGTGATCGCCTGCATCGGCCCGGCGACGGCCAAGACGGCCGAGGAGCACGGGCTGCGCGTCGACGTCATGGCACCGGAGCCGTCCGTCCTCAAGCTGGCGGAGGCCCTGGCCGACTTCGGCCTGCGGCGCCGGGCGGCGGCCTTGGAGGCGGGGGATCCGGTGACGCGGCCGAGCGAACGCAGGCCGGGGGCACGGAGACGGCGGTCTTCGACCTGAGACGGTCTGCTGCGTGAGGTGAGGCGGGGCGCTCCTTGTGGGGCGCCCCGCTTTTTTCGACGCTCTTTTCGACGGTGGAGGGTGCATGACAGGGGTGGGCAGGCTCGACGGCAAGCGGACGCTGGTGATCGGCGGTGGCGGGGCGGGGATCGGCCGGAGCATCGTCCGGTCCTGTGCGGCCGCCGGGGCGGCGGTCGCGGTGGCTGACGTGGATGCCGCACGGGCGACCGAGGCGGCGGACGAGTTGCTGGCGGCGGCCGGACACGTCGCCCACGCGCTCGGTGGCGACGTCCGTTCCCGCGAGCAGCTCGACGGCATGATCGAAGGCGCGGCCGAACGGCTCGGCGGGCTGGACGTCCTGATCACCGTGGTCGGCGGACAGGTGGCGTTCGTGCCCGCGGTCAGACTGCACGAGATGGCCGACGCCGACTGGGACACCGTCTACGAACTGAACCTGCGCTACGTGGCGCGTGCGGTGCGGCGTGTGCTGCGGCTGTTCCTGGAACAGGGCACCGGCGGGACCATCGTCGGCATCGGCTCGGTCACCGGCTTCATGGCCGCGCCGATGCAGGCCGGTTACGGCGCGGCCAAGGCCGGGCTCCACAGCCTGGCGCGGACCGTCGCGGCCGAGTACGCGGCCGACGGGATCCGGATGAACGTCGTGGCGGGTGGGGCGATCAGTACCGCCGTCAACGCCGGACCCGCCGCCGCGTGGGTGCCCGAGATCCCGGCGGGCCGCTACGGCACCTCGGAGGAGATGGCCGCCGCGGCCGTCTATCTGGCCTCGGACGAGGCGCGCTACGTCACCGGCCAGCAGATCGTGCTGGACGGCGGGGTCTCGGTCCGCGGTCCGTTCCCGCAGCAGCCTCTCCCGCGGTAGCCGCGGCGAGAGGGGCCGCCGGGGGCCGGTGCAGCCCGCTCAGGTCCAGCGCGGGGGCGGGCGGCAGTGGCCCCGGGCGGGACGGCGGGTGGGCCTGGAAGGACTGGAAGAGGTAGGTGAGCAGGCGGCGGGCGGCGGGGAGGGCCGTGTCGGGGGGCTGGGCGGCCAGGCCGCTCACCGCGAGGAGGAGCAGGGGGATGTCGGCCGGGTCGAAGTCCTCGCGGAGTTGACCGGCGTCGCGGGCACGCTGGACGAGGTGTGCCAGGCGCTCCTCGGCGCAGGCGCGTTCCCGGTCGTAGTCCAGGGCTTCGGGGAAGCCGGCCATGAAGACGGTCTCGAAGCCGCGGTCGGTGACCAGGGTCGTGCAGACCTTCTCCAGCAGGGTGTACAGGCCGTGACCCGGGTCGGGGTCCGCCATCGCCTCCTCGAACGCGGTCGCGCACACGGCCAGCTGGTCCTCGAAGGCGGCGGTGACGAGTGCCGAGCGGGTGGGGAAGCGGCGGTAGAGGGTGGCCACGCCGACAGCGGCCCGGCGGGCGACCGCGCTCATCGGGGCGTCCACGCCCCGGGCGGCGAAGACCTCGCGCGCGGCCTCCAGGACGCGTTCGCGGTTGCGGCGGGCGTCGGCGCGCAGCTCCGCCGGGGCCTCCGCGGTCCCCGGCTCGGGAGGGTTGTGAGAGGTCTGATCAGGCATGTTTCTCACTTCCGGGCAAGTGGAGGGTGTCGTCCACTTAGGGGCCTAGCGTGAGCCTAGCAGCGGACGCGGGCTTCGCCTCCGCGCTTCCCCACGCGATATGGATCATGAGCCATGGCTGAGATGAAGGCGGTTCTCTTCGACCGCTTCGGGCCTCCCGAGGTGCTCTACGTCGGACGGCGGCCGGTGCCGGCCATCGGCCCCGAGGAGGTGCTGGTGCGGGTGCACGCCGCCGGGGTCAACGGCGGCGACCTGCACGACCGGACGGGCAAGGTGCGCCTGGTGACCGGCCGGGCCTTCCCCAAGGGGTGCGGTATCGACTTCGCGGGGGAGGTGGCCGAGGTCGGGGCCTCGGTGCGCGGGGTCCGGGTGGGCCGGCGGGTGTGGGGGCTGCTGGGACGGCGTACCGGCAGCATGGCCGAGTACGTCGCCGTCGGTCCCCGGCACCTGGCGCCCGCGCCGGAGAACCTCACTCCGGAGGAGGCCGTCTCGCTGCTCGCGGGCGCGGCCACGGCGCTGACCGCGCTGCGGGACAAGGCCGCACTCCAGCCAGGTGAACGGCTCCTCGTGCGAGGCGGCAGCGGGGGTGTGGGCAGCGTCGCCGTACAGGTCGGCAGGCTGCTGGGCGCCCATGTCGTCGCGCTCGCGGGTGGGAGGAACCTCGACTTCGTGCGGGGGCTGGGCGCCGAGGAGGCGCTGGACCACCGGACGACTCCGCTGTCCGCCCTCGGCCGCTTCGACGTCGTCCTCGACACCGTCGGCACCGAGCAGGCCCGGGTGCGGCGGTTGCTGGCGCCGGGCGGGCGCATGGTCGCCGTCACCGTCGACTTCGACCGGCCGCTCGCGGGGATCGCCACCGTGCTCGGTTCCCTCGTGCACGGGAAGGGGCGCATCCGCGTCTTCAGCGGGAATCCCGACAGCGCGCTGCTCGCCGAGGCCGCCCGGCTCGCCGAGCGGGGCGACCTCGTCCCCGTGGTCGACACCGTCCACCCGCTCGACGGGGTCGCCGACGCCCAACGGGCCCTGGCGGCCGGGGGAGTGCGGGGCAAGCACGTCGTGCGGGTCGCCGCACAGACTGGCCGGCCGGCCGGCCCGCCTCAGAGGGCCTAGTCGGACTCCAGGAGCTCCTTGAGCCTCGCCAGGTCGGCGGTGACCATGTCCGCGTCGCGTTCGAAGTCGGCGTCGGTCGTCCCCGGCTGCCGCCGGAGGGTGAAGACCACCTCGCTCCCGGTGCCGTCGGCGATCACGCGGACCGGGTTGTGGACGGTCACGCCGGAGGGCAGCGTGACGTGGTGGTCGAGTACGCCCAGGTCGTTGGGCGGGGTGAAGGTCACCACGACCCGGCCCAGGGGGGAGGAGTCCGCGATCCACTCGTGCCCGGCCTTCTCGATGGTGGCGCCGAGACCGTGGGCCCACGCGGGCAGGTGGGCCGGGTCCGAGGCGTAGGCGTAGACGTCGGCCGCGGTGCGGTCGATGTGGACGCCGAGGTGGCGGGACTCCCTGCCGGTGCTGTTCATACCGGTGACGGTAGCGGGCCGCCGTCGCCGCCGCCTTGAAGGAATCGGACACCCGTCAGTGGTGCCAGGCCCGGCCGCCCGTGTTGTGGATGAAGCGCTGGAGCACCTTCATGGTGGTCAGGTACTCCTCGTCGGAGATCCCGGCGTGCCGTTCCGTCCACAGGTCGTCCTGGAGGGCGGCGGCCTTCTCGTAGAACGTCCTGCCCTCGGGGGTCAGGGAGAGCAGGCCGCCGGAGGCGGCCTGGGTGATCCAGCCCGCCGTGATCGTCGCGTCGATCTCCGACTCCATCGCCTCCGGGCCCGCGTCGAGGTAGTTCCGCAGGAGGCCCGAGACCTCGGCGCGGGTCTTCGGGGTCCCGGCTCGGGCGACCTGGGCGAGCACCCACCACTGGGGCTGGGTCGTGCCGAGCTCGGCGAGGGCGGCCCGGGTCCGGGTGACGACGGCTTTGTACGCCGCCCAGCTCCAGTACCCGATGGGCTGGCGGATGAGTTCGGCGTCGCTGTGCGAGTAGTCCATGGCGTCGAACGTAGAAGCTGAAGTCCGGTTGAGGTCAAGCGCCGTCCGGGGCCGGCCCGGGCCGACTCCCCGTCGGCAAAGGCACCGCCGGGGCGGGCGTAGCGTAGGTGGTATGACGACGTACGGATCCTTCCCCGGCACCCGGCCCCGGCGGCTGCGGACCACCCCCGTGATGCGTCGGATGGTCGCCGAGACCCGGCTGCACCCCGCCGACTTCATCCTCCCCGCCTTCGTCCGCGAGGGCGTGAGCGAGCCGGTGCCGATCGCGGCGATGCCCGGTGTCGTGCAGCACTCGCGGGACACGCTGAAGAAGGCGGCCGCCGAGGCGGTCGAGGCCGGGGTCTCCGGGATCATGCTCTTCGGGGTGCCGGAGGACGGGAAGAAGGACGCCGCCGGTACGGCGGGCACCGACCCCGACGGGATCCTCCAGGTCGCGCTGCGCGACGTACGGGCCGAGGTCGGGGACGAGCTGCTCGTCATGTCCGACCTCTGCCTGGACGAGTTCACCGACCACGGGCACTGCGGGGTCCTCGACGACCAGGGACGGGTCGACAACGACGCCACCCTGGAGCGGTACGCCGAGATGGCGCAGGTCCAAGCCGACGCGGGCGCCCACGTCGTGGGGCCCAGCGGGATGATGGACGGTCAGATCGGGGTCGTCCGGGACGCGCTCGACCAGATCGGGCGGGAGGACGTCGCGATCCTCGCGTACACCGCCAAGTACGCCTCCGCCTTCTACGGGCCCTTCCGGGAGGCCGTCGGCTCCTCGCTCAAGGGGGACCGCAAGACCTACCAGCAGGACGCCGCCAACGCGCGGGAGTCGCTGCGGGAGCTGGCGCTGGACCTGGAGGAGGGCGCCGACATGGTGATGGTCAAGCCGGCCGGTCCCTACCTCGACATCCTCGCCAAGGTCGCCGAGGCCTCGGACGTGCCCGTCGCCGCCTACCAGATCTCCGGCGAGTACTCGATGATCGAGGCCGCCGCCGAGAAGGGCTGGATCGACCGCGACCGGGCCATCCTGGAGTCCCTCACCGGGATCAAGCGGGCGGGCGCGCGCAACATCCTGACGTACTGGGCGACCGAGGTCGCTCGCACACTGCGCTGAGCGACCGGTGGCGGCCCTTGACGCAAGGGGTGCGGGTGCGCGGACCCCTTCAGTACTCAAGGGCGTTCGAGGCGTCGGTCTGCCAGTAGGTGACCGTCAGCGCGGTGTCGACGTACACGCCGCCCGCGGGCAGCTTGACCGTGGCGACGGAGCCGTCCTCGAAGGGGATCGTGAGGGTGGTCGTCTCGTAGCCGTTCTCGCCGCTGCCGTCGCCGGAGGACAGCCGTACGCCCGCGTAGCCCGACTCGCCGGGGGCCAGCGTCGTCAGCGACTGCGGCTTGCTGGACTCCGCGACCGGCGGCACCGACTGGGCCTCGCCGAACCGCGCCGCCGGGTACTCGGGCAGGGCGCACGTCTTCGAGCCGGTGTTGGTGGCGGTCAGCAGCAGGTGGTTGATCGGGCGGGGGGCGTTCGCCGCGGTGATCCGCACGTCGGACGCGGAGCACTTGCCGGGCAGGTCCGGGTCGGAGCTGTCGGAGCCCTTGTCGGAGCCCTTGTCGGAGCCCTCGTCCGGGCCCTTGTCGGTTCCGGCGGCGTGGGAGCCCGAGCCGGTGCCGGAGCCGGTGTCCGACGCGTTGTCGTTCCCGGCGGAACCGTTCGAGCCGTTCGAGCCGGTGGAGTCCTTCTCACCGGTGTCGCCCTTCGCGCTGCCCGCCGGCTGGGCGTTGTTCGCGTCCGCCGTCGCGGAGGTGGCGGAGTCGGGCGCCGGGGAGCCCGTGAGCTCGTCGCCCTCGCAGGCCGTGAGCGACAGCGCGGCCAGCGCGACCGTGGTGGCGGCGAACAGACGGGTACGGGTGATGCGGCGTGCGGACATGGAAGGTCCCCTTCGGATGCGAGAGTTGGGGCGGGCCGCTCGACCGTTCGGCGGGAGCGGCTGCTTGGATGACCACAGCTTGCGGCCCTGATCGTCCCGGCCGCCAGCGACGGGGGAGTATGCGGGACGGTGGGACGCTCGGAACGCTCTGACCTGCGGGAACGACGTCCCTCTGGGATGCGCTACGGGGATGCGAGGAGAGGGAGGAACGGTGGCGGGGGACGACTTCGCGGGACTGCTTCGGGAGCTGAAGGAGCGGTCCGGACTCAGTTACGGGGCACTCGGCAAGCGGCTGCACATGAGCGGTTCGACCCTGCACCGGTACGTCAGCGGGGAGGTCGTCCCGGTCGAGTTCGCGCCCGTCGAGCGCCTCGCCCGCGTGTGCCGGGCGACGCCTGAGGAACTGCTCGAACTCCACCGCCGCTGGATCCGCGCGGACGCGTTGCGCGGCGTGCGGAAGGAGGGGATCGAGGGGACGGAGGGCGCGGAGGGTGCCCAGGGCGCCGGGAGCCCGGCCTCCGCGGCTTCCGAGACGCTGTCGGCCCCGGAGGCCGCGGAGGCCCCGGAGGCCGCGGAGGCCCCGGAGGCCCCGGAGGCCCCGGAGGCCGCGGTGGCCGCAGTGGCGCCGTCCGCCCCGGAGGGCCGCCGTCGGGTTCCGCGCGCCGCGCTGTACGCCGCGACCGGCGTCGTGGCCGTCAGCGCCGCCGTGGCGCTCGTCGCCAACCTCGTGTCGGGGCCGGACGACGACGGGCGGCGCGGTCCGGCCGGAGCCGTCGCGCAGACCTCCGCGCCGGTGTCCGGGTCCGCGACCGGGACCGGGTCGGGCTCCCCGAGCCCGAGCGCCCACACCTCCTCGCCGTCCGCGTCCGCGTCCCCGTCCGGGTCCCCCGCCGCGTCGCCGTCGCGGCCGGTCACCGCCGCGCCGAGCCGCACGGCACCCGCCGACGGGCCCCTGCTCACCGTGTCGACCACCCCGTACTACTGGGAC
The DNA here is from genome assembly GCF_000717995.1 of Streptomyces violaceorubidus. Lineage (GTDB taxonomy): Bacteria > Actinomycetota > Actinomycetes > Streptomycetales > Streptomycetaceae > Streptomyces > Streptomyces violaceorubidus. The sequence goes on from NZ_JODM01000001.1 coordinate 23,931, forward strand.
GTGCCCTGCGACCACGCCTTCCTCGTCGACCGCAGTGCGAAGAACGTGCCCAAGCCCCCGCCCCAGCAGGACGCCGTCGGCTGGGCCACCCCCCTCAACGCGGTCTCCGCGAACCGGCAGACGGTCGTCCTCACGGTGCAGGGCACCGGCCCGCAGACGGTGGTCCTGGAGGATCTGCACGTCCGGGTGAAGCGCAGTGGCCCGCCGCTGGGCTGGAACCAGTACGTGATGGGCAACGGCTGCGGCGGCCAGGTGCACACCACGGCCTTCGACGTCTCGCTCGACCTCGGCACCCCGACCGCGACGCCGATCGGAGGCCAGCGGGACTTCCCGTACAAGGTCAGCGAGTCCGACCCCGAGGTCTTCCAGGTCGCCGCGCACACCAGCGGCCACGACGTCAGCTGGGAGTTGGAGCTGGAGTGGTCCAGCGGCGGCCGGCACGGCACGACGCGCATCGACGACAACGGCAAGCCGTTCCGCACCAGCGCCTCCCGGGACGACTCCTACTACGCGTATCCCCTCGGCAGCAGCGCCTGGGAGCTGGTCGAGGGCAGCTGAGCCGCCCCGCGCCGGGGCCGCCCCGCGCCGGGGCCGCCCCGCGCCGGGGCCGCCCCGCGCCGGGGCATCGGGGCGCCGGCAAGTCCGCGCGGGGGATAGGTTGTTGACCACCAAACCGGTTCGCTTCGTCAGGCGACATCCGAAAGGTGGGACGCGCATGCCCGGTGACGCCCTGAGCCAGGACCCCGCGGAGCTGCGGAGGAGGATCGACAGCAGCAAGGCGCACCCCGCGCGGGTCTACGACGTCTTCCTCGGCGGCAAGGACCACTACCCCGCCGACCTCGACGCCGCGGCCGCGGGGCTCGCCGCCAACCCGCGCGGCTATCTCGACGTACGGCACAACCGGGACTTCCTGCGGCGCGCGGTGACCGGGCTCGCCCGGGAGGACGGCATCCGGCAGTTCCTGGACATCGGCACCGGGCTGCCGACCGCCGAGAACGTGCACCAGATCGCCCAGCGCATCGCCCCCGAGTCGCGGGTCGTCTACGTCGACAACGACCCGGTCGTGCTCGCCCACGCCCGTGCCCTGCTCACCAGCGGTCCCGAGGGGCGTACGGACTACATCGACGCCGATCTGAAGAACCCGGCGCGGATCCTCGAACAGGCCGCCGAGACCATCGACTTCGACCGGCCCGTGGCGCTCTGCCTCGTGGCCGTCCTGCACTTCGTCGAGGACGCGGAGGCGTACCCGATCGTCCGCGAGCTGATGGACGCGCTGCCCGCAGGCAGCCGGCTCGTCCTCAGCCACCTCACCGAGGACCTCAACCCGGAGAGCATCCGCGCGGTCCAGCGGACGTACACGGAGCGGGGGTTCACCTTCGTGCTGCGCTCCCGCAAGGACGTCGAGCGCTTCTTCACCGAGACCGGTCTGGAGCCGGCCGAGCCGGGGGTCGTGCCGGTGCACCACTGGCGGCCGGACCACGCGGCGCCGGTGCCGGAGCGGCCGGAGGAGTCGTACCTCGCCGGGCTGGACGACATCGAGAAGGTCCGCTACCAGGACATCAACGACGTCACGGACGCGGACATCAACGTGTACGGCGGGCTGGGCATCAAGGGCTGACGGCCCGGCGGCCCGGCGGCCGGGCCCACGGACCGCCGGTCGCCGGCCGCCGGTCGCCGGCCGGTCGCATCGGTGTCCGGATCGCGGAAAGTTCCGTGTAGGTGACATGCACGTGCCTAGGCTGCGCTCATGACCGTGACCGTGACTGAGACCGCGTCCGCCGCCACCGCCGTCCCCAGCGCTCCGCTGCCGCCGCTCGCCGCGCGTTCCCGGTCGATCGGCGGTTCGCCGGTACGGGACATCCTCGCCGTCACCGCCCGCCCCGAGGTGATCAACTTCGCGGGCGGGCTGCCGGCCCCGGAACTGTTCGACGCGGAGGGCATCGCCGCCGCGTACCGGGACGTCCTCGCCGAGACGCCCGCGCGGGCCCTGCAGTACTCCACGACCGAGGGCGAGCCCACCCTGCGGGAGGCGCTTGCCGCCCGCACCTCGGCGCGCGGGCCGGCCACCGGCGCCGACGACATCCTCGTCACCACCGGCTCGCAGCAGGCCCTGTCGCTCCTCGCCACCGTCCTGCTCGAACCCGGCGACACCGTCCTCGTCGAGCGCCCCTGCTACCTGGCCGCGCTCCAGGCCTTCGGCCTCGCGGGCGCCCGGGTGGTGGCGGTGCCCGGGGACGAGGACGGGATCGACCCCGTGGCACTGGAGGAGCTGGTGCTGCGCGAGCGCCCCAAGCTGCTCTACACGGTCCCCACCTTCTCCAACCCCACCGGCCGCACCCTGCCCGCCGCCCGCCGCGCCGCGGTCGCCGAGGTCGCCGGGCGCCGCGGCCTGTGGATCGTCGAGGACGATCCGTACGGCGAACTGCGCTTCGAGGGCGAACGGGTGCCGTGGATCGCCTCCTACGAGGGGGCCCGGGACCGGACCGTGCTGCTGGGCTCCTTCTCCAAGGTCATGGCACCCGGCCTGCGCCTGGGCTGGCTGCGGGCGCCCGTCGAACTGCTGCGGGCCTGCACGGTCGCCAAGCAGGCCGCCGACCTGCACACCCCGACCGTCAACCAGCTCGCCGCCGCCCGCTACCTGGCCGACCGCGACCTGGACGCCCACGTCGCCCGCGTCGCCGCCGCCTACGCGGTGCGCCGGGACGCCATGCTCGCGGGCCTCGCGGACGCGCTCCCGGCGGGTTCGGTGTGGACCCGCCCCGAGGGCGGCATGTTCCTGTGGGCCCGGCTGCCCGAGGGGTACGACACCACCGCCCTGCTCCCCGCCGTGGTCCGGCACGACGTGGCGTACGTGCCCGGCGCCCCCTTCCACGCCGACGAGCCCGACCACGCCACCCTGCGGCTGTGCTTCGTCACGCAGACGCCGGACGAGATCGCGGAGGGGCTGCGCAGGCTGGGGGAGGGGCTGACCGAGGCGCGTTTGGCGGTCCAGGACCAAGGGCCGAGGGCAGGGGTGCCGTCGGCGCACGTACGGTGAGGCCATGTCTGACAGCGCACGGACGACGACTCCCTTCTCCCTCGACGCCTACTTCGAGCGCATCGGCTGGGAGGGCGGGCGGCGGCCCGACGCGGCCACGCTCCGCGGTGTGCACCTCGCCCACCTGCGGGCCGTCCCCTTCGAGAACCTCGACGCCCTCGGCGGCCGGGCCCCCTCCCTGGACCTCGCGGACCTGACGGCCAAGCTGGTCCACGGCCGTCGGCGCGGCGGCTACTGCTACGAGCACAACACCCTGTTCGCGGCGGCCCTGGAGGCCCTCGGGGTCCGGGTGACCCGGCTGACGGCGCGGGTCGTCGTCGGCGCGGACCGCTTCGAGGACCGCCCGCGCACCCACATGGCCCTCCTCGCCGAGCTGCCCGGCGATCCGCAGCCGTATCTGGCCGACGTCGGCTTCGGCGCCGTGGGCTCGCTGCTGGAACCGGTGCCGCTGCTGGCGGACACTGAGTTCCACGACGCCGGGCGCCGGCACCGGCTGGTGCACGCGCCGGGCCGGGGCCCGCTGGAGACGTGGGTGCTCCAGGCGTACACCGCGGGCCGCCCGCAGGCGCAGTACGCCTTCACCCTGGAGCCGTTCGAGCCGTCCGACTACGAGGTGATCAACTGGCACATCGCCACGAACCCGCGTTCCCCGTTCGCCCGGCGCCCCTACGTCCAGCGCCTCACCCCGGGCGCGCACCTGCTCCTCGACGGCGACCGCGTCACCGTCACGCGCACCGACGACGGCACGGTCACCGAACGGAAGCTGTCCGACGAGGCGCAGGCCCGCCGGGTGCTGGCCGAGGAGTTCGGCATCGACGCACCCGAGGGCCTGACGCTGCTGCGGTGAGGGGGGTCAGAGCCGCTCGGGCGTCCGGATGCCCAGCAGGGCCATGCCCCGGTGCAGGGTGCGGGCCGTGAGGTCGCACAGGAAGAGGCGGTTCTCCACCTGCGCCGGCGTCTCGGCCTTCAGGACCGGGCACTTGTCGTAGAACGTCGTGTAGAGCGACGCCAGCTGGTACAGGTACGCGGCCAGCTTGTGCGGGGCGTACTCCGCCGCCGCCTCGAAGACCGTGTCCCCGAACGCGTCCAGGTGCAGGCCCAGCGCGCGCTCCGCCTCGTGCAGCTCCAGCTCCGGGTGGGCGGCGGGGCGGACCTCGCCGGCCTTGCGGAGGATGGACTGGATACGGGCGTAGGCGTACTGGAGGTACACGCTGGTGTCGCCGTTGAGCGAGACCATCTGGTCCAGGTCGAACTTGTAGTCCCGGTTCGGCGACGTCGACAGGTCCGCGTACTTCACGGCCCCGATGCCGACCTGCGCGGCCCGCTCCTGGATCTCGTCCTCGGTGAGGTCCCGCGCCTTCTCCCGCACGACCTCGGCCGCCCGCTGCACGGCCTCGTCCAGCAGGTCCTCCAGGCGCACGGTCTCGCCCGCGCGCGTCTTGAAGGGCTTGCCGTCGGCGCCGAGCACCGTGCCGTAGGCCATGTTGTGCGCGGTGACCTCGTCGCCGAGCCAGCCGGCCCGGCGGGCGGTCTCGAAGACCATCCGGAAGTGCAGCGACTGGCGCACGTCCACGACGTACAGCAGCGTGGTGGCGTGCAGGTCCTGGACGCGGTTGCGGACCGCGGTCAGGTCGGAGGCGGGGTAGCCGAAGCCGCCGTCCGCCTTCTGCACGATCAGCGGGACCGGCTGGTCGTCCTTGCCGCGGATCTCGTCGAAGAACACCACGAGCGCGCCCTCGGAGCGCTCCGCGACGCCCATCTCCTCCAGGAGGCGGACGGTCTCGGGCATGCCGTCGTTGTACGCGGACTCGCCGACGATCTCCTCGTCGCGGATCTCCATGTCGAGCTTCTCGAAGACGGAGTAGAAGTAGACCTTCGACTCGTCCACGAACTGCTGCCACAGCTCCAGCGTCTCCTTGTCGCCGGACTGGAGGGCGACGACCCGCTTGCGGGCCCGCTCCTTGAAGGCGTCGTCCGCGTCGAAGACCGCACGCGACGCCTTGTACACCCGGTTCAGGTTCGACATGGCCTGCTCGCCGTCGACGTCGTCGGCCGGGGCCAGCTCGCCGGGGTGCTCGACCAGGTACTGGATGAGCATGCCGAACTGGGTGCCCCAGTCGCCGATGTGGTGCCGGCCGATCGTCTTCTCGCCGGTGAAGTCGAGCATGCCGCGCAGGGCGTCGCCGATGACCGCCGAGCGCAGGTGGCCGACGTGCATCTCCTTCGCCACGTTCGGCTGGGCGTAGTCGATGACCGTGGTGCCCGCGTTCTGCTTCAGCGGCACGCCGAGGCGCTCGCCGTCCGCGAGCCGCGCGGCGAGATTGGCGGTGATCGCCCGGTCGGCGACGGTGATGTTGAGGAAGCCGGGGCCGGAGACCTCGACGTCCTTGATCAGCTCGTCACCGGTCGTGATGTGGGCGACGACCTCGCCCGCCAGCTCCCGCGGGTTGGCCTTCGCCTTCTTGGCCAGGGCGAGGATGCCGTTGGCCTGGTAGTCCGCCCGGTCGCTACGTCGCAGCAGCGGGTCGGCGCCGGCGGCCTCCGGCCGGGTGGCCGTGAGCGCGGACGCGAGCTGCTGCTGGACGGAGTCGGTGAGGGACGTGACCGAGGCCATGGAGTGGCTGCCGTTCTGCTCGGGTTCCTGGAAGTAGTACAGAAACCGAGTATCCCATGCGGTGAAAAGCGGTTTTCGCGGATGCGGGCCGGGCTGGGAGAATGGGACGGACGGCCGTGCGACGTACCGGCCGTCTCCGGAGCAGTTGCCGAAGAAGTCTCAGGAAAGAGGACGTGCCGATCGTGGCTCAGAGCACAGAGACCACCGACTGGGTCTCCCGTTTCGCGGACGAGGTCATCGCCGAGTCGGAGCGTCGTGCCCCGGGCAAACCTGTGGTCGTCGCGTCCGGACTCTCCCCGTCCGGTCCCATCCACCTCGGCAACCTGCGCGAGGTGATGACCCCGCACCTGGTCGCCGACGAGGTGCGCCGCCGGGGCCACCAGGCGCGGCACCTGATCTCCTGGGACGACTACGACCGCTACCGCAAGGTCCCGGCCGGTGTCCCCGGCGTGGACGAGACCTGGGCCGAGCACATCGGCAAGCCCCTGACCTCCGTCCCGGCCCCCAAGGGCTCCCCGCACCCGAACTGGGCGGAGCACTTCAAGGCAGCGATGGTCGCCTCGCTCGCCGAGCTGGGCGTCGAGTTCGACGGGATCAGCCAGACCGCGCAGTACACCTCGGGTGTCTACCGCGAGCAGATCCTGCACGCCATGAAGCACCGGCGGGACATCGACGCGATCCTCGACCAGTACCGGACCAAGAAGCCCGCGAAGCAGCCGCAGAAGTCGCAGAAGCCTGTCGACGAGGCCGAGCTGGAGGCCGCCGAGGGCTCCGGCGCCGCCGCCGAGGACGACGGCAGCTCCGGCTCCGCCGGGTACTTCCCGTACAAGCCGTACTGCGGCAACTGCGAGAAGGACCTGACGACGGTCACCGCCTACGACGACGACTCCACCGAGCTGACGTACGCGTGCACGGCCTGCGGCTTCTCCGAGACCGTGCGGCTGAGCGAGTTCAACCGAGGCAAGCTGGTCTGGAAGGTCGACTGGCCGATGCGCTGGGCCTACGAGGGCGTCGTCTTCGAGCCCAGCGGCGTCGACCACTCCTCGCCCGGGTCGTCCTTCCAGGTCGGCGGGCAGATCGTCGGGATCTTCGGCGGCACGCAGCCCATCGGCCCGATGTACGCCTTCGTCGGCATCAGCGGCATGGCCAAGATGTCCTCCTCCAAGGGCGGCGTGCCCACCCCGGCCGACGCGCTCCAGATCATGGAGCCCCAGCTGCTGCGCTGGCTGTACGCCCGCCGCAGGCCCAACCAGTCCTTCAAGATCGCCTTCGACCAGGAGATCCAGCGGCTGTACGACGAGTGGGACCGCCTCGAGGCCAAGGTCGCTGGGGGTACCTCCCAGGCTATCGGCGCTGGGGGAGGCTCGGCCCTCCCCGCCGACGCCGCCGCCCACTCGCGCGCGGTGCGCACGGCCGCCGGTGAGCTGCCGCGCACGCCCAGGCCGCTGCCGTACCGCACGCTCGCCTCGGTGGCCGACATCACCGCCGGCCACGAGGACCAGGCGCTGCGCATCCTCGGCGAGCTGGACCCGGCGAACCCGATCGCGTCGCTGGAGGAGGCCCGGCCGCGCTACGACAAGGCCGAGGCGTGGATCAACACCCACGTCCCCGCCGACCAGCGCACCGTCGTGCGCCAGGAGCCCGACGCCGAGCTGCTCAAGTCCCTCGACGAGCCGAGCCGCCAGTCGCTGCGGCTGCTGCTCGACGGGCTGGCCGACCACTGGTCCCTGGACGGCCTCACCCACCACGTCTACGGCGTCCCCAAGGTCCAGGCGGGGTTCCCCGCCGACGCCACCCCCAAGGAACTGCCGCCGGAGATCAAGACCGCCCAGCGGACGTTCTTCGCGCTGCTGTACCACCTGCTCGTAGGCCGCGACACCGGCCCGCGCCTGCCCACGCTGCTGCTCGCGGTCGGACAGGACCGGGTGCGGACCCTGCTCGGGGAGTAGGACCCGCCCGACACGGCGAAGGGGGCACCCGGTCCGCACCGGGTGCCCCCTTCGCCATGCGTGCCGCACGTACGGCACGTACGGCACGTGCCGCACGTGGCTCCGTCAGGCGATGTGCTCCTCCTCCAGCTCCGCGCCGTGGCGCTCCTGGAACCGCAGCACCATGCGCTTGGCGTCGGCGTCCAGGAGGGACACACCGAAGGTGGCCTCCACGTCGTAGGCGAACTCGCGCGGGGTGGGGTAGCCGCTGCCGTTGTTGATCGACTGCTTGAAGACCTGGTAGTAGTCGTCCTCCTCCGGGCCCTCGGGCTCCGGCGTGCCGCCGCCCTCCCCCAGCTCGCGGGTGCGGTGCGGCCCGACCGGTATGGGGAAGCTGCCGGTCTCCTCCGCAGACGGCTCCTGCGGGGGCGGCTCCTCCTCGAACTGCTGCCGGTACTGCTCGGCCTGCCGCTGCTCCGCCTCCCACTGGGCGTACTGGTCCGGGTCGTACGTCGGGTCGTAGTCGCCGTGGTACTCGACCGACTGCGGGTCCCGGGCGTGCAGCCACGGGTTCTGCTCCTCCACCGCCGGCCCGTCCTCCCGCACCGGCTCCGGGTCCCGGGCGCCGACCAGCTCGGCACGCTGCTCGGCCGGGGGAGCCTGCGGGGCCGGCTCCTGGGGCCGGGGCGCCGGCGGGAGCAGGGCCGGTTCGATGCCCGCCGCCGCCAGCCCGGAGGGGGCGGTCTGGGCCAGCGGGACGCCGTAGCGGGCCAGCCGCAGCGGCATCAGGGACTCCACGGGCGCCTTGCGGCGCCAGGCGCGGCCGAAGCGGGAGCGCAGCCGGGCCTGGTAGACCAGCCGCTCCTGCTCCAGTTTGATCACCTGCTCGTAGGAGCGCAGCTCCCACAGCTTCATGCGGCGCCACAGCAGGAACGTCGGCACCGGCGAGAGCAGCCAGCGGGTGAGGCGGACGCCCTCCATGTGCTTGTCGGCGGTGATGTCGGCGATCCGGCCGGTCGCGTGCCGGGCGGCCTCCACCGACACCACGAACAGGATCGGGATCACGCCGTGCATGCCCACGCCCAGCGGGTCGGGCCAGGCCGCCGCGCCGTTGAACGCGATCGTCGCCGCCGTCAGCAGCCACGCCGTCTGACGCAGCAGCGGGAAGGGGATGCGGATCCAGGTCAGCAGCAGGTCCAGGGCGAGCAGCACGCAGATGCCCGCGTCGATGCCGATCGGGAAGACGTAACTGAAGTTCCCGAAGCCCTTCTTCAGGGCCAGCTCGCGCACCGCCGCGTACGAACCCGCGAAGCCGATTCCGGCGATGATGACGGCACCGAAGACGACCATGCCGATGAGAACACGATGCGTCCGTGTCAGCTGAAGTGGCGCGGCCACCCGTACTCCCCTCCCATTGCGTGTTGTTGCGCGCAACAGAGTGGCACATGTGTGCGGGGGACGGGTGGCCGGTAGGCCCAAGAGGCCGTCAGCCGTCCTTCGCGGGCGCCGTCGACGACGACTTCGACGGCTGTCCGGAGGACGACTTCGACGGTGACGGCGCACCGCTCGACGTGCCACCGCCGGCGGCGGCGCCGTTGGCCTTCGCCACCGCGGCCACCGCCTCCTTGGCCGCCTTCTGCGCGTCCTTCGCCAGGTCGTCGGCGTCCGGGGTCTTGTCGCCCGCCAGGCCCGCGCCGTTGAAGTCGACGGTGACGACGACGTTCTCGACCCGCGTCACGACGGTCTGCTGCTTGAAGGTGCCTTCCTTCTTCTTCAGGTCGTAGCGCACCAGCGAGGCCTCGTCGCCCGTGCCGCTCACCGGCGCGGTCTTGACGCTCTTCGCGCCCTCGGCACTCTGCGCGTCCTTCAGCTGCTTCAGGTAGTAGTCGTGCGCCAGCTTGTCGCCCTCGCCACGCGTCACGTCCGACTCGAAGCGCAGCATCGACACGCTCAGCCAGCGGAACTGGGAGCCCTTCACGCCGTTGTCGTCGAGACTGTCCCAGGAGCAACCGGCCCGCGTCGCCGTGTCGTTGGACGCGCCCTCCTTGCCGGAGTCGCCCTTGGGCACCAGGTCTTTCAGCGTCTTCTTCGACACCACCGAGCACGGCTCGGGCAGCTTCCCGAACGCCGCCGGCCGCACCGTCGGGGACGGGCTCGCGGTCCGGGACGCGGCGGACTCCTCCGCGGCCTTCTCCTTGCCGTCGTCGGAGCCGGAGTCCGAGGAGCAGCCGGCTGCCACCAGCATCACGGGTACGGCGGCCGCGCCGACAAGGACGCGGGTGAGTCGCTTCGCTCGCTTCGCTTGCGGGTCTCGCTGGGCTCGTAGCTGCATGGTTCCTTCACTCATGGCACTCGTGGTTCCTGCGTTCGGATCGGGTCCGAGGGGCCACGGTACGCGGTGAAGAAATCGTGCGGTCCCGCTCCGGAAGCGTCCCTCGCGGGCGCGGCGGAGCCCCGGCGGGACTCAGCCGCCCATCGAATCCGCCAGCTGGGAGGCCAGTTTCCGCGCCATGTCCTGCATTTCCTCGCTGTCCGGCACGACGCCGAGCGTCGCCGACTGCTCGGCGTACTCGATGGTCACCATGACGTTCGACGTGCGGAACGCCACAGTCACCGTGCGCCGCTTCGCCGTCGAACCGGAGCTGCTGAGCGCGTCGTCCACGAACGCCTCGTCGCCCAGGTCGTCCAGGAGCCGGGGCTGGACCTCGGTGAGCGGGGCGCCGGGGGCCGCGCTCGACGAGGAAGAGGAAGAGGACGCGGAGGAGGACGTGGAGGAGGACGCGGAGGAGGACGTGGAGGACGGCGAGGGCGTACCGCCCGCGCCGGAGGGCGGCTCCCCGGAGGCGCCCGAGTCCCCCGAGGACGCCGAAGGGTCACCGGTCGGGGAGTCCTCGGCGGACCCCGATTCCGAGACCACCGGCTCGGGCAGGTCGGCGGCCTCCACCTGCTGGGCGAAGAGCTGCTCGGCCTCGCTGTCGTCGCTCACGGCGCTGTCGTACGACACCACCCGCTCGAAGTCGACGAAGAGATGGTCGGTGGCCTCGGCCGACTCCACCTTCCAACGGCAGCCGACCTTGCGGTCGGTGTCGTAGGCGAGCGTCGGCTCGCCCGCGTACGCCTTCGCGCGCTGCTCCTCGTCGGTGATCTCCTCGATGCCGGGCAGGAGGGAGTCGAGCGCCTTGTGGCCGACCGCGCCGCACGGCTCCGGAAGGGTGCGGTACTTGCCGGGCTGGGCCGCCTCGGTGACGACGCCGGGCTCGCCCGGGTTGGAGTCGTCCGCGGTGGCGCCGCCCCCCGAGCCGCCGGTGCAGCCGGCCAGCAACGCCGCCATGAGGGCGGCGACGCCGGGTACGTAGGCCTTCCGCTGCACGGTGCGGCTCCTCTCGCCGGTGTGGCTGTGGTCGGTACTCCAGTGTCCCCGCTGGTTATTCGCTTGCCGCGCGGGGGCGTCCCCTGGAGACAATGTGTATCGCACGCGCCGCCGTGAACGCCGGTCAGCCGTCCCATTGGCTGCCCTTGGCGCCGGTTTTGCGCTTTGGTACTTCTGTTTGGTTTCCGGGGGAATGAGGGCGATATGTCGTACGTGGAAATGCCGGGCGCGAAGGTGCCGATCCGGATGTGGGCCGACCCGGCGACGGTCGAGGAGGGCGCGCTCCAGCAGCTGCGCAACGTCGCGACGCTGCCGTGGATCAAGGGCCTCGCGGTCATGCCGGACGTGCACTACGGCAAGGGAGCGACGGTCGGTTCCGTGATCGCGATGCGGGGCGCGGTGTGCCCGGCGGCGGTGGGCGTCGACATCGGCTGCGGGATGTCGGCGGTGAAGACGTCCCTGACGGCGAACGACCTCCCGGGCGACCTGTCCCGGCTGCGCTCGAAGATCGAGCAGGCGATTCCGGTGGGACGGGGCATGCACGACAGCCCGGTCGACCCGGGCCGCTTCCACGGGCTGGCGACGGCCGGGTGGGACGACTTCTGGGGGCGCTTCGACGGGGTGGCGGAGGCGGTCAGGTTCCGTCACGAGCGGGCCGGAAAGCAGATGGGAACGCTCGGATCCGGAAACCACTTCGTCGAAGTGTGCACGGATACGACGGGCTCCGTCTGGCTGATGCTGCACTCCGGTTCCCGCAACATCGGCAAGGAGCTGGCCGAGCACCACATCGGCGTCGCCCAGAAGCTCCCGCACAACCAGGGCCTGATCGACCGCGACCTCGCGGTGTTCGTCGCGGACACCCCGCAGATGGCCGCGTACCGCAACGACCTGTTCTGGGCGCAGGAGTACGCGAAGTACAACCGCACGCTCATGATGGCGCTCCTCAAGGACGTGGTCCGCAAGGAGTTCAAGAAGGCCAAGCCCGTCTTCGAGCAGGAGATCTCCTGCCACCACAACTACGTGGCGGAGGAGCGGTACGAGGGCATGGACCTGCTGGTGACCCGCAAGGGCGCCATCCGCGCGGGTTCCGGGGACTTCGGGATCATCCCCGGTTCCATGGGCACGGGTTCGTACATCGTCAAGGGCCTCGGCAACGACAAGTCCTTCAACTCCGCCTCCCATGGCGCCGGCCGGCGGATGAGCCGGAACGCCGCCAAGCGGCGCTTCTCCGCCAAGGACCTGGAGGAGCAGACCCGGGGCGTGGAGTGCCGCAAGGACTCCGGCGTGGTGGACGAGATCCCGGCCGCCTACAAGCCGATCGAGCAGGTCATCGACCAGCAGCGCGACCTGGTGGAGGTCGTGGCGAAGCTGAAGCAGGTCGTCTGCGTCAAGGGCTGACGCCCGGGGCGCCGTCGGGGCTCAGCCCTCCCGGTGCACCTTCGTGTTCGACGCCTGGGCGCGGGGGCGGACGACCAGGAGGTCGATGTTGACGTGGGCGGGGCGGGTGACCGCCCAGGTGATGGTGTCGGCGACGTCGTCGGCGGTCAGGGGGGCGGCGACGCCCTGGTAGACCTTGGCCGCCTTGTCCTGGTCGCCGCCGAAGCGGGTCAGGGCGAACTCGTCGGTCTTGACCATGCCGGGCGCGATCTCGATCACCCGGACGGGGCGGCCGACGATCTCCAGGCGGAGGGTCTCGGCGAGGACGTGCTCGCCGTGCTTGGCGGCGACGTAGCCCGCGCCGCCCTCGTAGGTGGACAGGCCCGCGGTCGAGGAGACGACCACGACCGTGCCGTCGCCGCTCGCCTCCAGCCTGGGGAGCAGGGCTTGGGTCAGGTTGAGGGTGCCGATGACGTTGGTCTCGTACATGCGGCGCCAGTCGTCCGGGTCGCCGGTGGCCACCGGGTCGGCGCCGAGCGCGCCGCCCGCGTTGTTGACGAGGACGCCGACCGTCTTGAACGCGGTCGCGAACTCGTCGACCGCCGCGCGGTCGGTGACGTCCAGGGGGTAGGCCGTGGCCTGGTGGCCGGCCGCCCGGATCTCCTCCGCCAGCGCCTCGACGCGGTCCTTGCGGCGGGCGGTGAGGACCACCCGGTACCCGGCCTCGGCGAGCTGCCGGGCCGTGGCGGCGCCGATGCCGCTGCTCGCGCCGGTGACGACGGCGATATGGGAGGCGGCGGACGGGACGGCGGCTGCGCTGGCCATGGGCTGCTCCTGGTGCGTACGGAGGGCGGTAGGGGCGTAGCCGCCCAGGGTAGTCAGCCGCCGTTGCGCGGGGCCCACATGATCAGGGCCATGCCGGCGAGGCAGACCAGCGCCCCCGCGATGTCCCAGCGGTCGGGGCGGTAGCCGTCGGCGACCACGCCCCACAGGATCGAGCCGGCCACGAAGATCCCGCCGTACGCGGCGAGGATGCGGCCGAAGTGCGCGTCGGGCTGGAAGGTGGCGACGAAGCCGTAGGCGCCCAGGGCCAGGACCCCGCCCGCCGCCCACAGCCAGCCGCGCTGCTCGCGCACCCCCTGCCACACCAGCCAGGCACCGCCGATCTCGAACAGGGCGGCGACGACGAAGAGGGCGGCGGAGCGGAGCACGAGCATGCGGGCAGCTTCGCACGCGCCGCGTACGCGCCGGACGGCGGACGGCGGACGGCGGACGGCGGACGGGCGGCGGGCGGCGGGCGGACGGCGGACGGGCGGCGGGCGGCGGACGGCGGGCGGACGGCGGGCGTGCGGAATAACGGCCGGTGGTGCTCCGTTCCAGGGGTATAGTTGAACAGTCAACAACCTGGAGGTTGAGCGATCATGCAGTTCGGCATCTTCACCGTCGGCGACGTCACGCCCGACCCGACCACGGGCCGTACGCCGACCGAGCGTGAGCGCATCAAGGCCATGGTCGCCATCGCGCTCAAGGCCGAAGAGGTCGGGCTCGACGTCTTCGCGACCGGCGAGCACCACAACCCGCCCTTCGTGCCCTCGTCGCCGACGACCATGCTCGGCTACATCGCGGCCCGCACCGAGCGGCTGGTGCTGTCCACCTCCACCACCCTGATCACCACGAACGACCCGGTGAAGATCGCCGAGGACTTCGCGATGCTCCAGCACCTGGCCGACGGCCGGGTGGACCTGATGATGGGCCGCGGCAACACCGGACCGGTCTACCCCTGGTTCGGCAAGGACATCCGCGAGGGCATCAACCTCGCCGTCGAGAACTACGCCCTGCTGCACCGCCTGTGGCGCGAGGACGTGGTGAACTGGGAGGGCAAGTTCCGCACGCCGCTCCAGGGCTTCACGTCCACCCCGCGTCCGCTGGACGGCGTCGCGCCCTTCGTCTGGCACGGCTCCATCCGCTCCCCGGAGATCGCCGAGCAGGCCGCCTACTACGGTGACGGCTTCTTCCACAACAACATCTTCTGGCCCGCCGACCACACCAAGCGCATGATCGAGCTGTACCGGGCCCGGTACGCCCACTACGGGCACGGCACGCCCGAGCAGGCGATCGTCGGCCTCGGCGGCCAGGTGTTCATGCGGAAGAACAGCCAGGACGCGGTCCGCGAGTTCCGGCCGTACTTCGACAACGCGCCGGTCTACGGGCACGGGCCGTCGCTGGAGGACTTCACCGCGCAGACGCCGCTGACCGTCGGCTCCCCGCAGCAGGTGATCGAGAAGACGCTCGCCTTCCGCGACTACGCCGGCGACTACCAGCGCCAGCTGTTCCTGATGGACCACGCGGGGCTGCCCCTGAAGACCGTCCTGGAGCAGCTCGACCTGCTCGGCGAGGAGGTCGTGCCGGTGCTGCGCGAGGAGTTCGCCAAGGACCGCCCGGCGGACGTGCCGGACGCGCCCACCCACGCGTCCCTGCTGGCCTCCCGGAAGGACGCCCCGACCGAGGAAGGAGTACGCGCATGAAGCTCGTCGTCGTCTCCGCGGGGCTGAGCGTCCCCTCGTCCACCCGGCTGCTCGGCGACCGGCTGGCCGCGGTCGCCGCCCCGGCCGCCACCGCGCCCGAGCCCGCTCCGGCCGACGTCCGGGTGGTCGAGCTGCGCGACCTCGCCGTGGAGATCGCGCACACCTTCACCAACGGCTTCCCGGCACCGGCGCTCGCGGACGCGTTCGCCGAGGTCGCGGACGCCGACGGGCTGATCGTCGTCACGCCGGTGTTCTCGGCGTCGTACAGCGGGCTGTTCAAGTCGTTCTTCGACGCGCTGAGCGCCACCGACGAGGACGCCCTCACCGGGAAGCCGGTGCTGATCGCCGCGACCGGCGGCAGCGCCCGGCACTCCCTGGTGCTGGAGCACGCGCTGCGACCGCTCTTCGCCTACCTGAAGGCCGTCGTCGTCCCCACCGGGGTGTACGCCGCGTCCGAGGACTGGGGCGCACAGGGGCTCGACGCCCGGATCGAGCGGGCCGCGACCGAGCTGGCGGCGCTGATGGCCGGGCTGTCGGGGCCGTCGGGGCAGGCGAAGGGGCGCACCCCGCCGCCGAAGCGGGACTCCTTCGAGGAGGTCACGCCCTTCGCGGAGCGGCTCGCCGCGCTGAGCGTTCCGGGGCCGAGCCCGGCGCCGTAGGGCGGCGGTGGCGGGCAGTGCGGGCGGGCGGTGCCGGTGGGCCGCACCAGCGTGGTGCACCGGATCGGGTGGGGCCGTCAGGGATCCCGTCGGGCGGGGCCGTCAGGGATCCCGTCGGAGTGGACCGGAAGCGGTTCGGAAGCGGTACGCCGCTGGCTCCGGAAGCGGCATCACTGATCCCCTAGGAGCATGTCGACGTCACCGGCGGCCGTACGCCCCACCGCTTTCGCCGGCGCCGGCACCGGTGTCCTGGCCCCCGGTGCCGGCGCCGACGTCGGCGCTGGTGCCCTCGCCGGTCTCGGCGCTCGTACGGGCGCCGGGGAGCCGCGCGGTGCGCAGATAGGTGCCGAGCGCCGCGAGGTCGGTCCGCTCCAGGTCGGCCGGGCGGATCACCACGCGCAGCTCCGGGGCGGTCGCCGGGTCGCGGCGGCAGTGGTCCGCGAAGCTCTCCACGATCATGAGCAGCAGCCGGGTGCGGTTCAGTTCCACGATCCGGGCGAGGCCGGAGCCGATCAGGGGGATCGCGACCGGACGGTACATGCCGAAGCGGGCGACGGCCGGCCACAGGGTGTCCAGGCTCGCCCGCAGGTCGGCCGGTCCGGAGCGGGCCACGAGGTCGTTGCCGAGCCGGGAGTAGGCCACGGCGAAGACCCGCCGGCCGCCCACCGTCAGCGGGACGGTCGTACCGAGGGGATAGCGGACCCGCCGGCCGCGCGGCTTGTCCTGGGGCCGCTCGGTGCGCAGCGGTCTGAACGCCCGCAGCCCGGCCTGGATCCGGTCGTCCAGCTGTTTGCGCTCGCCGCCGAACAGCCGCTCCACCAACTGGCCCTGCACGCTCTCCCGGCTGATCACCAGGTCCTGCTCGGTGGCGGTGTCGAAGGTGTCGGTGAACCCGACCACCAGATTGGCGTCCTCCTGGTCGAACAGGTCGCCGCGCACCACCACGACGTCACCGGCGCCGGGGAAGGGCTGCCGCAGCAGCTCCCGCCCGTGCCGCTCGCGCAGCCGGGCCCGCAGGGTGCCCAGCAGCTCGGCGACGTCCCTGTCGTCCGGCCGCTCCCGGGCCATCCGTTCGGCGACCGGCAGGGCGAGGTCGTGGCGGCCCAGGTCCATCCGGCTGCGGATCAGCTGGCGCCGGGCGGTCTCGTACAGCGCGGTGAGCCGGCGGACCAGCGGCCGGGCGAAGTCCTCGTCGCCCGCCTCGGCCAGGGGACGGCCGCGCACCAGCGCGAGCGCCGCGGCCAGCCGGTCGGCGGCCGACGCGGGTGCCGCGAGCAGCGCGGAGTCGACCAGCTCGGTGAACTCCGCGCAGTCCAGCTCCTCGGGCGCGAGCACCAGCCGGTACGCCGTCTCGGGCGCCGGACCGGCCAGCAGCTGCTCGGTGCGCAGCACCCGGGCGCCGTCACCGCACTGGGCGGGATCGAGGGCGCGGCGCAGTTCGAGGACGCGCTTTTGCACCTCGTTGCGGTGGCGCTGGGCCGCGTGCGGCTGCTCGCCGTCGAGCGCCCACACGTCCCGGTGCAGTCGGCGCACCGGTACGGGCTCGCCGTCCGCCGCCACCAGGCGGACCAGCAGCCGTGTCGTCAAGGGGGTCAACCGGGCGGGTACGCCGTCGATTTCGAGCCTGGCCGGGCCCAGGACGCTCACACGGATGCGCGCCATACAAGTGGTCTCCACTCGCTTCGCCCTCTCCCGACCTGCGGTCGCGGGGGAGGTTTCGGCAGCGTATCAATTGTCCGTTTGGGGGAGTTGTGGTTTCGGTCGGTTCGCACGGGACCGGTCCGGTCGTCCGTCCGCCGCGGGGGAGCGGACGGGGGAGCGGACGACTGAGCGGGCGGTTGAGGGGGCGGCTGGGCCGCGGGGGCCGTCGCGGCGCGTTCGGCGGGGCGCGGACCCGGCGGCTGTTCGCCGGCAGTGTGATGGCGGCCTTCGGCGGGGTGTCGGCGGTGCTCCAGTTCGTGGGGCAGCTGTGGCCCGCCGCCGTTCCCGGCCCGGCGCCGGTGACCGCGGCCTCGGTGCTGCTGTGCCTGGCCTGGGCCGTGCTGCGCAGCAGGCCCACGGTGGTCGTGCAGCAGGAGTTCGCGCGTCCGCGGATGTCCGTGACGGTCGGACCGGGCGACCTCTTCGACGAGTCCGCCCACCTCGTCGTCGGCTTCTCGGACACCTTCGACACCGATGTCCGCGACGGCGTGGTGATCAGCGCCGGCAGTGTGCAGGGGCAGTTGCTGGAGCGCCGGTACGACGGTGACCTGCGGCGGCTGGACGACGAGCTGGACGCCGCCCTCGGCGCGGTCGTGCCGGTGGCCCGGGAGACGCGCGCGGACAAGCCGTGCGGCAAGCTCGACCGCTACCCGGTCGGCACGGTGGCGGTGCTCGGCAGTCGGCCGCGGCTGGTCTTCGGGGTCGCCCACAGCCGGCTGGGCAACGACTTCGTGGCGCGCTCCAGCACCGAGGAGCTGTGGCTCAGCCTCGGCCGGGTGTGGGACGCGGTCTACCAGCACGGTCAACTGGACCGCGTCGCCGTGCCGTTGATCGGGTCGGGCCTGTCCCGGCTGCACGGCCTCGACGAGGAGAGCCTGCTGCGGCTGATACTCCTGTCCTTCATCACCCACTCCCGGGAGCGGGTCATCTGCCGCGAACTGCGGGTCGTGCTGCGCCCCGCGGAGCTGGAGCGGGTCGACCTGACGGAGGTGGCGGCGTTCCTCGGGGTGCTGGCGGCGTCCGACGCGCGCGGCCCGGCGTAGGCATCGCGCCGCGTATCGGCTCGGACCGGCCGCGTCCCAGCCCCTGCTCGGCCCCGTCCCTTCCGGCCCCGCCTCGTCCGGGCTCGCCCCCGTCCCCCCCCGACTCCGCCCCGACTCCGCCCCGACTCCGCCCCGGCTCGCCCCCGCCGGCCCTCGCCCCCGCCCCGGGACGGCGCCGGCCCCCGGGGCGCGTACCGCGGTGGCGGGACGTGCCCCGGGGGCCGGTTGCGCCGGTCCCCCGAGCGGCGCCGGATCCGCCGGACGGTTACGGCCGGCGGTGGTAGGCGGACAGGTGGCGGAAGGGGTAGGTCTGGCGCCAGTCCGAGCCGGTGTCGTTGACCGTGCAGCCCGCCAGCTTCAGCCGCTCCACGACCTTGCCGAGCGCCGTGTCGGAGCCGTCGAAGCGGACGACGTTGCGGCCGGCGATGTCGGCGATCGGCCGCACCCCGCCGACCTCGACGATCAGCGTGCGCTCCGGGTAGGCCATCAGCACCATGCCCAGCTCGATCAGGACGTTCGGGCGCGGCTGGCACACCGGCCGGGTCTCGTAGTCGGGTTCGTTGTGGCCGCGCAGCTCGGGGTGGAGGGTGACGACGTCGTCCGGGGTGAGCAGGACCAGCGCCGCCTGGGCCTGCGCGGGGGCACCGGCGACCACGTCACCGAGGAACGGAGAGGTCTGGCCGGTCGCCCGGACCAGGTCCTCCCACTCCTTGGGCCGCAGATCGAGCCGGCGCAGCAGCTCGTACATCTCGCGCCGCACCTGGTCGTCGCGGCCGTGCACGACGAAGACGCTCCGGGCCCGCTCGGCGTCCCCGGGCAGGGCGGCGGCGGGGCGCCGCCATCCGTCGGCGTACGGCTGTGCGGGCGGGGTGGACGGCGCGGGCGGTGCGGCGTGGATGGGGGAGTTGTCGCCGAAGGTCTGGGTGGTGTCGGTGTTGCCGACGCTCTGGTTGCCCCCGAAGTTGTTGGTGCTGCCCTGACCGAAGCTGTTGCCGTGGAACTGCTGCCCGCTCATGCCTGCCGTGCCTCCCTGGTGACGCCGGAGTTGTTCCCGAAGGTCTGGGTGGTGTTGGTGTTGCCGACGCTCTGGTTGCCGCCGAAGTTGTTGGTGCTGTTGGCGCCGAAGTTCTGCTGGAGGATGTTGGTCTGGTTCGCCTCGTGCTCACGGGTGTCGACGTCGTGGTCGCGCAGGAAGTCGCCGACGATCTGCAGCAGATGGCGCTCGATGATCTGGATGTACTTGATCGTGTCCGACTCCTGGAAGAAGTGGTGGAAGTCGTGGTGGGGCGCCAGCTCCCGGACGCTGGTGAGGGCGCCGCAGTCCACCGCGGTCAGGGCGTAGCGGCCGAGCCGGAACTCACTGGTGTCGGCCGGCTGGCCCACCAGCTTGCGGACGGTGTCGGTGCCGAAGCGGCTGGGCAGCCGTTCCCGCAGCGGGTTGGCGATCAGCCGCAGGAGTTCGCCGGGCGCGCTGCGGGTCACGTCCCAGGCGATGCGCAGCATGAGCATGCCGTCGATCGTGGCCGGCAGCCGGTCGGCGAGGTGGAAGCTCTCCGGCAGGGGACCGAGCACATAGGTGTAGAACTCGGTGTGCAGGGTGCTGCCCTTGATGTCGAACCCGATGAACACCGAGGTGACCAGCTCCTGTTGCCAGGCGCCGATGCGGATGCACAGGTACTCGCGTCGGGCGTCGTAGTCCTCCCGCCAGTGCGCGGCGTTGTGCTCGGGCCGGTCGGGGTCGGGCGTGTCCAGCAGTACGGCGACGGGGTCGCTGCCGTCGGCGGTCCGCACCGCCTTGGTGAACCGGCGCCGGTCGACGGAGAGCAGCTCGACGCGGTTGCTCGGCGCGGGCTTGTCGCGCAGTTCCGTGAGCATCTCCTCGCTGACCCGGGCGGTGATGTCCTCGACGGTGAAGGGGATGATCGGCTTGCGTTCCGTCCGCCCGGCCCCGTACGTGCCGTCCGTGCCATCCGTGCCGTTCGTGTCGTCCGCCGGTCCGTGCTGGGCGGGGACGTGCCCGTTCAACAGGCCCTGGCCGAGGGCGCCGGCCCGGGACTTCGGGACGCCGAGCAGCAGTTCCGCGTTGGCCCACCGCTTGATCGAGTGGCCGGCGCCCACGAACGGCTTGTAGCCGCCGTAGTACACGGTGTCCGAGGCCTGCTCCCGGTTGATCTTGCCGACCAGTTCCGGGGTGAGGCGCGAGGTGATCGGGTGGGAGCCGTCGAACCCGGCGCGGTCGTCGGCCGGCGGAGCCAGGTGCTCGGCGAGGGTCTGGAGGATGGCGAGCCGGCGCAGGAACATCGTGGCCCAGGCGAGCCAGAAGACGAACAGGGCGGCCATCCAGCCGTCCAGCACGTCCGCGGCCATGAGCAGCGCGACGACGACCGCGCCCGTCCCGAGGGCGATCAGCTGGTTGCGGCGCAGGTTGTGGGCGGCGAGGGCGTGCGCCAGGACGGGCGCGGCGTCGTAGCCGTAGGAGGGGGACACCACCCGGTAGCGGTGGGTGAGCAGCTCCCGGATGACCCCCTTGCGGTAGACGGGGTCGAGGTAGGTGCCCGCGCACATCAGCCGGGTGGCGTTGCTCGTGGCGTCCGGGGGCGGCGGGGCGGCGTGGGTGGTCATGGCTGGCTCAGTTCCCTTCCCGCATGTCGGCCGCGGTGATGACGCCCCCGCTGACCGTGTAGGTGCCCACGTACGTCGTCTGCGTGCCGTCGGTCTCCCAGGCCACGACCGTGACCGAGACGTCGTCGCCGGACGTGCCGGTCACGGTGACGTCGTCCCGCTGGGTCGTGGCGAAGCCGGCGACGAAGGAGTCGTAGTCCTGGTTGAGGTTCTTGCCGCCCAGCTCCCACGCGGCGGCGAAGTCGCGGTTGTTGATGGCGTCGAAGTACGCCGTCACGGCCGCCTCCGGCCCGGCCCCGTCGGTGGCCGAGTCGGTGGCCGTGTCGTCGGTCGCGGTGTCGTCGGAGGGAGTGTCGTCCGTGGTGTCGTCGCCGTACGTCCCGTCGTCGTACGGGCCGTCGGTGGTCACTCCGCCGGTGGTCTCGTCCCAGGGGTACGTGTCCCCGCCGGTCAGGCCGCCGGAGCCGTCGGGGTTGGTGCCGTCGTCGGACGTGGCGTCGTCGGACGTCTCGGGCCCCCAGCCCGGGAGCGCTCCGCTGCCGTAGAGCCCGTCGGTGGAGGGTGCCTGGTCGTCCGGGCCGGTCGTGGCGAGCACGACGGCCAGCACGACTATGAGGACGAACGGGATCGCGATCACGGTCAGGGCCTGGTTGCGTACAGGGCCGGGCGTGAGTGCGAGCCCCGGTGCGGGGTAGGAACCCCGGGCGCCGGACGGGACGCGGGTACTGCTCATCTGTCACCTCATTGCCGCCGGTATCCGGCCGGGCGGATACGGCACGCGCCCCCGAGTGGGCCGATGTGCCATGTGCATCGACCGATCCGACCAGTGGCGGCGCTTCCGGAACCAGATTTCTGCGGTTCCGATGCGCTTCCGATCGGCTTCCGGTATGGCCGGCCCCCCCGGCCCCCCGGCACCCCCGGCCCCCCGGCCCCCCCGGCCCCCGGCCGGTGACGCGCCGGGCGACCTCAGAGCTCCGTCACTCCGGTCGTGACGGCCAGAGTTCCGTCGGTCCGGTCGTGGCGGCCAGAGCCTCGTCGGTCCGGTCGTGGCGGACGCACCCTCTCGCGTCGGTACCGCCCGGTGACGCGGACGGAGGATGTGCTTGGCTCGACGTGACCGACTGTGCGAACTGCGGGAAGGAGGAGTTACTGCCGTGCACGTGCTGATCCTCGGCGGCACCACGGAGGCCCGCCGCCTGGCCGAACTGCTGGCGGCCGGACCCGCGGGACCGCTGCCGGGGCTGCGTGTGACGACCTCCCTGGCGGGACGGGTCTCCGCGCCCCGGACACCGCCCGGCGAGGTACGGGTCGGCGGCTTCGGCGGCGCCGACGGACTCGCCGCCTGGCTGTGCGAGCACGCCGTCGATCTGCTCGTCGACGCCACCCACCCCTTCGCCGGCACCATCGCCTTCCACGCGGCCCACGCCGCCGCCACCGTCCGGGTCCCCCTCCTCGCGCTGCGCCGCCCCGGCTGGCGGCGGGTCGAGGGGGACGTCTGGCACGAGGCCGGTTCGCTGACGGAGGCCGCGGCACTGCTGCCCGCGCTGGGCCGACGGGTCTTCCTGACCACCGGCCGCGTCGGGCTGGCGGCCTTCGCCCCGCTGGCCGACCCGTGGTTCCTCGTCCGGTCCGTCGACGCGCCCGAGGGGGCCCGCCCGCCCCGCATGGAGGTCCTGCTGGACCGCGGCCCCTTCACCCTCGACGGGGAGCGCGAGCTGCTGCGCCGGCACCGGATCGACGTCCTGGTCACCAAGGACAGCGGGGGAGCGGCCACCGCACCGAAGCTGACGGCCGCCCGTGAGGCCGGGCTGCCCGTGGTCGTGGTGCGCAGGCCGCCGGTGCCCGGGGGAGTGCCGGTCGTGACCGCGCCCGAACAGGCGGCCCGGTGGGTCGGTGAGGCCCACGCGAGGCGCCCGCCGCACCCCTAGATCACGTACGGGCCCTCGTCCCGCGGCTCACTCCTCCTCGCGCGCGATCGCGTTGATCGCGGCGGCGGCGAGCGCACTGCCCCCGCGACGCCCCCGTACGACCAGGTGTTCCACGCCCGAGGGATGGACGGCCAGCGCGTCCTTGGACTCGGCGGCTCCGACGAAGCCGACGGGTACGCCGATGACGGCGGCAGGTCGGGGTGCGCCCGCGTCGATCATCTCCAGCAGCCGGAAGAGCGCGGTGGGCGCGTTGCCGATGGCGACCACGGCCCCGTCCAGCCGGTCGCGCCACAGCTCCAGGGCGGCGGCGCTGCGCGTGGTGCCGAGCCCGGCCGCCAGCTCGGGGACGGCCGGGTCGGACAGGGTGCACACGACCTCGTTGTCCGCGGGCAGCCGCGCGCGCGTCACACCGCTGGCCACCATCCGTACGTCGCACAGCACGGGCGCACCGGCCTTCAGGGCCTCACGGGCGCGGGAGACGACGCCGGGGGACCAGGACAGGTCGCGGACCAGGTCGACCATGCCGCAGGCGTGGATCATCCGGACGGCGACCCGGCCCACGTCGGCGGGCAGACCGGAGAGGTCGGCCTCCGCGCGGATGGTGGCGAAGGACTGGCGGTAGATGGCCGCGCCGTCCTTCTCGTACTCGTACTTCTCGCACGCGTACTTCTCGTACGCGGATCCGTACTCGTGCTGGGAGTCGTGCGGGGTCACGGTGCTCTTCTCGCTGCTCTGGGTCGGCGGACGGCCACGGCGGGGAGCATACCGACACCCGAACGGGCGTCAGGGGAGCCTGTCGGCGGGGGTGGCCTCGGATCCGGAGGGGGATACCCCCGGGAGGTAAGGGATGGGCGGGGTCTGTTTGCGGTGCGCCGCACGGTGAAACCCGGCAGGCACCCAGACTCGCGCGTGAACGGAAGGGAAGCGGTCACCATGCCCACCACCGTCAACGACCTGCTCCGTACCTACCCGGCCGACCTGGGCGGCGTGGACCGGGACGCCATGGCCAGGTGCATCGAGGAGTGCCTCAGGTGCGCCCAGGCGTGCACCGCGTGCGCGGACGCCTGCCTGTCGGAGCCCGCGGTCGCCGATCTGACCAAGTGCATCCGCACCGACATGGACTGCGCCGACGTGTGCGGCACCACGGCCGCGGTCCTCTCCCGGCACACGGGCTACGACGCCAACGTCACCCGGGCCGTGCTCCAGGCCTGTGCGACCGTCTGCCGGGCGTGCGGCGACGAGTGCGCCCGGCACGCCGGCATGCACGAGCACTGCCGCGTCTGCGCCGAGGCGTGCCGCAGCTGCGAGCAGGCGTGCGACGAACTGCTCGCCGGCCTGGGCTGAGGCCGGGCCGACGGGCGGGCGGTCAGTGGTAGGCGTGGACGACGGCGTGGCCCTTGCCGCGGCCGATCATCCACTTGTTGACCGGCGTCGTGATCACGAACGCCACGGCGAAGCCGCCGAGCAGCGCGTACCAGAACAGCCCGTCCGACAGGTGCGCGTCCATGGCGCCCGGGACGAGGGCGATGATCCCGTTGTCCACCAGCTCCATCACGGCGATGGAGACGGTGTCGGCGGCCAGCGCCACCTTGAGCGCGGCCTTCATGGACACCCCGGCGCGCACGACCGCGACCAGGGTGAAGGAGTAGCCGAAGACGAAGGCCAGGGCGATGGCCAGCACCATGGTCGGCACGTTGCCCCACATCAGGGCGGTGCCGACGACCATGCCGAGGATCTCGCCGATGGCGCATCCGGTGAGGCAGTGCAGCGTCGCCTGCATCGCGGTCGCCCACGTCGTGCCGTGGCCGGGTCCGTGTCCGGGTCCGGGTCCGGGTCCGTGGCCGGGTCTGTGGCCGTGCGCGTTTCCGTGCGCGTGACCATGTGCGTTTCCGTGCCCGTGCCCGTGCCCGTGCCCGTGCTCCGCTGCGGGGTCGGGGTGGTGGTGCGCGGTACCTGGGTGGCGGCTGCTGTGGTCCATATGCGCGACCGTATACCCCCGGGGGGTATCGGTCCAGGGGTTCCGTCCGGCGTGGTCCGGAGATGCGGGCGACGAGGGGCGCGGAATCTCCGTTGCTCCCCGGTGCGCGGGGGCCTACCGTCCCGGTCATGCTGCCCCCGGTGGAAACGGACGAGGAGTGGGACGCGGTCGTCCCCGACGACACGGTGCTGCGCCCCGGCGTGGCGGCCCTCTGCGCACGCCTGGGTCTCGCCGACGCGCCGCTGATCCGTTTCACGGAGGGTTCCCAGCCGGTCTACGCGGTGGACGACGAGCACGTGCTCAAGCTGTTCCCGGGTGCCGCCGCGCGGCGCGGCATCGTGGAGGGTCGCGTCCTCACCCACCTCCAGGGAAGACTGCCGACACCGACGCCCCGGGTCCGCGAGTTCGGCCCCTGCGGGAACGGCTGGCAGTACGTCCTGATGTCCCGGCTCCGCGGCGAGAACCTGGCCCGCGCCTGGCCCCGGGTGCCGCGGCACCACCGCGAGCGGCTCGTCACCGAGGTCGGTGAAACCCTCGCGGTGCTGCACTCCCTCGACCCGGATCCCCTCGGGGACGTCCTCGGCCCCGGGGACTGGGGCGCCTTCCTGGACCGGCGGCGAGCCGGTGCCGTGGAACGGCCGCGCGCCCAGGGGCTGTCGGCCGACTGGGTGGAGCAGATCCCCGGCTTCCTGGCCTCGGTCCCGCTGCCGAGCGAACCGGACCGCTGCCTGCTGCACACCGAGGTCATGCGGCAGCACTTCCTCGTCGACCCCGACGGGTGGCGGCTGACCGGGCTCTTCGACTTCGAGCCCGCCATGACCGGCGACCGTGCCTACGACTTCGTGGCCGTCGGCCTGTTCGTCACCGGCGGCGACCCGGACCTGCTGGCCCGCCTGACCAAGGCGTACGGCCGCACCTTCGAGCCGCGGGTGCTGCTCGCGTACACGCTGCTGCACGTGTACAGCGATCTCCCCTGGTATCTGCGGGAGTTGGGCGCACCCGCGGAAGCGACCCTGCCGGCGCTCGCGGAGGCGTGGTTCGGCACGGCGGTGTGACGCGTTCCGGACCCGTGTCCCCGGGCCCGGACGGATGCCGGTACGGAACGGGGGCAGGCGTGAGGAAGCCCCTGTCCGCTGCACACACCGTGAGTGTCATGACCTCCTCCTCCGCGTCTCCCAGCCCCGAGTCCCTGCCGGCGACGACCGACGACCTGGTGACGGAACTGCGTCAGGTGCGGGCGGAGAACAGACAGCTCAAGCAGGCCCTCGCCTCCCACGCCGCGGTCGACCAGGCCATCGGTGTGCTGACGGCGCTGGGCCGCATCAGCCCCGATGACGGCTTCACCGTGCTGCGGGAGATCTCCCAGCACACCAACGTCAGACTCTCCGTCGTGGCCCAGTACCTCATCGAGCACGCGCGGGGTGCCGCGCTGCCCGGCGTTCTGCTCGGTGAACTGCATGCGGCCCTCTCCCGCCACGCCGGCCCGCGCGAGAGCCGCTGACGGCGGGACCGCAGACCGCGAGGGCCGCTGACGGCGGGGGCCGCTGACGGCGGGGGCCGCTGACGGCGGGACCGCAGACCGGGGGGACACGCGTCACACGGCGGGTCGAAATCGACGGGAAGGCCCTCGGCGCGGTTCCTGATCTCGTCGCGGATCGGGCGGACGGCCTCGACACCTGGCCGGCCGGGTCGGGGCGCACACGCCCGACTCCCGCACCGCGTCCCCGGACCTGAAGGACCCGGGCGGGCAGGAGGAGACCGTCAGCGTTCCGTCAACATCGTCCGCGGGGTCGTCAGCGTCCCGTCATGGGCGGCCCCGGCACCGGGACGACGGGCCTAGCGTCGTGGGCGCGTCCCGGTGCGCCTCCCCGCGCCCGGGACCCCAGACCACCTTCGACGCTCCTGCGCACACCACCGCAGGCCTCGGGAGTACCGATGACGCAAACGCCGTACGGCGAGGACCCCGACCCCTCCGAACCCCTCCCGGCCGGACCCCTGTACGTCCCGGTCCGGCCGGGATCCTCCAGTTGCACGATCCGGCTCTTCCGCACGCCGCTGGGCGGGCGCACGGCCGTCGGCTTCACCTCCGAGCGTCGGCTCGTGGCCACCCTCGGTGCCCACCAGGCACGGATCCGGTTGGCCGAGCCCGCCCTGCGCGCGCTGACCACGCCCCTGGGCGTCACCACCGTCACGGTGAACCCGCAGTTCACGGCCCCGGCCCCGGCCCCGGATCCCGCGTCGTCCCCGGCCCCGGTCCCCGCGTCGGCCCCGGCCCCGGACCTGGACCCGGACCCCGCGTCGGCCGCCGCCACGCCCGCCCAGCCGAAGCCCGCCCCCGCGCTGCGGGCCGGCTGAGAGGGGTCGTACACCATGGCCACCGTCCGCGTACCCGCGCCCCGGTCCACCGCCGCCGACCTCTCGGTGTGGCCCGCGTCCACCACCGAGCCGGCCCACGGCGGGCTCGCCGTGGGCGGCGTGCCCCTCACCGAGATCGCCGACCGCTTCGGCACCCCTGTCTACGTCCTCGACGAGGCGGAGGTCCGCGAACGCTGCGGCGCCTACCGCGACGCGTTCCCCGACGCCGAGATCCTCTTCGCCGCCAAGGCGTTCCTGTGCCGGGCCATGGCCCACTGGATCGACCAGGAGGGCCTCGGCCTCGACGTCTGCTCCGCCGGCGAACTCGAACTCGCCGTCGCCACCGGCTTCCCGGCGGAGCGGATCGTGCTGCACGGCAACGCCAAGTCCCCGCGCGATCTCGAAGCGGCCCTGCGCCTGGGGGTCGGGCGCGTCGTCATCGACAGTCCCTCGGAGATCGCACGGCTGGCCGCCGCCGTAGGTCCGAACGGGCACCAGAAGGTGATGGTCCGGGTGGTGCCCGGCATCAGCGCCGGCGGCCACGAGAAGATCCGCACCGGCACCGACGACCAGAAGTTCGGGCTGCCGATCGCCGACGGCTACGCCCAGCACGCCATCGCCCGCATCCTCGACCAGCCCCAGCTCGAACTGACCGGCCTGCACTGCCATCTGGGCTCCCAGATCACCGCCGTCAAGCCCTACCTCGTCGCCGTACGGCGCATGGTCGGCCTGATGATGCGCCTGCACGACCAGCACGGCGTCGTCCTTCCCGAACTCGACCTCGGCGGCGGGCACGGCATCGCCTACCGCCCCGGCGAACCGGCCCTCGACCTGACGACCCTGGCCCGCAGGGTCCGCGCCGAACTGGCCGACGCCTGCGCCACGGCCGGCCTGCCCGTGCCGCGCCTCATCATCGAACCGGGCCGGGCCATCGCCGGACCGGCGGGCGTCGCCCTCTACCGCGTGCTGGCCGTCAAGCACGCGGGTGACCAGGTCTTCGTGGCGGTGGACGGCGGCATGAGCGACAACCCGCGCCCCGCCCTGTACGGCGTCCGCTACGCGCCCCGTCTCGTCGGCCGGCGCAGTACGGCGAGCCCGGCGCGGGTGACCGTGGTGGGCCGGCACTGCGAGGCGGGCGACGTGCTGGCGTCCGACGTGGACCTGCCCCGCGACGTACACCCCGGGGATCTGCTGGCCGTACCCGTGGCCGGCGCGTACCACCTGTCCATGGCGTCCGGCTACAACCTGGTCGGCCGCCCGCCCCTGACCGCCGTACGCGACGGACGCGCCCGCCTCCTGATCCGCCGGGAGTCCCTGGAGGACATCCGCAACCGCGACGTGGGCCTGTAGCGCCGGGAGCCTGCGCAAGCCCCAACTCCCGCCCCGCGGGAGCGAGATCCTCCGCCCGTGCCCGACGAGCACGGGCGCCGCCGCACCGGCGCCGTCGCACTGGCGTCTCCCGCTACTCGGTGATACTTTGTAGCAGTACTCGGTAGCACCAAGTACCGATGGAGCTGAGGTGGGCTGGCGATGGAAGACCTGACGGAAATGCTGAAGGGCACGCTCGAAGGATGCGTGCTCGAAATCATCGGCGGCGAGGAAACCTACGGCTACGCCATCACCCGCCGGCTGAACGAGCTCGGCTTCACCGACGTCGTCGAGGGGACGGTGTACACCATCCTCCTGCGGCTGGAGCGGAACGGGCTCGTCCAGGTGGTGAAGCGGCGTTCGGAGGCCGGTCCGCCGCGCAAGTTCTACTCGCTCAACGACGCCGGACGCGAGGAACGCGCGAAGTTCTGGGCGAAGTGGCAGTACGTCTCGACGCGTATCGACAAGCTCAAGGAGGGCGGGAGATGAACTTCTGGGAGAAGGTCACGGGCAGCGACATCAGCCGGGACTGGAAGGCGTTCGAAGTCCGGGCCGAAGCACTGCCGGACGACTACCGGGCGGCCTGGGAGCAGATCAAGGCCCACCTCATGCCCCACGGGGACTTCACCGGCCGCAACCTGGTACCGATCTTCGACGCCGCCCTGGCGCTGCTCGAAGAGACCGCGGCGGACGGACTGGGCGTCCAGGAGGTGCTCGGCGACGACATCCCGGGCTTCTGCGCCGCGCTGGCCGGCGGACACGGGGCCCGCACCTACCGCGACCGGTGGCGCGAGCAGCTGAACAGGAACGTGGCGAGGAAACTGAACCGGCTGGAGGACTGACGTGAGCATCCACGACATCATCGAGGGCAAGAAGCAGTGGCGCGCGCACATGGCCCGGGTCAAGGCGCTCCCGCCGGACTACCAGATCGTCTACAAGGAGATGCAGAGGTACCTGTTCAAGGTCGGGCCGACCGACCTGTCCGACGGGCCCCTGCTCCCCGGGATCGTCGACTTCTTCGAGGAGGGCGTCGCCGCGGGCAAGGGCGTCCTGGAACTCGTCGGCGAGGACGTCGCCGCGTTCTGCGACGGCCTGATCAAGGACTCGCGCACCTATGCGGACGTCTATCAGGAGTCCCTCGGCGAAAAGCTCGGTGCGAAGCCCGGCGCAGGGCCCGGTGCAGGGCCCGGTGCAGGGCCCGGCGCGAAGCCCGGCGCGGCCGAGAAGTAGTACCCGTCACCATCGCCGGCCCGGCTTCGTCCTGCGGGCCGGCCCCCGGACCCCTCCAACACCCCACCTTCCCAGGGAAGTCCCTCATGCCGTCATCTGTCATGCCCACATCCACCGAGAGAAGGGGGCGCCGCCCGTCGCCGCCCGCCGTCTCCGCCGTCGGCCTGCGCAAGGCGTACGGCGCCAAGACCGTCCTCGACGGCATCGACCTGCACATCCCGGAAGGCTCCGTCTTCGCGCTGCTCGGTCCGAACGGCGCCGGCAAGACCACCACCGTGCAGATTCTGTCCACCCTCATCTCCGCCGACGGCGGTCAGGCCCAGGTGGCGGGCCACGACCTCGCCACCGCCCCGCAGGCCGTACGGGGCGCCATCGGTGTCACCGGCCAGTTCTCGGCCGTGGACGGCCTGATCACCGGCGAGGAGAACATGCGCCTCATGGCCGACCTGCACCACCTCTCCAGGAGCAGGGGCAAGCAGGTCACCGCCGAGCTGTTGGAACGCTTCGACCTCACCGACGCCGCCGGCAAGCCGGTGCAGAGCTACTCCGGCGGCATGAAGCGGCGCCTGGACATCGCCATGACCCTGGTGGGCGGCCCGCGCATCATCTTCCTCGACGAGCCGACGACCGGCCTCGACCCGCGCTCCCGCCACACCATGTGGGGCATCATCCGCGAACTCGTCACCGGCGGGGTCACCGTCTTCCTCACCACCCAGTACCTGGAGGAGGCCGACGAACTCGCCGACCGCATCGCCGTGCTCAACGACGGCAGGATCGCCGCCGAAGGCACCGCAGAGGAACTCAAGCGGCTCGTCCCCGGCGGCCACGTCCGCCTTCGCTTCACCGACCCGGACGCCTACCGCGGCGCCGTCACCGCGCTGCGCGACGGGCGGCGGGACGACGAGGCGCTGGCGGTGCAGATTCCGAGTGGCGGCAGCCAGCGCGAACTGCGGGCTCTCCTGGACGCGTTGGACGCCGCCGGCATTGAGGCGGACGAGCTGACCGTGCACACCCCCGACCTCGACGACGTCTTCTTCGCCCTCACCGGCGACGACGTCGCCATCCCGGCCAAGGAGGCCACCCGATGAGCTCCCTGTCCCTGGCCGTGCGCGACTCCTCCACGATGCTGCGCCGCAACCTGCTGCACGCGCGTCGCTACCCGTCCGCGACGCTCAACCTGCTGCTGACGCCCATCATGCTGCTCCTGCTCTTCGTCTACGTCTTCGGCGACGCGATGAGCGCCGGTCTCGGCGGCGGAAGCGGCGCGGACCGCTCCGACTACGTCGCCTACATCGTGCCGGGCATCCTGCTGATGACCGTCGGAAGCACCACGATCGGCGCCGCGGTGCACATGGCCATGGACATGAGCGAGGGCATCGTCGCCCGCTTCCGCACGATGTCGATCCACCGCGGCTCGGTGCTCATCGGGCACGTCGTCGGCAGCGTGCTCCAGTCGGTCATGAGCGTGGTGCTCGTCGGCGCCGTCGGCGTGGCCATCGGCTTCCGCTCCGTCGACGCGGGTGTCCTGGAGTGGCTGGCGGCACTCGGTCTGGTCGCGCTGTTCTCCCTGGCGCTGACCTGGATCGCGGTCGGCATGGGCCTGTCCAGCCCGAACGCCGAGGCGGCCGGCAACAGCGCCATGCCGCTGATCCTCCTGCCGCTGATCTCCACCGCGTTCATCCCCGCCGAGACGATGCCGGGCTGGATCCAGCCGATCGCCGAGTACCAGCCCTTCACCCCCGCCATCGAGACCCTGCGCGGCCTGCTCCTCGGCAGCGAGATCGGCCACAACGGCTGGCTGGCCGTCACCTGGTGCGCGGCCCTCACGGTCCTCGGTTACCTCTGGTCCAGGTCCCTGTTCGACCGCGACCCGAGGTGAACGGGTGCCCCCATGGCCGGCCATCGAGCGGCCGGCGACCTCGCGGGTGGCCAGGTCCAGCCGGCAAGCAGGGTGGCGCCGGCCCTCGGCGGCCGGCAGCGCGGTGATGTCGCCGACCAGCTTCGTGCCGGGCATCTCGGCCCGGAGTCGCGGCCGGTCAGGTCCGGGGCCGGCATGGCCTTCCTGTCCGGCCGGGCAGCGAACGGTGCCTGCGGCGGGTCACACCCTGGATGCCGTGCTCGCGCATGAGGCGGGCGACCCGTTTGCGGTGCACCCGCCGTTCCAGACGCCGCAGTCCAGCATGGACGCGCGGGACGCCGTAGGTCTGGCGCGAGCCGACGGGGATCACAGTGACCTCGTGCACCGGAGCCTGGTCGGCCACCTGGCGGGCCGAGCGGGTCCGCTACGCGGTCGACCTGGTGCAGACGCACTGAAGGAAGGTGCCGGAGAGTCCGTGGGGTTGAACCTCCCGTGTTGGTATTCCGTTCCCTGAGTGACATGCCTCATACGGCATGGCGACTACCAGCAAGTAGCCAAGGAACGGACCATTTTCATGCGGAAGAGATTCAAGCCGGGACGACGTACGACCGGCGTGCTGGGTGCCCTTCTCGCGGCCTCCGCGGCCGTCGTCGCGATCGGCTCCCCCGCCTCCGCGGCGATCAGCAACCACCGCGTACAGCTGTGCGCCCAGGGCAACTACACCGCCGACATCACCTGGTCGACCGGCTCCCACTCCTACGTGGTAAACCCCGGCCAGTGCCAGACCTTCGACATCGTGGGCACCGGGCCGTACACCATCGGCGGCTTCTACAACGTCAGCCACGCACACTTCAACATCACCACGGTTCTGCCCCTTCCCGGTGGCTTCACTATGGACACTCCCGGCAGCAAGTGGGGCGCGATGGGTACCACCACCGCTCCCTACACCGAGCGCTGGCAGTAGGCATGCGTCGGGCGTCGAGGTGGTGGCCGTGCCGTCTCCTCGGCGCCCCGTTGGTCAACAGGTCGGCTGGGAGGGGCCGATGACCGGTGCGGCCGTCGAGGTGTCCGTTGTCCCTCCGCCCTTGCGCCGGTGGCCTTCGCCGACTGGTACCCGCGAGACAAGCGCCTCGGCCTCTCGCCCGCCCCAGCCGGCCATCGCCTGTGTGCTGCGGCTCCTGCTCGGTCCGCCGGACCGGCAGACCGCCGAGGCGGTCCGTTCCCGCACAGAGTTCACACCCGCCGCGGTCGTGGAGCTGGACGACGACCCCGGCTTCGACCACAGCCCCGGCCGACTCCGCAACCGCGTCCTCGACCTCGCGCCAGTCCGCTTCAAGAAGCCCGGGCTGATGCGCGAACGCACCCTGCACCACGGTACGGCCCCCGGCTGACGCGCAGGGAACCTTCGTCGGCGGCAGCCACTTGTCTCTGTCTCCCAGGAACGGGGCACCAGTTGGCCTCACCGGTCCGGATGGCGTCCCGCCGCGTGGCACTGTGCCCTGCTCAACCGGCGGGCCACCGAGCAACTGCCGAAAGTGAACGAGCGGTTGGAGGTCGTCGAGTCGGCGGGGTGATCTTCTGACCGGCGGGGCATGGATGCGAGGCCTCCCGCACAGCCCGTGGGTGTCGAATCCAACCGAGCAACAGGAGGCCCCTGGTGCCGCAGTCCTCCGTGCCGGCGTCGATGCCGTCCGACTCCGTCACTCCGACGCCCGGCATGCGTACGCCTCCGTGCGCCTGGACGCGGGGGAGAGCGTCAAGGCGCACTCCCGAGTACCTCCGTCACTCGGACCCGGACTTCACCCGCCCAACCTGCAAGGAACCCCGTCCCAGAGCCGATCAGGGCCACACCAGGCAGTACGGCTGATGCCCCGCCTCATGCAACCGATGGCTGAAGTCCTGCCACTCGTGCAGCAGCTGGTACACGTTGAACGCGTCCCGCGGGCCGCCGCGGTCGGGGACCGTCGACCAGATGAAGGCCGCCGCGCCGACCGCCTCCTCGCCGATGCCGCGCAGGGGGTCGACGACCGTCATCGGGAGCTTCACGACCGCGTAGTCCGGGTGCAGGACGACCAGCTCCAGCGGGGGGACCTTGTGCAGGGGGACGCCCTCGATGCCAGTGAGGACCATGGCGGCCATGGTCTCCGGCTTGATCTTGGTGAACATGCCGTTCATCCCGAGCTCGTCGCCGCCCAGTTCCTCGGGGCGCATCGAGATCGGGACGCGGGCCGCGGTCGCGCCGTCGGGCGCGCCGAAGTACTTGTAGGTCACCCCCACCCGACCACCATTCCTGCTCCCCGCCCCCAGTCGGCCGGCCCGTCCGTCGAGCCGGTCGGGCTCGCCCGGTGCGCCGTGTGTCTGACGTGCTTCGGACGCTTCCTCCGCCTCGCGTCGGTGCCTTCCCCGCCGGGCACGTCGAGGACCCAGGTCATCGGTCCCCTCGCCCAGTCCGCCACCGCGATGCATATCTCCACCCGACTGCTTTTCTAGGACGCGTGGCCCCCGCCGCGCAACCCGATCATCGTGTCAGTGACCTCCCCCACGGCCGCTCGCCGAAACGTGCGGTGAAACATATGTACGTCATATGTCCGTCGTGCGTTCGCGGGACGATCGTCAGTCCTGTCCGCGCCGTCCCGGTGAGCTGCGTGGATGGGCTCCAGTCTGGCAGACGGCACGGCGTTCGGGGCGGTTGTCTACCCTTGACGAAGTCACCCTGGGCAACCTGACGCCGCGCAGGGTCCGATACGTCGGAGAAGGTCGAGAAGGTCGGAGAAGTCGCAGGTCATGAGCGAACTGGCATATCCATACGAAGCACCGGCCTCGCAGGCTCTGTTCGACCGCGCGGCGGCCGTCACGCCCGGCGGCGTGAACTCCCCGGTGCGCGCCTTCCGCGCCGTCGGCGGCACGCCCCGGTTCATGGTGTCCGGCACCGGGCCCTATCTGACGGACGCGGACGGGCGTGAGTACGTCGACCTCGTGTGCTCCTGGGGGCCGATGATCCTCGGGCACGCGCACCCCGAGGTGATCGCCGCCGTGCAGGAGGCCGTGGCCCGCGGTACGTCCTTCGGTACGCCCGCCGAGGGCGAGGTCGCGCTGGCCGAGGCGATGGTCGAGCGGGTCGCGCCGCTGGAGGAGGTGCGGCTCGTGTCGAGTGGGACCGAGGCCACCATGTCCGCCATCCGGCTCGCCCGCGGGTTCACGCGGCGCACCAAGGTGATCAAGTTCGCCGGGTGCTACCACGGCCACGTCGACTCGCTCCTCGCGGCGGCCGGCTCCGGCGTCGCCACCTTCGCGCTGCCCGACACCCCCGGTGTCACCGGCGCCCAGGCGAGCGACACGATCGTGCTGCCGTACAACGACCTGGAGGCCGTGCACGCCGCCTTCGCCGCCCACCCCGGCGAGATCGCCTGCGTGATCACGGAGGCCTCGCCCGGCAACATGGGCGTCGTCCCGCCGCTGCCCGGGTTCAACCAGGGGCTCAAGGACGCCTGTGCGGCCAACGGCGCGCTGTTCGTGTCCGACGAGGTCATGACCGGGTTCCGGACCAGCCGCGCCGGGTGGTACGGGGTGGAGGGCGTCGTACCCGATCTGATGACCTTCGGGAAGGTGATGGGGGGCGGCTTCCCCGCCGCCGCGTTCGGCGGGCGCGCCGACGTCATGGCGCACCTCGCCCCGGCCGGGCCCGTCTACCAGGCCGGCACCCTCTCCGGGAACCCGGTCGCCACCGCCGCCGGGCTCGCCCAGCTGCGGCTCCTCGACGACGCCGCGTACGACACCGTCAACGCCGTGTCCGAGCGGATCCGGTCACTCGTGACCGAGGCGCTCGCCAAGGAGGGCGTCGCGCACACGGTGCAGACCGCCTCCAACATGTTCTCCGTGTTCTTCACGGACCGGCCGGTCCGCGACTACGAGGACGCCAAGGCGCAGGAGTCCTTCCGGTACACCGCCTTCTTCCACTCCCTCCTCTCCAGCGGCGTCTACCTGCCGCCGTCCTCCTTCGAGTCCTGGTTCGTGTCCACCGCCCACGACGAGCGGGCCGTCCAGCGCATCGCCGACGCCCTCCCGGCGGCGGCCCGCGCGGCCGCGGAGGCGACGGCATGAGCGAGCACGGCACCCAGAACCGCGACGACGAGCTGACCGTCGTCCACGTCATGCGGCACGGCGAGGTGGAGAACCCCACCGGCGTCCTCTACGGGCGGCTCCCCGGCTACCACCTCTCCGAGCTGGGCCGGCGGATGGCCGAGCGGGTCGCCGAGCACCTCGCGCCCCGCGACGTGACCTACGTCGTCGCCTCCCCGCTGGAGCGGGCGCAGGAGACGGCGACCCCGATCGCCAAGACCCACGGGCTCGACCTCGACAGCGACGCGCGCCTCATCGAGGCCGCCAACGTCTTCCAGGGCAAGACCTTCGGCATCGGCGACGGCGCCCTGCGCAGGCCCGCGAACTGGAAGCACGTGGTGAACCCGTTCAAGCCGTCCTGGGGCGAGCCGTACGTGGACCAGGTCGTGCGGATGAAGAGCGCGATCGACGCCGCCCGCGACCGGGCGCGCGGGCACGAGGCCGTGGTCGTCAGCCACCAGCTGCCGATCTGGATCCTGCGTTCCTACGTCGAGCGGCGGCGGCTGTGGCACGACCCGCGCAAGCGGCAGTGCACGCTGGCGTCCCTGACGACGTTCACCTACCGGGGCGACCGGATCGTGTCCGTCGGCTACACCGAGCCCGCCCGCGACCTCGTCCCGGCCCACCTCCTCGCGGGGGCCAAGCCCGTGAAGGGGCAGGGGAAGGCGTACGGGGCCTGACAGCCGGTCGGGGTCTGACGACCGTACGGGGGGCTGACGGCCGTACGGGGGGCTGACGACCGTACGGGGGTCTGGCAGCCGCGCGGGGTC
Source organism: Streptomyces violaceorubidus (assembly GCF_000717995.1). Taxonomy (GTDB): domain Bacteria; phylum Actinomycetota; class Actinomycetes; order Streptomycetales; family Streptomycetaceae; genus Streptomyces; species Streptomyces violaceorubidus. The sequence goes on from NZ_JODM01000001.1 coordinate 60,413, forward strand.
TGGCAGCCGTACGGGGTCTGACGGGTTCACCGTCGCCCCGCCCTGCCGCAGCGGAACCGTTCCTGTGGGTTCACTGTTACCCAATCCGCACAAATTTCCGGAACCCGCTCGTTCGTCGCGTCCTCTCACCCAGTGACCACCAAGGACGCGACGAACGAGGTTGCGATGCGCACTTCCAACCGCACTCTCACCCGCAGGGGGATGCTCGGACTCGGCGCGGGGGCCGCGGCGGCGGCTGGGCTCGCGGGCTGCGGCACCGGTTCCCACTCCGCGTCGGGCAGCTCTCACCAGGCCGGCGACGCCGGGAAACCGTCGCCCTCCGGCAGCAGCGAGGCCCCGGCGAAGCCGATCGGCGACGGCTCCACGTCGTACACCGGCAAGCAGCCGCACCAGCCGGAGGCCCCCGTGCCGCTGGAGCCGGGTCAGACGCCGCCGCAGTTCGTCGTCTTCTCCTGGGACGGGGCCGGCGAGGTCGGCAACGGGCTCTTCCCGCGCTTCCTGGACCTCGCCCAGGAGCACGGCGCGCACATGACGTTCTTCCTCTCGGGCCTGTACCTGCTGCCCGAGTCGAAGAAGCGCCTCTACGACCCGCCGAACAACCCGCGCGGCGCCTCCGACATCGGCTACCTCACCGACGAGCACATCAAGGCGACGCTCACCAACGTGCGCCGGGCGTGGCTGGACGGGCACGAGATAGGCACCCACTTCAACGGCCACTTCTGCGGGGGCGGCGGCAGCGTGGGCAACTGGACGCCCGCGCAGTGGCGCAGCGAGATCGACCAGGCGAAGTCCTTCGTCAAGGAGTGGCGGACCAACAGCGGCTGGACCGACCTGCCCTCCCTGCCCTTCGACTACGACAAGGAACTCGTCGGCGGCCGCACCCCCTGTCTGCTCGGCCAGGACAACCTGCTGCCCACCGCCCGCGAGCTGGGCTGGCGCTACGACGCCTCCTCGCCCGGCGGCCGGCAGGTGTGGCCGGCGAAGAAGGACGGCGTCTGGGACCTGCCGCTCCAGCAGATACCGTTCCCGGGCCACTCCTTCGAGGTGCTCTCGATGGACTACAACATCCTCGCCAACCAGTCGGTCAACTCCACCAACGCCCCCGCCCACAACTACCCGGGCTGGCGCGAACAGGCCACGAAGGCGTACATATCCGGCTTCAAGCGGGCGTACGAGACGAACCGGGCACCCTTCTTCATCGGCAACCACTTCGAGGAGTGGAACGGCGGCATCTACATGGACGCCGTGGAGAACGTCCTCCAGCACATCGCGCGGGAGAAGGAGAAGGGCGAGGACATCCGGCTGGTCTCCTTCCGCCAGTTCACCGACTGGCTGGACGTGCAGAAGCCGGAGGTGCTCGCCAAGCTGCGTACGGTCGAGGTGGGGCAGCAGCCGGCCGGCGGCTGGAACGCCTTCCTCAAGGAGACCCCCGCCCAGAGCGCTACCCCCACCGGGAACGCCGCCTGAGATGCGCGTTTCCGGCCGCGAGGGGGGTGCGAAAGATCCTCGGAACGGACATGCGAAACTTTTCACATGAGTGCCGCCAGTCGCGCCCCCCTGCGCTCGAACCGCTCGAAGCGCACCGCCGACGCCCGCGTCCCCGTCCGTAGCCGGGCCGCCCGGGCCGCCGTCGGCGCCGCCGCCGCGGCGCTGCTGGTGTCCGCGTGCAGCTCCGGCGGCACCTCGGGCGGCGGCGGCCAGACGGGCTTCATCACCGGCTCCGACGGCATCGCCACCGCGAAGGAGGGCGAGCGCGCCGACGCCCCCGAGCTGTCCGGCAAGACCGTCGACGGGGGACAGGTCGACGTCGCCGACTACAAGGGCAAGGTCGTCGTCCTCAACGTCTGGGGCTCGTGGTGCCCGCCCTGCCGGGCCGAGGCCAAGAACTTCGAGAAGGTCTACCAGGACGTCAAGGACCAGGGCGTCCAGTTCGTCGGCATCAACACCCGCGACACCTCCACCGGCCCGGCCCGCGCCTTCGAGAAGGACTACGGGGTCACCTACCCGAGCCTGTACGACCCGACGGGCAGGCTGATGCTCCGCTTCGAGAAGGGCACGCTCAACCCGCAGGCCGTCCCCTCCACGCTCGTCATCGACCGGGACGGCAAGGTCGCCGCGCGCACGCTCCAGGCGCTCAGCGAGGAGAAGCTGCGCAAGATGCTCGCTCCCTACCTCGCCGACGAGTCCGGCAAGTCTGCTAAGTCCGATGATTCCGGCAAGTTGGACCAGTCCGGCGGAACCGCCGACTCCGCCACGTCGGAGAAGTGACGTGTCGGCAGCGATCACCCTCGCCGAGACGGCGGGCAACAACGGCACGGTGCTCAACGGCGCCCTGCTGGTGGCCCTCCCCATCGCCCTGCTCGGCGGCCTCGTCTCCTTCTTCTCCCCCTGCGTCCTGCCCCTCGTCCCCGGCTACCTCTCCTACGTGACCGGGGTCACCGGCACCGACCTCGGCGACGCCCGGCGCGGCCGCATGGTGGCCGGCGCCTCCCTCTTCGTCCTCGGCTTCACCGCCGTCTTCGTCTCCAGCGGCGCGCTCTTCGGCTACTTCGGCCAGACGCTCCAGGAGAACCGGGGCGTGCTGACCGACATCCTGGGCGGGCTCATGATCCTCATGGGCGTCTTCTTCATGGGCCTGATGCCCTGGCTCACCCAGCGCGAGTTCCGCTTCCACAAGAAGCCGGTGAACGGCCTGGTCGGCGCCCCGATACTCGGCGCCCTCTTCGGCATCGGCTGGACGCCCTGCATCGGCCCGACCCTCTCCTCCGTGCTGATCCTCTCCTCCCAGCAGGGCACCGCCGGCCGCGGCGCCGTACTGACCGTCGCCTACTGCCTCGGTCTCGGCGTCCCCTTCGTCCTCGCCGCCGTCGCCTTCCGCAAGGCGCTCGGCGCCTTCGGCTGGGTCAAGCGGCACTATGTCTGGGTGATGCGCGTGGGCGGCGTCATGATGATCGCGACCGGGCTGCTGCTGCTGACCGGCGTGTGGGACAGCATCGTGCAGGACATGCAGACCTGGTCCAACGGCTTCACTGTGGGGATCTGACCGATGAGCACCACTTCGAAATCCACCCCCGCCACCGCCTCCGGCGAGCAGCCGAAGGCCGAGGGCGGTGACCAGGACCTCGGCGCCGCCGGCTCCCAGCTGTCCACCGCCCCCGCCGAGGAGGCCCCCAACCTCCCCTCGCTCGGCGTGATCGGCTGGACCCGCTGGTTCTGGCGCCAGCTCACCTCGATGCGCGTCGCGCTGATCCTGCTCCTGCTGGTGTCGCTGGGCGCGATCCCGGGGTCGCTGATCCCGCAGGACGGCATCGACGCCGTGAAGGTCGAGGAGTTCCGCGCCAACCACGACCTCCTGGCGCCGGTCTACGACAAGCTCGGCCTCTTCCACGTCTACAGCTCGGTGTGGTTCTCCGCGATCTACATCCTGCTGTTCGTCTCCCTCATCGGCTGCATCGTCCCGCGCACCTGGCAGTTCGTCGGCCAGCTCCGCGGCCGCCCGCCCCGCGCCCCCCGGCGCCTGGACCGGCTGCCCGCCTACACCACCTGGCGCACCGGCGCCGAGCCCGAGGAGGTCCGCGAGGCCGCGCGGAAGCTGCTGCGCAGGCGCCGCTTCCGCGTGGAGGCCGCCGGTGACGCCGTCGCGGCCGAGAAGGGCTACCTGCGGGAGGCCGGCAACCTCGCCTTCCACATCGCGCTGATCGTGCTGCTGACCGCCTTCGCCTGGGGCCAGCTGTTCAAGTACGAGGGCAACAAGCTGATCCTGGAGGGCGACGGCTTCTCCAACACCCTCACCCAGTACGACGACTTCAAGTCCGGGAACCTCTTCGACGCGGACGACGACCTGACGCCCTTCAGCTTCACCCTGAAGGACTTCCACGGCACCTACGAGGCGACCGGCCCCAACCGCGGCACCCCGCGGATCTACGAGGCCAAGGTCACCTACACCGAGGGCGCCGAGGGCACCGAGAAGTCGAAGACCATCGAGGTCAACAAGCCGCTGCACATCGACGGCTCCAAGGTGTACCTGGTCAGCCACGGCTACGCCCCCATCCTCACCGTCAAGGACGCCAAGGGCGACGTGGTGATGGACAAGCAGGCGGTGGCCCTGCTGCCGCTGGACGGCAACGTCACCTCCTCCGGCGCCGTCAAGGTCATGGACGGCTACCGCAACGCCAAGGGGGAGAAGGAACAGCTCGGCTTCAACGCGTTCTTCCTGCCGACCTACGGCGGCACGGGCAGCGGCATGCAGTCCACCTTCCCGGCGCTGGTCAACCCGATGCTCGCGCTCTCCGCCTACCACGGCGACCTCGGCGTGGACGCGGGCATCCCGCAGAGCGTCTACCAGCTCGACAAGACCAACCTGAAGGAGTTCAAGGACTCCGACGGCAAGCTGTTCAAGCAGCAGCTCAAGGTCGGCGACACCATGACCCTCCCGAACGGCGCCGGCTCGGTCACCTTCAACGGCGTCCAGGAGTGGGCCGGCTTCCAGGTCACGCAGCAGCCCGGCAGCGGCTGGGCGCTCGGCGGTGCGGTCGTCGCCATCTTCGGCCTGGCCGGCTCGCTGTTCGTCCAGCGCCGCCGCGTCTGGGTACGCGCCGTGCGCGGCGCCGACGGCGTGACCGTCGTGGAGATGGCCGGCCTCGGCCGCAGCGAGTCCGCGAAGGTCCCCGAGGAGCTGGGCGACCTCGCCGGGGTCCTGTACGACCAGGCACCGCCGGCGCCCGACGGGCCCGAGAACGACGACACCCCCGATACCCCCGATACCCCCGACACCCACGTCGTACCTGCCGAAGGGGCTGAGAAGTGACTCTCGCCGCCGCAACCGAGTTGGCCACCGCGACCAACGAGCATCTCGCGAACGTCAGCAACACGCTGATCTACTCCGCGATGGCCGTCTACACCCTGGCCTTCTTCGCGCACATCGCCGAGTGGCTCTTCGGCAGCCGCAGCAAGGTCGGCCGTACCGCCGCCGCTCTCACCGCCGATGTTGCGGGCAAGTCCGCGTCCGGGCCACCCGTCACCGTGAGGAAGGCCGGCGGCACCGCCGTACTCGAACGCCCCGCGGTCGTCGTCCGCTCCGGCTTCCGCGACGTGCCGGACGGGCCGGGCGCGCACGGCGGCACCGAGAAGGGCGACCTCTACGGGCGGATCGCCATCGCGCTCACGGTCCTCGCGTTCGCCCTGGAGGCCGGCGGCGTTCTCGCCCGCGCCCTGTCGGTGAAGCGGGCGCCGTGGGGCAACATGTACGAGTTCAACATCACGTTCACGACGGTCGCCGTCGGCGTGTACCTCGTGCTGCTGGCCCTGAAGAAGAACATCCGCTGGCTCGGCCTGCCCCTGGCCACCACGGTCCTGCTCGACCTCGGCCTCGCCGTCACCGTCCTCTACACGGCGAGCGACCAGCTGGTGCCCGCCCTCCACTCGTACTGGCTGTACATCCACGTCTCGACCGCCATCTTCTGCGGCGCGGTCTTCTACGTCGGCGCGGTCGGCACGATCCTGTACCTCTTCAAGGACAACTTCGAGAACAAGCTGGCCTCCGGCGGCACCCCCGGCCGGTTCGCCAGCTCCGTCCTGGACCGGCTGCCCGCCGCCGCCTCCCTCGACAAGTTCGCCTACCGCGTCAACGCCGCCGTCTTCCCGCTGTGGACGTTCACGATCATCGCGGGCGCCATCTGGGCGGGCGACGCCTGGGGCCGGTACTGGGGCTGGGACCCCAAGGAGACCTGGTCCTTCATCACCTGGGTCGCCTACGCCTGCTACCTGCATGCCCGGGCCACCGCCGGCTGGAAGGGCCGCAAGGCCGCCTACCTGGCTCTGGTCGCCTTCGGCTGCTGGCTGTTCAACTACTACGGCGTCAACATCTTCGTCTCCGGCAAGCACTCCTACGCCGACGTGGGCCTCGGCGTCCTCCAGTCGGCGGGCTTCTGAACGAGGCCCGGCGAAGGCCGGTTCCCGTGACCCAGGTCACCTGGGACCGGCCTTCTCGTATGCCGTCTCCGGAGGCGCGAGGTGTCCGCGGAGAGCCTCACCGAGCGGTGAGCGGCGGACCGAAGTCCCCGCGGGCGACGCCGGTGACGACGTCCCGCAGCCGCTCGACGTACAGCCGCAGGTTCTTGTGGGCGACGTCGGTGTCCGGATAGCGGCTCGCGAACCACAGGCCCTCGGGGAGCCGGGTGACCCAGGCGCACACCTGGTCGCCGTACGACACCCTCAGCAGTGCGTACGCCGTCCGGTCCGGCCAGCTGTCGGCGCCCGGCACGCCGCGGGCGTCGACGTACGACACGATCGAGTACAGGTCGGGCGAGGTCGGCCGGAAGTCCGTGCCGAGCAGGCGCAGCACCCGGTCGATCGGCATGCGGGACATCCGCCGGTTGGCCTGGAGTTCGGCGCGGACGGTGCCGAGGGCGCTGGGGAAGTCGTGGGCCCGGTCCACCGGGACCTCGATGGGCGCGCCGCCCACGTACCAGCCGACGGACTCCGTCCACTGCGACCGCGACCGGGTGTGGAAGGGCACGACCGTGCGGTAGACCGGCTCGCCGCCGATCTCGTGGACGATCAGGGCGGTCGCCGCGAGCACGCCGACCAGGCTGCCCCCGTGGGGGCGGCAGTACGCCTCGAACGCGGCGGCGTCGGCCGCGTCCACCAACGGCTCGCGCAGCAGCCGCTGTTCGGGCAGCGGGTCGCCGGGCCGGACGCCGAGGTCGACGGGGAAGGACGGCAGCCGCCCGTCGCAGCGCCGGATGAACTCCCGCCAGCGGCCCACGATGTCGTGGTCGCCGTCGATCCGGTCCGCGTCCGCCCGCTCGGCCTGGCAGAAGTCGACGTAGGAGCCCACCCGGGGCCGCGGCACGGTCCGCCCCGCCGCACCGGCGGCGTACAGCTCGCCGACCTCGGCGGGGATGCGGTAGATGGAGTACGCGTCGACGTTGCTGTGGTCGAAGGCCATGTAGACGCTGACGCCGTCGTCGCGGACGACCGCCGTGTAGATGAGGTTGGGCCAGCGCAGCGCGTCCGCGACCCGGTCGAAGCGGTCCTGGAGGTGCCGGGCCAGGTCCGTCGCGTCCGGGAAGTCGCCGACGTCCTCGCGGTGCAGGGCCACGGCGTCCGCGTCGAGCGTGAACCGCCGCATCGTGTCGCCGCTTTCGCCGCTCCACCGGAATCCGCTGCGCAGCGTCTCGTGCCGCAGGGTCCAGGCCCGCAACGCCTCCTGGAGCACGTCGAGGTCCACCGGCCCCGGGATGTCGAAGGCGGCCCCGAGCCAGGTCGGTACGAACAGGCCGTCCTCGCGCACCGACCGGGCCGTCCGGATGTGCGACTCCTGGATGTACGCGGGCGGTCGCGTGTCCTCGGGCAGCGCCGCCGCGATGTCGAGCGTCGCGGGACTGAGCGTCCACTCGACGAGGCGCCCGGGCCGGATCTCGCAGCGCTGGATGTCGGTCATTCGCACGAGGAGGTCTCCGTTCGCAGATGTACAGACCCGACCAAGGGAATGCCGTCTCCGCGACCGCGCACCTGGTGTGTCGGCACTGTTCAACGGAACGGATGGCCTCTCGAACGCCGATCCGGCCCCGGGGCGCGGCGCCCTTCACCCTTCCCCCGTGCCGCCTTCACCCGTCACTCCGGTCCGGGTACGCGGTATCCGGTACCCGGTGCCGTGGCCCCGCCGGGTGAGATCAGCGGTCGTGGTCGTGGTCGTGGTCGTGGTCGCGGTCGGTGCGGTCGGTGCGGTCGGTGGCGGGCTCGGTTGTCGTGCGCAGGGCGTCGTCGGCCACTTCCGCGAGGAGGGCGTAGTACTCCTGGGGACGGTTGCCGAAGTCGACCCGCGCGGAAAGGCCGACCGGACCGTCGTCCGCGACTCTCAACAGGTCGACGGACGCCTGGTTCAACCGCTCGGCGAGACCCTCCCGCTCGGCCTCTTCGAGCAGCGTGCGCAACTCGGCCACGGCGTCCGGCACACACCGGCGTTCCTCCGGTCCCGCGTTCAGCATCTGCCTCCACCCGGCGCCGGGGGCCGCCTCGGACAGTTCGTCCTCCAGGGCCGCGGCCAGCCGGTCGCCCGCCTCCGCCGCGTCACGTGCCGCTGGCCCGGCCTCCACCAGGACCCGCAGCGCGTTGAGCAGTTCCACGGTGCGCGCGTCGGGCCGGTCCGCGTCCAGCCGCAGCGTGGTGTCCTGACCCACCTCGTCCGCCGCCCGTCGTGCGGCCGCCCACACCCGCTCGGCCTCGCGCCGCCCCAGGCCCGAGGCGTGGGCCACCCCCCATGCCCCTTTGTCGAGAACGTCCCGCACGCTGCGGATGCCGTTGCGCTCCAGCTCGGCCACCGGCAGGCGGTCCGCCGCGACCCCCGGCAGCTCGGTGACCGGCAACCGGCCGACACGCTCCCGCACCAGCTCGTCGTGCAGCGGCCTCCAGGCCCTGCGCACCGCCTCCACGGCTCGGTCATGGTCCCGCGCCGTCCGAGCAGCCGTTTCCCTCAGCTGCTCGGCCCGGCGCACGACCCCCGGGTTCATGCCGCTCAGGCGCGCCAGCGAGCGGATGTTCCCACCGATGAGGCCGACGACCGTCAAGAACAGCCCGAGGAACAGCAGTTGGTCGGACGCCTCGATCGACTCGCCGACGTCGTCGTCCTCGTCCAGGGAGTGCAACGCGCCCTTGTCCGGCCCCTCGGCGAGCACGAAGCCCGTATCCCAACCGAGGTTGGTCCCCGGCTCGTAGTCCGGGGCCTTCAGCACGGGATCCCGCTCCGGGTCGCACTGGTACGGCCCCGTGCGCTCGACGAGGTCGTAGGGGTCCGTCCAGCGCACCGTGCACGTGCCGTCGGTTTCCTCGCGAAGGACGGTCAGGTCGACCTGTTCCAACTCGGGGTAGTCCGTCGCCGCGTAGAGGCCCGCCGAGCAGCCGATCAGCAGCACGCCCACGGTGACGACCCACCGGAAAAAAGGCACATGCTTCACACCCTGCCCCCCGTCTTCCGCGCCCTCGCGGCGGTTCCCGCCGCCCGCCAAGTGTGTCCGTGCCCCACCACGTCAGCAAGGACGGAGTCCGGCAACTCCGGCCCCCGATCGGCTTCCGGCAACAGGACGGAGGCCCTGGGCCGTGGCGGGGGAAGCCACGGCCCAGGGCCGGTCCGTGGCGGCGCGGCGGCCGCTACCGGGCGTCGGCGACGCGGGCGTGAAGGCGGCCCGTTCGGTCAGTCGCTCGGTGAGGGCCTCCGGCCACAGCGGCGGCTCGTACGGTGACCCGGCCCCGGAACCAGAACCCGAGCCGTCACCACTGCCCGCACCGGCGTCTGCGACGGATCTGGCTCCGGGTCTGGCTCCGGCTCCGGAGACGGCGACGCGGCTGGATCAGGTGGCTTCATGCTCAGGAACGCCAAGACCGGTCGGTGCATGACCACCGCCGTCTCCGACGCCCCGTACGACGGCGACTGCACGGGCGACGCGGCCACCTGGACCTTCCGGAGCAGGCCGAACGGCACCGTGTGGATCGTCAACGGGCTCTTGGGCCAGTGCACCTACACCGCGGCGATCGGACACCCGGTCTTCTCGTTCCCCTGTGGCCGTAACCACCGGCCAGGAGTGGCGGGTGGGGTCCGGCGGCACCCTCAAGAACGCCGCGACCGGCGGCTGCGTCACCGTCAGCGCGATGAGCGGCACCGGCGTGCGCAACGAGGCCTGCGACCAGTCGGCGGCCCAACGCTGGACGCGGAGCTAGGCGGCGTCGTACGCCGCGATCGCCGTCCGGACGAACGAGCGGACCAGCGGGCTCGGGTCGGCCCGCGGCCAGGCCAGCAGCACCGGGCTCGGCGGCAGGCCGGTCAGCGGGACCACGGTGAGGCCCTCCGCGGGCACGTGCTCGGCGAGGGTCATCCCGACCGTGCCGTTCCACAGGACGACCTGCTGGCACTCCCGGACGGTGCGCACCACGGGCCCCCGGCGCGGCTCCCCGCCGTGCCAGTACGCCTGCCACAGCGGGTCCGTGCCCGCCGGGAAACGGAACCAGCGCCGGTCGGCGAGGTCCGCCGGCGTCAGGCTCGCACGGCCGGCCAGCGGATCGTCGGCGCGCAGCAGGGCGCCCACCGGGTCGGCGCGCAGGGTGTGCGTGGTCAGGCCGGTCGGGTCGAAGGGGCCGCGGGTGAGGGCAACGTCGACCAGGCCGGCGTGCAGCCCGCAGGTGGGGTCGGTCAGGTCGGTCTCGCGGATGGTGACCTCGACGTGCGGGTGGCGCCGGCGGTAGGTCTCGGCCAGCCGGACCACGTCCGGGTCGGTGCTGTCGCCGAGGATGCCGACGGTGAGGGCCGCGGCACCGGCCGCGGTGGCCACGCGCGCGCGTACCCGGTCGGCCCGGTCGAGCAGGGCGCGTGCCTCGTCGAGCAGCACCGCCCCGGCCCCGGTGAGGATGACGCCGGTGGAGGCGCGGTGGAACAGCGTGGCGCCGAGTTCCGTCTCCAAAGCCCGGATCGCCCGGCTCAGCGGCGGCTGGCTCATGTGCAGCCGGACGGCGGCCCGGCCGAAGTGGAGTTCCTCGGCGACCGCCACGAAGTAGCGCAGCGTACGCAGCTCCAACCGGTCCATCCTGCGACGATACCCGTGCGGTATCGGGTGCGCGGAACGGGTCTTGGACGCCTGCGCCGCCCCGGCGGTGGAATCGGGCCATGACCGACGAACCGCAGAACAGTGAGCCGGGCCGGGACCCCGCCGTGTCGGTGGTCGGCCCGGGAGAAGGCGAGACGATTCTCCTCGGCACCACCCGCATGCGCGTCCTGGAGGACGGCAGCCACACCGGCCACCGCCTCGGCATGGCCGAGTCCGTCCTCGCCCCGCACACCCCCGGACCGCCCCAGCACCGCCACGCCCGGCACGACGAGGGCTTCTACGTCCTCTCCGGCACGGTGCGGTTCACCGTGGGGGACGAGGACATCGACGCGATGGCGGGCACGCTCGTGATGGTCCCGCCCGGGGCACCGCACACCTTCGCCAACACCACTGGCGAACCGGCCCGCATGCTCAGCACCTTCACCCCGGACCTGTACGTGCGGTACTTCCGGGACCTGCGGGAGCTGTACGCCGACGGCCGCACCCCGACCCCCGGCGAGAGCCTCGCGACGATGAGCCGCTACGCGACCGAGCCCGCCACCGACTTCGGCCGGGGCGCCGGGTCGTGAACGTCGCGTACTGGATCGTCGCCGGACTCCTGGCCGCCTTCTCCCTCTACGGGGGCGTGCTGAAGGCGGTGCGGAGCCGGGAAGCGCTCCGGCCGATGATGGCCTGGGTGGACAGCACGCCGCTGCCCGCCGTCCGCGCCCTCGGGGTGGTCGAGGTGCTCGGCGCGGCCGGGCTGGTCCTTCCGCCGCTGACCGGCGTCGCGCCCTGGCTGGCCCTGGCCGCGGCCGTCGGGTTCGTCGTCCTCCAGATCGGCGCGACCCGGGTCCACCTGCGCCTCGGGGACCGCCGGGTCGGCCTCAACCTCACCCTGCTGGCCACCGCCGCCGTCACCGCCTCGCTCGCCACGACCTGGCTGTGACCCGACGCCCGACGCCCGACGCTCGCCGTCAGCCGTTCGGCGGGGGGTGCCGGGCCGCCGCCATGAGCCGGCCCGCGAGAGCGGCGACGAGTCCGCGCAGTTCGTCCGGCCGCTCGACGACGAACGGGCGGTCCAGCGAGGCGAGGACGCCCGGCAGCCAGTCGAGGCGCTCGGCCCGGATCTCGACCCGGCACCAGGGCTCGCCCCCGGCCCCGGTGGCCTCCCCGGAGGCCCCGGGCCCGGCCGCTTCTCCGGGGGCCCCGGACCCGGCGGCCTGCCCGGGGGCCCCGACCTCGGCCGCTTCCCCGGGGGTCTCGGCCCTGGCCGTCTCTCCGGGGGTCTCGGCCCCGGCCGTCTCCCCGGGGGCCTCGCTCCCGTCCGCCTGCCCGGGGGGCCCGACCTCGGCCGCTTCCCCGGGGGCCTCGCTCCCGTCCGCCTCCCCGGGGGTCTCGGCCTCGGCCGCTTCCCCGTCCGTCTCCCCGGGGGTCTCGGCCCCGTCCGTCTCCCCGGGGGCCCCGGACCCGGCGGCCTGCCCGGGGCCGGCCGCTTCCCCAGGGGCCCCGATCCCGACGGCTCCACCGGGGGACCCGATCCCGTCGGCTTCCCCAGGGGCTCCGGCCCCGACGGTCGGCGGGACACCGGTTCCGGCCGTCCGGGCGGCCCCGCTCCCGTACCCCTCCGCGCTCACGATCGCCACGCTGCCCGGCAGCAGGGCGCGGAGCTCCTCGGGCGTCCCGCGCACCCGTACCGTCACCTCGTGCCGGTAGGGCGCGGTGGCCAGCGCCGTCAGCACGCGCTCCGCCGGGCCGGGCCCGGGCGGGGGTTCGAAGGTGCCGGGCAGGACCCGCGCGCCGCTGATGCGGTCGAGGCGGAACGTCCGCTCCGCCCCGGCCGACAGGTCCCGGCCCGTCACGTACCACCGGCCGGCGTGCGCGACGAGGCCGTACGGGTACAGGGTGCGTTCGCCGCGTCCCGCTCGGCCGCCGGTGTACCGGATCGCCACCGGCCGGTGATGGCGCACCGCGTCGGCGACCGGGAGCAGGACGGCGGCCTCCGGGGCGGCGGACCCGGCCGGCGCGGTCGTGAAGGTGAGGGAGTCGAGCACCGCGTCCAGGCGGTGGCGGAGCCGCTCCGGCAGCACCCGCCGGACCTTCGCCGCCGCCGTCTCGCCCGCCGTGCCCGCCGCCGCCGTGATCCCCGTCCGCCGCCCGGCGACCAGGCCCAGCAGGACGGCCAGCGCCTCGTCGTCGGTGAGCATCAGCGGCGGCGTGCGGTGACCGGGGGCGAGCCGGTAGCCGCCGTGGCGGCCGCGTACCGACTCCACGGGGACGTCGAGATCGACGAGGTGGTCGACGTACCGGCGCACCGTGCGCTCGCCGACGCCGAGCCGGTCGGCCAGTTCGGCCACGGTCCGCAGGCCGCCCGACTGGAGCAGTTCGAGCAGGGTCAGCACACGGGAGACGGGACGCGACATGCCCCCAAGTCTGCCGCCGATACCGGCCGGATGGTGACCGGTATCCCTCCTAGCGTGGGGGCGCAGGCACTGATCCGCCCCAGGAGGCACCCCATGAATCTCGTCTCGATCCGCGTCATCACGGGTGACGTCGCCCGCCTCGTCGGCTTCTACGAGCGCGCCACCGGTCTGCGCGCGGCCTGGGCCACCGAGGACTTCGCGGAACTGCGCACCCCCTCGGGCACCCTCGCGATCGGCAGCACCTGCACCGTGCCGCTCTTCGCCCCCGGCTCCGCCCGCCCCGCCGACAACCGCAGCGTGATCATCGAGTTCCTGGTGGACGACGTGGACGCGGTGCACCGGAACCTGACCGGCTTCGTGGGGGAGTTCGTCAAGGAGCCCACGACCATGCCCTGGGGCAACCGCGCGCTCCTCTTCCGCGACCCCGACGGCAACCTGGTCAACTTCTTCACCCCGGTCACCCCGGCCGCCGTCGAGAAGTTCGCCGGCGTCACCCGCTGAGAGCCCCCTGTGCTGGACCCGCCCCGGTGCTGGACACCGGCGCGGGCCGCAGCTTCACCGTCGCCGCCCGGGTCCGCCTCGCCGTCGTGCCGGACGCCTTCGCCACCGCCGTCAGCCGGGACAGCGCCGACGCCAGCGGCTTCTACCTCCAGTACTTGCGCGAGGACGACGGCTGGGCCTTCTCCCGCCCCGGCCTGACGGCCACGACGTGCACCGGCTCCGCGTCCCAGCGCTGGACCAGGATCCCGCCCGAACCAGCCCCCTGCCGGGGCCCCAGTCCCAGTCCTATTCCTTGTCCCCGTCCCTGTCCTTCTCGTCGTTCCTCTCCAGGGACTTCAGGAAGTCCGGGTTGTCGTCCGGCGCGACCCACTGCCGCCGCCCGCCGCCGACCTGCCAGGGCGAGGAACCGGCCGGCTGCCGCTTCTTGCCGGCGATGATCCAGGAGACCGAACCGACCAGCGGGAAGAGCAGCACGAGGATCGCCCACAGCGGCTTGGGCATGTGGCGGATGTCCTCGTCCTTCGTGCTGATGCAGTCGATGAACGCGTACACGCTCAACGCCAGTGGCACGAGGAACATCAGCACCCGGAGCATGGGCTTCTCCAGCTCAAGCGAGGGGTGGGGACGCGTCAGGGCCCCCAGGTACAGGGCCAGGGTAGCGGCTCGGGGATACTGGACCGCATGGCTTACGACGATCTTCGCTCCCTGCTCAGGGCGCTGGAGCGCGAGGGCGACCTCAAGCGCATCAAGGCCGAGGTGGATCCGTACCTGGAGGTCGGGGAGATCGTCGACCGGGTGAACAAGGCGGGCGGCCCGGCGTTGCTCTTCGAGAACGTGAAGGGCTCCGACATGCCCCTCGCGATGAACGTCTTCGGCACCGACCGCCGCCTGCTCAAGGCCCTCGGCCTCAAGGCGTACTCCGAGATCTCGGACAAGATCGGCGGGCTGCTCCGTCCCGAGCTGCCGCAGGGCTTCGTCGGCATGCGCGAGGCCTTCGGGAAGCTCGGCACGATGACGCACGTACCGCCGAAGAAGGTGAAGCCGGGCAGCGCGCCCGTCCAGGAGGTCGTCCTCACCGGCGACGACGTGGACCTGGAGCGCCTCCCGGCCCTGTTCACCTGGCCGGAGGACGGCGGTTCCTTCTTCAATCTGGGCCTGACCCACACCAAGGACCCGGAGACGGGCATCCGGAACCTGGGCCTGTACCGGCTCCAGCGCCACGACAAGCGCACCATCGGCATGCACTGGCAGATCCACAAGGACAGCCGCAACCACTACCAGGTCGCCGCCCGGCGCGGTGAGCGCCTGCCGGTCGCGATCGCCTTCGGCTGCCCGCCCGCCGTGACCTACGCCTCCACCGCCCCCCTCCCCGGCGACATCGACGAGTACCTCTTCGCCGGGTTCCTCCAGGGCAAGCGGATCGAGATGGTCGACTGCAAGACGGTCCCGCTCCAGGTCCCGGCGCAGGCGGAGGTCGTCGTCGAGGGCTGGCTGGAGCCCGGCGAGATGCTCCCCGAGGGCCCCTTCGGCGACCACACCGGCTTCTACACCCCGCAGGAGCCCTTCCCCGCCCTGAAGATCGACTGCGTGACGATGCGGAAGCGCCCGCTGCTCCAGTCGATCGTGGTCGGCCGTCCGCCGACGGAGGACGGCCCCCTCGGCCGGGCCACGGAGCGCTTCTTCCTGCCGCTCCTCAAGATCATCGTCCCGGACATCGTGGACTACCACCTCCCCGAGGCCGGCGGCTTCCACAACTGTGCGATCGTCTCGATCGACAAGAAGTACCCCAAGCACGCCCAGAAGGTGATGCACGCCATCTGGGGCGCCCACATGATGTCCCTCACCAAGCTGATCGTGGTCGTCGACTCCGACTGCGACGTCCACGACCTGCACGAGGTCGCCTGGCGGGCACTCGGCAACACCGACTACGCCCGTGACCTCACCGTCGTCGAAGGCCCGGTCGACCACCTCGACCACGCCTCCTACCAGCAGTTCTGGGGCGGCAAGGCGGGTATCGACGCCACGAGGAAGCTCCCCGAGGAGGGGTACACGCGCGACGGGGGCTGGCCGGACATGGTGGTGTCCGACCCGGATACGGCGGCGAAGGTCGACCGCCGCTGGAAGGAGTACGGACTGTGACGTCGGCTTCCGCCGCCCTGCCGCAGCAGCCGGGGCGCACCAAGGCGTTCCTGCGCCTGGTGATGATCGAGCACTCGGTCTTCGCGCTGCCCTTCGCCTACATCGCCGCGCTGACGGCGATGTACACGTGGGACGAGAACATCCACTGGGGCCGGCTGCTCCTGGTCACCGTCGCCATGGTGGGCCTGCGCACCTTCGCGATGGCGGTCAACCGGATCATCGACCGCGAGATCGACGCCCGCAACCCGCGCACCGCCCACCGCGAGCTGGTCACCGGCGCCATGTCGGTCAAGCACGCCTGGACCGGGGCGCTGATCGCCCTGGTCGTCTTCCTCGGCGCGGCGGCCCTGCTCAACCCGCTCTGCCTGGCCCTGGCCCCCGTCGCGGTGATCCCGATGGTGGTCTACCCGTACGGCAAGCGGTTCACGAACTTCCCGCAGGCCATCCTCGGCCTCGCCCAGTCCATGGGCCCGATCGGCGGCTGGCTGGCGATCAGCGGCGAGTGGTCCTGGGAGGCCGTGATCCTCGGCCTCGCGGTCGGCATCTGGATCGGCGGCTTCGACCTGATCTACGCCTGCCAGGACGTCGAGACCGACCGGCAGGTCGGCGTGAAGTCCGTCCCCGCCCGCTTCGGCGTCCCGGCCGCGATCTGGGGCGCCCGCGCCTGCCACACGGTCACCACGGCCCTGTTCGCCTGGTACGCCGTCGCCACCGACGCGGGTACCTTCTTCTGGCTCGGCCTCGTGATCGTCGCGGGCGCGTTCCTCTACGAGCACACCATCGTCCGCCCCACCGACCTGTCCCGCCTCAACAGGGCGTTCTTCAGCGTCAACGGCTTCATCGGGATCGCTCTCTTCGTGTGCGCGCTGCTGGATCTGCTCGTCAGGGGCCTCACGGTCTGAAAAGCATGAGCCTGCGACTAGGCTCGGCATCATGAAGCCAGGACAGACGCAGCGCGTGCCTTGGATCGTGGGGGTGTCCGGGGCCTCCGGCACCCCTTACGCCGCCGCCGTGCTGCGTGCGCTGCTCGCCGCCGGTGAGAGCGTCGACCTGGTGGTCAGCCGGGCCTCGCGGCTCACCCTGCTCGACGAGACCGGCATCTCCTTCCGCGACGCCCACTGGCAGCAGGACCTGCGCGAATGGCTGGCCCGCGGAGCCGACGGAAAGCCGGACACCTTCGACGCGGACGTCAGCGGCGTACGGCACTGGAGCGCGGGCGACCTCGCGGCCGGGCC
This sequence comes from Streptomyces violaceorubidus, assembly GCF_000717995.1. Taxonomy (GTDB): domain Bacteria; phylum Actinomycetota; class Actinomycetes; order Streptomycetales; family Streptomycetaceae; genus Streptomyces; species Streptomyces violaceorubidus. Next base: position 77,288 of record NZ_JODM01000001.1, read on the forward strand.
GTCCTCGGGGTCGTACCCGACGAAGGGCATGCTGATCGTGCCCGCGTCGACGGCCTGCGTCGCCGGGGTCGCCCTCGGGCTGTCCAAGGACCTGCTCCAGCGCGCCGCGAGCGTGACCCTCAAGGAGCGCCGCAGGCTGGTCGTGGCCGTACGGGAGACCCCGCTGGACGGCCGGACGCTCAGGCACCTGGTGACCCTGGACGACGCCGGCGCGAGCGTGGTGCCCGCCTCCCCGGCCTTCTACGCGGGGGCGACGCACATCCAGGACCTGGTGGACTTCGTCGCCGGACGCGTCCTCGACGCGGCGGGCGTCGGACACGACCTGTACCGCCGCTGGCGCGGCGACCTCGGCGGGGCCCGCCCCACCACCTGAGCACCACCTCCCCACACGTTGGTTACCCACATCTTCAGAACTCTTCAGTGGAAGGCTTCGATCGCATGGACGCGGTGGACAGGCAGCTCATCCAGGCCCTGAGGGAGAACGGCCGGGCCTCCTACGCGGAGCTGGGGCGCCTGGTCGGCCTCTCCGGACCCAGCGTCACCGACCGCATCAACCGGCTGGAGGCGGCCGGTGTCATCACCGGCTACCGTGCCACCGTCGACGCCGCCTCCCTCGGCCTCGGCGTCACCGCCCTGATCGGCGTCTCGCTCTCCGACGCCGCCGACCACGAGGACGTGGCCCAGCGCCTCAAGGAGCTGCGGGAGATCGAGGACTGCTGGTTCATCGCCGGCGACGACTCCTACATGCTCAAGGTCCGCGCCGCGGACGTCGACGGCCTGGAGAGCATCATCCGGCGGCTGTCGGGCACCAAGGGCGTGTCCCGGACCCGTACCACCATCGTTCTCTCCACCAAGTGGGAGAACCGGGTGGGTGAGCTGCCCGAAGAGGCCTAGGGACCGGCCCTGGCCACCGCGACCGGCCCCCGCGCCGGGGCGTACGGTTGACGAGTTCGTCTCAGAAAGAGGTATCGCATGGACGCCGGGCTCAAGCGCGAGCTGGAGCAGAAGGTCCGCTCCGGTGAGCGGCTGACCCGCGAGGACGGCATCGCGCTGTACGAGTCGGACGATCTCGCCTGGCTCGGCGGCCTCGCGCACGAGGTGCGGACGCGGAAGAACGGCGACGTGGTCCACTTCAACGTCAACCGTCACCTCAACATGACCAACGTGTGCACCGCCTCCTGCGCGTACTGCTCCTTCCAGCGCAAGCCGGGGGAGAAGGACGCGTACACGATGCGCATCGAGGAGGCGGTGAAGCTCGCCAAGGCGATGGAGGGCGAGAACCTCACCGAGCTGCACATCGTCAACGGCCTGCACCCCAACCTGCCGTGGCGCTACTACCCGCGCTCGCTGCGCGAGCTGAAGGCCGCGCTGCCGGACGTCTCGCTCAAGGCGTTCACGGCCACCGAGATCCACCACTTCGAGACCATCTCCGGGATGTCCGCCTCCGACATCCTGGACGAGCTGATCGACGCCGGTCTGGAGTCCCTCACCGGCGGCGGCGCGGAGATCTTCGACTGGGAGGTGCGGCAGCACATCGTCGACCACCGCACCCACTGGGAGGACTGGTCCCGCATTCACCGCCTGGCCCACGAGAAGGGCCTGAAGACCCCGTGCACCATGCTCTACGGCCATATCGAGGAGCCCCGCCACCGCGTGGACCACGTGCTGCGCCTGCGTGAGCTGCAGGACGAGACGGGCGGCTTCCAGGTCTTCATCCCGCTGCGCTACCAGCACGACTTCGTGGACATGAAGGACGGCAAGATCAGGAACCGGCTCCAGGCGCGTACGCAGATGGCGACCGGCGCGGAGGCCCTGAAGACCTTCGCCGTCTCGCGCCTCCTCTTCGACAACGTGCCGCACGTCAAGGTCTTCTGGGTCATGCACGGCGTCCAGACGGCCCAGCTGGCTCTCCAGCACGGCGCGGACGACATGGACGGCTCGGTCGTCGAGTACAAGATCACGCACGACGCGGACGACTTCGGCACCCCGAACAAGCTGACGCGCGAGGACCTGCTGGACCTGATCCGCGACGCCGGGTTCCGGCCCGTCGAGCGGAACACGCGGTACGAGATCCTCCGGGAGTACGAGGGACCGGACCCGGCGCGCCGGGAGGCGCCGCAGCCGATGCGGGTCTGATTCCTCACGGTCGTCGTCCTCCCGGGCGCGGTGGCACTCTCGGGGGCGGTCCCGTCCGCCTGCCCCGCTGGGGCGGGGCGGTCCGTCCACCTGCCCCGCTGGGGCGGGGCGGTCCGGTCCACCTGCCCCGCTGGGGCGCGGAAAACCGCGCCCCAGCCGCAGACCACCCGCACCCCGCACGGATCCGACCGGCCCCCGGCGGGTACCCGCATCCTCATGGCCACCGAGGACGACTACACCGCGCAGCCCTTCGTTCCCGACCGCGGCGGCCTTCCCGCCCTGCGCAGGGCCGCCGCGGGGTGCCGGGGCTGCCCCCTGCACAGGGACGCCACCCAGACCGTCTTCGGTGCCGGTGAGGCGTCCGCCCGTCTCATGCTCGTCGGGGAGCAGCCCGGCGACCAGGAGGACCGGCAGGGCAAGCCCTTCGTCGGCCCCGCCGGACACCTCCTCGACCGGGCGCTGGCCGAAGCCGGCATCGACCCGGCGGACGCGTACGTGACGAACGCCGTCAAGCACTTCAAGTTCACCCGGGCCGAACCCCGCAAGCGCCGCATCCACAAGGCGCCCACCCTGCGCGAGACCACCGCCTGCGGCCCCTGGCTGGCCGCCGAGCTGGACCGGGTGGAGCCCGAGCTGATCGTGGTGCTGGGCGCCACGGCCGGCAAGGCGCTGCTCGGCTCCTCGTTCCGGGTCACCCGGGTGCGCGCCACGGTGCTGGAGGAGGAGATCCACGGGCGGCGGGAACGGCTGGTGCCGACCGTGCACCCCTCGGCGGTGCTGCGGGCGGACGACCGGGAGGCGGCCTACCGGGGACTGGTCTCGGACCTGAGAATCGCCGCACAGACCCTTGCGTAATGGTTACTATCGTGCAGTGTCCCTTACTTTTACTCTCGATCCGGCCGTCACCCCCGACCTCCGTGACGGCGTCCTCGACCTGTGGACCGACGTCTCCAACGCCGGCGGCTCCGTGGGCTTCGTCCCGCCGGTGACGCGGGAGGACATCCGTCCCGAGCTGGTCAAGCACCTGGCGGCCATGGCCGAGGGCCGTACCCGCCTGCTCGTCGGCCACGACGCGCAGGGGCGGCTCGCCGCCTGCGCGTTCCTCACCCTCAACACGCACCGCCTGATGCGGCACTGGCTGTGGCTCTACACGGTCATGGTCCACCCGCGCCACCAGGGCCGGGGCTACGGCCGGGACCTGATGGCCGCCGCCGCCGACGCCGCCCGCACCTGCGACGGCATCGAGGCGATACGGCTGACCTGCCGGGGCGGGCTCGGCCTGGAGCGGTTCTACGAGTCCTGCGGCTACAAGGAGGTCGGCCGGGTCCCCGGCGCGATCCGGGTCGCGCCGTGCGACGACCGGGACGACATCTTCCTGCTGCTGCCCCTGGGCTGACCCCCGTGCAGGCTCCGCGGAGCGGCATGTTTCACTGGACAGTGCCTCTTTGTGCCAGAAACGGAAGAGTGGATTGAGATGCTCCGCTACACGCTGATGCGCCTCGGGATCTTCGCAGGCTGCCTCCTGGTCGTCTGGGGGCTCGTCTACGCCGGAGTGTTCCCGCGCGGCCTCGGCGATTCCAACGGCATGTGGATCCTCCTGCTCTCCCTGCTCATCTCCGCCCCCATCAGCTACGTCGCGCTGCGCAAGGAGCGGGACCGGGCCTCGGTCCAGGTCGCGGGCCGGGTGACCCGCATGAAGGCCAACCTGGAGGCCAACCGCGGCCAGGAGGACACCGCCGACGACGCCGCACGGGCGCAGGGCCAGACCTCGTAACGTCCCTCACGCACCCGCACGCCCCGGCTTCCAAAGTCACCGGAAACCGGGGCGCTTTGCGTTTTACGGGCAGGAGCGCACTCCTGCCTCTCAAAGTATGGCTTTGAGTGTCTCAAAGCATGGGTGTTAAAGTCGTGTGCATGAAGCACGCAGCCGCGCCCACCACACCACAGCGCCTCGCGCTCGTGGCGCGCCTGCACGTGGACCTCTGCCGGTGCGCGTCCGCGAACTGTCGCCCCTGACGTTCCCCCGTTCCCAGTCGTTCCCACGTCAGCTCAGCGCGTCCCCACCCCGCGTCCCGTCCCCCCTACGGAGCATGTCCGTGTCTTCACCCTCTTCCTTCACGAAGTACCTCAAGGTGCCCTTCTGGGCCCAGATACTCGCCGGTCTCGTCCTCGGCGTCCTGCTGGGCTGGCTGGCCCGCAGCCAGGACATATCGTGGCTGGTCACCACCCTGGAGAAGGTCGGTGACACCTTCATCGGCCTGCTGAAGCTGGCCGTCGCACCGCTGGTCTTCTTCGCGATCCTCGTCTCCATCACCAACCTGAGGAAGGTCAACAACGCCGCCCGCCTGGCGTCCCGCACCCTCCTCTGGTTCATGATCACGTCGCTGATCGCGGTGGCCATCGGCCTCGTCATCGGCCTGGTCACCAACCCCGGCTCCGGCACCGGCCTCACCCCGGCCGACGGCGGCAAGCCCGAGCACACCGGCTCCTGGATCGACTTCCTGACCGGCATCGTGCCGACCGACGTCATCACGCCGTTCACCGAGCTGAACGTCCTTCAGATCGTCTTCATGGCCGCCGTCGCCGGCATCGCCGCCCTCCAGCTCGGCGAGAAGGCCCAGCCGATCCTGAACCTGAGCGAGTCGGTCCTCGAACTCCTCCAGAAGGCCCTGTGGTGGGTCATCCGCCTCGCCCCGCTCGGCACCGTCGGCCTCATCGGCAAGGCCATCGCGACCTACGGCTGGGACCTCATCGGCAAGTACGCCACCTTCACCGCCGACATCTACGTCGGCTGCGCCCTCGTGATGTTCGTGGTCTACCCGACGCTGCTCGCCACCGTCGCCAAGGCCAGCCCGCTCCAGTTCTTCAAGGGTGCCTGGCCCGCCATCCAGCTGGCCTTCGTCTCCCGCTCCTCCGTCGGCACCATGCCGCTGACCCAGAAGGTCACCGAGCGCCTCGGCGTCCCGAAGGAGTACGCGTCCTTCGCCGTGCCGTTCGGCGCGACGACCAAGATGGACGGCTGCGCCGCGATCTACCCGGCGATCGCCGCGATCTTCGTCGCGCAGATCTTCGACATCCAACTCGGCGTCGGCGACTACCTGCTGATCGCCTTCGTCTCGGTGGTCGGCTCCGCCGCCACGGCCGGCCTCACCGGCGCCACGGTCATGCTCACCCTGACCCTGTCCACCCTGGGCCTGCCCATGGAGGGCGTCGGCCTCCTCCTCGCCATCGACCCGATCCTGGACATGATGCGCACGGCGACCAATGTCGCGGGCCAGGCCCTCGTGCCCGTCATCGTCTCGGCCCGCGAGGGGCTGCTCGACCGTACGGCGTACGACGCGGCGCACGCCTCGCCGATCGACGAGCCCGAGTGGGAGAAGCAGGACGCGGAGCCCGTTCCGGTCGCCGCCTGAGCGTCGTGGTCGGGGCGCCGGCGCCGCGCTGACGTCCTGATCACCGCCGCACGGACCGTACGCTGATTCGCATGGGTGCTGGAAAGACCAAGCGGATGCCGCGTGCGGTCCGTGAGCAGCAGATGCTGGACGCCGCCGTGAGCGTCTTCGGACGGCGCGGGTACATGGCGGCGTCGATGGACGAGATCGCCGAACTGGCGGGCGTGTCCAAGCCGCTGGTGTATCTGTACCTGAACTCGAAGGACGACCTCTTCAGCGCCTGCATCGGCCGCGAGGCCCGCGCCCTCACCGAGGCGGTGCGGGCCGGGGTGCGTCCGGGGCTCTCCGCCGACGGGCAGCTCTGGTCGGGGCTGCGGGCGTTCTTCAGCCACACCGCCCGGCACCCGGACGCCTGGCGCATGCTGCACCTGCACGCCCGTACGCACGGGGAGCGGTTCGCGGCCGAGGTGGCGGCGATGCGCGCGGAGATCGTGGCGTTCGTGACGCAGCTGATCGCCGCCGCGGCGCGGGACGCGCACCGGGACCCGCATCTGCCCGAGGGCGAGGTCGCCGGGCTGGCCGAGGCGCTGGTCGGTGCCGCGGAGTCGCTCGCCGACTGGGCGGGCGCCACCGAGGGGGTCACCGCCAAGCAGGCGGCGGCGACCCTGATGAACTTCGCCTGGGCGGGCCTGGGCGACCTGATGACGGGCCGGCCGTGGACCCCGCCCGAGGAGCCCGAGCCGGTGCCGGTGCCGGTGTCGGTGCCGGTGCCGGACCCGGCGCCCCGCGCCGCGCCGTCCCCGGCGCCGGTGGCTCAGGGCGCCGGGTAGGGACGGACCTCGCCGGACAGGTGCAGTCGCCCGTCATGGGCGCCGCGCAGGGTGAACCGCCCGTTCTCGGCCCCGTACGTCACCGTTCCCGGCAGCAGCACCGGGGCCCGGAAGTCCGCCCGCACCACGGCCGCGTCCGGTGTCCCGTGCTCGGCGAGGCAGCGGGCCACGGTCCACATGCCGTGCGCGATGGCCCGCGGGAAGCCGAACAGGCGGGCGGTGAGCGGGTGCAGGTGGATCGGATTGCGGTCGCCGGAGGCGGTGGCGTAGCGGCGTCCGACGTCACCGGCCAGTCGCCATTCGGCGCGCGCGGGGAGGGCGTCCCGGTCCCCGGCGGGGGTGTCCCCGGCGGTGGGCGGGGCGGTGGCGGGGCGGTGCCGGGCCAGGTAGGTGCTGCGGGACTCCCAGACGAGGTCCGCGCCGGCGCGTACCTCCGTGATCACCGTCGCCTCGGTGCCGCGCCGGTGCGGGGCCAGCCCCTCGACGTGGACGGCGAGTTCGTACCCGCCGGTCACGGGCATCGCGGCCCGCCGGGTGATGCCGATGGAGGTGTGGACCAGCCCGAGCAGGGGCAGCGGGAAGCCCCGGCCGCTCATCAGACGCATGGCCATGGGAAAGCCCAGCACGTGCGGATACGTCGGCGGCAGCGCGTCCGTGCCGGTCGGGAATCCGCATGCCCGCTCGTACGCCGCCAGCCGTGCGAGGTCCACGCGCAGGCCGGGCAGCACCAGCCGGGTGCGGGGGAAGTCCGCGTCGGGGCGGGGCCGTTTGAGCGGGGAGAGCAGCGCGCCGCGGGCGAGGAGCGGGGCGAGGGCGGGGACGCCGGTCAGGGTGCTGGTGGTCGGGGCGGCGGCGGTCATCACGCCCCCAGCAGGCTCTGGCCGCAGACCCGTACGACCTGGCCGTTGACCGCGCCGGAGGCGGGGTGGGCGAGCCAGGCGGTCGTCTCGGCGACGTCCACCGGCAGCCCGCCCTGGGCGAGGGAGTTCATGCGGCGGCCGGCCTCGCGGATGAAGAGGGGGACCGCCGCCGTCATTTTTGTCTCGATGAAGCCCGGCGCCACCGCGTTCACCGTCACCCCGTGCCCGGCGAGCGCGCGGGGCGCCAGCGAGCGGACCAGGCCGACGATCCCCGCCTTGCTGGCGCCGTAGTTGGTCTGGCCCGCGTTGCCCGCGAGCCCGGCGATGGAGGCCGTCGCGACGATCCTGCCGCCCCGGTTGACGGCGCCCGCCGCGAGCAGCGCGTCCGTGGTGCGCAGGACGCTCGCGAGGTTGACGTCGAGTACGGAACTCCAGCGTTCGGCGGGCATGTTGACCAGACGCCGGTCGCGGGTGATGCCCGCGTTGTGGATCAGGATGTCGAGTCCGCCGGGCAGTGCGGCGGCGATGCGCTCGCCCGCGTCGGCGGCCGTGACGTCCAGCGCGAGGGCGGTGCCGCCGAGGCGTTCGGCGGCCCGGCGCGCCGCGTCCTCGGCCTGCGGCACGTCGAGGACGACGACCTGGGCGCCCTGCCCGGCCAGCGTCTGGGCGACGGCCGCGCCGATGCCCCGTGCGGCGCCGGTGACCAGGGCGGTGCGCCCGGCGAGGGGGAGGGTCCAGTCGTCGGGGTCGGCGCCCTCACGCGCGCCCGCGACCTCGATCACCTGGCCGCTGACGTAGGCGGAGGCGGCGGACAGGAGGAAGCGGAGGGTGGATTCGGCGGGCGCCGCGTCGGTGAGCCGTACGAGGTTGACCGTCCTGCCCCGGCCGATCTCCTTGCCGAGCGAACGCGTGAACCCCTCCAGTGCCTGCTGGGCGGCGGCCTGGTGGTGGTCGGCGGGGTCGAGCGGGGCGCCCAGCACCACCACGCGGCCGCTCGCGGCGACGGAGCGCAGGACCGGGTGCAGCCGGGCGTGCACCTCGGCCAGCGCGTCGACGTCCCGCACGCCGGTGGCGTCGAGGACGACGGCGGCGGGCCGGCCGTCCTCCTCCCGGGGCAGGCCGGTGCGGGCCAGGACGGGCGCGAGGCCGAGGGCGGACGTGCCGGCCGTGAGGTGCAGCAGGCCGCCGTCGAGCGTGTCCCGCCGCAGCTCGGCGGGTTGTGGCAGGCCCAGTCTGCGGGTGAGGAAGCGGCCGGGTGCGGTGCCGGTGAAGCTGAGATAGCGGTCGGCCATGTCCTGTCTCCCCAGGGGCTGCGACGTGTCCAGAGGTCCTCCAGAGGCCGGTCTGCCCACAACTGCTTACTCTGGAGTAAGGTTACCGGAGGTAAGCCTATGTCACGGGTGAGGAGCAGGTCGAGATGAGCACTCTGGCACCGCGGCCCACGCGCCGCGTAGCGGTCCTCGGCGGCGCCCGCGTCCCCTTCGCCCGCTCCGACGGGCCCTACGCCACCGCCTCCAACCAGGAGATGCTCACCGCGGCCCTCGACGGCCTGGTGGAGCGCCACGGACTCCAGGACCCGGGCGCCGTCGGCGAGTTCGTGGCCGGAGCGGTCCTCAAACACAGCCGGGACTTCAACCTCGCCCGCGAGACGGTCCTCGGCTCGGCACTCGACCCGCGCACCCCCGCCTACGACATCCAGCAGGCCTGCGGGACCGGACTCCAGGCCGTGATCGCCGCCGCCAACAAGATCGCCCTCGGCCAGACCGAGTCGGCGATCGCGGGCGGTGCCGACACCGCGAGCGACGCCCCGCTCGGCGTCAACGACCGTCTGCGCCGCATCCTGCTGGAGGCCCGCCGGGCCAAGTCGGCCGGCGCCAGGCTGAAGGCGCTGGCCAGGATCCGCCCGGGGCACCTGGTCCCCGACATCCCGCGCAACGCCGAGCCGCGCACCGGCCTGTCGATGGGCGAGCACGCCGCGGTGACCGCGCGCGCCTGGGGCATCACCCGCGAGGAGCAGGACGCGTTGGCCGCCGCGAGCCACCAGCGGCTGGCGGCGGCGTACGAACGCGGCCTCTTCCAGGACCTGGTGGTCCCCTTCCGCGGCCTGGCCCGCGACCAGAACCTGCGTCCCGGCTCGACCGTGGAGAAACTGGCCGCGCTCAAGCCGGTGTTCGGGCTCGACGCCCCCGGACCCACCATGACGGCGGGCAACTCCACGCCCCTGACCGACGGCGCCGCGACGGTGCTCCTGGCGAGCGAGGAGTGGGCCGAGGCCCGGGGGCTGGAGCCGCTCGCCCATCTCACCGCCTTCGAGACGGCGGCCGTGGACTTCGTCGGCGGGGACGTGGCCGGGGGCGAGGACGGGCTGCTGATGGCGCCCGCGTACGCGGTGCCGCGGATGCTGGAGCGGGCCGGGCTCGGAATCGACGACTTCGACCTCGTCGAGATCCACGAGGCGTTCGCGTCCCAGGTGCTGGCCACCCTGGCCGCCTGGGAGAAGCGCGGCCTGGCCCCGGTGGACCGGGCCCGCCTGAACGTGGCGGGCTCCTCCCTCGCCACCGGCCACCCCTTCGCCGCGACCGGCGCCCGCATCGTGGCGACCCTGGCCACCCTGCTCGCCGAGCGGGAAGGCCCGGGGCGCGGCCTGATCTCCGTCTGCGCGGCGGGCGGCCAGGGCGTCACGGCGATACTGGAACGAACATGACTTACCCTCAGGTAACCCCCAAGGCTGCACACGCCCGGCGCGGGACCGTCCCCGAACCCGCACCAGGTCCCCACGTGGGCACCGTACGATCCCCGAACTGACCGCCGGTAGCACCCCTGTCCGCGGAACCGGTGATGAACGCCTCGGCGCGCGAGGCACGTACGTCATGCAGCGAAGCAGCGACCGCAGAAGCAGTGTCTTTGCTGCACGTCCTAGGAGCCGCCCGTGTCCACCCCGCTTCCGTCCTTCGCCGCATCCGCCGCCTACGCCGACTCGCCCGGCCCCACCCTGGTGGCGCCCGAGACGCGGATGCTGGACGGGTCCGTCCGGGAGGCGTACGTACCGCCGTTCGCGCCGCCGGTGCGCCGCGGGTCCCTCGCCGACCTGCCCTTCGACAACGCGTCGGCGGTCCCGGACCAGGTCGTCCTCAGCCGCAGGTCGCCGGACGGGGACTGGAGCGAGGTCACCGCGGCCGAGTTCGCCCGGCAGGTGCTGGCGGTGGCCAAGGGCCTGATCGCCGAGGGGCTGGTGCCGGGCGACCGCATCGCGATCATGGCGCGGACGACGTACGAGTGGACGCTGCTGGACTTCGCCGCATGGGCGGCCGGCCTGGTCACCGTCCCGATCTACCCGACCTCCTCCCTCTTCCAGACCCGCTGGATCCTCCAGGACTCCGGCGCCGTCACCCTGGTCACCGAGACCACCGCGCAGGCCGCCGCCCTCGGCCCCGAGCTGGACCGCGTCCCCGACCTCAAGCACCTGTGGGTGATGGAGAAGGGCCACGTCGAGCAGCTGGCGGAGCTGGGCGCGCGGCTGCCGGACGCGGAGGTGGAGGTGCGCCGCGGCATGCTCGGCCCGCCCACCCTCGCCACCCTGATCTACACCTCCGGCACCACCGGCCGCCCCAAGGGCTGCGTCCTGACCCACGGCAACTTCTTCGCCGAGGTCGACAACGCGATCGAGCTGCTCTACCCCGTCTTCAAGGCGGAGACCGGCGAGGAGCCCTCGATCCTGCTCTTCCTGCCGATGTCCCACGTCTTCGGGCGCATGGTCGCGGTGGCCTGCGTCCGCGCCCGGGTCCGCCTCGGCCACGCCCCGAGCCTCAAGCCCGAGGACCTGCTCCCCGACCTCGCGGCCTTCCGCCCCACCTGCCTGCTGACCATCCCGTACATGCTGGAGAAGGTCTTCAACAGCGCCCGCGCCAAGGCCGAGTCCGGCGGCCGGGCCGCGGCCTTCGACCGCGCGGTCTCGGTGGCGGTGCGCTACGGCGAGGCCAAGGAGGCCGGCCAGACCGGTGCGGGCGGCGGCCCCGGCCGCGGCCTGAAGACCGCCCGCTCCTTCTACGACCCGCTCGTCTACCGCAGGATCCGGGCCGCCATGGGCGGCCGGGTCAAGTACGCCATCTGCGGCGGCTCCCCGCTCGGCCGCCGCCTGGCCGCCTTCTACGCCGGTGCCGGCATCGAGATCTTCGAGGGCTACGGCCTCACCGAGACCACCGCCGCCGCCACCGTGACGCCCCCGCTCAAGCCGCGCCTGGGCACGGTCGGCTGGCCGTTGCCCGGCACCCGCGTCCGCATCGCCGCCGACGGCGAGATCCTGATCGCCGGCGAGCAGGTCCTGCACGGCTACTGGGACCCGCAGGCCGGGGGCGTGGTCCAGGCCGCACCCGACGGCTGGTTCGCCACCGGAGACCTCGGCAGCCTGGACGACGAGGGCTACCTGACCATCACCGGCCGCAAGAAGGAGCTCCTGATCACCGCGGGCGGCAAGAGCGTCGCCCCGGCCCCCCTGGAGAACTGGCTGCGCTCCCACCCCCTGATCTCCCAGTGCCTCGTCCTGGGCGACCGCAGGCCCTACGTCTCCGCCCTGCTCACCCTCGACCCCGACGGCGTCACCCACTGGCGCCGCATGAACGGCAAGCACCCCGTGCCGCCGGAGCTCCTCACCGACGACGAGGAGGTCCACGCCGTCCTCCAGCGCGCCGTGGACGAGGCCAACAAGCTGGTCTCCCGCCCGGAGTCCATCCGCCGCTTCGCCGTCCTGCCCAGGGACTTCACCGAGTGGGAGGGCCACCTGACCCCCTCCATGAAGCTCCGGCGCGAAGCGATCATGCGGGACTTCGCGGAGGCGGTGGAGGGGCTCTACGAGGGGTAGGGCCTGCCCGGCGGGTGCTCAGCGGCGGGCGATGAGGCAGGCCTGCGGGACCTGGGCGACGGTGGTCTCCTCGGTGATCCGCACCGTCCGGGACAGCACGGTGAACCCGGTCCGCTCCAGCAGCTCCGCCATCGGCTCGGGCCGCCGCCGTTCGAAGTCCAGGGCGACCGGATGGCCCCACGGGCGGTCGTGGTGGCGGGGCTCGTCGCCGACCTGGAAGCCGAGCAGCAGATGCCCGCCCGGGGCCAGCACGCGCCGCACCTCCCCGAAGAGGTCCGGCAGCCGCTCCCACGGTGTGTGGATCGACGAGTACCAGGAGACGGCCCCCGCGAGGGCGCCGTCGGGCAGGTCGAGATCCAGCATGGACCCCTGCTCGAACCGCAGCCCCGGGTTCTCGCGGCGCGCGATCGCCAGCATCGAGGAGGACAGGTCGAGGCCGAAGACCCGCAGGCCCAGCGAGGCCAGGTGCGCGGTGACCCCACCGGGCCCGCAGCCCAGGTCGGCCACCTGCCCCCCGGGCCCCACGAGCTCGGCGAAGGCGCCCATCAGCGCCCGGTCCAGCGGGGCGTCGTCGAGCACGGTGCGGAAACGGGCGTGGTAGTCCTCGGCGACGGCGTCGTAGAAGGACCTGGTGGTGGCCACGAAGGCGGGGTCGGTGGTCATGGGCGGACCTTAGTGGCAGCCACTGACAGCCGGTGCGGAAAGGGCAGGAGCCCCGTCGCCGAAACCGGCGCGGGGCTCCTTGGGTACTGCTGTCAATCAGACAGGAGTGACATTCTCCGCCTGCGGACCCTTGGGGCCCTGCGTGACGTCGAAAGACACCTGCTGGTTCTCCTCGAGGGAACGGAATCCCTGAGCGTTGATCGCGGAGTAGTGGACGAAGACGTCCGGGCCGCCGCCTTCCTGGGCGATGAAACCAAAGCCCTTTTCGGCGTTGAACCACTTCACGGTTCCGTGAGCCATAAGCCCTCCTTGGGCCCAAAGGGTTGCCCTGCTCCAGAACCAGCAAGTGTGAAGACTTTTGAATGCCGCACAACTGCATACGTCTGAGAACTACGAGAGCCCGCGGTCACATGCTCCGCAGGCTCTGTACTGCAAGGGAAACCAAACTGCAACTTGCTGTGAGCCTAGCACGCAGGCCACCGAGCGCAACAGAGGTCAAGATCACTTCACCCGGACGTTTGAACACCTGCGCCGTTCGGCTGACGCCGGGGGGTGACGACGGGCGGATCCTCGGGGAGGGCTAGCCTCGCGATGTGGACAATTCTCGCACCCGGCCGCGCGTCGGCCACATCCAGTTCCTGAACTGCCTGCCCCTGTACTGGGGACTCGCGAGAACAGGGACGCTCCTCGACTTCGAGCTGACGAAGGACACCCCGGAGAAGCTCAGCGAGCAGCTGGTGCGCGGCGATCTCGACATCGGTCCCGTCACCCTGGTCGAATTCCTGAAGAACGCCGACGATCTCGTCGCCTTCCCCGACATCGCGGTCGGCTGCGACGGCCCGGTGATGTCGTGCGTGCTCGTCTCCCAGCTCCCGCTGGACCGCCTGGACGGCGCCCGGGTCGCCCTCGGGTCGACCTCGCGCACCTCCGTACGCCTCGCCCAGCTGCTCCTCGTGGAACGCTTCGGCGTCCAGCCGGACTACTACACCTGCCCGCCGGACCTGAGCCTGATGATGCAGGAGGCCGACGCGGCCGTCCTCATCGGGGACGCCGCCCTGCGCGCCAACATGCTCGACGGCCCGCGCTACGGCCTCGACGTGCACGACCTGGGCACCCTGTGGAAGGAGTGGACGGGCCTGCCGTTCGTCTTCGCGATCTGGGCGGCCCGGCGCGAGTACGCCGAGCGCGAGCCGGTCATCACCCGCAAGGTGCACGAGGCCTTCCTCGCCTCCCGCAACCTCTCCCTGGAGGAGGTGGAGAAGGTAGCGGAGCAGGCCGCCCGCTGGGAGAACTTCGACGAGGAGACCCTCGCGAAGTACTTCACCACCCTCGACTTCCGCTTCGGCACCCCGCAGCTGGAGGCGGTCACCGAGTTCGCCCGCCGGGTCGGACCGACTACCGGCTTCCCGGCGGACGTGAAGGTGGAGCTGCTGCGGCCCTGATCCGCAGCCGGGGCCCCTTTCTCGCTGAGGTTTCTCCCTGGGGCCCGCCGCGGGTGTCCCACTACCCTGCTGCCAGGTACCGGCGTACGGGGGAGGGGTGGACGCCATGCGGCCGCTCGAAGTCGACGAGCCCACCGCGGTGGGGCCCTACCGGCTGCTCGGCCGACTGGGCTCCGGCGGCATGGGCCGGGTCTACCTGGGACGCAGCAGCGGCGGCCGCACGGTCGCGGTGAAGATCGTGCACCCGCACTTCGCCCTGGACGAGGAGTTCCGGGCCCGGTTCCGGCGCGAGGTGGCCGCCGCGCGGCGGGTCGGCGGCGCCTGGACCGCGCCCGTACTGGACGCGGACCCCGAGGCGCGCGTGCCGTGGGTCGCCACGGCGTACGCGGCCGGTCCGTCCCTGACGGCGGCCGTGGCGGACGGCGGCCCGCTGCCCGCCCACTCCGTTCGGGCGCTCGGCGCGGGCCTCGGCGAGGCACTGGCCGCGGTGCACGAGCTGGGCCTCGTCCACCGTGACGTGAAGCCGTCCAACGTCCTGCTCACCCTCGACGGCCCCCTCCTGATCGACTTCGGCATCGCCCGCGCCACGGAGGGCACCGCCTCCCTGACCTCGACGGGCGTGTCGATCGGCTCGCCCGGCTACATGGCGCCGGAGCAGATCCTCGGCAAGGGCGTGACCGGGGCGGCGGACGTCTTCTCGCTGGGCGCGGTACTGGCGTACGCGACGACCGGACTGCCGCCCTTCCCCGGCGACTCCTCGGCCGCGCTGCTCTACAAGGTCGTCCACGAGGAGCCGCGCCTCGACGGCCTGGACGGTGAGCTGCGCGAGCTGGTCGCCTCCTGCCTCGCCAAGGACCCGACCGCCCGCCCCGCCCCCGGGGAGGTGGCCAGGCGACTGGCCCCGGAGGGCGCGGCCCGCCTGGTGACCGGCGGCTGGCTGCCGGGGGCCCTGGTGGAGCGGGTCAGCCGGAGCGCCGTACAGCTGCTCAACCTGGAGGCGGCGGAGACCGGGCCGGGGGCGTCCGCGGGGGAGGCGTCGGGCCCCGTGGGGTTCAGCCGGCCGTCGCTCACGGCGGGCGGGGCCGGTGCTTCGCAGGGGCCGGGGGAGGGCGGGGCGGCACCCACGGCCGCCGGTGTCTTCGGTCCCCCGCCGGTGATGCCGACGCCTACGGCGGGGGCGTCGCCGTTTCCGGCCTCGTCGCCGTTTCCGGCCTCGTCGTCGTCCTCGTCTCCGTCCCCGTCCTCGTCCCCGTTCTCCTCCTCGTCCGTCCCCGGCCGGCGGGAGCCCGGGCCGGGTGGCGGTGCGGGTGTGGGTGTGGGTGTGGGTGCTGATGCCGGTGACGCTGCCGGTGCCGGGGCCGGGCAGGGGCTCTCGGGGCCGGGCGCGGGGCACCCGCCCGGCAGGCTCGCCCTCTCCGTAGCGGCGACCTCGACGCGGGGTGCCCAGGGGCGGGGGCGGCGGATCAGCTGCACCGTGGCGCTGGCGGTGGCGGGAGCGCTGGCGGCGGTGACGGTGGGGTCGGTGTTCGTCCTGGACCTGCTGCCGGGCTCGGGCAACGACGCGAACCACGCGGGCGGCGCCGACGGCTCCCACGAGCCGCCCGCCGCCACCGCGGGCACCCTGCCCGGCCGCTACCTCGGCACCTGGGAGGGACAGGCCGCCGCCCTGGACGGCAAGCTGCCCCTGGGCACCTTCCGGATCACCATCAGGCAGGCGAAGGTGGGCCAGGAGCTGGGCAGGCTCCACCAGACCGACGCGCTGGGCGGCGTCTGCGTCGACGTGATCACCCTCAAAGAGGTGACGGAGAAGCAGATCGTCGCCGGGTCCGTCGGCGCCGAGGGCAACCACGACGGCTGCAACCCCGCCCCCACCACCGTCACCTTCACCCCGGTCGGCGACGACCTCGACTACGCGTCGAGGAGCGAGGAGTCGGGGCGACCGGAGGCGCGGTTGTCGAGGATCGGGTAGCGGGCCGGGTCCGAAAGGGGCGGCGGGGCCGAAGGGGGCGGCGGGGCCGAAGGGGGCGGGCGGCGAGGCCCACGGCAAGGGCGCCGCCCCCACCGGCTCAGCCCGGCACCACCACCGTGCGCAGCTCTCCGTCGCCGAGGTGCAGCATGCCCTTGCCCGGCGTGACCTGGCCGCCGACCATCTGGCGCGAGACGCGCAGGCCGATGAGGTCGCCGCTGGAGGACTCCTGCGGGGAGAGCAGGATGCCGCGGCGGGCCTTCTTGGCGTCGACCTGCCAGCCCGAGAAGCCGCTGCACACGTCCTCCTCGTCACCGGCGATGACGAGGGCGAGGCCGCGTTCGGCACCCCGGGAGACGATCTTCTTCATCTGGCTCTCGGCGTCGCAGTCCTCCAGGATCTCGCCGTCGTCGACCAGGACGGCGATGGGCTCCTCCGGGCTCGCCCCGTCGATCAGCTCCTCGAACTCGTCCTCGTCGATGTCGTCCCCGGTGAAGACCTTCAGTACGCCCTCCACGCCGTCCAGTTGGCGCACCGGCGACTGGCGGGGCGCCGCCACGACCAGGCGGGTGCCCTGGGCGAGGAGGGACTGGGCGACGTTCATCAGCACCGTGGAGCGGCCCGACTTGGCCGGTCCCGCGATGACGAAGGACGGCACGCCGTCGGCGAGGTCGGGACCGAAGCCGACGATCTCGTCGCCGCCGATGCCGACCAGCGCCCACAGCTTGGAGCGGGACGCCTCCGGGTCGCGCATCTCCCAGGCCTCGGGGAAGGAGATCCGGCTGGGCAGGCTGTCCACGCGGAACGGACGCCGGGACCGCGGGACATCGGCGTCGCGCGCGGTGGCGGCCTCGCCGATCGCGGAGATCGCGGCGGCCTGGCCCTGGCCGGTGGTGTCCTCGCAGAGCAGCGCGAACTGCGTCTCCGTACCGGCCTCGTTGCGGAAGGCGCGGCCCGGCGGGATCTCCTCGGGCACCTTGCGGGACGGGATGCCGAGCGAGGCGAAGTCGCTGCGGTCGGCCAGCCGCAGGCCGTACTTGTCCTCGGTGAGGGTCGCGATCCGGCCCACCAGCAGGGTGCGGTCGCCGGTGAGGACCAGGTGGATGCCGACGCTGGCACCCTCGCGCATCATCGTCTGCAACTCGTCGGTCAGCGAGCCGTGGTCGACCTCGCCGAGGGTGGGCACCCAGCCCTCCCAGCGGTCGAGGAGCACGACGATGTGCGGCAGCCGCTCACCCTCCTGCACCGAGGCCCGCTGCTCGCCGATGTCCGCGAACCCGGCATCGGCCAACAGGTCCTGACGGCGCGACAGTTCGCCCTTGAGGCGGTTGACGAGCCGTACCACCCGCTCGGTCTGGTTGCGGCCCACCACCGCGCCGCAGTGCGGCAGCCGGGTCAGCGCGTTGAGGGCGCCGTTGCCGCAGTCGATGCCGTAGAGGTGGACGTCGGCGGTGGAGTGGGTGCGGGCC
The DNA here is from genome assembly GCF_000717995.1 of Streptomyces violaceorubidus. Classification (GTDB taxonomy): domain Bacteria; phylum Actinomycetota; class Actinomycetes; order Streptomycetales; family Streptomycetaceae; genus Streptomyces; species Streptomyces violaceorubidus. The sequence goes on from NZ_JODM01000001.1 coordinate 94,904, forward strand.
AGCGACCCCGCGATGGTCCGCAGCACCTGGGAACGGCCGCTGCGCGGAGCACCGCCGATCATCAGGTGCCCGAAGCTCGCGAAGTCGACGACGACCGGACGGCGGGCCTGGTCCGAGGGCAGGTCCTCGATGCCGTACGGGGCCGGCGGCAGCTTGCCCGGGGCGGCGCCGGCGAGCGCCGGGACCTCGATCTCGTCCAGCAGCAGCTTCTCGTCGAGCGCCGGCAGCCAGGGGCTGTGCTGGGCGGGGATGCCCATCGTCCGGTTGGCCTCGCGCACCGCGTCGACCAGTACCTTGAGGTCGGTGATCTCGTCGTCCTCGCGGGACTCGGTCTTCGGCTTGGTCAGCGCCGCCCGGCCCAGGTCCTCCCAGCCCAGCGGGCCGACCCAGGGTGCGAGCGCGGCCGGGTCGGCGGCGCCGGGCCGACGGCCGCCGACGCGCCCCGACTGGAAGGGGACCAGGGAGGAGTGACCGAGGCGCACATAGGCGCGGCCCGGGGTGTTCTTGGAGATGTGCCCGGCCTCGGGCGAGTCGATGACGTCCGAGGACTCGCCGCCGTCGGTCACGCGCAGCGCGATCCGGAGGTTGGTGTTGGCGCGGATCTCGGGGGAGACCACACCGCTGGGCCGCTGCGTGGCGAGCAGCAGGTGGATGCCGAGCGAACGCCCTCGCTGGGCGATGTTGACGAGCCCGGTCACGAAGTCGGGAAGGTCCCGGACCATGGAGGCGAACTCGTCGATGACGATGAGCAGCCGGGGCACCGGAGCATGCGAGGGATCGCGCCTGACCAGGTCCTGGTAGTCCTCGATGTCCTTGGCGTCGGCGGCGGCGAGGATGTGCTCGCGCCGCTTCAGCTCGGCCCCCAGCGACTCCAGCGCCCGCTCGACCAGGTGCGCGTCGAGGTCGGTCACCATGCCGACGGTGTGCGGCAGCTTCACGCAGTCCTTGAACGCGGAGCCGCCCTTGTAGTCGACCAGCACGAAGGTCATGTTCTCCGGCGTGTTCGCGACGGCGAGGGCCGCCACGATGGTCTGCAGCAGCTCCGACTTGCCGGAACCGGTCGTACCGGCGATGAGTCCGTGCGGCCCGTCCTTGCGCATGTCGATGCCGAACGGCCCGTCGTACGACTCGCCGATGACGGCCATCGTCGACTGGCCGCCCATCCGCCACCGCGCCCCGATCGCGTCGGCCGTCGGCGGCTCCAGCTGGAGCACGTCGAGCAGCCGGCTGGCGCCGGGCAGCGCCGAGTCCTCGGTCTCGCCGCTGATGTCGCGCAGCGCGGACAGCGACCGCGCCAGCCGCAGACACCAGGCGGGCGTGACGAAGTCGGGCCGTACATCCGTGATCCGCTCGACCCCGGCCTCCTCGACCCGCAGCCGCAGTTTCTCGGTACGGGCCCGCTGCTCGGGCTCGGCGGGGGAGTCGGTGTGCCACGCCTGGAAGGACGGGAACCCTCCGGCGACCTGCCGCGCGGGCTGAGGCTGCTCGTCCGTCCGCCCGTTCTCCTCGGCCTTGGGCTCGGCGACGACGAACGCCTGGCACTCGCCCGGCAGGAACCGCTCCTCGGCGTCGAGACAGACGGCGAACATCGACACGGCCGGCCCCTCGCGCAGCAGCCGTACGACGCCGGGCAGCGACCGCAATCGCCGCGAGCCGTCCCACACCACCACGATGTCCGGATCGGCGAAGCTGGTCCCCTGCGCGCCGCTGCCCTTCTGCTCGGCGGCCTTCTTGCGGGCGTCGAGGATCTGCGTCAGCTCGCCGATGCGGGCCCCGACGGTCTCGGCATCGGTGCCGATGAGGACGTTGACGTCCTGGCCACCGGAGGGCCGGGCGTGCGGCAGCCACCTCACCCAGTCCCACTCGCTGCGCGCCGAGTTCTCGCTCAGCACGTAGAACTGCACGTCCATCGGGCTGTGCAGCGCGGCGGTCTGCGCGACGGCCCACCGCCCCAGCGAGCGCGCCGAGTCCCCGGGCCCCGCGATGCCGACGACCCCGAGGCCGCGCAGCGACAGCGCGACGGGCGCGTCCTCGATCTTCCAGGTGACCTGGCGGCGGTGGTCGTCCTGCTCCGGGTCGTCGAGCACGACCTCGGACGGCAGCCGCCCGGTCCCCACCCGCAGCAGCAGGTGATCACGGTCGGTCCGCCGCCGCTCCCACAGCCGGGTCCGCGGCCCGGTCCCGATGGACAGGACGACCGCCGGGTCGGGAATGGCCTGCCGCCGGTCGTCCCGCTCGGCGACCAGCGCGTCCTGCGCGTCCTTCTCGATCCGCGCCTTCTGCTCCTCGTACTCCTTGACCTGCTTGGCATGGGACTTGCGCCCGTGCTTCTTGTCGTTGAAGTAGTTGGCGAACAGCAGGATCGGGCTGAGCCCCGCCATGATCAGGTAGTACCAGCGCCCGAACACCGCCACGGCGACCACGGCACCGACGAGCGGCGTCAACGCCATCAGCCAGGGCAGCGGCCGGGCCTCGTACTCGCGGGGCGGCGAGGGCAGCCGGAAGTTGGTCTGCCGCTCGGCCGGACGCAGCCGGGGCGGCCGGTTGTAGTCCAGGCCCACCCCGTCCTCGGACCACTTGAGCGCGGCGTTGGGCGGTGCGTAACGGGCCAGCTCCACCAGCGAGTTGCCGACCGCTATCTGCCCCCCGAGCGGCCAGTCGTCTCCCTCCCGGTCCTTGACGGACTCCCCGTCGAGGGTGACCGCGTCCTCGTCGGCATGCATGGTGACCTTGCAGGTCCCGTCCGTGGCGACGGCCAGGGTGAGGGCACGGGCGTCGACCTCGGCGTCCTCGATGCGGACGTAGGCGGCCGGACCGCTCCCGATGTCGTACTTCCCCACCCCGAGCCGGTGCACGAACCCGGCCCCCGGCCCGCCGACGACCCGCAACTCCACGAGCCCGGTGGGCTCGCCGGGCAGACATCCGGAGGGGTCCTGCAGACTGACGACCGCGCCCTCGCGCAACGGCGACCCGATGACCGTGGCGGACGGATCGACGGCGTACCCGTCCACGTAGACGAGCGGCGCACCGCCGGCCCCCGCCTGCCCCTGGTGCCCGATCGGAATGACCTGCGCGCCCGCGACCCCGACCTGCTTGGCCAACTCCTCGGCGATGTCCCCGACGGTGGACTCGGGATCCGCGTCGAGCACGACGTCGGCGGAGCCCCCGCCGTACGGATCGACGACGGTCAGAGTCAGTCGCACGCTTGTCCTCCCCAGGCGAGCCCCTGCGGCCGCTTCCACACCACGGTTCACAGTCCAGGCGACGATATCCGCTGGGTGTCGCGGTCCGGCAACAGGGCGGTGACCGGTCGTTCCCGTTGGCAACGCAGGGATGTGACACCGGTGGCCTCACCCGTAAGCTGCTGCCTCAAGAGCGGACGATCACACCGGTCGTTACATCCGACCGGGTCTGACCGGTGCGCCGGTTCGATCCGCAAACGAGGAGCCACGGGGGTTGGCCCTGCGGCGTTGTGAGAGGAAGCGGCTTCATGGCCAAAGACCTTGACATCACATATCAGGACATGCGGGATGCCGCCAAGCATGTCGTGAAGGAGAAGGAAAAGCTCCAGGAGAAGCTCGACGGCCTCCGCAAGTACATCGCGAACCTGGTCGAGTCGGGCTACGTCACGAAGTCCTCCTCCAAGGCCTTCGACGACAACTTCGACGAGTTCACTCGCGGCGCCAAGGACACCCTCGACGGCCTCGACGGCATGGGCGACTACCTCACGACGGCCGCCGACAAGTTCGAGCAGATCGACGAGGAACTGGCGAAGCAGGCGCGGAGCAAGTGACTCCTTGCCGGTAGGCGTGGGCGTTCCCACTCGGTGCGGCCCTCGGAACCCGTTCCGAGGGCCGCACCGCTGCCCGGCGTGCAGCCTCAGTCCTGGTCACCGAGGGGGTCGTGGAACGAGAGCGTCTGAAGAATGGTCGACATCAGCCGGTAGATCTCGCTCCAGTGGTCCATGGAGGGCGTGTTGAGAGTGAACACCGCGGTGTACGGACCTGTGGGAAAAGGGACGTGCACCTGGATCTGGCCGGTGAGGAGCTTCGTCTTCTCGTTCTCGGAGCCGGTCGTGACTCCTGGGTTGAGAGGGTACTCACGCAGGGTGATGCAGGAGACCGCCGGGCCGCAGGGGAGATCGACCCAGATGGCGTCGTTGTACGGGTCGCCTGACAGACTCGCGAGTATGCCCTGGGCGACCACATCGGCGTCCGCCTCGGACTGGTCGGTCGGGATGATTCCCACGGTGAACGCGCAGTGGGCGACACCCTCGGCGGGGTCGTACCGCTTGCCTTCGTCCGCATCCGAGGCCGCGTCGTCCTCGGCGGTGGAGAAGAGCCCCATCGCGGCGTAGGAGAGGCCGGTGGATGCCATCAGCTCCCCTATGGCCGCGTAATAAGGGGCAGCGGATTCCCAGATGCGTTCGTCGCCGCGAGAGTAGAGGTTTCGCACCAGCGTCGACGCGCTCTCCACGCGTTCCTCAGGGGTGGCGTCCAGTGGGAGCGCGAAAAATCCCTCCGGGGCGATGAACCAGAAGGGCGGAAGAAAGTCCATGCCTGGTGCGGCGAGTGGTATGGCTATGTCAGACGTCATAGGAAAAGCTGTGCCGTTCTCGTCCAGTGCGGGGCACGAAGTGTGCTCCCTCGTCAGGTGAGGAAGTCGTCGGGATGATATTCCGTCAGGGCGAGTTGTTTACCATCGGCATCCATAACCGTGGTTAGGTTGGAGTGCCCGAAAAATGCGTGGACTGTGCTGGGAGCCAGTACTTCGATACGAAAGCAACCGCATGCGTTCTGCTTGACGAGTGGCTCTTGGGCGTCTGGTGCCTGCGCTGACCTGAATCGCTCCGCGGTCTCCTGCTGAGCAGGTGTCAGAGAGTCCAAAGAGATAAAATCAAGCGGCTCGGAGAGGTAGCGAGTGAGTCTCTCTCGTTTTACGCTGCTGACTCTGGTCCAGGATCCGTCCGTGAAAGTTATTTTTACGTCGTTTCCGGTTTTGAAGTCGCGCAACTCAACACTTCTGATCTCGGACCGCGAGATGTCCCACAGGAATTCGTCGTCGATAAGAGTGTCACGTCCCTTGACGTACGGAAAGCCGACGATCACCAATCGACGGTCCGTGACGACCGCATGCGTGCGGTAGTGGTCAGGAGATGACCGGGCCGGATCCAACTGCCACGGCAAGGTGCGAGCAGTGGTGCCCGGAGCAGCCCAGATGACCGGGAAGTCTTCGACCTCGTCCGCACGGTCGTGAGAGAAGTCCGCACCCGTCTTTCCGGACGGCCCGCCGACGCTGCCTCCTTGGGAGGACAGCGCTCCCCACGCCAGGGTGACCGCGGCGATGGCCGTGCCCTTGAGCGTGTTCAGCGCGGTCGCTTTCGGTGCCGACCGTGCCGTGTAGACCGGTCCTTCCGGCCAGCCGACCAATTGCCGCTGGATGTCGTTGCGTTCTGTGTCGCGGAACCAACGCTTTCCCCTGACACGCATCGCCGCACCGGTGGCGAACGTGACGGGGGCGCGAGCGAGGAGTGTCTCACCTCGTGGGGGCAGCCAGAGAGTCATAGGGGTTGTTCTCCCTTTACGGCGGGCATGTTGGTGGCGCGCTCCTCTGGAGTCAGTCGCCGGTCACATGCCCATAGATCTTCGGAGCGACCTTAAGGCCGGCATCCAGTGCCATCCCGGCGGCACTGAACGGGTTCAGATTCACACCTGGTATCAAGTTGGCGCCCTTGGTCCCGATCAATTGGCCCGGGTGGTAGCCGGCGTAGGAGAGACCGCCCATGCGCGACATCAGGCCGCTGGTCGAGTGAGCGACCTCGTAGACCTCGTCCGAGAAACCGCCGATCTTCACCAGACCGGCCTTGCCCAGGCCTCCTGTGATAGCGGCGGATTCCTTGCCGAAGGAGAGCAGGACGCGTGCCGTGCCGATCTCGGTGGCTTGGAATCCCTTACCGAGCCTGCTCGCGGTAGCGGTCGCCTTGCCGAGGCCGACGACCTTCGCGCCCTTGCCGAGCATACCGATACCCGGCAGCAGTCCCACGGCGTCAAGACCGATTTGTGCCCAGCCCACGTCGGCGCCGGCGGCCTTGGCCACTCCGTGAGTCGCCAGTGACAGCCCGGCGCCGATGAGCGCCGCCGTGCCGAAGATCGCCGAGAGAGGCGGGAAGGGCAGGGTCACGATGGCCAGCATGCCCAGAACCGCCGTGATGTCGCTGAGCACGTCACCGATCGCCTTGATCAGGTCGGCGTGCTCCTTGAGCCAGTCGCCGGTGGCGTCCCAGGCGTCGGCGATGCCCTTGCCGAGCTTGTCCCAGAAACCGGGCTCGTTGGGGGCGATGTCGGCGGCCTTGTCCAGCTCCTTGCCGATGTTGCGAGCCGCTTCCCTGAAGCGTTCCTCCAGGTCGTGGACCTTCTGGATGACGCCGTCGACCGCACTGGACGCCTCGCCGAGCTCCTTGCTGCCCTTGCCGTCGGCCTTGGCCTCGGCGTCGGCCCTCGCATCGAGTTTGTCGCCGGCCGACTTCTCGAGCCGGTTCGCCTCGTCCTGGAACTCCTTCAGCTCGTTGGACCAGCGGTGCAACGCGCGTGAGGCCTTGTCGAAGGAATCGAAGCTCTTGCGGATGAGCGGGGTGACGTCCTGGCCGATGTACTCGGTGAACGCGATCGCGGTCTTGCCCTTCCAGGCGCCGCATTCGATGCGCTCGAGTTCTCTCACCGCGGTGCCCAGGTCACTGGCCAGACCGCCGAGCTTCTTGGCGAGGTCGCGGGTGTCCTCGACGTCTCCGGGGGTGGGATCCCAGCCTATGTTCGGGAACGCTGGACGCGTACCGGCCACGTCTACTTCCCCTTCTTGGCCTTGGCGGCTTTGAGGGACTCGGCCAGCTCCAGGTCGAGGTCGCTGAACGTGTCACCGATGTGGTTGATCATCTTCACGGCGCCCTGCGTGTGCTTGCCCAGCTGCTTGATCCCGTAGCCCCACTCGTCCGCGAAGTCCTGGACGTCGTCGATGAGTTTCGGTTCACCGACAGCCGAGGCGTCGGCGCCGCGCAACGTCCGGCGCGTGGCTTCCATGCGGTCGCTGATGGTGGAGAACGTCTCCTTCAGGTGCTGGAAGATGGTGTCGTCGAGTGTCAGGTCGCTCATGCGGCGTTCGGGTCCCTCCGGGCGTTGGGGTCAAGCTCACTGACGGTATCGATCAGTGGCCCGATCTCGCCACCGCGAACTGGTCAAGTGTCACCGTGCCGCACCGCAGGCCCAGGTCGGACTCCCTGCTCGGACGGCTTTCCCCGGCCTCTACCCGAGGAGGTTCTTGTACAGCGTGCACCCGCTCGCTGCCCCCGGCGGCGTCGATCAGTGAGCCGCCCCAGGAAGCTGCAGCGTACGCGCGAAATTGTCCAGGGGCACCATGGCCGCGGCGATCACTTCCGGATCGTCGTGATGTCCGCGGAGGACGACATCAGGGAGGCCGGGCGGCGTGTGCCAGTGGTACGACACCGAGGTCATCATGATGCTGCTGTCTGCGGGGTAGGAGCGGATGACCCGGACCCCGTCCTCGCCCAGGTGCGGAGAAGCGAACGGAATGCTGCCGGTTCGCTGTTGCCACTCGGGGATGGCCGGGTTCGGCACCGTGAGCGCGGTGAACCCCTCGCAGGAGGCCGCGTCACGAGCCTCGCAGCGTAGGCGGGTGGCGTGCATGACCAGGGGCATGTAGGTCAGCGGAACGGGGTGGTAGATGAACGCCTCGTCGGCCTCCAGCTTGTCCCGGAGCGTGACGATCGTTTGTTCGTAGAAGCTCTTGTGGAACCGGCGAAGTTTCCGGGTGAGTTCGACGCCGTGCGCGGCGGCCAGATCGGTCAGAGTTGCATCCAGCCATTCCTTGAAGGTCTTCTTGTCCGTCTGGAGCCAGAGATAGCCCCAGAGGCCCTTATTCGCATCCGTATCGATATGAAGTGCACCGAGGTCGGCGCTCCACAGGGTGCCTTCAGACATGAGCGGTCTCTTTCGTCGGGCGCGGTCGATGGGGTGGGGATGCCGTCATGCGTAGCTCCAGCGGAAAGTGCCCATCACGGCATCGAAAAGTTCCACGAGCGTGTCGTAAAAGGCGGGATCCGTGTCGGGCGCGATCAGTGCGCTGAAAGCGAAGGTGAGGTACCGGTCGGGAGCGCTGTCCGGGACCGGAACGAAGTACTCGACCCGGCGGTGAGCGACGTCGACGCCTTGGGCCACGTCGGCGGGTACCTCTCGCTCCGATCGCAGGGCTGCGGTGTCGTCGAGCGTCCGCGTCACGGCACCAGGAGTCACGGAGGCGAGCGCGGCCAGGACCGCTTCCGGGCCGCTGTCGGACCTGACCCGTGGAATTTCGATCGGCTCGGACGCCACGATCGAGACAGGCAATGCGAAGCCGTGGAGGCGTTCGGTCGGGAGGTAGAGCGTCATTCCTCCCTTGGCGCTGGCCCGGCGGATGACCTTCTTCATTTCCTGATTGAGCTTCAACCGGGCCTTGGGAATGTCATCCTTGGGAAAGTCGACGGGCAACTGCGCCACGGCCTTACGGATGATGCGGTCCATCGCTTCCTGGGTCCCGGTGTGCAGCGGGATCACGTCCCAGCCGGGTGGCGGCACCAGATTGAAGCCGTTCGGGGTCCGAGGGTGCTCAGCGGTGGCCATGGTGCTCCCGCATCCCTTCCACTGCGTAGGCGACGCCGACGAAGAGAGCCCACGCTGGGGCGGCGATGATGCCCGGCCAGAAGCCGAGCATCAAAGAAGGCAGAAAGAAGCCGCTGCCCATGGCGAGGTCTCGGGTGAGGTAAGGTGGACGCCCCGCATGTCGAGGGTAATTCTTAAAGACCCAGACATAGTGGAGAAGGCAGCCGATGATCCCGGCTTCATAGACGTACAGAACGTCGTCCCTCAGAAACTTCGGCACGAAGATCATGATTCCGATCACCGGAAACACCAAGGGCATTCCGATGAACAGCGTCAGCCTGAGCTGCCGGTTGGGGCCGGTACCGAGTCCCGTGCGAGCTGCTTCGGCTTCGGCGATGCGCTGCGCCGAGGACAGGTCCATGATCGTTCCTCACCAGTGGGTATCGGGGGCGGGCTTCAGAGTGTTGTCTTTCCAGTCGGAATAGCCCTGGTTGTACGGCTTTTCGCCGGTCCCGAGCTTTTCGTGTGTCCAACTCGTCAGGTCGCTCTTGCCCAGCACCTTGTCCGTGACGTCCATTCCCATGCCGGTCCACGCGATGCCGAGACCTACCTGGTAGGACTTGTACGCCTTGTCCGCGGCAGCCCCGGCGGCCGCCGGGAAGGCGGCCTTGTTCGCCGCCAGCATCTTTGCCATGCCTGCCATTTCCTTGTCGCCCAGGTGCAGAAGGGTCGACAACGGGCTGACCCGCAGAGGCCCCTTAGCTACTAGGCCGACGTTTTGAGAGATGGACTTGCGTATGTCGTTACGCGCCACACGGACGATTTGGCGCCCCGCTCCTTCCGGCATCTTGGTCATCAACCGCCCCATGTCGTCCATGACGCCCTTGACGCCCCTAAGTCCTCGGCTCAGGCCGGCGGTCCGGGCGGCCTGAGCGGCGCCCACGGTGGCCTTGGCACCGCTGGCGAGCTTCGCGGCGGCCCCGAGGCCACCCACGACGAGGAGTCCACCCACGACGTCGAAGATGGCATCCGTCCAGGTGGCGTCGCCGGATGCCACCAGCAGGAGTCTCAGTCCGATCGTGAGCGCCGCGATGCCTAGGACGAGCAGGTTCAAGCCGGGAATGGCGAGCGCCAGAAAGCCCGCAAACGTTGCGACCCAGCCGAGAACATCGATGAACGCCTTGATCCCGTCCGCATGGTCATGGACCCACCCCTTGACGTCGTCCCACCACGAGTCCTCGATCACGTCGTCGATCTCGTCGCGGATCTTGCCCGCGTAGTGGTTGGCCCGGGCGTCCCGGTCGCCGGTAACGGTGTGCAGCCGAGTGCGGTACGACTGCAGGGGGTCGTCGATGGGACTGGTGCCACTGGGCGACGTCTGCGGAACGTCCTTGTCCTCTGAGTCGGACTCCTTGGCCTTGTCGGCCTCGACCTCCTCCTGCTTGGCCTTGGCCTGGCGCAGGATCTTGTCGGCGTCGCCCTGGAAGTCCTCCAGCTCGGTCGACCACTTGGCGAGGTGACCGTGCACACGCTCGTATCGGCTGGCTACCTCCCGCATGTGCTTCTCCAGCGTGGAGGACTCGTCGCGCAGGGCCTTGACGTACTTGCCCTTGAGGGTCTCCTCGTCGCTGATCGCCTTCAGGTTCTTGGCCTGGTCACGGAGCTTCTTGGCTACCGAGATCATGTGCTTGACCTCGGCACGGATCTCCTCTGGCTCCCCGGGAACGGGATCGGCCTCGCACAGCGGCTGCCAGTCCACCGGACGGCGCTTGGATGTCGGTGTCATGACGTCACTTCTTCTGCTTCTTCTTGCTTGCCTCGGCCAACTGCTTGTCGAGGTCCTCAAACGCCTTCTTGCTGCCGGCCACGAGCGTGCCGACCGATTCGATGGACTCGATGAGTCTGGTGCGGTAATCGTCCCAGTTGTCGACGAAGTCCTCCATGGCTCCGGCGACAGCACCGGACCCCCAGTGCTCCTTCATGTCGTCCCGGCGGCTCTCGATGTCCTCGAAGGTCTTCTTGAGCTGGCCGAGCTTACGTTCGCAATCCGCGAGAAATTCGTAGTCGACCGTCAGGTCCGGCTCGCCCATGCAGTGTCCTTCCCCCGTGTCCGATCTGACTGTGCCGTGCGCCGTGAGGCAAATGTTCGGCCAAGACGAATGACGTTAGTGGTGGGGTTGGCGGTTTCGCCAGCGCGCACTTCCCCGACGGTTCAGGACACGGTGTGGAGCCGCCGCATGAGGTGCTTGTGGATCTCGCTGCGTTCTTCGTCGGTGATGACGGTCAGCCACGATCCGTCGGCGAACACGATGCGGAGCCTGTCACTCCGATGCACGCCGAGAAGCGGATCCTCCACTCGGGCTTCCGACGCGGGAAGCTCGGCGACGACCACCATCCGCTCGGCCTGCCGGACGGACACCCGCTTGGGAGGAGCAGCCAGCACGACGCGGTCCGGTGTCAGCACGAGCAGGCGCTTGGGGTGCGACGAGTGCCCGTACCAGCGCAGCAAGAACTGTCCAGCCGTCGCCGTCCAGTCCCCGTCGAAGAACTGGTCCAGGGCGTGGGCCGTGATTGCCTTCTTCCGCTCCTCCTCGTCCAGGGCCCGAGCGCGGGCCCTGGAGCGCACCTTGGAACTCAGGAGCCACTCCGCCATGTCCTCCAACGAAGCGAGCAACGCGAAGAGCGCCCCGACGGGCCAGAGGACGGCTACCAACGCGACCCCCAGCATGCCGAGCGGCCGGATGAACGCAGGGCGTACGGGCGCGCCGCCCGCAGCCTTGCGTATCTCCGACGGCGGTTCTGGAATCTTGCTGATCCGACACCAGGCGGCACAGTCCGCCTCAAGCGCGAGTCGCGTCTTCGCGACCTTCGCGAGCCCCGTTGATCTCATCAGCGGTTGACCGCCTGGATCTCCTGGACCGTGACCGCCTGGGCGTTCTCGAAGGTGCCGTCGGGCAGGTCGCCGCCCGTGCCGCCGGATCCGGTCCAGGCGATTTCCCAGGTGATGGTGGCCTGGAGGTCGAAGGTGCCGTCTCCCGAAGAGCGGAGGTACTTGATGCCGCAGGGCGGCGTCCGGTCGGCCTTGCCCTTGGCGTAGGGCTCGCCGATGGAGCCGTCGTCGTTGATCGTGCACTCGCCGGACGCCGGGTACGTCTCGGCGTCAGGGGTGCCCGGCTCCAGCCTGAGCGACACTGGCTTCGCGGTGGTCGTGGCCGTGAGGGCGAATCCGGGGACATTGATGGCCGCGGTGGCCTGGACCTCGTGGAAGTCGGCCTTGTCGAGCCAGGCCCAGGTCGGCAGGTTCACCTTCGTGGTCTGGGCGGGGGCGAGGGTGACCTCGGTGCCGGGAAGCTCCATGTGCTGGTAGGCGAGGGCGGCGAGTATCTCCGGGGTGATGGCCTCCTCGTACTGGGGCGGCGGGGCCTCGCCGTTGTCCACCCAGAAGGGGAGGTCGGTACAGGAGTTGCGCTTCAGATAGTCCGGCTCGTTGGGATTCTCGACGCCGGCCCAGAACATCCCCTCGCCGTCCTTGGCGACGTTGTAGTCCTTGTAACCGGGGGCGTCCGTCCAGCCGTACTCGTCCTCGTAGTGCGCCTTCGTCTGGCCGATCGCCGCAGCCGGGGTCCCCGTCATGCCGGGGGCGCTCGCGGCTTCCTTGATCTCGGCGGACATCTTCTTCTTGAAGTCCTTGGCGCCGAGATAGGGGGCGTACCAGCAGGGTGGGGGAGTCCAGTTGACGTCGGCGGACGTCACGTTTCCCGTGCCGCCGTTCGGGGCGACGGCACCGGAGTAGGTGATGCGCACGGCGGAGTGGATGCCGGTTTCGTCGGTGCCGCCCTCTTGCTGCGCACTGCCGCCCTTGCCGGTGTCCACCGGTTCTGCGGTGGCGTTCGGGGCAAGGAGGTAGATCAGGCCGGTCGCGACGGCCAGGGCAGCGGCGCTGCTGCCGAAGAAGCTTCGCCGTGGTCTGCTCACTGGCACTTCTTGGCCTCCGTCTCGACGAAGACCTTGGACGCCTGCCACAGGCTTTCACCAGTGGGGTACTTGGTCATGATGATCTTGTAGTAGTCGAAGTCCTTCAGGCTGGGCTCGGACTTCAGCACCTTCCCCGTCTTGACTTCTTTTCCGTAGAACTTCCCGGTGTCCGCGCAGAATGCGACCTCAACCGAGTTGCCGTTCGGAGCAGATCGTGTCGTGGCGTCGTAGTGACGCCGGGTGCCGGTGCCGGTCCAGCCGCCCTTGATCCACTCGTTGATCTGCGTCTCGGCGTAGTGGATTCCGTCCCCCGTGGCGTACGCGGCCAGGGCGGCGTCCTTGGTCGTGCGCTTGTCGACGCCCCGGTAGATGGCGCGCAGGTAGTTCGCGGCGTCGTCCATCGCGGCCGCCTCGTTCTTGTCCTTCGGCCTATCCCAGTCGAAGACGAGGTTCATGTCCTTCGGGAGGGACAGGTCCACGCCGTCCGGCTTGTCCTCCGCCGGTGCCGCCGAAGACTCCGCTGTCCCACTCGGGGTCGCAGCCCCCTGGTCCGCCCCCGCGATCTTGTCGTTGTCGCTGGACTGGTCGTCCCCGCCCCCGCAAGCCGTCAGTAGCAAGGCTGCTGAGGCGACGAGCGCGGCAGCAACGGGCAAAGAGCGGCGCTTCACAGTGGACTCCCCGTGAGACAGAAGTGCGGTCAAGGCTACTGACGGTATCTGCGTGCTTCCTGGTTTCGCCAGAGTGAACTGCGTCAGGAATCGCTACGGTGCCCTGGACATACGAGGGGCTAGTGAGGGGCGGGGAGGCACGTGGCGGACGTCATGTCCGGGGACGGGACCAGGATCGGATCCGACCTGGTGCGGTGGCTGGTGCTCAGTCTGCTGTGTGCCGGGGGTTCGCTGGGGTTGTCCTGGCTGGGGCCTGTCGTGCCGCTTCCGACCGTGGTGCGCGGGGTGGGGGGCCTGTTCGCGATTCTGATCCTTCCGCTGGCCTCGTCCCTGGTCCCGGTACTTTTCCTGCGCCGTGTGCCGCGCAAGAAGCGGAAGATGGCGTGGCAGTTGATCGTGCCGGTGATTGCCGGAGTGGCCCTGGGGGTTTTCGGCTCGGGTGCCGGGGACGCGACCGCCTTGGCGGACCGGGGTGTGTGGGCCGACGCCGTGGTCGTCAGCGCGGACTACAGCAGCACCAACCACTGCGACCTGCGCACCGTCGACGGACGGGACATCTCACCCTCGCTCTCGGAGAGCGACGGTTGCCAGGACACGACGTCGAAGGGTGACGAGCTACGCGTGCGGTACGACCCCGAAGGCGTTGCGAGCCCGGACGACGGGCACACCAGCTCCGACGGCGTGTTCCTCGCCACGCTCTTCGGAGCGGCCGTCGTGATGGGCACGTGGGGCGGCGTGCGGCAGAGCAGGTGGGATCGGTCGTATGACGGGGCGTGAGCGGCCCGTGGACGAGGTGGTGGCGGATCGCGACCGGCGCTTGCGGGTGCGGGTGCGGGACGGCGTCGGACTCGTGCTGTTCCTCGTGGTCGGGGCGGTGGTGGTCGTCGGCTTGTTCGGAGGGGCGAGGTGGGCCGCCCGCGAGAGTGCGCCCTTGCTGTACGACCTGCCCGGAGGATCCTGGGGCGTCGGGGGCGTCCTCGGGCTGGTCACGCTCCTCGGGTGGGGCGGCGCCGTGTCGGGGCGGCTTGAGATGCCCACCGCGAACGGCTCCGGGAAGGCGTCCGGGGCGGTTCTGCGCCGACTTGCCCGGGGCGTGTGCGCCGCAGCTCCCGTCGCGCCGGTCCTCTTCCTGATCAGCGGGCTGCAGGGCAAGAACTGCCGGACGTACGAGCCGGATTGCTCGTACGTCCCCGGTACCGGCCCCGCGCTCCTCGTGTACGCCGGTTGCGTGGCCGTCGTGGGATGGCTTACCCACCGTCGGCGTCGTGCCGTTCTCGAAGCGCGCCGTGCACACGGACGTCAACGGCTGCGGAAGCTGCGCACGAGGGGTAGGGGAAAGAGCCGCGCCGCCCGCCGCTAGCGGTGAGTTGGGGTATGACCTGAGCTGCCAACCGCCCCCGCGACCGCCAACTCTGTCAGTACCCAGGCCGCCAGCCGGGATACGCACAGGCAGTAGAGGAAGACGGCCGCGCCCGTACGGCGAAGGTGAGCGCGGTGGCAGCCTTCGTACGGCCTGCGGCGGGCGACGGATGCAGGCGTGCCGCGACGACGTGGTCCAGGGCCGCGCCCGCGACCGGGAGACGGAAGCCGAGTCCGCAGCCCGGGCCCACTCGGACAGTGCGAGCCGGGACACCGGCGGCGGTGCCGTCAGGGCGACGGAGACCCCGCGCCCCGTGACGCCGGCCGTGACGCGCGGCCGGAGGGGAGGTCACTCATGACCCCGAACCCGCCGCCAGCTTCCCGTTCTGCGCCTTCACCACCGTCGGCGACAGCCTCGCGTCGCTCGGTCTGGCGTTGGCGATGGCCATGCCGTCGACCGAGAAGTAGACGGCGAGTACGTCGCCGCCGCGGACGATCTCGCCGTGCAGGACGTGCCGGACGCCGCGGGAGGCCATCGTGGACGTGAAGCCGAGCGACTCGTCACCGGCCGGGGTGACCTGCTCCGCCGTGACGGAGTCGTACGGGCTCTCGTTGCCGTTCGCCTTGGCGGTGAAGCCGTCCCCGCACGCGTCCACGGCCTTCCGCGCGTCGGCGAAGGCGGACCGCGCCTTCCCCGGGGCGTAGGAGGCCAGGGTGACGTACGTGAAGGTGACGCCCTTCGTCAGCTTCGTCGGCGCGTCCGTCGGTCCCGAGGCCAGGCGGGTCAGGTCGGCCTCGGGGGCGCCGAGGGGCAGTTGGTTCATGGCGCGGGCCAGGGGTGCGCAGACGGGCTTGTCGGTCGTCACCTCGTCCGCCGACTTGGCGAAGGCGTACTCGGCGTCCGGCTCGGCCACGTTGAAGCCGTCGGTGTCGGCCTTTGTGACGATCGTCGCGGCCAAGTGCTCGGCGGGGGAGGGGGTCTTGGCCGCGGAGGCCGACGTGCTCGCCTCCGGCTTGTCGGCCGCCGGGGCTGTGTCCGAGCTCCCTCCGCACGCGGTGAGCGCGGTGACGGACAGCAGGGACAGGGCGGCGAGGGCTGTGGACGTGGGGCGGTTCACGGGTGCTCCATTGCTCCGTAGGTGGGGGAGTGGGGGGTCACTGGTGGCCGTCGAGCAGTGCGCGCAGCTGCGGGGAGAGCTCCGGTACGCGTGCGCCCGCTGCCTGCGCGGCCTCCAGTTCCTTCACGTACTTCAGGGCCTCCTCGCGCAGTTCCTCCTTCTCGCGGCCCTGACGACGGCCCGCCAGCCAGACCCAGGCGGCCAGGGGAACGAGGAGGAGGGCCGCGTATCCGACGCCGGTGCCGACGGTGGCGGCCCAGGTCACGCCGCCCGCGCCGGCGAGGAGCAGGAGGCAGCCCGTCTCGTCGTGCCAACCGCCCGCGTCCGCCGTCTGCTCGTAGTACGAGACGGCCCAGGGCTTGGGCGGTACCGGTACCGGTACCGGTACGGAGGGCGTGGCCGTGGTCGAGGGCGAGGGCGAGAGGGTCGGTGTGGGCTCCGCGGGGGCCTCCGGTGCCGGTTCCACCGGCGGGTACGTCGGGATCGGTGCCGCGCCCTTGCCGCCTCCGCTCGTCGTCCGGCCCTCCAGCCACGGCGGTATGTGGGCCAGCGGGATGCCGTGGGCGCGGGCGATGCCGAGGATCTCGCGGTAGCCGGCGAGGGGGCCGCCGTGCAGGGCCCGCTTCCATTGGGTCCGGGCGTGCACGAGCAGGGCCGTGCCGACGACGGTCAGGCCGGCCGCGGCACCCAGCAGGGCGAACAGGTGGGCGTCGAGTGCCGGGGACAGCGGGAGTCCGAACGGCAGGAACAGGCCCGCCATCAGCGCCAGCAGGCCAAGCCAGGCCGCCGGTCGGCGTTGCTCCGCCTCCAGGGCCTTGCGGCGCTCCGCCAGCAGCGCGGTCACGGCCGCGTCGTCGGTGTAGTCGACGCCGTACCGGATGCCGATGTCCCGCGCGGCCTCCCGTACCCGGGTGTCGGACCGCAACACCGTCCCGCTCACCGGAAGTAGGTCCATCCCGTAGCCCCCAAGCTCTCCGTGGTCGCCCCGTCACCGATCCGAGCGAAGATCATGGCACGGGCCGTCGGGGCCCTCGTGAGTGAATCGTGCAGGACCGATGGGCGCTCCGTGACGAACAGCACGCGGACGGTGTCCGGTTCCGGGCGGGGTGGATTCGCGCGAGCACAGTGGGAGCGGCTGCTTGGCGGTCGGCGCACAACGGGCTTGTTCTGGCGCGAAGTTGCAGATGAGTAACGGTGGACCGGGCGGTCGGGCAGGGGGCGGGCATGCCTTGAGGGGCTTATGTGCGGCTGATACGGTGCGATGGCTTGACACTCGCCTTACTGCTGGTTATTCGCCCAGGTCGGGCGGGTGCGTCAGGGGTTGCCCCGGGACGTCAACGGTCGGGCGGGCACGGGTGAAGTGTCCGAAATTGCAGAGGATTCTGCGTACTTGGGGGCTCCGCGTCCAAGTGGGTTCGTGGCAGACAATTTTCTTGGTTGTACGGGGAGCGGTTGCGTGAAGATCCAGGAGCGTACGGGGGCGGGCGCGGGACGTTCCGCGGCTCCGGCTCAGCCGTCGGTCGGTGACCGGCTTCCCAGCCCTCCTCGCGAGCGCAAACCGGCGCTGGCCGCTCTGGCGGTGCTGCTGATCCTGGTGGGTGCGCTGGGCGCGACGATGCTGGTGCTGCGGGCCGGGGACCGGGTGGAGGCCATCCAGCTGACGGCCGACGTCAAGGCCGGTGAGTCCATCACCGAAGACAACATCAAGTCCGTCATGGTGAACGACGACTCCGGTGCCCACTTCGTCGCCTGGTCCCAGCGCGCGGGCCTGATGAAGCTCCAGGCCAAGTCCACCCTCTACAAGGGCACGGTCGTCGTCGGCGAGATGTTCGCCGACAAGTCCGCCGTGGAGGAGGGCAAGGTCACGGTCGGCGTCTCCCTCAAGGAGGGCCAGTACCCGAAGGGCCTGGACTCGGGCGACAACGTCGCCGTCTACCGCGTCGGCAACAAGGCGGCCGGCGGCGGCGACCAGGACGGCGCCTCCGGCTCGGCCGGTGCCGCCAACTCGCTGCTGGTCGAGCGGGCGGTGGTGGAGGACGCCACCGCGTCCTCCGGCGACAGCTTCTCCGGCACCAACCTGCCCGTCACGCTGACCGTCGACGCCGACGACGCCGCGGCACTGACGCAGGCCGCGTCCGCCGGCGAGGTCGCCGTCGTCCTCATCCCCGGCAACTAGAAGGCGACCGAAGAAGCCATGGCCCTCATCGCCCTCGCCGCCGACAAGGGTTCCCCCGGCGTCACCACCGCGGCCGTCGCCCTCGCGGCGGTCTGGCCGCGCCGTGTCCTGCTCGCCGAGACCGACCCGGCGGGCGGCGACCTGGTGTACCGGTCGGCAGCCGCGCACGGCGGTCCGCTGAACCCGAACACCGGCATGCTCTCGATAGCCGCCACCGCGCGCCGGGGCCTGGTGCCCGACCAGCTCTGGGACCACGTACAGCCGCTCAGCGGCGGCCTCGAAGTCCTCGTCGGACTCGGCATCTCCGAGCAGGCCGCCGGGCTGGCCGGCCTGTGGCCCACCCTCGGCCGGGCCTTCGCCTCCCTCGCCGACTCCCCGAACGCGCCCGCCGACGTCATCGCCGACTGCGGACGCGTCAGCGGGGACTCCCCGGCCACCGAGCTCTTCCCGCACGCCGCCCTGGTGCTGCTGCTCTCCCGTACCGAGCCCGAGGCCATCGCCCGGGTACGGGACCGCGCCGCCGCCCTGTCCAACAAGCTGCACGGCGGACCGCGCGGGGCCGCGAGCCTCGGGATGCCGCTGATCGGCGTCGTCCTGGTCGCCGACCCCAACAGCGCCGCCAAGCTCTCCGGGCAGGTCAACGACATGCTGGTGCACGCCCAGACCGGCGCCCGCGTGGTCGGCACGATCGCCGACGACCCGGCCGGTGCCGACCAGTTGGCCGGGCGCAGGCGCGGGCGGCTGGAGAAGTCGCTGCTCATCCGCTCGGCCCGCAAGGTCACCTCGGACCTGTACCAGCAGTTCGGGGCCGCCTGGTCCATGCCCACCGGCCCCGGCGCCGCAGGTCCCACCGGTCCCGCCGGCACCGGCATGTCCGGCCACGCGGGGGCCGGCCGATGACCGCTGTCGACCACTCCCTGGTCAAGCGGTTCCGGCAGGACGCCGGCGACCGCATCGCCGAGCAGCGCCGCCAGGACCAGGCCGCGGGCGTCACACCGATGTCCACCGAGGACGAACGGCACTACGCGCGCGCCGTCATCGCGCAGATACTCGAGGAGTACGCCCGCGCCGAGATCAACGCCGGGCGTACGCCGCTGGACGCGGAGACGGAGGAGGCGTACGCGGCCGCCGTGCACGCCGCGCTCTTCGGCGTCGGGCGGTTGCAGCCGCTGCTCGACGACCCCGAGGTCGAGAACATCGACATCAACGGCTGCGACCACGTCTTCGTCGGCTACTCCGACGGGCGCGAGACGCGCGGCGAGCCGGTTGCCGAGACCGACGAGGAGCTCATCGAGCTGATCCAGATCCTCGGCGCCTACTCGGGCCTGTCCTCCCGCCCCTTCGACTCCGCCAACCCGCAGCTGGACCTCAGGCTGCCCGACGGTTCGCGTCTGTCGGCCGTCATGGACGTGGCCCGGCGCCCGGCGCTCTCCATCCGACGTGCCCGCCTGGGCAAGGTCTTCATCTCCGACCTGGTCGGCAACGGCACCCTCACCCCCGAGCTGGGCCACTTCCTGGCCTGCGCGGTCCGGGCTCGCAAGAACATCATGATCGCGGGCGCCACCAACGCCGGCAAGACGACGCTGCTGCGCGCCCTCGCCAACGAGATCCCGCCGCACGAGCGGCTGATCACGGTGGAACGCGCGCTGGAGCTGGGCCTGGACACCTTCCCCGAACTCCACCCCAACGTCGTGGCGTTCGAGGAGCGGCTGCCCAACTCCGAGGGCCAGGGCGCCATCAGCATGGCGGAGCTGGTCCGCCGCTCCCTGCGGATGAACCCCTCCCGGGTCATCGTCGGTGAGGTGCTCGGCGACGAGATCGTCACCATGCTCAACGCGATGTCGCAGGGCAACGACGGCTCGCTGTCCACGATCCACGCCAACAGCTCGCACGAGGTCTTCAACCGCATCTCCACCTACGCCCTCCAGGCGACCGAGCGGCTGCCCATCGAGGCCAGCCAGATGCTGGTGGCCGGCGCCGTCAACTTCGTCGTCTTCGTCCAGCGGCGCAACGACTTCCAGAGCGGTGGGCGCCTCCAGCGCACGGTCACCTCGGTCCGCGAGGTCAACGGCGTCGACGGCCGCGTGCTGTCCAGCGAGGTGTTCGCCGAGACACCCGACGGCCAGGTCGTCCCGCACGCCCCCATCGCCTGCCTGGAGGATCTCATCGCCTACGGCTACCGGCCCAACGGAACGTGGGGGTGACCGGGAGAATGCGGATGACCACGCTCGCGGCACTGGACTCGCTCGGCTCCATGGGCGGACTGTTCTCGACCTCGATCCTGTACGCGCTCGGCTGCGGTGTCGCCGTCGGCGGCGGCCTCGCCCTCTTCCTGGTCGCGGTGCGCGGACTGCCCGCCAAGCCCGAGCACGAGAAGCGGCAGGCCAGCGAGCGCGTCAACGAGCTGATTCGCTGGGCGGGCCGGCGGGGCTCCGCCGCGGCCCTCGTCGGTCTCCTCGTCCTGCTCCTGACCCGCTGGGCGGTGCTGGGCATCGCGGCGGGTGTCCTGGTCTTCTTCTGGGACCGACTCTTCGGCGGCGCCTCCGAGGAACGCGCCGCGATGAAGCGGGTCGAGGCCCTCGCCTCCTGGACGGAGTCGCTGCGCGACACCATCGCGGGCGCGGTCGGCCTGGAGCAGGCCATCCCCGCCTCCGCACGAGCCGCCGCGCCCGTACTCCGCCCCCACCTGGACGCCCTGGTCGACCGGCTGCGCTCGCGCACCCCGCTGCCCGACGCGCTCCAGCACCTCGCCGACGAGATCGACGACGCGTCCGCCGACATCATCGTCGCGGCGCTGATCCTCAACGCGCGGCTGCGCGGCCCCGGTCTGCGGCAGGTCCTCGGCGCGCTCGCCAAGTCGGCGCGCGAGGAGGTCGACATGCGCCAGCGCGTGATGGCGCAGCGCGCCTCGACCCGCCGGTCCGTGCAGATCGTGGTCGCGGTGTCGGTCCTCTTCGTCCTCGGCCTGTCCATCTTCAACCGGGACTTCGTCGAGCCGTACGGCTCACCCGTCGGCCAGCTCGTGCTGGCCTGCGTGTGCGGGCTGTTCGCGCTCGGCTTCTGGTGGCTGCGCAAGCTGTCGACCATCGAGACACCGGAACGCTTCCTGGTCCGGGACGGCTCCGACGTCCAGTTCGTGCGCCCCCGCACGCCGGGTCAGCCGGGACAGCCGGGCCACTCCGGTCAGCCGGGACAGCCCGTGCAGCGCCTGCCGCAACCGGCCCAGCCGTCTCCGGCGTCTGGGGACGAGGGGGTACGACGATGAACCTGACCATGCCGGTCCTGGTCGGCGCCGTCATCGGCCTGGGCGTCTACGCCCTGATCCGCGCCCTGATGCCGAGCAGACGCAGCCCGATCCAGCAGGTCGCCCGGATCGACGCGATGCGGGCGCGCGGGGCGGCGTACGAGTCGTCCCGCGCGGTGAAGGACACCGGCCGTCTCGGCTCGCTGCGGGCCCAGGTCGGCGCCCGGGTCGCGGAGCTGTACCTCCAGCAGGGCTGGGAGCAGCGCTCGCTGCGCGCGGACCTCGCGGTGCTGGACCGCAGCTGGGAGAAGTTCCTGGCGACGAAGGCGCTGCTGGCGGTGGGCGGCCTGTTCTTCGGCCCGTTCCTGTTCGCGATCGTCTGGCAGCTGGGCTTCGGGGACAGCCCGATCATCCCGGTCTGGCTGGCCCTGCTCTGCGCCGCGCTCTTCTTCTTCCTCCCCGACCTGGAGGTCCGCCGGGACGCCGCCGAGAAACGCCGTGACCTGCGGCGCGTGATCGGGGCGTACCTGGACCTGGTTTCCATGAGCCTGGCCGGCGGCCGCGGCCTGCCGGAGGCGCTGATGGCGGCGGCCGAGGTGTCGGACGGCTGGGCCACCCACCGCATCCGCAACGCGCTGGCCGACGCGCGCATCACGGGCATCAGCCAGTGGCAGGCACTGGGCCAGCTCGGCGAGGACCTGGGCGTCGAGGAACTCAAGGACCTCTCCGCCTCCCTCGCCCTGGTGGCGGACGACGGCGCCAAGGTCCGCGAGTCCCTCGCCTCCCGCGCCGAGACCATGCGCCACCGCGAACTCTCCGAGATCGAGGGCAGCGCGGGCGAGAAGTCCCAGTCGATGCTCGTGGCCCAACTCCTGCTGTGTGCCGGGTTCCTGGTGTTCCTGATCTACCCGGCGGCGATGCGGGTGTTCCAGGTGTGACGCAGTCTCCGGCGCACCCGCCGCAGCCCCCATCCAGCAGCTCCGAGCCGCTTCGCTCCCAGAACTGATACGAGAGGACAGAACCCACCATGAACGGACGGAACCTCCGCACCGGCACCACGGGCATCGTGCCCGTCGACTTCCTGATCACCTTCCTGCGGGCCCGCGTGGACCGCGCCCGCTCCGGGGAGCTGGACCGCGGCGCCTCCGCGGTCGAGTGGGTCATCATCTCCGCGGTCGTCGTCGCGATCGTCGGCGTGGTGGCCGCCATCATCAACGCCGCGCTCAGCGACGGCGCCAACAAGGTCGGCGACTGCATCAAGGGCGCGGACGCGGGCAAGACCTGCTGACCGGCCGACGCCAGGTTCTGACGGGGACGACGTGACGGGACAGACGGGGACGAGGACGCCGGGCGTTGTGCGCGGCGTGCTCAGCGGCGCGCTCAGCGGCGCGCTCGGGGACGCGCTCGGGGACGTGCTCGGGGGCGTGCACAGGCGGGTGCGCCGCAGGGTGGAGGTGGCGCGGGAGGCCGCGACCACCCGGGGCGACGACTCCGGCATGACCGCGATCGAGTTCGTGCTGCTCACTCCGGTCCTGTTCTTCATGATCTTCGCGACGGTGCAGTTCGGCCTGTACTTCTTCGCCGACCACGTGGCGCAGGCCGCGGCCCAGGCGGGCGCGCGCAAGGCCCGCGCGACGGCCGACGCCCGGCCCGGCGCGTGGCGGGGTGAGGCCCAGGACGTGGTCGACAGCTACATCCGCCAACTCGGCCCGCAACTGGTCCTGTCACCCGACGTGAAGATGCTCCAGCCGGAGCAGAACACGGTCGGAGTGGAGATCACGGCCCGTATCCCCACGGTCTTCCCGGGCCTGGACCTGACCGTGCACGCCCAGTCGGCGGGCCCGGTCGAACGTTTCGTGCCGGAGGGGGACAACTAGATGAACCCCTCCGGTCCCATGGACGGTCGCCGGCGTCGCGACGACGCAGACCGGGGCCTGTCCACCATCGAGGTGGTCATCCTGGCCCCCGTGATGATCCTCTTCATCCTGGTCCTGGTGGCCTTCGGCCAGCTGGTCGACGGCCGCGGGGCGCTCGACGGCGCCGCCAGGGACGCGGCCCGCGCGGGCTCGATCCAGAAGGACCACGGCAGGGCGATCGCGGAGGCGAAGAAGGCCGCCGAGGCCAACCTCGCGGACGTCTGCTCCGGCCCGGTCTCGGTCGTCCAGAAGAGCGCGGGCTTCGAACCGGACACCCTCTTCACGGTCGAGGTGAGCTGCGAGGTGCGCGGCCTGGCCTCGATCGGCCTGGACATCCCCACCACCCTGTCGGCGACCTTCAGTTCCCCGCTGGACCCGTACCGGAGGACGGCGTGAGATCTCTGGTACGCGCGTGGCTCGCGGACCGGCGCACCCGGCTGGACGACCGGGGCTCGGGCGCCGGCGCGGTCATCGTCTTCGCGCTGGTCTTCCTCTCCCTCTCGGCCTTCGTCATCGATGGCGGCATGTCCATCTCCAAGCGGGAACGCGCCGCGGACATCGCGGAGCAGGCCGCCCGCTACGCCGCCCAGGACATAGACCGCGAGGCCCTCTACGACGATGTGGGAGGCCCCGCCCCGATCAACTACGAGAACTGCAACGCCCGGGTCAAGGCCTTCGCCGCCGAGATGGACATGACCGGCGCGGACATCGCCGCGACCCACTGCGTCACGGCCGACGCGGCCCAGGTCCAGGTCGAGGTCCAGCTCACTTACTCCCCGGTCTTCACCGGCATGTTCTACGGCGGCGACGTGGTCGTCCACGGCCAGGCGGTGGCGGAGAACGAGGTGGGGTGAGCGGGCGTCCCCGGCAGGTGTCGGCCACTCAATCCTTGCCAGTCCTCAGCCGAAGTACTTGCGGACCTCCCGCTCAGGGCTCCCCGGTTTGCGCCACTGTGCGGCCAGGTGTGAGGCCAGCAGAACGAAATTCTCGTCGGCGTTCACCGAATGGAACGTTCCGTCATTGAGATCCAGCCTGCGAACCCCGACCGGGTGACCGTCCTCGTCGGCCGGACGGACTGAACCCGCCTCTCGGTCCAGCAGGAGATGCAGCACGACTTCGTCGTCGACCTCTGCCCGGAACAGAAAGGCGGAGGAGGAGACACCTCGCACGAAGGTCAGTCGCAGAGAGAATGCCATCGCCAGTACCGGCCCCCAACGGCGCTACTTCTCCCCACCGCCACCTTTACTTCCCTTCCGCTTGTCCTCCGTCTTCACCGCGTCGTTGACCTGCTTGGTGAGTTCGTCGTCGAGCTTCTTGAACTCGCGGACCACGGCGTCCGACATGCTGGCGAGGGCGTCGAGCTGCTGGGTGATGTCCTCGCGGCCGTCCTCCCAGTTGGACTCGAAGTCGTCGAGCGCGTCGTTGACGCTGCCGTCGCCGATGTCGTCCTTGTAGGACTCGAAGAGCTTCTTCGTGTGGTTCAGCCGCGTCTTGAGCGACCGCAGCCGGCGTCCGTAGTCCTCCAGCTCGGTCAACGGCAGTGCGAGGTCGCTCTTGCCCATGGCCCGAAGTCCTCTCTGCGGTTCAGACGAAACGGAACGTGCCGGTCACAGCGTCGAAGATGTCGTGGAACGCCTCGGCGAGATCCAGCACCGGGCTGGCTCCGGAGACGAGGACGACCTGGTCGGTGGTTCCCGGGACGGGGATGTACGTCTGCGTCAGCACCATACGAAGGGTACGGCTGTCGCCCGGCGCCACGGGCACGTCCTCCACGCCGTACGTCCGTGCGGCCGGGCCCACTTCGGGAATGTCGACGGTCGTCACCTTCCGCCAGGCGTCCCCTTCGCGCCGCGCGGTGATCGTCCGCAGGCTGTCGGCGATGGCCCGGGGATCGGTGGACAGGGCGACCCCCTGCTTGTTCTTGGCACCGAGGACGGACACGGTGACGGTCGCGGAGAGCGGAACACCGTCGAAGTTCTCGTCCATGCAGCCCAGGTAGAGCGCACCGGAGTCGTGAGCGTCCTTGGCCATCTTCCGGAGCATGGCGGTCAGGTCGGGACGGTAAGGAGCCAGGTCAGGCGCCTCGCCGACACGTTCGTCCACCAGCGCGCGGATCGTCGACTCGCGGCCTTCGGGACGGGTGTCGAACTCCCACCACGATTCCGGGACCGAAAGGGATACACCAAGGGGCGTGGAACGTGTGGACATCAGGCCTCGTCGTCGTAACTGACCGGGGAGTAATCCTGGGCGTATTCCGTGAGGAACACGACCGCTTCACGAGGTAGGCGCAGCGGGGCGCGCGCCGTGTACTCAAGCAGCAGTTTCGGTGAGTAGTAGTCGATCGCTTCGTATTCCATGACGTCCGGCTCGTAGCGATCCACGACGCCCAGGACGGACAGCAGGGACGACTTGTAGCCCTCGTCGCGCAGCTCCTTCGGGACGATCGTCGTCACCTCGTCCCCCTGGAAGAGGCGCATCTGTCCCGCGGGGTTCTGTACGACTGCGTGTTCCACTCCGTGGAACTGCTGAAGTTCGGACATGTGGGATATGTTGACTTCGTTGGGCGAGATGCGAACGGGCCCTTTGGTCAGGTACCTTGCCAATTGTCGCGCCTTTGGGGTGAGGACCCGATAGGGGATCGTGCCACCGAAAGGGCGGGTAGATCCTTTGAACGGGCGGTAGATGCCGCGTAGGCGCCCTCCCGACCTCAGCTGCTGAACCTTCTTGAGCAGCCCTCCGCCGATGCCCTTCATGAACCCGGCGCCGAGTGCCTTCAGCCCGCCCGCCTTCCACAGCTTGCCCAGCTTGGCGAGGCTGGTGAAGCCCTTGGTGGCGGGGATGCAGTCCAAGGCGGCCCATAGGAGATCGCCCCAGCCGGCTTCCCCTTTGATGACCTTTCTTATCGTGTCCGCCATCACGACAAGCGCCGCAGCGAACACCAACCAGCCCAGTGGGCCGCCCACGATCATCACGATGATGCCGACGATCGTCACGACCCACTTGCATATGGTGACGATCTCGTCCCAGTGGTCGGAGGCCCAGGCCGGGTCCTACGAGTCGGTCTTCTCGGTCGCCCTGCGCACCCAGTCCTCGGCGCCGGTCAGGGCCGTCTGCGCGGTGGAAAGCTCCTCGCGGGCCTTGCGGCCGTCGCGCAGCGCCTTGTCGGCCTTCTCCTGGGCGTCCTGGAGATCGGGCCAGAAGGTGGCCAGCGCGTCGCCCGCCAGGTTGTACGACTTCTTGAGCTTGCGCAGCTTTTTCGGGGCGTCCTCGAACTCCTCGGCGAACACCTCCGCCGTCTTGCCCGCCCAGGAGAGGATCTCCTCCTCCTTGGCGATGCCCTTGAGGTCGCGCAGGACGTCGGACACGTCGTCCGCGAAGTCGTGCAGGGTACCGGCGAGTTTGCGAATGCGGTCCGGGTCGCCCGGCGTCGGGTCCTTGTCCAGGTCGAGTACGTACCAGTCCGCCGGCCTGTGCGACACCGTGTTCTCCCCCGTGCACGTGCGATGCCCTCACTTGGAACGCGCGTATGAATTTATCGCACCCGATCGTGCTGTCGGTCAGACGGCGGCCCTCTTGAGGCCCTGTATGAGGGCGGCGAAAGATCTGACCGGGATGGTGACCGTGCCCCGGGAGGGTGCCTTCGAGTCGCGTATGGCCACGCGGGTGGGCAACGCTGCGATCTCCACGCAGGTGTTGCCGTCGCCTCCCTCGGAGTAGGAGGACTTCCGCCAACGGGGGCGTACGGTCACGGTCCCGTACCTCACAATTCCTTCGCCAGCTGGTGGATGAAATCACGCGTCCGGTTGGGATCGAGTGACGCCTGCTCCACCTTACGAAACAGCGTTCGAAAGCGCTCCAGTTGGGACTGAGCGTCCAGGAACGCCGTGCCGTTGGGGGAGTCGCGAAGCACGGTGTCCAGCTGAGGGAGGGGCCCGCCCACATGCATCATGGCGGCGCTGGCGCCGGCGAAGTGATCGGCGTCGAACGGGATGACCCGCACCGTGACGTGTTCCCTCTCCGACTCGTCCAGGAGCCTGTGCAATTGCGCTCGTGACACTGCGCGGTCGCCCACACGGATGCGGAGCGCGGCTTCGTGGACCACGGTCTCGTAGGCCGCCGGGGCGTCGCGCTCGATCACCGCCCGGCGCCTCAGGCGATGCTCCACGCGTGGTCTCAGCTCGCTGTCCGGCAACTCCGGCACCATGTAGCCGAAGACCGCGCGTGCGTAGTCGGGCGTCTGCAGCAGTCCCGGGACGTGAGTGATCACGACCTCGTGCAGGAACGTCGCGTGGTGTTCCAACTCGGCGACGTCCTGGAACACCGGAGGCAGGACCCCCCGGAACTCCTCCCACCAGCCCCGAGTGCGATCGGTCGCCATCGCCACCAGGGCGTCGACCAGGGCCTCGTCGGCGCAGGCGTAGTGAGCGGCCAGCCGTCGCACACGCTCCTCGCTCGCCCCGGCGAAGCCTGCCTCAACCTGACTCATCTGGGCCGAGGTCGAGCTGATCAGCCCCGCCACCTCGCGCGCCTTCAGCCCGGCGGCCTCGCGCAACCTGCGCAGTTCCGTACCCAGACGTACCTGCCGCGCCGTTGGTCGACTCCTTGGCGCCACGTGCTTCCTCCGGGCCTCAACTCACCTGTCGTCGTACCGCTTACGGGGCCAGATTAGAGCAACAGCTTGCGGGGGCAAAAATTTTTGCTCTACCGTCGGTGATGCGCCGCACACGGAGTGCTGTCGATGTGCCGGAAGTGCACCGCGCCGTTCTGTCCATGACGGTTGCGGCGATGCCACCTGCCTCTCCCTCTCACTGAACGGAGTTCCCCATGCCCGAATCCGAGCCCGTCGACCCGGCGGCCCCCTGGGAGTACACCCTCTACATCCTCAACGACCTGCGCGCCGTCACCGTCTGCCGCCGCACCCTCCGGCTGATCCTCACCATGCACGGCCTCATCCGCCTCGTGGACACCGCCGAGTTGATCGCGACCGAGCTGGTCTCCAACGCCGTACGGCACACCAAGGGGCCCGCCGCGCTGCGGGTGCGGTGGGCGGCGGGTGTGCTGCGGGTCGGGGCGTGGGACGCCGACCCGGGGCCGCCCGAGCCGCCCGGGAACCTGGACGCGCTCACGGAAGCGGAGGAGGGGCGGGGGCTCGCCCTCGTGCGGGCGTGCGCGGACGTGTGGGGATGGCAACCGCTGGCCAGGGGCGGGAACCGGGGCAAGTACGTCTGGTGTGACCTTGTCGCGGCGTAGCGCGTTGATCGCGTCGTACAGGAGGGAGAGCTGATGGTCGGCTCGTCGCACGAGGCGCTGCACCGGGTCTTTCAGAAGGACCCGGCGCTGTTGACCCGGGCGTTTCAGAAGGTGCTGCGCGTTCCCTTTCCGGAGCCGCGTGACTTCGCGGTCCTGAACGCCGATGTCACGGAGATCGAGCCCGTCGAACGGCGTGTGGACACGCTGATGCGTGTGGAGACGGACGAAGGGGCCTACCTCCTCGTCGTCGAGGCGCAGGGGAAGCAGGACGAAAGGAAGCGGGGCAGCTGGCCGTACTACCTTGCGTACCTGTACGAGAAGTACCGCTGTGAGCCGGTACTCGTCGTGATCACGCAGAACAGCACGACGGCACGGTGGGCCGCGCAGCCCATCCGGCGGGGATTGCCCGGTTGGGAGTCGCTGACGGTGCGACCGTTGGTGATCGGTCCGGACAACGTGCCGGTGATCGCGAGTGAGCGGGAGGCGGAGAGGGATGTCCCGCTGGCCGTTCTGTCGGCCATGACGCACGGGCGGGGCGAACGGGCCGCCGCCATACTGGAACCGTTGGCTTTCGCTCTGCGGACCGTCGACGGTGACAGCGCCGCGGTGTTCGGACAGCTCATCGAGTCGTGTTTGGCCGATTCCCGGGCCAAGGAGATCTGGAGGGACCTGATGTCGGAGATCCGCTACTTCTTCAACAACCCGGTGGCCGAAAAGGTCCGCGAGGAAGGCCGTGTGGAGGGCCGTGTGGAGGGCCGGGAAGAGGGGCGGCTCGAGGACCGGGCCGGGATGACCCTCCGGATTCTGGAGTGGCGGGCCATCCCGGTGTCCGAGGCCGTGCGCGAGCGGGTGCTGGCCTGTTCGGACCTCGACCAGCTCGAAATCTGGGCCCGCCGTGCGGTGACCGCCGAGCGGGCCGAGGATCTGTTCAGCGATTGATGGACTGGATCTCCTGGACTTCCATGTCCCGGGTCGTCTCGAAAGTGCCGTCCGGCAGGTCGCCCTGGGCGCCGCCGGTGCCCTCCCAGGAGATCTCCCAGGTGATCGAGGCGTTCAGCGGGTACGGCTCGCCGTTCGACGCGCGGAGGTAGCGGATGCCGCAGGGCGGCGTCCGGTCGGCCTTGCCCTTCGTGTACGGCGTACCGATGGACCCGTCGGCGTTGATCGCGCAGTCGCCGGAGGCGGGGAAGGTCTCGGCGTCGGCCGTTCCGGGCTCCAGGTGGAGGGCGACGGGCTTCGCGGTCGTCTCCGCCCACAGGCCCGTGTCGGGCAGCTCGGCCCGGACCTTGACCTCCTTGAAGGTGCCCTTGTCCAGCCAGACCCAGGTGGGGAGGTTCACGGTGGACCTGGTCTGCGGCTTCAGCTCGACCTCGGTCTTCGGTACGTCGATCTGGTCGTACGCGTAGGCGGCGAGCGTCTCGGGAGTGGGGGCGTGTTCGTCGTCCGGGATCGTGCCGGCGTCCTGCCAGAACATGACGCGGCCGCAGTCCCAGGCCCTGGTGTCCTGCTCGTGCCCCTTGCGGACCACGCTGCGCCAGAACATCCCGTCCTTGCCCAGGTTGTAGTCCTTGTAGCCCTTGGCCATGGTGTTCTTCGACGTGTTGATGTCGAAGTTGTCCTGATCCTCGCCCTCCTCGTAGTGATCCACGAAGATGCCCGAAGTCCAGAACTCATGGGCGTTCACGGCGCCCAGGCCGCCGTTCTTCTTCAGGTCCGCGACCGCGGACTTGAGCTGTTCGGGAGTGAACACCGGCTCGTACCAGCAGACAGGCGGCTCCCAGTTGGGGTCGACGGAGGTCAGGTCCTCCATGGAACCGCTGCCGGTCCGGCCGTCGGGGTAGGTGAGCCGAATCCTGGACTGGGAGACCGACGACAGCAGGGTGCGGCCGTTCGCATCCCCCCGGGGGCTCTCGTCGGCTGGAGGGGTCGTGGTGTTGCCGGGGGTTCCATTGGCCTGGGCCGCCGGGGCCAGGCCCCCGACCAAGGCAATCGAGAGAGCTGCGGAGGACCAGTAAAGGGTGCGACGACGCACGGTCATCCCTTGCACTCTTTCACTCGCCCCTGTACCTCGATCTGCCGCGCCTGCCACACCGCCGCCGACGCCTCGGACGGGCTCATCAGCAGGCTGAACTTCTGGTAGCTGTCCAGGTTCTCGTCGGTGTAGTTGACCTTCCCGGTCTCGACCTTCTTGCTGTAGAACTTCGCCTGGTTGCGGCAGAAACTGACGAGCACCGACTTGCCCTCGCCCACGGGATCGATGTCGGCGTTGAAGTACCGGTCGTTTCCGGTGACCGTCCAGCCGTCCTTGACCCACGCCTCGATCTGGGACTTGGCGTACTTCTCGGCGCCGCCTGTCGAATAGAACTGGTACGCCGGGTCGTTCGGATCCTGCTGCGCGATGCCGTGGTCCAGGGCACGGATGTAGTTCGCGGCGTCCTCCAGCGCAGCGGCCTGCTCCGCGTCCGACGGCCTCTCGAAGTCGAAGACCAGCTTCAAGTCCTCGGGCAGGCTCACGTCCGGACGCTTCACGTCGGCCGCACCCGACGCCGAGGCCGACGGGGAAGAGGCGCTCGTTCCCGTTCCCGCCCCCTTGATGTCGTCCGGCGAGGAGTCCCCTCCGCCGCAGGCGGTCAGGAGCAGGGCCGCCGTCGCGGCGAAGGTGGCGGCGGTCATGGTGAGGGCGCTGCGGGCCACTGGTGTTCCCCCCGGGATACGACGTGTGCGACAGGGAACGAAGCTACCAGGGGGGAGTGCACGGCCTCTGGCCGGTTTTCGGCGATTGTGTGCGGAGCGTGAAGGGGGTGTTCGCAGAAGCGGGCAAACAGCGTGAAGGGGGCGGGCGTTGTGAGGTGGGGCGTCTTCGCCCCTTCGCCGCTGTCGGTGGGAGTCCATAAGATCTCGGTAGGCTCAGCACACCCCTCATACCGGACGCCCCCGCGGCCTTCGCCGCCCACGACCACGACCCAGGATTCCGCCCATGCCGCGACGCCGCACCACCAGCTCGTCAAGCTCGACGGCTCCCTCGGTGCCGAGAAACCGCACGCCCCAGCCCGTGCGGGTGCGGCGGCGGTCGTTCGGGGACTTCGTCAAGGCGTTCCTCGCCTTCGTGGTGCTGCTCGTGCTGGTCGCAGGGGTGCCGTTCGCGCTGGCCGTGACCGTCGGGTGGCCGCTGCCGGGAGGTGCGCCGAGCCTCGACTGGCTCCAGCGCGAGATCACCGTCAGCACCTTCCTGCACATCCTCACCGTCATCGTCTGGCTCGCCTGGGCGCAGTTCACCGCCTGTGTGCTCGTCGAGGTCAAGGCCGCGCTGTCCGGCGTCGGGGTGCCGGGGCGGGTGCCCGGGTCCGGGCCCAGTCAGCTGCTGGCCCGGCAGCTCGTCGCCGCCCTGCTCCTCGTCGGCGCCACCGCGGCGAGCCTCACGCCGGGGCTGTCGCAGCTGGGGCAGAGCCTGGAGGGGAACCAGAAGCCGGCCGCCGCCGCCGCCCAGCAGACGCCGGGACTCTTCGCCCAGCAGCAGGAGCAGGCCGCCGCCACCGCGAGCGCCCTCGCCGAGCAGGCCGGGCAGGCGGGGCAGGCCGCGGCCCGTGCCGACGGGGGCGCGGCCGCCGCGCACGGGGACACGAAGTACTACCGGATCCAGCCGCCCGAGGGGCGTCACCACGACTCCCTCTGGGAGGTGGCCGAACGGCACCTCGGCGACGGGCGTCGGTACAAGGAGATCTTCGAGCTCAACAAGGACCGGGTGCAGCCCGACGGGTCCCGGTTGTCCGAGGCCAGCCTCATCCGGCCCGGCTGGATCATGGAGATGCCCGGCGACGCCCGCGGCGGCGAGCTGGTCGAGATGCCCGACGAGGCGCCGAACGTCTCCGAGCAGGTGCAGCAGCACATCAGCGACTACGCCCGGACCGGGGACCACGCCCACCCGGGGAGTGGCGGCGGCGACGCCCAGGTGTCCCTGCCCGAGCAGCGGCCCGCGCCCACGCCCGCGAACCCCGTCAATCCCGTCACACCGGCCACTCCCGTCCCCGGCACGGGCGGGGAGCACGCCACCCCCGCCGCCGGACAGGCCGGGGACTCCTTCGGACTGCCCGAGGCCCTGCTCGCCGCGCCGCTGCTCGCCGCCGGTCTCCTCGGTGCCCTCGGGCGTCGGCGCCGCCAGGCGATGTGGCAGTCGGCGCTCGGCGCGGTCGGCGGGCGGCGCGGCATGGAGCCGCCCACGCCCACCGGTGACGCCCAGGACGTGCAGGACGCGCTCCTCGTCGGCGCCGACCCCGAGGGCGTACGCCTGCTCGACCGTTCGCTGCGCGGGCTGGCCGCCTCCCTGACCGCCGAGTCCCGTCCGCTGCCCGTCGTCTACGCGGCCTGGATGAGCGGCAACGGCGATCTGCACCTCCAGCTCGCCCAGCCCGCCGGGAAGCCGCCCGCGCCCTGGCAGCAGGGGCAGGACCAGACCTTCTGGATGCTCGCCCGCGCCGACGCCGAGCGGTACGAGGAGGCCGAGACGGCCGCGCCGTACCCCGGGCTCGTCAGCCTCGGCACCATGGACGACTCCCGGCTGCTGCTCAACCTGGAGGCGGTGCCCGGCATCGTCTCGCTCGGCGGCGCCGAGGCCGACCGGGCCGCCGTGTTCGCGTCGGTCGCCGCCGAACTGGCCACCAACGGCTGGTCGGACCGCATGACCATCACCCTGGTCGGGTTCGGGGAGGACCTCACGCCCCTCGCGCCCAACCGGATACGGCACCTCGACGGGTTCGAGGACCTCTTCGAGACCATGTCGGCCGAGACCCGGCAGCGGCGCGGCGCGCTCGGGGCCGCCGGGCACGACTCCGTGCTCACCGGCCGCACCGGGCCCGCCCAGCACACGCGCTGGGCCCCGCACCTCGTCCTGCTCGCCGCCCAGCCCTCCGACGACGACGCGCTGCGGCTGGCCGAACTCGCCGCCGACGCCGGTCGGCTCGGCATCGGCTACCTCGTCGGCACCCGGGGCACCGACCTGCCCGGCGCCGCCTGGGAGATGGAGATCACCGGCGACGGCCGCCTGCTCGCACCGCTGCTCGGGCTCGAACTGGACGCCCAGATGCTGCCGGCCGCCCAGCGGCGTGCCGTCGTCGAGCTGTTCACCGACGCCGATCCCGGCTCCGACCCCGAGGGCGGACCCGGCCGGCCGGCCAACGCCCCGCCGTTCCTCGTCGACATCAGCGAGCAGGGCCGGCCCGCGGTGTACGCCCGCCTCGTCGGGTCGTACGAGATCATCGGCCTGGACGCGCCCGACGGCGAGCGCAGCGCCCTGCTGCACGAGGCGCTGGCGCTGCTCCTGCTGCACCGCGAGGGCGTCCACCCGCGGGTGCTGTCCTCCGCGTTGTGGCCGCGCGGCGTGACCCCGGACGTGCGCGACGCGCTGCTGGAGCGGCTGCGGACCTGGCTGGGCACCGACCCCGACGGCACCCCGCGGCTCGGCACCGACGCCACCGGACGGCTCACCCTCGCCCAGTCCGTCGTCTCCGATCTCGACGTACTGCGCTCCCTCTACTACGAGGCCACGCAGGGCCGGGGCGTCGGCAGCCGCCAGGTGCGCGGGCGGCTGCTCACGGACGCGCTGGTGCTGGTGCGCGGGCCGCTGCTCGCCGACCGCCCCGAGGGCCGCTACCGCTGGCTCACCCACGAGATCGTCGACGCCCAGCTCCCGCTGCTGGTCGCCGACACCGGGCTGGCCCTCTGCGAGTTCCACCTGGAGAAGAACCGCGCGGAGAAGGCCATCGAGGCGCTGAACGCGGCGCTGCGCACGGCCCCCGCCGACGAGCGCCTGTGGCACGAGCTGCTGCGTGCCACGCACGCCACCGGCGACTCCGACCGGCTGCGCGCCCTCGCCGCCGACCTCGTCGACCGCAGCGGGGCCCGCGGGCTGCCGCCCCGTACCGAGGCGCTGCTCGACGAACTGCTGCCGACCTGGCGCGAGGGCGTCTCCGCCGCCGGATGAGCATCGACCTCGACCTTCTGGTCGTCCTCCTCGCCGCGCTGTGGGGCGCGGCGACGGGCGCGCTGCTGCCCCGCGCGGCCTACCGGTTCGCCGCACCGTCCGGGCAGGCGTGGCACACCGAGTGCCCGGGCGGCCACCCGGTCCGCGGCTGGCTCGGCGGGGCCCGCTGCCGGACGTGCCCCCCGACTCCGGCCCTGCTGGAACCGACGTACGACGCCACCACCGGCACCGAGTACCACCGTGCTCCGGCGGCGGTGCCCTACGGGCCCAGCCGCCTCGTCCTCGCTCCCGTCACCGCCGTCGTCTGCCTCGCCCTCGCCGCCGCCACCGGGACCCGGCCCGAGATCGCCGTCTGGCTGCTGCTCGCCCCGGTCGGCGTGCTGCTGTCCGTCGTCGACCTGAAGGTACGGCGGCTGCCCGACCCGCTCACCCTGCCGCTCGCCGGCGCCGCGCTCGTCCTGCTCGGCCTCACCGCGCTCGTGCCCGAGCACGCGGGGGAGTGGACCACCGCCGTGCTGGGCGCCCTCGCCCTCGGCGCCAGCTACCTGGTGCTGTTCCTCGTCAACCCGGCCGGCATGGGCTTCGGCGACGTCAAACTCGCCCTCACGGCCGGTGCCGTCCTCGGCTGGTACGGCTGGCCCACCCTGATGCTGGGCACCTTCGCCGGGTTCCTGCTCGGGGCGCTGTACGGCGGCGCCCTCCTCGTCGCCCGGCGCGCGGACCGCAAGACGGCCATCCCCTTCGGCCCCTTCCTCATCGCGGGCGCCTTCCTCGGTGTCCTGGCCGGGGCGTACGCGGCCTGAGCACGAACGGGCAAAACGCCTGGCGTACGCTGGGCAGGTCTGTCCACAACCCCACGAACCTTGCGAAAGGGACGCCGGTGACCGAGAAGGCCGACCTTCAGCCCATCCTCGACCGCGCCGCCGCCGGTGGGCGGATCACCCCCGAAGAGGCGCTCGACCTCTACCGCGACGCCCCGCTGCACGCGCTGGGCGCCGCCGCCGACGCCGTACGCAGGCGCCGGTACGCCGGTACGGAGCACATCGCCACGTACATCATCGAGCGCAACATCAACTACACGAACGTGTGCGTCACGGCGTGCAAGTTCTGCGCCTTCTACGCGGCCCCCAAGGACACGAAGAAGGGCTGGAGCCGCGACCTCGACGACATCCTGCGCCGCTGCGCGGAGACGGTCGAGCTGGGCGGCACGCAGATCATGTTCCAGGGCGGCCACCACCCGGACTACGGCGTCGAGTACTACGAGAAGCACTTCGCCGCCATCAAGAAGGAGTTCCCCGAGCTCGTCATCCACAGCCTGGGGGCGAGCGAGGTCGAGCACATGGCGCGGATCTCCAAGGTGTCCGTCGAGGAGGCGATCCGGCGGATCCACGCCGCCGGGCTCGACTCCTTCGCCGGGGCCGGCGCCGAGCTGCTGCCCGAGCGGCCGCGCAAGGCCATCGCGCCGCTGAAGGAGTCCGGCGAGCGCTGGCTGGAGATCATGGAGATCGCGCACGGGCTGGGCGTCGAGTCGACGTCCACCATGCTGATGGGCACCGGCGAGACCAACGCCGAGCGCATCGAGCACCTGCGCATGATCCGGGACGTGCAGGACCGCACGGGCGGCTTCCGCGCCTTCATCCCGTACACCTACCAGCCCGAGAACAACCACCTGAAGGGCCGCACGCAGGCCACGCTCTTCGAGTACCTGCGGATGATCGCCATCGCCCGCGTGTTCCTCGACAACGTCGCCCACATCCAGGGCTCCTGGCTGACCACCGGCAAGGAGGTCGGCCAGCTCTCCCTGCACTACGGCGCCGACGACCTCGGCTCGATCATGCTGGAGGAGAACGTCGTCTCCTCCGCGGGCGCCAAGCACCGGTCCAACCGGCTGGAGATCATCGACCTGATCCGCAAGGCCGGACGCGTCCCGGCGCAGCGCTCCACGACGTACGAGCACCTCGTCGTGCACGACGACCCGGCGAACGACCCCGTCGACGAGCGCGTCGCCTCCCACATCTCCTCCACGGCGATCGAGGGCGGCACGGCGCACCCCGAGCTGAAGCTGCTCGCCTCCAACTGACGCCGCCGTGCTGACGATCCACGCCTGCGAAGCCTCGCCCGAGACGGCCGTCCTGGTCGACGGCGCGCATCTCGCCGCCGTCGGCCCGTACGAGGAACTGGCCGCCGACCAC
Organism: Streptomyces violaceorubidus; assembly: GCF_000717995.1. Classification (GTDB taxonomy): domain Bacteria; phylum Actinomycetota; class Actinomycetes; order Streptomycetales; family Streptomycetaceae; genus Streptomyces; species Streptomyces violaceorubidus. The sequence goes on from NZ_JODM01000001.1 coordinate 131,427, forward strand.
CCGCGCGCGCGGGTGCGCCGGTGGCCCGGCATCCTGACCCCCGGACTGCTCAACCCGTACGGCCCGGAGCTGCTGGAGCAGGCGTACCACCCCGACCCGCGCGAAGCGGACCGGCTGGGCACCGAGCCGCTCTTCGGTCAGCGCGCGCTCGCACTGCTCGGCGCGGACGCGTCCGCGCGGGGCGCCAGCGCGCGCCGAGGGGTCCAACGCCTGCTGGCGCACGGCACGGTCGCCGTCGCCGGGGAACTGCGAGGCCGCGCGGCCCTGGACGCGGTGCGCGGGGCCGGACTCGCCGTGGCGGCGCGTCCGGCCACCCTGCCCGGGCCCGCGTCCTTCTCGCCGGTGCCGCTGGTGCTGCTTCCCGCGCTCGCCCCCGGGAAGCCCGCCCGGTTCGCGGTGTTCGACGTGCCCGACCGGGCGGCGCTCGTGCGGGAGGGCGCGTCCACGTGCGTGGCCACCGTCGTGGGCGGCCGTCTGGTGTACCGGGGGCGCTGAGCGCGCGGCCCCGCGCGGCCCCGCGCTGCCCCGCGGGGCCCGTCCGGCGTCCCCGGCCTACGCGCCGAACGCCGTTCCGAACGCCCCGTCCGCCTGCTCCACGCCGCTGCACGTGGTGAGCGCGTCGGCGGCCGAGGCGTCCGCGCCGCACGCCTTGTCGCGGAAGGCCGCCCACATCGACACCCAGGCGACGCCCTTGTCCTCGGCGAAGGCGCGCACCTCGGCCGCGTCCGCGAGCGTGAACGTCTCACCGGCGACGTCGTTGACGCCGAGCATCGAGGTGAGCGCCATGCCCCGCCAGGCGTCCGCGTCGGAGGTGCCGAAGACCTTCCGCAGCTGGGCGTGCGCGGCCTTCGCCGAGGCCAGGGCGTAGTCGCCCATGTCGCCGGTGTACGACTCGCCGTAGTTCATGGTCATGAGATTGACGGTGGAGACCCGTACGCCGTGGTCGTTGGCCGACGCCAGCAGTGCCAGGCCGTCGGTGTCCAGGCCCGAGGGCATCACCGGCAGGGTGAAGGAGACCTTCAGGCCGCTCCGTTCCTCCTGGAGCAGGGCGATCGCCTCCGAGCGCAGCGCGAGGGAGTCGGCGTCGCTCAGCTCGTCGCCCTCGATGTCGAAGTCCGCCCGCGTGGACCCGGCGGCGTCCAGGGCCGCGCCGTACGCCCGGGCCAGAGCCGAGGCGCGGTCGCAGGCCGCCGCCAGCTCCGTGCCGGACGCGCCGCCGAAGGAGACGCGGACGGTGGCACCGGAGTCCTTCAGCCGCTCGACGCGGGCGGCTACCGAGGTGTCGTCGATGTCCTGGACACCGTTCCAGCGGGGGACGCAGTCGTCGCCGGACGAGATGACGAACGCCAGGTTGTACGCCGTGGGGGAGCCCGCCGCGTCGGTGCCGGAGGCGGTGGTGGCACTGACGTAGGGGGCGTAGGCGGTGGTCGGCTCGGACGACGCCGACGGCGATGCGGGGGCCGCGTCGGTGGTGCCGTCGTCCTGTTTGGCGCAGCCCGCGGTGGCCAGGGCGAACAACAGGGCGCACCCGGCTGCCGCGGTCCGGTGAACCCTCATGAGCGCACTCTCCCGTTCTTGTCCTGTGTCGTCCGGCGTCCGGCGTCCGGCGTCCGTCGTCCGGCGTCCGTCGTCGGCGTCGGCGTCGGCGTCGGACCAGTGAAGGTGGCACGCGTTCCTGGGTCTTCGCTGAGGAAAGGGCGCCGTTCGGGGCCGTCTCCCAGGAAACGGACAGGAACGGCCGCTTTTCACCGGGACCTCTCAAGGAACTGCCAGTTCGCGACAGGCAAGGCTCCCTAACGTCCGGGGAATGCATCCCGAGCCTGCCACCGTCTCCCGTGCCGCCCCGCGCGGTCGCCGCCGCAAACGCGGCAACGGATCCGCCGAGGGTCCCGTGTTCGTCGACAGCACCGGACGCCGGGCCCGGCTGCTGCGTCGGCTGGGACTGCTCGTGGGGGCCGTGTGCGTCGGCTACACGGCCGTCCTGGGCCTGGCCTTCATGGGCGTCGGCATCTCGGTCAACCCGTCCTCGCTGCTGCCCTTCGGCGTGGGTGGCGGTGGCGGAGCTGGCGGACCCGGGGGCGGCCCCGGCCCCGGCGGCGGCACGCGTCCGCAGGGCGGGGTCGCTCCCACGGGCGCTCCCACGGGCGCGCCGCCGAGCACCGCCCCCACCGTTTCCCCCAGCGCGGTCCCCAGCACCGCCGCCCGCACCGACTGACCGGACGCCGCCACCCTCATGACCACGCCCAGCACATCCCCCGCCCCGCCCGCCCGGGGCCGCCGCCGCGCCCCCTCCCGCATGGAACGGGCCGCCGGCCGGGCCGCCGCGCTGCAACGCCCCCGCGTCCTCCTCGCCCTGCTGCTCCTGCTCGCGCTGACCTGCGTGATGCTGCTCGACGGCTATCTGCGCGCGGAGGTCGGCGGCGACCAGCGCGTCCGCACCGGCGCCTCGGCGAGCGACGTCCCCGACGACGTACTGGACGGCGGGCCGATCCTCTCCTTCCCCGGCGGACAGGCCGCCACCGTCTCCGTCCCGGACAAGACGATCGTGCTGACCTTCGACGACGGCCCCGACCCCACCTGGACGCCGCAGGTGCTGGAGATCCTGGAGAAGTACGACGTGCCCGGCACGTTCTTCCTGGTCGGATCGATGGTCTCGCGCCACCCGGGCATCGTGCGGGACATGGTCGAGCAGGGCAACGAAGTGGGCGTCCACACCTTCACCCACGTCGACCTCTCCTACCAGAGCCAGGCTCGCGTCACCCGCGAGATCGAGCAGACCCAGCTCGCCCTGGCGGGTGCGGCCGGCATCACCACCACGCTGTTCCGGGCGCCGTACTCCTCCGAGACGGACGCCATCGACAACTACAGCTGGCCCGTCTACGAGAGTCTCGGCCAGGACGGCTACACCAGCGTCTTCATCGACACCGACAGCGACGACTGGAAGCGGCCCGGCGTCTCGAAGATCGTCGAGTGGGCCACTCCGGAGGACGACGAGGGCGCCTCCGTCCTCTTCCACGACGCCGGGGGCGAGCGGTCGCAGACGATCGAGGCGCTGCCGAAGTACATCGAGAAGATGAAGGCGAAGGGCTACACCTTCACCACCGTCAGCGGTGTCATGGCCGATCAGCAGCCCACCGGCGCCGGACCCGCCGACGGAGCCACGGGCACGACGGGTTCCGGCGACAGCCTCCAGGCCGCCCACCACGAGGCCACCGGTGCCACCCTCTACGAGGGCAAGGCGCTGATCGCGGCCGTCGCGGTCGCCGAATGGACGGTGCCGGCGCTGTCGGTCGGGCTCGTCGTGGTGGGCGTGGCCGTCATGGGCCGGTTCGCCATGATGCTGGTCCTCGCCCGTCGCCACCACCGACGGCGCAACAGCCGCCGCTTCGGCTGGGGTCCGCCCGTGACCGGACCCGTGAGCGTGATCGTCCCGGCGTACAACGAGAAGGAGTGCATCGAGGCGACCCTGAGATCCCTGGCGCGCAGTACGCACCCCGTCGAGATCATCGTCGTGGACGACGGGTCGACGGACGGCACCGCGGAGATCGCCGAGTCCCTCGGGCTGCCCGGCGTCCGGGTCGTGCGGCAGGCCAACGCGGGCAAGCCCGCCGCCCTCAACAACGGCGTCCGGCACGCCCGTTACGACATCGTCGTGATGATGGACGGCGACACCGTCTTCGAGCCCGACACCGTGGGGCGCCTGGTGCAGCCCTTCGCGGACCCCTCCGTCGGCGCGGTCGCGGGCAACGCCAAGGTCGGCAACCGGCGCACCCTCATCGGCGCCTGGCAGCACATCGAGTACGTGATGGGCTTCAACCTCGACCGGCGCATGTACGACCTGCTGCGCTGCATGCCGACCATCCCGGGTGCGATCGGCGCGTTCCGGCGCGAGGCGGTCCTCCAGGTCGGCGGCATGAGCGACGACACCCTCGCCGAGGACACCGACATCACCATCGCCCTGCACCGCGCGGGCTGGCGGGTCATCTACGAGGAGCACGCCCGCGCCTGGACGGAGGCGCCGGGGTCGCTCGGCCAGCTCTGGTCGCAGCGCTACCGCTGGTCGTACGGCACGATGCAGGCGCTGTGGAAGCACCGCCGCTCCCTGACGGACAAGGGGCCCTCCGGCCGCTTCGGGCGGGTCGGGATGCCGCTGGTGGTGCTCTTCCAGGTGGTCACGCCGGTCTTCGCGCCGCTCATCGACGTGTTCACCGTCTACTCGATGGTCTTCGTCGACTTCCGCGCGGCGCTCCTCGCGTGGCTCGCGGTGCTGGCCGTGCAGCTGGTGTGCGCGGCGTACGCCTTCCGGCTCGACCGGGAGAAGTACCGGTACCTGCTGATGATGCCGCTCCAGCAGCTGGCGTACCGGCAGATGATGTACCTGGTCCTCATCCACTCCTGCGTCACCGCGCTGACCGGCGGGCGGCTGCGCTGGCAGAAGCTGAAACGGACCGGCGAGGTGGGGACGCCGGCGGGTACTTCGGGGACCGGCTGATGGGGGCGCACAGCAAGGGCGCCGCGCGCACCGTGCCGTCCGTGCGCGCCGAGGGCCGTGGGGGCGGTGGGGGTGCTTCGGGGCGGGACCGGTACTTCGACGCCCTGCGCGCCCTCGCCCTCGTCCGGGTCGTCGCCTACCACGCCTTCGGCTGGCCCTGGGCGGGGCTGGTCTTCCCGTCCATGGGGGTCATGTTCGCCCTGGCCGGCACCCTGATGGCCCGCTCGCTCCAGCGGCCCGCCGCCGTGGTGCTCCGGAGCCGGCTGCGCCGCCTGCTGCCCCCGTTGTGGTGCTGGGGCCTGTTCGTGGTGGGCGCGATGCTGGCGCGCGGCTGGATGCCGGGGTGGCAGATCGTCTACTGGGTCGTGCCGCTCGGCGACCCGCCGGGCAGCGCGTGGGGCGAGCAGGCCTGGGAGATCCTCTGGTACCTCAGGACGTATCTGTGGTTCGTGCTGCTCTCGCCGCTGCTGCTGCGGGTCTTCCGGCTCGCGCCCGTGCCGGTGCTGCTGCTGTCCCTGGCGCCGATCCTCGCGTTCCAGTTCCTCTGGCAGCCGCCGGAGAACCGCTTCGGCACCGGGCTGCTCGACCTGGCGACGTACCTCTTCTGCTGGGTCCTCGGCTTCGCGCACCGCGACGGTGTGCTGGCCCGCCCGAAGCCGGCCGCCGTCGTCCCCCTGTCGCTCGCCGCCCTCGCCTGCGGCGCCTGGTACGCCTTCGCGCACCGGGCCGAGTACGGCACCTACGACCTCGACGACATCCCGCTCGCGCAGGCCTTCTGGTCGGCCGGGTTCGTGACGCTGCTGATGTACTCCAAGGCGCGGCTGGGGGTCGACCTCTCGGGGCTGGTCCGGCTGCGGCGGCTGGACCGGCTGGTGAGCGTGTTCAACGCCCGCGCGGTGACGATCTACCTCTGGCACGAGCTGGCCCTGGTCCTGGCCGTGCCGCTGATCGACCGGTTCTGGGACGTGCCCGCCTTCGAGGCGTATCTGCCGCTGGACAGCCAGTGGTTCCTGCTGGCGGTGGGCTGGGTGCTGATCGCGGTGTTCGTGCTGCTGTTCGGGTGGGTGGAGGACGTCGCCGCGCGGAGGCGGCCGCGGCTGCTGCCGTGAGCCGGGGCCCGCCGCCGTGAGCCGGGGCTGCGGCACGGGCGGTCAGGACGGTGCTGCAACAATGGGCCCGTGACCCGCGCTTCCCTGAACAAGCAGCCGCACGAAGTCGCCTCGATGTTCGACCACGTCGCGGAACGGTACGACCTGACGAACGCCGTGCTCTCGCTCGGCCAGGACCGGGCGTGGCGCAAGGCGGTCGCCAGAGCCGTCGACGCCCGCCCGGCGCAGAAGGTCCTGGACCTGGCGGCCGGCACGGCGACCTCCTCGCTGCCCTTCGCCCGCACCGGCGCCTACGTCGTCCCCTGCGACTTCTCCCAGGGCATGCTCCAGGTCGGCAAGGAACGGCACTCCTGGCTGCCGTTCACCGCGGGCGACGCGACGCGGCTGCCGTTCAAGGACGACGTCTTCGACGCCGTCACCATCTCCTTCGGGCTGCGCAACGTGCAGGACACGGACGCCGCGCTGCGCGAGATGTACCGGGTGACGCGGCCCGGCGGTCGGGTCGTCATCTGCGAGTTCTCGCACCCGACCTGGGCGCCGTTCCGCACCGTCTACACCGAGTACCTGATGCGCGCCCTGCCGCCGGTCGCCCGCGCGGTGTCGTCCAACCCCGACGCGTACGTCTACCTCGCCGAGTCCATCCGGGCCTGGCCCGACCAGCCGGCGCTCGCCGAGCGGCTGGGCAAGGCCGGCTGGTCCAAGGTGGCCTGGCGCAACCTGACGGGCGGCGTGGTGACGCTGCACCGCGGGTTCAAGGCGAGCTGAGCGCTGCACAGCAGGACGGCGATTCCCCCGGCTCCGCCAGCTCCCGGCGGAGCCCGCCCGGCGGCGGACACGGCACGCGCGGCTCGCGGATGCCCCCGCCGCCCTCGCCCTCCCCGAAGTCGAACCACACGTACACCGTCGACTCCCGGGGCACCTGTGCGCCGGGCGGCGGATACTGGCGCACGACGTGGTCGACGACGGCGACCCGGAGGTCGGGCCGGTCCGGCGCGTGCAGGGAAAGGCCCAGGACGTGGGCGTTCTCGTACGCGTCCACGGCCATCAGACCGACCAGGCGCGGCACGCGGACGTCGCCGTTCTCGGGATCCTCGGGCACCAGGCGCACGGACGTCACCCCCCAGCGGTACCCGGCAGAGTAGCGCCGCGGAGCACCCCCCGGAAGCGTTGGGTGGCTGACTGTGACAGTCGGTCACCCTGCGTCATGAACGGACCTCGCTACGGGTGCAGGGCGAGGCGGTAGCAGTGCCCCCGCTGCTCGGAGGACGGGATCGCGAAGACCTCGGCGAGCCGCATGCCGAGCCGCTGCGTGATCGCGATGGACCGGGCGTTGCGCGCGTTGACCATCGTGACCACCTCCGTCACACCGGCCGTCCGCACCCGCTGGAGGGTCTCCCGGGCCGCCGCGGTGACATACCCCTTGCCCCAGTGCGCCCGCCCCAGCCGCCAGCCGATCTCGATCTCGCCCTGGGGACCCCAGTCGCCCGGCCACGGCTGGGCGCCGGTGAACCCGATGACCCGGTCCGACTCGTCCACCACGGTCCACAGGCAGAATCCGTGCTCGGCGTCGTGGCGGCGCTGGCGGGCGGTCAGCTCCTCGTAGACGGACAGCTCCGCGGCCCTCCCGCCGTGGAACTCCATGACGTCCGGATCGTCGAAGATCCGGTGCCAGGCGACGGCGTCCTCGTCGGTGGGGACGCGCAACCGTACAACGGGGAGAGGTCGCTTCACGGGGCAGCCCTTCAGCCGGGTGATCGGTGACGCTGAATAGACTGCCCATGACCAGTGCCGGTCGGCACGCAGATTCCGAACTTGGGGAGATCCCGCCGTGACCGTCGAGACTGAGCCGCTCTCCGAGAACACCGCCGACGTGATCGTCGTGGGCGCGGGGCCGGCCGGCTCCACCACCGCGTACCACCTGGCCAAGTCGGGACTCGACGTCCTGCTGCTGGAGAAGACCGCCTTTCCCAGGGAGAAGGTCTGCGGCGACGGCCTGACCCCGCGCGCGGTCAAGCAGCTCGTCGCCATGGGCATCGACATCTCCGAGGAGGCCGGCTGGCTGCGCAACAAGGGCCTGCGCATCATCGGCGGCGGCTCCCGCCTCCAGCTGGACTGGCCGGACCTGGCCTCCTTCCCCGACTACGGACTCGTCCGCAAGCGCGACGACTTCGACGAGCAGCTCGCGCGGCAGGCGCAGAAGGCCGGCGTGCGCCTGTACGAGCGCTGCAACGTGGGTGCGCCGATCGTCGACGACCGCACCGGCCGCATCACCGGTGTGCACGCCAAGCTGGGCGAGGACAAGCGCGAGGTCACCTTCCACGCGCCGCTGGTCGTGGCCGCCGACGGCAACTCCACCCGGCTGTCCCTGGCGATGGGCCTGCACCGCCGCGAGGACCGGCCCATGGGCGTCGCCGTCCGCACGTACTTCACCTCGCCCCGCCACGACGACGACTACCTGGAGTCCTGGCTGGAGCTGTGGGACCGGCGGGGCCCGCAGGACCGCCTGCTGCCGGGCTACGGCTGGGTCTTCGGCATGGGCGACGGCACCTCGAACGTCGGCCTGGGCGTCCTGAACACCTCCGCCGCCTTCAAGGAGCTCGACTGGCGCGAGATCCTCAAGGCCTGGTGCGCGTCCATGCCCGAGGACTGGGGCTACACCCCGGACAACATGACCGGCCCGATCCGCGGCGCCGCCCTGCCCATGGCCTTCAACCGCCAGCCCCACTACACCAAGGGCCTGCTCCTCGTCGGCGACGCCGGCGGCCTGGTGAACCCCTTCAACGGCGAGGGCATCGCCTACGCCATGGAGTCCGGCCAGATCGCCGCCGACGTCGTCGTCCAGGCCCACGCGCGGGCCACGCCGGCCCAGCGCGAGATCGCCCTGCAGCGCTACCCGCGCGTCCTGAAGGACACCTACGGCGGCTACTACAACCTGGGCCGCGCCTTCGTGAAGCTCATCGGCAACCCGAAGGTCATGCAGATCGCGACCCAGCGCGGCCTCACCCACCCGATCCTGATGAAGTTCACCCTGAAGATGCTCGCCAACCTGACGGACCCGACGGGCGGCGACGCGATGGACCGCATCATCAACGGACTGAGCAAGGTCGCGCCGAAGGCCTGATCAGCGGCGCCTTCTCAGCGGCGCGTCGTGAGCGGCGCGTCGTGAGCGGTGCTTGATCAGCGGTGCTGCCTGATCGGCGTGCCTGATCGGCGTGTCCGATCAGGCGGGGAACGCAGCGGCGTTGGCGGCCCGGCGCGCGAGGACCTCCTCGCGCCGGGCGGCCGACTGCCGCAGCGCCGCCTTCCGCTCCCGGCCGGAGAGCCGGTCCAGGTAGACCTGCCCGTTCACGTGGTCGGTCTCGTGGGCCAGGCAGCGCGCGAAGTAGCCCGTGCCCTCGATGAGGAGCGGCGCACCCTCCCGGTCCAGGCCGCGCACCACGGCCCGGTCGGGCCGCGGTACGGCCATGACGGCGCCCGGCACCGACAGGCACCCCTCGCCCTCGTCGAGCAGCCGCCGCGCGGCCGGGGCGAGGGCCTCGACGACCGGATTGACGATGTGTCCGACATGTCGGACACCGTCGTCGTCCGGGCAGTCGTAGACGAACAGGCGCAGGTCCACGCCGACCTGATTGGCCGCCAGCCCGGCCCCCTCCGCGACGTACATCGTGCGGAACATGTCGTCGACGAGCGCGGCGAGGTCGGGCCCGAACTCCGTGACGTCACGGCACGGCCGGTGCAGCACCTCCTCGCCGACCTCGGTGACGCGGCGCACCGCTCCGCGCAGCGCCTCGGGCGCGTACGGGGGACAGGAGGCGGCGGGCCGCCCCTGGACGAAGACGCTCGGCATGACGTTCTCTCCTTCGGCTCGTGGACGGGCCGGTGGAGCACCGGCCCGTGCTTGAGCATGCCAGGAGCCCGCGAAGGGCCGCAGCCCCCGAGCGGCTGCGGCCCTTTCGCGTGGGTACGGGCGGGGGTGCGGCTTACAGCACCCGCACCGCGCCGCTCGGCGGGTCGTAGGAGAGCGGCTTCTCGACGACACCGGTGGAGGAGTTCTGCGCGCCGACGAACATGCCGCCGCCGACGTAGACGCCCACGTGGTACGCGCTGCCCGCGCCGCCCCAGTAGAGGATGTCGCCCGGCTGGAGGTTGTCCAGGCCGACCTGGGTGCCGGCCGTCGACTGGGCCTGCGAGACGCGCGGGAGGCTGATGCCGACCTGCTTGAAGGCGGCCTGCACGAGACCCGAGCAGTCGTAGGCGGAGGGGCCGGTCGCGCCGGAGACGTAGGCCTTGCCGACCTGGGCCTGGACGAAGGAGACGACGGCGGCGGCCGAACCGGTGGCCGTGGACGTGCTGGTGCTGGTGCTGCTGCCGGTGCCCGTGGAGGAACCGGTGTCCGCGGAGGCGCTCAGGGTGGCGCGCTCGGCGGTGCGCGAGGCGCGCTCGGCGGCCTCCTTGCGCGCGGCCTCCTCGGCCTTCTTCTTGGCTTCCGCGGCCTTCTTCTTGGCCTCGGCGAGGTCGGCCTTGGCCTCCTTGGCGGCCTTGGCGGCCGCCGCGTCACGCTCGGCCTGCAGCTGGTAGCTGGCGGCGGCCTGCTGCGTGACGTCCGCGGAGTGGGCGACCTGAGCGGCCAGATCGGCCGTCAGGGTGGGCAGTTCGAGGGTCTGCGTCACCGGTTCGGCCGCGTTGGCCGACCCCGACGCACCGGCCACTGCCAGGGTGCTGAGGACGCCACCGGCAACTCCGGCCCGCATCGCGATCGTCGACGCGCTGCGGCGGGGCTTCCGGTGGCTGCGTATGTGAGCGGTGTGGGACATAGGGACAACCGGTATCAGTAGCTCCTCCATACCTTCAAGAAACGTGGGCTGCGCCACAGTTGTTCAATCGAGCCGCCGAATCCCGGGCGTGTCGCTCTTTATTGACGCCGTAACGGACATTGCGGACGGGCCGTAATCGGCCTGTGATCACGGTCTTTGATCGTTACGCCCGAATTGCCCCGCGCTTACCACTTGTTGGAACGCTTGGCCAAGCCCGGTTCTCAGACGCCTCTCATGAATGTGGCGCAGGTCACGGAACGGTTACCCCGGCGCACGCGTCCGTCGCGTGCGCGGCGGCCCCTCCCGCCCCGGCGGCCGGTACGGCGGTCGTCCGACGGCGTCCACCGCCGCTCGTGAACGCGTGCACGTGTCCACACCGGCCCCCGGCCATCCCCCTCACGTGTGAATGGCTCCTCTATCAAGGGTGTGCGTCCAGCGCCAATTTGCATGCAAGGGAAGCCTCTTGATATTGAGACGCGCCCCACTCGGACCCTCTGGCCAGCGACGACGAGCGAAAATGTCACCTCTGGTGATCAGGTGAACGCTTCTTGTGTGAAGATCACTGCTCATCCGACTTCATGATCGTTCGTCAGGTGGTGGAGATCACAAAGCTTGTGCAATACCCCGTGTCGCAGATCACAGAGAGTCGGGCATAGGATGCGAGGCAGTTGGGCTTGTGACCTGCTTCACATGTTCGCGATCTTCGTCGGGACGGGCGGGGCTCGTGGGGCTGTTGGGGCGGGTGAGTCCAGTGCAACCGCCAGCAGTCAGTGCCGACTGAGAGGAGCGAGGAGCGGTGAACGCGTATGCGCCCATCCTCGTACTGGGAGCCCTCGGGGCAGGCTTTGCGATCTTCTCCGTGGTGATGGCCACGCTGATCGGTCCGAAGCGGTACAACCGGGCGAAGCTCGAGGCCTACGAGTGCGGCATCGAGCCGACCCCCACGCCGGCCGGCGGCGGGCGCTTCCCCATCAAGTACTACCTGACGGCGATGCTCTTCATCATCTTCGATATCGAGATCGTCTTCCTCTACCCCTGGGCCGTCACCTTCGACGCCCTGGGGATTTTCGGGCTCGTGGAGATGCTGCTCTTCGTGCTCACCGTCTTCGTCGCGTACGCGTACGTATGGCGGCGCGGCGGCCTGGAATGGGACTGAGGGGCCTTTGACATGGGACTCGAGGAAAAACTGCCGAGCGGCTTCCTGCTGACCACCGTCGAGCAGGCCGCGGGCTGGGTGCGCAAGTCGTCCGTCTTCCCGGCCACGTTCGGCCTCGCCTGCTGTGCCATCGAGATGATGACCACCGGCGCCGGCCGCTACGACCTGGCGCGCTTCGGCATGGAGGTCTTCCGCGGCTCGCCGCGGCAGGCGGACCTGATGATCGTCGCGGGCCGGGTCAGCCAGAAGATGGCGCCGGTGCTGCGGCAGGTCTACGACCAGATGCCGAACCCGAAGTGGGTCATCTCCATGGGGGTCTGCGCCTCCTCGGGCGGCATGTTCAACAACTACGCCATCGTCCAGGGCGTCGACCACATCGTCCCGGTCGACATCTACCTCCCCGGCTGCCCGCCGCGGCCCGAGATGCTGATGGACGCCATTCTCAAGCTCCACCAGAAGATCCAGGGCTCCAAGCTCGGTGTGAACGCCGAGGAGGCGGCCCGCGAGGCGGAGGAAGCGGCGCTCAAGGCCCTGCCCACGATCGAGATGAAGGGGCTGCTGCGGTGAGCGACGCGAACAACACCGCGGGTGACGCGAACGGTGTGAACCCGGAGAAGGACCTGTCCGCGGAGAACCTCCCCGGCCAGCGGGGTCAGGGCGGCGAGGAGATCCGCGTCCAGCGCGGCATGTTCGGCGCCAACAACGGCGGCGACACCTCCGGCTACGGCGGCCTGGTCCGCTCCGTCCGGCTCCCCGGACCGGCGAGCAGGCCCTACGGCGGCTGGTTCGACGAGGTCGCCGACGAACTCGAGGGCGCGTTGGAGGAGCAGGGGCTCCTGCCCGGCAACGCCATCGAGAAGACGGTCGTCGACCGGGGCGAGGTGACCTTCCACATCGAGCGCGAGCACCTGGTCCGGGTCGCCCGCACCCTGCGCGACGACCCCGCCCTGCGCTTCGAACTGTGCACCGGCGTCAGCGGCGTCCACTACCCGCACGACAAGGGCCGCGAACTGCACGCCGTCTACCACCTGCGCTCGATCACCCACAACCGGCTGATCCGGCTCGAAGTCAGCGCGCCCGACAGCGACCCGCACATCCCCTCGCTGTTCTCCGTCTACCCGACGAACGACTGGCACGAGCGCGAGACCTACGACTTCTTCGGCATCGTCTTCGACGGTCACCCGGCCCTGACGCGGATCATGATGCCGGACGACTGGCAGGGCTTTCCGCAGCGCAAGGACTACCCCCTCGGCGGCATCCCCGTCGAGTACAAGGGCGCCCAGATCCCGGCTCCGGACCAGCGGAGGTCGTACTCGTGAGCACTTCCCACGCCTCCCCCAGGGAGACGACCGAAGGCACCGTCTACACGGTCACCGGCGGCGACTGGGACGAGGTCGTCCAGTCCGCGGCCCGCGCCGACGACGAGCGCATCGTCGTCAACATGGGCCCCCAGCACCCGTCCACGCACGGTGTCCTCCGCCTCATCCTGGAGATCGACGGCGAGACGGTCACCGAGGCCCGCTGCGGCATCGGCTACCTGCACACCGGCATCGAGAAGAACCTCGAGTACCGGACCTGGACGCAGGGCACCACGTTCGTGACGCGCATGGACTACCTGACGCCCTTCTTCAACGAGGCGGCGTACTGCCTGGGCGTCGAGAAGCTCCTCGGCATCGAGGACCAGATCCCGGACCGGGCCACGATCATCCGGGTCCTGCTCATGGAGCTGAACCGGCTCTCCTCGCACCTGGTGGCCATCGCCACCGGCGGCATGGAGCTGGGCGCCACCACGATCATGATCTACGGCTTCCGCGATCGTGAACTGATTCTCGACATCTACGAGCTGATCACCGGCCTCAGGATGAACCACGCGTACATCCGCCCGGGCGGACTCGCCCAGGACCTGCCGCCGGGCGCGGTGGACCAGATCCGCGAGTTCGTGAAGAAGATGAACAAGAACCTCCCGGAGTACGACAAGCTCGCCACCGGGAACCCCATCTTCAAGGCCCGCATGCAGGACGTCGGCTACCTCGACCTGGCCGGCTGCATGGCGCTCGGTGCCACCGGCCCGGTCCTCAGGTCCACCGGCCTCCCGCACGACCTGCGCAAGACCCAGCCGTACTGCGGCTACGAGACGTACGACTTCGACGTCCCGACCGCCGACACCTGCGACTCCTACGGCCGCTTCCTGATCCGGCTGGAGGAGATGCGCCAGTCGCTCAGGATCGTCGAGCAGTGCCTGGACCGGCTCCAGCCGGGCCCGGTCATGGTCGCCGACAAGAAGATCGCCTGGCCCGCCCAGCTCGCCCTGGGCCCGGACGGCCTGGGCAACTCCCTCGACCACATCAAGAAGATCATGGGCACCTCCATGGAGGCCCTGATCCACCACTTCAAGCTGGTCACCGAGGGCTTCCGGGTGCCGCCGGGGCAGGCGTACACGGCGGTCGAGTCACCCAAGGGCGAGCTCGGGGTGCACGTCGTCTCCGACGGCGGCACCCGGCCCTTCCGGGTCCACTTCCGCGACCCGTCCTTCACCAACCTGCAGGCCATGGCGGCGATGTGCGAGGGCGGCCAGGTCGCCGACGTCATCGTCGCCGTGGCGTCCATCGACCCCGTGATGGGAGGCGTCGACCGGTGACCACCTCTTCTTCGGAGCGGGGCGTCAGCCTGGGCATGCCGGAACTGCCCGCGCCCGCCTACCCGGACGACGTCCGGGCCCGGCTGGAGACCGACGCGCGCGAGATCATCGCCCGCTACCCGGACTCCCGGTCCGCCCTCCTGCCGCTGCTGCACCTCGTGCAGTCGCAGGAGGGACACGTCACGCGCACCGGAATGCAGTTCTGCGCGGACATGCTGGACCTCACCACCGCCGAGGTCACCGCGGTCGCCACCTTCTACACCATGTACCGGCGCAGGCCGAGCGGCGACTACCAGGTCGGCGTGTGCACCAACACGCTGTGCGCGGTCATGGGCGGCGACGCCATCTTCGAGTCCCTCCAGGACCACCTCGGCGTCGGCAACGGCGAGACCACCGAGGACGGCAAGGTCACCCTGGAGCACATCGAGTGCAACGCGGCCTGCGACTTCGCACCCGTCGTGATGGTCAACTGGGAGTTCTTCGACAACCAGACCCCGGCGAGCGTCAAGGCCCTCGTCGACGACCTGCGCGCGGGACGGCCGGTGACGCCCACGCGCGGTGCGCCGCTGTGCACCTTCAAGGAGACCGCCCGGATCCTGGCGGGCTTCCCCGACGAGCGGGACGGCGCCGTCGCGGCCGGCGGCAGCGCGGGTCCCGCCTCCCTGGCCGGCCTGAAGCTGGCGAAGGGCGAGGCGCCCGCCGCGCGCGTGGTGCACCCGCGGGACGGCGGGCCGCACGACGCGCCGCAGGACCGGGCCGTGCACGACCCGTCCCCGACGGAACACCTGAGCTCGCACGACGCGCCGCAGGACACATCGGCATCCGACCCTTCCAACCCGGCAGGGCCTACCGCCGAGGAGGGGGAGTGATGACCGTGGCAGCCGAGATCAGGGGCAGCAGCCCGGAGAAGCTGCTCGCACCCGTGCTGTCGGCCTTCTGGGACGAGGACGAGTCGTGGACTCTCGACGTCTACCGGAGGCACGAGGGGTACGAGGGGCTCCGCAAGGCGCTGGCGATGGCGCCGGACGACCTGATCGCGTACGTCAAGGAGTCCGGTCTGCGTGGACGCGGCGGTGCCGGGTTCCCGACGGGGATGAAGTGGCAGTTCATTCCTCAGGGGGACGGCAAGCCTCACTATCTAGTTGTCAACGCCGACGAGTCGGAGCCGGGGACCTGCAAGGACATCCCGCTCCTCTTCGCGAACCCGCACAGCCTCATCGAGGGCATCGTCATCGCGTGTTACGCCATCAGGTCTTCGCATGCCTTCATCTATCTGCGTGGTGAAGTCGTCCCAGTGCTGCGGCGGTTGCACGAGGCCGTGCGCGAGGCCTACGCGGCCGGCTTCCTCGGCGAGAACATCCTGGGCAGCGGACTCGATCTCACCCTCACCGTGCACGCGGGCGCGGGCGCGTACATCTGCGGTGAGGAGACCGCACTGCTCGACTCGCTCGAAGGCCGCCGGGGTCAACCGCGGCTCCGTCCCCCCTTCCCTGCTGTGGCCGGCCTCTATGCCTGCCCGACTGTGGTGAATAACGTCGAATCGATCGCGTCAGTTCCCGCGATCCTGAACAAGGGCAAGGACTGGTTCAGGTCGATGGGCAGCGAGAAGTCCCCGGGCTTCACGCTCTACTCGCTCAGCGGCCACGTCGCGGGCCCCGGCCAGTACGAGGCCCCGCTCGGCATCACGCTGCGCCAGCTCCTCGACATGAGCGGCGGCATGCGCCCCGGCCACCGCCTCAAGTTCTGGACACCCGGCGGTTCCTCGACCCCGATGTTCACCGACGAGCACCTCGACGTCCCCCTCGACTACGAAGGAGTGGGCGCCGCCGGTTCCATGCTCGGCACCAAGGCGCTCCAGTGCTTCGACGAGACGACCTGCGTCGTGCGCGCCGTCACCCGCTGGACCGAGTTCTACGCCCACGAGTCCTGCGGCAAGTGCACACCCTGCCGCGAAGGCACGTACTGGCTCGTCCAGTTGCTGCGCGACATCGAGGCCGGCAAGGGACAGATGTCCGACCTCGACAAGCTGAACGACATCGCCGACAACATCAACGGCAAGTCCTTCTGCGCCCTCGGCGACGGTGCCGCCTCGCCGATCTTCTCCTCGCTCAAGTACTTCCGCGAGGAGTACGAGGAGCACATCACGGGCCGCGGCTGCCCCTTCGACCCGGCCAAGTCCACGGCCTGGGCCGACCGCACGGAGGTGAAGGCATGACAGTGACCACCAATGCTCCCTCGGGAGGGGGAGAGGCGGCGGTCCCGCCGGAGGACCTCGTATCGCTGACGATCGACGGCGCCGAGATCAGTGTGCCCAAGGGCACCCTGGTCATCCGGGCCGCCGAGCAGCTCGGCATCGAGATCCCCCGGTTCTGCGACCACCCCCTCCTCGACCCGGCCGGCGCCTGCCGCCAGTGCATCGTCGAGGTGGAGGGCCAGCGCAAACCCATGGCGTCCTGCACCATCACCTGCACCGACGGGATGGTGGTGAAGACGCAGCTCACCTCGCCCGTCGCCGAGAAGGCCCAGCACGGTGTGATGGAGCTGCTGCTCATCAACCACCCGCTGGACTGCCCGGTCTGCGACAAGGGCGGCGAGTGCCCCCTGCAGAACCAGGCCATGTCGCACGGCCAGGCCGACTCCCGCTTCGAGGGCAAGAAGCGGACCTACGAGAAGCCCGTGCCGATCTCCACGCAGGTCCTGCTCGACCGCGAGCGTTGCGTGCTGTGCGCCCGCTGCACCCGGTTCTCCAACCAGGTCGCGGGCGACCCGATGATCGAGCTGATCGAGCGGGGCGCGCTCCAGCAGGTCGGCACGGGTGAGGGCGACCCCTTCGAGTCGTACTTCTCCGGGAACACCATCCAGATCTGCCCGGTCGGGGCGCTCACCTCGGCGGCCTACCGGTTCCGCTCCCGGCCCTTCGACCTGATCTCCTCGCCGTCGGTGTGCGAGCACTGCTCCGGCGGCTGCGCGACCCGCACCGATCACCGGCGCGGCAAGGTCATGCGGCGCCTGGCGGCCAACGAGCCCGAGGTCAACGAGGAGTGGATCTGCGACAAGGGCCGCTTCGGCTTCCGTTACGCCCAGCAGCGGGACCGGCTCACCACCCCCCTGGTGCGCAACGCGGAGGGGGAGCTGGAGCCGGCCTCCTGGCCGGAGGCGCTGCAGATCGCCGCACAGGGACTGCTCGCCTCCAGGGGCCGCACCGGCGTGCTGACCGGCGGGCGGCTCACCGTCGAGGACGCCTACGCGTACAGCAAGTTCGCGCGCGTGGCGCTCGACACCAACGACATCGACTTCCGCGCGCGCGTGCACAGCGCCGAGGAGGCCGACTTCCTGGCCGCCCACGTCGCCGGACGGGGCCGCGACCTTGGGGTCACCTCCCGGACGGAGTCTGGGGGAGGCACCGGCGTCACGTACACGTCGCTGGAGAAGGCGCCCGCGGTCCTGCTGGTCGGCTTCGAGGCCGAGGAGGAGGCGCCCGGCGTCTTCCTCAGGCTGCGCAAGGCATGGCGGAGGCACGGGCAGAAGGTCTTCTCGCTGGCCACGCACGCCACGCGGGGCCTGGAGAAGGCGGGCGGCACCCTGCTCCCCGCCGCTCCCGGCACCGAGACCGAGTGGCTGGACGCCCTCGCGAGCGGCGTCGGCCTGGAGGAGGGCGGCGCCCAGGCGGCCGAGGCCCTGCGCGCCGAGGGCGCCGTGATCGTCGTCGGTGAACGGCTGGCGTCCGTGGCCGGAGGCCTCACCTCCGCCGTACGGACCTCGGCGGCGACCGGCGCCCGGCTGGTGTGGATCCCGCGCCGGGCCGGTGAGCGCGGCGCCATCGAGGCGGGCGCGCTGCCCTCGCTGCTGCCCGGCGGCCGTCCGGCGACCGACCCGCGCGCGCGTGAGGAGGTCGCCGCCCTGTGGGGCCTGGCCGACCTTCCGCACCGCTACGGCCGCGACACCGGCGAGATCGTCGAGGCAGCGGCCCGGGGCGAACTCCAGGCGCTGCTCGTGGCGGGCGTGGAGGTCGCCGACCTGCCCGACCCCACGCGCGCGCGTGCGGCACTCGACGAGGCCGGGTTCGTGGTGTCGCTGGAGCTGCGGCCCAGTGAGGTCACCGAACGCGCCGACGTGGTCCTGCCCGTCGCCGCGGTCGCCGAGAAGCCGGGCACCTTCCTCAACTGGGAGGGCAGGGTGCGCTTCTTCGAGGCCGCGCTCAAGCCCGACCAGATGACCCGCCGGCTCGCCCCCACCGACGCCCGCGTCCTTCAGATGCTGGCCGACGCCATGGACGTACACCTGGGACTGCCCGATCTGCGCACCACGCGCGCGGAGATCGACCGGCTCGGCGCCTGGGACGGGCCGCGAGGCGGGGAGCCGCTCCAGACCGCGGGCGCGCTGCCGCGGCCGGCCGCCGGAGAGGCCGTGCTGGCCGGGCACCGGCTGCTGCTCGACCAAGGGCTGCTGCAGCAGGGCGACGAGGCCCTGGCCGGCACCCGGCACGCCGCACGCGCGCGCGTGTCGGCCGCCACGGCCGCCGAGGCGGGCGTCAAGGACGGCGAGCTCCTCGCCGTCACCGGACCGGCCGGAGCCGTCGCCTTCCCGCTCCAGGTCACCGACATGCCCGACCGGGTGGTCTGGCTCCCGCTGAACTCGGCCGGCACCGGCGTCGCCTCCGACGCCGGGGTACTGCCCGGAACCCTCGTCCGCATCGGTCCGGCGACGCCCGCGGGCGTCGCCCCCAAGGAGGTGGAGGCATGAGCCCGTACCTCGCCGCTGAAGACCTCTCGATGTTCGGCACCGACCCCTGGTGGCTGGTCGTCGTCAAGGCGGTGTTCTGCTTCGCCTTCCTGATGGTGACCGTGCTGTTCTCCATCGTGTGGGAGCGCAAGGTCGTCGCCTGGATGCAGCTGCGCATCGGCCCGAACCGGCACGGCCCCTGGGGCATGCTCCAGTCGCTCGCCGACGGCATCAAGCTGATGCTCAAGGAAGACGTCGTCGTCAAGCGCGCCGACAAGGCGGTCTACATCCTCGCGCCGATCGTGGCGGCCATCCCGGCCTTCATGGCGATCGCGGTGATCCCCTTCGGACCGGCGGGCAACGAGGTCTCGATCTTCGGCCACCGCACCGCCATGCAGCTCACCGACCTGCCGATCGCGATGCTGTTCATCCTGGCGGTCGCCTCGGTCGGCATCTACGGCATCGTGCTCGCCGGCTGGAGCTCCGGGTCGACGTACCCGCTGCTCGGCGGACTGCGCTCCTGCGCGCAGATGATCTCCTACGAGATCGCGATGGGCGCCGCGTTCGCCTCGGTGTTCCTCTACTCCGGTTCGATGTCGACCTCGGAGATCGTCGCCCAGCAGGACGACCGCTGGTACATCGTGCTGCTGCCGGTCTCCTTCATCCTCTACATCGTCACGATGGTCGGCGAGACCAACCGCGCCCCCTTCGACATGCCCGAGTCCGAGGGCGACCTGGTGGGCGGCTTCAACACCGAGTACTCGTCGATCAAGTTCGCGATGTTCATGCTCGCGGAGTACGTGAACATGGTGACGGTCTCGGCGGTCGCCACCACGCTGTTCCTCGGCGGCTGGCGGGCCCCCTGGCCGATCAGCACCTTCTGGGAGGGCGCCAACCACGGCTGGTGGCCGCTGCTCTGGTTCGTGGTCAAGGTCCAGCTGCTGCTGTTCTTCTTCATCTGGCTGCGCGGCACCCTGCCCCGGGTCCGCTACGACCAGTTGATGAAGCTCGGCTGGAAGGTCCTCATCCCGGTCTCGCTGGTCTGGCTGATGCTGGTCGCGACCGTGCGGGCTCTCAGGAACGAGAACTACGGCTTCAGCGACATCGCCCTCTACATCGGCGGCGGCGTCCTGGTCCTGCTGCTGTTGTCCTTCCTCGTCGACATGTACCGCGACAAGGGCGGCAAGGCCGCCGAACAGCCCGCCGAGGCGGAGGCCGCCTTCGACCCGATGGCCGGCGGATTCCCCGTCCCGCCGATGCCCGGACAGCAGGTGCCGCCGGTGCCCAGGCGCCGTCCCCGCCGGGAGCGGGAGCTGATTGTCAGTGGTGGGCCCGATACTCACAGTGACGGACCTGCGGTCGGACCTACGGATGGAAAGGAGGCGTCCGATGGCTGAGGAACACAAGGAGCACAGGGAAGACCCGGAACAGGTGGATCCCAAGGGGACCGAACCCGGTTTCATGAACCCGGTGGCCGGCTTCGGCGTGACCTTCAAGGCCATGTTCAAGAAGCGGCTGACCGAGCAGTACCCGGAGCAGAAGAAGACCACCGCTCCGCGCTTCCACGGACGGCACCAGCTCAACCGCCATCCGGACGGCCTGGAGAAGTGCGTCGGCTGCGAGTTGTGCGCCTGGGCCTGTCCCGCCGATGCCATCTACGTGGAGGGCGCGGACAACACCGACGAGGAGCGCTACTCGCCGGGCGAGCGGTACGGCCGCGTCTACCAGATCAACTACGCCCGCTGCATCCTGTGCGGCCTGTGCATCGAGGCCTGCCCCACGCGCGCGCTGACGATGACCAACGAGTTCGAGCTGGCCGACTCCAGCCGCGCCAACCTCATCTTCACCAAGGAGCAGCTGCTCGCCGGTCTGGAGGAGGGCATGGTCGACTCGCCGCACGCCATCTACCCCGGCACCGACGAGCAGGACTACTACCGGGGCCTGGTAACCGAGGCCGCGCCGGGCACGGTGCAGCAGGTCGCCCACTCCAAGGGGGAGGTCGTCCAGGAGGGCGACTCGACCTTCGGCGGGACGGAGCCGGCGTCGGAGGAGGTGATCCGCCGATGAACACGCAGCTCGCCGCGTACTCGACCTCCACCGGAGAGGCCGTCCAGTTCTGGATCCTCGGCACGGTCGCGGTGATCGGCGCCCTGTGCACCGTCTTCATGAAGAAGGCCGTGCACAGCGCGCTGTGCCTCGCCGGGACCATGATCGTCCTGGCGGTGTTCTACCTCGCCAACGGCGCCTACTTCCTCGGCATCGTGCAGATCGTCGTCTACACCGGCGCCATCATGATGCTGTTCCTGTTCGTGGTGATGCTCGTCGGCGTCACCGCGGCGGACTCGCTGAAGGAGACCATCGAGGGGCAGCGCCGGCTGGCCCTGGTGTCCGGGCTCGGCTTCGGCATCCTGCTGATCGCCGGCATCGGCAACGCCTCCGTCACCGAGTTCACCGGCCTCGCCCAGGCCAACGCGAACGGCAACGTGGAGGGCATCGCGTCCCTCATCTTCACCAAGTACGTCTTCGCCTTCGAGATCACCGGCGCCCTGCTCATCACGGCCGCCGTCGGCGCCATGGTGCTCACCCACCGCGAGCGCACCGAGCGCGCCCGGACCCAGCGCGAGCTGTCCGAGCAGCGCGTGCGCGACGGCAAGTACCTGCCGCCGCTACCGGCCCCCGGCGTGTACGCCCGGCACAACGCGGTGGACATCGCGGGTCTGCTGCCCGACGGCACCCCCTCCGAGCTGACCGTCAGCAAGACGCTGCGCGAGCGGGGCCAGATCCGCGACGTGTCGATGGAGGCGCTGGGCGACCTGAAGGCGCTGGAGCAGCGGGCCGAGGAGCGGCTGGAACGCAAGGCCGTCGGCCCGGCGGGCTCCGGGCGGTCCGAGGAGGCGTCGAAGTGAATCCCGTCAACTACCTCTACCTCGCGGCCCTGTTGTTCACGATCGGCGCCACCGGCGTGCTGATCCGGCGCAACGCGATCGTGGTCTTCATGTGCGTCGAGCTGATGCTCAACGCCTGCAACCTCGCGTTCGTCGCCTTCTCCCGCCTGCACGGCAACCTCGACGGCCAGATCATCGCCTTCTTCACGATGGTCGTCGCCGCCGCGGAGGTCGTGGTCGGGCTCGCGATCATCGTGTCCCTGTTCCGTTCCCGCCACTCGGCCTCGGTCGACGACGCCAGCCTGATGAAGCTGTGAGGGGCTGCTGAAACGTGGAGAACCTGATTGCGCTGCTGGTGGCGGCGCCCCTGCTCGGAGCGGTCGTCCTGCTGTGCGGCGGACGCAGGCTGGACCGCGTCGGCCACTGGATCGGCACCCTGCTGGCCGCCGTGTCCTTCGTGATCGGCGTGGTCCTCTTCGCCGACCTGCTCGGCAACGGCGCCGAGGAGCGCACCCTGACGCAGCACCTGTACAGCTGGATCCCGGTGGAGGGATTCCAGGCCGACGTCGCCTTCCGGCTCGACCAGCTGTCGATGACGTTCGTCCTGCTGATCACCGGTGTCGGCTCGCTCATCCACCTGTACTCCGTCGCGTACATGGAGCACGACGAGCGCCGCCGCCGCTTCTTCGGCTATCTGAACCTGTTCCTCGCGGCGATGCTGATCCTCGTCCTCGCCGACAACTACCTGCTGCTGTACGTCGGCTGGGAGGGCGTCGGTCTCGCCTCCTACCTGCTCATCGGCTTCTGGCAGCACAAGCCCAGCGCCGCCACCGCCGCGAAGAAGGCCTTCCTGGTCAACCGCGTCGGCGACATGGGCCTGTCCATCGGCATCATGCTGATGTTCCTGTGGTTCGGCACCTTCGCCTTCGGGCCGGTGCTCGGCGGCCACGGGGAGGCCGGACTCGCGGCCGGGGCGGACGAGGGCAAGCTCACCGCGATCGCCCTGATGCTGCTGCTCGCCGCCTGCGGCAAGTCCGCGCAGGTGCCGCTGCAGTCCTGGCTCGGGGACGCGATGGAGGGCCCGACCCCGGTCTCGGCCCTCATCCACGCCGCGACCATGGTGACGGCGGGCGTGTACCTGATCGTCCGCTCCGGCGCCATTTTCAACGGCGCGCCCGACGCGCAACTGGTGGTCACCGTCGTGGGCGCGGTCACGCTGCTCTTCGGTGCGATCGTCGGTTGTGCCAAGGACGACATCAAGAAGGCGCTGGCCGGTTCGACCATGTCGCAGATCGGCTACATGGTGCTGGCCGCGGGCCTCGGCCCCATCGGCTACGTCTTCGCGATCATGCACCTGGTGACGCACGGCTTCTTCAAGGCCGGGCTGTTCCTCGGCGCCGGCTCCGTCATGCACGGCATGAACGACGAGGTCGACATGCGCCGCTACGGGGGACTGCGCACGTACATGCCGGTCACCTTCGTCACCTTCGGCCTCGGCTACCTCGCCATCATCGGCTTCCCGGGCCTGTCCGGCTTCTTCTCCAAGGACAAGATCATCGAGGCGGCGTTCGCCAAGGGCGGCACCGAGGGCTGGATCCTCGGCGCCTGCGCCCTGCTGGGCGCGGCCATCACCG
This sequence comes from Streptomyces violaceorubidus, assembly GCF_000717995.1. Lineage (GTDB taxonomy): Bacteria > Actinomycetota > Actinomycetes > Streptomycetales > Streptomycetaceae > Streptomyces > Streptomyces violaceorubidus. Next base: position 154,877 of record NZ_JODM01000001.1, read on the forward strand.
CGTACTACATGACGCGCGTGATGCTGATGACGTTCTTCGGCGAGGAGCGCTGGCGCAACGCCCCGACGCCGTCGCCGGCCCAGCCCGACGTGGAGCCCGCCGCCGAGACACGTGGCGCGTACGAGCCGCCGCACCCGCACGAGTCGCCGGGGCTCATGACGATCCCGATGATCGTGCTGGCCGTCGGATCGGTCGCGGGCGGTGCCTTCTTCAGCATCGGCGACCGCTTCCTGCACTGGCTGGAGCCCATCACCGGGCACAGCCACGGCGACTCGCCGATCAGCGCCGGGGCGGTCACCGGGGCGACGGTGGCCTGCATGGTCATCGGCGTCGCCCTCGCCTGGGCGCAGTACGGTCGCCGTCCGGTCCCGGCCGTCGCCCCGCGCGGCTCGCTGCTCACCCGGGCGGCGCGCCGTGACCTGCTCCAGGACGACTTCAACCACGTCGTCCTCGTCCGCGGCGGCGAGCACCTCACGCGCTCCCTGGTTTACGTCGATCACACCCTGGTCGACGGAGTCGTCAACGGCACGGCGGCCTCGGTCGGCGGCCTGTCCGGGCGGATGCGCAAGCTGCAGAACGGCTTCGCGCGCTCGTACGCGGTCTCGATGTTCGGCGGTGCGGCGCTCCTCGTCGCCGCGACCCTGCTGATGAGGGCGGTCTGATACCGATGTCCTTTCCCCTGCTGACAGTCACGGCGGCCCTCCCGGCCGTCGGGGCGATCGCCACGGCAGCCGTGCCGGCCGCGCGACGCACCGCGGCCAAGTGGCTGGCGCTGCTCGTCTCGCTGGCCACGCTGGCGCTGGCGATCACGGTGCTGATCCGCTTCGACCCCGACGGCGACCGCTACCAGCTCACCGAGTCCCACTCCTGGATCGCGGACTTCGGCGTCCGGTACGAACTGGGCGTGGACGGAATCGCGGTGGCGCTGATCGCGCTGACCGCCCTGCTGATCCCGTTCATCATCCTGGCGGGGTGGCACGACGCCGACCCGCTGGAGACCGGCAGCAGCCGGTGGCGGCCGACGCAGGGCTTCTTCGCCCTGATCCTGGCCGTCGAGGCGATGGTGATCATCTCGTTCGAGGCCACCGACGTCTTCCTCTTCTACATCTTCTTCGAAGCCATGCTGATCCCGCTGTACTTCCTGATCGGCGGCTTCGGCGACCGGGCCCACGAGCACGGTGAGAAGACGGCGGCGACCCAGCGGTCGTACGCCGCCGTGAAGTTCCTGCTCTACAACCTGGCCGGCGGACTGATCATGCTGGCCGCGGTGATCGGCCTCTACGTGGTCGCCGGGAACTTCTCGCTCACGGAGATCGCCGAGGCGCGGGCCAACGGCTCGCTGGACATGGCGACCGACACCGAGCGCTGGCTGTTCCTCGGCTTCTTCTTCGCCTTCGCGGTGAAGGCCCCGCTGTTCCCGCTGCACACCTGGCTGCCTAACGCCATGGGGGAGTCGACCGCGCCGGTCGCCGTGCTCATCACGGCGGTCGTCGACAAGGTCGGCACCTTCGCGATGCTCCGCTTCTGCCTCCAGCTCTTCCCGGAGGCCAGCAAGTGGGCGACGCCGGTCATCCTGGTCCTGGCGGTCATCAGCATCATCTACGGCGCGTTGCTCGCGGTCGGCCAGCGCGACATCAAGCGGCTGATCGCCTACGCGTCGATCTCGCACTTCGGCTTCATCATCATGGGCATCTTCGCGATGACCAGCCAGGGCCAGTCCGGCGCCACGCTGTACATGGTCAACCACGGCATCTCGACCGCGGTGCTGATGCTGATCGCCGGGTTCCTGATCTCGCGGCGGGGCTCGCGGCTCATCGCCGACTTCGGCGGCGTGCAGAAGGTCGCCCCGATCCTGGCCGGCACCTTCCTGATCGGCGGCCTGGCGACCCTGTCGCTGCCGGGGCTGGCTCCCTTCGTCAGTGAGTTCCTGGTCCTGGTCGGCACGTTCACCCGCTATCCGGTGATCGGCATCATCGCCACCCTCGGCATCGTCCTCGCCGCGCTCTACACGCTCGTCCTCTACCAGCGGACGATGACGGGCCCGGTGAAGGCCGAGGTGAACGGGATGCCCGACCTGCGGGTGCGCGAGCTGGTGGTGGTGGCACCGCTGGTGGCGCTGCTGATCTTCCTGGGCGTCTTCCCGAAGCCCGTGACGGACATCGTCAACCCGGCGGTGGAGCAGACCCTGTCCGACGTACACCAAACGGACCCTCAGCCTGAGGTGGAGGCGGCCAAGTGAGCGCAACAGCCGTCCACAGCCTGTGGACAACGGCGACGACGGCGGCCGACCCGATCGCCAAGATCGACGCGCCGAAGATCGAGTACGGGCAGCTGTCGCCCGTCCTCATCGTCATCGGTGCGGCGATCATCGGTATCCTGGTCGAGGCCTTCGTGCCGCGCAGGTCCCGTTACCACGCCCAGATGTTCGTGTCCGCCGTCGCCCTGGTCGCGGCGTTCGCCGCGGTCGTCGCGCTCGCCGCGCGCGGGTACGGCACGACCAAGGCCGGCATCACGGCGATGGGTGCCGTCGCCGTCGACGGACCGGCCCTTTTCCTGCAGGGCACCATTCTGCTGACGAGCCTGGTCGGCCTGTTCACCTTCGCCGAGCGGCGTCTCGACCCGGAGGCGCACGGCAACCGCGTCGACTCCTTCGCCGCGCAGGCGGCCGCCGTACCGGGCAGCGAGAGCGAGCAGAAGGCGGTCAAGGCGGGCTTCACCACCACCGAGGTGTTCCCGCTCCTGCTCTTCGCCGTCGTCGGCATGCTGGTCTTCCCGGCGGCCAACGACCTGCTGACGCTCTTCGTCGCCCTGGAGGTCTTCTCCCTCCCGCTGTACCTGCTGTGCGCGCTGGCCCGCCGCAAGCGGCTCATGTCGCAGGAGGCGGCGGTCAAGTACTTCCTGCTCGGCGCCTTCGCCTCCGCGTTCACCCTGTTCGGCATCGCCCTGCTCTACGGCTACGCGGGGTCCATGTCCTACGGCACGATCGCCCAGGTCGTCGACGGCACCGTCCAGAACGTCACCCCGGCGCTCGCCGACACCATGGGCAACGACGCGCTGCTGCTCGTCGGCTCCGCGCTGATCGTCATGGGCCTGCTGTTCAAGGTGGGCGCCGTGCCGTTCCACATGTGGACGCCGGACGTGTACCAGGGTGCGCCGACGCCCGTGACCGGCTTCATGGCGGCGGCGACCAAGGTGGCGGCCTTCGGCGCCCTGCTCCGCATCCTCTACGTCGTCCTGCCCGGCCTGCGCTGGGACTGGCGGCCGGTGATGTGGGGCGTGGCGATCGTCACGATGCTGGCCGGCGCGATCGTCGCGATCACGCAGACCGACATCAAGCGGCTGCTGGCGTACTCGTCGATCGCGCACGCGGGCTTCATCCTCGCCGGTGTCATCGCGACCACGCCGGAGGGCATCTCGTCCGTCCTCTTCTACCTGGCCGCGTACTCCTTCGTCACGATCGGCGCCTTCGCGGTCGTCACGCTGGTGCGCGACGCGGGCGGCGAGGCGACGCACCTGTCGAAGTGGGCCGGGCTGGGCCGCAGGTCGCCGCTGGTGGCGGCCGTCTTCGCGGTGTTCCTACTGGCCTTCGCCGGCATCCCGCTGACCTCCGGGTTCTCGGGGAAGTTCGCCGTGTTCAAGGCGGCGGCCGAGGGGGGCGCGGCCCCGCTGGTCGTGGTCGGTGTGATCTCGTCGGCGATCGCGGCGTTCTTCTACATCCGGGTGATCGTGCTCATGTTCTTCAGCGAGCCGCGCCCGGAGGGCCCGACCGTCGCCGTGCCGTCCCCGCTGACGATGACGGCGATCGGTGTCGGCGTGGCCGTCACCGTGGTGCTCGGCGTGGCGCCGCAGTACTTCCTGGACCTGGCAGGTCAGGCGGGGGTGTTCGTGCGCTGACGCCGCGCGTGCGGCTGCACGGCTGTGGTCCGGCCCTCTTCTCAGGGGTGCCGGACCACAGCCGTCTGTGTCGGGGCTACTCGCCGCCGCGGCGCGCTTTGATGGCGGTCAGATCCAGGTCCGTCGGGAAGGGCGCGCTCACCTTCATGCGTTCGCGGAAGATGCCGACGCTGGTGTAGGCACGGGTGGTGGGCTCCAGCTCGAAGGCGTGGACGACGGCGAGGCCCTTCTCGTTCTCCACCCGCCAGTAGTGGGCGATGCCCGCCCGGGCGTACTTCAGGGGCTTGGTCTCGCGGTCGCGGGAGACGGACTCCGCGGAGACGACTTCGATGGCCAGGGTGACGGCCTCGGCGGGGTAGCGGGTCTGCTCCGGGTCGTCCACCACGTCGCCCCGCACGACGATCACGTCCGGCTCGGGCCGGTTCTGACGGTCGATGTCGATGGTGAACTCGCGGATGACCTCGAACTCTGCCGGCGCGAGGGACTGGAGCTGCCATTCGAAGAAGCTCACAGCGCGTGAGTGGAAAAGAGTCTGCGGACTCACGAAGACGAGGCTCCCGTCGATCAGCTCCGTGTGCGGAGGCAGGTTCGGAAGCCGGTCAAGGTCGTCTGCGGTCCAGCCGCCCTCCGGCGGGGTCGGCCAGGCGGGCGTGGACGCCTTCGGTGCGACGCTCATCAGTGCTCCCATGGGACGGAGTCTCGCGGGTGCAATCAGACTATCCGCCGGAAACGGGCGGGTCTCCCGCGAACGTGTGAACGATCGTCGTGTCCTTGACGCGGGCCGCGTCGGACAGCCTGTGGATAACTTCGGGGCTGTCGGCGCGGACCCCTATCGTGGAGGCAGTGGTCGGGGCAGGACGGACCAGACAGACCAGACGGGCGAGGCAGTACGTACGGGGGACCAGACGATGGGCGGGACGGGCGTGATCGGCGAGATGGCAGAGACAACGGCGCAGGTGAGGGACCGGGACAGCGAGGCGCTGGCCACCCTGCACCGGGTCTTCGGGTACGACGCCTTCCGCGGCGAGCAGGAGGCGGTCGTCGAGCACGTGATCGCCGGTGGCGACGCGGTCGTGCTCATGCCGACCGGTGGCGGAAAGTCACTGTGCTACCAGATTCCCTCCCTGGTCAGGCCCGGCACCGGCATAGTGGTCTCGCCGCTGATCGCGCTGATGCAGGACCAGGTCGACGCGCTGCGGGCGCTCGGCGTGCGGGCCGGGTTCATGAACTCCACGCAGGACTTCGACGAGCGGCGTGTGGTGGAGGCCGAGTTCCTCGCCGGCGAGCTGGACCTGCTCTACCTGGCGCCCGAGCGGCTGCGCCTGGCCAGCACCCTTCACCTCCTCTCCCGCGGCAAGATCTCCCTCTTCGCCATCGACGAGGCGCACTGCGTCTCCCAGTGGGGCCACGACTTCCGGCCCGACTACCTCTCCCTGTCGCTGCTGGGCGAGCGCTGGCCGGACGTGCCCCGCCTCGCCCTCACGGCGACGGCCACCGACGCCACCCATCGCGAGATCACCGAGCGGCTGGGCATGCCGGCGGCGCGGCACTTCGTCGCCAGCTTCGACCGGCCCAACATCCAGTACCGCATCGTGCCGAAGTCCGACCCCAAGAAGCAGCTCCTGAGCTTCCTGCGCGAGGAGCACCCCGGGGACGCGGGCATCGTGTACTGCCTCTCGCGCAACTCGGTGGAGAAGACCGCCGAGTTCCTGTCGCGCAACGGCGTCGAGGCGGTGCCCTATCACGCGGGCCTGGACGCGGGCACCCGCGCGGCGCATCAGTCGAGGTTCCTGCGCGAGGAGGGCCTGGTGGTCGTGGCGACCATCGCCTTCGGCATGGGCATCGACAAGCCGGACGTGCGGTTCGTCGCCCACCTGGACCTGCCCAAGTCGGTCGAGGGCTACTACCAGGAGACCGGCCGCGCGGGTCGGGACGGCCTGCCCTCCACGGCTTGGATGGCCTACGGCCTGAACGACGTCATACAGCAGCGCAAGCTGATCCAGCTGGGCGAGGGCGACGAGGCGTTCCGCCGCCGGGCCCAGTCCCACCTGGACTCCATGCTCGCCCTGTGCGAGACCGCCCGGTGCCGCCGCGGCCAGCTCCTCGCCTACTTCGGCCAGGACCCGGACCGGGCCGGCTGCGGCAACTGCGACACCTGCCTGACTCCGCCCGTGACCTGGGACGGCACGGTGGCGGCGCAGAAGGTGCTGTCGACGGTGGTGCGGCTGAAGCGGGAGCGCGGGCAGAAGTTCGGCGCCGGACAGATCATCGACATCCTGCTGGGCAAGCGCACGGCCAAGGTGATCCAGTTCGACCACGATCAGCTCTCCGTGTTCGGCATCGGCGAGGAGCTGACCGAGGGCGAGTGGCGGGGCGTCGCCCGGCAGCTGCTGGCCCAGGGCCTGCTCGCGGTCGAGGGGGAGTACGGCACGCTGGTGCTGACCGAGACCAGCGGCGAGGTCCTGCGGCGGGAGCGGGAGGTGCCGCTGCGCAAGGAGCCCAAGAAGCCCGCCGCGGCCAAGTCGACCGGCGGACGCGGTGAGCGCAAGGCGAAGGCCGCCGCGGCCGAGCTGCCCGCGGAGCTGGTTCCCGCCTTCGAGGCGCTGCGCGCCTGGCGTGCGGAACAGGCCCGTGAGCAGGGCGTCCCGGCATACGTCATCTTCCACGACGCGACCCTCCGGGAGATCGCCACCGTCTGGCCCACCTCGGTGGCGCAGCTCGGGGGCATCAGCGGGGTCGGTGAGAAGAAGCTGGCGACGTACGGGGAAGGCGTGGTCGAGGTGCTGGCCGGGATGGAGGGGCCGGGCTCCGCCCCGGTGGCCGCGCCCGCACCGGCACCGTCGGCCGGCCAGGGCACCGGTCCCGGTTCGCATTCCGGTTCGAACTCCGGCGCGGAGGACTGGCCCGAGCACGAGCCGGAGCCCGAGCCCGAGCCCGACGACTGGATATAGGCACTCGCCGGGGCCGGGCCGGGCCGGACCTCCGACCTCAGACCCCGGTGACCTTCCGCGGTGTCACAACGCCCGGCTCGCGTACGCCCTGACGTCGGCGTCCGTGTCACCGGTGACGGTCGCGAGCGCCGTCCGGGCGTCCTCGGTGACGGCCGTGTGCCGGGTCAGGGCGAGGACGGCCGCCTTGCGGACGTCGGCGTTCCGGTCGGCCAGGGCCCTGGCGAGGACGGGGACCGCGCGGTCGGAACCGGCGGCGGACAGCGCGGTGGCCGCGCCCGCCCGCACCTGCCAGGTGGGGTCGGACAGCGCGGTGACCGCACGGTCGGCCAGCGGGCCGGGGCAGCCCGTGTCCGCGAGGGCCGCGAGGGCGGCGCCGCGGACCAGGGCGTCGGGGTCCTCGGTGAGCCGGTCGAGGGCACCGCCGGTGCGGGGCTCCGCCCGCAGCGTCCCCAGTGCCTTGGCGACCGCGACCCGCACCTCACGAGAGGGATCGTCGGCGGCCGGGGAGAGCGACTTCGCGGCGTCCAGCGAGACCAGCCCGCGCACCCCCTCGATGCGCACCGGGACGTCGGGGTCGCGGAGGGCGGTGGCGAAGGTGCCGGCGCTGCCCAGACGCAGGATGCGCAGCAGGTCGAGGGCGGTGGCGCGGACGACGGGGTCGTGCTGGGCCAGTGCCTCGGCGAGGGGTTCGCCCAGGGCGGGTTCGGGCGTCAGCGTCTCGGCCAGTTCACGCAGGGAGGCGGCCGCGGCGGAGCGCACCTCGCCGTCGGGATCGGACAGGGCGGCGGCGAGTGCCGCACCGGTACCGGCCGGGACGGTCTCGGTGAGCACGGTGACCGCCGTGCGCCGGACGCCCGGTTCGGGATCGGCCAGGTAGGGGCGGAGGGCGGAGAGTTCGGGCTCGCTCTCGGCCAGGGCGAGCAGTTCCAGCAGCCTGGGGGATCCGGCGGCGCCCGGCTCGGCGGCCGCGGTGACGGCGGTGCCGGCGGTGCCGGCGGTCATGGCGGTGTCCGTGGCGTCCGCGGTGTCCGTGGCGTCCGTGGTGTCCGTGGTGCGGCCCCCGGTGGCGAAGGGCGCGGCGTCGCGGGCCCCGGCCGTCGCCACCTGCTCCGGGTGCACCTCGCCGAGGTGCCGGGAGGGGCCGCCGACCGGAGTGAACTCGTCGATCGGAACCAGATAGGGAGCCACGGGACGCACCGTGAACTCCATCGCACCGGAGGGGGACTTGTGCAGATCGAGGTGGTGGAACCAGGACGCGTCGTCGCGCTCGGGGGTGTCGACGCGCTCGTGGTAGAGGCCCCAGCGGGATTCCGTGCGGGCCAGGGAGGCCCGGGCGGCCATCTCCGCGCAGTCGCGGATGAAGGTGACCTCGGTGCAGCGCATCAGCTCGTGCGGGGTGCGGGCGCCCATCGCGGCGATGTCCGTGCGCATCCGCTCGAAGGACTCCAGGGCGAGCGACAGCCGGGCGCCGGATTTCGGCGGCGCCACGTAGTCGTTGACGAAGCGCCGCAGCTTGTACTCGACCTGCGGCTGCGGCGGGCCGTCGGGGTTGCGCAGCGGGCGGTAGACCAGTTCGTGCGCCTCGCGCAGCTGCTCGGGCGGCAGTTCGCCCGCGTAGGCGGTGTACCGGGCGGCGTCCGCGCCCGCCAGGTCGCCGAAGACGAACGCGCCGATCATGTAGTTGTGCGGCACGCAGGCCAGGTCACCGGCCGCGTAGAGGCGGGGCACGGTGGTGCGGGCGTGGTCGTCGACCCGGACGCCCGAGGCGGAGTGGCCGCCGCACAGGCCGATCTCGGAGATGTGCATCTCGACGTCGTGGGTGCGGTAGTCGTGCCCGCGGCCGGCGTGGAAGGTGCCGCGTGTCGGCCGCTCGGTGGAGTGCAGGATGGACTCCAGAGCAGAGACCGACTCCTCCGGGAGGTGGCTGAGCTTCAGGTAGACCGGGCCGCGGTCGCTGGCGACCTCCGCGGCGAACTCGGCCATCATCTGCCCCGACCAGTAGTCGGAGTCGACGAAGCGCTCACCGTGACGGTTGACCTGGTAACCGCCGAAGGGATTGGCGACGTAGGCGCACGCCGGGCCGTTGTAGTCCTTGATCAGCGGGTTGATCTGGAAGCACTCGATGCCGGTCAGTTCGGCGCCCGCGTGGTAGGCCATGGCGTAGCCGTCACCGGCGTTGGTGGGGTTCTCGTAGGTGCCGTAGAGGTAGCCGGAGGCGGGCAGGCCGAGCCGGCCCGCGGCGCCGGTCGCGAGGATCACGGCACCGGCGCGGACGGTCACGAAGCGCCCCGTGCGGGTGTTGAAGCCCGCCGCACCGACCGCCCGGCCCTCCGCCGTCAGGACTCGCACCGGCATCACACGGTTCTCGATGCGGATCCGCTCGCGCATCTCGCGCCGCCGCAGCTGCCGGTACAGGACCTTCTTGACGTCCTTACCCTCCGGCATCGGCAGCACGTAGGAGCCGGACCGGTGCACCTGGCGGACGGCGTAGTCGCCGTGCTCGTCCTTCTCGAACTTCACCCCGTACGACTCCAGCCGCTGGACCATGGCGAAGCCGCGGGTGGCGGTCTGGCGGACGGTGGACTGGTCGACGATGCCGTCGTTGGCGCGGGTGATCTCCGCGACGTAGTCGTTGGGTTCGGCGCGGCCGGGGACGACGGCGTTGTTGACCCCGTCCATGCCCATGGCGAGCGCGCCGGAGTGGCGGACGTGGGCCTTCTCCAGCAGCAGCACGTCCGCACCGTGCTCGGCGGCGGTCAGCGCGGCCATGGTGCCGGCGGTGCCGCCGCCGATGACGAGGACGTCGCAGGAGAGTTCTTCGGCGTCGGTGAGGGCGGGGATCTCCACCAGGTGGCCTTTCATGTGCCGAGGGATGTCAGGACGTCGCGCCGCAGCGCCAGGCGGGCGGGGGCGTTGTGCGCGGTGCGGTCCCGGGGCCGGGGCACCTCGCGTACGGCGGTCAGTCGGCCGGCGCCGAGCAGGGCAACGCGGTCTCCGAGGAACAGGGCCTCGTCCACGTCGTGGGTGACGAAGACGACCGTGGCTCCCGTGCCCCGCAGTACCTCCACCAGCAGGTCCTGCATGCCGGCACGGGTCTGGGCGTCGAGGGCGCCGAAGGGTTCGTCCATCAGGACGGCGCGGGGACGCCCGGCCAGCGCACGGGCCAACTGGGCGCGCTGGCGCTGCCCCCCGGAGACACGGTGTGGCAACTGCCCGGCCTGTGCGGCGAGGCCGACCCGCTCCAGCCAGGCCGTCACCTGTGCCCGGCGTTCGGTGCGGGGCAGGCCCTGGATGGCGAGGGGGAGTTCGACGTTGGCGCGCAGGGTGCGCCAGGGCAGGAGGGCGTCCTCCTGGAAGACCAGCGCCCGGTCCGCGCCGGGGCCGTCGACGGGGTGCCCGTCCTGCTCCGCCGTTCCGGCCAGCGGCGGCAGCAGACCGGCCAGCGTGCGCAGCAGCGTCGACTTGCCGCAGCCCGAGGGCCCCACCACGGTGAGGATCTCGCCGGGGGAGACGTCGACGTCCACTCCGCTCACCGCGGCGGCGTCCGGGTGGCCGAGGGTGGCGCCGCGCAGGGTGAGCCGGGTGCCGCGGGGGGACGTTCCGACCCCGGTCGGCGGTCGGGCCCCGTCTGCGGCGGCGATCCCGATGCCCATCCCACCGCCGACCTCGGCTCCGGTCCCGGTCCCGGTCCCGGTCTCGATCCCGGTCCCGTTCGTCGTCCCGGTCCCGGTCCCGGTCCCGGTCCCGGTCCCGTGCCCGTTCTTGTTCTCAGTCTCAGTCTCCGTCTCAGTCTCGGACGAGGTGCTCATCGCGTGCCTCCTCGGGATGTGCGGGGGTGTCCTCGCGTACCGCGGCGCGGGCGGGCGACGGCGCCGCACCGGCCGGCGCCGGCTTCGGGCGGGCGGCGGGGACGTGGGCCGTGCGCGGCAGCCAGCGGGTGAGGCGGCGGCCCAGCAGTTCCACGGCCGTGGAGGTCAGCCAGCCGAGCACACCGATGGTGACCATGCCGACGAAGACGCCCGGGTAGTCGACGACCGTGTAGTCCTGCCAGGTGCGGTATCCCACGCCGTACTGACCGGAGATCATCTCGGCGGAGATCACGCAGATCCACGAGACGCCGATGCCGACGGACAGACCACCGAAGACACCGGGCAGCGCGCCCGGCAGGACCACCGAGCCGAGGACGCGCCACCGGCCGCCGCCCATGGTGCGGACCGCCTCCTCCCACACGGGCGTCAGCGCGCGCACCGCGTGCCGGGTGGAGACCAGGACGGGGAAGAAGGCGGCGGCGCAGGTGATGAAGACGATGCCCTGCTCGTTGGAGGGGAAGAGGAGGATCGCCACGGGGACGAGGGCGATGGCGGGAACGGGCCGGATCACTTCGAGCACCGGACCGAGCAGGTCCTCGGCGAGCCGCGAGCGGGCCACCAGCACACCCGTGGCCACGCCCAGGACTGCGGCGAGCAGGAAGCCGGTGAGGATGCGGGTCAGGCTGTCGGTGAGGTCGGTCCAGTAGTCGGGCCCCGCCAGCCGGTCGGCGAAGGTGTGGGCCACGTCGGTGACGGTGGGGAACTGCGAGAAGCGCAGCCACAGGTCGATGTCCCGGCTGGTCAGCAGCTGCCACAGGCCCAGGGCGACGGCGAGCGAGGCGATCCGCAGCGCGTAGCGGGCGGAGCGGTTCACGACGCCCGCCCCAGCGCCTCGGCGTACGGGACGACGCGCGCTCCGCCGTGCCCGGCGAGGTACGCCCGTGCGGTCTCGGGCGCGACGAAGGGCAGCAGTGCGTCGCCGTCGGCCACCCACACCGCCTGGTCGGCGAACCACAGGGTGCCGGTGGTGGTGTCGGGGACGTACGCGGCGCGGACCTCGTCGCAGTGCGCGGCCACGTGCCGCAGCAGCGCGGTGGGGGAGGTGAAGGAAAGGGTCTTCCGCGCGCCCTCGGTCCAGACCTCGCCGGCCGGTTCCGGGGGCGTGGCGGCGAGCCGCTCGGCGTACTCGGCGGGGCCGAGGGCCTTCTTCACGTACTGGTCGTCGACGAAGGCGTCCACGTCCACGTCGCCGGTGAGTTTCGCGTCCTTGAGGACCGAGACGTCCTCGTTGAGGGCCTCGACGAGCTGCGGCTTGATCGCCGGGTCGAAGGTGGCGATGCCCTGGGCGCCGTTGTAGAGGTAGACGGTCTCCGTGGGCAGGCCGGTGGCCTTCGCGACCTTCTCGGCGGCGGCCACGGGATGGGCGTCCAGATAGTCGGTCGCTTGCGCCTGGGCCTTCAGGAAAGCCTCCAGCACGGCGGGGCGCCGTTTCGCGAACTCCTCGACGGCGGTGACGCCGTGGAAGGTGGGCAGGTTCAGCTGAGCCCCGTCGTACAGGGCCTTCGCCTTGCCCTGCTGGGCGAGCAGGCCGGGCCAGGCGACGAACTGGGACAGGGCGTCCGCGCTTCCCGCGTCCAGGGCCGAGGCGCCCACGGCGGGCTGCTGGTTGAGCTTCTCGATGTCCTCGGCGGGGTCGAGACCGGCGCGTTGCAGGGCGCGTACGAGGGTCCCGTCGGCGGCCGAGCCGACGCTGGTCGAGACCTTCTTGCCCTTGAGGTCCTTCAGGGAGGCGAGGGAGGAACCGGGTGGGACGACGATGGTGTTGAGGCCGCCGCGCAGGTTGTAGCCGGTGACCGAGACCAGGCGGGTCGGCTTGCCGAGCTGCTTGCCGCGGGCCGCGTTGATGAGCAGGGGGAAGTCACCCATCGAGCCGATGTCGATCTTCCCGGCGGTCATCTGGGCGGTGATGGGCGCGCCGGTCGCGTAGTCCTGCCAGTCGACCTTGTAGGTGACTCCGTCGCCGAGGGAGTCGAGTTGCTTCTCGAAGTAGCCGAGGGAGCGCAGGAGGGTGCCGGCGGTGACCGTGTTGATCGTCCTGGACTGGTAGCCGACCGTCACGGTGACCGTGGAGCCGTCCCCGTCGGCGGAGGCGTCGCCGCCGCAGGCGGTGAGGGGGAGGAGCAGGGCCGCGGCGGCAGCGGCGGCGCCGGCGGGGAGCGAGGTGCGTTTCGCTTTCATGGGGGGTCGGCCTCTCACCGGAGCAGGTAGGGCATGTTGACCGTGACCGCCCCGGTGGGGCAGCGGGCGGCGCACGGGCCGCAGTACCAGCACTCGTCGACGTGCATGTACGCCTTGCCGTTGCGCTCGTCGATGGCGAGGGAGTCCAGCGGGCACATGTCCACGCAGAGCGTGCAGCCTTCGATGCACTTCGACTCGTCGATGGTCACGGGCACGTCGGCCCGCTGGGGCGCCAAGGGCATGGCTGTCTCCAGGGAGGGTGCGCGAAAGGGGGTTCAGCGGGTCACAGCGACCGGTGCAGCAGGCCGCTCATCGCGATGCGGTCGCCGCGGAAGCGGACGAACTCCAGGTCCACCGGGCGGCCGTCGGCGAGGTGGGTGAGCCGTTCCAGCATGAGGACCGCCGTGCCGCGCGGTGCCTCCAGTACGGCGGCGGAGTGCGCGTCGGCGGTGACGGCCTCCAGGGTGATCTCGGCGTGGCCGAGCGGCCGGCCGGTGACGGATTCCAGGAGCCGGAACACGTCGGTGTTCTCCAGGTCCGCGCCGAGCAGGGCGGTGCCGATGTCGAGGGGGAGGTAGGTGAGGTCGAGGGAGAGGGGGACGCCGTTGAGGCGGCGCAGGCGTTCGATGTAGAGGACGTCGGCGCCCGGTGGGACGCGGAGGCGTTCGGCAACCGGGGCGGGGGCCGGTACGGGGACGGTCGTACGGACCTCGTTGGTGACGCGGCCGTGTTCGTGCAGGGTCTCGGCGAGGCCCATCAGCCGGTCGAGCCCGTGGGCGTACTTGCGGGCCACGACCACGGTGCCGATCCCGGGCCGGCGGGCGACGAGGTCTTCGGCGCGCAGCAGGTCGAGCGCCTGGCGGACGGTGTTGCGGGTGGTGGCGTAGTCGGCGGCGAGGGTGTCCTCGTGGGGGAGGACGCCGTCGGGAAAGGAGTCGTCGAGGAGCTGGCAGCGCAGCAGGTCGGCCAGTTGACGGGCCCGGTCGGCGCGCAGCCGACGCCGCGTGCGGTGGGCGGCGACGGTGGTCGCGCCCTGGCCGGCGTGGTCTCGGATACGGTCGGTGGGCGGCATGGCTGGAACCATACCTATCCGGTGGGATTAGTGGTGTTGCGGCAATGTTGCGCCACCCCGGGCTCCGCGGTCCGCCGGGGTGAGCTGGGGTTTCTGTCGACGGCGGGGGAGTTCTGCCACCGCGGTTCCCATCGCGGTTCCCATCGGGGCTCCCACTGCGGTTCCTACCGGGGTTCTCCCACCAGGGTTCCCACCCGCGGGCCCCATCCTGGTTCCCCCCGGCGGCTCCACCGGGGGCGCAAGGCGCGCGGCGGGCTGTGCGGCCGGGCGCTCGCGGGGGTGCCGCTGCGACCGCCCCACCAGGCGCTGGAGGAGACACGGCCGCCTTCGGGACGCAGGGGGCTATGCCAGGGCCGTCAGACCCGGGGCGAAGGTGATCAGGAGGGGAAGGAGGGGGATCAGCGCGGCTGTCGCCGTGGTCAGGGCGCGGTGGCGGCGGGGCAGGCGGGGCCGGGGCTCCAGCAGGCGGTCGACCCGTTCGCCGAGGAGGCGGTGGCTGGAGGCGCAGGACAGGACGCCGCGGTGCTGGTTCAGCTCGATCAGGGCCAGCGCGGTGGTCAGGTGGCCGCAGCGCCGGGAGGCGGTGTCGTCGGCCGAGAGCTCGACCAGGCGGTGGGTCTGGTCGCAGAAGTGGGCGAAGAGCGGGACGCTCGGGAATCCGGTGGCGAGAGCGATCGACAGGTGCAGCAGCCAGTCGTGGCGGGCCCGCGCGTGGCCGCGCTCGTGGGTGAGGACGGCGTCCAGCTGGTGGTCGGTGAGGCGGTGCAGGGCGCCGGTGGTGACGATCAGCTGGGGCGGGCTGCCGGGCATCCACCAGGCGTCCGGGTACTCGTCCTCCAGCACCAGCAGGGGCCCGCGGGCGGCCGGGAGCCCGGCGGGCAGGTCGGGGGCGCGCTCGCGCAGATGGGCGCGGGACCGGGCGCGCCGACGGCGGGCCTCGACGAGTTCGCGCACGAGCATCGCGGTCGTCCAGGCGGCGCCGGCCGCCAGCAGCAGGGTGAGGACGGCTGCCCAGACCGGACCGGCGGAAAGGTTGTACGCCGCGGTGACCGCGGGCGGCGCCGGGGCGAAGAGCTGGGCGCGGACGGTCCCGAAGACGGCGGTGACACCGAGGACGAGAGCCGTCAGACAGCACAGCAGCACGGTGGCGACCAGGCACTGCCACACCCACAGCCCGACCACGGGGTCCCGCTCGGGCCACGCCGAACGGGTCAGCGCGCGCGGCACCGGCACCGCGGCGGTCACGGCGACGACGAACAGCAGGAGCAGGCAGACGGTCATGCCACTGGCTCCGGATCCTGGTCGAAGGATGGGCGGCTCTGGCTGTACAGGGCTGTGCTGGGTGCTGAGTTGGTTGCAGTGCTGAGTGCTGAGTGCTGAGTGCTGGGTGCTGCGCTGCGCCGGGCCGGGCCGTGTGCGCGCACCGCCCGACGCCAGTATGACGGGGCGGGGCGGTGCGAGTCAGGTGTCGGCGGGCACCGGATCCGGAATCCGTGCCCTCGCCCACCGGTCGGGAACAGCCTCCCGGCCGCACACGGCACCGCACGCAGCACCGCACGCAGCACCGCACACGGCACCGCACACGGCACCGCACACGGCACCGCACGCAGCACCGCACACGGCACCGCACGCAGCACCGCACGCAGCACCGCGCACGCCGCCGGGAGCCCTCCCGCGTCCGCTCAGGCGCCCCGTCCGACCACCCGCCCGGTCACCTCTCCCAGCCCCACCCGGGCACCGCCGGGTCCCGGCGCCCAGGCCGAGAGGGTCACCACGTCCCCGTCCTCCAGGAACGTCCGCTTGCCGTCGGGGAGTTCCAGCGGGTCGCGGCCGTTCCAGGTCAGTTCGAGCAGCGACCCCCGCTCCCGCTCGGCCGGCCCGCTCACCGTGCCCGAGCCGTAGAGGTCGCCGGTGCGCAGCGACGCGCCGTTGACGGTCAGGTGGGCCAACTGCTGGGCGGCCGTCCAGTACATGGTGGAGAACGGCGGCTCGGAGACGACGTGGCCGTTGAGGGCGACGGAGATCCGCAGGTCGTAGCCGCCGGGACCGTCCTGGTCGGTGTTCGTGTCGTCGAGGTAGGGCAGCAGCTCGTGGGTGCGCTCCGGCGGCGCCACCCGTGCCTCCTCCAGCGCGTCCAGCGGGGTGATCCACGCCGACACCGACGTGGCGAAGGACTTGCCGAGGAACGGTCCGAGGGGCACGTACTCCCAGGCCTGGACGTCCCGCGCGGACCAGTCGTTGAGCAGGCAGAGCCCGAAGACGTGCTCGCGGAAGTCGCCGAGCGCCACCGGACTGCCCGGCTCGGACGGCACGCCCACCACGAAGCCGACCTCGGCCTCGATGTCGAGGCGGACGGACGGGCCGAAGACGGGAGCGGCGTCGGCCGGTGCCTTGCGCTGCCCCGACGGGCGTACGACGTCGGTGCCGGACACGACGACCGTGCCGGAGCGGCCGTGGTAGCCGATCGGGAGGTGCTTCCAGTTCGGGGTGAGGGAGTCGGCGGCGTCGGGGCGGAAGATCCGGCCGACGTTGCGGGCGTGGTTCTCGGAGGCGTAGAAGTCGACGTAGTCGGCGACCTCGAAGGGCAGGTGCAGGGTCACCGACGACAGCGGATGGAGGAGCGGCTCCAGGACCTCCCGGTGGGAGGGGACCGTCACCCACGCCGTCAGCGCGCGTCGCACGTCCGACCACGCCGTGCGCCCGGCCGCCAGCAGCGGGTTGAGGGTGGGCCGGGCGAGCAGGGACGCGTACGGCGAGCCGAGTGCGTGGGCCGCCGCGCCCGCGTCGAGGACGTGGTCGCCGAGCCGGACGCCCACCGTCCGGTCCGACCGGTCGCGCGAGCCGGGGATCGAGAACACGCCGTAGGGAAGGTTGTGCGGACCGAAGGGATCGCCCTCGGGGACATCGAAGGGGGGCATCGGGTGCTGCCTCGCTTTCGTGCTCGCCATGTGCGCCGTGTGAAGCGGTGCGCCACATGAGCGGTGTGCGTCACGTGACATGTGGTCGGGCCACACGTTACGGCCGACCCACCGGTCTTGGGCAGAGCGGCGGATGGTGACCGCGCCCCGGACGCGATCTGGACGCGGTGGTGCGTACAGGGGCAAGTCACCCAGAACAAAAGGAAGGTACCGGCGAGATCGCCCGGAGGGCGGGCGGCGTTCCATGGTGACGCCAACCGGTGCAGAGGCCCTGAACCGGCTTTAGACGATGATGTGTCAGGTTTCGGGCACGAGTGGCCGTCCTCGGGCATTCTCGTTCCGGTACGAACGCACTCGCTACGCCCTCGTTCGGAAGCGGTCACGGGTGAGGCGGAGGGGTGCGGTGTCCGTATTCTCTGATCATGGACCGCACCGCATATTCACTCGTCGCCACCGACCTGGACGGCACACTGCTCCGCGGCGACGACACCGTCTCCGACCGGTCGCTGGCCGCGCTGGCGCGGGTCGCCGGGGCGGGTGCGCGGCACCTGGTGGTGACGGGGCGGCCGGCCCCCCGGGTGCGCCCCCTGCTCGACCGGCTCGGCTGCACGGGACTCGCGGTGTGCGGGCAGGGCGCGCAGGTGTACGACGCCGGGGCGCACCGGATGCTGTGGTCGGTCACCCTGGACCGGGAGCTGGCCGAGACCGCGCTCGGCAAGATCGAGGCCGAGGTGGGCCAGGTGTACGCCGCCGTCGACCAGGACGGCGTGGACGGGCTGACGCTCATCGAACCGGGCTACCTGATGCCCCACCCGACCCTGCCCGCGGTCCGCGTCGAGCGGCGCGAGCAGCTGTGGTCCACGCCGATCAGCAAGGTGCTGCTGCGCCACCCCGAGCTGACGGACGACGAGCTGGCGACGACGGCGCGCGCGGTGGTCGGTTCCCTCGCGACGGTCACCATGTCGGGGCCCGGCACAGTGGAGCTGCAACCGTGCGGCATCACCAAGGCGACCGGCCTGGCGCTGGCCGCCGAGCACCTGGGCCTCGGCCGGCGGCGGACGATCGCCTTCGGGGACATGCCCAACGACATCCCCATGTTCCACTGGGCGTCCCACGGCGTCGCCATGGCGGACGCCCACCCCGAACTCAAGGCGGTGGCCGACGAGGTCACCACGACGAACGAGGACGACGGCGTGGCCGTCGTCCTCGAGCGGATCTTCGGTACCTCCTAGGCGAGGCCCAGGCGGTGTACGGCTCAGTACGCGCTGAAGACGTTGTCCATCGAGCCGTAGCGGTCGGCCGCGTAGTTGCAGGCCGCGGTGATGTTGGCGACCGGGTCGTACGGGTCCCAGGAGGTGCCCTCGACGTGGTAGGCCTGGAAGGTCGGGTCGATCACCTGGAGCAGCCCCTTGGACGGGGTGCCGTTGATGGCGTTGATGTCCCAGTTGTTGATGGCGAGCGGGTTGCCGGAGGACTCACGCATGATGTTGCGGTGAATGCCCTCGTAGGTCCCGGGGATGCCGTGCTGGGCCATGATGTCGAGCGACTCGCGGATCCAGCCGTCGAGGTTGTCCGGGTAGGTCGTGGCCGCCGTGGTGGCGGTCGTGGCGGCGGCCGGGGTGGCCGCGGAAGCGGTGGTGGCGCCGATGAGCGGCAGCGCGAGCACCGCGGCACCGACGCCGGCCACGGCGAGCTTGCGGGCGAGGCGGCTGGTGCGGGCGTGACGGTTCTGACCGTTGGCAGACATGCGGTGTCCCTCTCCATACGCCTACGAGGTGAGCTGTCGGGTTCGGGCGGGGGAGTGCCCGGCCGTGCCCTGACGGGTACGGCTTCACCCCTAGCCGCTCCGGTGGTGACCGGTGCGGCGACTTACCTGGGTCCCCCGCTCCTGCCTGCGAGTGTGTTGGGTGGATGACTGTGCGACGGGCGGTGGCAGGATTCGGCGTCCGCCCGACAGGCCGGGAACGTATGCGAGAGCACATGTCCGGAACAAGTGCAGGAATCACCCTCCATGCCTGTTGACCTTGGTCTGGGGTGTTTGAGGCTCTTGATCCTTTGCTGTTGCCAAGCATCAACTGGCTTGTGGGGCAAAGGGAGGGCACAGGTTTGGGCGGGGTTGCCCGTGGGCGGTCCGGAGTGAGCCAACTCACTGGCCTCAACAAGCGCGGCAAAACGGGCATTGAGCTCAACTGTGTGCCAACCGGCCGCGGGTGGGGACGGCTTCGGGTGTCGAGCGCCGGAGGGAGGGAAACGGGGAGAGTGGGGAGGGGTGGGGCGGGGCGGGGAGGCAGGTGGGTGGGCCCGCGAGGTGCCGGTCGTGCGTGCGGACCGGAGCGGCCCATGCCGCGGGTGGCGTGTGCGGATTGGGTGACGTTCTCGAAGTGCGGGCCGTTGGGAGGGGTGGTGGGATCTTCGGTGGCGGCTCCGGCCCGTTCGCCCCTCCGGGTCCGGCTCGTCCCCCCTGGCGATATCAATCAAAATCTGCTCATATCACCTGATCAAAAACATACCGTTCATGATCCGATACCGACCAGCCTGTAACGGTGGGCGCTAGCGGTGATCGAAACGTGACCGGATACGCTGACTTGAGTGGTGGCAGCGACCTATCGACAAACCAGGTAATCGCCAGTAGACACCAGCAGACAGGAGACCCCTCGTGACCGTCGTCGGGCCGTTCGGGCTGAGCGTGCGGGACCAGGCTCTGGAAGCCGATGTCCAGGCCGGATTGGTTGCTGTCGAGGAAGGGTTGCTTGAGGCAACCAAAAGTGAGGTTCCGTTCATCACGGAGGCCGCCCAGCACCTGGTGCGGGCCGGTGGGAAACGGTTCCGACCGCTGCTGGTGATGCTCTCGGCCCAGTTCGGCGACCCCTACGCCCCCGGGATCGTGCCCTCGGCCGTGGTGGTGGAGCTGACCCACCTCGCCACGCTGTACCACGACGACGTCATGGACGAGGCCACCGTGCGGCGCGGGGTGCCCAGCGCGAACACCCGCTGGGGCAACTCGGTCGCCGTCCTCACCGGCGACTTCCTGTTCGCCCGTGCCTCGCAGATCCTCGCCGACCTCGGTCCCGAGGCGGTCCGCGTCCAGGCCCTCGCGTTCGAGCGGCTGGTCACCGGTCAGATCCTGGAGACGGCGGGCCCGCAGGACGGCCGCGACCCGGTCGACCACTACCTGGACGTGCTCGGCGGCAAGACGGGCTCCCTGGTGGCCGTCTCCTGCCGGTTCGGCGCGATGATGTCCGGCGCCGACGAGACGGTGGTGGACGTGCTGACCCAGTACGGCGAGCGGCTCGGCGTCGCCTTCCAGCTGGCGGACGACGTCCTGGACATCGCCTCCGACTCCGACGAGTCCGGCAAGACCCCCGGCACCGACCTGCGCGAGGGCATCCCCACCCTGCCCGTCCTGCGGCTGCGCGAGCGGGCGGCCCGGCTGGGGCTCGCCGAGGACGTCGCGCTGTGCGAGCTGCTCGACTCCGACCTGAGCGACGACGCGCGGCACGCGGAGGCGCTGCGCCTGCTGCGCGCCCACCCCGCGCTGGAGCAGGCCCGGCGGGACACCGTCCGGTACGCCAAGGACGCCCGGGCCGCGCTGGCCCCGCTGCGGGAGTGCGACGCGAAGGCCGCGCTGATCGAGCTGTGCGACGCGGTGGTCCACCGGGCCGGCTGACCGCCCGGCGGTTCGGAGCGTGCCGACCTTCGCGCCGTCGGCCGCGCGCCGTCTGCCGTCGCGTCACACCCCGCCACGTCTGCTGTATCCGCTATGTCCGTCACTTGGGCCACGTGCGGCCCCGTCCCCTGCCGTGGGCGTACTGCGGCCCCTACGGGCCCGGGGAGCCGGCACCCCCGGGTGTCATCCCGCAGGAGTAGGCGGAGTTGAGCCCGCGGTCTGACGCCTGCACTCCGGTGATTTGGTCAGATGGACACCACGGAAAAACACCAATCCTCACCGATTCGGGTGAGAATGGCGGCTCACGGGTGAACGAGTGCGAGGTCGCGAGACAGCCGCCGCCGACGACGGAGGTAGGGCACACATGGCACCGATCGATTCCGACGACAACACGACCGCCGGGGAGGGCGAGGAGCTGCGGGCCGGCCGGCGCAAGGCCGCGCGGTACGTCGTCCCGGTCGCGGTGATGGGAGTGGCGGCCGCGACGATCGGGCTCGTCCCCGCGCTCGCGGACTCCGGCGACCCGGACCTGCCGAAGGTCACGGCGGAGCAACTGATCGAGAAGATCGCCAAGTCGGACGTCCAGCAGCTGTCCGGCACGGTGCGCATCAACACCGACCTGGGTCTGCCCGACCTCGGCGGGCTGGAGAGCGGCCTGATGTCCGGAATGTCGGGAGGTCCGGGCTCGGGCGAGGACGGTGGGGGCTCCGCCGCCGACCCGTCGGCCAAGCTCACCGAGCTGGTCTCCGGCAGCCACACGCTGCGCGTCGCGGCCGACGGCCCCGACCGGCAGAAGCTCTCCCTGCTGGAGAACGCCGCCGAGTACAGCCTGATCCACAACGGCAAGGACGTCTGGGGCTACGACAGCCGGTCCAACGAGGTCTACCACTCCACCGCCGCCGACAGCACCGAGCGGCCGGAGCGGGACGCGCCGGGCAAGGACGTGCCGGCCACCCCGAAGGACTTCGCCGACCAGGCGCTCAAGGCGATCGACGACACCACGTCCGTGACCGTCGGCGGCACCGCGCACGTGGCCGGCCGGGACGCCTACCGCCTGGTCGTCGAGCCCAAGCGGGACGGTTCCACGGTCGGTGCGATCACCGTGGCCGTGGACGCCGAGACCGGCACCCCCCTGAAGTTCACCCTGACCCCGGCGAGCGGCGGCGCCGCCGTCGTGGACGTGGGCTTCACCGAGGTCAGCTTCGCGAAGCCGGACGCGTCGACGTTCGACTTCACCCCGCCCGCGGGAGCCAAGGTCACCGAGGCGGACAAGGGCGACAAGGGCGACAAGGGCGACAAGACCGGCGAGCGGGCCGAGGTCCCGGGGCACGGGCGCA
Organism: Streptomyces violaceorubidus; assembly: GCF_000717995.1. Lineage (GTDB taxonomy): Bacteria > Actinomycetota > Actinomycetes > Streptomycetales > Streptomycetaceae > Streptomyces > Streptomyces violaceorubidus. Next base: position 176,763 of record NZ_JODM01000001.1, read on the forward strand.
CGGCCGAGGGCGACCTCGCCAAGGGGATGGACGGCCTCAAGGTCATCGGCGAGGGCTGGAACTCGATCGCCACGTTCGACACCGGCACCGGCACTGGCCTGCCCACGGCGTCCGCGGGTGGCGACCTCGGTGACCTCGGCGGCTTCCTCGGCTCCTTCGGCGACCAGGTCAAGGGCGACTTCGGCTCGGGCACGGTCTTCAAGACCCGCCTGGTCAACGCCCTGATCACGGACGACGGCAAGGTCTACGCCGGTGCGGTCACCAAGGACGCCCTGGTGAAGGCGGCCGACGCCGCGCAGTAGGACCCGCGCGGCATCCACACCCGTACGGCGACGAGGACGAGAAGAGGGAGCCGATGGCCGAAGTGTCCGTCACGGAGCAGGAGCGCCCGGACCGGGACCGCGCGGATGACGCCGTCATCGCCACCCGCGGGCTCACCAAGCGCTACCGCGGCGGGCAGCTCGCCGTCGACGGTCTGGACCTGACCGTCCCGGCGGGCAGCGTCTTCGGCTTCCTCGGGCCCAACGGCTCCGGCAAGACCACCACCATCCGCATGCTGATGGGGCTGATCGAACCCACCTCGGGCAGCGCCCGGGTCCTCGGCCTGCCCATGCCGCGCGCGTCCCGCGCCGTACTGCCCCGGGTCGGCGCCCTCATCGAGGGCCCGGCCCTGTACGGCTTCCTCTCCGGGCGCGACAACCTGCTGCGCTACGACGCCGCCGACCCGACCGCCGACCCGCGCACCCGGCGCGAGCGCGTCGCGGCGGCGCTGGACCGGGTGGGCCTCGCGGCCGCAGGCGGCAAGAAGGCGAAGGCGTACTCGCTCGGCATGAAGCAGCGGCTGGGTCTCGCCGCGGCGCTGCTCCAGCCGCGCCGGCTGCTCGTCCTGGACGAGCCGACCAACGGGCTCGACCCCCAGGGCATGCGCGAGATCCGCTCCCTCGTACGCGAACTGGCCTCCGACGGCACCACCGTCTTCCTCTCCTCACACCTGCTGGACGAGATCGAGCAGGTGTGCACCCACGCCGCCGTGATGGCGCAGGGGCGGCTGATCACCCAGGGCGCGGTCGCCGACCTGGCGGCCGGGGCCCGGGGCCGGCTGGTGGTGACCACGCCGGACGCGGGCGAGGCGGCCCGGGTGCTGAAGGAGCAGGGGGCGGCGGACGTGGTGGTCGACGGTGACCGGGTGACGGCGGAGCCGCCGGAGCGCGACCTCGCCGAGGTGAACGCGGCGCTGGTCGCGGCCCGGGTCAGGGTCCGGGGCTTCGGGCTGGAACGGGCCTCGCTGGAGGACGCGTTCGTGGCGCTGACCGGGGAGGGATTCGATGTCGCGGGCTGATGTGCGGGGCGAGCCGGTGGGGGAGTCCGAGGGCGCGGCCCCGAGTGCGGTGCCCGAACCGGGGACCGCGCGGGCCCCGGGTCCGCTGTGGTCCCTCGGGCTGCTGCGCAGCGAGCTGCTGACCACCTTCCGGCGCTGGCGGACCCTCGCCCTGCTGGGCGTGCTCGCCGCCGTGCCGGTCCTGGTGGGCATCGCCGTGAAGATCGAGACGAGCGACGGATCCCCGGTCGGCGGCGGAGGCGGTGGCGGCCAGGGACCGGCGTTCATCTCGCAGGTCAGCAACAACGGGCTGTTCCTGGTCTTCACCGCGCTCGCCGCGACCCTCCCGTTCTTCCTGCCGATGGCCATCGGCGTCGTCGCGGGCGACGCGATCGCGGGCGAGTCCAGCGCGGGCACGCTCCGCTACCTCCTGGTCGCCCCGGCCGGCCGCTCCCGGCTGCTGCTGACCAAGTACGCGACGGTGATCGCCTTCTGCCTCGCGGCCACCCTGGTGGTCGTGGTCTCGGCGCTCGCGGTCGGCGCGCTGCTGTTCCCGGTCGGCGACCTGATCACCATCTCCGGCACCCGGATCACCTACGCCGAGGGTCTGGGGCGCGCGCTGCTGATCGCCCTGGTCGTGGCCGCCTCACTCGTCGGCATCGCCGCCCTGGGCCTGTTCGTCTCCACCCTGACGGGCAGCGGCATCGCGGCGATGGCCACCACGGTCGGCCTGCTGATCACCGTCCAGATCCTCGACCAGATTCCCCAGCTCGACGCCCTCCAGCCGTACTTCTTCTCGCACTACTGGCTCTCCTTTGCCGACGTGATGCGCGAACCGGTCTACTGGGACGACCTGGTGAAGAACCTCGGCCTCCAGGCCCTCTACGCGGCGGTCTTCGGCTCGGCGGCCTGGGCCCGGTTCACGACGAAGGACATCACCGCGTAACCGCGCCGCCCGCACGCTCGTACGAGAACCGTGCGTACGGGGCCCGACGCGCGAAGAAGGTCTTGGCGCGGGCCAGTGCCTCCGTGTCCCGCAGGACGTCACCGGGCTTGCTGCCGTTGCCCAGCAGTACCCCGCCGAACCGCATGCCCATGTACGCCGCCGAGTTGTGCAGGGCGCCGATCAGCGGGTCGGCGACCTCCCGCTCCTCGTGGGCGAGCGCGGTGACGCCCCACAGGGTGCGGCCGGCCAGGGTGGCCTTGAAGTCGAGGCCGGGGGTGCGCAGCCAGCCGGACCAGTGGTCGAGGTAGCGCTTGACCGGTGTGGACAGCGTGTACAAGTACAGCGGCGAGGCGATCACGATGTCCGTGGCGGCGAGGGTCGCGTCGAGCAGCAGGCGCGCGCTGCCCTCCGTGGGGCGCGTGTGGTCGCTGTCGTGCCGCAGGTCCTCGAACTCGGGCAAGGGGTGCCGGGCCAGGTCGATCCAGTGCTGCTCGACGTCCGCGGGCAACTGCTCGGCGGCGCGGCGGGCGAGCAGCTCGGTGTTGCCGTCGGGGCGGGTGCTGCCCGGCAGGAAGAGGAAGCGGCGCGTCATGAGGACCCCACGGTTGCTAGGCGACAGACGGTAACCTGCGTACGCCGGTATATGCGCATGCATTCAAATTGCCAGGCGTACGCGGTCAACGTGCTGCGTGACCTCCTGGAACGAGCCTGTGACACCCCGGTGACGCGCGAATCGGGGGCGAGCGGCGAGACTCGTCAGTAGGTGCACGACAGGCATGACAGGCTCTGGACGGCAGGGAACGGGAACCGCCGACGGAAGCCGCCGATGAGTGGGGGAACGATGTCTCGACTCGGCCGCGACAAGCAGCGGGACCACGAGCGCGCCGAGGGCTCGCCCGGACCCGCGACGACGCCGATCGACGTCCGCGTGCCGGAGGCCGGCTCCGGCGCACGAGGTGCCACGGTCGACGGCGCCCTGGTGGTCGCGGCCCCGGGCGAGGAGATCCAGAACGCCGTCCTGAACCGCCTCCACCGCCTCGCCCTGGCCGCCGGACACCCCGTTCTCGCCACGATCCACGATCGTCGCGTCGGCTACTCCGTCCCCCTCCGGGTCGATCCGGACGGCTCCAGCCACCTCGCCGCGGAGCCGGTGCCGACGGCACCCGAGGAGGCGCCGGCGCGGACAGCCCCGGAGGCGCCCGCTCGGCAGGACCGGCACACGCACGTCCTGCGCTCGGTGGCGCCGGTCGGGGACGGTGTGCCGACGTTCCCGCTGCGCGCCGTGCCGGAGCCGGCCGGGGGGACGCCGCCCGGGACGGTGGCGCCGCCGACGGGTGAGTTCGGGCCGCCGCCCCGCATGGACGCCGCTGCCGCGACCGGCGCCTCGCGGCACGCGGGGCCGTGGTCGACGCCCGGCCCGTTCGCCACCGCACCGGCGCCGACCCACGCGCCCGAGCCGACCCCCGAGCGGATCCCCGAGCCGACCCCCAAGTCGACCCCCAAGTCGATCTCCGAGTCGATCGCGGAACCGGCACCCGCTCCCGCCCCCCAGCCGGAAACCGCCCCCGCCCCCCGTCTCGGCCCCCGCCCCGACCCGTACTCCGATCCCGACCCCGGGCCCACGCCGCCCCGCGGCTTCGACGCCGTGGCCGAGGCCGTGCTCGGGGACGCACCGCTCACCGCGCCCGGTGACGCCACCGCCCCCGCCCTGCTCGCGGAGCCGACGGTCCGCATCAACGAGGCCGTCAAGGAGGGGCGTACCGAGGTCGCGGCGCGGCTGGCGGAGGAGACGGTGACGGAGGCCTCGCGCACACTGGGGCCGGAGCACCCCGAGGTACTCCGGCTCCGTGAACTGACGGCGTACATCGCCTACTTGTCGGGCGACCCGGACCGCGCCTTCCGGCTCTCCCTCGACCTGGCCCGGATACACCGGCGCTCGGGCGACGCCGAGGCCGCCTACGGAAACGTCCAGAGCGCCGCCACCGCCTGGCGTGCCGTACGCGACCCCGCACGGGGCCTGGAGCTGGGGGACGAGCTGGTCGGCCTGTGGGGCGAACTCGCCGCCGAGGACGGCCCGGCCGCCGAGGACGCCGAGGAACTGCACTCCGCCCGTGCCCGCATGAGCCGCCTCGCCCGGCGCGTCCGCGCCCAGGCGGGCTGACGCCGACCGGTGGGCGCCGTGCGGGCCGTGCCGCCCGGACGGCGCCCGGCGCGGGGCCGCCCCGTCCTACTGCGACAGGGTCCAGACCGCGTACGCGATGGCGTCGCTGTTGCGGTCCAGGGCCGTGTCGTTGATGTTTGCGGTCGTGTCGCAGGACGAGTGGTAGCAGCGGTCGAAGGGCTGGCCCACGGTGCCGCCCCACTTGGCCGCCTGCGCGGACGTCTTGCGGTAGTCCGCGCCGCTGAAGAGACCGCCCACGGGGACACCCGCGTTCTTGAAGGGCGCGTGGTCGGAGCGTCCGTCGCCCTCGGTCTCGATCTCGGTGGAGACGCCCAGCCCGGCGAAGTAGTCCTTGAAGGTCTTCTCGATCGTGGCATCGTCGTCGTAGACGAAGTAGCCGGGGTTGGGCGAGCCGATCATGTCGAAGTTCAGATAGCCGCTGATCTTCGCGCGTTCGGCGGAGCCGAGGCTGTTGACGTAGTAGCGGGAGCCGACGAGTCCCAGCTCCTCCGCCCCCCACCAGGCGAAGCGCAGGTGCTTGGTGGGCTGGTAGCCGGAGCGGGCGACGGCGAGTGCGGCCTCCAGGACGGCCGAGGAGCCGGAGCCGTTGTCGTTGATGCCGGGCCCCGAGGTGACGCTGTCCAGATGTGACCCGGCCATGACAATCTGATCGGCGTCGCCGCCGGGCCAGTCCGCTATCAGGTTGTACCCGGTGCGGCCCGAGGCGGTGAACTGCTGGACCCGCGTGGTGAACCCGGCCGCGTCCAGCTTGGCCTTCACGTAGGTGAGCGAGGCCTGGTAGCCGGCACGGCCGTGGGCGCGGTTGCCGCCGTTCGCCGTCGCGATGGACTGCAGTTGCGCGAGGTGCGCCTTGACGTTGGCTATCGGTATGTCGGGCGCGGCGGCGGCCGCGGGGCGGGTGGGCGCGGTCGCCGCGCCGGCGGCGGAACCGCCGGTCACCAGAGTGGCGACGGCGACGGCCGAGGCCGTCAGCGCACGTCCGGAGAGCAGGAGCTTCATGTGGGGGGCTCCGAATTCCTAGGGGGCCCCGGGTCGGGGCCCCGCAGTGAAGGGGTGCCTGGATGGTGCGGGTGGGACTGACCACCCGTCAAGACCGCTATCCGGCCACCGCGTCGCACATACCGGAAGTCCCCGTCGGCCCCGCCCGCCGCGCGGCCCCGCCCGTCCTAGTGGACGCAGAACTCGTTCCCCTCGGGATCCGTCATCACCACCCACTCCCCGCCCGGCTCCTTCACCTGCCGCTGCACGCTCGCCCCCAGCGCCTCCAGTCGGGCGACCTCCTCCTCCCGCCGGCCGTTCGGCGCGTGCACGTCGAGGTGGATTCGGTTCTTGACGGTCTTGGCCTCCGGCACGCGCTGGAACAGCAGCCGCCGCCCCAGCCCGGTGCCGCTCTCCTCCTGGAAGGGGTCGTCGGGGTGGCGCACGGCGGCCAGGTCCCGCCAGGCGCGACGGCCGTGGGACTCAAGGGTCAACTCCGCGGGTACGGCCCCGAATCCCAGCAGCTTCTCGATGAGCGCGCTGTTGTCCTCCACCTCGTAGTGGAGGGCCGCGGCCCAGAAGTCCGCCTGGGCGTGCGGGGCGGCCGCGTCGATGACGATCTTGATGTGCAGAGGAGCCGGTCGTGAGGTCGGTGTCATGTAACCACTTATACTGGTTGCATGACCGAGCGGACAGCGGAATCGCCGGAATCGCCGAAGTCGGCCCCGGGCCGACCTCCCGGCCTGACGCTGGTGTCGTCCCAGGGCAAGCCGTACCGCTTCGACCCGGGCGCGCTCTGCCTCGAACTGCTGACGACGGGAGGGCCCGGCGCCTTCGCGCGCTGGGAGGTGCTGCACGAACCCGCCGACCTGGTGGCGTGGGCCGACCGCAGCCGGCTGCCGGACGGGCTGGACCTGTCGGTGGACCGCACGGACGTGGAGCGGGCCAGGACCCTGCGCGACGCCCTCTTCCTCCTGGCCGCGGACCGCGCCCACGGACGGCCGCTCCGCGCCGCCCACCTCGGCGTCGTCAACGCCGCCGCGGCCGCGCCCCCGCTCGTCACCCGCATGGAACCGGACGGCGGGCGCGGCTGGGCCCCGGGTGCCACCGGCTCCCGTCTGCTGTCGTCGGTGGCGCGCGACGCGATCGAGCTGTTCACCGGTCCCTACGGGGACCGCATCCGCGAGTGCGGTGCCCACAACTGCTTTCTGCTGTTCGTCGACACCTCACGTCCCGGCCGCCGCCGCTGGTGCGCGATGGAGCACTGCGGCAACCGGGAGAAGGTCCGTGCCCACCGCGCCCGGCGGGCGCCGCACGAGCACTGACCCGGCGCCCACGAGGTGCCGCTACGGCTGCCCCGCCCTGGTGCCGTGCTGCTGCCGGGGCGCGGACTCGTCGGAATGCGGCACCGGGGTCCCGGACGCCACCACCCCCGGCTCCCTCGGTTCGGCGTCCCCCTCGACCGGCGGCACACCCGCGCCCGCCCGGTCCAACCGCTCCCGCAGCGCCCTCGCGGTCCGGTGGGCCGTGCGCAGGGCGTCCCAGGTGAGCAGCGTCAGCGCCAGCCAGACCAGTCCGAAGCCCGCCCAGCGCTCGGGCGGCATGGCCTCGCCGAAGTACAGGACGCCCAGCAGGAACTGGAAGACCGGCGCCAGGTACTGCAGCAGCCCCAGCGTGGACAGCGGCACGCGGATCGCCGCCGCGCCGAAGCAGACCAGGGGGAACGCGGTGACGACACCGGTCGCCGCGAGCAGGGCGGAGTGCCCGAGTCCCTCGGTGGTGAAGGTCGACTCGCCCTGGGCGCCCAGCCACAACAGATAACCGAGCGCCGGCAGGAACTGGATCGCCGTCTCCGCGGCCAGCGACTCGACGCCACCGAGATTGACCTTCTTCTTCACGAGTCCGTACGTGGCGAAGGAGAAGGCGAGGCAGAGCGAGATCCACGGCGGCTGGCCGTAGCCGACGGCGAGGACGAGCACGGCCGCGAGGCCGGTGCCGACCGCCGCCCACTGCGCGGGCCGCAGCCGCTCCTTGAGCAGCAGCACGCCCATCGCGATGGTGACCAGCGGGTTGATGAAGTACCCGAGCGAGGCCTCGACGACGTGGCCGCTGTTCACGGCCCAGATGTAGACGCCCCAGTTGACGGTGATGACCGCGGCGGCGACCGTGACCAGGGCGAGTTTGCGCGGCTGCCGCAGCAGCTCGCCGGCCCAGGCCCAGCGCCGTACGAAGAGCAGGGCGACGGCGACGAAGACGAGGGACCACACCATCCGGTGGGCGAGGATCTCCCCGGCCCCGGCGGGCTTGAGCAGCGGCCAGAACAGCGGGACCAGGCCCCACATCCCGTACGCCGCGAAGCCGTTCAGCAGGCCTATTCGCTGATCACTCCTGGACGACCCGGCCACGGGCACCTCCTTCTCGCACACGGCATGCCGGGGACGGGGAGGCATGCCAGGACGAAGGTAGCGCCGCACCCGCCCGCCTGTCATGCCCGTATCGGCATACGGTCATGACAGGCGGGGTGGGTCGGAGGAGGGCGCAGGTCAGCCCTTGAGCGCGGCGGCGACGGCCTGTGCGAGCGGCGTCGTCGGGCGGCCGGCCAGTCGGGACAGGTCGCCGGTGGACACGACCAGCTCGCCCTCGGCGATGGCGGCGTCCACGCCCGCGAAGACGTCCGCGAGCGGGCCCGGCACCCCGGCGCCGGTAAGGATGCCGGTGTAGGCCTCGACGGAGACGGGGTTGTAGACGATCTCCCTGCCCGTCTGCCGGCTCAGCTCGGCGGCGTACTCGGCGAAGCTCCAGGCCTCGTCGCCGCCCAGCTCGTACGCCCTGTTCTCGTGGCCCTCGCCGGTCAGTACGGCGACGGCGGCGGCCGCGTAGTCGGCGCGGGACGCGGAGGAGACCCGGCCCTCGCCGGCCGCCTGGACGACGGCGCCGTGCTCCAGGACCGGGGCGAGCTGCTCGGTGTAGTTCTCGTGGTACCAGCCGTTGCGCAGCAGCACGTACGGCACGCCCGAGCCGACCAGCACCTCCTCGGTGGCGCGGTGGTCGTCGGCGAGCGCGGCCTTGAGGCTGCTGGGGGCACTGGTGTAGGCGAGCAGGGCGACGCCGGCCTTCTTCGCCGCGTCGATCACGATCGTGTGCTGCCGCACGCGGCCCTTGTCGAACTCGTTGCCGGAGATCAGCAGGACCCGGTCGCCGGCCGCGAACAGGCCGTCGAAGGTCTCGGGGGCGTTGTAGTCGGCGACCGCGAGCCGTACGCCGCGGGCGGCGAGGTCGGCCGCCTTGTCGCGGTCCCGGACGACGGCGGTGACCTGGTCGGCCGGCACCTTCTCCAGCAGTTGCCGCACGACGTGGCGGCCGAGGTGTCCGGTGGCTCCGGTGACGACGATGCTCATGGCTTCAGTGCTCCTTGGGGGGTGTGTTGCCACTAACCCTAGAGGCTGCGCTAACCAGAGGAAAGTGCCCACTTTGAAGTAAGGTACTTCCCTCTGGGTAAGGAGGAGGGCCCGGACGCTTCCCGCCCGGGCCCTCGTGTGCCGTGAACGGCGTCCGTCAGCCGACGACCGTCCAGGTGTCGTTGCCGGCGAGCAGTGCGGCGAGGTCGCCCTTGCCGTGCTGCTCGACGGCGGTGTCGAGCTGCTCGGACATCAGCGTGTCGTAGACCGGTCGTTCGACCGAGCGCAGGACGCCGATGGGGGTGTGGTGCAGGGTGTCCGGGTCGGCGAGGCGGGAGAGCGCGAAGGCCGTGGTCGGGGACGCGGCGTGCGCGTCGTGGACCAGGATGTCGGCCTCGTTGTCCGCGGTCACCGCGACGACCTCCAGGTCGCCGGTGGCCGGATCGCGGACGACGCCCTTCGCGTCGTCGGCGCCGAAGCGGATCGGCTGCCCGTGCTCCAGGCGGATCACCGCTTCCTCGGCCCGCTGCTTGTCCTTGAGGGCGTCGAAGGCGCCGTCGTTGAAGATGTTGCAGTTCTGGTAGATCTCGATCAGGGCGGTGCCGGGGTGGTCGGCGGCCTGTCGCAGGATCTCGGTGAGGTGCTTGCGGTCGGAGTCGACGGTCCGGGCGACGAAGGACGCCTCGGCGCCGAGGGCGAGCGAGACCGGGTTGAAGGGCGCGTCCAGCGACCCCATCGGCGTCGACTTGGTGATCTTGCCGACCTCGGAGGTGGGGGAGTACTGGCCCTTGGTCAGGCCGTAGATCCGGTTGTTGAACAGCAGGATCTTGAGGTTGACGTTGCGGCGCAGGGCGTGGATGAGGTGGTTGCCGCCGATGGACAGCGCGTCGCCGTCGCCGGTGACCACCCACACGCTCAGGTCCCGGCGCGAGGCGGCGAGGCCGGTCGCGATGGCGGGGGCGCGGCCGTGGATGGAGTGCATCCCGTAGGTGTTCATGTAGTACGGGAAGCGGGAGGAGCAGCCGATGCCGGAGACGAAGACGATGTTCTCCTTCGCCAGGCCGAGCTGGGGCATGAAGCCCTGCACGGCGGCGAGGATGGCGTAGTCGCCGCAGCCGGGGCACCAGCGCACTTCCTGGTCGGACTTGAAGTCCTTCATGGACTGCTTGCCCTCGGCCCGGGGGACGAGCTGGAGCAGTGCGTCGGTGTCAGCCATCGATGGCCTCCTTCAGGACGGTGGCGAGCTGTTCCGCCTTGAACGGCATGCCGTTGACCTGGTTGTAGGACTGCGCGTCGACCAGGTACTTCGCCCGGATCAGGGTGGCGAGCTGCCCGAGGTTCATCTCCGGGACCACCACCGCGTCGTACCGCTTCAGGACCGCGCCGAGGTTGGCCGGGAAGGGGTTGAGGTGGCGCAGGTGGGCCTGGGCGATCCGGCCGCCCTCCTTGCGGATCCGCCGCACCGCCGCCGTGATCGGCCCGTACGTCGAGCCCCAGCCCAGCACCAGCGTCCGCGCGCCGTCGGGGTCGTCGGTCTCCAGGTCGGGGACGGTGATGCCGTCGATCTTGGCCTGGCGGGTGCGGACCATGAAGTCGTGGTTGGCCGGGTCGTAGGAGATGTTCCCGGTGCCGTCCTGCTTCTCGATGCCGCCGATGCGGTGCTCCAGACCCGGCGTGCCCGGCACCGCCCACGGACGGGCCAGCGTCTGCGGATCCCGCTTGTAGGGCCAGAACACCTCGGTGCCGTCGTCCAGGGTGTGGTTGGGACCCCGCGCGAACTGCACGGCAAGGTCGGGGAGTTCGTCGGGCTCGGGGATCCGCCACGGTTCGGAGCCGTTGGCCAGGTAGCCGTCGGAGAGGAGGAAGACCGGTGTGCGGTACGTCAACGCGATCCGCGCGGCCTCCAGGGCGGCGCCGAAGCAGTCGGCCGGGGTGCGCGGGGCGACGACCGGGACCGGCGCCTCGCCGTTGCGCCCGTACATCGCCTGGAGCAGGTCGGCCTGCTCCGTCTTGGTCGGCAGACCGGTCGACGGACCGCCCCGCTGGATGTCCACCACCAGCAGCGGCAGCTCCAACGACACCGCCAGCCCGATCGTCTCGCTCTTGAGCGCCACCCCCGGACCGCTCGTCGTCGTCACCGCCAGCGACCCGCCGAAGGCCGCGCCCAGCGCGGCGCCGATCCCGGCGATCTCGTCCTCGGCCTGGAAGGTGCGCACGCCGAAGTTCTTGTGCCGGGACAGCTCGTGCAGAATGTCGGAGGCCGGGGTGATGGGGTACGAGCCCAGGAACAGCGGCAGGTCCGCCTGCCGGGAGGCGGCGATCAGACCGTAGGCCAGGGCCAGGTTCCCGGAGATGTTGCGGTAGGTGCCGGGCGGGAACGCCGTCGCCGCGGGCGCGACCTCGTAGGAGACCGCGAAGTCCTCCGTGGTCTCGCCGAAGTTCCAGCCCGCCCGGTAGGCCGCGATGTTGGCGGCGGCGATGTCCGGCTTCTTCGCGAACTTCGACTTCAGGAACCGCTCCGTGCCCTCGGTGGGCCGGTGGTACATCCACGACAGAAGGCCGAGCGCGAACATGTTCTTGCTGCGCTCGGCCTCCTTGCGGCTGAGGTCGAACTCCCCCAGCGCCTCCACGGTCAGCGTCGTCAACGGCACCGGATGCAGGTGGTACCCGTCGAGGGAGCCGTCCTCCAGCGGAGAGGTGTCGTAGCCGACCTTCTGCATCGCCCGCTTGGTGAACTCGTCCGTGTTGACGATGATCTCCGCGCCCCGGGGCAGGTCGCCCACGTTCGCCTTCAGCGCGGCCGGGTTCATCGCCACCAGCACGTTGGGCGCGTCGCCCGGCGTGAGGATGTCGTGGTCGGCGAAGTGCAGCTGGAAGGACGAGACGCCCGGGAGGGTGCCGGCGGGTGCCCGGATCTCGGCCGGGAAGTTCGGCAGGGTCGACAGGTCGTTGCCGAACGACGCGGTCTCCGAGGTGAAACGGTCTCCGGTGAGCTGCATCCCGTCGCCCGAGTCACCCGCGAACCTGATGATCACCCGGTCCAGCCGGCGGACGTCCTTCGCCCCGACCGGTTTGCGCTGCGCTCCCACGACGGTCTCGTCGGTACCGTCGGCCTGCTCCGCTGGGCTGCTGACCTGGCTGGTCACTTACTGGACCTCCCTAGGGACGGCTGTCCGGGGACTGGTCTCCCACCGACCGTCCCAGGATCAACCCTACGTCCGCACGCGATGACTTCCGGTGGACATTCGCAGGATGGACACGACGTCGGGATGTCCCACGGCCCCGGAATCCCACCGCCTCGCCGCCCCGGCACCTTGAGGACGTGCCCCGCCCGCCCTCCGGCTTCTCATTCGTCCGGATGAGCCTGCGCACCGCCGGGGGCCCGGCGGTGCCCGCGAGGCGTGGGCTCCCGGGGGTCAGGAATTGAGATAGGTGAGCACCGCGAGCACCCTGCGGTGGTCACCGTCGCTCGGGGACAGGCCCAGCTTCATGAAGATGTTGCTGACGTGCTTCTCGACGGCCCCGTCGCTCACGACGAGCTGCCGGGCGATCGCCGAGTTCGTCCGGCCCTCGGCCATGAGGCCCAGCACCTCCCGCTCGCGCGGGGTGAGCCCCGCCAGCACGTCCTGCTTGCGGCTGCGCCCGAGCAACTGCGCGACCACCTCCGGGTCCAGCGCCGTACCGCCCTGCGCCACCCGCACCACGGCGTCCACGAACTCCCGGACCTCGGCCACCCGGTCCTTGAGCAGGTACCCGACGCCCCGGCTGGAACCGGCCAGCAGCTCCGTCGCGTACCGCTCCTCCACGTACTGGGACAGCACCAGCACGCCGAGACCGGGATGCGCCTTGCGCAGCCGCACCGAGGCCCGCACCCCCTCGTCGGTGTGCGTCGGCGGCATCCTCACGTCCGCCACCACGACGTCCGGCAACTCGCCCTGGGCATCCAGCTCGGTGATGGTCTTGATCAGAGCCTCACCGTCGCCGACGCCGGCCACGACCTCGTGCCCGCGGTCGGTCAGCAACCGGGTCAGCCCCTCTCGGAGCAGCACTGAATCCTCGGCGATGACCACCCGCACCCTGTCCTCCACGATCCTCGGCCCCCCACAGCCCGTGCACCTCACGGCCCGCGCGGCCCGCGCCGCGTCCACGAACCGTCCGTGCGACGGGTCCAGCATCCCAGCTTCCGGGGCCGGACGCCCTCGGGCGGCGGGAAACAGGCCCTCGGGCAGCGGGAAAGAGCGGGAGGTCCTGGGTGTCAGTCCGGGTTCCGCCGCTCGACGGCCGGTTCCCGGTCACCCCACCGGGCCGCTGCCGCGCCGGTCCGGGGCCCTGCCCGGGGCGATCAGCCGGTGACCGGCTCGTTCCGCCACGGCAGCTCCGCCGTGATCCGCGTCGGCCCGCCGGCCGGCGAGTCCACCACGAGGATCCCGTCCACCGCGTCGAGCCGCTCCGCCAGACCGGCCAGCCCGGACCCGGCCGACGCCCGCGCACCGCCCACGCCGTTGTCCACGACCTGGAGCATCAGCCGGTTCTCCACCCGCCACACCTCCACCGCGGCCGCCGTGGCCCTCGCGTGCTTGCTGATGTTCTGGAGCAGCTCCGAGACGGTGAAGTAGGCGATGCCCTCGATCGCCGACGCCGGCCGCTCCGGCAGGTCGACCTCCACCCGCACCGGTACCGTGCAGCGCGAGGCGACCGAGGAGAGCGCCGCGTCCAGACCGCGGTCGGTCAGCACCGCGGGGTGGATGCCCCGGGCCAGGTCCCGCAGCTCCTGGAGCGCCGTCTTCACCTCGCCGTGCGCCTCGTCCACCATGACGGCCGCCGCCCGGGGGTCCTCCCTCAGCTTCTCCTTGGCCAGGCCCAGGTCCATGGCGAGGTTGACCAGGCGGGCCTGGGCGCCGTCGTGCAGGTCCCGCTCGATGCGCCTCAGGTCGGCCGCGGCCGTGTCCACCACGACCCCCCGGTCCGACTCCAGCTCCACGACCCGCGTCGCCAGCCGCGACGGGCCGAGCAGACCGTGCACCATGACCCGGTCCACCGTGGTCAGCGCCCGCACCAGCCACGGCGTCGCCAGGGTGAACAGCAGGCCGACCAGCGCGGTCACGGCGATCTCGAAGGGGTTGTCCAGGTAGATCCGGTGCGTCTGGTCGCCGTACAGCTGGAGCCCGTCCTGCCCGGCGTACATCGGGAACACCCAGAACCACAGCGGGTACGTCAGCATCGCCCACCCGATCGCCCACACGGTCAGGGCGACGACGAACGAGAACACGGCCCACGGGAACTGCAGCACCGCGTACAGCAGGCTCCGCCAGGAGGCGCCGCTCTTGAGCACGGCTCCCATCCAGCCCATCGCGCCCTGCTTCTTCAGCCGCAGCGGCTCCGGGTCGGACACCCGCAGGCCCAGCAGGGCGCGGGCCCGGGCCCGCTCCATCGCCCCGAAGCCCCTGCACCCGGCGAGCGCGGCCGCCAGCACCGGCACTCCCAGGAACGTCACCAGCAGGCCCGCCCCCAGCGACACCATCGTCACGGCGTACGTGAAGAGCAGGATGCCGACCGGCAGACCCAGCAGGACGTAGCCGAACTCCCGCCAGCTGCGCGCCTCGAACGGTGCCCGCAGTCCCGCCGGCAGCCGGTGGCGCCGCGCACCGGTGTCCCCGGGGAAGCCGGACCCGCTCCCGAGCCCGTAACCCTGTCCGTATTCCGTGGCCATCGGTGCCGTCCTTCTCCTCGTCGTGTGCGGCTGTGCTGTCGTACCTCCACCCTCCTCGTCCGCGCCGCCGCGGCCAATGGAGCCCGTCGGCGTCCGGGCAGGGGGGTTTTCCCTACCTCCTGGCGGCAGAGGCGGCCGCGTCGGCCTCCGTGCGGTCGCGCCACGGCAGCTCGGCCGTGATCGTCGTGGGGCCGCCCTCCGGGGAGTCGACGACGAAGAGACCGTCGACGGCGGACAGCCGGTCGGCGAGGCCCTTCATCCCCGTGCCGCCGTCGAGACGCGCGCCCCCGCGGCCGTCGTCCCCCACCTGTATGAGCAGCCGGTCGGACGACCGCCACACCTCCACGGAGGCCGAGCCGGCCCCGCTGTGCTTGCTGACGTTCTGGAGCAGCTCCGAGACGGTGAAGTAGGCGATGCCCTCGATGGCCGCCGCGGGACGCTCCGCCAGGTCGACGGTCACCCTGACCGGCACGGTGCAGCGGGAGGCGACCGAGGAGAGCGCCGCGTCCAGACCGCGGTCGGTCAGGACGGCCGGATGGATGCCGCGGGCCAGATCCCGCAGCTCCTGCAGGGCCAGCTTCACCTCGCCGTGCGCCTCGTCGACCATCGCCGCCGCCGCGTCGGGGTCCTCCAGGAGCTTCTCCTTGGCCAGGCCCAGCCCCATCGCGAGGTTGACCAGGCGGGCCTGGGCGCCGTCGTGCAGGTCCCGCTCGATGCGCCTCAGGTCGGCCGCGGCCGTGTCGACCACCACCCCCCGGTCCGACTCCAGCTCGGCGATCCGCCGCTCCAGCTCGTCGGACGGGGACAGAAGCCCGCGCACCATGGCCCGGTCGACGTTGGCCAGACCCCGCGCCATGAACGGCAGCACCGGCCACAGCACGAACAACGACGTCAACGTGACGACGAAGGTGGCCACGCCCCAGGGGAACCGGATGACGTCGTACAGCACCGTGCGCCAGCCCACCGGATCCTTCAGGGACATCCACAACTGTGCGAAGAAGCCGCGCCCGCCGCGCAGCGGCAGCGGACTCGGCTCGTCCACCCGCACGCCCAGCAGGACCCGGGCCCGCGCCCGCTCCAGCTTGCCCAGCTGCCGCGCGCCCAGCAGACCGGCCGCCAGCAGCGGGAGCCCGATCACCGTGACCGTCAACCCGACGCCGACGGACAGCATCGTCACGACGTAGGTGAACCCGAGCAGCGCCGCCGGGAGATTCGCCAGCAGATGCGCGATCTCCTTCCAGGTGTGCCGGTCGTAGGCGAGACGGGCCGGTGGCAGGCGGTCGCCGGCCGCTGCGCCGGTGGTCCCGGCGAGACTGGATGTCGAGAGGCGTTCGGTCATACCCGAAGCGTGCCGTGCGGTGCGGCGCCGCGCCATGAGGTGGACCGCCGGGGACGCACTGAGGAAAACCCCACCCCCGCGTCCCAAGGTGCGACGGGCTGCTTACCGTCTCTTTATCAGGCCCTAGACTCCCGTGCGTACAGATCGTCGAACAGCGGCGTTCACGACGTCCACGACAGGGAGCGAGGGGGCGCACGTGCCGGAACCGACCGTCGGCGACGCGACCGCCGGCGCCGTGACCACAGCCGATGCGACCGTCGGGCTCGCGGCGGACTACTTCCAGTCCTACTCGGTCGTCGGCCTGCTCGCCGTCGTGGGGGTGCTCTTCGTCGCCGTGGCCTTCGGCGCCGGACGGCTGCTGCGACCGGTGGTCCCGACGCCCGAGAAACTGCTCACGTACGAGTGCGGCGTCGACCCCGTCGGCGAGGGCTGGGCACACACCCAGGTCCGCTACTACGTGTACGCGTTCCTCTACGTCATCTTCGCGGTCGACTCGATCTTCCTCTTCCCCTGGGCGACGGTCTTCGCCGACCCTGGTTACGGGGCCACGACCCTCGTGGAGATGTTCGTCTTCCTCGGCTTCCTCGCCGTGGGTCTGTTGTACGCATACAAGAAGGGCGTCCTGTCATGGACGTGAACCCCTCCGAACCCGTCCCGCTCCCCGAGCCCAAGAGGCTGGGCACGCTGGCACGCCTCGCCCCGGAACCGATGAAGGTCGTCCTGAACTGGGGCCGGCGCTACTCGCTCTGGGTCTTCAACTTCGGCCTCGCCTGCTGCGCGATCGAGTTCATCGCCGCGTCCATGGCCCGCCACGACTTCATCCGGCTCGGTGTGATCCCGTTCGCGCCCGGCCCGCGCCAGGCCGACCTGATGGTCGTCTCGGGCACGGTGACCGACAAGATGGCACCGGCCGTCAAGCGCCTGTACGAGCAGATGCCCGAGCCGAAGTACGTCATCTCCTTCGGCGCCTGCTCCAACTGCGGAGGCCCCTACTGGGACTCCTACTCCGTGACGAAGGGCGTCGACCAGATCATCCCCGTCGACGTCTACGTCCCCGGTTGCCCGCCGCGCCCCGAGGCGCTGCTCCAGGGGATCCTCAAGCTCCAGGAGAAGATCGCGCGGGAGTCGCTCGGGGAGCGGTACGGCGCCTCGCCCCGGCCGTCGACGGCCGCGCTGCGGAGCGGCCTGGTACGACCCCCGGCCTCGTCCCCGGCCTCCGACGCGGAGGAGGGCCGATGACCGCGGTCGGCTGGCTGCCCTCCGACGCCGAGGAGATCTTCGGCCCGGACGCCACGGCGGCGGAGTCGTACGACCTCCTGACCGTCGACGTGCCGCCCGCGTCCTGGATCACCGCCCTGGAGACGGCGCGCGACCGGCTCGGCTGCACGTACTTCGACTGGCTGAGCGCGGTCGACGAACCGGGCACCGGGTTCCGCGTCGCGGCACATGTCGTGGCGCTGGGCCCGGTACGCAGGCTGCTGCTGCGCACGACCGTCCCGCACGAGGCCCCGGTGCTGCCCACCGCCGTCGCGGTGTACGCGGGCGCGGCCTGGCACGAACGCGAGACCCACGAGATGTTCGGTGTCGCCTTCGAGGACCACCCCGGGCTGGACCACCTGCTCCTGCCGGAGGGCTTCGAGGGCCACCCGCTGCGCAAGGACTTCGTCCTCGCCGCCCGCGTCGCCAAGGCCTGGCCCGGGGCCAAGGAACCCGGCGAGTCCGATCACGGCGGCCCCCGCCGCCGCCAGATGCTGCCGCCGGGCGTCCCCGATCCCAACGAGTGGGGCCCGCTGAAGGGCCAGCTGCCCCCCGCTCCGGCGCGCCCGGCCCGAGGCGCGGGGCGTGCGGCGGGGGAGCGTCCGGTCCGCGCCGCGGGCGAACGCCCTGCCCGCCGCCCCAGCCCGGCCACCGAGGGCTCCGCCGACCAGCCGACCCCCGGCACGGAGACCCCGGCCGCACCGCGTCGTGCACGTTCGGCTGCGGAGGGTTCGGTCAGTCAGTCGGTTCCGGGCACGGAGGCTCCGGCTGCGCGGCGTCGTGCGCGTTCGGCTGCGGAGGGTTCGGTCAGTCAGTCGGTTCCGGGCACGGAGGCTCCGGCTGCGCGGCGTCGTGCGCGTACGGCCGCCGAGGGCTCGGTCAGCCAGAGCTCCCCGGCCGGCGAATCGACGGGTGCCCCGGTACCGGGGCGGTCGCGCAGCGCGAGCCAGGGCTCCGCTTCCCAGCGAGCGGCCGGTACGCCGGACGGAGCCACCGCCGACCCGGCCGCCGGGCAGCAGGGCGCCGCCGGCACCGGTACTCCGGCGGCCGGACGGACCCCCGGCACCGACGCCTCCGCGGGCCCGCGGCAGGAGCGGTCGGGCGGGTCGGGCGGGTCGGGCGGGACGGGCGGGACGGGCGGGGCTGCCGGGAGCGTCGGCCCCCGGCGCGCCCGGAGCGCGTCGCAGGGCTCGGCGAGCCAGCGGGACACCTCCGACGCCGGGCAACCGGACGACGCGGGACCCGGCAGCACCTCCCGGGGCCGTGACGGCACCGCCTCCACACCCCCCGAGGCACCGGCCCCGAAGCCGGCGCCCTCGGCACCGCGCAGCCCGGACGCCCCGTGGCACCACGCCCGTCCGGCGTTCGACGAGCCCGACGCCGCCGGGCAGCCGGGAACGCCCGACGAGTCACCGGACACCCCCGACGGGCCGGAGGAACCGGGCGAGCCGCCCGCTTCCGAGGCGCCGGACGCCCCGGGCGAGCCGCTCGCCTCCGACGCCCCCGACGCCCCCGACAGGGACAGCGACAGCGACAGCGCAGGCTCCAGCGACGTCGACGCCCCCCGGAATCCCCCGAACTCCCCAGGAGGCCCGCAGTGAACGACGCGCTCGACGTCACCCTGCGCCTCCTGGTCGTCTTCGTCGTCTTCCTCACGTTCCCCCTGATCGTCGGCCAGACCGAGCACAAGGTGATGGCGCACATGCAGGGCCGCCTGGGCCCGATGTACGCGGGTGGCTTCCACGGCTGGGCCCAGCTCGTCGCGGACGGAGTGAAGTTCGCGCAGAAGGAGGACGTGGTCCCCGCCGACGCGGACCGCCGCATCTTCCAGCTCGCCCCGGCCGTGGCCCTGCTGCCGTACCTCCTGGTCCTCCTGGCCGTCCCGGTCGGACCCGGTGAGGGCGCGGTCGGCCAAGTCGTCGACGCCGGTGTCTTCTTCGTGCTCGCCGTCATGGGCGTGGGCGTCCTCGGCTCGCTCATGGCGGGCTGGTCCTCCGCCAACAAGTTCTCCCTCCTCGGCGGCCTGCGCACCGCCGCCCAGCTCCTCGCCTACGAACTCCCGATGCTGCTGACCGCGGCCTCCGTGGCCATGGCGGCCGGCACCGTCTCCCTCGTCGGCATCCTGGACGCCTTCGAGTGGTGGTGGCTGCCCTGGCAGATCGTCGGCGCGGTCGTCTTCTTCGTCGCCGGGCTGGCCGAACTGCAGCGCCCCCCGTTCGACATGCCCGTCGCCGACTCGGAGATCATCTTCGGCGCCTACACCGAGTACACCGGCCTACGCTTCGCCCTGTTCCTCCTCGCCGAGTACGCCGGAATCGTCGTCCTGTGCGGTCTGACCACCGTCCTCTTCCTGGGCGGCTGGCACGGCCCCTGGGGCGCCGACGGTCTCGGCTGGGTGTGGACCCTGCTCAAGGCGGCCGTCCTCGCCTTCGTCGTGATCTGGCTGCGCGTCACCTACCCGCGACTGCGCGAGGACCAGCTCCAGAAACTGTCCTGGACGCTCCTCGTCCCCCTCTCCCTCGCCCAGATCGCCCTCACCGGCATCGTCAAGGTGGTGATCCAGTAACCATGGCCGCGTCCACCCCGCCCTCCCGGCCCCGCGTTCCCGGCTCGGGTCTGGCCAAGGGTCTGGCCGTCACCCTGCGCACGATGACGAGGAAGACCGTCACCGAGCAGTACCCCGACGCCCAGCCCGAACTGCCGCCCCGTACCCGCGGCGTGATCGGCCTGTTCGAGGAGAACTGCACGGTCTGCATGCTGTGCGCCCGCGAGTGCCCCGACTGGTGCATCTACATCGACTCCCACAAGGAGACGGTCCCGGCGGCCACCCCCGGCGGACGCGACCGCAGCCGCAACGTCCTCGACCGTTTCGCCATCGACTTCTCCCTGTGCATGTACTGCGGTATCTGCATCGAGGTCTGTCCTTTCGACGCCCTGTTCTGGTCCCCGGAGTTCGAGTACGCCGAGACCGACATCCGCGAGCTCACCCATGAGCGGGACAAGCTCCGCGAGTGGATGTGGACCGTGCCGGCCCCGCCCGCCCTCGACCCCGGTGCGGAGGAGCCCAAGGAACTCGCCGCCGCCCGCAAGAGCGCCGACAAGCTGGCCGAGCGGCAGCGGACGGACCAGCCCGGACAGGAGGACCGGTCATGACACCGGCTGCGACCGTCGGCCACCTCACCGCGTCCGCGTACCCCACGACCACCGCCGCCGGATCCCACGGCTTCCTGTCCCCGACCGGTGTGGAGATCGCCTTCCTCCTCGTCGGTCTGGTCACCTTCGGAGCCGCCGTCATCACCGTCACCACCCGCCAGCTCGTCCACGCCGCCCTGTGGCTGGTGGTGGCCCTGGGCGGCCTCGCCGTCGAATACCTGCTGCTCACCGCCGAGTTCATCGCCTGGGTCCAGGTCCTCATCTACGTCGGTGCCGTCGTCGTCCTCATCCTGTTCGGGCTGATGCTCACCAGGGCGCCCATCGGCCGGTCCCCGGACGCCGACTCCGGCAACCGCTGGGCCGCGCTCACCGTGGCCGTGGCCTCCGCCGCGGCCCTGGTGTGGGTCGTGGTCGACGCCTTCCGCACCACCTGGATCGACCTGGACGGCCCGGCCGCCGGCTCCACCGCCGTCACCGGAGCGAGCCTCTTCCAGAACTGGGTCCTCCCCTTCGAGGCCCTCTCGGTCCTCCTCCTCGCCGCCCTGGTCGGCGCCATCGTCCTGTCCCGCAAGGTCAAGGCGGCCCGCGCCGGGGAAGCGCCCCGGGCCGGAACCCGCGCGGCAGGGGCCCCCGAGTCCCCGAGTCGCGCGGCAAGGACCTCCGAGTCCCCGAGTCGCGCGGCAAGGACCTCCGAGTCCGGAGCTTCCCGCTCCGCAAGCTCCCACCCCGGAGACTCCCGGACGGACGGTGCCCGCTGATGCACCTCGCCTATCCCGCCGTCCTCTCCGCCCTCCTGTTCTGCACCGGCCTCTACGGCGTCCTCGCCCGCCGCAACGCGATCCTGGTCCTGATGTCGGTCGAGCTGATGCTCAACGCCGTGAACCTCAACCTGGTCGCCTTCGACGTCTGGCTCAGCAGGGCCGCGGAGGAGACCCTGCACTCCGGCCAGGCCTTGACCCTGTTCACCATCGCCATCGCGGCCGCCGAGATCGGCATCGGCCTGGCGATCGTCCTCGCCGTCCACCGCAACCGCGGCACCGCGGACATCGACAAGCTCCGCGACACCGCCGAGGGCCACGAACCCGACGGCCCCGACTCCGACACTTCCGACTCCGACACCCCCGCGACCGGGACGGCCGCCGAGAAGGCTGAGGCCACCGCGTGACCACGACCACCCTCGCCGTCCTCGTCCCCCTCCTTCCCTTCCTCGGAGCAGCCGCCGGTCTCCTCCTGGGCCGGTCGGCCCCCGGATTCGTCCGCCCCCTCGCCGTCCTGCCGACGCTGGCGGCCCTCGTCCTCGCCGCGGTCGTCGCGGCCCGCCAGGGCGGTGGCCCGGCCCTCGACGCCGTCACCGAGCTGACCCCCACCGGTTCGGTCCCGGTCGAACTCGCCCTGCACATCGACGGCTTCGCCGCCCTCGTCGCCGTCCTGGTCGGCACCGTCGCCGCCTGCGTGCAGATCTACTCGACGGGCTACCTGCGCGACGACCCGCGTTACGCCTCGTACGCCGCTCTCGTCTCCCTGTTCACCTCCGCGATGTTCCTCGTCGTCTACTCCGGCGACCTGATGGTGCTGCTGGTCGGCTGGGAGGTCATGGGCATCTGCTCGTACTTCCTGGTCGGCCACTACTGGGAGACCCCGGAGGCGCGCGCCGCCTCCCTCAAGGCCTTCCTGGTGACCAAGCTCGGCGACGTCCCCTTCCTGATCGGCCTGCTGGCGCTGGCCACCGAGACCGGCTCGTTCCGGATCACCAGGATCCTCGCCGCGGTGGCCGACGGATCGCTCGGCCACCCCACGGTGATCGCCCTGCTGCTCCTGGCCGGTGTGGCCGGCAAGTCGGCGCAGTTCCCCCTGCACACCTGGCTCCCCGACGCGATGGCGGGCCCGACGCCGGTCTCCGCGCTGATCCACGCCGCGACGATGGTCGCCGCCGGTGTGTACTTCGTCGCCCGGCTCCTTCCGCTCTTCGAGGCCTCGCGGGCCGCGATGGTCGTCCTCGCCGTCATGGCCGCCGTCACGATGGTCGGCTCGGCGCTCGCCGCCCTCGCCCAGGACGACATCAAGCGCGTCCTGGCCTACTCGACGATCGGACAGCTCGGCTACATGACCGGGGCCCTCGCCACGGGCGACCGGGGTGCCGCCGTCTTCCACCTCCTCGCGCACGGCGCCTTCAAGGCGCTCCTGTTCCTCGCCGCCGGCGTGGTCATCCACGCCGCCGGCACCAACTCGCTGGCCGCCATGTCCCGCATGCGGGGCCTGCGCGACCGGGTCCCGGACGCCTACTGGACGATGACCGTGGCACTGCTCGCGCTCGCCGCGATCCCGCCCTTCAGCGGCTTCTTCTCCAAGGAGTCCGTCCTGGGCGCCGCGGAGCACGTCGCCACCGGCCACACCGAGCACGCGCCCGGCGCCGCGGGCTGGACCGTGCTCGTCGCCGGGCTGATCGCGGCCGTGCTCACCGCCGCCTATGCGACCCGCCTGTGGCTGCTGGCCTTCCGCGGCCGAGGCGCCGAGGCCCCGGACCACGGCAGGCAGCCGGTGGTCATGAACGCCGTGCTCTGGGTGCTCGCCATCCCCTCACTCGCCCTGGGCGGACTCGCCTTCCGACTGCTGCCCGACTGGTTCGACGGCCACGACCTCACTCCGACCCTCGCCACCTCCGTGCTCGGCACGGGTGTGGCGCTGGTGGGCGGCATCGTCACCTACGCCGCCTGGCGGCACACCTCGGCGCTCGCGGTCCGCACCCCGCTGGGCGCCGTCGCCGCCCACCCCGAGGGCGACGCCGCCCTGGTGGAGTCCGAGGCCATTGCCACCCACCGGCCGGCCTACGGAGACCTCGCCTCCGCTCCCGACCCGTCGGATCCGGGACGGCTCCTGCTGGGCCCCGTGCACCGGCACGCGGCAGCGGGCTTCCACCTGGACGCGGTGTACACCACCCTCTTCGTCCGCCCGGTCCGGGCAGGCGCGAGCCTCGTCCGGTTCCTGGACCGCGAGGTGGTCGACACCTACGTACGTGCGGCGGGCGGGCTGCCCCGCCTGCTCGGGGCCGCCGTACGACGTGCCCAGACCGGCAATGTGCAGACCTATGTGAGCGCGCTGCTCGCCGGCACCGTCGTCCTCGCGGTCGCCGCCGTCCTCGTCGCCACGGGAGCGTGAGCAGGCGTGATCGATATCAACGAGTCCGTGATGCAGGTCCTTCTCGCGTTCATCGTCGTCGGCCCGCTCCTCGGTGCGGCCGCCGCCCTTCTGCCGGCCCCGCCCGGACTGAAGGGGAAGTCACCCGAGCAGGCCGTACTCCGGCACGGCGTCACCGTCACCGGCGCGGTCCTCGTCGCCGCGGTCGTCCTCGTGCTCGGCTTCGACCACGACCATCCGTCGAAGATGCAGGCCAGCACGGACATCAGCTGGATCCCCGCACTCCACGTGCGCATCCACCTCGGCATCGACGGCATCTCCCTCCCCCTGCTGGTCCTGACCGCGCTGCTGACCTTCCTCTGCGCGCTCTACTCGTACTCGAAGATGCCGTCGGGCCCGAGCCCGAAGGCATTCGTCGCGCTGCTGCTCGTCCTGGAGTCCGGCACCCTCGCGACCTTCGCCGTCCTCGACCTCATCCTGTTCTTCCTCGCCTTCGAGACGGTCCTCATCCCGATGTACTTCCTCATCGCCCGCTGGGGCGGCGAGGGACGGGCCGGGGCCACCTGGAAATTCATCCTGTTCACGCTCCTCGGCTCCGTCGTCATGCTGCTCGGCCTGCTCCTGATCGGAATCACGGCGGGCACATTCGACATGGTGGCACTCGCCACTGACAACGGCCGGTCGCTGACCACATCCGTGCAGGTCATCGCCGTTCTGGCGATCGGGATCGGGCTCGCGGTCAAGACCCCGATGTGGCCGCTGCACAGCTGGCTGCCCGACGCCCACACCGCCGCGCCGACCGTCGGCTCGGTCCTGCTGGCCGGCATCCTGCTGAAGATGGGTACGTACGGGTTCGTCCGGATCCTGCTCCCGGTCGCCCCGGACGGCTTCCGCACCTTCGCGCCGTACCTCGCCGCCTTCGCCGTGGTCGGCATCATCTACGGCTCCCTGGCCTGCCTGGCCCTCGCCAGGAGAGGCGCGAAGGGCGACCTCAAGCGCCTCATCGCCTACTCCTCCGTCGGCCACATGGGCTTCGTCCTGCTGGGCGTCGCGACCATGACCCCGACCGGCGTGAACGGTGCGCTGTTCGCCAACATCGCCCACGGCCTGATCACCGGCCTGCTCTTCTTCGTGGTCGGCGCGCTCAAGGACCGCACCGGAACCACCGACCTCGACGCCCTCGCCGAGGAGACCGGTCACGCCCTGTACGGCAAGGCCCCCCGCCTCGGCGGACTGCTCGCCTTCGCCGCGGTCGCCTCGCTCGGCCTGCCGGGCCTGGCCGGGTTCTGGGGCGAGATGCTCGCCCTGTTCGGCGCCTTCGACCCGCACGAGGACCTCAGCCGCCCCGCCTTCCTCACCTTCATGGTCGTCGCCGCCTTCGGCACCCTGCTGACGGCCGCGTACATGCTGATCGTGGTCCGCCGCGTCTGCATGGGCGCCGTACCGCAGGACGCGCCGCAGCCGGGGCTCGTCGACGTGCGCGCCTACGAGTTCGCCGCCTGGACGCCGCTCGTCGCCCTCACCGTCGTCGCCGGACTGTGGCCCAGGACCCTCCTCGGGCTGACCGACCCGGCCGTGCAGCAGCTCCTCTCAGGAGGCACCCGATGAGCTCCCCGGCCCAGCCCCTCGCCGAGACGGCACTGGCCCAGCCACTGGCCCAGAACCTCGTCCAGTCCGTCGACTGGCTCGCCGTCGCGCCGCCCACCATCACGGCGGTCGTGGGACTCGTGGTCCTCGTCACGGACCTGTTCGTCAAGGACGCCCGCAAACCCCTGCTCGGCTGGATCTCGGTCGCCGGACTCGCCGCCGCCGCCCTCATGCTGCTGCCCCTGGTCAACGACGACCGCTCGACGTTCTGCCTGACCGGCGAGCCCGGCGTCTGCAGCTACACCGCGGACACCTTCACCCTCGCCATCCAGTTCCTGGTCCTCGGCGGGGCCCTGCTGACCGCCCTCCCGTCCGTCACCGCGGTGAAGGACGCCGACCGGGGACTGCCCGAGGGCGAGTTCTGGTTCCTGCTGCTCTCCTCGGCGGCCGGCGCCGCGCTCCTGCCCGCCTCCCGGGACCTCGCGACCCTCGTCGTCGCCCTGGAGGTCGCCTCCCTGCCCGCCTTCGCCCTCGTCGGCCTCCGACAGGGCGACCGCAGGTCCTCCGAAGCGGCCCTGAAGTTCTTCCTGTCCTCGGTCACCGCGACCGCGGTCAGCCTCATGGGCATCAGCTTCGTGTACGCCACCACCGGCACCCTCTACCTCACCCAGGTGGCCGACCGCATCCAGCACGTCGACGGGCAGTTCACCACCCTCGCCCAGACCGGCGTCGTCCTCACCCTCGTCGGCTTCGCCTTCAAGACGGCCGCCGTCCCCTTCCACTTCTGGGTGCCCGACACCTACGTGGGCGCCCCCCTGCCGATCGCGGCCTACCTGTCCGTGATCGGCAAGGCGGTCGGCTTCTCCGGCCTCATCCTGGTCACGGTCGTCGCCCTGCCCTCCTACGCCGACGTATGGGGCCCCGCCCTGGCGGCACTGGCCGCGCTCACCATGACCGTGGGCAACGTCGGCGCCCTCCGGCAGCAGGCCACGCGCGCGTACAGCGCGGTACGCCTGCTCGCCTGGTCGTCCGTCGGCCAGGCCGGCTACCTCCTGGTGCCGATCGCCGCCGCCGCGTACTCCGACGACCCCGAACGCTCCATCGGCTCCACGGTCGCCTACGCCCTCATGTACGCCGCGGTGAACCTCGGTGCCTTCGCGGTGGCCGCGCTGGTGGGCCGCAGCAGGGCCCTCAACCGCGTCGCGGACTACCGCGGCCTGTACGCCTCCAACCCCGTCACCGCGCTGCTCCTGGCGTTCTTCCTGCTCTGCCTCGCGGGGCTCCCGCCCGGCGTCATCGGCCTCTTCGCCAAGGTCACCGTGTTCACCGCGGCCGTCGACGCCGGACTCGGCTGGCTGGCCGTCGTCATGGCCGTCAACGTCGTGATCGCGCTCTTCTACTACCTCCAATGGACGGCTCTGCTGTTCCGGGCGCCCGAGGACGCGACCGCCGGCCACCGTGCCCCCGGCCCCCTCACGGCCGCGATCAGCGCGACCGCGATCCTCGCCGTCGCCCTCTCCGGAGCACCCCAGCTGATCCTGCGCTTCGCCGACACCGGCCTCTTCTGACGCACCCGCCCGGCACACGCGCGTGCCGCACCCGGCTCCCCGCGCGCGTGCGCCCGCCACGGCCGTCACCCGTACGGACCACACGTGCCGCGCCGGGCGTCGGGGAACTGGTGGCCCTCGCCTGGCGTTGACCAGTACGGAAGGGTCCACTGGACGTGTCACCCACGGCACCGGTGGCACCGGAGACCAGGAAGCAACCACAGCGAGCGAGACCAGCAAGCAAAGGGTTCCCCTGCTGCACGACTTGGAGGGCGTACCGTGCACCGCCGGCACAACGGGCTCAGGACCGCAGTACTCCTCGGGGGACTGTCCGCGCTCATCATCGTCATCGGCAGCTTCTTCGGCCGAGCGGGGCTCGTCGTCGCCGTCCTCGTCGCCCTGGGCACCAACGCGTACGCGTACTGGAACAGCGACAAACTCGCGCTCCGCGCGATGCGCGCCCGCCCGGTCAGCGAGTTCGAGGCCCCGGCGCTCTACCGCATGGTCCGCGAGCTCTCCACCCAGGCCCGCCAGCCGATGCCCCGCCTCTACATCTCACCGACGGAGGCACCCAACGCCTTCGCGACCGGCCGCAACCCGCGCAACGCGGCCGTGTGCTGCACCGAGGGCATCATGCGCCTGCTCGACGAGCGTGAACTGCGCGGCGTCATCGGGCACGAACTCAGCCACGTCTACAACCGCGACATCCTCATCTCCTCCGTCGCCGGGGCCCTCGCCTCGGTGATCATGTTCCTGGTCAACTTCGCCTGGCTCATCCCGGTGGGGCGGTCCAACGACGATGACGGACCGGGTCTGCTGGGCATGCTCCTCATCATGCTGCTCGGACCGCTCGCAGCCACCGTCATCCAACTGGCGATCAGCCGCTCCCGTGAGTACGAGGCCGACGCCTCGGGCGCCCAGCTGACCGGCGACCCGCTCGCCCTGGCCGGCGCCCTGCGCAAACTGGAACTCGGCACCAAGCAGCTCCCGCTCCCCCCGGAGCCCCGGCTGGAGACCGCCAGCCACATGATGATCGCCAATCCCTTCCGGCCGGGGCAGGGACTCTCGAAGATGTTCTCCACCCACCCGCCGATGGCGGAGCGCATCGCCCGACTCGAAAAGATGGCAGGTCGTCAGCAGTGAAGACCATCCTCAACGTCATTTGGCTCGTGTTCAGCGGCTTCTGGCTGTTCCTCGGCTACCTGCTCGCGGGCGCGCTGCTCTGCGTCACGATCATCGGAATCCCCTTCGGTATCGCGGCCTTCCGTATCGGCGTCTACGCCCTGTGGCCCTTCGGGTACACGGCGGTCGAGCGCCGCGACGCCGGAGCGCCCTCGTGCATCGGAAACGTGCTGTGGCTCGTCCTCGCCGGCTGGTGGCTGGCGCTCGGCCACATCGTCACCGGCATCGCGCTGTGCGTCACGATCATCGGAATCCCGCTCGGCCTCGCCAACTTCAAGCTGATCCCCGTCTCACTGCTCCCGCTGGGCCGCGAGATCGTGCGCACGGACCAGCCCTTCACCGCTGCGGGGACGGCGCAGCGGACCGGCTGGTAGAGGATTCTCGAGGGCCGTCGCGGCCCGCGTTGTCCACAGCTGCCCGGTTGTCCACAGGCCCGCCCGGATGTCAGTGGCGGCCTGCATCATGAATCCATGACCGAGAACGAGCAGTTGCTGGAACGGGTGGCCGCCAAGGCGCGGAGCACCCGGCCGTGGGGTTGGGCCTCCCTGCCCGAGCCCGTGGACGCGGCGACGTCGGCCCGCGCCGAGGCAGCCCTCGGCTTCCCCCTCCCCACCCTGCTCGCCGAGCTGTACCTGCGCATAGGCGACGGCGGATTCGGCCCGGAGTACGGTCTGTTGCCCCTGCTCGACAGCCCGCCCTCGGGCGAGCCCGCCGCCGTCGCCCAGTACCTCGCCAACCGCGACAGCGGTGCGAAGGACCCCGACTGGCCCTGGCCCGAGGGCGTCCTGCCCATATCCCACTGGGGCTGCGCGATGTACGCCTGCGTCGACTGCCACTCCCCGCAGGCCACCGTCCTCCTCTTCGAGCCCAACGCCGGTGACGCCGACCATTCCTGGTACGTCGACGCCCCGAGCCTCGCCGACTGGCTGCGCGCCTGGGTCGAGGGCACGGGCTGGTACGAGGAGGACCACGAGGGCCCGGAGCCGCCCCCGTGGGGCGACTTCCCCCTGCGCACCGGCAGAGGACCCGTCAGAGGAAGCCTGACCACAGGTCCGGTCCCCGCCCGGGCGACCTGAGGGAAACCGGCCGAGCCCTCGCGCCGGGCCACACCGAGGGAGTGCCGACGCGCGACCACCTCGGCGCCCCGGCCGCCGTCTACCGCTGGACTTGCTGTCCCCGCACCCCGTACGCCACCACACCCACCGCCAGCACACCCACGCCCACGGCGACCGACACCGCCGGAAGGGAGAACGCGAGCACCACACAGCCGATCAGCCCCAGCGCCGGTACGACCCGCGACACCCGCGAAGGGTCGAGAGTCCAGGCCGACGCGTTGGCCACGGCGTAGTACGCCAGCACACCGAAGGAGGAGAAGCCGATCGCCCCACGCACGTCCACCGTCGCCGCCAGGACCGCGACCACCGCGCCCACGGCCAGCTCCGCCCGGTGCGGCACCTGGAAACGCGGATGCACCGCGGCCAGCGCCCGGGGCAGATGACGGTCCCGGGCCATGGCCAGCGTCGTCCGGGAAACGCCCAGGATCAGCGCCAGCAGGGAGCCCAGGGCGGCCACGGCGGCACCCACCCGCACGACGGGCGCCAGCTCCGGCAGGCCGGCCGCCCGTACCGCGTCGGCCAGGGGCGCCGTCGCCCGCCCCAGACCGGTCGGTCCCAGCACGGAGAGGACAGCCATCGCGACACACACGTACACCGCCAGGGTGATCCCCAGCGCCAGCGGGATCGCGCGCGCAATGGTGCGCCGCGGATCCCGCACCTCCTCACCGAGCGTCGCCACGCGCGCGTACCCCGCGAAGGCGAAGAACAGCAGGCCGGCCGCTTGCAGGACGCCGCCGACGCCGCCCGACACGCCGATCTCCAGCCGTCCGGCATCGGCCTGCCCCGACCCCAGGCACACCACCACCACGGAAGCGAGGACAGCGAGAACAACGGCCACGATCACCCGCGTCAGCCAGGCGGACTTGCGAATCCCGCCGTAGTTCACCGCGGTCAGCGCCACCACGGCCGCTACCGCCACCGCATGCGCCTGCTCCGGCCACACGTACACGCCCACGGTGAGCGCCATGGCGGCACAGGAGGCCGTCTTCCCGACGATGAACGACCAGCCCGCGAGATAGCCCCAGAACTCCCCGAGCCGCTCACGCCCGTAGACGTAGGTGCCACCCGAGGCCGGGTACCGGGCCGCCAGCCGGGCCGACGACATGGCGTTGCAGTAGGCGACGACGGCTGCCACGGCGAGGGCGAGGAGCAGCCCCGAGCCGGCGGCACGGGCCGCAGGAGCCAGGGCGGCGAAGACCCCGGCACCGATCATGGAACCCAGCCCCACGACGACGGCATCACCCAGACCAAGGGTGCGACGCAGCTGTGAACCCGCAGGTGTCATGGGTCGCACCCTACTGACCGGCGCAACCACCCGACGCGGTCGGAACGTCCTCTTCCCCAAGAGGACATGAACACCGCGCGGAGGAACGGCCCGCAGCACTGGCACCGTGTGGGCACAGAGAGAAAGGGCAGGGTCACGGCATGACCGTCATCAGCTGGATCATCCTCGGACTGTTGGCCGGAGCCATCGCCAAGTTCCTGCTGCCGGGCCGCGACCCCGGAGGGCTCATCGGCACCACCCTCATCGGCATCGCGGGTGCGTTCATCGGCGGCTGGATATCGGCCCGCTGGCTCGACCACCCGATCAGCAAGGACTTCTACGACGGCGCCACCTGGGCGGCGGCGATCGGCGGTTCGCTGGTGCTCCTGGTCGCCTACCGGCTCCTGTTCGGCAACTCGCGCGACTGACGCGCACGGGCCGGACGGGAATGGGCGGGCACCGAAGGGGTGCCCGCCCATTCCCGGTTCAGCAGCTCACCGGTAGTTGACGAACTGCAACGCGAACTCGAAGTCCTGGGCCTTCAGCAGGGTGATCACGGTCTGCAGATCGTCCCGGCTCTTCGAGGAGACCCGCAGTTCCTCGCCCTGCACCTGGGCCTTGACGCTCTTGGGGCCCTCGTCGCGGATGAGCTTGGCCACCTTCTTCGCGTTCTCCTTGGAGATGCCCTCCTCGATCGACGCGAAGATCTTGTATTCCTTGCCGGAAAGCTGGGGCTCGCCCGCGACCAGGGACTTGAGCGAGATGCCGCGCTTGATCAGCTTGGACTGGAAGACGTCGAGGACTGCGTTCACCCGGTCCTCGGAGTTGGCCTCCATGAGGATCTTCTCCCCGGACCACGAGATCGAGGCGCCGACGCCCTTGAAGTCGTAGCGCTGCGAGATCTCCTTGGCGGCCTGGTTGAGGGCGTTGTCGACCTCCTGCCGCTCGACCTTCGAGACGATGTCGAAACTGGAGTCGGCCATGTCCTGTGGCTCCTTGTATCTGGGTGCGTGTCGGGCCGCGAATCGGGTCCGTACCGGCATACGTCGGCGGCCACCGGGCCCGGCAGGGTCCACGGCCGCATCCGCACAAGCCTAGCCACCCGTCGCGGTCGGGGCGGCGATCAATCGGGTGGCGAAGCACCCCTCCGCATCGGGTATTGTTTACGTCGTTGCCACGGAGCACCGCCCACCAGCGGTACGACGGGCAGCGAACCCCGGCGGTGTGCCCGAGCGGCCAAAGGGAGCAGACTGTAAATCTGCCGGCTCAGCCTTCCCAGGTTCGAATCCTGGCGCCGCCACACGGGATCGAAAGGACCCCGTGACCTGCATAAACAGCAGGTCACGGGGTCCTTCGTCATGTGCCGGACCGCGCGCGGGAGCGTGGGCGCGGCTCAGCCTGCGGGCGGTCCGGGCAGACTGGTGGCATGGCCTCGTCCTCCCGCCGTAGAACCTGCCCCGAGTGCCGTCGCGAGATCGCCGTCGTCGCGGGGCGGTACGCGCGCCACGATCCGCCCGGCGCACGGGAGAGCGGTGAGCTCGTGTCCTGTCCCGGTTCGCGTCGGTCGGCGCAACTGGGCGCGGCGCAGCCGTCCTTGGACGGGTACGTCGTCCCTGAGTTCCCCGGACAGCTGCCCCTCTTCTGACCGTTCTTCCGACCGTTCGCCCGCGGTGCCGAGCCCCCGTGCTCCGCGACCCGCGCGCCGGGAGTCGCCGCGCGCCGAGCGGTCCGCCGCCGTCAGTTCCCGGCCACCGACTTCACCGCCACCGACACCGGCGCCGAACCGCTGATCAGCTCCAGGGTCAGGCCGTTGGTGGCCGGGGTGTCGACCAGTTCGGCAAGGACGGCCGCGACGTCGTCGCGCGGAACGGGGCCGCGGCCGGTGTGCGCCTCCAGACGCACCAGCCCCGTGCCCGCGTCGTCCGTCAGGGCGCCGGGCCGCAGGATCGTCCAGTCCAGGGCGTCCAGGGAGCGGACGTACGCGTCCGCCTCGCCCTTGGCGCGCAGGTAGACGTCGAAGATCTCGTCGCCCCGGTGCCCCGGGTCGGCTCCCATGGACGAGACGACCAGGAAGCGCCGTACGCCCGCCCGGACCGCCGCGTCCGCGAAGAGGACCGCCGCCGCCTTGTCCACCGTGTCCTTGCGGGCCGCCCCGCTGCCGGGCCCCGCCCCCGCCGCGAAGACCGCCGCGTCCGCTCCCCGCAGCCGCTCGGCGACCTCCTCGACCGAGGCCGACTCCAGGTCGAGCACGATCGGTTCGGCGCCCGCGGCGCGCAGGTCGTCGGCCTGCTCCGCCTTGCGGATGATGCCCGCCACCTCGTCCCCGCGCGCGGCGAGCAACCGCTCCAGCCGCAGCGCGATCTGACCATGACCACCAGCGATGACAATGCGCATGCCTTCGACCGTACGCCCCGACGGCCGCCCGCGCCGCACGGCTTCGACCGCCCCGCGCACGCCCCGCCCGCCGCCCGCCCGTCTCCCGCTCAGGCCATGTTCCCGCGCTCGCCATGACCGCCGGGCTCGCCATGACCGCCGCGCTCGCCATGACCGCCGGACCCGGCATGACCTCCGGGCCCGGCGCGCCCGTCGCCTCGCCCTCGCCCGCCACCGCCCTGCCGGGGCAGCCCCAGGTCCGACGCGCCGGTCGAGTCGCCGTACTCCCGCACCGCGCTGGTCCGCGCCACCACGCGCCCCCGGTGCACGACGATCCGGCTGTAGGCCAGCGAGAGCGCGCCCGCCAGCCGGTCCCCGCGCACGGCCACGAGTTCGGCCGGGAAACCCGCCTCCACCCGCACCTCGGGCAGACCGAGGGCCGACCGTGCCGCCGCGCTCACCGCGTCGTACGCCTCCTCGGGGCGCAGTCCGTGGCGGGAGGCCAGCTGATAGGCCGCCTCCAGGGGATCGCCGCGTCCGACCGGGTTGGACACGTCCCGCAGCGCGCCGCTCCCGGCGGCGACCCGGACCCCGGCCGCCCGCAGCAGCCGTACCGGAGGGGTGCCGTCGGGGCGGTCCACCGTCCCGCAGGCGCCCTGCGGGAGGCAGACCACCGTCACGCCCGCCGCCGCGAGCTGGTCCGCGGCCCGGGAGACCGCGTCGGCGGGCAGCAGGCCCAGGCCGTCGCAGGGGCCGATGGCGACCCCGGGGCGCAGCCCGCCCGCCATGGCCGCCAGCCGGGCCAGCCGCGCCGGGTCGGCGGCGTCCGTGTGCAGGTCGACGGGGCAGCCGTGCTCGGCGGCGACCTCCAGGACCGCCTCCACGTACCCCGCCGGATCGGGGTCGAGGTCCGGACACCCGCCCACCACGTCGGCGCCCATCTTGAGCGCGTCCCGCAGCATCGCCAGGCCGTCGGCGCCGGCCGCCCCGGTCAGCACCCGGGGCATGGCCACCGCGGTCAGTTCGGCGAGCCCGCGCAGCGAGCGCCGGGTGCGCAGCACGGCCGTCAGCGCGCCGAGGCCGGCGACGTCGCCCACCCGCACGTGTGCCCGCAGCGCGGTGGCACCGTGTCCGAGCTGGAGCAGGGCGGCCTCGGTGGCCCGGCGCTGGACGTCCTCGGGCCGGTAGGAGACGGGGCCGGGGACATCAGCCGTGAGTGCCGTGTCGGCGTGGACGTGGGGATCGGCCGGGGCCGGCAGCAGCAGGTAGCCGGCCAGGTCGAGGTGGCCGCCGGGGTTCAGGTGACCGCCCGGGCCCGGACGGGTGCCGGGGGCCGGCGCGCGTCCCGGGGGCAGGCTGCCGAGGGTACGGCGCGGGGTCAGGCTGCCGGCCGTGCCGACGGCTTCGATGCGGCCGCCGTGGAGCCGTACGTCCACGGTCCGGCCGTCGGTGAGCCGCGCCCCGGTGAGCAGGAGCGAGCCGCGGTCGGCGGGGTCCGAGGGGGAGGGCGAATGGGGCGGCTGCGGCTGGCTGTCGGGCATCGCGCTCCTCTGGGCTCGGGGCTGCGCAGTGGGGGACGCAAGATCACGCAGAGTGAGTCGAGCCTAGGACGGTGATCAGCCCGTGGCGCGGAGGAGCGCAATAGTCGTACCGGTGCGGTCTGTCCGGGCCGGGCCGGGTGAT
This sequence comes from Streptomyces violaceorubidus, assembly GCF_000717995.1. Classification (GTDB taxonomy): domain Bacteria; phylum Actinomycetota; class Actinomycetes; order Streptomycetales; family Streptomycetaceae; genus Streptomyces; species Streptomyces violaceorubidus. The sequence continues at coordinate 210,930 of NZ_JODM01000001.1, forward strand.
CCAGGCCGTTCGCCCCGTTCTCCGGCGGTCGGGACGGGACGGGGCAGGGTCGGCGAAACGGATTTGGGCGAACGGCGGGCGACCGTGTAATGTCTTCATCGCTCGCCCCAATAGCTCAGTCGGCAGAGCGTCTCCATGGTAAGGAGAAGGTCAACGGTTCGATTCCGTTTTGGGGCTCTGGTGTGAGAGGTTCCCGTCGCGAGGCGGGGCCCGATCGCATCACAGCGGTGTAGCTCAGTCGGTAGAGCAAGCGGCTCATAATCGCTGTGTCACCGGTTCAAGTCCGGTCACCGCTACTCTTAGTAGCCGATTGCGGGGTCGGTCCTTCAATCGGCTACTCTTTCTTGCGTTAATACCATCAATCCGTTCGTCAAGGAGTGCACTCACGTGGCTGCCACCGACGTCCGCCCGAAGATCACGCTGGCCTGCGTGGAGTGCAAGGAGCGGAACTACATCACCAAGAAGAACCGGCGTAACAACCCGGACCGACTGGAGATGAAGAAGCACTGCCCGCGTTGCAACGCGCACACCGCGCACCGCGAGACGCGATAGAACAGGCTCGTACACGAGGCCGTCCCCGAGGCTTGGGGGCGGCCTCGTGTCGTTGTCACGGTCGCTCGGCGACACCGGTACGAAGAGCAGCAGGAGGTTGCGAGCCCATGGCGCTCGACCAGTCGTTCGTGGGGCGGACCTATCCGCCCACCGCGCCCTACGAGGTGGGCCGGGAGAAGATCCGCGAGTTCGCGGAAGCGGTGGGGGACGCCAACCCGGTCTACGTCGACACGGAGGCCGCGAAGGCGCTGGGCCATCCTGACGTGATCGCTCCACCGACCTTCGTGTTCTCGATCACGTTCAAGGCGGCCGGTCAGGTCATCCAGGACCCGCAGCTCGGGCTGGACTACAGCCGGGTGGTGCACGGCGACCAGAAGTTCGCCTACGCCCGCCCGGTGCGGGCCGGTGACCGGCTCACCGTCACCTCGACCATCGAGGCGATCAAGTCGATGGCCGGCAACGACATCCTGGACATCCGCGGCGAGGTCCACGACGAGGCCGGCGAGCGCGTCGTGACCGCCTGGACCAAGCTCGTGGCCCGCGCGGCCGAGGAGGCGTGAGCACCCCATGACGCATCCGACGGATCAGACGCTTCCCCCGACGGCGAAGATCGCCTACAGCGACGTCGAGGTCGGCACCGAACTGCCCTCGAGGAGCTTCCCCGTGGACCGCGCCACGCTCGTGCGGTACGCGGGTGCCTCCGGCGACTTCAACCCGATCCACTGGAACGAGAGGTTCGCCAAGGAGGTGGGCCTGCCGGACGTCATCGCGCACGGCATGTTCACCATGGCCGAGGCGATCCGCGTGGTCACCGACTGGACCGGCGACCCGGGCGCGGTCGTGGAGTACGGCGTCCGCTTCACCAGGCCCGTCGTCGTCCCGAACGACGACCAGGGCGCCGTGATCGAGGTCAGCGGCAAGGTGGCGGCCAAGCTCGACGACAACACCGTCCGCGTCGACCTCACGGCCACCAGCGGCGGCCAGAAGGTCCTCGGCATGTCCCGGGCGGTCGTACGACTGGGCTGACCGGTCCGCTGCGGCCCCCTCTGCTCGCCCCGTGCCGGGAATCCGCCCCGGCCGGAGCGAGCGTCAGCGGTCGGTGCCAGCGACTGCCGCGGTGGTCGCCAGCGTCGTGTACCGCATCGTGAAGCTGCCGCCCAGAGCGTCGATGGCGTGGCCGACCGCGCCGAGGATCTCGGCCAGTGGGCCGGGGCGGAGCCGGGTGAGCGCTCCGGTGGTGGGAAGCAGCTCCAGCCACTGGTCGCGCGTGTAGGCCCGCTGCCAGTCGAACCGCCACTGCTCCGGGTCGCCGAACCGCCCGGTCTCGCGGATCCGGTCGGCGGTCTTCGCGTACCCCGCCAGGTACATCTCCAGCGGACGTCGCGCCGGCTGACCGCTGAACGGCGAGTCGGGCGCCACCCGGCGGTGGGCGGCGGCGAACGGCTCGGCCACCTCGGGCGGCGGCTCGAAGACGTGCCCGAAGATCGCCAGGCGCCCGTTCGGACGCAGCACCCGAGCCGCCTTCAGGGCGCCGGCGGCCGGGTCCACCCAGTGCCACGACTGGGCGGCGATCACCGCGTCGAAGGCCCGGCCGGCCGGTTCCCAGGCCTCGAAGGCCGCCACCTCGACCGGCAGGCCGCGGGCCCGCGCGAAGTCGGCCATCCGCGCGTCCGGCTCGACACCGAGCACGGTGCAACCGGCGGCCTGGAACTGCCGGGCCGCGATGCCCGTGCCGCAGCCGACGTCGAGTACGTCGGGCCCCGGGCTCCCCGCGACGACCCGTGCCACCAGGTCCTCGGGGTAGCCCGGCCGGGCCCGGTCGTAGCGTTGCGCGTCCGCGCCGAAGGACTCGGCCGTCTGCCGGGCCCGGTGCGGCGGTGGCGTCGGTTCCGGTTGCTTCGGCGACGGTCGCTCCGGCGACGGCGGTAGAGTGGGCATGCGTTCACCTTAGTGGGCAAGCGCCCACACGCGACAGTGGGCGAGCGCCCATAAGCCGACGACGAGCCAGTGGCGAGTCAGTGGCGGGTGAGCGCCCACGAGTCAGTGGTGGGCCTGGAGCCCACGAGTCGACGGACGTGCCAGGAGTGCCTGGCGCGCGGGAGGATCCGCAAGTGCCGACCGGAGTGCACCTTCGCGACGCGCGCAGGCAGCTGTTCGACGCCGCTGAGCGCGTACTGCTGCGCGACGGCCCGAACGGGCTGACCAGCCGGGCCGTCACCGACGAGGCGGGCTGCGCCAAGGGTGTACTGCACCGGCACTTCGCCGACTTCGACGCCTTCCTCGCCGAACTCGTCCTGGATCGCGCCGCGCGGCTCGATACGCAGGCGTCGGCGTTGCGCGAGGCCGTGGGCACCGGCACGGTGGCCGACAACCTCACCCGGGCGCTGACCACCCTGTTCGGGCCGGTGCCGGTGGCGATCATCCCGCTCATCACCTTCCGGGACGAGTTGCGGGCACGGCTGCGGCAGGCCGTGCCCGGGGGCGGCATCGCGATCCTCGCCCAGGTCGCGTCGGCGGTCTCCGCCTACCTGGACGACGAGCGCGCCGGCGGCCGGATCTCGGCCGACGCCGACATCGACTCGCTCACCCTCTCCCTGGTCGGCGGGGGGCATCTCCTGTTCGCGGACCGCGACCCCGGCCCGCCCGACCCGGCGGCGGTCGGCAAGCTGGTGGCCACGGTGCTCGCCGACGTCCTGCGGCGGCGGTCGCACTGACCCGGCGCCGCCCTTCCGGGGGTCCAGCAGGTCCCGGACGCGTCGCCCTTGACGAAGTTAGTGATTGAGCACTAACTTACATCCCATGGTCAGGATGAGTGCCGAGGAACGGCGCGAGAGCGTCATCCGCGCGGCGACGAGCGAGTTCGCCCGGGGTGGCTACCACGGCACCTCCACGGAGGCCATCGCCAAGCGGGTGGGCGTCTCCCAGCCGTACCTCTTCCGCCTGTTCCCGGGCAAGAAGGCGATCTTCCTCGCGGTGGCGGAGCGCTGTCTGCGGGAGACGCGCGAGGTCTTCGAGAAGTCGTCCGAGGGTCTGCACGGCGAAGAGGCCCTGCACGCCATGGCTGACGCGTACACGCAGCTGATCGCCGACCAGCCCGAGAAGCTCCAGATGCAGTTGCAGGTGTACGTCACCGTCGCCGCCGCCGAGGCGGCCGGGGACCACGAGTTCGGCGAGATGGTGCGCAAGGGCTGGCTCGAACTGTGGGACGCCGTGCACCTGCCGCTGGGGGCCGACATCGCTCAGACGACGACCTTCCTGGCGTACGGCATGCTGATCAACACCCTGGTCGGCATGGGATTTCCGCCGGGGCACCGGATCTACGGCGGTCTCTACGAATCCGGGCGGGCCAAGTCGGGCCCGGGCGACGCGTAAGGGTCCGAGGTGCGGCACGAAGGCGTGGGCCGCGAGGTGTGAAGGCGTGAGGGCACGATCACTTCTCGTCTCCGGACGACCATAGAAGTTAGTCATCAATTACTAACCACATCCACGGCAAGTGCACACCCTCTGGGGGAGAGATGTCACAGCACGGAGCACGTCGGAACGCACGGGGCGGGGGAGCGGCCTGGGCCCTCGTCATCACCAGCGTGGCCGGTTTCATGGCGGCCCTGGACAACCTCGTCGTCACCACCGCCCTGCCCTCCATCCGCGAGGACCTGGGCGGCGCGCTGCACGACCTCGAATGGACCGTGAGCGCCTACACGCTCACCTTCGCCGTCCTCCTCATGTTCGGCGCGGCCCTCGGCGACCGTTTCGGCCGCCGCCGGCTCTTCCTCGCCGGCATCACCGTCTTCACCGCCGCCTCCGCCGCCGCGGCCATGGCACCCGGGATCGACTCGCTCATCGCCGCCCGCGCGGTGCAGGGCGTCGGCGCGGCGATCATGATGCCGCTGACGCTGACCCTGCTGACGGCGGCGGTCCCCGCCGAACGCCGCGGGATGGCGTACGGCATCTGGGGCGCCGTCAACGGGCTCGCCGTGGCCTCCGGGCCGCTGGTCGGCGGCAGCCTCACCGAGCACATCTCGTGGCAGTGGATCTTCTGGCTGAACGTTCCGCTCGGCCTGGCCCTGCTGCCCCTCGCCCGACTGCGCCTCGCCGAGTCGCACGGCACCGGAGCCCCGCTCGACATACCCGGCACCCTGCTCGCCAGCGGCGGACTCTTCGGCATCGTCTACGGCCTGGTCCGGGGCCCCGCCGACGGCTGGACCGGCGCCGTGGTGCTGACCGCCCTGTTCGCCGGGGCCGCGCTGCTCACCGGCTTCGTCCTCTACGGCACCCGCGCCAGGAACCCCATGCTCCCGATGCGGCTGTTCCGCTCCCGTGCCTTCTCCGGCGTCAACGCGGCGAGCCTGCTGATGTTCCTGGGGATGTTCGGCTCGATCTTCCTGCTCAGCCAGTACATGCAGGGCGTGCTCGGCTACTCGCCCACCGAGGCGGGCCTGCGCATGCTGCCCTGGACGGGCATGCCGATGCTGGTGGCGCCGATCGCCGGCATCCTCTCCGACCGGATCGGAGGCCGCCCGGTCGTCGCGGCCGGACTCTTCCTCCAGGCGGCCGGCCTCGGCTACCTCGCCTCCGTGATCACGGCCGACGCCTCCTACGCGGTCCAGCTGCCCGGCCTGATCGTCAGCGGCATCGGCATGGCCCTCTACTTCGCCCCCGCCTCCGCGCTGGTGATGTCCAGCGTCGCCGCGAAGGAGCAGGGGATCGCCTCCGGCGCCAACAACGCACTGCGCGAGGTGGGCGGCGCGCTCGGCATCGCGGTCATGTCGTCGATCTTCGCGGCGCAGGGCGGCTACGAGTCCGCGCAGACCTTCGTGGACGGACTGCGTCCCGCGGTCGCCGTGGGGGCCGCGGTGGTGGCCCTCGGCGGCCTCGCGGCCCTGGCGATCCCGGCGCGCCGCCGGACCGGCGACGGGGAGCGGGAACCGGCCGCACCGGCGGCCGCACCGGCGGCGGAGCCTGCCCCGGGCCCGGTGCCCGAACCGGCCCTCGCCACGACGGCACCGACGCGGCCCGCGCACTGACCCACGACCCGTACGACCCGTACGACCTACGACCCGTACGACCCGCACGCACAGGACACGAGAGGAGTACGTCATGCCCACCCTTCCCTGGACCGTGCCGAACCAGCCTCCCCGGGCCACCGAGGTCCACGTCTTCGCCTCCCGCTTCGAGACCCGGACCCTGTGGGGAGCGCTGAGGTTCCTGGCGCGCACGCCGGGCGTGTGGCGGCAGATCGGGAGCGCGCCCGGAGCGTACGGCGCCTCCCTGAAGGCGGAGCCCTTCAGGCGGACCTTCTGGACGCTCTCCGCCTGGGAGTCGCCCGAGGCCCTCAAGACCTTCGCCCACTCCGGCACCCACGAGCCGACCTCCCGCGGCCTGTCGGCGCAGATGCGAGACGCGAAGTTCGCCTCCTGGGCGGCGTCGAGCGACGAACTCCCGGTGAGCTGGGCGGAGGTGCGCCGGCGCCTGACCTGAAGCGCACCCGCGCACCGCGCACCCACGCACCCGCGCACCCGCGCATCGCGCACCCACACGCCTCGCGGCACCGCACGCCCCGACGGCGCCCGGCACCCCGACCGCCCGGTCGGGGTGCCGCGTGTTTCCCACCGCCCGGGGCTGTCGGTCCCGTCTCGTAGTCTTGAGCGCGTGCAGGAACTCCACGACGCCCCCCTCGCCCCGTTGACCACCTTCCGCCTGGGCGGGTCCGCGACCCGGCTGGTCACGGCCACCACCGACGCCGAGGTGATCGCCGCCGTCCGCGAGGCCGACGACACCGGGACCCCGCTGCTGCTCATCGGCGGCGGATCCAACCTGGTCATCGGCGACAAGGGCTTCGACGGCACCGCCCTGCACATCGCCACCCGCGGCCTGAGCCTCGACGGCACGACGCTGGAGCTGGCGGCCGGCGAGGTCTGGACCGACGCCGTCGCCCGCACCGTCGAGGCGGGCCTGGCGGGCGTCGAGTGCCTGGCCGGCATCCCCGGCTCGGCGGGCGCGACCCCGATCCAGAACGTCGGCGCGTACGGCCAGGAGGTGTCCGCCACGATCACCGAGGTCACCGCCTACGACCGCAGGAGCCGAGAGACGGTCGCCCTGTCCAACGCCGACTGCGCCTTCTCCTACCGCCACAGCCGCTTCAAGGCCGAGCCCGAGCGCTACGTCGTCCTGCGGGTCCGCTTCGAGCTGGAGGACGCCGGCGGCCTCTCCGCGCCGCTGCGCTACGCAGAGACGGCCCGCGCCCTCGGCGTCGAGGCGGGCGAGCGGGTGCCGCTGGCGGCCGCCCGGGAGACGGTGCTCGGACTGCGCGCCGGGAAGGGCATGGTGCTGGACCCCGAGGACCACGACACCTGGTCGGCCGGATCGTTCTTCACCAACCCGATCCTCACCGACGAGCAGTTCGCCGCCTTCCGCGCGCGCGTCGCCGAACGCCTGGGGGACGCCGCGGAGCCGCCCGCCTTCCCGGCCGGGGAGGGCCGCGTCAAGACCTCCGCGGCCTGGCTGATCGACAGGGCCGGCTTCACCAAGGGGTACGGCACCGGCCCCGCCCGCATCTCCACCAAGCACACCCTCGCCCTCACCAACCGCGGCGAGGCGACCACCGAGGACCTGCTCGCGCTGGCCCGCGAGGTCGTCGCCGGGGTCCACGAGGCCTTCGGGGTCACGCTGGTCAACGAACCGGTGACGGTCGGCGTGAGCCTGTGACCGGGCGCCGTAAGCCGGGGGCGGCGGGGGCGCCCGACCTGGCCGCGGGGCGTCGGCGGGCCCCCTCGCCCCGCGTCACCGTCCGGCCCTAGGACGCCAGCCAGTCGTCCACTCCCGCCAGCAGCCGGCCCTTCACGTCCTCGGGGGCCGCCGACCCCCGCACCGACTGGCGCGCCAGTTCCGCCAGCTCCGCGTCGGTGAACCCGTGGTGCTCGCGCGCGATCTCGTACTGGGCCGCCAGCCGGGATCCGAACAGCAGTGGGTCGTCCGCGCCCAGCGCCATCGGCACCCCCGCCTCGAACAGCTTCCGCAGCGGCACGTCCTCCGGCTTCTCGTACACGCCCAGGGCGACGTTCGACGCCGGGCACACCTCGCAGGTCACCTGCCGGTCCGCCAGCCGCTTCAGCAGCCGGGGGTCCTCCGCGGCCCGCACCCCGTGCCCGATCCGGTCCGCCTCCAGGTCGTCCAGGCAGTCCCGCACCGACGCGGGGCCGGTCAGCTCGCCGCCGTGCGGCGCGCTCAACAGGCCCCCCTCCCGCGCGATCGCGAACGCCCGGTCGAAGTCCCGTGCCATCCCGCGCCGTTCGTCGTTCGACAGCCCGAAACCGACCACGCCCCGCTCCGCGTACCGCACCGCCAGCCGGGCCAGCGTCCGCGCGTCCAGGGGATGCTTCATCCGGTTCGCGGCGACCAGCACCCGCATCCCGATCCCGGTGTCCCGCACGGTCGTCTCCACCGCGTCCAGGATGATCTCCAACGCGGGGATCAGCCCGCCCAGCCGCGGTGCGTACGACGTCGGATCGACCTGGATCTCCAGCCACCCCGACCCGTCCCGCAGGTCCTCCTCCGCGGCCTCCCGCACCAGCCGCTGGATGTCCTCCGGCGTCTGCAGGCACGACCGCGCCGCGTCGTACAGCCGCTGGAAGCGGAACCAGCCCCGTTCGTCGGTCGCCCGCAGCTTGGGCGACTCCCCGCGGCCCAGCGCCTCGGTCAGCGCCTCGGGCAGCCGTACGCCGTGCTTGTCGGCCAGTTCCAGCAGGGTGGTGGGCCGCATCGACCCGGTGAAGTGCAGGTGGAGATGGGCCTTGGGCAGTTCAGAGACATCACGTACACGCTCCATCTGGTGATCCTGCCGTACGACACGCCCGGCCCGACAGCACTTTCCCCGTTCGTGGTCTTGCTCGCACAAACAAACAGGGGCCGCACCGGAACGTTCCGGTGCGGCCCCTGGGGCGAGGGGGACGGTCAGTCCCGCGCCTCCGCCAGCAGCTTCTGGATCCGGCTCACGCCCTCGACGAGGTCCTCGTCCCCGAGCGCGTACGACAGCCGCAGGTACCCCGGTGTGCCGAAGGCCTCACCCGGCACCACCGCGACCTCGGCCTCCTCCAGGATGAGCGCGGCCAGCTCGACCGAGTCCTGCGGACGCCTGCCGCGGATCTCCTTGCCGAGCAGCGCCTTCACCGACGGGTAGGCGTAGAACGCGCCCTCGGGCTCCGGGCAGAGCACACCGTCGATCTCGTTGAGCATCCGCACGATGGTCTGCCGACGCCGGTCGAAGGCCTCCCGCATCTTCGCCACGGCGTCCAGGTCGCCGGAGACCGCGGCCAGCGCCGCCGCCTGCGAGACGTTGGACACATTGGACGTGGCGTGCGACTGGAGGTTGGTCGCGGCCTTGACGACGTCCTTCGGGCCGATGACCCACCCGACCCGCCAGCCGGTCATCGCGTACGTCTTCGCCACGCCGTTGACCACGATGCACTTGTCGCGCAGCTCCGGCAGCACGGCCGGCAGGGACACGGAGACGGCGTCGCCATAGACGAGGTGCTCGTAGATCTCGTCGGTCAGTACCCACAGACCGTGCTCGACGGCCCACTTGCCGATCGCCTCGGTCTCCGCCTCGCTGTACACCGCGCCCGTCGGGTTCGACGGCGACACGAAGAGGACGACCTTGGTCTTCTCGGTGCGCGCGGCCTCCAGCTGCTCCACCGTCACCCGGTAGCCGCTCGTCTCGTCGGCGACGACCTCCACCGGGACACCGCCGGCCAGCCGGATCGACTCCGGGTACGTCGTCCAGTACGGCGCCGGGACGATGACCTCGTCGCCCGGGTCGAGGATCGCGGCGAACGCCTCGTAGATGGCCTGCTTGCCGCCGTTGGTGACGAGGATCTGGGACGGGTCGACCTCGTAGCCGGAGTCGCGCAGCGTCTTCGCGGCGATGGCGGCCTTCAGCTCGGGCAGCCCGCCGGCCGGCGTGTAGCGGTGGAACTTAGGGTTCTTGCACGCCTCGACGGCGGCCTCGACGATGTAGTCCGGCGTCGGGAAGTCGGGCTCACCCGCGCCGAAGCCGATCACGGGGCGCCCGGCGGCCTTCAGGGCCTTGGCCTTGGCGTCCACGGCGAGGGTCGCGGACTCGGAGATCGCGCCGACTCGGGCGGAGACCCGGCGCTCGGTGGGAGGGGTTGCAGCGCTCATGACCCCATCGTTCCAGACCGGAAACCTCCCGGGCACAGGGGTTTCACGGACTGAACCGGACGGGTCCAGGACCTGAACGCCAGTCCGGTCCTCGGCCTGAACATCAGTCCGGACGTGCTTTCTGTTCGACGCCCGGCCCGTGAGCACGTACACTCTCACCTCGTTGGCCTTCAGCGGTCCGCGATCATCCGGTGCACACCAAGCATCCGGGCCGATGCGGTACGTTGGGGGACGAACAAAGGGTCGTAGCTCAATTGGTAGAGCACTGGTCTCCAAAACCAGCGGTTGGGGGTTCAAGTCCCTCCGGCCCTGCTACACACACCATCGCCAGGATGTGTGCGCATGTACGTACAGCAATGCACCGCCGTGCGGCTCCAACCGGGCGCGGCACGGCCACGACCCGGAATCAGGTGAGGACGAGTGACGGACGCCGTGGGCTCCATCGACATGCCTGATGCCCAGGACGAGGCGCCGGACTCCAAGAAGTCCCGCAAGGGCGGCAAGCGAGGCAAGAAGGGTCCGCTGAAGCGGCTCGCTCTCTTCTACCGCCAGATCGTCGCGGAACTGCGCAAGGTCGTCTGGCCCAGTCGCAACCAGCTGACGACGTACACCACCGTGGTGATCATCTTCGTGGTCATCATGATCGGCCTGGTGACTCTGATTGACTATGGCTTCTCTCACGCCGCCAAGTACGTCTTCGGCTGAGTCGAGAGCGAAGGGCGCCGAGGTACCCGGCGCCCCTTTCGCGTGTTCCACCCCTATGTATCCAGGAAGAAGCAGCCACAGTGTCTGACCCGAACGTGAACGACGCCATCGAGCCGGTCGAGTCCGTCGAGGACGAGCTCGGCACCGTCGAGGGCGCCGACAACGAGGACACCGAGGCCTCCGCCGAGGCCGAGGCTGCCGACGACACGGTCGTCGCGGAGACGGACGAGGACGACGCGGAAGCGGAGTCGGACGAGACCGCCGGGGCCGAGTCCGACGAGGACGCCACCGAGGCGGAGGCCGAGGCCGAGGAGCCCGACCTCGACCCGATCGAGAAGCTCCGCCAGGAGCTGCGCGTCCTGCCCGGCGAGTGGTACGTCATCCACACCTACGCCGGTTACGAGAACCGCGTGAAGACCAACCTCGAACAGCGCGCCGTCTCGCTCAACGTCGAGGACTACATCTTCCAGGCCGAGGTGCCGCAGGAAGAGGTCGTCCAGATCAAGAACGGCGACCGCAAGACGATCCGCCAGAACAAGCTGCCGGGTTACGTCCTGGTCCGCATGGACCTCACCAACGAGTCCTGGGGCGTCGTCCGCAACACCCCCGGCGTCACCGGCTTCGTCGGCAACGCCTACGACCCGTACCCGCTGACCCTGGACGAGATCGTCAAGATGCTCGCCCCGGAGGCCGAGGAGAAGGCCGCCCGCGAGGCCGCCGAGGCCGAGGGCAAGCCGGCGCCGCAGCGCAAGGTCGAGGTCCAGGTCCTGGACTTCGAGGTCGGCGACTCGGTCACCGTCACCGACGGCCCGTTCGCGACGCTCCAGGCCACCATCAACGAGATCAACGCCGACTCGAAGAAGGTCAAGGGCCTCGTCGAGATCTTCGGCCGCGAGACCCCGGTCGAGCTGAGCTTCGACCAGATCCAGAAGAACTAGTACCTCACCGGTACCTCTGGACGTACTGCTTCCGACCAGGTCAGGCTGCCGCTCACGCGGCGTCTGACCTGCTCGGTTTTTGGCCGCGCATCTATACCCGTTATCGTTGTGCGGTATGCCTGTGTCCGGGTAGCTCCCGAACGCGGGCAGGACCCGAATCGAAAGGACCCGGAGAGCTATGCCTCCCAAGAAGAAGAAGGTCACGGGGCTCATCAAGCTCCAGATCCAGGCCGGTGCCGCGAACCCGGCTCCGCCGGTCGGCCCCGCGCTGGGTCAGCACGGCGTCAACATCATGGAGTTCTGCAAGGCCTACAACGCCGCGACCGAGTCGCAGCGCGGCTGGGTCATCCCGGTGGAGATCACGGTCTACGAGGACCGCTCCTTCACCTTCATCACCAAGACGCCGCCGGCCGCCAAGATGATCCTCAAGGCCGCGGGCGTGGAGAAGGGCTCCGGCGAGCCGCACAAGACCAAGGTCGCGAAGATCACGCGTGACCAGGTCCGCGAGATCGCCACCACCAAGATGCCCGACCTCAACGCCAACGACCTGGACCAGGCGGAGAAGATCATCGCCGGTACCGCGCGTTCCATGGGCGTCACGGTCGAGGGCTGACCCTCCACCCCCGTAAGCAAGCAGTAGTAGTGGCAGGGCCTGCTCGGCCCGCACCACGACTCCTCAGAAGCCAACAGGAGCAGTAGTGAGCAAGCGCAGCAAGTCTCTCCGCGCTGCGGACGCCAAGATCGACCGGGACAAGCTCTACGCCCCGCTCGAGGCCGTGCGTCTCGCCAAGGAGACCTCCACCTCCAAGTTCGACGGCACCGTCGAGGTCGCCTTCCGTCTGGGTGTCGACCCGCGCAAGGCGGACCAGATGGTCCGTGGCACCGTGAACCTCCCGCACGGCACCGGTAAGACCGCCCGGGTCCTGGTCTTCGCGACCGGTGACCGTGCCGAGGCCGCGCGTGCCGCCGGCGCCGACATCGTCGGTGCCGACGAACTGATCGACGAGGTGTCGAAGGGGCGTCTGGACTTCGACGCCGTCGTCGCCACCCCGGACCTCATGGGCAAGGTCGGCCGCCTCGGCCGCGTGCTCGGTCCCCGTGGTCTCATGCCGAACCCCAAGACCGGCACCGTGACCCCGGACGTCGCCAAGGCTGTCAACGACATCAAGGGCGGCAAGATCGAGTTCCGCGTCGACAAGCACTCGAACCTGCACTTCATCATCGGCAAGACGTCGTTCGACGACACCAAGCTGGTGGAGAACTACGGCGCGGCGCTGGAGGAGATCCTCCGTCTGAAGCCGTCCGCCGCCAAGGGCCGCTACATCAAGAAGGCCGCCATCAGCACCACGATGGGCCCCGGCATCCCGCTCGACTCCAACCGCACCCGCAACCTCCTCGTCGAGGAGGACCCGGCCGCGGTCTGAGCGTAACGGCTCGCCCCACCGGTTCACGGGCCCCGCACCTTTCGAGGTGCGGGCCCGTCCCTTTTCCCGGCGCCCTGGGTTAGCGTGCGGGCAACGGACCCGCGCACGGGGCGCGGGAGTCGTACGGGGCGCAAGGGGTGGGCGGATGACGGGCACGAGGGCACGCCGTACGGTCGTCTCGGTAGGGGTGTCGGCGGCACTGGCGTGCGTCACCGCGTGCACCGGCCCCGGCGGATCCGACGGCTCCGGCGACGCCGCCCCTCCCGCCGCGTCCGCCGGTTCGACCGCGCCCTCCGCCTCCGCCCCGCCGTCCTCGCGCCCTCCGGCCGTCACCGGCCCTTCGGCGGACGCCTTGCGGGCCGTGGAGCGGGCCACCGGGCGGGCGGGTTCGGCGCGGGTGGAGTCCACGACGGTGATGGGCAGCGAACTGTCCCTGGACGCCGCGGGCGCCCTCGGCTGGGACGCCGGCCTCACCGGCACCCTGACGATCACCTACACGGGCGGCACGACCGCCGAGACCATGCGCCGCCTGGGCACCACCGCGATGGAGGCCCGCTACCTGCCCGACGCCTACTACGCCAGGATGGGCGACGCGTTCGCCGAGCGGCTGGACGGCCGGCACTGGATCAAGTACGTGTACGAGGACCTGGAGGAGCTCGACGGCGGCGCGGGCGACGACTTCGCCGAGCAGATGCGCAACACCACGCCCCACCGGGCGGTGAAGCTGCTGCTGACCGCCGAAGACGTGCGCAGGGTGGGCGAGGAGACGACGCGCGGCCGTCGCACCACGCACTGGTCCGGCACGGTGGGCGGGGCCACCGAGCAGACCGTCGACATCTGGGTCGACGACCGGGACCTGCTGGTCAAGAAGGTCGAGCGGGGACGCACGAAGACCGGGGAGATGACCCAGACCGCGTACTACGGCGACTACGGCGTCGCGGTCTCCGCCGAACGCCCGCCGGCCGCGGACACGGCGGACTTCAAGGAACTGCTGGCGTCGCAGGGGAGCTAGGACCGGACCGGGCGGACCGGAGCGTCGGAGAAATCACAAGATCGTTCGAACCGATTCGGCTAGGCTCGCGTCCTTGTCTCAAAGAACCGCAAAGAACTGCTGTGGAGCGACGGTGCGTCTCCTGTGCCCCTTCATGCTCCCGTGCTCCTGGAATCCCGTGGGGGGATATCGATGAAGACTTCCGTACGTATGCCCGTCGGCGCCGGACTCGCCGCGCTGCTGCTCGCCGCGGGGGCGGTGGGCTGCTCCAAGGACGACACGGCCTCCGAGTCCCCGGAGATGACGCCCGCGGCCGCCGTCGCCAAGGCGGCGAAGAACAGCGAGGAGATCAACTCCCTGCGCTACCGCATGACCGGCAAGGTCCCCGAGGAGGGCCGGGTCAAGGCCGAGGCGCAGATGCAGATCAAGCCGACGCTCGCGATGAGCATGAAGATGACGGCGCTCGACCAGGGTGCCGACGGCACCGCCGAGATCCGGCTCGTCGACAAGGCCATGTACATCGGCGGCGGCCCCGAGGCGGCCAAGGAGATGGACGGCAAGAGCTGGATCAAGTTCGACCTGTCCGCGATGGGCGCCGGTGACGAGCTGAACCAGCTGGGCGGCGCTTCCCAGGCCGACAAGAACCCGGCGACCGAGTCCACCTTCCTCACCGGGGCCAAGGACGTCGAGAAGGTCGGCACCGAGACCGTCGACGGCGTGAAGACCACCCACTACAAGGGCACGGTCGCCCTCGCCGACCTGGAGAAGTCGCTCGGCGACGAGGACAAGGCCACCCGGGAAAAGCGCCAGAAGAGCCTTGAGCAGTACGACAAGATGGGCCTCGACAAGCTCACGATGGACATGTGGGTCGACGGCGACGACCAGACCAAGCAGTTCCGCATGCGCGGCGACGCCGACAAGGGGCCGCTGGACATGACCATCACCTTCCTCGGGTTCAACGAGCCGGTGAAGGTCACCGCCCCGCCGGCCGCGGAGACCGCCGACCTGGGCGAGATGATGAAGGGCGCCCAGCAGGGCTGAGCCCGTGCGCCCGGCCCCTCCGGTCGCCGCGGGGGCGGATTTGCTTGACACTGCCCCGTTCACGTACGCTTCCACAGAAGCCAAAGACCGCTGGTCGTTGCCGTGTGTTCGAAAGAGGACACGGTGGCCGAAGGATCCGCTGAACTGCGGACGACCCGCGCAGGTGACTGTGGATGAGCTCCCGGAAGTCCCCGCCCCGTGCGGATGACGAACGGTCGAGCCACGCCCCGTGCGCCTGCGCCGGGGCGTTTCGTTTTCCCCAGTCCTCCTTCGGGTCCGCGCGGTCCGAATCACCCGGAAGGAGGCCGAGGCTCTATGGCGACGCCCGAAAAGGCTGCCGCGGTTGCCGAGCTGACGGACAAGTTCCGCAGCTCGAACGCCGCCGTGCTGACCGAGTACCGCGGTCTCACCGTGGCGCAGCTCAAGACGCTGCGCCGGTCGCTCGGTGAGAACGCCCAGTACGCCGTGGTGAAGAACACGCTGACCAAGATTGCGGCCAACGAGGCCGGGATCACGCTCGACGACCAGCTCTTCGCTGGTCCGACGGCCGTCGCCTTCGTCACCGGTGACCCGGTGGAGTCGGCGAAGGGTCTGCGCGACTTCGCCAAGGACAACCCGAATCTCGTCATCAAGGGCGGTGTCCTTGACGGCAAGGCGATGACCGCCGACGAGATCAAGAAGCTTGCGGACCTCGAGTCCCGCGAGGTTCTGCTCTCCAAGCTGGCCGGTGCCTTCAAGGCGAAGCAGTCCCAGGCTGCCTCCGTCTTCCAGGCGCTGCCCTCGAAGCTCGTCCGCACCGTGGACGCGCTCCGTGCCAAGCAGGACGAGCAGGGCGGTGCCGAGTAACTCGGCTCGCTTTCTGGTCCGGGCCGCCTGAGCGCGGCGCGGATCGCAGCGGGCCGACGTACGCCCGCCACACCCCGTACATCCGGCACCTGCCGAATTAGTGGAAGGACCGCCATCATGGCGAAGCTCAGCCAGGACGACCTGCTCGCCCAGTTCGAGGAGATGACCCTCATCGAGCTCTCCGAGTTCGTGAAGGCCTTCGAGGAGAAGTTCGACGTCACCGCCGCCGCGGCCGCCCCGGTCGTCGTCGCCGGCCAGGGTGGCGGCGCCGCCGCCGAGCAGGCCGAGGAGAAGGACGAGTTCGACGTCATCCTCACCGGTGCCGGCGACAAGAAGATCCAGGTCATCAAGGTCGTGCGCGAGCTGACCTCCCTGGGTCTCAAGGAGGCCAAGGACCTCGTGGACGGCGCCCCGAAGCCGGTCCTCGAGAAGGTCGCCAAGGACGCCGCGGAGAAGGCCAAGGAGTCCCTCGAGGGCGCCGGCGCCTCCGTCGAGGTCAAGTAAGACCGCACCGGCACCACGGATCCGTCAGGGTCTGTAACGCCGTAGCACCGAAGAGCGATCATCCATCCGGGTGGTCGCTCTTCGGCGTATCCGGCGTCCGGCGGCGGTCGCCTTGCACGCGTGACGGTGAAGAGTAGGGTGATCTTCGTCGTGCCGTCGCCGGGGCCCTGAGAGCCCCCTGGCGACAACCGGTCGGGGCAAGGGGGGCCTTGACGAACCGCACGCAGCGCGCAATTCTCAGGGCGTCGTCAAAGGATCCGAATCCGAGGCATGGATCGACGGCGAAGAGGGCAGTATCTGGGTGCGTTGAGGGCGAGGCCTTGCCGCACAGGTGGTGAGAACAACGAGGAGTGAACACGGTCCCCGAGAACCGCACTGGACATCAGTGTGCCAAGTGGCTACACTGTCCCTTTGCGCTGCCTGTTAGCTGCCCCCTGCCCGTCACCAGGGGTCTGCCCTCGCCCGAGCACTGACGACCAGAGCATGCCTGACCTGGCTTTTCAGCCACAGAAGGCACCCCCTGTCTCCGTGTGCGGAAGAGGGGCCGGTACGCGCGTAGTGAGTCCGAGCCCTCGGAAGGACCCCCTCTTGGCCGCCTCGCGCAATGCCTCGACCGCGAATACGAACAACGCTGCCAGCACCGCCCCGCTGCGCATCTCCTTTGCAAAGATCAAGGAGCCCCTCGAGGTTCCGAACCTTCTCGCGCTGCAAACCGAGAGCTTCGACTGGCTCCTCGGCAACGACGCCTGGAAGGCTCGCGTCGAGTCGGCTCTGGAGTCCGGTCAGGACGTCCCCACCAAGTCCGGCCTCGAGGAGATCTTCGAGGAGATCTCCCCGATCGAGGACTTCTCCGGGTCGATGTCGCTGACGTTCCGCGACCACCGCTTCGAGCCCCCGAAGAACAGCATCGACGAGTGCAAGGACCGTGACTTCACGTACGCGGCCCCGCTCTTCGTCACCGCCGAGTTCACCAACAACGAGACCGGCGAGATCAAGTCCCAGACGGTCTTCATGGGCGACTTCCCGCTCATGACGAACAAGGGCACCTTCGTCATCAACGGCACCGAGCGTGTCGTCGTGTCGCAGCTCGTCCGCTCGCCGGGCGTCTACTTCGACTCCTCCATCGACAAGACGTCCGACAAGGACATCTTCTCCGCCAAGATCATCCCGTCCCGGGGTGCCTGGCTGGAGATGGAGATCGACAAGCGCGACATGGTCGGTGTGCGCATCGACCGCAAGCGCAAGCAGTCCGTGACCGTCCTGCTCAAGGCCCTCGGTTGGACGACCGAGCAGATCCTCGAGGAGTTCGGCGAGTACGAGTCCATGCGCGCCACCCTGGAGAAGGACCACACCCAGGGCCAGGACGACGCGCTGCTCGACATCTACCGCAAGCTGCGTCCGGGCGAGCCCCCCACGCGTGAGGCCGCGCAGACGCTGCTCGAGAACCTCTACTTCAACCCGAAGCGCTACGACCTCGCCAAGGTCGGCCGCTACAAGGTGAACAAGAAGCTCGGCGCGGACGAGCCGCTGGACGCCGGCGTGCTCACCACCGACGACATCATCGCCACCATCAAGTACCTGGTGAAGCTGCACGCCGGTGAGACCGAGACGGTCGGCGAGTCGGGCCGGGAGATCGTCGTCGAGACCGACGACATCGACCACTTCGGCAACCGCCGCATCCGCAACGTCGGCGAGCTGATCCAGAACCAGGTCCGTACGGGTCTGGCCCGTATGGAGCGCGTCGTGCGCGAGCGCATGACCACCCAGGACGTCGAGGCGATCACGCCGCAGACCCTGATCAACATCCGGCCGGTCGTCGCCTCCATCAAGGAGTTCTTCGGCACCAGCCAGCTGTCCCAGTTCATGGACCAGAACAACCCGCTGTCGGGGCTGACGCACAAGCGTCGTCTGAACGCCCTCGGCCCGGGTGGTCTCTCCCGTGAGCGGGCCGGCTTCGAGGTCCGCGACGTGCACCCGTCGCACTACGGCCGCATGTGCCCGATCGAGACGCCCGAAGGCCCGAACATCGGTCTGATCGGCTCGCTCGCCTCGTACGGCCGGATCAACCCCTTCGGCTTCATCGAGACGCCGTACCGCAAGGTCGTCGAGGGCCGGGTCACCGACGAGGTCGACTACCTGACCGCCGACGAGGAGGACCGCTTCGTCATCGCGCAGGCCAACGCCACGCTCAACGACGACATGCGGTTCGCCGAGGCCCGCGTCCTGGTCCGCCGTCGTGGCGGCGAGGTCGACTACGTCCCCGGTGACGACGTCGACTACATGGACGTCTCGCCGCGCCAGATGGTGTCGGTCGCGACCGCGATGATCCCGTTCCTGGAGCACGACGACGCCAACCGTGCCCTCATGGGCGCGAACATGATGCGTCAGGCCGTGCCGCTCATCAAGAGCGAGTCCCCGCTGGTCGGCACCGGCATGGAGTACCGCTCCGCCGCCGACGCCGGTGACGTGGTCAAGGCCGAGAAGCCGGGTGTGGTCCAGGAGGTCTCCGCGGACTACATCACCACGACCAACGACGACGGCACGTACATCACGTACCGCCTGGCCAAGTTCTCCCGGTCCAACCAGGGCACCTCGGTCAACCAGAAGGTCATCGTCTCCGAGGGCGACCGCGTCATCGAGGGCCAGGTCCTCGCCGACGGTCCGGCCACCGAGAACGGCGAGATGGCGCTCGGCAAGAACCTGCTGGTCGCGTTCATGCCGTGGGAGGGTCACAACTACGAGGACGCGATCATCCTGTCGCAGCGCCTCGTGCAGGACGACGTCCTCTCCTCGATCCACATCGAGGAGCACGAGGTCGACGCCCGTGACACCAAGCTCGGCCCCGAGGAGATCACCCGGGACATCCCGAACGTCTCCGAGGAGGTCCTCGCCGACCTCGACGAGCGCGGCATCATCCGCATCGGTGCCGAGGTCGTCGCCGGCGACATCCTGGTCGGCAAGGTCACGCCCAAGGGTGAGACCGAGCTGACCCCGGAGGAGCGCCTGCTCCGCGCGATCTTCGGTGAGAAGGCCCGCGAGGTGCGCGACACCTCGCTGAAGGTCCCGCACGGCGAGATCGGCAAGGTCATCGGCGTCCGCGTCTTCGACCGCGAGGAGGGCGACGAGCTTCCCCCCGGTGTGAACCAGCTGGTGCGCGTGTACGTGGCGCAGAAGCGCAAGATCACCGACGGTGACAAGCTCGCCGGCCGCCACGGCAACAAGGGCGTCATCTCCAAGATCAACCCGATCGAGGACATGCCGTTCCTGGAGGACGGCACGCCCGTCGACATCATCCTGAACCCGCTGGGTGTCCCGTCCCGAATGAACCCGGGGCAGGTCCTGGAGATCCACCTCGGCTGGCTCGCCAGCCGCGGCTGGGACGTCTCCGGCCTCGCGGAGGAGTGGGCGCAGCGGCTCCAGGCCATCGGCGCCGACAAGGTCGAGCCCGGCACCAACGTCGCCACCCCGGTCTTCGACGGTGCGCGCGAGGACGAGCTGGCCGGCCTGCTCCAGCACACCATCCCGAACCGGGACGGCGAGCGCATGGTGCTCCCGTCCGGCAAGGCGCGGCTGTTCGACGGCCGCAGCGGTGAGCCGTTCCCGGAGCCGATCTCGGTCGGCTACATGTACATCCTCAAGCTCCACCACCTGGTCGACGACAAGCTGCACGCCCGGTCGACCGGCCCGTACTCGATGATCACCCAGCAGCCGCTGGGTGGTAAGGCCCAGTTCGGTGGCCAGCGCTTCGGTGAGATGGAGGTGTGGGCGCTGGAGGCTTACGGCGCCGCGTACGCCCTCCAGGAGCTGCTGACGATCAAGTCCGACGACGTGACCGGCCGCGTGAAGGTCTACGAGGCCATCGTCAAGGGCGAGAACATCCCTGAGCCCGGCATCCCCGAGTCCTTCAAGGTGCTCATCAAGGAGATGCAGTCCCTGTGCCTCAACGTGGAGGTGCTGTCCTCGGACGGCATGTCCATCGAGATGCGTGACACCGACGAGGACGTCTTCCGCGCAGCGGAGGAGCTCGGCATCGACCTGTCGCGGCGCGAGCCGAGCAGCGTCGAAGAGGTCTGACGGGAGTCAGGCGGGGCCTCTCACCCAGAGGCCCCGCCGATCCCGCGACCCCCGTTTCAGACCACAGACTTACAACCCTGAGAGGGATTGACGCATAGTGCTCGACGTCAACTTCTTCGACGAGCTCCGGATCGGTCTGGCCACCGCTGACGACATCCGTCAGTGGAGCCACGGCGAGGTCAAGAAGCCCGAGACCATCAACTACCGCACCCTCAAGCCCGAGAAGGACGGACTCTTCTGCGAGAAGATCTTCGGTCCGACCCGGGACTGGGAGTGCTACTGCGGCAAGTACAAGCGCGTCCGCTTCAAGGGCATCATCTGCGAGCGCTGCGGCGTCGAGGTCACTCGCGCCAAGGTGCGCCGTGAGCGGATGGGCCACATCGAGCTGGCCGCTCCCGTCACCCACATCTGGTACTTCAAGGGCGTCCCGTCGCGCCTGGGCTACCTGCTGGACCTGGCGCCGAAGGACCTCGAGAAGGTCATCTACTTCGCCGCGTACATGATCACCTTCGTGGACGAGGAGCGCCGTACGCGCGACCTGCCCTCGCTGGAGGCCCACGTCTCCGTCGAGCGCCAGCAGATCGAGCAGCGCCGCGACTCCGACCTGGAGGCCCGCGCCAAGAAGCTCGAGACGGACCTCGCCGAGCTGGAGGCCGAGGGCGCCAAGGCCGACGTGCGCCGCAAGGTGCGCGAGGGTGCCGAGCGTGAGATGAAGCAGCTGCGCGACCGTGCGCAGCGCGAGATCGACCGCCTCGACGAGGTGTGGAACCGGTTCAAGAACCTCAAGGTCCAGGACCTGGAGGGCGACGAGCTGCTCTACCGCGAGCTGCGCGACCGCTTCGGCACCTACTTCGACGGCTCCATGGGTGCGGCTGCCCTGCAGAAGCGCCTGGAGTCCTTCGACCTCGACGAGGAGGCCGAGCGCCTCCGCGAGATCATCCGCACCGGCAAGGGCCAGAAGAAGACCCGTGCGCTCAAGCGCCTCAAGGTCGTCTCCGCGTTCCTGCAGACCAGCAACAGCCCCAAGGGCATGGTGCTGGACTGCGTGCCGGTCATCCCGCCGGACCTGCGTCCGATGGTGCAGCTGGACGGTGGCCGCTTCGCGACCTCCGACCTGAACGACCTGTACCGCCGCGTGATCAACCGCAACAACCGCCTGAAGCGGCTTCTCGACCTCGGTGCGCCCGAGATCATCGTGAACAACGAGAAGCGCATGCTCCAGGAGGCCGTGGACGCCCTCTTCGACAACGGTCGTCGCGGTCGCCCGGTCACCGGCCCCGGCAACCGCCCGCTGAAGTCCCTGAGCGACATGCTCAAGGGCAAGCAGGGTCGTTTCCGTCAGAACCTGCTCGGCAAGCGCGTGGACTACTCCGCGCGTTCCGTGATCGTCGTCGGTCCGCAGCTCAAGCTGCACCAGTGCGGTCTGCCGAAGGCGATGGCGCTGGAGCTCTTCAAGCCGTTCGTGATGAAGCGCCTGGTCGACCTGAACCACGCGCAGAACATCAAGAGCGCCAAGCGCATGGTCGAGCGCGGCCGCACGGTCGTGTACGACGTGCTCGAAGAGGTCATCGCCGAGCACCCGGTCCTGCTGAACCGTGCGCCCACCCTGCACCGCCTCGGCATCCAGGCCTTCGAGCCGCAGCTGGTCGAGGGCAAGGCCATCCAGATCCACCCGCTCGTCTGCACCGCGTTCAACGCGGACTTCGACGGTGACCAGATGGCCGTGCACCTGCCGCTGTCCGCGGAGGCGCAGGCCGAGGCCCGCATCCTGATGCTGTCCTCGAACAACATCCTCAAGCCGGCCGACGGCCGTCCGGTGACGATGCCGACCCAGGACATGGTCCTCGGTCTGTTCTTCCTCACCACCGACGGCGAGGGCCGCGACCTCAAGGGCGAGGGCCGTGCCTTCGGGTCCGCCGCCGAGGCGATCATGGCGTTCGACGCGGGCGACCTGTCGCTCCAGTCGAAGGTCGACATCCGCTTCCCGGTGGGCACCATCCCGCCCCGCGGCTGGGAGCCCCCGGCCCGCGAGGAGGGTGAGCCGGAGTGGCAGCAGGGTGACACCTTCACCCTGAAGACCACGCTGGGCCGCGCGCTCTTCAACGAGCTGCTGCCCGAGGACTACCCCTTCGTCGACTACGAGGTCGGCAAGAAGCAGCTCTCCGAGATCGTCAACGACCTCGCCGAGCGCTACCCGAAGGTCATCGTGGCGGCGACGCTCGACAACCTGAAGGCGTCCGGCTTCTTCTGGGCGACCCGTTCCGGCGTCACCGTGGCCATCTCCGACGTCGTCGTTCC
The DNA here is from genome assembly GCF_000717995.1 of Streptomyces violaceorubidus. GTDB lineage: Bacteria > Actinomycetota > Actinomycetes > Streptomycetales > Streptomycetaceae > Streptomyces > Streptomyces violaceorubidus. Next base: position 233,480 of record NZ_JODM01000001.1, read on the forward strand.
CGAGGCGAAGAAGGAGATCGTCAAGGGCTACGAGGCGCAGGACGAGAAGGTCCAGAAGCAGTACGAGCGCGGTCTGATCACCAAGGACGAGCGCACGCAGGAGCTCATCGCGATCTGGACCAAGGCGACCAACGAGGTCGCCGAGGCGATGAACGACAACTTCCCGAAGACCAACCCGATCTTCATGATGGTGAACTCGGGCGCACGAGGCAACATGATGCAGATGCGTCAGATCGCCGGTATGCGTGGTCTGGTGTCGAACGCGAAGAACGAGACGATCCCGCGTCCGATCAAGGCGTCCTTCCGTGAGGGCCTGTCCGTGCTGGAGTACTTCATCTCCACGCACGGTGCCCGTAAGGGTCTGGCGGACACCGCTCTGCGTACCGCCGACTCGGGTTACCTCACGCGTCGTCTGGTCGACGTCTCGCAGGACGTCATCATCCGCGAGGAGGACTGCGGCACCGAGCGCGGTCTCAAGCTGCCGATCGCCGTGCGCGACGCGGACGGCACGCTGCGCAAGGCGGACGACGTCGAGACCAGCGTGTACGCCCGCATGCTCGCCGAGGACGTCGTCATCGACGGCAAGGTGATCGCGCCGGCCAACGTCGACCTCGGTGACGTCCTGATCGACGCCCTGGTCGCCCACGGCGTCGAGGAGGTCAAGACCCGTTCGATCCTGACCTGCGAGTCCCAGGTCGGCACCTGCGCCATGTGCTACGGCCGCTCGCTGGCCACCGGCAAGCTGGTCGACATCGGTGAGGCGGTCGGCATCATCGCCGCCCAGTCCATCGGTGAGCCCGGTACCCAGCTGACGATGCGTACCTTCCACACCGGTGGTGTGGCCGGTGACGACATCACGCAGGGTCTGCCGCGTGTCGTCGAGCTCTTCGAGGCCCGTACCCCGAAGGGTGTCGCCCCGATCTCCGAAGCCTCCGGCCGCGTCCGGATCGAGGAGACCGAGAAGACGAAGAAGATCGTCGTCACCCCGGACGACGGCAGCGACGAGACGGCGTTCCCGATCTCGAAGCGCGCCCGTCTGCTGGTGGGCGAGGGCGACCACGTCGAGGTGGGCCAGAAGCTCACCGTGGGTGCCACCAACCCGCACGACGTGCTGCGCATCCTGGGTCAGCGTGCCGTCCAGGTCCACCTGGTCGGCGAGGTCCAGAAGGTCTACAACTCGCAGGGCGTGTCGATCCACGACAAGCACATCGAGATCATCATCCGGCAGATGCTGCGCCGCGTGACGATCATCGAGTCCGGCGACGCCGAGCTGCTGCCCGGCGAGCTGGTCGAGCGGACGAAGTTCGAGACCGAGAACCGTCGTGTGGTCCAGGAGGGCGGTCACCCGGCCTCCGGTCGTCCGCAGCTGATGGGTATCACCAAGGCTTCGCTGGCGACGGAGTCCTGGCTGTCGGCCGCCTCCTTCCAGGAGACGACCAGGGTCCTGACGGACGCGGCGATCAACGCCAAGTCCGACAGCCTCATCGGCCTCAAGGAGAACGTCATCATCGGTAAGCTCATCCCGGCCGGTACGGGCCTGTCCCGCTACCGCAACATCCGGGTGGAGCCGACCGAGGAGGCCAAGGCCGCGATGTACTCGGCCGTCGGCTACGACGACATCGACTACTCGCCGTTCGGCACGGGCTCCGGCCAGGCCGTTCCGCTGGAGGACTACGACTACGGTCCGTACAACCAGTAAGCGGGCAGCTTGATACGACCGAAGGGCGGTCACCCCGAGTGGGTGGCCGCCCTTCGGCGTGTCAGCGCCCGCTCTTCACGTGGGCCCGCAGGTGATGCAGCCGGGTGTGAACGTCGGGGTGCGAGTCCAGCAGTCGTGCGACGACTCCCTCGTCCTTGGCCGGTAGGTCCAGGGCTGCGGCGCGGGCCCGTGCGGCCTCTTCGCGCTCGTGTTCCTCGTGCAGCACTGTGATCAGCTGCGACGCGAAGCCGAGGTGCGCAGCGTGCTCGTCGGCGCGCAGCTCGGCGCGCCGGGACACGGCGGCTGCCAGGTAGGGCGTGAGGAAGGGCAGGAGGACCAGTCCATACGTGGCCGTCGCGAGGGCGACCGTGGCGGCGCCCACGAGGCCGATCAACACGGCCGCGATCCCCACGGGAATCCGGTCGACGCGGGAGGCGAGCATCCGGACCAGACGCCAGGTGAGTCGGCCGGGCAGCGCGTACCAGAAGGTGAGCAGTGAGGTCCAGGAGTGACCTCGGGTGTGGTGGCCGAGTTCGTGTGCGAGGACGCCTGCGAGCTGCGCGGCCGGCAGGTGCCTGAGTGAGTGTCGGGTGACACCGATGATGTGGCCGGCGGCGGCCATGGCGTTGACCCCATCGCTGTCCTCGACCCAAAGGTGGTATGCGGCCGAGTTCACCCCGGCGCGTGCGGTGACCTCGCGCCATACGGGGCGCAGTACGCGGTCCTCGTCGGGGGTCGGATGGCGCAGGCCGAACAGGCGGCGGGCGAGTATTCGCTCGCAGGGGCGGTGGAAGACAAGCCCGCCGCTCAGCACCCATGTGCCGCAGATGATCCACCAGGGTGGTCCTCCTAGCCTGTCGAGGAGGTGGGCCGCCCCGCAGACGACGGCCAGACTCGCGCAGGCGTGCGGGAGATGCAGTGCCAGGTGGCCGAGAGCGGTGCCGTCGGCACCACGCTGACGTGCCGCGATGACGATCCTTCCGGGACGCGGCGGTAGGCCCTCGTCGTGTGGGAGAGGTGGTTCCGGTTCAGCCGGGTTGCCGTGCTCGGAGCTGATGGGCATGACGCTTCCTTCCGGTACGAGTGGGCGGCGCGGCAGAAGGCTGGCTCACGTGAAAAGCAGGGACGCGGGCAGCAGAAGCGCAGCGCAGCCGAAGGCGATCAGCCCCGCACGGATCCAGAAGTGCTTGCGGGCCGCGATGCCGCTCGTCTCGGCAAGGGCGATCAGCATGCCGTGAGCAGGGTCGCGTCCGGTGTCCGCCAGGGCGGCGGAAAGGCGCCCGGACCTGGATGCCCTTCGTACGTCGCCGAAGTAGGTGAGAGGCCGTCCGGGAGCCCAACGGCTGGGGCGGTAGCGGGGGACGACCGCCAGCAGGGCGGCCAGCAGGGCCGTAAGCAGCAGGGCCGTGCCGGCCCACCACAGCACGGCAGCCGGTGCGGGAAGCGGGGCCGGACGCCAACGGGAATTGGCCAGCAAGGCGGTGGGAACGCCGGCCGACAGACCGAGCGCCGCCACCAGGACGGCTGCTTTGGCGTCAGCCCGGGCGATCTCCGCTCGGAGGTCGGTAAGCAAGTGTGCGCCGGCTTCCAGCAGGACGGCGTCCGACGACGGGCCGGTCGTGCTCACGTGCCCGACTCCGGCGTCGCCGCGGGAGGTGTCGACTCGCTCGCCGGTGATTGCGTAACGGGGTACGGCGGTGACTTCACCGCTGGGTCGGTGGCTCCCAGGATGGCGGTCATGCGGTCCGCGATGAGCTGGTGTGGCTCGTCCAGGTGGTGGTCCTCCAGCCGCTTGCTGTCCAGGGCCCGGTCGATCAGATGGAGCTGGGTCTCGACCAGTTTGGCCTGCTCGTCACGGAGGTGTCCGAGGACCAGCTGGGTGTCGTCGGGGTGTACCGACAGGTGCAGCGCGAGCGCGGCGATGCCACCGCGTTCCAGGTGATGCTCGTAGAAGCGGATCTTTTCCGCGGTGCGACTCGCCTCGTACGTCTGCTGAAGAACCGCCGCCTTGTGTTCGGGTTCCACGGCCTCCGCATCGTGCCGGGCGGTCCGCAGCCGCGCTTGGTGGTTCCGTTCGGACGCGTCGCGGCGCAGCCGGACCGAGCAAGCCGTGCGCAGACCCAGATCCTCACCGAGCCACGAGGTGTCGTTCACCACCTGTTGCACGGCCCGTTCGGCGGCCGCGCTCTCGTCGATGGGGTAACCACGACTGGCCGCGCGAAGCACGGGAAGCACTCTGCGGGTGACGAGTCCCGGCACGTCCCGCTCCTGGCTGCGGACGAACCGCTCCGCATCCATGACGCGCCAGGTGAGGTCCGCGGTGGCCTCGAACTCGAAACTGTCGACCTTGCTCGGCAGAAGCACGTTCAGCTGGAAGGCGTGGGGATCGGTGTCCACCTCGTACAGGGCGACATAGCGCCGTGTGGAGGCGGGGCGGGCCGGTGGCGGGAAGGTCTCGTACAACCCGGTGCGCGTGACGCAGACCAGCGCGTAGTCGATGCGTCCCATGAAGCGGCGGCGGCCGATGTGGAAGCGGGGGAGTTGCCAGACGGTGCGGACCGGGTCCTCGAAGGTGCGGGTCGGGGCCGGGGACGGCGGTGGTTGCCGGAACCAGTCGAGCTCGTCAGGTTGCTGGGGATGTTCCATGGTCTGCCTTCCGTGAGCGGTCAGGCGGGGGAGAGGTGCTTCAGCAGGCGGTCGGCGGCTGGAGAAGGGACGCCACCGGAGTCGCGGACCGTACGCAGCAGGTGGGTGATGCGCCGATGGTTGACGGGGGTTTCGGCGAGTTCGTACAGCAACGGGACGAGCGCCCGTTCCGACTCGGGGTCGGTGTCGGCCGTGCGTACCCAGCCGCGCAGTACGGCAAGGGCCTGCGCGGTGTGCGTCCGGTCGGCAAGGAGCGCGTCCCAGAACTGGACGAGGTGCCGCGTGACCGTCCTGTCTCCCGCTTCCAGAGCCTCCCTGTACCAGTCGAGGACCATGGGGCGTCCGCTGTCTTCCTCCTTCGACTGGGTGCAGGCCTGGAAGAAGGCCAGCAGCGCGTATGGGCGGGCCGTACGGTCGGTGTGGTCCGGGTCGAGCTGCTTGGCGAGTTGGGCCAGCACAGGGTTCTTCACGGCGAGAAGCAGCAGTTCCAAGGCGTCCGCGAACTGCTTGGTCGCCTCCGACGGCTTGTCGTCCTCGTTATCGACGTCGTTCTCGTCGGGCGGCTGCCGGCGAGCCGCGTCCAGGAGCGCTTCCAGGGCTTCCTCGTGGTGCACGGGGCCCAGCAGGCCGAAGGCTCGAATGGCGGTCCAGCGGCGGCTCTCCACCTCTCCGGTGCACCATTCATGCAGAATGCGCAGAACGGTAGGCACCTCCAGGAGCTGGGCCATGGTGAGCGCGTTGGCCGCCGCCAGCCAGGAGTGGGAGTCACGGGCGTCTGCCCACGGTTCGATGAGATGCGCCAGCGCGGACGAAAGGTCGAACTGGGCGAGCTGGGCGGCGGCGGAGGCAGCCCTGGTCCGCACCAGAGGGCGGCGGTCCTCGGCGAGTTTGCGCAGCCACTCGGCGACTGCGGGGCGGGCCGAGGGGTGACGGTTCCACACCTCCTCCAGCAGTAGAGGGGATGTCTGCCGGTCGCGGAATTCGGCGACGAAGGTGCCGATGACGGGTCCGTGTTCCGTGACCTCCGTACCCACGTAGCCCCTGGCGCGGGCAAGTCGCAGTCGTTCCTCGCGCGAGGTGCCAAAGACGGGGATGCGTGGAGCGTCGTGGGGGTCCTCGATCTTCTGCAATCGCACGAACAGGCTGTCGCCGACCTCCGCGGCCACCGCGTACGGGGCCTTGTCGAAGACCGCGAGCGAGATCAGGAAGGCCTTTTCCCGCAGGATGGGCTCGACCTCCGTGAGCCAGCGGGAGACTTGGCCGCGTACGGCGGCCGCCCCGTATGCGGCCAGCCGCCGTTCGTCGGTTTGACCGAGGTGCAGGGCGACGACTTCCTTCGCGAAGTGCTCGATCTGGCGCGGCGGGTGCTGCTGGGCGAGGAACTCCTTGACCGCCGCGCGTTCACGCAGTTGCGGCCAAGCGCTCTCGCCGGTCACCGGGGCGACGTGAGCGTGCAGTATGTCCTCGGCGGACGGGGGGTCCCACCGTACGGAGGAGATGTCTCCCAGCGCCGCCGACGGTTCCACGGTGATCACCAGGTAGGCCCCCCGGCGTTCCAGTTCCCGACGCAGTGCCAGGAGGTGCGGTTGCCGCAGAGGGCGGTTGCGGCTGACGGTCAGATCGCACAGGACGTGACCCGCGCCGGTGTCCAACTGGTCGGAGAGCGCGGGGAAGGCTGTGGGCGGCTCCAGCTCGAAGAATCGGTCGAGGCCGAGCCGGTGCAGCAGCATCAGCGCGGCGGTTCTGCGGCCCGTCTCCCGTCCGCCGGACAGGATGAGGAACCGCTCCGCCTTGAGTCGGGTGAGCACCTCGTCGAAGTCCTGAGCCTCCTGGAAGGCGCTGGCCAGTCTCTCCACCTCTGTCACGGGGACGGGACCGGGGGTGGCAACGGATGCTTCGGCCCGGCCGCCGCCGATGTGAATGATCGTGTCGCCGTAGTGCGAGCCGCCCGACTGGCCGAACTGGTCCCCGCCGACCAGGGTGGAGATGAACTCGGGGCCGTGCGCGATCAGGTCCCGGCGTGCTGCCCATGCCTTCTGGCGCGGTTGTTCCTGGCCTTCGGCGGACTCCTCCTGCTCTTTGCGCTCGCCGTCCTGCGCGGTCTCGTCGGCCTGCTTGGCCGGGGCCGCCACCTCCGCCTGGCTCATCGGCGCTCGTCCCGTTCGCGGCGGGTGAAGTCGAACCGCTGGCCGCCGTGGACCGTGCCTCCGCTCACGCCGTACTGGTCGCCGTGCACGTGGGTGGTGGCCGCGGGCCCGGAGAGGGCCGGGTCCGCGACCGGCGCAGAGTCCTCAGTGGCGGCCCGGGAGGCGTCTGCGTCGGACACCCCGTGCACCCAGGCCACCGTGGGCCCCTCCTTCGTCTCCACGGTGACGCGGCGGAACTCGTCCGGGCGTACGCCGAGCGGGCCGTGCCGCACGACTCCCGTGTAGATGCCGTCGGACACGCACAGCACACTGTGGTCGTCGCGCTGCTTGAGGGCGTCCCGCAGCGGGTCGGAGTTGAGCAGGCGCACGGCGTGATTGAGGTCCGAGCCGACCCAGCCGTCGAGTTCGTCGACCGCGACGTACCCGGCGGACAGCACCATGCGCAGCCGCATTCGGGCGCTGCTCGCGATGAGCCGGTTCTTGCTGTGCAGCAGGGCGGGAGCCTCGGTGAGCAGGGTCTTGACGAGCGCCGGGACCGAAGCCTGGACGTCGATGAGCTCCATCACGGCGTCACCGCGGTCCGCGCGCAGCCGCGCCGATTCGTCGATGCCCGCGGCGAGGAGTGTGGCGTCGACGACCTCGTACAGGAGTCGGCGCAGGAACGCCTGCTCCACGTCGTCGCGGGAGCCGAACTGCTCGATGTCGAAAAGGAGGATGGTGCGGTACATGGGGTCTGTCACGGTTCTTCCTCTCGTGCTTGCCTGATGAAGCAGCACGATGGCGGACGGACGACCGGTGTCAGAGGGCCGATGACACGGACCAAGTGTGACCGTGTGCACAGAAGACAGCCTGTACGACGGCCTGTCAGGCGGGCTGTCAGGCGGGCTGTCCCCCGATGATGCGACGCAGGATGTCGGGGCGCAGGACGACGATGCGTCGGCGTCGGGTGACCACGACGTGCCGGTCCCGCAGTTCCCTGAGGAGCCGGGCAACCGCCTCGCGCGAGGAGCCGACCGATCCGGCGAACTCCTGCTGGCTGAGGCCGATGGTCAGCTCGACGCCCTCGTCGGTGCGGGTTCCGTGCGTGCGGACCAGCTCCAGCAGAAGCACTGCCAGACGCTCACGCACCGTGAGGGCCGCCCACTCCAGCCGCCGGCGGTCGGTCGAGCGCTGCCGGTCGGTGGTCAGGCTCAGCAACCGCAGGGCGGCTCCGGGGTGTGCCGTGAGGAAGGCGGTGAAGCGGGGCTCGTCGATGACGACCGCTTCGACGGCGTCGAGCGCGGTGACGGTTGCCGAACGATGACGCCCGCTGAGGGCTGCGCCCTCGCCCACGATGTCTCCCGGCCCTCGAAGGGCCAGGAGGGCTTCGTAGCCGTTCGCCGCGATCGCCGTCACCTTGGTCCAGCCGTGCAGCAGGAGAAGTACATGCGAGGAGGGTTCGTCCTGGTGGAGGATGACGCTGCGGGCCCGGTAGCGCAGCGGCCGTCCGGCCCGGAGCAGGGCCGTGCGGTCCTCCTTCTCCAGTCGCGCGAGGAAGGGCACGCCGTCGTCGAACCCGTCGTCGTCCCAAGCGTGTGTCCGTCCGCCGGTCATCCCGCCGCCCCCGCGTTCGCTGTGCCAATGCCGCGCTTCGTAACCAGACAACGTACTTGACCAGGGCATACGGGCAACGGGCGACAATCGGCCGCCGTGGCTGAGAGGGCTCTTCGGGCGGCTACGGCACGCCCAGTTCGAAGATCACGTAGTGGGCGTACCAGCCGGAGGCGATCGACGCGGTGGTGAAGAAGACCACCAGGGTCGGGAGTTTGAGGCGGCTCAGGGCTGCTGCCGGGGCGAGGAGGAGGGGGAAGGCGGGGAGCAGGTAGCGCATCGTGTTGCCGAACATCTGCTGGGTGCCCAGGACCGTGACGATCGTCGCCAGGGTGTAGGCGACCAGGACCAGCGGGGGCCTCTTGCGCAGCATCAGGGCGATGAGGAAGGGCAGCGCCAGGACCAGCTGGAGGGAGAGCAGGTCCGGGGTGGAGAAGGCGAAGGGGTAGTCGCCGCGGCCCACCGCGAGGTTGCGCAGCACGTCCCAGGTGTAGGCGCCGTAGTCGAAGAAGTGCGCCCAGCCCTCGCGCTGGAGGGTGAAGTAGGCCGTGGCCTCGCCGGTGCTCCAGCCGACCCAGGCGATGTAGGAGAGCAGGCCGAGCGGCGCGACGAGCATCGCGTACACCGGGCCGCGTACGCCGTGCTCGCGCCGGGACGCGGGGCGGGCCAGGGTCACCAGCGCGGCGAGGCCCACGGCGCCTATGAGGACGGCGGAGGTGGGGCGGTTCAGGCCCGCGGTGAAGGCCAGCAGGCCCGCCGCCACCCAGCGCCCCTTCATCACGGCGTAGCAGGTCCAGGCGGCGATGGCGACGAACAGGGACTCGGAGTACACCGCCCACTCGACGCCCGCGCCGGGCGCCACCGCCCACAGTCCGGCCGCGACGGTGCCCGCCCGTGCTCCGGCGATCAGCGAGACCACGGCGTAGATCCCGGCCGCGGCGACGAACGACGTGAGGACGGAGACCAGGATCCCGGAGCCGTACAGGCCGAGGCCGGTGGACTCCGAGACCATGCGGATGAGCGCCGGGTAGAGCGGGAAGAACGCGACCGAGTTCTGCTGGACCGTGAACAGGCCGTCGCCGCCGAGCCGCACCAGGGAAGGGCTGTAGCCGTGCTCGGCGACCTGGAGGTACCACCAGCCGTCCCAGGTGGCCAGTACGTCCCACCAGTGGGCGCCGCCGCCGAAGCGCGGGTTCTTGCCCCGGAAGTCCCCGGCGTAGGTGAGGAGGGAGGCGAAGACCCCCAGGCCGACGAGCTTGGTGACGCCGTACAGCACCAGAGGGGCGAGATAGGGCCGCGCGCCGGCCGGGAGGGCGGGGGGCCAGCTCCGCCAGGAGCGGGCCGCGGTCCCGCCGGGACGGCGTTCGCCGGTGCCGGCCGGTCCGTCGGTCACCGTGTCGTCGGCAGCCGTGTCCATGGCTGTCATCCCCCTCGGGCCACCCTCAACCGTCAACTGCTGCCATAAGATCGCACAAGAGTCGCACATCTGTACTCAAGGTCATGCGGAGGGAGGCGCGGTGCCCGAGGGACGGGACGCGGAGCGGCACGAACCGGTCGTGCTGTCGGTCGTCATTCCGATGTTCAACGAGGAGGACGTCCTGCCCGCGCTGGTCACCAGGCTGCGGCCGGTCCTGACGGAGCTGGGCGTGCCGCACGAGGTCGTCGCCGTCGACGACGGCAGCGGCGACCGCACCCCCGAGCTGCTCGACGCCTTCCGGCTGGGCTGGCCGGAGCTGCGCGTGGTCGCCCTGCGGCGCAACTCCGGCCATCAGGCGGCCCTCACGGCGGGGCTGGACCGGGCCCGCGGCGCGTACGTGGTCAGCCTGGACGCCGACCTCCAGGACCCGCCGGAGAAGATCCCCGACATGCTGGCGCTGGCCCGTCGCGAGGGGCTGGACATCGTCTACGGCGTGCGCGCCGACCGCAGCAGCGACTCCGGGTTCAAGCGGTGGACGGCGGGCGTCTACTACCGCCTCATGCGGCGCCTGGCGGGCCCCTCCGTCCCGGCCCAGGCCGGCGACTTCCGGCTGCTCAGCCGGGCCGCCGTGGACGCCCTCAAGGCCCTTCCCGACCAGCAGCGGGTGTACCGCCTGCTGGTGCCCTGGCTGGGTTTCCCGAGCGGGCAGGTGACCTACGAGCGCGCTCCGCGCACGGCGGGCCGTACGAAGTACCCGCTGGGCCGGATGATCCGGCTGGCGGTCGACAGCGTCACCGGCTTCTCCGCGGCCCCGCTGCGCATCGCCACCTGGCTGGGCGGCGGTGCCTTCGTGGTGTGCCTGGGGCTGCTGGTCTACACCCTGACCGCGTTCGCCCTGGGGCGCACGGTCCCCGGCTGGACCTCGCTGTTCACCGGCATCGTCTTCATCGGCGCGGTGCAGCTGGTCTGCGTCGGACTGCTCGGCGAATACGTCGGGCGCATATACACGGCCGTGCAGAACCGGCCGACCTACTTCGTCCGCCACGACACGGCGGTGCCCGCACCGGTACCCGAACCCACGCCCACGCCCGCACCCGGAGCCGCGCCCGCACCCGGAGCCGCGCCCGCGCCCGCGTCGGACGGCACGGACGGCGAGGAGCGGCGCGTGCCGCTGCCGCGGGCCTGAGACCCGCCCCGTCGAACGGGGTAAAACGGTGCGAAACGGGCGGGGATGCCGGTGTCGCCCATTTGTTTTGACCGCAGCGAATGCGCTAGGTACGCTCAGACCTTGTGCCTGGGGTGTGCCCTGGCCCTCGTGCGTGTCTACAGCCGCACCGGGGGCCGTGCGTGGCCACCGCATTTCGCGTCTCCTTCCGCCTCGCGGCCGGAGTGCGCGACTTCGACACACCCGACCGCGTGGGTCGGTGGCGTTCCAGGTTAGCTTCACCATTCGGCACACAGAAACCGGAGAAGTAGTGCCTACGATCCAGCAGCTGGTCCGTAAGGGCCGGCAGGACAAGGTCGAGAAGAACAAGACGCCCGCACTCGAGGGATCCCCTCAGCGCCGTGGCGTCTGCACGCGTGTGTTCACGACCACCCCGAAGAAGCCGAACTCGGCCCTGCGTAAGGTCGCGCGTGTGCGTCTGACCAGCGGGATCGAGGTCACCGCTTACATTCCGGGTGAGGGGCACAACCTGCAGGAGCACTCCATCGTGCTCGTGCGCGGCGGCCGTGTGAAGGACCTGCCGGGTGTTCGCTACAAGATCATCCGCGGCTCCCTCGACACCCAGGGTGTCAAGAACCGCAAGCAGGCCCGCAGCCGCTACGGCGCCAAGAAGGAGAAGTAAGAATGCCTCGTAAGGGCCCCGCCCCGAAGCGCCCGGTCATCATCGACCCGGTCTACGGTTCTCCTCTGGTGACCTCCCTGATCAACAAGGTGCTGCTGAACGGCAAGCGCTCCACCGCCGAGCGCATCGTCTACGGCGCCATGGAGGGCCTGCGCGAGAAGACCGGCAACGACCCGGTCATCACGCTCAAGCGCGCTCTCGAGAACATCAAGCCGACCCTCGAGGTCAAGTCCCGCCGTGTCGGTGGTGCGACGTACCAGGTGCCGATCGAGGTCAAGCCCGGCCGCGCCAACACCCTCGCGCTGCGCTGGCTGGTCGGTTACTCCCGCGCCCGTCGCGAGAAGACCATGACCGAGCGTCTGCTCAACGAGCTCCTCGACGCCTCCAACGGCCTGGGTGCCGCTGTGAAGAAGCGCGAGGACACGCACAAGATGGCCGAGTCCAACAAGGCCTTCGCGCACTACCGCTGGTAGTCGCTACCCACATCGAGACCGAGAGAAGACTGAAGCCTTATGGCTACCACTTCACTTGACCTGGCCAAGGTCCGCAACATCGGGATCATGGCCCACATCGACGCGGGCAAGACGACCACCACCGAGCGGATCCTGTTCTACACCGGTGTGTCGTACAAGATCGGTGAGGTCCACGACGGTGCCGCCACAATGGACTGGATGGAGCAGGAGCAGGAGCGTGGCATCACGATCACGTCTGCTGCGACCACCTGTCACTGGCCGCTCGAGGACAACGACTACACGATCAACATCATCGACACCCCGGGGCACGTCGACTTCACCGTCGAGGTGGAGCGTTCCCTGCGTGTGCTCGACGGTGCCGTGACCGTGTTCGACGGTGTCGCCGGTGTCGAGCCGCAGTCCGAGACGGTGTGGCGTCAGGCCGACCGCTACGGCGTGCCGCGTATCTGCTTCGTCAACAAGCTGGACCGCACCGGCGCCGAGTTCCACCGCTGCGTGGAGATGATCTCGGACCGCCTGGGTGCCCAGCCGCTGGTCATGCAGCTCCCGATCGGTGCCGAGGCCGACTTCAAGGGCGTCGTGGACCTGGTCCGCATGAAGGCGCTCGTGTGGTCCGCCGAGGCCGCCAAGGGCGAGATGTACGACGTCGTCGACATCCCGGCCACGCACACCGAGGCCGCCGAGGAGTGGCGCGGCAAGCTGGTCGAGGCCGTCGCGGAGAACGACGAAGAGGTCATGGAGCTGTTCCTGGAGGGCCAGGAGCCCACCGAGGAGCAGCTGTACGCCGCGATCCGTCGCATCACCATCGCCTCCGGCAAGTCCAGCGACACCACGGTCACCCCGGTGTTCTGCGGCACCGCGTTCAAGAACAAGGGCGTCCAGCCCCTGCTCGACGCGGTCGTGCGCTACCTGCCGACCCCCCTCGACGTCGAGGCCATCGAGGGCCACGACGTCAAGGACCCCGAGGTCGTCGTCAAGCGCAAGCCGTCGGAGGACGAGCCGCTCGCCGCGCTCGCCTTCAAGATCATGAGCGACCCGCACCTCGGCAAGCTCACCTTCGTCCGGGTGTACTCCGGCCGCCTGGAGTCCGGCACCGCGGTGCTGAACTCCGTCAAGGGCCGCAAGGAGCGCATCGGCAAGATCTACCGCATGCACGCCAACAAGCGTGAGGAGATCGAGTCGGTGGGCGCCGGTGACATCGTCGCCGTGATGGGTCTGAAGCAGACCACCACCGGTGAGACGCTGTCCGACGACAAGAGCCCGGTGATCCTGGAGTCCATGGACTTCCCGGCGCCGGTCATCCAGGTCGCCATCGAGCCCAAGTCGAAGGGCGACCAGGAGAAGCTCGGCGTCGCGATCCAGCGCCTGGCCGAGGAGGACCCGTCCTTCCAGGTCCACACGAACGAGGAGACGGGCCAGACCATCATCGGTGGTATGGGCGAGCTGCACCTCGAGGTGCTGGTCGACCGCATGCGCCGTGAGTTCAAGGTCGAGGCCAACGTCGGCAAGCCCCAGGTCGCCTACCGCGAGACGATCCGCAAGGCCGTCGAGCGCGTGGACTACACCCACAAGAAGCAGACCGGTGGTACCGGTCAGTTCGCCAAGGTGCAGATCGCGATCGAGCCGATCGAGGGCGGCGACGCCTCGTACGAGTTCGTGAACAAGGTCACCGGTGGCCGCATCCCGAAGGAGTACATCCCTTCGGTGGACGCCGGTGCGCAGGAGGCCATGCAGTTCGGCATCCTGGCCGGCTACGAGATGACGGGCGTCCGCGTCACGCTCATCGACGGTGGCTACCACGAGGTCGACTCCTCCGAGCTCGCCTTCAAGATCGCCGGTTCGCAGGCCTTCAAGGAGGCCGCGCGCAAGGCTTCGCCGGTGCTCCTGGAGCCGATGATGGCCGTCGAGGTCACCACGCCCGAGGACTACATGGGTGACGTCATCGGCGACATCAACTCCCGCCGTGGCCAGATCCAGGCCATGGAGGAGCGGATGGGTGCCCGCGTCGTGAAGGGCCTCGTGCCGCTGTCGGAGATGTTCGGCTACGTCGGAGACCTCCGCAGCAAGACGTCGGGTCGCGCAAGCTACTCGATGCAGTTCGACTCCTACGCCGAGGTTCCCCGGAACGTCGCCGAGGAGATCATCGCGAAGGCCAAGGGCGAGTAACGGGCTACTCCGTTCAACGGACCCCGTTCTCACGCTTTAGGCTTGACCCCGGAGCCTGCATGGGGCATTCCGCCGTGAACCCGGTGGAATGCCCCGGGCCCGGGTTTCCCAGCAAAGATCACCTGGCGCCGATGAGTAAGGCGTACAGAACCACTCCACAGGAGGACCCCAGTGGCGAAGGCGAAGTTCGAGCGGACTAAGCCGCACGTCAACATCGGCACCATCGGTCACATCGACCACGGTAAGACGACCCTCACGGCCGCCATTACCAAGGTGCTGCACGACGCGTACCCGGACCTGAACGAGGCCTCGGCCTTCGACCAGATCGACAAGGCTCCCGAGGAGCGCCAGCGCGGTATCACCATCTCCATCGCGCACGTCGAGTACCAGACGGAGACCCGTCACTACGCCCACGTCGACTGCCCCGGTCACGCGGACTACATCAAGAACATGATCACGGGTGCGGCGCAGATGGACGGCGCCATCCTCGTGGTCGCCGCCACCGACGGCCCGATGCCGCAGACCAAGGAGCACGTGCTTCTGGCCCGCCAGGTCGGCGTTCCGTACATCGTCGTCGCCCTGAACAAGGCCGACATGGTGGACGACGAGGAGATCCTGGAGCTCGTCGAGCTCGAGGTGCGTGAGCTCCTCTCCGAGTACGAGTTCCCGGGCGACGAGCTTCCGGTCGTCAAGGTCTCCGCTCTGAAGGCCCTCGAGGGCGACAAGGAGTGGGGCAACTCGGTCCTCGAGCTCATGAAGGCCGTGGACGAGGCCATCCCGGAGCCCGAGCGCGACGTCGACAAGCCGTTCCTGATGCCGATCGAGGACGTCTTCACCATCACCGGTCGCGGTACGGTCGTCACCGGCCGCATCGAGCGTGGTGTCCTCAAGGTCAACGAGACCGTCGACATCATCGGCATCAAGACCGAGAAGACCACCACCACGGTCACCGGCATCGAGATGTTCCGCAAGCTCCTCGACGAGGGCCAGGCCGGTGAGAACGTCGGTCTGCTCCTCCGTGGCATCAAGCGCGAGGACGTCGAGCGCGGCCAGGTCATCATCAAGCCGGGCTCGGTCACCCCGCACACCGAGTTCGAGGCCCAGGCCTACATCCTGTCGAAGGACGAGGGTGGCCGTCACACCCCCTTCTTCAACAACTACCGTCCGCAGTTCTACTTCCGTACGACGGACGTGACCGGCGTCGTGACCCTCCCCGAGGGCACCGAGATGGTCATGCCGGGTGACAACACCGAGATGAAGGTGGAGCTCATCCAGCCCGTCGCCATGGAAGAGGGCCTGAAGTTCGCCATCCGCGAGGGTGGCCGGACCGTGGGCGCCGGCCAGGTCACCAAGATCAACAAGTAAGCTCCGCTTGCTTGTCGGTCAACGCGACCTGACATGGGCTGATGCCTGAAAGGGCCCGTACGACTCCGGTCGTACGGGCCCTTTCGTCGTTCCCTACCGTTCCACGCCGTTCCCTACCGTTCCATGCCGTTCCCTGCCGTTCCCTGCCGGTTCCACCGGCCGTCATCCGCGCAGGCCGGCGGAGCCCACCGCCCGGCGGCGCAGGGCCAGGCCGGCCGGGACCACCGAGGCGACCACCGCGAGCACGGCGCAGGCGCCGGCCGCCGTCCCGACGGCCGCCCACGGCACCACCGGCGCGGCGGGGACCGAGAGCAGGCGCAGCGCCGCCCCCATCCCGGCCAGGTCGAGCCCGGCGACGAGCAGCCCGAGGAGGGCCCCGGCCGCCGCCACCGTCAGCGACTCCACGGCGACGAGCCGCAGCACCTGTCCGTCGGTGGCCCCGGCGAGCCGCAGTACCGCCAGGTCGCGGACCCGGTCGGACGTCGCCATCACCAGGGTGTTGACCACGGAGATCCCGGTGTAGAGCAGGGCGATGCCGAGGACCAGGAGAAGGCCCGCCCGCGTCGCGCCCCGGGACCCGGGCGAGGCCGCCGCGGCCCACTCGTCCCCGCTCGACACCCGGCCGCCGGTCGCCGCCACCGCCCCGCGCAGCCCGGCGGCCACCGCGTGGGCGTCGGCGCCGTCGGCGAGGGCCACGTCCACCCGGTCGACGGGGGCGCCGGCGGCGTTGGCCGCGGTGACGTAGACGCCGTTGTCACCGGTGCCGGTGCGCAGCACCGCGGCGATGCGCAGCGTCTTCGCCGTGCCGTCCCCGAGCCGGACCCGCACGCTCCGGCCGACCGTGTGCTGCTCCCACTCCTCGTTCACGACGACCGAGTGGTCGTCCAGGTCGGTGACCCGCCCCCGTGCGACCGGGAGCCGGGCGGTCGCGGCGAGGGCGCCGGAGTCGGCGACGGCACGCGCGTCGGAGCGGATCAGGGCCACGCCGTCCTCCAGGGCGTACACCGCGCTCGACGCGCTCGGGGAGATCCGGGCCGCCCCCGGCACCGCGCGCAGGCGCTCCACGGCCGCCGCGTCGAAGCCCGACCCGGCCGGGGCCGCGACCACGAAGTCGGCGGTGGTCCGCTCCCGGGTCTCGGCGGCCCTCGCCCCGTCCAGCGTCGCGACGGCGCCCAGCAGCGAGCCCGTGAGCGCGACCGTGGCCAGCACCGGCGCCGCGACGGCCGCGGTACGGCGGACACCGGCCGCGGCGTTCTCCCGGACGAGCAGGCCGGTGGCGCCCGGCAGACGGGCCGGCAGCCAGGTCAGCAGCCGGGTCAGCGGGCGCACCACGACCGGGGCGAGCAGCGCGGCAGCGGCGATCAGCAGCATCGGGCGCGTCACATAGGTCTTGCGGTGCAGCAGGTCGCCGGGGTCGTCCACGAGGGCGAGGCCGAGGGTCACCAGGGCGGTCAGCCCCAGGCCCAGTCCCGACAGCCACCGCCCGCGGGTCATCGCCCCGGCGTCCACCGACGCCTCCCGCAAGGCCTCGGCCGGTGCGGTGCGCCCCGCCCGCCAGGACGCCGCGACCACGCCGCACAGAGCGGTCAGCAGGCCGGTCCAGAAGGCCAGGTGAAAGGGCCAGGTGTGGTCGCCGAGGGCGAACCAGGACGGGGCCAGGCCCTCGTCGACCACCCGGCGCACCAGCGGCGGCGCACCGTACGCGCCGAGCACGCAGCCCGTGCCGGAGGCGAGTACGCCGACCAGCGCGGCCTCGGCGACCACCGTCCGGCGGAGCTGCCCCGGCGTGGCCCCCGCCGTGCGCAGCAGCCCGAACTCGCGGCGGCGCTGGGCGACCGCGAAGGCGAAGGTGGACGCCACGACGAACACCGACACGAAGGCGGTGACGCCGCCGGCCGTGCCGAACAGGGCGTTCAGGGCGGTGAGCGCCTCGGCGTCCCGGTCGGGGTCGGCGTCCGCGTACCGCCGCTCGTCCCCGGTGAGCACCCGGACACCGGCGCTGCCCGGCACCGAGTCCCGTACGGCGTCCCGTACCGCCTCCCGTACGGCGGACGCCTCCGCGTCGACCGCCGACTGGACGCTGAGCGGAGCGAGTTCGGCGGCCCGCGCGTCGGTGAAGAAGACGGCATCCTCGAAACCGAGGCCGGGCACGGTCCCCACCACCCGCAGGGTGCCCCGGTCCGTGCGCACCCGCTCGCCCGGGGCGGCCCAGCCGCCGGTGACGACGACCTCGCCGGCGGTGCGGGGTGCGCGGCCCGTGTCGATCCGGTACGGGGCGAACGCGGCCGTGGACCAGGGGTGGCCCACCAGCTCACCGGGGCCGTGCCCGCCCCGGACGCGTACCGGGAAGGACCGGTCCGCGACGACGGTGCCGAGCCGCTCCAGGCGGGCCAGGACGGCGCCGGGCACGGCCCGCGGCAGCGCCAGCCGCTGCGTACGCTCCCCGGCGGGCGTCGGCACCCGCAGGGTGTCCTGCCCCCGCACCACCACGGGCGCGGCGGCGAAGCGTTCCGGTGCCCGGTCGGGGGAGTCCAGCGAGGCGGCCAGCGCAAGCCCCGTGACGGTGAGCAGCGCGACACCCAGCGCCAACGCCACGAAGCTCCCGACGAAGGTGACCCAACGGGCGCGCAGGGTGCACAGGGTGAGGGTCAGCACGGGGTGGCCTCCGGGTGGGGTGGGTGGAGCGTGGCTCGCGGGTGGGGTGGGGCGGTGGTCGGCACGGGGTGGGCTCCGGCCGGGGTGGGGGTGGGGTGGCCGGTGCCAATGCCGGTGCCGGTGCCGGTGTGGTGTGGGTGCCGGTGCCGGTGCCGGTGCCGGTGCCGGTGCCGGTGGGGGTGAGGGCGGGGGAGCGGGGGGTGCGGGGCGGTGGTCAGCACGGGGTGGGCTCCAGGTGGGTCATGCGGGCGGCGATGACATCGGCTCCGGCGCCGGTCAGTTCGTCGTGGACGCGGCCGTCGACCAGGAACAGCACGCGGTCGGCGCGGGCGGCGGCCACCGGGTCGTGGGTGACCATGACGACCGTCTGGCCGTCGACGTCGACCATGCCGCGCAGCAGGGCCAGCACCTCGCGGCCGGTGTGCGAGTCCAACGCCCCCGTCGGCTCGTCGGCGAACAGCACCTCCGGGCGGGTGATCAACGCCCTGGCCAGTGCGACGCGTTGCTGCTGGCCGCCGGACAACTCGGTGGGCCGGTGCCGGGCGCGGTCGGCGAGACCCACCCGGCGCAGCACCTCGCGCACCCGCCCGCGGGGAGGGCGGCGTCCGGCCAGCCGCAGGGGGAGGGCGACGTTCTGCTCGGCGGTCAGGGACGGCAGCAGGTTGAACGCCTGGAAGACGAAGCCGACGCGTTCCCGGCGCAGCAGGGTCAGCCGCCGCTCGCTCAGCCCGGTCAGCTCGGTGCCGCCGAGGACGACCGACCCCGACGTGGGCCGGTCGAGACCGGCCGCGCACTGCAGGAGGGTCGACTTGCCCGAGCCGGAGGGGCCCATCACCGCGGTGAACGTACCCCGGCGGAAGCCGGCGGAGACGGCGTCGAGGGCCGTCACCGCGCTGTCGCCCACCCCGTACCGCCGGCTCACGGCGCGCAGCCGGACCGCGTCGTCGTCCGTGGGGGTGGTGTGGGTGATGTGGTCGGTGAGGTCCGTGCGGTCTGTGCGATCTGTGTGGCTGCTGCGGTCCGTGCGGCCTGTGTTGCTGCTGCGGTCGGTGCGTTCCGTGCGTTCCGTGCGGCCTTTGTGGCTCGTGCGGTCGATGTGGCCGGTGTCGTTCATGTGTCCCCGTCCGCCGGGCGCCGGGAAGGGCGCCTGCCTGGTCACTCGCTGACCGGCACCACGAAACCGCCCGCGGCGGTCCCGGCGCAGTGCGGCAGGGGCGAGAACGGGGGTGGGGCGGGCCATACCCCCCGCACGCCCACTGGACCGATGGTGGCGCCGCACGCACGGGTCCTACGGTGATCCGCATGCACCCCGGCCCCGATCCCCGCTCCCGACTCCGTCCGCGCACCGTGTGGCAGGCCCGCTCCCGACTCCGTCCGCGCACCGTGTGGCAGGCCCGCTCCCGACTCCGTCCGCGGACCGTGTGGCAGGCCCTGCCCGCCCGCGGCTACCTGCTCTCGGCGTGGCCCTGGCGCGCCGTCGCCTACCTGGTGAGCGGGGCGGTGGCCGGTGCCCTGGTCCTGGTGGGGCTCGTGGCCGCCCTCGTCCTCGCGGGCGTGCTCTCGGTCGTCCTGGTGGGCCTGCCGCTGCTGGTGCTCACCGCCCTGGCCGGCATCCCCGTGGCCCGCCTGGAGCGGCACCGGCTGCGCCTGGTCGACCGCGCCCCCGCACCCGCCCGCCGGGTACGGCAGCCGCCCGCGACCGGCCCCTGGCCCTGGCTGGTCACCCGGCTGCGCGAGCGGGCGACCTGGCGGGAGCTGGGCCACGCGTCGCTGTTCGCCGTGCTGCTGTGGCCGCTGGACGCCGTGGTCGTCGCGTTCGCCCTGGCGGCACCGCTCCACCTGGCCGCCACCCCGCTGGTGATGGCCTCGTACGGCGGGGGCGAGGAGGCGAAGGTCCTCAAGCAGTGGACGGTCACCACCTGGCCGGCCGCGACCGGCGTCGCGGTGCTCGGGCTGCTGCTCCTCGCCCTCGGCGGCTACGCGCTGGGTCTGGCGGCGGGCGCGCGCGCCGAGCTGGCCCGCGTCCTCGTGGGCGCCCCGCGCGAGGGCGATCCGGAGGCCAGGGTCGTCGAACTCACCCGCTCCCGGGTGCGGTTGGTGGACGCCTTCGAGGCCGAGCGGCGCCGGATCGAACGCGACCTGCACGACGGTGCCCAGCAGCGCCTGGTCGCCCTGACCATGGCTCTCGGCCTGGCCCGTCTGGACGCCCCGCCGGGGCCGCTGGCCGACCAGCTCGCCAAGGCGCACGGCGAGGCGGGCAAGGCCCTGGAGGAGCTGCGCGAACTCATCCACGGCATCCACCCCAAGGTCCTCGCCGACTACGGCCTGCCGGCGGCCGTCGCCGACGCCGCCGACCGGTCCGCCGTCCCCGTCGACGTCGCCCTGGAGCTGCCCGGACGGCTGCCCCAGGCGGTGGAGGCCGCCGCCTACTTCGTGGTCTGCGAGGCCCTCGCCAACATCGGCCGGCACAGCGGCGCCTCCCGCGCGGAGGTGACCGGCGGCCACCGCGACGGGCGGCTCGTCCTGCGGGTCGGTGACGACGGCCGGGGCGGGGCCGACGCGGCGGCGGGCAGCGGGCTGACCGGGCTCGCCGACCGGGTATCGGTCCTGGATGGCAGACTCTCCCTGTCCAGCCCGCCGGGCGGACCGACCCTGCTGAGCGTGGAGATTCCTTGCGATCCTTGCGGCCCTCGCGATCCTTGCGCGTAGTACTGGCCGAGGACAGCGTGCTGCTGCGGGACGGCCTGACCGGCCTGCTCACCCGCTTCGGTCACGAGGTCGTGGCAGCCGTCGGCGACGCGGACGCCCTCGTCGCGGCCGTGACGGAGCACGCCCCGGACGTCGTCGTCACGGATGTGCGCATGCCGCCCGGCTTCCAGGACGAGGGCCTGCACGCGGCCGTACGCCTGCGCGGGGAGCGGCCCACGCTGCCCGTGCTCGTCCTCAGCCAGTACGTGCAACGGGCCTACGCGGCCGAGCTGCTGGACTCCGGCGACGGCACCGGCGTGGGCTACCTGCTCAAGGACCGGGTCGGCCAGGTCGAGGAGTTCGTCGAGGCGCTGGCCGAGGTCGCCGAGGGCGGCACGGTCGTCGACCCGGAGGTGGTACGCCAGTTGCTGCGCCGCCGCCGGGACCCCCTGGAGCGGCTCAGCCCGCGCGAGCGCGAGGTGCTCGCGTTGATCGCTCAGGGCAGGTCCAACGCGGCCATCGCCCGCGAACTCGTCGTATCCGAGGCGGCCGTGGGCAAGCACATCGGCAGCATCCTCACCAAGCTCGACCTGCCCCCGGCGACCGAGACCCACCGCAGGGTGCTGGCGGTGCTGACGTATCTCCGCGCGTGACGCGGACGCGACCATGACGCCGACGCCGACGCCGACGCCGACGCCGACGCCGACGCCGACGTGACCGGGCCCGGGCGCTCTCCCTCACGCACGCCCGGACCCGTCCCCCGTTGTCCCCCTGTGGGGGGTCAGTGGGGTGTCACACCCGCTGCCACAGCGCCGGAACGTTCGGCGGCTCCCAGCCCGCGTATGCCTGGTGGCCCTGGAGGCAGCGGTAGGTGGTGCCGCCGTACGTCACGGTGTCGCCGGGCTGGTAGACGGTGCCGGCCGCCCAGGTGCCGCCGGGCTCGCCAGGCTCGCCGGGCTCCTCGCCGCCGTCGCCGCTGGTCGTCTTGAGCGTGAGCCCGTAGTTCTGGAGCAGCGCGTTGATCGGCTGGAAGAAGGTCTCCCCGCCGGAGCGGCAGTCCCCGGAGCCGCCCGAGGTGACGCCCTGCGCCTGGCTGCCGGAGATGTACGAGCCGCCGGAGTCGCCGGGCTCCGCGCACACCGTGGTCTTGGTGACCGGGGAGATGGTGCCTTCCTGGTAGGTGACGCTGGAGTTCAGCTGCGTGACGGTGCCGCAGTGCCAGCCGGTCGTCGAGCCCGAGCGGCACACGGACGCGCCGACCGGAGCCGCCGTGGAACCGGTCACCTGGACGTTCTGCCCACCGGCGCCGAGGACGTACGGGGTCGCCGTCCAGCTGGAGTTGGTGGCCACCCACGCCATGTCGCGGCCCGGGAAGACCGAGCCCTGGAAGGTGCCCTGGGCCACCCGGTTGGCGCCCGTCGTGGCGGCGCCGGCCCGGCCGCAGTGGCCCGCGGTGGCGAAGCCCTGCTGGGTGCCCTTGGTGACGGGGAAGCCGATCGAGCAGCGGCTGCTGTTGTTGATGTAGTACGCCTCGCCGCCGCGCAGGTCGTAGAAGGTGCGGGGCCGCTCGGTGCGGGACTCGACGCGGGTGAGGGACCGGTCGACACCGGCCGCCGCCAGCAGCGCACGGGCCGCGGCCGGACGTATCGCCTCGACGACGACGGTGTTGTCGCGGGTGTCGACGTACCAGATGGGCGCGTCGGCGGTGTTCAGGCCGGCCGCCGCCTCGTCCAGGCGGGCCTTGGCCGCGTCCAGGTCGGCGAGCGAGTGGCGTACGACCTTCGCCTCGGCGCCCCGCGCCTCGATCGCGGCGACGTCGCCCGCGTCGGTCGTCGCCACGGTCAGGGTGCCGGACTCGGCGCCGCGCACCCACGCGCCCGCGAAGTCGCCGCCGAGCGCGGCCCGCAGCCGGCCCGCCGTGGCGCCCGCCTCGGCCTCGTTGACGAGGCGGCGCTCCGCCTGCCCGCGGTCCAGTCCGAGGTCCCGCCGCATGGCCTTGAGGAGAGCCGGGGGCGCGGCGTCGGTGCGCAGGGTCTCGGCCGCGGTGGGGGAGGAACCGGCGGGTGCCGTCCCGGCGCTCGCGGAGCCGCTGAGCCCGGCCACGAGCAGGGCCGCGGTCGCGGCGACGGCGGCACCCACGGCTCTGTGGTGTCGGTGTCGGTGGGACATGGGGGATCTCCTCGGTCTCGGTGGGGAGGTGCCGAAACCGTAGGGAGGGCCGACCGGCCGCCATAAGACGTCAGTCGTCCCTCTCCCCGGTGTTATGGAACCCGGTGGGCCGACATCCACTCCGTGTAGCTGTCGCTGTTCGCGGCCACGCCCGCGTGCGCCATGCGCGCCTGCGAGAGCACGGCCGCGGCGGTGTCCTGCCGCTGCGTCGCCGCGTGCCAGCCGAGCAGGTGCCGCCAGGTCAGCGGGGTGCCGGTCAGGGGCCGGGTCACGATCTGCGGCGTGGTCGGAAAGGCCGCCCGGCACAGCCCGACCGCCCGCCCCACCTGCACCAGGTGCACGAGCGACGCGGTGTCCGTCTCGTACATGCGGCGCGGGGTGAAGCCCGCGCGGGCGCAGGACGCGGTGAAGCAGTCGCCGAAGCAGCCGTCGCCGGGTACGCAGGCCCACTCCTCGTCGGCCAGCTCGGTCAGGTCCACCTCCGCGCGGTGGGCGAGCGGGTGGCCCTCGGTCATCATGACGAACACCGGGTCGACGGCGACCTCCCGCCACACCAGCCCCTCACCGGCGGGCGGTGCCGCGGTGCCGCAGGTCCCGGCCAGCGCGAAGTCCAACCGCCCCTCGGAGAGCTGACCGGCCAGCTCCCGCTCGGACCAGGAAGTGCAGGTCGTCATCCGGGCGTCGGGCGCCACCCCGGCCAGCCGGTCGAGCAGGGCGCCCAGCAGGGGCCCGTGGGTGCCGCCGATCCGCAGCCGCTCCGCCGTGCGCGGCGCACGGGCGAACCGGGCCGCCTCCTGCTGCAGCTCGGTCACCGCCGGGAGCACGATCCGGCTGCGCTCCAGCACCAGTTCGCCCAGCGCGGTGGCCCGCACTCCGTGCCGACCGCGCACGAACAGCGCGCCGCCCAGGGCCCGTTCGATCCGCTTGAGCTGTGCGCTCAACGCGGGCTGCGCGAGGCCGAGAGCCGTCGCCGCCCTGGTGAGGCTGCCGGCGTCGGCGATGGCCCGGACCGTCTTGAGATGCCGCAACTCCAGCTCCATGAGGGGAGCTTGCGACGCGGGAAGGACGGGGGCAAGGGGTTGGTACGGACCTGTGGAGGAAACTTCAAGTACGTGCTTCCTCGTTCGCGGCGGTCAACTCCCGGGTCCGGCGCAGCAGCTCCTCCCGTACGGAGTCCGGTGCCAGCACGCGCAACGGCGTGGCGAGGCTGAACAGATACCGGGCCAGCCCCTCCGTGCTCGATCCGCCGATCTCGACGACCGTGGCGTCCGGCCCGTCGGCCCGGTGCAGTCCGACCGTGGCGGGGATGGACCGCAGCGCCTGCTCCATGGGTACCGGCAGGCGGACGGTGGCCAGTACCGCGTACGGTCCGGTCGCGCTCGCGCGGGACACGAGCAGCGCCGGATCGGGCGGCGGTTCGGTGAACTCGACGGCCCGCCCGGTCGTCTGCAACCGCTCGACCCGGTCGGCCCGGAAGGTCCGCCACTCGCCCCGCTCGACGTCCCGTGCCACGAAGTACCAACGCCGCCCGGTGTGCACGAGCCGGTAGGGATCGACGGCCCGCACACTCGCGCGCCCCTCGTAGTCCCGGTACGCCATCCGGGCCCGCTCGCCCCGCCGGCAGGCCGCCGCCAGCTCCAGCAGCGTCCCCGCCGCGACCTGCGGCTCACCGGCCCGCGGCGTCTGCACGAACGCGGCGTCCATGTCCCCGAGCCGGTCGCCCAGCCGCTTGGGCAGCACCTGCCGCAGCTTCAGCAGCGCCGACAACGCCGCCTGGTCCCCGCCGAGCGCCCCGCTCAGCGCGGCCTCCCGCAGCCCGACGGCCACGGCGAGGGCCTCCTCGTCGTCCAGGATCAACGGCGGCGTACGCGTCCCCGGCCGCAGCCGGTACCCGCCCCAGGGCCCCGGGTCGGAGTCGACGGTGTACCCCAGCTCCCGCAGCCGCGCGACATCCCGCCGCACCGTCCGCTCCGTGACCTCCATCCGCTCGGCCAGCTCACCGCAGGTCCAGGCGGGACGGACGGCGAGGAGGGAGACCAGCCGCAGCAGCCGGGCGGAAGTACTGAGCACGGTGGGGAAGTCTGCCACGATCCACCGACGTGACCAGGACCGAACCTGTCCTGGTCACGTCCTACGGTCTCTCCATGACGACAACGCAGAACGACCCGGCGCCGACCTTCCGCTTCTCGGCCGTCACCTTCGACTGCTCCGACCCCGCCGCGCTGGCCCGCTTCTGGGCCGAGGCCCTCGACCTCCCGGTGGCCTTCAACACCGACGACTTCTACCTCCTCGGCGGCAAGGACGGCGCGCCCGGCCTCGGCTTCTGCCGCCTCGCCGACTACCGTCCGCCGACCTGGCCGGGCACCGACCAGGAGAAGCAGGCCCACATCGACGTCGGCGTCGACGACCTGGACGCGGGGGAGGCCCGCCTGCTCGCCCTGGGCGCCACGAAGCCCGACTTCCAGCCGTCTCCGGACCGCTGGCGGGTGCTGCTGGACCCGGCGGGGCACCCGTTCTGCGTGTCGAGGGTGGCGTGAGCTGGGAGGGGACTACTCGCCCTCGAAGACGGCCTCGGCCGAGGGCGCGGTGACGGCCCGTGCGAGCCAGTGACGGAGAACCTCGGGGTCGCCGCACTCCGTGATGCGCGTACGGACCTCGTCGGAGACGTCGAGTCCACGCTGTTCCAAGACCAGCAGGACGTCCTGGGCGCCTTGCTGGGCGCGGCCCTGTTCACGGCCTTCGTCGCGGATCTCTTCGGAGATGTACGACTTGTAGAAGGAGAGGTCCGTGGCCACCAGGTTCCTCCAGAGATGCTTGGCCGGGCGGTTGCCCAGACCGTGTGCGGTGAATTCGACGATGGGGTCGGCGATGTCTTCGGGCGCGTCCCGCAGAGCGGTGGACAGGGCCTTCAGTATCGCATTGACGACCGGTTCCGTGGCGTGTGTGATGGCCGCCAGGCTGGCCAGGATCAGGTCGGCACGGGCTTCGTCCGGTTCGGTGATCACCGGCATGTTGTGCGGGCCGACGACCAGGGGACGCAGGGTGAGGGCAGGCATCTGGGCCGGTCCGCTGGTGACCGGTTGCTGAGCCCACTTGGCTGTGGCGTAGTCCTGGCAGACGACCAGGAGCGCCGTGGGCAGCCGGTATTTGGTCCACAGGTACGCGACGTAGTACGCCCAGCTCGCGGGCTTGTCGGGGTCCTTCTTGCCTTGTGCCTCAATGGCCAGCAGGAAGGGCCCCTGTTCTGCCGTCTCGAAGCGCAGGAGCGTGTCCACGCGGCGTTCGACGGGGCTGGCCTCGGTGAGGTCGGTCGGCAGGGCCGTCGCACCGGTGGGCTTCGGAATGTCGACGCCGAGGAAACGTGAGACGCGACTGAACAGTCCGGGGTCGTGCTGGAAGATGCGGTGCATCGCCTCGTGGGGCGGGCTGACCATGGGGTTTCTTGCCTGGTTCAGGGAGGGGAGGCGGCTGCGGTGCGGCAGTCGCGGCAGTGGGATTCGGTCTCGGGGGCGCGGAAACCCCGGTCGCAGCCGTCGCAGTTCTGAAGTGGGAGGCGCGGTGGCGGTACGGCGGCCGACGGAGTACGGAACGGCGGCGGCGGTGGCAGCCGGTCGGCGAGTCGGTGGGCCAGCAGCGCGGCCGGGCGGCGCAGGGGCTGGTCCGGGAGGCGGGCGGTCAGGGCGTGGCGTACGGCGGCGGGGGCGACGTCCCGCTCCAGCCAGGCCGCGACGCCCGGAACCAGGTGGGCCGTGTCGGTCGCGGAGAGCAGCAGCCGGGAGTCGTGTCGCCGCAGGTCGGCCAGCAGGTCGAGGGCCGTCTGGAGGAGCGCGGGGGCGGTGCTGCTCGGCTGCGGTACGGCGGGGAGCGCCTTGGGTCCCGTACGGCCGGACGGCGGAGGCGTGCGCTTGGCGGGCGGACACCCCGTGTCGACCGGTTCGCGGCGGCTCGCGCGCGGCTGGTTGCAGGAGACCGTGCGGGTGACGATCCGGCCGGTCTCCGTGCGGTGGCGTTCGCGGCGCAGGTAGCCGTGGGCCTCCAGCTCGCGCAGGGCGGCTGCGATACGGGTCGGGCCCTCCGGGAAGCGGGCGGCGAGCGACTTGATGTCGGCGCCCGCGCCGGTCGGAAGCGACTGGAGGTGGCAGCTCAGGCCGATCGCGAGGAGCGACAGCTCTTTGTGCTGGACCAGGTGGTTGCCGATCACCACGAAGCGGGTGGTGTGGCGGGTGTTGTCGTGGGTGATGCCCGCGACATGGCGACGCGTACGGGACGGATTGTCAGCAGGGGCTGACTGGCCGCGCGGGGGCGCGCTAGGGTCTCGAGTATCCATCGGGAAGGTCCTTGCTTCCTAGGTGGTAGGCCCTCGCCCCGGGATGCCAGTCCCAGCGGGGGCCGATGTCTTTTCGGTTGTGCCTGCTTGCGCTGAGAGTAGGGGAGTTGGGGACCCGGAAATCCAGCTGAGCCGGTGATGTTCACCCGCCCGAGTGATGGCGTGCCTTGGGTGGGAGGGGTGGGGCTTGGATGGGGTCTTTTCTCCCGGGTTTCTTGTCTTGGTAGGGCACCGACGCCACCGGGACCTCAGAACGTGGGTTCCGGTGGCGTACAGCGCAGTTCGGCCCAGACCGTCTTGCGCGGGAAGCGGCCCTCCGTCACTCCCCAGCGGCTCGCCAGCGCCTCGACCAGCAGCAGGCCCCGCCCGGACTCGGCGTCGGGCGCGGGTGCTTGGGGTCGCGGCACTTCCTGGCCACGGGTGTCGGTGACCTCGATGCGGAGGATGTCGCCGACGACGTAGAGGGTGAGCCGGAAATCGCGGCCGGGAACGCGCCCGTGGTCCGCCGCGTTGTTGGCGAGCTCGGCCACGAGCAGGCGGGCCGGGTCCAGGGGCAGCCCCCAGGAGCGGAGCTGTTCGGTCGCGAGCAGACGGGCGAGGCGGGCACCGCGCGGCGTGGGGGAGAGCTGCACGCTGAAGTTGCGGACGGACGTCGGGAGTTCGGCGGATTACTGGTTCACGTCACTCAGCGTGGCGGTGAGTGCGTACCGTGAAAAGTGACTCAGCGGGTACGTGCCGTGACTGTCCGGTGGTTGTCCATCGCTGTCGGGGCTGTCGGTAGGTGCCGTACGGGTAGGGCGCTGGGGCAACACGGCGAGCACGACGAAGGGGTGCGGGATGGCGGTCGAGACGGACGAGTCGGGGTGGGAGGTCGACCCCGACGACGAGTGGGGTGTCGCGGTCATCACCACGGTGGGACGGCAGTTGAAGCTCCGCCGCGAGGCTGCCGGGATGCGCGCCGGCGAGTTCGGAGTGGCGGTCGGGTACGGGGAGGACCTGGTCTACAAGGTCGAGGGCGGCAAGCGGATTCCCCGGCAGGAGTACCTGGACAGGGCCGACGAGGTGCTCGGAGCCGGTGGGCTCATCTCGGCGGCGTGGGAGGACGTGAAGAAGGTTCGGTACCCCGAAGAGGGTTCGGGAACTGGGGAAGTTGGAGGGGAAGGCTGTTGAGATCGGCCTGTACGAGTGCAACATCATCGCTGGCCTCTTGCAGACCCCGGAGCACGCGCGAACGCTGATCGAGGCAGCGCAGCCGCCGTACTCACCCGACGACGTCGACCGTATGGTGGCCGCACGGTTGGCTCGGCAGTCGGTCTACGAGCGCGATCCGGCTCCCTCGATGCACTTCGTGCTGGAAGAGGCGCCATTGCGTCGGCAGGTTGGGGGCACAATGGTGTGGCGACAGCAGCTCGAACGTCTGCTGGAGATGGGGCGATTGCACAACGTCACGCTTCAGGTGATGCCGACGAATGCTGACGCCCATCCAGGGCTGGACGGCAGGATCGAGTTGTTGAAGTTCCCGGACGGTACAGCGGTGGGGCGCTCTGACGGGGCGTTCAACGGACGGCCGATCACCGACCCGAAACACCTGCGCGTTGTCGAGCTGCGGTATGGCACGATCCGGGCGCAGGCTCTCTCCCCCAGGGAGTCGTTGGCCTTCATCGAGACACTGCTGGGAGAAACATGATCCGCGAGGCCGAACTGGTCTGGTTCAAGAGCAGCTACAGCGGCGGTACCGACGGCAACTCCTGCGTCGAGCTGGCCCTGACCCCCGCCACCATCCACGTCCGGGACTCCAAGCACACCGACGGCCCCCGCCTCACCCTCACCCCCGCCGCTTGGGCGAGCTTCCTGCCGTACGCGTCGCGGCGCTGACCTCCTGCGTGCCGAGCACGGCCAGCAGCTCCAGCAGCCCCGCGCTGTCCGTGCCGACGGCCGGGGTGAACCACAGGAGCCGCTGGCGGCCGTCCTCGCTGAAGAGGTTGAGGCAGTTGACCTCGATCAGGCCGATCACCGGGTGGACCAGCCGCTTCCGGTCCTCGCGCCGGAAGGCCACCTCGTGGTCGGCCCACAGCGCGGCGAACTCGGGGGAGACGCCGCGCAGCGTACGGATCATCGAGCCGACCTCCGCGTCCTTGGCGTCCCGCCGGGCGGCGGCGGCCCGCAGGTCGGCGACGAAGGAACGGGACTGGTACGCGTGGTCGGCCTCGGGATACAGCTTCCGGGCCTCCGGCTCGGTGAACCACCGGTGCACGAAGCTGGCGCGGGGCCCCCGGTAACCGGACTGGTCCCCGAGCAGCGCCACGGCCAGCGGATTCTGGACGAGGGTGACGTGCAGGTCGGTGATCACCTGCGCCGGGGTCGAGGACATGCGCTCCAGCAGGTCCAGCATGCCGGGGTGCACGTGCGAGGCGGGCCCGCCCTGGACGGGCACCGGCCGGTCGGCGAGCCGGTACAGGTAGTCCCGCTCGTCGGCGGACAGCCGCAGCGCACGCGCCAGCGAGGCGATCATCTGCTCGGACGGCTGCGACCCGGCGCCGCGCTCCAGCTCGTTGTAGTAGTCCACGGAGGCACCGGCGAGCTGGGCCACCTCCTCACGGCGCAGCCCCGGCACCCGGCGGCGCGGACCGGCGGGGAGCCCCACGTCGGCGGGGCGGATGCGCTCGCGCCGCGAACGCAGGAACGCTCCCAGCTCGGCGTACTTCGCAGCACTCATACCGTCCATTCTGCGCGGGGCCGGGCCGGTGACCCAGGGGATGGCATCCCCTGGCTGCGCCGCGCGACCGGCCGCATCGTGGAGTCATGACCACGCATACGCACCACACGAACCAGCAGACAGCAGAACCGGGCGACGGCGGCACACGGGTCGCCGTCGTCACCGGCGGATCGCGCGGCATCGGCCGTGCGGTCGCCCGGAAGCTCGCCGAGGACGGTCTGGCCGTCGTCGTGAACTACGCCCGCGGCACCGCCGCCGCCGACGAGACGGTGGCGGCGATCACCGGGGCCGGCGGACGAGCCGTCTCCGTACAGGCCGACGTGGCGGAGGAGAAGGAGGTCGCCGCACTGTTCGACCGGGCGGAGGAGGAGTTCGGCGGCGTCGACGTGGTCGTGAACGCGGCCGGGCAGATGAGACTGGCGCCGATCGCCGACCTGGACCTGGCGGCGCTCGACGCCATGCACCGCACCAACATCCGCGGCACCTTCGTCGTCGCCCGGCAGGCGGCGCGGCGACTGCGCGCGGGAGGCGCCTTCGTCGGGGTCTCGACCTCCGTCGTGGGGACGCAGGCCCCCACGTACGCCGGCTACGCGGCGAGCAAGGGCGCCGTGGAGGCCATGACGTTGATCATGGCGCGGGAGCTGCGCGGGCGGGACATCTCCGTGAACACGGTCGCGCCCGGGCCGACGGCCACCGACCTCTTCCTCGACGGCAAGACGGCCGAGGAGATCGACCGGCTCGCGAAGACGCCGCCCCTGGAGCGGCTGGGCACCCCGGAGGACATCGCGGCGGTGATCGCCTTCCTGGGCAGCCCCGCCGGGCACTGGGTGAACGGCCAGATCCTGCGTGCCAACGGAGGGCTGGTCTGACATGCCCTTCGCCCACTTCAAGGTCCCGGCGGGCACCCTCACGCCACAGGACAAGCAGAAGATCGTCGAACGCACCACCGACCTCTACGCCGAGATCTACGGGGAGCGAGCCCGCCCGACCACCGTCGTCCTCGTCGACGAGGTCCCGGACGGCGGCTGGGGCGTCGCCGGCAACGTCCTGACCGCCGCGATGCTGAACGGGGAGGAGTAGCGGCACCCGGAGTTCTTCGTCTCATCCAGTGAGCGGGTGCTGGCCACGAGGTTTACACGCGCGTAACACTTGAGTGTCCCGCGCGCGGCAACGGCGCCGAGCGCCTCCCACCGGTCGCTGCACGCGACCGGTGCCCGCCGTGCCAGAAAGGGCCCCTGTGACGACCCGAAGCGAGACGCAGACCACCCTCGACCACCTCCTCACCGAGATCGAGCACCGCAATCCGGCCCAGCCGGAGTTCCACCAGGCTGTGCACGAGGTCCTGGAAACACTCGCCCCGGTCGTCGCGGCCCGCCCCGAGTACGCGGAGCCCGGCCTCGTCGAGCGGCTGGTCGAGCCGGAGCGCCAGGTGATCTTCCGGGTGCCGTGGCAGGACGACCGGGGCCGCGTCCACGTCAACCGGGGCTTCCGCGTCGAGTTCAACAGCGCGCTGGGCCCGTACAAGGGCGGCCTGCGCTTCCACCCGTCCGTCAACCTGGGCGTCATCAAGTTCCTGGGCTTCGAGCAGATCTTCAAGAACGCGCTGACCGGCCTCGGCATCGGCGGTGGCAAGGGCGGCAGCGACTTCGACCCGCACGGGCGCAGCGACGCCGAGGTCATGCGGTTCTGCCAGTCCTTCATGACGGAGCTGTACCGGCACATCGGCGAGCACACGGACGTCCCGGCCGGGGACATCGGCGTCGGCGGCCGGGAGATCGGCTACCTCTTCGGCCAGTACCGCCGGATCACCAACCGCTGGGAGTCCGGCGTCCTCACCGGCAAGGGCCAGGGCTGGGGCGGTTCGCTGATCCGCCCGGAGGCGACGGGCTACGGCAACGTGCTCTTCGCGGCGGCGATGCTGCGCGAGCGCGGTGAGGACCTGGAGGGCCAGACCGCGGTCGTCTCGGGCTCCGGCAACGTGGCGATCTACACCATCGAGAAGCTGACCGCCCTCGGCGCGAACGCCGTCACCTGCTCCGACTCCTCCGGCTACGTCGTCGACGAGAAGGGCATCGACCTCGACCTGCTCAAGCAGATCAAGGAGGTCGAGCGAGGCCGCGTCGACGCGTACGCCGAGCGCCGGGGCGCCTCGGCCCGCTTCGTCCCCGGCGGGCGCGTCTGGGAGGTCCCGGCGGACCTGGCCCTGCCGTCGGCCACGCAGAACGAGCTGGACGAGAACGACGCCGCGGCCCTGGTCCGCAACGGCGTCAAGGCGGTCTCCGAGGGCGCGAACATGCCGACGACCCCCGCCGCCGTCCACCTGCTCCAGAAGGCGGGCGTCGCCTTCGGCCCCGGCAAGGCGGCCAACGCGGGCGGCGTCGCGGTCAGCGCCCTGGAGATGGCGCAGAACCACGCCCGTACGTCGTGGACGGCGGCGCGTGTGGAGGAGGAGCTGGCGGACATCATGACCAGCATCCACACCACCTGCCACGAGACCGCCGAGCGCTACGGCGCCCCCGGCGACTACGTCACCGGCGCGAACATCGCCGGCTTCGAGCGGGTGGCCGACGCGATGCTGGCGCAGGGCGTCATCTGAGGGGCGACGGGTGCGCGGACACGGGGGCGGATGCCCCGTCCGGCGCACAAGGTCGGGGCCCGCACCCTGCTGAGTGCGGGCCCCGGCTGCCATGGCGGGTCAGTGGTCGGAGTAGCTGAAGTCCCCCACGGTCCAGGCGCTGACGTCCTCGATCGCCACGCGGTACATTCCGCCGGTTTCGGGGATCCCCATCGTGCCCTGGAGGATCCGGGCGACGTGGAAGTGCAGGTGTGTGGGTGCCTCCACCTTCTGTGCCGGGGCGTCGAAGGCGGCGGAGAAGGCGCCCAGGTCCGCGGAGTCGGTCAGCACTTCCGACACCCGCTGCCGCCACACGGACTCGGGGGCCAGGCGGCCGGTGATAACAGCGCCGTGGGTGACCACGGTCAAGGACATTCGACTGCTCTGCGCGGACTCCACACGGGCGGCAATGTCAACGAGCAGCTCGTCAGGCTTCGACATGAGAACGGATTTTATCCGCAGGCCCGCGCGGGCGGGCGGGTCGGTGGCACTAGCGGGCAGAACGAGCACTCCCCGACGTGTCCCCGGACGCCCCGGCGCCACCGCGCCGCAGCTCCGCGTTGATGCGCTGAGCCTCTTCGAGCTGGTCTTCCAGGATGATGATGCGGCAGGCCGCCTCGATGGACGTGCCCTGGTCGACCATCTCGCGGGCGCGAGCGGCGATGCGCAGCTGGTAGCGGGAGTAGCGGCGATGGCCCCCCTCCGAGCGCAGCGGCGTGATCAGCCGGGCCTCTCCGAGGGCTCGCAGGAAGGCGGGCGTGGTGCCCAGCATCTCGGCCGCCCGCCCCATGGTGTACGCGGGGTAGTCGTCGTCGTCGATGCGGTCGAGCGGTGTGTCTGCGGTCATCTGCACCTCTGTTCGCGGAATGCGTCGAGGGGCCTTGGTGCCGTACGGCACCAAGGCCCCGAGGGATTTGTAACACCATCCGCCGGCCTACTGCACTGCCGGCCTTCTGTTGAGGGATCGCGGATGCGTGACCGTGGGACCACCTTCCGTTCCGGGGCCTGCGGTACCCGGTGAGAGCGTGCTCGACCGGGCGATCCTGATGGCGTCCTCCTCCTTGCCTCGCTTCACTGACTTCTTGGCTACGACAGAAGACTAACCACGGCGGCGAGGGAATGTCTACAGCAGCCACAACAGATTTTCATCCAAACGGGTGAACGGCTTTCTGTATCGAGGGCGCATGGGCCGTGTGGGACGATGACGGGGCAACTGTTCGAGCGACTGACGGGGGAGGCCGGGCAGGACATGGCCCGTTACACGGAAGCACTGACCGTCGAACGGGGCGGGTTCCGCATCAAGGTGCCGGAGACCTGGTGGGAGTTCGACGTGCGCCCGGAGTCCCGGGACGACTCGATCCGCCGCATGGTCGACGACCGCGTCCGCCGGTACCCGGAGCTGAAGCCCTCCCGGTCCGCGTACCTCACCTTCCTCCAGCAGGCGGCGTCCGACGCGTGGAAGTCGGGCGCGCTGTACTGCGGTTGCATGGCGGAGAGCTTCGGCGGCGACACCCCGATCACCGGCTCGGTCACGGTCTCCCTGATCGGCGGCCGCACGTCCTCCGGCGACCCCCTCCCCACCGACCCGGCGGCCATCGCGGGGCAGTTGGCCGTCAAGGAGGCGAGGAAACCCGGCGACTCCTGGCGCAAGGTCACCACGGTCGACATCCCCGGCGTGGGCCCCGCCGCCCGCACCCGGGGCGTGGAGGACATCCCGGTCCCGGGGGACGCTCTGAACCGCACGGTCCGCGCGGTGCTCATGCAGACGTACATCCCGGTCCCCGGCCAGGAGGGCAAGGTCGCCCTGGTGGCGGGCAGCAGCCAGGTCCTCGACCTCGCGGACTCCTTCTTCGACATCTTCGACGCGATCACGTCGACGTTCCGGTTCGTGGACTGAGGGCGCGGGGGCGGGCGTAGGCGCGCGGCTCCTTCGTCGCCCACGACGCCGCAGGCCGTTTCCTTTCAGGACCGTCTTTCTTCGTACGTCCGTGCCTTGTAAGTTCGCATGCGCGTAGGGGTGGTTGGCGGTGCGGCGCGTGAGTTGACGGGGGTAGCGCGATGGTGGGCCACAGGCCGAGTGACTGGCATGTCCTGGACCTGGACAAGGACCCGACCCCGGGGGATCCGCAGCGGGTGCGCACGCTCGCCAAGACGTTGCACGACTTCGCCGACGACGTGTCCGAGGCGCTGCGTCTGGTGAAGGGGATGGCGGGGGAGTCGACGCTCGCGGAGTGGGCGGGGAAGTCGGCGACGGTCTTCAAGGAGGAGTTCTCCGGGGTACCCAAGAACCTGAAGAAGCTGGAGAAGTCGTACGGGATGTGCGGCGACGCGCTCGCGGACTTCTGGCCGAAGCTGGAGCGGGCGCAGGCGCTGGCGGACCGGGCGCTCGTCAAGGCGCGGGAGGCCCGCCAGGACCTGACCTCGGCGCAGTCGAAGCTGTCCTCGGCGGACTCGTGGGTGACGCGGGCGTCGAAGGAGGCGGACAAGTACAAGGACGACCCGACCGGCAGCAAGTCGGACGCCGACAAGCCGGACGAGGCGAAGGTCCGCGCGGCCACCCGCGACGTGCAGCACGCCAGGACGGCGCAGACCGACGCGCAGTCGGCCGTCGACTCGGCGCAGGGGGCGCTGGACGCGGCGAAGAAGATGGCCGAGGACGCGCGCAAGATGCGTGAGGACGCCGCCCGGGAGGCCAAGCACAAGATCGACGAGGCGTCCGACGCCGGCATCCAGAACCGGTCCTGGTGGGAGGAGGTCGGCGACTGGTTCACCGACAACTGGGACACCATCGTCGCCGTCTGCAAGGTCGTCGTCGCGGTCGTCGGCATCATCGCGATGATCATCGGCGGCCCGATCCTCGGCGCGATCGTCCTGGTCGCCGCCCTCGTGGTCCTCGCCGACACGCTCTACAAATACAGCAAGGGCCAAGCGTCCCTGTGGGACGTGGGGTTCGCCGCGCTGGACTGCATACCCGGCATGAAGGGCCTCACCACCCTCGGCGGGCTCGCCAAGGGTGCGAAGGCACTGGGCAAGATGGGGCTGAAGGGCATGGCCCTCAGCGCGCGAGGCGTCGCCAAGAACGCCAGGACAGCGGTGGCCGACGGTGCCAGGGGCGCCTACAACCGACTGAAGAGCAAGATCAGAGGCTGCGGCGACCCGGTCGACGTCGCCACTGGAGAGACGTTCCTGACCGAGACGGACGTGTCCCTTCCCGGAACCCTGCCCCTGACGTTCATTCGCCGTGCCGCGTCCGACTACGGATGCGGATGGTGGTTCGGCCCTGGTTGGTCCTCGACTCTGGATCAGCGCTTGGAGATGGACGCGGACGGCGTCTGTTTCGTCACGGAGGACGGGATGATCCTCGTCTACCGAGTCGAAGGCGAGGTGGGGCGTCCCTGGCTGCCCGAGGCGGGGCCCCGTATGCCCCTCAGCCGGGAGGCCGATGGAACGTATCGAGTGGACGATCCCTGGACCGGCCTCAGCCGCCGCTTCGCCCCACAGCCCGACGGCACTGCCCGTATCACCAGCATCACCGACCGCAACACCAACAGTCTCACCTTCGAGTACGACGAGTCCGGTGTTCCGCTCGGGATTCGGCACTCGGGCGGTTACCACGTCACGTTCACCACTTCCGACGGCCGTGTCACAGCCCTGCGTCTGACCGATGCGGAGGACGGTTCGAACACCGTTGTCAGGCGCTACGGCTACGACGACGGCAACCTCACCGAGGTCGTCAACTCCTCCGGGCTGACCCTCGCGTTCACCTACGACGCGTACCTGCGTATGACGTCATGGACCGACCGCAACGGCCATCGGTACACCTACGTCTACGACGATCACGGGCGGTGCGTCTCACAGGCCGGACAAGCCGGACACGTCGCCGGCACGTTCACGTACGACGAGGCACTCTCCGCTTGGCCGGGATGCCGGATCACCCGTCATACGACGTCCGACGGCGCGACCACTCGGTTCGTTGTCAACGACAACAGCCAGGTCATTGCCGAGATCGACCCCCTTGGCCACTGCACTCGCACCGAGTACGACGACCACCACCACCTGCTCTCCCGTACCGATCCCCTCGGGCACGGCACGCGCTATGAGGTGGACGCGGTCGGTCGGCCGACGCACGTTTCGCTGCCGGACGGCGGTGTCATCACCGTGGTGTACAACGCACTGCACCTGCCGACCCGCGTCAACCTGCCGGACGGGACGAGCTGGCAGCACACCTACGACGCACGAGGCAACCGGCTTGAGACCATCGCACCGGACGGTGCGCGCACGGGGTTCGCGTATGACGCCCACGGGGCGATCGCCTCGGTCACCGACCCACTCGGCGCCACGACAACCGTGCGGTGCAACGCCGTCGGCCTACGATGCGAGACCACCAGTGCTCTGGGGGAGCGCACCACACGCACGTACGACTCCTTCGGCCGGCTCAGCGCCCTTACGGGGCCCCTGGGAGAAACGACCAGGCTGTGGTGGACCGTCGAAGGCCGTCCGACCCGGGTGCTCGGCCCCGACGGCACCCAGGAGACGTGGACGTATGACGGTGAGGGCAACTGCACGTCCCACGTGAAGCCGGACGGTGCCCTGACGACCTTCCAATACGGTCCTTTCGACCTGCTCACCACGCAGACGGAACCCGACGGAGGACGGTACGCATTCGAGTACGACGCGTCGCTTCGGCTTACGTGTGCGATCAATCCCCTCGGCCTGCGTTGGGCATATACCTACGACGCGGCCGGCCGGCTCGTCGCCGAAACGGACTTCGACGAACAGCGGACGACCTACGAGCGGGACGCGGCCGGCCGGTTGTCGAAGCGGCTGAACCCGACGAGCCAGGAGGTCGCGTTCACGTACGACCCGGTGGGGCGGCTTCGTACCAAAGCCGTCGGCGCCGAGTCCACCGAGTACGTCCACGACGCCATGGGGCGGTTGGTCCGTGCCGTGGGACCGGGCTGCGACCTGAGGCTGGAGCGGGATCCCGCCGGACGGGTGGTCGCCGAGTGGGTGAACGGCCGGTCGACAGTGTCGACGTACGACTCCGCCGGCCGCCGTGTCGAGCGAGTCACGCCCTCCGGCGCGCGTGCCCTGTACGGATATGACGCCGTCGGACGAATGATCCGTCTGAATACCTCCGGCCACGCCATCGAATTCGGTCGCGATGCCGCCGGACAGGAAATCAGCCGTCGCATCGGTGCTTCGCTGCGCCTCGACCAGTCGTGGGACGCGAACGGTCAGCCCGTGGAAGAACGGTGGACGACCGCGGACCGGCTGGTCCAGGGCCGCGCGTACAGCTACGGGACGCGGCACGATCCCAGCCAGGTGTCCGATGCCGTCGACGGCCGTGTCGTCCTGACCACCGACTCGATGAGGCGCGTCAGGAGCCTGGAGGGGGAGGGGCGTTCGGAAAGCTACGACTATGACCTCGCAGGACGCGTCACTTCTGCTTCATGGTCCGGATATCCGGGACCGGACGCGGCGCAGGGCCGCCGTTCCTACGCCGGAAGCCGCCTGGAGCGGGCGGGAGGACTGCGCTATGTCCACGATGCTGCCGGACGGGTCGTGGAGCGCCGCAAAAAGCGTCTGTCCCGGAAGCCCGCGGTCTGGCGGTACGCCTGGGACGCCGAGGACCGACTCACCTCCGTCAGGACCCCGGACGGCGCGGTCTGGCGCTACTCCTACGACCCGCTCGGTCGCCGTATCGCCAAGGAGCGACGCGGCGACGACGGCCATTCAGTCGTGGAGCGGACGGACTTCACATGGGACGGCCCGGTCCTCGTGGAGGAGATCACCAGCGACCCGGCTCTGCCGAATGCGGTCACCCTGACCTGGGACCACTCCGGCCTGCGACCGATCGCCCAGACCGAACGACTGACCGACTCGGCCACGCAGGAAGAAGTGGACGCGCGCTTCTTCGCGATCGTCACCGACCTGGTCGGGACTCCGACCCAGCTCGTCGATCCGCACGGCGAGGTGAGCTGGAAAGCCCGCCGGACGACATGGGGCACCACGGCCTGGCCCCGCAGGAGCCGGGCGTACACCCCGCTGCGCTTTCCCGGTCAGTACCAGGACCAAGAGACAGGACTGCACTACAACTACCACCGCCACTACGACCCGGAGAGCGGTCGATACACCTCGCTGGACCCCCTCGGACTGGCGCCCGCTCCGGACCCCTACAGCTACGTGACCCACCCGTGGCGGCAGACCGACCCCTTCGGTCTGATGTCCTGCGACGAGGAAAGCGTGGTTCTCTACCATGGCTCACGGGACTGGAGCGGCGGGGAATTCTCATTGGGCCGCTCTCACGACATGCAGCGTGAATACACACCGGACGCCGGCGTATACCTCACCGACGACTTCAACAGGGCGGCCACACAGTACGCCGGTCCCGACGGAGTCGTGGTGCGGACCGAAGTGCCGAGATCATTCGCTGATTCGGTGCTCCGCGAGCACAGTGGGCCCGCCGGGCGCCAGCCGGAGTACTTCGTGGACACTCAGGAGGGGGTCGACATCCTGAACGCGGGTTCTCCACGCGTACTACCGCAGCGAGACGCGGTGATTCAGCACATGATGGGCCAATTTTAGAGTTTTGCGAGGAGCGCGGTAGTGGCAGGTTCGATCGTTCCCATGTCGGAGAGCATGCTGGCTCGTGGTGTCTTCGGCCCGCTCGGCGGTGTCGTGGAGGTCGGGGCCGTGAACGCGACGGGTACGTGGTCCGTCTCGGACGTCTCGGTCGGCCGTTTCCTGGACGAGCGGTCCGAGGACGTGGGGCGCCTGCTCGGTGGCATCCGGTCGGTCTGCCGGTTCAGCGACTCGGGCATGGCCGTTGTCGACGAGCTGGGACGGCTGCGCGATCACGAAGTGCCCGCGGCTTTTCTGCTCCTGTGGTCCGCGGGTGTCACAGGGGTCCCCGAGCCTCTGGCGAAGCTGGAGGAGCCGGCGCTGGTTCGCCGCATGTGCCGTATGGCAGCGGACCTGCAGCTCACGCTTCTGCTTCAGGCGCTCGTCACCGCGGCCGTCGCGGCCGGCACCGAGGCCGTCCGGGGCGGGGAGCAGATCGCCGAGGTGTTGACGATCGCCTGCGCCCTGGCGGACCCGAGCGGCGGGAGCACCCCCGGCCTGGTCTTCCGGATGTGGCGTGTCGCACACCTGCCGGGCATCCTGCGACCCGAGTCGGACGCCCCCGACGAGGGCAAGGCCGGATTCCGGGCCTACGACGAGATTCTGGAGCAGTTGCTCGGTGTGTCCTGACGGGGCAGCCGTCCGGCGCGGCGCCAGGGTTTGATCCCCGTCACCCCCGGGGTACAGTCATCCGCTTCGATTGGCCAGCCCCCCGCCCCGTATGGCAGACTAGCGGGGTTGCTCGGTCGAGTGCCGATGCTGCGCGCCTCCCGCCGGGGGGACCGGAAGCGAGTCCCACAGTACTCGTCGTCCCACGCATTACATCGAAAGGTGTAGGGGCGGACGTACGGGAATCTTCCGGGAAGTGTCAGCGGGGTGCAGGCCAGGCACCCGGTGGGCCTCTCGCCCCCGGTCTGCGGTTCCGGAAGGGCCCGCGACTCCCACTGCAGGGAAGTCCCGAAAAGGGACATCCATGTCAGCGAGAGCGCGACACGCCCGACCGCGTGGGTCGGAGGGGGAGCGGAATGGACAAGGACCACCGGGTCCAGAGCGTTACGAGAGACAGGACTACTGAGTAGCCATGGCGGGACAGAAGATCCGCATCCGGCTCAAGGCCTACGACCACGAGGTCATCGACTCCTCGGCGAAGAAGATCGTCGAGACGGTGACCCGCACTGGTGCGTCGGTCGCGGGCCCGGTGCCGCTGCCCACTGAGAAGAACGTGTACTGCGTCATCAAGTCGCCGCACAAGTACAAGGACTCGCGCGAGCACTTCGAGATGCGCACGCACAAGCGCCTGATCGACATCCTCGACCCGACCCCCAAGACCGTTGACTCTCTGATGCGACTCGACCTCCCGGCCGGTGTCGACATCGAGATCAAGCTCTGAAGGCCGGTGATCTGAGAATGGCTAAGCAGATCAAGGGCATCCTGGGCGAGAAGCTCGGCATGACGCAGGTGTGGGACGCGAACAACCGTGTTGTTCCGGTCACCGTCGTCAAGGCCGGCCCCAATGTCGTCACCCAGGTCCGCACGAACGACGTCGACGGCTACGAGTCCGTCCAGATCGCGTTCGGCGAGATCGACCCGCGCAAGGTGAACAAGCCCCTCAAGGGCCACTTCGCCAAGGCCGACGTCACCCCCCGTCGCCACCTCGTCGAGATCCGTACGGCCGACGCCGCCGAGTACACCCTCGGTCAGGAAGTCACCGCCGAGGTCTTCGAGGCCGGCGTGAAGGTCGACGTCACCGGCAAGAGCAAGGGCAAGGGCTTCGCCGGTGTCATGAAGCGTCACAACTTCCGTGGCCTCGGCGCCGGACACGGCACCCAGCGCAAGCACCGCGCTCCCGGCTCCATCGGCGGATGTGCCACCCCGGGCCGCGTGTTCAAGGGCATGCGCATGGCCGGCCGCATGGGCAACGAGCGGGTCACCACCCAGAACCTGACCGTCCACGCCGTTGACGCGGAGAAGGGTCTGCTGCTCATCAAGGGCGCGGTTCCCGGTCCGAACGGCGGCCTCGTCCTGGTCCGCACCGCGGCCAAGGGGGCCTGAGGTAACCGATGAGCACTGTTGACATCCTTTCGCCTGCCGGCGAGAAGACCGGAAGCGTCGAACTCCCCGCGGAGATCTTCGGCGTGGAGAAGATCAGCATCCCGCTGATCCACCAGGTCGTCGTCGCGCAGAACGCCGCTGCCCGTCAGGGCACGCACAAGACCAAGCGTCGCGGCGAGGTCCGTGGTGGCGGCAAGAAGCCGTACCGCCAGAAGGGCACCGGCCGCGCCCGCCAGGGTTCGACCCGTGCGCCGCAGTTCGCCGGCGGTGGCGTCGTCCACGGCCCCGTGCCGCGTGACTACTCGCAGCGGACGCCCAAGAAGATGAAGGCCGCGGCCCTGCGCCACGCCCTCACCGACCGGGCCCGCCACAACCGCATCCACGTCGTCACCGGCGTCATCGAGGGCGAGACCCCGTCCACGAAGGCCGCCCGGACGCTGTTCGGCAAGATCTCGGAGCGCAAGAACCTGCTCCTGGTCGTCGACCGCGCCGACGAGGCCGCGTGGCTGTCCGCCCGCAACCTGCCCCAGATCCACATCCTGGAGCCGGGCCAGCTGAACACGTACGACGTTCTCGTCTCGGACGACGTGGTCTTCACCCAGGCCGCTTTCGAGTCCTTCGTGTCTGGCCCCGACAAGGCCATTGACACCGAAGGGAGCGAAGCCTGATGGCTACGCGTCACCCGAGCATCGCCTCCAAGGCGGCCAAGGCCGCCAAGGCCGCGCGCGTCGCCAAGGCGCGCCGCCACGAGGCCGAGGGCAAGAACACCGTCGTCACCCCGGCCAGCAAGGCGTTCACGGACCCCCGTGACGTGCTGCTGAAGCCGGTCGTGTCCGAGAAGAGCTACGCGCTCCTCGACGAGAACAAGTACACGTTCATCGTCGCGCCGGGCTCCAACAAGACCCAGATCAAGGAGGCCGTCCAGGCGGTCTTCTCGGTCAAGGTCACCGGGGTCAACACGATCAACCGCCAGGGCAAGCGGAAGCGGACCCGCACGGGCTTCGGCAAGCGTGCCGACAGCAAGCGCGCGATCGTGACCCTCGCCGAGGGCGACCGTATCGACATCTTCGGCGGTCCGACCTCCTGACGGAGGTCCGGATCGTCCGGAATCGGACGAGGACTGAGAAATGGGAATCCGCAAGTACAAGCCGACGACGCCGGGCCGCCGTGGCTCCTCCGTCGCCGACTTCGTCGAGGTCACGCGGTCCACGCCGGAGAAGTCGCTGGTCCGCCCGCTGCACAGCAAGGGCGGCCGTAACAACGCCGGTCGTGTGACCGTTCGCCACCAGGGTGGCGGACACAAGCGCGCCTACCGTGTCATCGACTTCCGTCGGCACGACAAGGACGGCGTGCCGGCGAAGGTCGCGCACATCGAGTACGACCCCAACCGCACCGCGCGCATCGCGCTGCTGCACTACGCCGACGGCGAGAAGCGCTACATCCTCGCCCCGCGCAACCTGCAGCAGGGCGACCGCGTCGAGAACGGTCCCGGGGCCGACATCAAGCCGGGCAACAACCTGGCGCTCCGCAACATCCCGGTCGGTACCACGATCCACGCGATCGAGCTCCGTCCCGGTGGCGGTGCCAAGTTCGCCCGCTCCGCCGGTGCCTCCGTGCAGCTGCTCGCGAAGGAGGGCTCGATGGCCCACCTGCGCATGCCGTCCGGTGAGATCCGCCTGGTCGACCAGCGCTGCCGCGCCACGGTCGGCGAGGTCGGCAACGCCGAGCAGAGCAACATCAACTGGGGCAAGGCGGGCCGCAAGCGGTGGCTGGGCGTTCGCCCGAGCGTCCGTGGTGTGGTCATGAACCCGGTGGACCACCCGCACGGTGGTGGTGAGGGCCGGACCTCCGGTGGTCGTCACCCCGTGTCCCCGTGGGGCAAGAAGGAAGGCCGTACTCGTTCGCCCAAGAAGGCGTCGAACAAGTACATCGTCCGCCGCCGCAAGACGAACAAGAAGCGCTAAGGACGGGTTGAGATGCCTCGTAGCTTGAAGAAGGGACCCTTCGTCGACGACCACCTGATCAAGAAGGTGGACACGCAGAACGAAGCCGGTACCAAGAACGTCATCAAGACCTGGTCCCGTCGCTCGATGATCGTCCCGGCGATGCTCGGCCACACGATCGCGGTGCACAACGGCAAGACCCACATCCCGGTGTTTGTCACCGAGTCCATGGTCGGCCACAAGCTCGGCGAGTTCTCGCCGACGCGCACCTTCCGGGGTCACGTCAAGGACGACCGGAAGTCGAAGCGCCGCTAACAGCGGGGTGGAATGACCATGACAAACACTGAAGGGACAACCATGGAAGCCAGGGCCCAGGCGCGGTACATCCGCGTCACGCCCATGAAGGCCCGCCGCGTGGTGGACCTCATCCGTGGCATGGATGCCACGGAGGCTCAGGCGGTCCTGCGTTTCGCCCCGCAGGCCGCGAGCGTGCCGGTCGGCAAGGTGCTGGACAGCGCCATCGCCAACGCCGCGCACAACTACGACCACACCGACGCCGACAGCCTCTACATCTCCGAGGCGTACGTCGACGAGGGCCCGACCCTGAAGCGGTTCCGGCCGCGTGCCCAGGGCCGCGCCTACCGGATCCGCAAGCGGACCAGCCACATCACCGTGGTCGTCAGCAGCAAGGAAGGAACCCGGTAATGGGCCAGAAGGTAAACCCGCACGGGTTCCGGCTCGGTGTCACGACCGACTTCAAGTCGCGTTGGTACGCCGACAAGCTGTACAAGGACTACGTCAAGGAAGACGTCGCCATCCGTCGGATGCTGACGTCCGGCATGGAGCGCGCCGGCATCTCCAAGGTCGAGATCGAGCGCACCCGTGACCGCGTCCGCGTGGACATCCACACGGCTCGTCCGGGCATCGTCATCGGCCGCCGCGGTGCGGAGGCCGACAAGATCCGCGGTCAGCTCGAGAAGCTCACGGGCAAGCAGGTCCAGCTGAACATCCTCGAGGTCAAGAGCCCCGAGACGGACGCTCAGCTGGTCGCCCAGGCCGTCGCCGAGCAGCTGTCCTCCCGCGTCTCCTTCCGTCGTGCCATGCGCAAGAGCATGCAGGGCACCATGAAGGCCGGCGCCAAGGGCATCAAGATCCAGTGTGGTGGCCGTCTCGGCGGCGCCGAGATGTCCCGCTCGGAGTTCTACCGCGAGGGCCGTGTGCCCCTGCACACGCTCCGCGCGAACGTGGACTACGGCTTCTTCGAGGCCAAGACGACCTTCGGCCGCATCGGTGTGAAGGTCTGGATCTACAAGGGCGACGTCAAGAACATCGCCGAGGTCCGCGCCGAGAACGCCGCCGCGCGTGCGGGCAACCGCCCGGCCCGCGGTGGCGGCAACGACCGCCCGGCCCGTGGTGGCCGCGGTGGCGAGCGTCGCGGGCGCAAGCCGCAGCAGCAGTCGGCTCCGGCCGCCGAGGCCCCCAAGGCCGAGGCGCCCGCCGCTGCCGCTCCGGCTGAGAGCACCGGAACGGAG
Source organism: Streptomyces violaceorubidus (assembly GCF_000717995.1). Taxonomy (GTDB): domain Bacteria; phylum Actinomycetota; class Actinomycetes; order Streptomycetales; family Streptomycetaceae; genus Streptomyces; species Streptomyces violaceorubidus. The sequence continues at coordinate 278,150 of NZ_JODM01000001.1, forward strand.
GCCTGACCGTCATGCTGATCCCCCGTAGGGTCAAGCACCGCAAGCAGCACCACCCGAAGCGCCGTGGTCAGGCCAAGGGCGGTACGACGGTCGCGTTCGGCGAGTACGGCATTCAGGCCCTCACGCCGGCGTACGTGACCAACCGCCAGATCGAGGCGGCCCGTATCGCGATGACCCGCCACATCAAGCGTGGTGGCAAGGTCTGGATCAACATCTACCCGGACCGCCCGCTCACGAAGAAGCCGGCCGAAACCCGCATGGGTTCCGGTAAGGGTTCTCCGGAGTGGTGGATCGCGAACGTGCACCCGGGTCGGGTCATGTTCGAGCTGTCCTACCCCAACGAGAAGATCGCCCGTGAGGCGCTGACTCGTGCGGCCCACAAGCTGCCGATGAAGTGCCGGATCGTCAAGCGCGAGGCAGGTGAAGCGTGATGTCGGCCGGTACCAAGGCGTCCGAGCTGCGCGAGCTGGGCAACGAGGAGCTTCTGGCGAAGCTCCGCGAGGCCAAGGAAGAGCTGTTCAACCTCCGCTTCCAGGCGGCCACGGGTCAGCTCGAGAACCACGGCCGTCTCAAGGCGGTCCGCAAGGACATCGCCCGTATCTACACCCTCATGCGTGAGCGTGAGCTCGGCATCGAGACGGTGGAGAACGCCTGATGAGCGAGAGCAACGTGACTGAAGAGACGAAGGCCGCCCGCGGCTTCCGCAAGACCCGTGAGGGTCTGGTCGTCAGCGACAAGATGGACAAGACCGTCGTCGTCGCCGTCGAGGACCGCGTCAAGCACGCCCTGTACGGCAAGGTCATCCGCCGTACCGAGAAGCTGAAGGCGCACGACGAGCAGAACGCCGCGGGTGTCGGCGACCGCGTCCTCCTCATGGAGACCCGGCCGCTGTCCGCGACGAAGCGCTGGCGCGTCGTCGAGATCCTCGAGAAGGCCAAGTAAAAGATCTCCTGCGAGGCATTCCCCGCAGGACAGTTCCGCCAGGCTCCGGGAGCCGTTCACCCAGGTGATCGGCTCCCGGGGAACCGGCAGACATTCAGGAGATAGACGTGATCCAGCAGGAGTCGCGACTGCGCGTCGCCGACAACACGGGTGCGAAGGAAATCCTCACCATCCGTGTGCTCGGTGGCTCCGGTCGCCGCTACGCGGGTATCGGTGACGTCATCGTCGCCACCGTCAAGGACGCGATCCCCGGTGGCAACGTGAAGAAGGGTGACGTCGTCAAGGCGGTCATCGTTCGCACCGTCAAGGAGCGCCGCCGTCCGGACGGCTCGTACATCCGCTTCGACGAGAACGCCGCCGTCATTCTGAAGAACGACGGCGACCCTCGCGGCACCCGTATCTTCGGCCCGGTCGGCCGTGAGCTGCGCGAGAAGAAGTTCATGAAGATCATCTCCCTCGCGCCGGAGGTGCTGTGAGCATGAAGATCAAGAAGGGCGACCTGGTCCAGGTCATCACCGGTAAGGACAAGGGCAAGCAGGGCAAGGTCATCGCGGCCTTCCCCCGCGAGGACCGCGTCCTGGTCGAGGGTGTCAACCGGGTCAAGAAGCACACCAAGGCCGGTCCGACCGCTCGCGGTTCGCAGGCCGGCGGCATCGTGACCACCGAGGCCCCGATCCACGTCTCCAACGTCCAGTTGGTCGTGGAGAAGGACGGCAACAAGGTCGTCACGCGCGTCGGTTACCGCTTCGACGACGAGGGCAACAAGATCCGCGTTGCCAAGCGGACGGGTGAGGACATCTGATGGCTACCACCACCACTCCGCGTCTCAAGACGAAGTACCGCGAGGAGATCGCGGGCAAGCTGCGTGAGGAGTTCTCCTACGAGAACGTCATGCAGATCCCCGGCCTCGTGAAGATCGTGGTCAACATGGGTGTCGGCGACGCCGCCCGTGACTCGAAGCTGATCGAGGGCGCGATCCGCGACCTGACCACCATCACCGGTCAGAAGCCGGCCGTCACCAAGGCCCGCAAGTCCATCGCGCAGTTCAAGCTGCGTGAGGGTCAGCCGATCGGTGCCCACGTCACGCTCCGTGGCGACCGCATGTGGGAGTTCCTGGACCGCACCCTGTCGCTGGCGCTGCCGCGCATCCGCGACTTCCGTGGTCTGTCCCCCAAGCAGTTCGACGGCCGTGGCAACTACACCTTCGGTCTCACCGAGCAGGTCATGTTCCACGAGATCGACCAGGACAAGATCGACCGCACCCGGGGTATGGACATCACCGTGGTGACCACGGCGACCAACGACGCTGAGGGCCGCGCGCTCCTCCGTCACCTCGGCTTCCCCTTCAAGGAGGCGTGAGCGAGATGGCGAAGAAGGCTCTGATTGCCAAGGCTGCTCGCAAGCCCAAGTTCGGTGTCCGCGGCTACACGCGCTGCCAGCGCTGCGGCCGTCCGCACTCCGTCTACCGCAAGTTCGGCCTGTGCCGCGTGTGCCTTCGTGAGATGGCTCACCGTGGCGAGCTGCCGGGCGTGACCAAGAGCTCCTGGTAATCCGGTAATCCCGGGTTATTCAGACTCTCGGTAAGCATCTGGGTCGGCAGAAGCCCGTCCGCGCATGCCGTAGGCTTGCGGGGTTGGGCGTCTGCCGCCCGTACGACTTACTACGCCGTAGGTCCACCGCGCCGCACCCGTCCCGTCTCGGATCGGGGAGAGGGATGGCGCACCAGGAAACCCCGGCGAGAGAGGCCGAAGGCCAATTCATGACCATGACTGATCCGATCGCAGACATGCTTACGCGTCTGCGGAACGCGAACTCGGCGTACCACGACTCCGTGACGATGCCGGCGTCCAAGATCAAGTCTCACATCGCGGAGATCCTCCAGCAGGAGGGCTTCATCACGGGCTGGAAGACCGAGGACGCCGAGGTCGGCAAGAACCTCGTCCTCGAGCTGAAGTTCGGCCCGAACCGTGAGCGCTCCATCGCGGGCATCAAGCGGATCTCCAAGCCCGGTCTCCGGGTGTACGCGAAGTCCACCAACCTGCCCAAGGTGCTGGGTGGCCTCGGCGTGGCGATCATCTCCACGTCCCACGGGCTCCTCACCGACAAGCAGGCCGGCAAGAAGGGCGTAGGCGGAGAAGTCCTCGCCTACGTCTGGTAACGGAAGGGAACGGAGGAAACAGCTATGTCGCGCATCGGCAAGCTCCCCATCGCGGTTCCCGCCGGCGTGGACGTCACCATCGACGGCCGTACGGTCTCGGTCAAGGGCCCGAAGGGCACGCTGACCCACACCGTCGTGGCACCGATCGACATCGCCAAGGGTGAGGACGGCGTTCTGAACGTCACCCGCCCCAACGACGAGCGTCAGAGCAAGGCCCTGCACGGCCTGTCCCGCACGCTGGTGGCGAACATGATCACCGGCGTGACCCAGGGTTACGTGAAGAAGCTCGAGATCAGCGGTGTCGGTTACCGCGTGCTCGCCAAGGGTTCGAACCTGGAGTTCTCCCTCGGCTACAGCCACCCGATCCTCGTCGAGGCCCCCGAGGGAATCACCTTCAAGGTGGAGAACCCGACCCACTTCTCGGTCGAGGGCATCGACAAGCAGAAGGTCGGCGAGGTTGCGGCCAACATCCGCAAGCTGCGCAAGCCCGACCCGTACAAGGCCAAGGGCGTCAAGTACGAGGGCGAAGTCATCCGCCGCAAGGTCGGAAAGGCGGGTAAGTAAGCCATGGCATACGGACAGAAGATCCTCAAGGGCGACGCCTACAAGCGCGCCGCGATCAAGCGCCGTCACATCCGGATCCGCAAGCGGATCGCCGGTACGGCGGAGCGTCCCCGTCTGGTCGTTACCCGCTCGAACCGCCACATCGTGGCCCAGGTGATCGACGACATCAAGGGTCACACCCTGGCGTCGGCGTCCACCCTGGACACCTCGATCCGTGGCGGCGAGGCCGACAAGTCCGCGCAGGCCAAGCAGGTCGGCGCTCTGGTCGCCGAGCGCGCCAAGGCCGCCGGCGTCGAGGCTGTCGTGTTCGACCGTGGTGGCAACCAGTACGCCGGGCGCATCGCAGCCCTGGCGGACGCCGCCCGCGAAGCCGGACTGAAGTTCTGAGCCGGTTCCGTATCGCTAGCGGAAACAGAGAGAGGTAATTCCAATGGCTGGACCCCAGCGCCGCGGCAGCGGTGCCGGTGGCGGCGAGCGGCGGGACCGGAAGGGCCGTGACGGTGGCGCAGGTGCCGCCGAGAAGACCGCTTACGTTGAGCGCGTCGTCGCGATCAACCGCGTCGCCAAGGTTGTGAAGGGTGGTCGTCGCTTCAGCTTCACCGCGCTGGTCGTGGTGGGCGACGGTGACGGCACCGTGGGTGTCGGATACGGCAAGGCCAAGGAGGTGCCGGCCGCCATCGCCAAGGGCGTTGAGGAGGCCAAGAAGCACTTCTTCAAGGTCCCCCGCATCCAGGGCACCATCCCGCACCCCATCCAGGGTGAGAAGGCTGCCGGCGTCGTGCTGCTCAAGCCCGCGTCCCCCGGTACCGGCGTGATCGCCGGTGGTCCGGTGCGCGCCGTGCTCGAGTGCGCCGGTATCCACGACGTGCTGTCGAAGTCGCTCGGCTCCGACAACCAGATCAACATCGTGCACGCGACCGTGGAGGCCCTCAAGGGCCTGCAGCGTCCCGAGGAGATCGCGGCCCGCCGTGGTCTGCCGCTCGAGGACGTCGCCCCCGCGGCCCTTCTCCGTGCGCGTGCCGGGGCGGGTGCGTAATCATGGCGCAGCTCAAGATTACGCAGGTCAAGTCCTACATCGGCAGCAAGCAGAACCACCGTGACACCCTGCGTTCCCTTGGTCTCAAGGGGATCAACACGCAGGTCGTCAAGGAGGACCGCCCCGAGTTCCGCGGCATGGTGCACACCGTCCGCCACCTCGTGACGGTCGAGGAGGTCGACTGATCATGGCGGAGCAGAACCCGCTCAAGATCCACAACCTCCGTCCCGCCCCGGGCGCCAAGACCGCCAAGACCCGTGTCGGTCGTGGTGAGGCGTCGAAGGGTAAGACGGCCGGTCGTGGTACCAAGGGCACGAAGGCCCGTTACCAGGTTCCGGAGCGCTTCGAGGGTGGCCAGATGCCCCTCCACATGCGTCTTCCGAAGCTGAAGGGCTTCAAGAACCCGTTCAAGACCGAGTTCCAGGTCGTGAACCTCGACAAGCTGGCCGCGCTGTACCCCGAGGGTGGCGAGGTCACCGTCGAGGGCCTGGTGGCCAAGGGTGCCGTTCGCAAGAACAGCCTCGTCAAGGTGCTCGGCCAGGGCGAGATCTCCGTGGCGCTGCAGGTGACGGTCGACGCCGTCTCCGGCTCCGCCAAGGAGAAGATCACCGCCGCCGGCGGTACCGTCACCGAGCTCGTCTGAACCACTCAGGCGTGTCGATGACATGAGCGATCCCGACCGGGGATGCCCCACAAAAGGGGTATCCCCGGTTGGTCGTTCCAAGGGGAGTGCTCCCGCCGGTAAGGTGGCCTGCGCTGCCCTCTTTCACGGGTGCGTCACATGAGGCACTCTTGGCGGCGGTTCAGCGTTACTTCCTCAGCCGTCCACTTATCAGTCGTCAGTCGAACCTCAAGACCGTCACCCTTGACGCAGTAGCGCGGGGGTCGCAGGAGGCACCGTGCTCACCGCGTTCGCCCGGGCGTTCAAGACGCCCGACCTGCGCAAGAAGCTGCTCTTCACGCTCGGCATCATCGTGGTGTACCGCCTCGGTACCCACATCCCCATTCCCGGTGTCGACTACAAGAACGTCCAGGAGTGCGTGGACCAGGCGTCCGGCAACCAGGGCCTCTTCGGCCTGGTCAACATGTTCAGCGGTGGCGCCCTGCTGCAGATCACGGTCTTCGCGCTCGGCATCCTGCCGTACATCACGGCGAGCATCATTCTGCAGCTCCTCACCGTCGTGATCCCGCGTCTGGAGGCCCTCAAGAAGGAGGGCCAGTCCGGTACGGCGAAGATCACGCAGTACACCCGTTACCTGACCATCGCGCTGGCCATCCTCCAGGGCACCGGCCTCGTGGCCACCGCCCGCAGCGGTGCCCTCTTCTCGGGCTGCACCGTCGCGGGTCAGATTGTTCCGGACCAGTCGATCTTCACCACCGTGGTCATGGTGGTCACGATGACCAGTGGCACCGCCGTCGTCATGTGGCTCGGCGAGTTGGTCACCGACCGCGGCATCGGCAACGGCATGTCGATCCTGATGTTCATCTCGATTGCCGCGTCCTTCCCGTCCGCCCTGTGGGCGATCAAGAAGCAGGGCGAGCTGGCGGACGGCTGGATCGAGTTCGGCACCGTCCTGATCGTGGGCTTCGTGATGGTCGCCCTGGTCGTCTTCGTGGAGCAGGCCCAGCGCCGAATCCCCGTGCAGTACGCCAAGCGCATGATCGGCCGCCGCTCCTACGGCGGCACCTCGACGTACATCCCCCTCAAGGTGAACCAGGCGGGTGTCATCCCCGTCATCTTCGCCTCGTCGCTGCTCTACATCCCGGCACTGATCGTTCAGTTCTCCGGCTCGACCGCGGGCTGGGCCACCTGGATCCAGAAGAACCTCGCCGACCCGGCCGCGACTCCGCACCTGGTCCTGTACTTCTTCCTGATCGTCTTCTTCGCCTTCTTCTACGTGGCCATCTCGTTCAACCCCGAGGAAGTCGCGGACAACATGAAGAAGTATGGTGGCTTCATCCCGGGCATCCGGGCTGGCCGACCGACCGCTGAGTATCTGAGCTACGTACTCAACCGGATCACCTGGCCGGGTTCGCTGTACTTGGGTCTGATCGCTCTCGTCCCGACAATGGCGTTGGCTGGTTTCGGGGCAAACCAGAACTTCCCGTTCGGTGGCACCAGCATCCTGATCATCGTGGGTGTCGGTCTCGAGACGGTGAAGCAGATCGAGAGCCAGCTCCAGCAGCGCAATTACGAAGGGTTCCTCCGCTGATGCGAATCGTCCTCGTCGGGCCTCCGGGTGCCGGAAAGGGAACGCAGGCCACCCGCCTTGCCGAGACGCTGCACATTCCGCACATCTCCACGGGCGACCTGTTCCGCGCGAACATCAGCCAGCAGACCGAACTGGGCAAGCTCGCGAAGTCCTACATGGACGCCGGCAACCTCGTGCCGGACGAGGTCACGATCGCCATGGCGAAGGACCGCATGGAGCAGCCCGACGCCGAGGGCGGCTTCCTGCTGGACGGCTTCCCGCGCAACGTCTCCCAGGCCGAGGCGCTGGACGAGCTGCTCGAGACCGAGGACATGAAGCTCGACGCGGTGCTGGACCTGGAGGCCCCGGAGGACGAGGTCGTCAAGCGAATCGCCGGCCGGCGCGTCTGCCGCAACGACTCGGCGCACGTCTTCCACGTGACGTACACCCCGCCGAAGAAGGAAGGCGTCTGCGACGTCTGCGGCGGCGAGCTGTACCAGCGGGACGACGACTCCGAGGAGACGGTCCGCAAGCGGCTGGAGGTCTACCACACGCAGACCGAGCCGATCATCGACTACTACAAGGCGCAGGGCCTGGTCGCCACCATCGCCGCGACGGGCCCCGTGGACGAGGTCACCCGCCGCGCGCTGGAGGCGCTCAAGCGCGACCAGTAGTACGCCGCCCGGCTTGCAGCCGCGGTCCCTCGCTCAGGGGGCCGCGGCTGTGCTGTGGGGTGGGGCGGCCCCGCCCCGTATCGTGGGAGGCGTTTCCCGTCCCGCCCGCTTCTTCCCCGGTCCGTCCAGTCCAGAAAGGCCGCAGCCCCCATGGTGCAGATCAAGAACCCCGAGCAGATCGCCAAGATGCGCGAGGCGGGGCTGGTCGTCGCCGCCATCCACGCGGCCACCCGCGAGGCCGCCGTGCCCGGCGCGACGACCAAGGACCTGGACCAGGTCGCCCGCAAGGTCCTCGCGGAGCACGACGCGAAGCCGAACTTCCTCGGGTACGGCGGCTTCCCCGCCACCATCTGCACGTCGGTGAACGAGGTCGTCGTCCACGGCATCCCGTCCGACGACGTGGTCCTCAAGGACGGCGACGTCATCTCCATCGACTGCGGCGCGATCATCGACGGCTGGCACGGCGACGCCGCCTACACGGCCTTCGTCGGCTCCGGTCACTCACCGGAGCTGATCGAGCTGTCCCGGGTGACCGAGGAGTCCATGTGGGCGGGCATCGCGGCCATGAAGCAGGGCAACCGCCTGGTGGACGTCTCCCGCGCCATCGAGACCTACATCCGCCGCCAGCCCAAGCCCGGCGGCGGCAGGTACGGGATCATCGAGGACTACGGCGGCCACGGCATCGGCACCGAGATGCACATGGACCCGCATCTGCTGAACTACGTCGACCGGCGCCGCGGCAAGGGCCCGAAGCTCGTCCCCGGCTTCTGCCTCGCCATCGAGCCGATGGTCTCCCTCGGCACCCCGCGCACCGAGGTCCTCTCCGACGAGTGGACCGTCATCACCACGGACGGCACGTGGTCCTCCCACTGGGAGCACTCGGTGGCCCTGACGGAACAGGGCCCGCTGGTCCTGACGTCCCCCGACGGGGGCAGGGCGAAGCTGGCCGAGTTGGGCGTCACGGCCGCGCCGGACCCCCTTGCATAACGATCTCGTATCCGGGGCAGACTTCCTCGTTTCGCCTTTCCGGGGTCGCTGACGTAGACTGACTCGTCGGCTCACGTGTGCCCGCATGTCCTGCGGGTTGCACGAGGAGTCGATCAAGGTAGTCGATTCGAAGGGCGAAGCGTGGCCAAGAAGCAAGGTGCCATCGAGATCGAGGGCACTGTCGTCGAGTCTCTTCCGAACGCCATGTTCAAGGTCGAGCTCCAGAACGGCCACCAGGTCCTGGCACACATCAGCGGCAAGATGCGCATGCACTACATCCGCATCCTCCCTGACGACCGGGTCGTGGTGGAGCTGTCTCCGTACGACCTGACGCGTGGCCGGATCGTCTACCGGTACAAGTAGATCTTGCCCACGTCCCGCGCGCCCCGCGTGCGGGTCCGCCGGCAACTGACCCGGAGAACCTCACACCCATGAAGGTCAAGCCGAGCGTCAAGAAGATCTGCGACAAGTGCAGGGTGATCCGCCGTCACGGTCGGGTCATGGTCATCTGCGACAACCCGCGCCACAAGCAGCGCCAGGGCTGACGCCTGACCGTTCCCTCCGCGATTCGCAGGACTTCGCGCGACGCGAGCTGAACATGTTCATACGCAGGACCCGGGCGAGCGATCGCCCGACACCCCCGGTTCGGAGGCCGGGGACCCGATCCGTACCTCATACGGCGGCCGGGGACCGGTTCTGTGGAAGACCTCCGACAACCAACTGGAGCCATTGAATGGCACGCGTTTCCGGTGTTGACATCCCGCGCGAAAAGCGCGTGGAGATCGCCCTCACCTACGTGTTCGGCATCGGCCGGACCCTCTCGCAGCAGACGCTCGCCGCCACCGGCGTGGACCCGAACACCCGTGTTCGGGACCTCTCCGAGGAGCAGCTCGTCGCGATCCGCGAGTACGTCGACAACAACATCAAGACCGAGGGTGACCTCCGTCGCGAGGTCCAGGCCGACATCCGCCGCAAGGTGGAGATCGGTACCTACCAGGGTCTCCGTCACCGTCGTGGTCTGCCCGTCCGCGGTCAGCGCACCAGCACCAACGCTCGCACCCGCAAGGGCCCGCGTCGCGCCATCGCCGGCAAGAAGAAGCCGGGCAAGAAGTAGTCCACAGCGGACTCGCCGTCCAGCGGTCTTCGCTGTAGGACCGACCACCTCCCGTAGGAGTTATAGATGCCCCCCAAGGGTCGTCAGGGCGCTGCCAAGAAGGTGCGCCGCAAGGAAAAGAAGAACGTCGCTCACGGCCACGCGCACATCAAGAGCACGTTCAACAACACGATCGTGTCCATCACGGACCCGACCGGCAACGTGATCTCCTGGGCCTCCGCCGGCCACGTCGGCTTCAAGGGCTCCCGGAAGTCCACGCCGTTCGCCGCGCAGATGGCCGCCGAGTCGGCAGCCCGCCGCGCGCAGGAGCACGGCATGCGCAAGGTCGACGTCTTCGTCAAGGGCCCGGGTTCCGGTCGCGAGACCGCCATCCGCTCCCTGCAGGCGACCGGCCTCGAGGTCGGCTCCATCCAGGACGTCACGCCCACCCCGCACAACGGCTGCCGTCCGCCGAAGCGTCGTCGCGTCTGATCTCGCCCCACGGCGACGTCGCTTCCACGCTTCACCAGGGTTTCGCGGGCGGTACGGCTCCTTCGGGTCGTGCCGCCCGTACCCTTGCAGTACAGAGTCGGGCGTCAAATAGCGGGCGCCCCTGACTGAAGGATCACCACATGCTGATCGCTCAGCGTCCCTCGTTGACCGAAGAGGTCGTCGACGAGTTCCGCTCCCGGTTCGTCATCGAGCCGCTGGAGCCGGGCTTCGGCTACACCCTCGGCAACTCCCTCCGCCGCACCCTCCTCTCGTCGATCCCCGGCGCTGCTGTCACCAGCATCCGCATCGACGGTGTCCTGCACGAGTTCACCACCGTGCCGGGCGTCAAGGAGGACGTCACCGACCTGATCCTCAACATCAAGCAGCTGGTCGTCTCCTCGGAGCACGACGAGCCGGTCGTGATGTACCTGCGCAAGCAGGGCCCGGGTCTGGTCACCGCCGCCGACATCGCGCCCCCGGCCGGTGTCGAGGTGCACAACCCCGACCTCGTCCTCGCCACGCTCAACGGCAAGGGCAAGCTGGAGATGGAGCTGACCGTCGAGCGCGGTCGCGGCTACGTCTCCGCCGTGCAGAACAAGCAGGTGGGCCAGGAGATCGGCCGTATCCCGGTCGACTCGATCTACTCGCCGGTTCTCAAGGTCACCTACAAGGTCGAGGCCACGCGTGTCGAGCAGCGCACCGACTTCGACAAGCTGATCGTCGACGTCGAGACCAAGCAGGCGATGCGTCCGCGTGACGCCATGGCCTCCGCCGGCAAGACCCTGGTCGAGCTGTTCGGTCTCGCCCGCGAGCTGAACATCGACGCCGAGGGCATCGACATGGGTCCGTCCCCGACGGACGCCGCGCTCGCCGCCGACCTGGCGCTGCCGATCGAGGAGCTGGAGCTCACCGTTCGGTCGTACAACTGCCTCAAGCGCGAGGGCATCCACTCCGTGGGTGAGCTCGTGGCCCGTTCCGAGGCGGACCTGCTCGACATCCGCAACTTCGGTGCGAAGTCCATCGACGAGGTCAAGGCCAAGCTGGCCGGCATGGGCCTCGCGCTGAAGGACTCGCCTCCCGGCTTCGACCCGACCGCCGCCGCGGACGCCTTCGGCGCGGACGACGACGCGGATGCGGGCTTCGTGGAGACCGAGCAGTACTGAGAGCTCGGGCCAGCTGGTCCGTTCTCGGGTGCGGGTGCGCTGTGGCTTGTCGCGCAGTTCCCCGCGCCCCTTCCGAGCACGGTCCCTCCGGGACCTTTGCTCGGATCTCCGACAGGCAACCGCCTGCTCGGATACTGACTCCGGTACCTGATACGGCCGGGGCAGACACCTAGGAGAAACACCATGCCGAAGCCCACCAAGGGTGCCCGTTTGGGCGGCAGCGCCGCGCACGAGAAGCTGCTCCTCGCGAACCTGGCGAAGAGCCTCTTCGAGCACGGCCGGATCACCACCACCGAGGCGAAGGCGCGCAAGCTGCGTCCGTACGCCGAGCGTCTGGTCACCAAGGCGAAGAAGGGCGACCTTCACAACCGCCGCCAGGTGCTCCAGGTGATCACGGACAAGAGCATCGTCCACACGCTCTTCACCGAGATCGGCCCGCGCTACGAGAACCGTCCCGGTGGCTACACCCGGATCACCAAGATCGGTAACCGTCGGGGCGACAACGCGCCCATGGCCGTCATCGAGCTGGTCGAGGCGCTGACCGTGGCGCAGCAGGCCACGGGCGAGGCCGAGGCCGCGACGAAGCGTGCCGCCAAGGACGCGGAGGGCTCCGCCGAGGTTTCCGAGGCCAAGGTCGACACGGCCAAGGCCGACGACGAGGCCGCGGACGAGGAGTCGAAGGACGCGTAAGCGTTCTGCCGGGTGGCTGTGCGATTGCGGCTGCGGCTTCGTCGTGGTTGCTCGCGCAGTTCCCCGCGCCCCTTAACGGCGTTTGCGGGTCCGTCCTTTTCAAGGGCGGGCCCGCTTTCGTGTTGCTGAGAGGATCTCTGGGTGAGTGATGAAGTTGAGGCCGGGTTCGTGCGGGTGCGGCTGGATCTCTCCTATGACGGGAGTGAGTTCTCCGGTTGGGCCAAGCAGGCCGGAGGTCGGCGGACCGTGCAGGGGGAGATCGAGGACGCGCTGCGGACGGTCACCCGGTCGGGGACGACGTACGAGCTGACCGTGGCGGGGCGGACCGACGCCGGGGTGCACGCCCGGGGGCAGGTGGCCCATGTCGACCTGCCGCGCGAGGTGTGGGCCGAGCACCACGTGAAGCTGCTCAAGCGGCTCGCCGGGCGGCTGCCCAGGGACGTACGGGTGTGGGCGCTCAGGGAGGCGCCCAGCGGCTTCAACGCCCGGTTCTCCGCGGTCTGGCGGCGCTACGCCTACCGGGTCACCGACAACCCCGGCGGCGTCGACCCGCTGCTGCGCGGGCACGTCCTGTGGCACGACTGGCCGCTCGACGTGGACGCCATGAACGAGGCCGCCCGGGGGCTGCTGGGCGGGCACGACTTCGCCGCCTACTGCAAGAAGCGGGAGGGGGCGACCACCATCCGGACGCTTCAGGAGCTGAGTCTCGCGCGGGGCGAGGACGGGATCGTCACCGCCACCGTGCGGGCCGACGCCTTCTGCCACAACATGGTGCGCTCGCTGATCGGGGCGCTGCTGTTCGTCGGCGACGGGCACCGCGGGCCCGACTGGCCGGCGAAGGTGCTGGCCGCCGGCGTACGGGACTCCGCCGTGCACGTCGTCCGGCCGCACGGGCTGACGCTGGAGGAGGTCGGCTACCCGGCCGACGAGCTGCTGGCCGCCCGGAACAAGGAGGCGCGCAACAAGCGGTCGCTGCCGGGAGCCGGCTGCTGCTGAACGAGGAGCGGGGAGTGGGGGCCGTCAGCCCTCCGCCGCCGCCGACGCCTGGGCCTCACCGCGGCGGCGGATCTGCCGGAAGGCGAACTCGGCCAGGTCGTCACCGGCCCGGAACACGCCGGTGGACTTCTCCGTGACGTCCTTGCCGTTCGTGAACCCGGCGACGGTGAAGTAGGCGTAGCGGCCGTAGGAGTTGGTGGTGGAGCGGCAGACGGCGCCGGTGCAGAAGGACGTGACGCCGCCGCCGGACAGGGAGCGCACGATGCTCCTCTTGTCGGCGTCCTTCTTGGCCTTCGTGGCCTGCGCCTCGCTGTCGAAGACGGCCACGCCGACGGTCACGGCCGTGTCGCCCTTGGTGTAGGTGACGCGGAGCAGGCGCGTGCACTTGTTGGCGTCGAGGACCTTCGGCAGGGTGGCCTGGGCGGCGGAGCCGCAGGTGCGGGTGTCGGCCGTCGGGCCCTTCTTGTACACCGTCTCGCCCATGGTGAGCTGGGTCCCGGGGAAGAGCAGGTCCGGGCTGAGCGGGGCCTTGTCCTTCTTGACGCTGGAGACGAAGTCCTTCGGGTCCAGCGGAGGCGGGGCGCTGGTCGGGGCGAAGGACGGCTCGGTGGCCGTCGCGCTGGGTATGTCCGCCGTCGAGGGGAGCTGCGAGGAGGGGCCGTCGGACGCCTGGTCCGAGCCGCCCGCCGAGACCACGGCCACCGCGACGGCACCGGCTATCGCCACGGTGGCCAGCGCGCCGCCACCGATGAGGAACAGCCGGCGCCGCTTGGCACGGGCCTCGGAGGCCTCGGCGAGGGCGGCCCAGTCCGGGGTGTCGTCACCGTTCCCGCTGTTCCAGGGCTGCTGCGACTGCTGGGACTGCGGCTGCTGCGATTGCGGTGTCCAGGGATCCCACTGCGACTGAGGTCCCCCCTGCCCAAAGCTCATGGGGCGCATCTTAGACGGGCCGAAGGGCGTGCTGGTGCGGGGACTTGGGGGGCCGAGGGCCTAGCGTTCCGTTCATGCGGAAGGGCAAAAGCGACATCTCCGGGTGGTTGGTGCGACCGGCGGGAGGGCATCCGTGGGCGGTGCTCGTGGCGGTGCTGGCGGCGACCGCCGCGCACGCGGCCCGGACCACCCCGGACGGCGGGATGGACAACGCGATCGTCGTGCGGGCGGCCCGCACCTGGCTGGCCGGCGGCTCCCCCTACGACGACCCGCACTTCCTCTATCTGCCGAGCGCCGTCCTGGCCGCCGTCCCGCAGGCGCTGCTGCCCGGCGCCGTGCTGCGGGTGCTGGTGCCGTGCGCGGTGACGGTCCTGCTGACCCTGGCCTGGGCCTGCGCGCTGCGCCTGCACCGGGTGCCGCTGGGCAGCCGCCTCGCGGTCCTCGGGCTGACCGGGCTCGCGCTGGGCTTCGCGCCGTTCGGGCACCTGGTGCGGCTCGGCAACTGGACGGTGACGGCGACGGTGGCGCTGCCACTGGCCCTGCTGCTGGCGAGCCGGGGGCGCTGGACGGGGGCGGGGGTCGTGATCGGGGCGGCGGTGGCGCTCAAGCCGCTGCTCGCGCCGGTCGTCCTGCTCTTCCTCTTCGCCGGGCGGTGGCGGGCGCTGGGCGCCGCCGTCCTGGTGCCGGCGCTGGTCTCCGCCGCGGCGGCCCTGGCGATGCCCGACCCGGCGGGCTTCTTCACCCGCACGCTGCCCTTCCTGCTGCACGGCGACGACGGCTTCGTACGGCTCTACGAGGCGTCCCCGGCCGCCGTACTGCCCCGGCTCGGGGTGCCGCCGGCGCTCGCGCAGGGGCTCGCGGTGGCGGCGGCCTCGGCCGGGGTGCTGTGCGCGTACCGGCGCTGGCGCCGCGCCGACGCCGGTCCGCTGCGGCTCGCGGAGACCGGCGCGGGGCTGATGCTCTCGGCGTTCCTGGTGTCGCGGCCGTCCTACGACCACTACCTCCTGGTCGTGCTGCCGCTGCTGCTCGCCGGGCTGCCCAGCGCCGGGTCGGTGGCCCGCGGGGTGTGGTTCTGGATCGCCCTGGTGCCCCAGGTGCCCGGTCTGACCTGGCCCTGGCTGGAGGGGGAGCGGCGGCGGGCCTTCCGGGACGCGTTCACGCTGTGCGTGCTGGCGGTGACGGTCGCCCGCCAGGCCGGGACCGGTGCGGCGGGTGCGGGCGAGCGGGTGCCACGGGGGCGTGCGCCGGAGCGGGAGCGGGCCGCGGCGGCCCCGTTTTGACCCGGCCGCCGGGGCCCGGGTATTCTGCACAGTCGTATGTGTATTGGCTTGCTCATTCTCACGTGAGGGGCCCTTACACCGGTCCACCGGGACCGATGACCAGCGACCTGCACGCGGTTTGCGTCACCGCAGTGCGGTCAGGGCTGTCGTGATCGTCTTCGGTGACCATGTCAGGACCACTCACTGAAGAAGCGAAGGCTACGAACCGTGCGTACGTACAGCCCCAAGCCCGGCGATGTGACGCGCCAGTGGCACGTCATCGACGCTCAGGACGTCGTCCTGGGTCGTCTGGCCTCCACTGCGGCCTCCATCCTGCGCGGCAAGCACAAGCCGATCTACGCGCCCCACGTCGACACCGGTGACTTCGTCATCATCATCAACGCCGACAAGGTGCACCTCTCGGGTAACAAGCGGAGCCAGAAGCTGGCGTACCGCCACTCCGGCTACCCGGGCGGCCTGCGCTCCGTGCGCTACGACGATCTGCTCGACAAGAACCCGGAGAAGGCCGTCGAGAAGGCCGTCCGGGGCATGCTCCCCAAGAACTCCCTGGGCCGTCAGATGCTCTCGAAGCTGAAGGTCTACAAGGGTGACCAGCACCCGCACGGCGCGCAGCAGCCGCAGCCGTTCGAGATCACCCAGGTCGCGCAGTAAGTCCGGCCACCCCCTAAGACTGAAGAGAATCTGAGGAGCATCGTGGCCGAGACCACTGCCGAGCAGCCGCTCGAAGAGCTTGACATCGACAGCTACACCACCGAGTCCGAGGTCCCCGTCGAGGGCGAGTACACCTCGGAGTCCCTGGCCTCCGCGTTCGGCGAGCCCCAGCCGGCCGCCGGCCTGGGCCGCCGCAAGAACGCCATCGCCCGTGTCCGGATCGTCCCGGGCACCGGCAAGTGGAAGATCAACGGCCGCACCCTCGAGGACTACTTCCCGAACAAGGTGCACCAGCAGGAAGTCAACGAGCCCTTCAAGGTGCTCGAGCTGGACGGTCGTTACGACGTCATCGCCCGCATCGCCGGTGGCGGTGTCTCCGGCCAGGCCGGCGCGCTCCGTCTCGGTGTCGCCCGCGCCCTGAACGAGGCCGACGTCGACAACAACCGCGGCGCGCTCAAGAAGGCCGGCTTCCTGCGCCGCGACGACCGCGCGGTCGAGCGGAAGAAGGCCGGTCTGAAGAAGGCCCGCAAGGCCCCGCAGTACAGCAAGCGCTAAGTCGTACCGGCTGTACTCCGAACGCCCCGGCGGCACGCCACTGTGCTGCCGGGGCATTCGTTTATCCCTGCCGTTGGGCGTATAACGGCACAAGACGTTCTAAGGCTTATGTGATCGTTGGTCGGGCGATGCGTGCCCGGGTCTTCGGGAGCCGACTGCGTGGGCCGCACTCATCGGCAGCCGCTTCCGGAATGACGTTTCCTCAGGAGGACAAGTGGGACGACTCTTCGGCACGGACGGTGTGCGCGGTGTCGCCAACGCGGATCTGACGGCCGAGCTGGCGCTGGGCCTCTCCGTCGCCGCGGCGCACGTACTGGCCGAGGCGGGCACCTTCGCCGGGCACCGGGCGACCGCGGTGGTCGGCCGGGACCCACGCGCCTCCGGGGAGTTCCTGGAGGCCGCCGTGGTCGCGGGCCTGGCCAGCGCCGGTGTGGACGTGCTGCGGGTCGGTGTGCTGCCGACGCCCGCGGTGGCCCACCTCACCGGCGCGCTCGGCGCCGACCTCGGCGTGATGCTGTCCGCCAGCCACAACGCCATGCCCGACAACGGCATCAAGTTCTTCGCCCGCGGCGGCCACAAGCTCGCCGACGAGCTGGAGGACCGCATCGAGTCCGTCTACGCCGAGCACCGCACCGGCGCCCCCTGGGACCGCCCGACCGGCGCCGGCGTCGGCCGCGTCCGGGACTACGACGAGGGGCTCGACCAGTACGTCGCCCACCTCGTCGGCGTGCTCCCCAACCGTCTCGACGGACTGAAGATCGTCCTCGACGAGGCGCACGGCGCGGCCTCCCGGGTCTCGCCCGAGGCCTTCGCGCGGGCCGGTGCCGAACTGGTCACCATCGGCGCGGTGCCCGACGGCCTCAACATCAACGACGGCTGCGGCTCCACCCACCTCGATCTGCTCAAGGCCGCCGTCGTCGAGCACGGCGCCGACCTCGGCATCGCCCACGACGGCGACGCCGACCGCTGCCTGGCCGTGGACCACACCGGTGCGGAGGTCGACGGCGACCAGATCCTCGCGGTGCTCGCGCTGGCCATGCGGGAGCGGGACGCGCTGCGGTCCGACACCGTGGTCGCCACCGTCATGTCCAACCTGGGCTTCAAGCTGGCCATGGAGCGCGAGGGCATCGAGTTCGTGCAGACCGGCGTCGGCGACCGGTACGTGCTGGAGGCGATGAAGGAGCACGGCTACGCCCTCGGCGGCGAGCAGTCCGGGCACGTCATCATCCTCGACCACGCCACGACGGGTGACGGCACGCTGACCGGCCTGATGCTGGCGGCGCGGGTCGCGCAGACCGGCCGTACGCTGCGGGACCTCGCCTCCGTGATGGAGCGGCTGCCGCAGGTGCTGGTCAATGTGCCGGACGTGGACAAGTCGCGGGTGAGCACCTCTGCCGAGCTGGCCGCGGCGGTGTCCGAGGCGGAGCGGGAGCTGGGGAGCACCGGGCGGGTGTTGCTGCGTCCCTCCGGGACCGAGCCCTTGGTGCGGGTGATGGTGGAGGCTGCCGACATCGAGCAGGCTCGGTCTGTGGCGGGGCGGTTGGCCGATTCGGTGAAGTCCGCGCTCGGTTAGTTTTCGGGGCCGGGGCCGGGGCCGGGGCCGGGGCCGGGGCCGGGGCCGGGGCCGGGTCCGAGGTGGGGGTTCTGTGTGATGCGGGCTGCGGGTCCGTTGTGGCTGGTCGCGCCCGCGCGGCGGAGCCGCATATCAGCAGAGCCCCGCGCCCCTAGGAGGGCTTGCTCATCCGGCCTTGTTGGGTTGACCAGAGGGCCTTCTGGGCCAGCAAGGTCAGGGTTCCGGCTACCACGATGCCTGCCAGGTTGAGCAGGAGTTGTTCGGTGGAGCCCACCGTCTGGTTGGTGTCGCCGAAGCTCAGGGCGACGGCGGCGTTCGCGGCCGCCGGGACCGTGGTGACGGAGATGGCGACGCCCACCAGGGCGCCGGACTTCGCCGAGGTGAGGGACAGCGTGCCCGCGATGCCGGCGAGGACCGCCACCACGAAGGAGAAGGCGTCGGGGGCGTAGACGAAGCCGGTGTTGGGGCGGTCGCCCTCCAACTTGCCCTCGCTGAACAGGTCGAGGGCGGACATGATCCAGCTGAAGCCCACCGTCACCGCCATCGCCACGGCGAAGCCCACCAGCAGGGCGATCGCCGAGCGCAGGGCGAGCCGCGGGGCCCGCTGGACGATCGCCGTGCAGATCCCGGCCAGCGGGCCGAACTCCGGGCCGACCGCCATCGCGCCCACGATCAGGATCGCGTTGTCGAGGACGACACCGCAGGCCGCGATCATCGTGGCCAGCGTGATGAAGGCGACGTAGGTGATGGAGAGCGTCGACTCCTCGTGCGTCGCCTCCTCCAACTGCTCCCACAGCACCGCGTCGGCGGCCTCGCCGGGCGCGTCCCGCTCCGCCTGGTCGGCGCGCTCGGACAGCGACAGGTCGATGTTCTCGGCGGTGATGGCGCCGCAGTTGGCGATGCCCAACGCCCGCAGCCCGTTGATGAGTTCGTCACCGGCCTCGCGGGCCACGTCGCACATGACGACGTCGCCCTCGGGTTCGCGGGCGGCGCCCGGCAGCACGACGAGATGGGTGGTGCCGACCGTACGGTCGATCAGGCGGACCACCTCGTCGGTGCGGTCGGCGGGAGTGATCAGGCGCAGATGCAGCATCCGGTATTTCTATCGCGTCGCCCGCCGCGGCCCGGCACCCGCCGCCCGCCTCACAACTTGCGCAGGCTCAGCCGCTGCACGGTGTGGTCGGGGCCCTTGCGCAGCACCAGGGTGGCCCGGCCCCGGGTGGGGGCCACGTTCTCCACCAGGTTGGGCTTGTTGATGGTGCGCCAGGTGGTCCGGGCGTAGTCGAGGGCCTCCTCCTCCGACACCTGCGTGTACTTGCGGAAGTACGAGGACGGGTTCTGGAAGGCGGTCGCGCGCAGCTTGCGGAAGCGGTTGAGGTACCAGCGCTCGATGTCCTCGGTGCGCGCGTCCACGTACACGCTGAAGTCGAAGTAGTCGGCGAGTCCGACCCTGGTACGGCCGTCCTTGCCGGGCAGCGCGGGCTGGAGCACGTTGAGGCCCTCGACGATCAGGATGTCGGGGCGGCGGACGACGAGGCGCTGGTCCGGGACGATGTCGTAGGTGAGGTGGGAGTAGACCGGGGCGGTCACCTCGGCCTTGCCCGCCTTGATGTCCGCGACGAAGCGGGTCAGCGCCCTGCGGTCGTACGACTCGGGGAAACCTTTCCGCGACATCAGGCCCCGCGCCTCCAGTTCCCGCGTCGGCAGCAGGAAGCCGTCCGTGGTGACCAGTTCCACGCGCGGGTGCTCGGGCCAGCGGGAGAGCAGCGCCTGGAGCAGGCGGGCGACGGTGGACTTGCCGACCGCGACCGAGCCGGCGACCCCTATGACGAAGGGGGTGCCGGACTGGGAGCCCTGCTCGCCGAGGAACGTGTTCAGCGCGCCGCGCAGCGTGTCGGTGGCGCCGACGTAGAGGTTGAGGAGCCGGGACAGCGGGAGGTAGATGTCCCGCACCTCGTCGAGGTCGATGACGTCGCCGAGGCCGCGCAGCTTCTCGACCTCCTCGGCGGTCAGCGGCAGCGGCGTCTTGTCGCGCAGCGCGCTCCACTCGGGGCGGGTGAGGTCGACGTAGGGAGTCGCCTCCGGCCGATGCCGGTGGGCGCTCCGGGGGATCGAGGGGACCGGAGAGATCACAGTCCATTGTTAACGGAGTACGAACGGGGCGGCAGGTGGGGTGCGTCACGCCCCGGTGGGATCACGGTCGGGTCTCGGGTGACCGGTTTCGATCGTGCGTGCGAGTGCCATAGGTAAGGTGCGGGCAAAGTCGACCGGATTCACACCTCTGTCCCGACGTGACGCGACGGAATCCGGCGCAATCCGCCATCACCGGACCCTTCGGTCCCACCCGCATCCTGACGAAAGAGTGCCGACGTGAGTTCGACCGCTGTCCGCCGTACCGTCCTCGCGGCCTTTGCCGCCGCCCTGGCCCTGCTCGCCACCGCCTGCGGCGGGTCGTCCGACGGCGACTCCGCGGCCGGTGACGGCAAGGCGAAGGCGGAGCAGTCCGCCCCGGCGGAGGGTGCCGAGGAGTCCGCACCGGCGGGCAAGGCGCTGACCGCCGAGGAACTGGAGAAGGTCGCCCTGGCCCAGGCCGACGTCAAGAACGGCGAGGTCGCCACCGAACTGTCGGCGGACGACCAGGTGGCCAAGGACCGGATCTCGGCGGACGACCAGGCATGCCTGCCGCTCGTCCACGTCCAGGGCGCGGTGGCCCAGGGCGAGCCGGCGGCGGACGTGCAACGCTCCTGGCAGGGCCAGTCGGAGTCGCCCTCCGAGAGCAAGGGCCCGGACGGCCAGGACATGACCGACATCGACGTGAACAAGATCATGCTGAACGTGGCCTCCTACGCGGACGGCGGCGCCGAGGAGGCGATGGCGGGCCTGAAGGCGGCCGTCGAGAAGTGCGCGGACGGCTTCGACGCCACCGTGGGCGGCGACAGGATGCGGGTCACCAAGGTGAGCGGCCTGGATCGCCTCAAGGCCGGCGACGAAGGGCTGACCGTCGACATCGGTGTGGCCACCGGCGAGGACACCGACGGGCTCATGAAGCTCGTCGTGGTCCGCAAGGGCGCCACCCTCGCCACCTTCAGCGCCGTCAACCTCTCCTCGATGATGACCGGCGCGCAGTTCGAGGTCCCCGCCGAGGTCGTCGACGCGCAGGTCGCCAAGCTCGGCTGACAAGCCGGAGACCGGCGGGCGGCGTTCGTACCCCGGTGGGAATTTCCGATTTCGGGCACAGGAAGCCCGCTGTGCGGCCGCCGCCGCGCCGATCCTGCTCGTAGGCTGCCGCTTATGTGCGGAATCGTGGGATACGTAGGGCCTCAGTCGGCGCTCGACGTCGTGATGGCCGGACTGAAGCGGCTCGAATACCGGGGATACGACTCGGCGGGCGTCGCCGTGCTCGCCGACGGCGGCCTCGCCACCGCCAAGCGGGCCGGCAAGCTCGTCAACCTCGACAAGGAACTGTCCGAACACCCGCTGCCGTCCGCCGCCACCGGCATCGGCCACACCCGCTGGGCCACCCACGGCGGGCCCACCGACGCCAACGCCCACCCGCACCTCGACAACGCGGGCCGGGTGGCCGTGGTGCACAACGGCATCATCGAGAACTTCGCGCCGCTGCGGGCCGAGCTGGCGGAGCGCGGCCACGACCTGCCCTCCGAGACCGACACCGAGGTCGTCGCCCACCTGCTCGCCGAGGAGTACTCGGCCTGCACCGACCTGGCCGAGGCGATGCGGCTGGTGTGCCGGCGGCTGGAGGGCGCGTTCACCCTGGTCGCGGTGCACGCGGACGCGCCGGACGTGGTGGTGGGCGCGCGCCGCAACTCCCCGCTCGTGGTGGGCGTGGGGGAGGGCGAGTACTTCCTCGCCTCGGACGTCGCGGCCTTCATCGCCCACACCCGGGACGCCGTCGAGCTGGGCCAGGACCAGGTCGTCGAACTGCGCCGGGACGAGGGCGTCAGCGTCACCGCCTTCGACGGCACCCCGGCCGAGGTCCGCTCCTACCACGTCGACTGGGACGCCTCGGCCGCCGAGAAGGCCGGCTACGCCTCCTTCATGCTCAAGGAGATCGCCGAGCAGCCGAAGGCCGTCGCCGACACCCTCCTCGGCCGCATCGACGGCTCCGGCACGCTGAGCCTGGACGAGGTGCGCATCCCGCCCCAGGTGCTCCGGGAGGTCGACAAGGTCGTCGTCGTCGCCTGCGGTACGGCCTTCCACGCCGGACTGATCGCCAAGTACGCCATCGAGCACTGGACGCGGATCCCCTGCGAGGTGGAGCTGGCCAGCGAGTTCCGCTACCGCGACCCGATCCTCGACCAGCAGACCCTGGTCGTCGCGATCTCCCAGTCCGGCGAGACCATGGACACCCTCATGGCCCTGCGCCACGCCCGCGAACAGGGCGCCAGGGTCCTCGCCATCTGCAACACCAACGGCTCGACGATCCCCCGCGAGTCCGACGCCGTGCTCTACACCCATGCGGGCCCCGAGGTCGCCGTCGCCTCCACCAAGGCCTTCCTCACCCAGCTCGTGGCCTGCTACCTGGTCGCCCTGTACCTGGGCCAGGTGCGCGGCACGAAGTACGGCGACGAGATCGGCGACGTGGTCCGCGACCTGTCCGGCATCTCCGGCGCGGTCGAACAGGTCCTGGGGACCATGGACCCCGTGCGCGAACTGGCCCGCTCCCTGGCCCACAAGAAGACGGTGCTCTTCCTCGGCCGGCACGTCGGGCACCCCGTCGCCCTCGAAGGCGCCCTCAAGCTCAAGGAGTTGGCGTACATGCACGCGGAGGGCTTCGCGGCGGGCGAGCTGAAGCACGGGCCGATCGCGCTGATCGAGGAGGACCTGCCGGTCGTCGTGGTGGTGCCGTCCCCGCGGGGGCGGTCGATCCTGCACGACAAGATCGTGTCCAACATCCAGGAGATCCGCGCCCGCGGCGCCCGCACCATCGTCATCGCCGAGGAGGGCGACGAGGCGGTCGTCCCCTACGCCGACCACCTCGTCCGGATCCCGGCCACCCCGACCCTGCTGCAACCCCTGGTGGCCACGGTGCCCTTGCAGGTCTTCGCCTGCGAACTGGCCACGGCCCGCGGCAACGAGGTGGACCAGCCGCGCAACCTCGCGAAGTCGGTGACGGTGGAGTAGGCGGAGTCGGCCCCCCTTCCGGCCCCTGGCAGCGGGTCGCCCTCGTGCTCCGCGCAGGGGGCCGGGGGAGGCCGGACCGGAGCCGGAGCGCCTTGGGGTCAGTCCCCCCGCACGTCCCGCCAGGCCCGCGGGATCGCCTCGGCCACTGACCCGGAGGGCCTTGGGGTCAGTCCCCCCGCACGTCCCGCCAGGCCCGCGGGATCGCCTCGGCCACGTCGTGAGCCCCCGCCGGTGCCCCCTCCGTCGCGAAGCGGCCCGCCAGACCGTGCAGGTACGCGCCCACGCTTCCGGCGTCCAGCGCCGCGAGGCCCGCCGCGAGCAGCGACCCCGCCAGGCCGGACAGCACGTCCCCGCTGCCGGCCGTGGCCAGCCACGAGGTCCCCGTGGCGTTGACCCGGACGGGGCCGCCCTTCGCACCGGCCACCAGCGTCGTCGAGCCCTTCAGCAGCACCGTCGCCCCGTAGCGGGCCGCCAACTCGCGCACCGCGGCCAGCCGGGCCCCCTCGACCTCCTCCCGGGCCACCCCGAGCAGCGCCGCCGCCTCCCCGGCGTGCGGGGTCATCAGCGTCGGGGCCGTACGCGCCCGTACCGCGTCCGCGTCGGCCAGCCGCAGCCCGTCCGCGTCGATCAGCACCGGCACCTCGGCCGCCAGCACCTCAGCCACCGTCGCCGCGTCGTCACCGGCGCCCGGCCCGACCACCCACGCCTGCACCCGCCCCGCCCGCCTCGGCCCCTGGTCGGACACGAGCGTCTCCGGGTAACGGGCGATCACCGCGTCCCCGGCCGGGCCGACGTACCGCACCGCCCCGGCCCCGCCCCGCAGCGCGCCCGCGACGGCGAGCACGGCCGCGCCGGGGTAGCGGGCCGACCCGGCGGCGATGCCCACGACCCCGCGCCGGTACTTGTCGCTCTCGGCCGCCGGAACCGGCAGCAGGCGTGCCACGTCCGTGTGCTGCAACGCCTCCAGCTCGGCCGCCTCGGCGGGCAGCGGCAGGCCGATGTCCACCAGCCGCACCGCCCCCGCGTACTCCCGCGCCGGATCGATCAGCAGCCCCGGCTTGTGCGTCCCGAACGTCACCGTCAGGTCGGCGCGGACCGCCTCCCCCCGCACCCGACCCGTGTCCGCGTCGACACCGCTCGGCAGGTCGACGGCGACGACGGCGGCCCGGGAGCGCGCGGCCGCGTCCGCCAGCGGCACCGCCGCCTCCCGCAGCCCGCCCTTGCCGCCGATCCCGACGATGCCGTCCAGGACCAGGTCGGCCCGCGCGATCGCCTCGCCGGCGGCGCCGGACGCCCCGCCCTCCACGACCCGCCCGCCGGCCCGCCGCAGCGCCGCCAGCCCGCCGGCGTGCGCCCGGTCCGGCGCGAGCAGCACCGCCGTCACGCCCGCGCCCCGCCGGGCCAGACGGGCGCCCGCGTACAGGGCGTCGCCGCCGTTGTCGCCACTGCCGACCAGCAGCACCACCCGGCTGCCGTAGACCCGCCCGGCCACCCGGGCCAGCACCTGGGCGCAGGCGGCG
This sequence comes from Streptomyces violaceorubidus, assembly GCF_000717995.1. Classification (GTDB taxonomy): domain Bacteria; phylum Actinomycetota; class Actinomycetes; order Streptomycetales; family Streptomycetaceae; genus Streptomyces; species Streptomyces violaceorubidus. The sequence goes on from NZ_JODM01000001.1 coordinate 302,788, forward strand.
GCCAGCCCGGCCGCGGCCCGTTGCATCAGCGCCCCCTCCGGCAGCCGTGCCATCAGCTCCCGTTCGGCGTTCCTGACCGTTTCCACGCTGTACGCAGTCCGCATGCCGTCGAGTCTTCCCCGTACGCCGGGAACACGCACGGCCCTCGTCGGGCGGGACCCGCGATGAGGGACAGTGGTCTCATGAGCGGCGGCGACGACGAGACGGCACAGGTGATGACCTCGCTCGGGGCACGCCTGCGTGCCGTCCGGCAGGCCCGCGGGCTCACGCTGGCCCAGCTCGCCGCCGCCACCGGCATCTCCGTGAGCACCCTGTCCCGGCTGGAGTCGGGGCAGCGCGAGCCGGGGCTGCGGCACCTGCTGCCGCTGGCCCGGGCACACCGGCTGCCCCTGGACGACCTCGTCGGCTCGCGCACCGGCGACCCCCGCGTCCACCCCCGCCCCTTCACCCGGCACGGACAGACCTGGGTCCCGCTCACCCGGAACCCCAACGACGGCCTGCACGCCTACAAGCAGATCCTCCCCGCCCCGGCCGCCCCGCGGACCGAGTGGACGCCCCGCCCCGAACAGGGATCGCACGAGGGCCACGAGTGGCTCTACGTCCTCTCCGGCCGCCTGCTCCTCGCCCTCGGCGAGCACGACCTGGTCCTGACGGCGGGGGAGACAGCCGAGTTCGACACCCGCGTCCCGCACGGCGTCGCCAACGCCGGGGACCGGCCCGTCGAGTGGCTCGCCCTGTACGGCGCACAGGGCGAGCGCATGCACATCCGGGTCCGCCCGACCACCGACTGACGGCACCGGGATCCGGGCCCGGACCACCGGGACCGTACGGCGGACCACGCCCCGGGCGGGGCCGTGCCCGGCGACGCACCGGCACCCGCCACCGGGCAGCCGCAACGAGCCACCGCGACGTCCCCGCGTTCCCGCACCCCGGCGGACCGGGGTCGCGGACGCGGACGCGGACGGAGACGCAGACGTGGATGTGGATGCGGATGCGGATGCGGACGTGGACGCGGGCACCCATGTCCGCGGCCCTCTCCGGCGTTCTTCAAGGGCCGTGCGGGGCCGGGGCTTGACGCGAGCCGTTCCGCCGCACACACCCCCCTAACCCTCCGCGATCACCACCGCCGACGCGATCCCCGCGTCATGGCTCAGCGAGACGTGCCACGACGCCACGCCCAGCTCCGCCGCCCGCGCCGCCACCGTCCCCGTGACCCGCAGCCGCGGCTGCCCGCTGTCCTCGACGTACACCTCGGCGTCCGTCCACAGCAGGCCCGCCGGTGCGCCCAGCGCCTTGGCCAGCGCCTCCTTCGCGGCGAAGCGGGCGGCGAGCGAGGCGACGCCCCGGCGGCCGCCGCCGGGCAGCAGCAGCTCGCTCTCCAGGAAGAGCCGCCCCGCCAGGGCCGGTGTGCGCTCCAGCGACGCCCCGAACCGCTCGACCTCGGCCACGTCGATCCCGACCCCGATGATGCTCATGTCCGGCACCCTAACCACAGCCCGGCGCCCACCACCTTCGGGCGGCGCGGAGCGGGGGCGGCCGGGTGCTCTGAGAGACTGGGGGCACGATGAGTGAGACAGCTGCTCGGCGGGACGCGGTACTGCGCGCCCGGGCCGAGATCGACCTGGCCGCCCTGCGGGCCAACGTCCGCGCCCTGCGCGAGCGGGCCCCCGGGGCGGCTCTCATGGCCGTCGTCAAGGCGGACGCCTACGGCCACGGCGCCCTCCCCTGCGCCCGTGCCGCCGTCGAGGCGGGCGCGACCTGGCTCGGCACCGCCACCCCGCAGGAGGCCCTCGCCCTGCGGGCGGCGGGGGCCGGAGTGCCGGACGACGTACGCGTCATGTGCTGGCTGTGGACACCGGGCGGGCCCTGGCGGGAGGCCGTCGAGGCCCGTCTGGACGTGTCCGTCAGCGCGATGTGGGCCATGGAGGAGGTCGTCGGGGCGGCACGGGCGGCCGGGGTGCCCGCGCGCGTGCAGCTCAAGGCCGACACCGGACTCGGCCGGGGCGGCTGCCAGCCCGGCGAGGACTGGGCGGAGCTGGTCGGGGCCGCCCTGCGCGCCGAGGGGGAGGGGCTGGCGCGGGTCACCGGGCTCTGGTCCCACTTCGCCTGCGCCGACGAGCCCGGCCACCCCTCCATCGCCGCGCAGCTCACCCGCTTCCGGGAGATGACGGCGTACGCCGAGCGGCAGGGCCTGCGTCCCGAGGTGCGGCACATCGCCAACTCGCCGGCCACCCTCACCCTCCCCGACGCCCACTTCGACCTCGTACGGCCCGGCATCGCGATGTACGGCGTCTCGCCCAGCCCCGAGATCGGCACGCCCGCCGACTTCGGGCTGCGCCCCGTGATGACGCTGGCCGCCTCGCTGGCCCTGGTCAAGCAGGTCCCCGGCGGCCACGGCGTCAGCTACGGGCACCACTACACCACCCCGGGCGAGACCACCCTCGGCCTCGTCCCGCTCGGCTACGCGGACGGCGTCCCGCGCCACGCCTCCTCCACCGGCCCCGTCCTGGTCGACGGCAAGTGGCGCACGGTCGCGGGGCGGATCGCGATGGACCAGTTCGTCGTCGACCTGGGCGGGGACCGGCCCGCGCCGGGCGCCGAGGCGGTGCTGTTCGGGCCCGGCGACCGTGGCGAGCCCACCGCCGAGGACTGGGCCCAGGCGGCGGGCACCATCGGGTACGAGATCGTCACCCGGATCGGAAGCCGCGTCCCGCGCGTCTACGTCAACGAGTGACCGGTCGACGGCGACGCGCGTCCAGGTGAATCAGCGATCGGCAGCGGGTAGGCGCACAACGGCCCGGTGAACCCGGTGAACCCGGTGAACCCGGCGAACCCGGTGAACCCGGTGACCCGGTGAAGAGGAGCGGTGTACGTGAGCGAGAGCAGCGGGGAGGCCGTCGCGGCGGCCGTCGCCTCCGCCACGGAGGCCGCCGCCGAGGCCGCCGCCGGCGGCTGGCGCCGGGCGACCGGCATCGCCGGGGTCGCGATAGGCGTGGTCGCGGCGGGCGCCGCGGCCGGAGTGGCGATAGAACGGCTCACCGTCGGCCGCGGGATGCGCCGCAAGGCCCGCCTCGCCCTCGACTCGGCGGGCCCGTACGGCGGTCTGCGCGGCACCCCCGGCAAGGCGTACGCCGAGGACGGCACCGAGCTCTACTACGAGGTCGACGACCCCGACCCGGAGACCGGGGCCGACCGCGCCCCGCGCCGCAGGCGGCTGTTCGGCCGCAAGGCCCCCGCGCCCGTCACCGTCGTCTTCAGCCACGGCTACTGCCTCAACCAGGACTCCTGGCACTTCCAGCGGGCGGCCCTCAGGGGCGTCGTCCGCACCGTCTACTGGGACCAGCGCAGCCACGGCCGGTCCGGACGGGGCGTGGCCCAGACGCGGGACGACCGGCCGGTCAGCATCGAGGAGCTGGGCCGCGACCTGAAGGCCGTCATCGACGCCGCCGCACCCGAGGGCCCGATCGTGCTGGTCGGGCACTCCATGGGCGGCATGACCGTGATGGCGCTGGCCGACGCCTTCCCCGAGCTGATCCGCGAGCGCGTCGTCGCCGTCGCCCTCGTGGGCACGTCCTCCGGGCGCCTCGGCGAGGTCAACTTCGGGCTTCCGGTGGCCGGCGTCAACGCGGTGCGGCGGGTGCTGCCGGGCGTGCTCAAGGCGCTGGGGCAGCGGGCCGAGCTGGTGGAGCGGGGACGGCGGGCGACGGCGGACCTGTTCGCCGGGATCATCAAGCGGTACTCCTTCGCGTCCCGGGACGTCGACCCGGCCGTGGCCCGCTTCGCCGAGCGGATGATCGAGTCGACGCCGATCGACGTCGTCGCCGAGTACTACCCGGCCTTCAACGACCACGACAAGACCGAGGCGCTCGCCCACTTCGCCGGCCTCCCGGTCCTGGTCCTGGCCGGGGTGCGGGACCTGGTGACGCCGAGCGAGCACAGCGAGGCGATCGCCGGCCTGCTGCCGGACGCGGAGCTGGTGCTCGTCCCCGACGCGGGGCACCTGGTGATGCTGGAGCACCCCGAGCTGGTCACCGACCGCCTCGCCGACCTGCTCGCCCGCGCGGGCGCCGTGCCGGCAGCGGCTACCGTGGACGGCTATGGAAGCACCAGCAGCAGCACGGGGCCCGGCTGAGCCCTCCGGTCCCTCCTCGGTCCCGTCCCCCGGCGCCCCCTCCCCGGACGTCGCCCCGCCCGGCGTCGAGATCACCGTCACCTCGCCCGAGCAGATGCGGGAGCTGGGCCGCCGGCTCGCCAAGCTGCTGCGCGCCGGGGACCTGGTCATGCTCAGCGGCGAGCTGGGCGCGGGCAAGACCACGCTGACCCGGGGGCTCGGCGAGGGCCTCGGCGTGCGGGGCGCGGTGACCTCCCCGACCTTCGTGATCGCCCGTGTGCACCCGCCGCTCGGCGACGGTCCGCCGCTCGTCCACGTGGACGCCTACCGGCTGTCCGGCGGCCTGGACGAGATGGAGGACCTCGACCTCGACGTCTCCCTGTCCGACTCGGTGATCGTGGTCGAGTGGGGCGAGGGCAAGGTCGAGGAGCTGACCGAGGACCGGCTGCGGGTCCGGATCGACCGGGCCGTCGGTGACACCGCCGACGAGGTGCGGCACGTGACGGTGACCGGCCTCGGCGAGCGGTGGGCGACGGCCGACGTCAGCGTCCTCACCGGCTGAGCCGCCCGGCGGCGCCCCTCCCGACGGGATTTCCCGACGGGATTTTCCGACAGGGCGTCGGCAAAAGATTGCGTTCCGGGTCTCGCGCGTGGTCACATGGTACTCAGTTCGTAGTTAGGCATGCCTTACTGCGCCCGCCCCCGAGCTCCAGGAGGCGTCCATGTCGTCCACGTCCCAGGCCCAGCCGCAGGGCCGCCCGAGCCCTCAGTCGTCCGCGTCCACCGGGGTGTCGATGCGGGACCTGCTCGCCTCCTGCGCCGCCGCGGCGGCGGTCTCCACGCCACCGACCGCCCCCGAGCCGGGGACGCGCCGGACGGTTCGCGACCGGCCGGGCCACCACCGCGACGACCGCGACCACCGCGAGGCCGCCTGACACCCGGCGGCAGCCGCCCGCCCGCCCCGCCGCGCAAGCCCCACCGGTCCCACCGGTCCCACCGGTCCCACCGGTCCCACCGGTCCCACAGGGCCCACAGGGCCCGCGGCGCTCCGCGCGCGTCTTCAGGGGACGACGACGACCTGCCGTCCGATCGTCGCGAACTTCCACATCGCGTCGCCGTCCGCGCGCGTCTCGCGGATGCCGCCGGTGGGCCGGTCCGGGTCGGGCCGGGCCGTCGAGCCGTCGACCGCCGCGCTGAACCCGATGGCCACGCCCTGGGCGCCGGCGAAGCGCACCACGTGCTCGACGGGGATGCCGTCGGACCCGGTGACCAGCTTGGACCGGGACGTGACCGTGTAGGCGCCCGGCGTCGGATCGACCGTACTGGGAGTGACCTCGAAGGTGCGCCGCACCTCGTTCCCGGGGCCGACCAGCCACACGCGGTCGTCGTCCACGGAGTACACCACCCGTTCACCCGTTCCGGACATCGTGGGCAGGGCGTCGGGGTGCCGGCGGTCGCGCGGCGCCTTGGCGGCGCCCGGGGCGGGGCTGGTGGTCGCGCGGGTCGTCGGGCCGAGGTCGGCCGGGGCGCCGACGGACGCCTGGTGGCCGAGGACGCCGATGGTCACGAGGGCCGCCATGGTGAGGCCGGTGACGATACCGGCGCTGCTGCTTGCCACTGCGACCACCTCGTCGTCGTACTCGTGCGTCCCGCGTGCCGTGCCTCCGGGCGACGGTAGCAGTAGGTGAGCGAGCGGACGCGGAGCGCGACACCGGGTGAGCGGGTGGTGCCGGTCGAGCGGTACCCGAGGTTGTCCACAGGGCGTCCGACACGGGTCCCGCGGCGCCGTAGGCTGTTTGCGTGCTCTTGCTCGCTCTGGATACCGCCACGCCCGCCGTCACCGTCGCGCTGCACGACGGTACGGACGTCATCGCCTCGTCGAGCCAGGTCGACGCCCGCCGCCACGGTGAGCTGCTGCTGCCCGCCGTGGACCGGGTGCTCGCCGAGGCCGGTCTGCGCCTCGACGCCGTCACCGGCATCGTCGCCGGCACCGGCCCCGGGCCGTACACGGGGCTGCGCGTCGGCCTGATGACCGCGGACGCCTTCGGGCTCGCGCTCGGCGTGCCCGTGCACGGGGTGTGCACGCTGGACGGCCTCGCCTTCGCCGCCGACCTGGAGGGCCCCTTCGTGGTGGCGACCGACGCCCGCCGCAAAGAGGTCTACTGGGCGCGGTACGCCGACTCCCGCACCCGGCTCACCGACCCGGCCGTCGACCGGCCCGCCGAGATCGCGGAGCAGGTGGCCGGGCTCCCGGCCGTCGGCGCGGGCGCGCTGCTGTACCCCGACACCTTCCCCCGGGCGCACGAGCCGGAGCACGTCTCCGCCGCCGCCCTGGCCCGGCTGGCCGCCGAGAAGCTGGCGGCGGGGGAGGATCTGCCCGCGCCCCGGCCGCTGTACCTGCGCCGGCCCGACGCCCAGGTCCCCAAGAACTACAAGGTGGTCACCCCGAAGTGACCGAGCCAGCCACTGCCGAGTCCACCGCCGCCGCGCTGCGCGAGATGCGCTGGTGGGACATCGACCCCGTCCTGCGCATGGAGCGGGAGCTGTTCCCGGAGGACGCCTGGTCGCGGGGCATGTTCTGGTCCGAGCTGGCGCACGCGCGCGGGCCCGGGGCCACCCGGCGCTACCTCGTCGCCGAGGAGGCCGGTCACGTCGTCGGGTACGCGGGCCTGGTCACCTCCGGGGAGCAGGCCGACGTGCAGACCGTCGCCGTCGCCCGCGACCACTGGGGCACCGGCCTCGGCGCGCGGCTGCTGACCGAGCTGCTGCGCGCGGCGACCGACTTCGAGTGCACCGAGGTGCTCCTCGAGTGCCGGGTGGACAACACCCGCGCCCAGCGCCTCTACGAGCGCTTCGGCTTCGAGCCCATCGGCTTCAGACGCGGGTACTACCAGCCGGGGAACGTGGACGCCCTGGTGATGCGCCTGACCGACCCGTCCACCTCCGTACCGGGAACCGAACGAGGAACCGAGAACCATGGCTGACTCACGCGACGAGCCTCTCGTACTGGGGATCGAGACCTCCTGCGACGAGACCGGCGTCGGTGTCGTGCGCGGCACCACCCTGCTGGCCGACGCCGTCGCGTCCAGCGTCGACGAGCACGCCCGCTTCGGCGGCGTCGTCCCGGAGGTGGCGAGCCGAGCCCACCTGGAGGCGATGGTGCCGACCATCGACCGCGCCCTCAAGGAGGCGGGGGTGAGCCCGCGCGACCTCGACGGCATCGCCGTCACCGCCGGACCCGGCCTCGCCGGCGCCCTGCTGGTCGGCGTCTCGGCGGCGAAGGCGTACGCCTACGCGCTCGGCAAGCCGCTGTACGGCGTCAACCACCTCGCCTCGCACATCTGCGTCGACCAGCTCGAACACGGGGCGCTGCCGGAGCCGACGATGGCCCTGCTGGTCTCCGGCGGGCACTCCTCCCTGCTCCTGTCCACGGACATCACCTCCGACGTCCGCCCGCTGGGCGCCACCATCGACGACGCGGCCGGCGAGGCCTTCGACAAGATCGCCCGCGTGCTGAACCTGGGCTTCCCCGGCGGCCCGGTCATCGACCGGTACGCGCGCGAGGGCGACCCGGACGCGATCGCCTTCCCGCGCGGGCTGACCGGCCCGCGCGACCCGGCGTACGACTTCTCCTTCTCCGGCCTCAAGACGGCCGTGGCCCGCTGGATCGAGGCGAAGCGGGCGGCGGGGGAGGAGGTGCCGGTGCGCGACGTGTCGGCCTCCTTCCAGGAGGCGGTCGTGGACGTGCTGACCCGCAAGGCCGTGCGGGCCTGCAAGGACGAGGGCGTCGACCACCTGATGATCGGCGGCGGCGTGGCCGCCAACTCGCGGCTGCGGGCCCTGGCACAGGAGCGCTGCGAGGCGGCCGGCATCCGGCTGCGGGTGCCGCGCCCCAAGCTGTGCACGGACAACGGCGCGATGGTCGCCGCGCTCGGCGCCGAGATGGTCGCCCGCAACCGGGCCGCCTCCGACTGGGACCTCTCGGCCGACTCCTCCCTCCCGGTGACCGACCCGCACGTGCCGGGACACGGCCACGGCCACACGCACACGCACGACCACGTGCACGAGGTCAGCAAGGAGAACCTGTACTCGTGACCGTCGCGCTGATGTGGGAGGCGCGGGCCGTGCCCGGCCGGGGCGGGGAACTGCTCGCCTGGGCCCGGGCACGGCCCCTCGGCGGCACCCCGCTGCGCCGGGAGCACTTCCGTGCCCCGCAGGACCGCGTGCTGGTCGTCACCTGGTGGGACGCGCCCTACGACGCCGAGCTCCCGGAGCTGCCCGACCCGGAGGCGGACCTGGTCACGAGACCGGTGCACCGCTGGCGGTTCGAGTCGGTCGGCGAGTGACCGGGGCGGTGCGTGATGGGGGCGGTGCGTGGCGGGGGCGGTGCGTGGCCGGGCGGTGCGTGGCCGGGCGGTGCGTGACGGGGGCGGTGCGTGGGCGGGCGGGGCGTGGCGGGGGCGGTCCACGACCGGGTCGGTGACTGATCGCGTAGGCAATGCATCGATCGCGTAACCGAGTTGGCGGAGCTCGCTGCCGAAAGGACCACCGCCGACGACAATATGAGCGTGTCCACTACACCTGACGTCACGCTGGACGACGGCACCCCGGTCCGTTTCCTGCTCGTACCCGGGGACGGCACGTTCCCCGAGCCCCACGACGACGACCTGCCGGAGGGCATGGGCCGGGCGGTGCCCGTGGCGCGGGGCACGGGCAGCGTCGCCCGGTTCGCGGCCGGGGCCCTGCGCGGCGCGCTCAGTCCGCTGGGACCGCTGATCCAGGAGGTCCACGACGCGGCCACGGCCGTGCCCGACCCTCCCACCGAACTGAGCGTCACCTTCGGTGTCCAGGTCGGCCAGGACCTCAAGCTCGGGATCGTGGGCGGCACGGGCACCGCCCACCTCACCGTCACCGCGAGCTGGAGCCCGACCGCGTCCGCCTCCGGCGCCGCGACCGCCGCGGACTGACGCGTGGGCTGGTTCAGAACCGCGGGGCACGGTGCCGCGGACCCCTCCCGGTACGTCGTCTCGATCGGCCGGCCCGCGAGCGGCAGCCCCGTCGGAGCCGGCTTCGTGCTCGGCGCCGACACCGTGCTGACCTGCGCGCACGTGGTCAACGCCGCCCTGGAGCGGCCCCTGCTGGAGCCGACGGAGCCCGGCCCGGACAGGATCACGCTCACGGTGCGCGACGACCTGGGCGCCACCCGCTGGTACGCCGCCCGGGTGGCCCACTGGATCGCCCCGCGCACCCGCGACGGCGCACCGGTGCCCGCGGGAGACGGCGAGTGGTTCGGCGACCTCGCCGTCCTGCGGGTCGAGACCGGCTCCGCCGCACTGCCCCCCGGGCCCCGGCCGGCGCCCATGGCGGTGGGCCAGGCGGTGGAGGCCTGGCACGGCTCCGGCGAGCCGGCCACCTTCGCCCGCCTCACCGTCCACGGCACGAACGGCTCCCGGGCCTACCTGGACGGGGCGCCCACCGGCATGGCGGTCGGCCGCGGCTACAGCGGCGGCCCGCTGTGGTGCCCGGAGCAGCAGGCCGTCGTGGGACTGGTCGTCGCCCACTTCATGCCGGCCCGCGACCCCGCCACCGGCAAGCCGCTCCCCCACAGCCCCCAGCACATGGCGCGGCGCAGCTGGGGGGTGCCCTGGCAGTGCGTCGAGGCGGAACTGGGCCCGCTGGGCGCGCTGGACAGCGCGGCGTCCGCCCGGCCCGACCCGGACGACCCGGCGCTCCTGCTGCTGACCGAGGCGGTCGAGGACGTCTTCCCCTCGCCGAGCAGCCTGGTCACCGGCGCCCAGCGGCTCGCCCGCGCCTGCGGGGTCGCGCCCGGCAGCTCCGTCACCCCGCCCGAGCCGCAGGAGTTCGCCGCCTTCCTCCTCACCCACCCGCGGGCCCTGGCCGCACTCGTCGGGCACCTGCGGCGCGACGCCCCCCGGGACGCCGACCGCGTCCTGGCCGCCGGCGGCCTGTCCCGCACGCCCCGGCTGCTGGCCCCGCAGGAGCACACCGCCCTGCGCGGGCACCTGCGTGCCATGGAAGCCGACGTGCTCGCGCGCTTCCCCGAGGCCGTCCGCGCCGCCCTGCCGCACCTGGCGGCGCTGCCCGGCGACGACACCCCGGAGGCCCTCCTCGACCATCTGGAGGAGCTGCCCGGCGACGGCCGGGCCACCGGCGGGGAGCGCAGGGTTCCGGCGCTGCTGCGGGTCATGGAGTACGTCGGCGCCCTGTGCCCGGGCGCGAAACGGGCGGAACTGCGGCTGTGGGCGGACGGGGTGGCGGCCCGGCTCGGCATCGCACGGGCCGCGCTCGGCGAACGCCGCTCCGACGCCCAGGAGTGGGTGCGCTCGCTGCGCGCGCGGACGGCCCGGGTCCGGGTGCTGGTCCAGGTGACCCGGGCCGGGCAGGGCCGGCACCGGCTGCGGATCTGGTGCGACGAGGGCGCCGGGCCGCGGCAGGTCTCCACGGACAGCGTGCGCTCGTACTCGGCGCCGGAGGCGGCCCGCGAGGTGCTGCGCGTGCTCGACTCCCTCACCCCGCCCGCCGAGGACGAACGGCCGCCCCTGGTCGAGGTGCTGGTCGACCGCGCAGGCCTCAACCTGCCCGTGGACGAGTGGACGGCACGGGACCCGGAGGAGCTGGTGCCCGGAGTGCTCGGGGTGGAGTTCCCGCTGGTGGTGCACTGTCCCGAACTGCTGCGCCGACACGGGCGCTTCACGTCCCACTGGCGCAGCCGCTGGAACCGGCTCGACTCGGGCAAGACCTTCGTGGTCTCCGAGGCGATGGACCGGGACACCATCTACTCCCGGCTCGTCAACCAACTCGACACCGTACGCGTCTGTGTGGACGTACCCCCCGGTCCGCGGGACGGCATCGTGCAGACCTGCCTCGCCCTGGGCATACCGGTAGTGGTGTGGGACCGGGGCCGGGACGGCGCCGCGCACGCCGTCCGGTACATGGCGGAGGTCGCCACCCGGGAGATGCCCGACGGAGTACGCGACTACCGCGCCCACGCCAAGGCCAGCCCGCCCGACTACCCCGGCCGCCCGGTACTCGCCTGGGCCGACGCCGACCGCACCGTGCCCCGCCTGCACCTGACCGAGCCACAGGAGAGCGCATGACATCCGCCGGCGACGCCGAATGGCGTCTGTTCCGCGGCGACGGCGTCCCACGGTCCGTCGCCCTGCCCTCGGCACCGCCCTGGCGCCGCTTCGTCCCGGCCCGGTCCATGCGGCCGGAGCTGCCCTACGTGATCGCCCCGGCCCACGCCGACGTCGTCAACGCCGCGCTGCACCTGCGTCGTCCGCTGCTGGTCACCGGTCCGGCCGGCACCGGCAAGTCCTCGCTCGCCCGGGCCGTCGCCCACGAACTGAGCCTCGGCGAACTGCTGCGCTGGCCGGTCAACAGCCGGTCCACCGTGAAGGACGCCCTCTACCAGTACGACGCGATCGGCCGGCTGCGCGAGACGACCCTCAGCCGGGACCGCGGCGAACGCGAACCGTCCATCGGCACCTTCATCCGGCTCGGCCCGCTCGGCACCGCGCTGGTGCCCTCGGCGAGCCCCCGCTGCCTGCTCATCGACGAGATGGACAAGGGGGACGTCGACCTTCCCAACGACCTCCTCACCGTCTTCGAGGAGGGCTTCTTCGACATCCCCGAACTGACCCGGCTGCCCGAGGACATGGCCGACGTCGAGGTGCAGACCCACGACCACCGGGGCACCGTCCGCGTGCACCAGGGGCTCGTGCAGTGCGCCGAGTTCCCGGTCGTCGTCATCACCAGCAACGGCGAGCGCGACTTCCCGCCCGCCTTCCTGCGCCGCTGCCTCAGGCTCGACCTGCCGCTGCCCGACGAGGAGCGGCTGCGCACCATCGTCGCCGCGCACCTCGGCGAGGAGGCGATGCGGGAGGCGGACGACCTGATCGAGGCGTTCCTGCGGCGCCGCGCCCTGGGCGAGCTGGCCACCGACCAACTGCTCAACGCGGTGTTCCTGCGCACCGGCGGCGTCGACCTGGACGCGGAAGGGCTGCTGGACGCCGTCCTGCACCAGCTCACCGGGGCGATGTGACCGTGCCGGCCGGGGGAGAGCGGCTCGCCGAGACGCTGCGGCTGCTCGGCGCCTGCCGCGTGGACCTGGACGCCGACCAGGTCCTGGACGTGCTGTGGCTGGCCCGGCGGCTGCCGGCCGGAGTCGAGGCGCCCCTGCACCGGCAGGTGCCCGCCCGGCCCCCGCAGCCCCGGTCGCCCGAGGGACCGGAGACGGAGGACCGGCCCGCACCGCAGCAGCCCCCGCCCGAGCCCGGCGACCAGGAGCTGCCGGACCTCACCAGCCCCACCACCCTGCACGCGGCGGTCCGCAACACCCCGGAACCGCGACCGCGGCCCGCGCCCACCGGCCGGGAACCCCGGCGGGCCCTGCCGGTGCGGATCCCGGAGGAGAAGGCCCTCGGCAACGAGCTGGAACTGGGACGGTCGCTGCGCCCGCTGCGCCGCCGCCACGACAGCCGCCACCGCACGGAGATCGACGAGGACCGCACGGCCGCCGAACTCGCCGAGACCAACCTGCCCGACGTGGTGGAACGGCCGGTGCGCGAGCGTTGGCTGAACCTCACCCTGCTCGTCGACGACGGACTGTCGATGCTGCTGTGGCACCGGCTCGGCACCGAACTGCGCACCCTGCTGGAACGCCTGGGCGCCTTCGCCCTCACCCGGGTCCTCGGCCTCGACACCCGCAACGCGGGCGGGCCGCGCCTGCACGCCCGGCCGTTCCGCTCCGGGAGCACCGAACTGCCGCTGAGCACCGTCAACGACCCCTCCGGGCGCTCCCTGCTGCTCGTCGTCAGTGACGGCATGGGCCCCGCCTGGCGGTCCGGCGCGATGCACGGGCTGCTGGCCGAGCGGGCGGCCCGGGGCCCCGTCGCCGTGCTGCACACCCTCCCCCCGGACATGTGGGAGGCCTCCGGCATCTTCGCCGAGCACTGGCGGGCCACCACCCGCCGGGTGGGCGGCGCCAACACCTCGTGGAAGATCGTCGACCCGGTCCTGCCGCCGGAGCTGAGCCGTTTCGACGACATCCCGGTCCCCGTCCTCGAACCCACCGCCGCCTCCCTCGGCACCTGGGCCCGCCTGCTCGCCTCCCCGGGCACCACGGTCGAACTCCCGCTGCTGACCCGCCCCGACCGGCACGCGCCCCTCGCCCCCGCGCGCGACCTGAGCAGCGCCCAGCACTTCCGGGACGCGGCCACCCCGGAGGCGTACCGGCTGGCCGCCCACCTCGCGGCGGTCGCCCCGCTGTCCGTGCCCGTGATGCGGCTGGTGCAGACGGCGGTGCCCTGGCCGGCCACCACCTCCCACCTGGCCGAGGTGTTCCTCGGCGGCCTGGTCCGGCCCCACCCGGCGCCCGTGGCGGGCCCGCTGCCCGCCAAACACCGAGTCTTCGACTTCTCCGACGCCTCCAAGGCCGTACTCCTGGACGCCGTCCCGCAGGCCGAACTGCTGCTCACCGGGCGGCGGATCGGGCGCCGCCTGGAGGAACTGGCCGGCAACTCGCCGGACTTCCCCGCCTGGCTCCTCCACCCGGACGGCTCCGACACCCTCCCCGGCTCCCAGCAGCCCTTCACGCGCGTCGAACGCCGGCTGCTCGCACGGTTCGGGGTGTCGCTCGGCGCCGCCCGCCCCGCCCCGGGAGCCGGCCCGCAGGACCCCGGCACCGCCACCGACGACTGGGAGCCGCTCACCGACGCGGACCCGCGCCGCATCGGCAGATACGAACTGCACGGCCGCCGGCGTGGTCGGCGCACGGTCGTCTACCGGGGCGTCGACCACCGGGGCCGCGAGGCCGTGCTGCGGGTGCCGCGCCCCGACCTGCCCGCCGCCAACGCCCGACTCGTCGCGGTCGAGGCCGAGGCGCTGACCCGCCTCCAGGGGCAGTACGCGCCCGTGCTGCTGGGCACCGGCCTCCGGGACTCCCCGCCCTGGCTCGCCATGACCCCGATCGCGGACGCCCAGGCACCCGACGCCCAGCCGCCGCGACTCGCCGAGATCTTCACCCGGGCCCTGACCGACGGCAGAGCCCCCTTCGACATCCTCCAGGGCCTGCTCGTCTCCTGCTACCTCGCCAACGCGGTCGCCCTCTGCCACCTCAACGGCCTGGTGCCCGCCACCCTGGACGCCGAGAGCGTGTACGTGCTGCGGCGCACCGTCGTGCTGGGCGACCTGTCGGACTGCGCCGTCGACGGCACGTACCTGGGCTCGGCCGCGGCACCCACCCGCGAGGACAACGTGCGGGCCCTCGGGGAGCTGCTCCAGGTCATCAGCAGCAAGGCCGGCTGGGACATGCCGGGCCTGCCCGAGGGCATGCACCTGTGGCAGGGCGACACGTGGGAGCAACTGCGCCGGCTCGTCCTGCGCTGCGTGGACCCGGAGCCGTCCGCGCGGCCCGCCGCCAGCGAGGTCGCCGAGATCCTGGCCCGGTACGTGGCGCGCACCCGCCTCCAACTGGGCGAGGCCGGGGTGCGCGGGGCGCAGGGCGGGCAGACCGCCCGTGTGCCGCTGACCCCGCCCGCCACGGACCCCGGCACGGCGCGGCCCGCGCTGCGGCTGCCGCGCTTCGGCACCGCCCGCAAGGAGTCCCGGCACCGGTGGGAGCGGCTGAAGGCGCCCGTGCGGCACAGCAGGCACCTCACCCTGATCGGCGCCTACCACTACAGCGGACGCGCCACCACCACGATGGTGCTCGGCTCCGTCCTGGCCGCCGCGCGCGGCGAACCGGTCCTGGCCCTCGACGGCTCCGCCTCGGAAGGCTCCCTGGGCGCCTTCCTCACCGACCGCAACCCGGCCGTCGTGCGGGACCTCGGCGTCCTGGCGCCCGCGTCGTCCTACGAGGAGATCCGGGCCCGCACGACCCGGCTGCCGTCCGGCCTCGAAGTCGTCGCCCACCGCGCCGGGCACTTCGGCCCCAACCCGGCCCACCAGCAGGAGTACGCGCACGTACTGGAGCTGACGGCGCGCTACTACCCCTTCGTCCTCACCGACTGGTCGCCGCTGCGGCTCGACCGGTCGGCCGACGTCGTCCTCGACCTCACCGACCGGCTGATCCTGTGCTGCGGCACCGCGGAGTGGTTCCTGGACGCGGCGGTACGCACCCTCGCCATCCTCCGGGGGACCGGCCGCGAGGAACTGGCGCGGCGGGCCCTGGTCGTCGCGACCGACCTCGACGGGCCCTCCGGTCGCGGCCTGCCGGGGACCTTCCCCCGGCGGCTGCGCGTGGAACCCGGGCAGGTGGTGCACGTCCCCTTCGACGGGGCCCTCCAGGCCCCCGACTGGGAGCTGCACCGGTTGCGTCCGGCCACGGCGGAGGCGTTCCTGCGACTGGCCGAACTGGTGGCACGGGAGGACTGACCCGGCCGGTCCGGGGCGCCTCCGTCCCCAGCCGTCGTCGAATGTTGCGCCCGTCGGACCGAACCTTCCGAAGGGCGGAGCGGGGTCGGGGAGGAGACCGGCGTGCTCCGACGGGTTCGTCACGGCTGCCCGCAGGGTTACGATCGCAGCCATGACATCCCCGCAGCCCGCTGAAACCCGGACGCAAAAGCGGTCCGCCCAGACCGCGACCCTCGCCGAGATCGCGCGCGAGGCCGGTGTGTCGGCGCCGACTGTTTCGAAGGTGCTCAACGGCCGGGCCGACGTCGCCCCCTCGACCCGGGCCCGCGTCGAGGAACTGCTCCGCGTCCACGGCTACCGGCGCAGGCGGGCCGAATCGACCCGCTCGCCCCTGATCGACCTGGTCTTCCACGAGCTGGAGAGCGCCTGGGCGATGGAGGTCATCCGCGGCGTGGAGAACGTGGCCAGGGACGCCGGGCTCAGCGTCGTGCTCTCCGAGAGCGCGGGACGCCTCACCCCCGGCCGGACCTGGGCCGACCAGGTCGCCGCCCGCCGCCCGCACGGCGTGATCCTGGTCCTGTCCGGCCTCGACGAGTCCCAGCGGGCCCTGCTCACCAGCCGCTCCATCCCGTTCGTGGTGATGGACCCGGCCGGAGACCCGGGGGCCGACGTGCCGTCCATCGGCGCCACCAACTGGCAGGGCGGCCTCGCCGCCACCCGGCACCTGGTCGACCTCGGCCACACCCGCATCGGCGCCATCAGCGGACCCACCCGCATGATGTGCAGCCGGGCCCGCGTCGACGGCTACCGGGCGGCGTTGGAGACGGCGGGGCTGCCGGTCGACCCCGGCCTGATCGTGACCGGCGACTTCCACCACGAGGCCGGCTACCGCCAGGGCCTCGAACTGCTGCGCCGCCCGGACCGGCCGACCGCCGTCTTCGCCGGCAACGACCTCCAGGCGCTCGGACTGTACGAGGCCGCGCGCGAGCTGGGGCTGCGCATCCCGCACGACCTGAGCGTGGTCGGGTTCGACGACCTGCCGGTGGCCCGCTGGGTGGGGCCGCCGCTGACGACCGTACGGCAGCCGCTGATGGAGATGGCCGAGGCGGCGGCCCGCCTGGTGCTGGACCTCGGGCGGGACGACGGCTCCTCGACGGCGACCCGCGTGGAGCTGGCCACCAGCCTGGAGGTGCG
Organism: Streptomyces violaceorubidus; assembly: GCF_000717995.1. GTDB lineage: Bacteria > Actinomycetota > Actinomycetes > Streptomycetales > Streptomycetaceae > Streptomyces > Streptomyces violaceorubidus. Next base: position 319,469 of record NZ_JODM01000001.1, read on the forward strand.
CAGCAGCACGGCGCCGCCCGCCGAGGGATGAGCGGCGCGTCTGAGAATTTCCGCAGAAGTCCGACCCACCTGTTCCAGTTTCAATAATTCGGACTTATGTTCCTTCCGGCGGGGCATCCGGGTGGGGACCCGAACGGACGCAGGGGCGGGGGCTGACGCATGGCGGCGCGGGGCGGACAGGACGGGCGCGGCGGCCGGCGCCGGGGCCTGAAGGTGGCCGGCCTCGCCCTGGCCGGTTCCCTGCTGCTCGGCGCCGGGGCGGCGGGCTGGGCCTACTGGCACCTGAACAGCAACATCACGAGCGTCGACATCAACGGCGCGCTCGGCGACGACCGCCCCGCGCGACCGGTCACCGTCCCCTCCGCCTCGCCCTCCGCGTCCCCGGTGCCCACCGGCGCCCTGAACCTCCTCGTCCTCGGCTCCGACTCGCGCGACGGCGAGGAGAACCGGGAACTGGGCGGCGGGGACAGCGGGGGCGCCCGCTCGGACACCGCGATGGTCGTCCACTTCGACGCGGGCCGCACCGCCGCCACCGTCGTCAGCATCCCGCGCGACACGCTCGTCGACCGCCCCTCCTGCCCGCTGCCGTCCGGCGGGACGACCCGCGCGGCGAGTGGCGCGATGTTCAACACCGCCTACGAACTGGGCGGCCCGGTCTGCGCGGTCAAAACCGTCGAGTCGCTCACCGGCGTGCGCATGGACCACTACGTCGAGGTCGACTTCTCCGGCTTCGCCGACCTGGTCGACGCGCTCGGCGGGGTCACCGTCACCACCGACGTCGACATCGACGACGACAAGAGCCACCTGCACCTGGACGCCGGCACCCACCACCTCGACGGCACCGAGGCCCTCGGCCTGGCCCGCACCCGGTACGGGCTGGCGGGCGGCAGCGACCTCGCCCGGATAGAGCTCCAGCACAAGCTCGTCAAGGCGCTGCTGGAGCAGATCTCCGCCACCGACCTGCTCACCGACCCCGCGCGCCTCTACCAGGTCGCCGACGCCCTCACCGGGAGCCTCACCACCGACACCGGCCTGGACTCGCTGGGCGAGCTGACGGACCTGGGCCGCAGCCTCGGGGACCTCGACGCGGACGACGTACGCACGCTGACGATGCCGGTGCTGCCCGCGCCCTCGGACCCCAACCGGGTGGTGGCCGACCAGCCGGACGCCGCCGACCTGTGGGAATCCCTGCGCTGAAAAGATTCTCCGGAACATCTGGCGGCGGGTGTCGATCCGGGGCCCGCCCGCTCGACACCAGGAGTGAGAGGCCGGGGAGGAACCCCGGCCGCCGGACCACTCCGAGGAGTCACCATGCCCCGCTACCTGTCGCTCATCCGCATCGAGGAGACCGACACCCCCGCCGGCGGCCCCAGCCCCGAGCTGATGGAGCGGATGGAGAAGCTGATGGAGGAGATGACCAAGGCCGGCGTCCTGCTGGACACGGCCGGCCTGACCCCCACCGCCGAGGGCACCCGCGTCCACTACGAGGGCGGCCGGCTCTCCGTCACCGACGGGCCCTTCACCGAGACCAAGGAGGTCATCGGCGGCTACGCCCTGCTCCAGGCCAAGGACCGGGCCGAGGCGATCGAGTGGACCAAGCGGTTCCTGAAGACGCACGAGGAGTACTGGACGGTGACCTGCGAGGTGCGGCAGCTGATGGAGGGCTGAGCCGACCGGGGGCCGACCGCGTCCCGTTTTGCCCCGGCTCCCCGAGGGTGTTGCATGGTGGGCTGTGGAACCACAGCCCACCGCCGCCCTCGAAACCGTCTTCCGGCTGGAGTCGCCCCGCGTCATCGCCGGCGTGGCCCGGCTCGTCCGGGACGTCGGCATCGCCGAGGAACTCACCCAGGACGCCCTGGTCGCGGCCCTGGAGCAGTGGCCCCGGGACGGAGTGCCCGACAACCCGGGCGCCTGGCTCATGGTCACCGCCCGCCGCCGCGCCGTCGACCTGATCCGGCGCCGGGAGACCTACGCCCGCAAGCTCGCGGAGATCGGCCGGGACCTGCCCGCCTCCACGCCCGCGCCCGAGGAGCCCGCCGACCCCGAGGACATCGACGACGACCTGCTGCGCCTGGTCTTCACCGCCTGCCACCCGGTGCTGTCCGCCGAGGCCCGCATCGCCCTCACCCTGCGCCTGCTCGGCGGACTGACCGTGCCGGAGATCGCCCGCGCCTGCCTGGTCCCCGAACCGACGGTCGCCCAGCGCATCGTGCGCGCCAAACGCACCCTGGCCAGGAAGAACATCGACTTCGAGGTGCCGTACGGCCCGGACCGCGCGGCCCGCCTCGGCTCGGTCCTGGAGGTCATCTACCTGATCTTCAACGAGGGGTACGCGGCCACCGCCGGCGACGACTGGCTCCGCCCCGCCCTGTGCGAGGACGCCCTGCGCCTGGCCCGCGTCCTGTCCGCCCTGATGCCGAAGGAACCCGAGGTCCACGGCCTGACCGCGCTGCTGGAGTTCCAGTCCTCCCGTGCCGCCGCGCGCACCGGCCCCGACGGCGAGCCCGTCCTGCTCCAGGACCAGAACCGCCACCGCTGGGACCGCCTGCTCATCGCCCGCGGCATCACCGCCCTCGACCACGCCCACGCCGGCTCCGGCGCCCCCGGCCCGTACGTCCTCCAGGCCGCGATCGCCGCCTGTCACGCGACGGCCTACTCGTACGAGGAGACCGACTGGGCGCGCATCGCCACGCTCTACGGCCTGCTCGCGGCCCGCGCGCCGTCCCCGGTCGTCGAACTCAACCGCGCGGTCGCCGTCTCCATGGCCGAGGGCCCCGCCCCCGCCCTGGCCCTCGTGGACGCCCTCGCCGCCGAACCCGCCCTGCGCGACTACCACCTGCTCCCCAGCGTCCGCGGCGACCTCCTGCTCCGCCTGGACCGTACGGCCGAGGCCCGCGCGGAGTTCGAACGGGCCGCGTCCCTGACCCGCAACGCACCCGAACGCGCCCTCCTGCTGCGCCGGGCCCGGGAGGCGGCCGGTTAGCGGGCGGGGTGCCCGATCAGCATCGTCGGCGCCCCCGCGACCCGGGTCAGGAACACGGTCGCGGCGTTCGGCCCCTGCGGTTTGACCTTCTTCCGCAGCTCCTCCGGCTCCACCGCCGAGCCCCGCTTCTTCACGGTCAGCGTGCCGACCCCGCGCTCCCGCAGCAGCGCCTTCAGCTTCTTGACGTTGAACGGGAGTTGATCGGTGATCTCGTAGGCGGTGGCGTACGGCGTGCGGTGCCGTTCGTCGGCGGTGACGTAGGCGATGGTCGGGTCGATCAGCCCGCCCGCCAGGTCCTCGGCCACCTCGGCGACCAGATGGGCGCGGATGACGGCGCCGTCGGGCTCGTACAGGTACCTCCCGACCGGCCGGGCCTCGGGGTCCGGCAGCATGGTCGCGGGCGTCGCGTAGATCCCCGCCCCGGCGGGCAGCAGCGTCGCCCGCCGCGCCCCCGGCGTCACGTCCGGGCCGAACCACAGCACGGCCTCCTTGACGTCCCCGCCGTCCGAGACCCACTCGGCCGTCGCCTCCGGGGGGATCGCCTCGTGCGGGATGCCGGGCGCGATCTTCAGCAGGCCCAGCGGCGCCCCGAGCGCGGCGGACACCGCCCAGGACAGGGGCGGGGAGTAGGCCTCCGGGTCGAAGATCCGGCCGCGCTTGGAGGAGCGCCGGGCGGGATCGACGAACACGGCGTCGTAGCCGGCCGTGTCCACCTCCGTCACATCTGCCTCGCGCACCTCGATCAGACCGGCGAGACCGAGCGCGTCGGCGTTGGCGCGGGCCGCCGCGACGGTGACCGGGTCGCGGTCCACGGCGAGGACCCTGATCCCGGCTCGGGCGAACGCGATCGCGTCGCCGCCGATACCGCAGCACAGGTCGGCGACGGATCGCACACCGAGCGCCTGGAGGCTCTCGGCCCGGTACGCCGCCACGCTCGCCCGCGTGGACTGCTCCACCCCGTTCGGCGTGAAGAACATCCGCCGCGCGTCCTCGGCCCCGAACTTCGCAACCGCCCGCTGCCGCAGCCGCGCCTGCCCGAGCGCCGCCGACACCAGCTCGGCGGGGTGCGTGCGCCGCAGCCGGGTCGCGACCGCCAACTCCCGCGCGGGGTCGGTGTCGCGGACCTCGTCGAGGAGCGCGCGGCCTTCGGGGGCGAGCAGGGCGAGGAGGGAGTCCAGGTCGTTCACCGACTCATTGTGGGCCAGTCGGTGGACGGTGTGCCTGCGGCGCGGTGTCGGGCCGGGTTCGGCGGCCGGGGACTGCGAGGATCCGGCACCATGCGAGCAGTCGTACAAAATGACAAAAGTCGGGCGTTGCGTCGCGTGTCCCGGGCGCCTCGTGCCACCGCCGTCCTCGCCGTCGCCGTAGCCGCCCTCGCCGCCGGCTGCGCGCAGGGCGACGACCAGGGGGTGCGGGGCGCCGCAGGCCAGCAGGCGCCCCCGGCCCGCGCCGTCGACGGTGCGGCCAAGGCGCGCGAGGCCCGGGCGGCCCTGGTCGCCGCCGCCAAGCGCTGGGACCTGAAGAGGGTCCCGCTGGCGGCCCCCGCGCCCCCCGCGAAGAAGCCGGAGATCAAGGCCCGCGAGGGCTTCGAGGTCGACGGCCAGGAGTCGGACGGCCTCCCGCCGGTCTTCACCACGATCCCCATCAAGGAGAAGATCGTCTTCCTCACCATCGACGACGGCGCCGAGAAGGACCCGGCGTTCCTCAGGATGATGAGCGAACTGAGGATCCCGTACACCGTCTTCCTCACCGACGAGGAGATCAAGGACGACTACGGCTACTTCAGGAAGATGCAGGCCCGCGGCGTCACCCTCAACAACCACACCCTGAGCCACCCCTACCTCCCCGCGCTCTCCTACGAGGAGCAGAAACGGGAGATCTGCGGCATGCAGGACGTGATGGAGAAGCGCTACGGCAAGCGCCCCGTCCTCTTCCGCCCGCCCTACGGCAACTACGACGGCGACACCCTGCGCGCCGCCAAGTCCTGCGGGATCAAGTACGCCCCGATCTGGAGCGAGGAGGTGTACGTCGACCACTGGGAGTACCGCGAGTGGGACCAGGACCTGCACCCCGGCGACATCGTCCTCACCCACTTCCGGGGCACCGACGACTGGGACGGCACGATGACCGACATGGTCCGCCGCTTCCTGGACCGGATCACCGCCGACGGGTACGCGGTGGCCCGCCTGGAGGACTACCTGTGAGGCGGGGGCGGTCCCGCCGCCCGGCCGTCGCCGCCTTGGCCGCCCTGTTGCTCCCGCTGGCCGCCTGCGACCGGCTCGCCGCCCCCGCCGAGCACGCGGCGGCGGTCGGGGACCCAGTCCAGGACAGCGGCCGGGGGCGCCGGCCGCCGCCGCCCGTCGTGGACCACGTCCGCACCGACGACCCGGTCGTCTTCCTCACCTACGACGACAGCGCCGAGCGCGACCCCGCCTTCCCCGGCCTGGTCCGTGACCGGCGCCTCCCGGTCACCCTGTTCCTCACCGGCACCGTCGCCGGACCGGCGTACGGCGACCTCGCGCGGCTGCGCCCGTTCGGCGCGAGCCTGCAGAACCACACCCTCGACCACCGCTCCCTGCGCGGCCTGCCCTACGCCGGCCAGCGCGCCGAGATCTGCGGCCAGCAGACCAAGCTCAGGTCCCGCTTCGGCGTCCGCGCCCACCTCTTCCGCCCGCCGCACGGCACGTACGACACCACGACTCTGCGGGCCGCCGCCGACTGCGGCATCACGGCTCTGGTCCTGTGGCGCGCCACCCTCGACGCCGACGGCGACCTCACCTACACCCGCGGCGAGCCCCGCCTCCACCCCGGCGACATCATCGCCGTGGACCCGGACCACCCGACGGCCACGAACCTGACGGCCCGCACGGAGCGCCTGCTGGAGACGATCGAGGAGCAGGGGCTGAGGGTGGGCAACCTGGAGGACTACGTCTGACGCCTTGACGCCGGTCGGCATCACCCAGCCCGTCCGGCGTTTGAGGACGAGGCCCGTTCAGGGCCGAAGCGGGGGTCTGGGGGCGGCAGCCCCCAGCGACGCCCACACCCACGCAGGGTGCCTTCACAAACCGGCGTTCACACGAAAACCCGGCCGACGCGCCGCCGGCATTGGCACTCCGCTTGACCGAGTGCTAATCGCGGTCATAGTCTCGGCTCTGGCACTCCCCACCGGAGAGTGCCAACACAGCGACGGGCAGGTCCGGCACCCGCGACGACGGATCGACCTGGTCGCCACCTCAGACAGTTAACCCCGTGAGATCTCCGAAGGGGGAGGTCGGATCGTGACGACCGCCAGCTCCAAGGTTGCCATCAAGCCGCTCGAGGACCGCATCGTGGTCCAGCCGCTCGACGCCGAGCAGACCACGGCTTCGGGCCTGGTCATTCCGGACACCGCCAAGGAGAAGCCCCAGGAGGGCGTCGTCCTGGCCGTGGGCCCGGGCCGCTTCGAGGACGGCAACCGTCTTCCGCTCGACGTCAGCGTCGGCGACGTCGTGCTCTACAGCAAGTACGGCGGCACCGAGGTGAAGTACAACGGCGAGGAGTACCTCGTCCTCTCGGCCCGCGACGTGCTCGCGATCGTCGAGAAGTAGTTCACCCGAAGCACCTTGCTTTCCAGCTGCGCCCCTGGCTCCCGCGACCATAAAAAGCCGGGCGTCGGGGGCGCAGTTGCCGTATAACCCCAAGATTTCCGGAAGAGGGCTCACGCTCCCATGGCGAAGATCCTGAAGTTCGACGAGGACGCCCGTCGCGCCCTCGAGCGCGGCGTCAACAAGCTTGCCGACACGGTGAAGGTGACGATCGGCCCCAAGGGCCGCAACGTCGTCATCGACAAGAAGTTCGGCGCCCCCACCATCACCAACGACGGCGTCACCATCGCCCGCGAGGTCGAGATCGAGGACCCGTACGAGAACCTCGGCGCCCAGCTGGTGAAGGAGGTGGCGACCAAGACCAACGACATCGCGGGTGACGGCACCACCACCGCCACCGTGCTCGCCCAGGCGCTCGTGCGCGAGGGCCTGAAGAACGTCGCCGCGGGTGCCTCCCCGGCGCTGCTGAAGAAGGGCATCGACGCGGCCGTCGCCGCCGTGTCGGAGGACCTCCTCGCCACCGCCCGCCCGATCGACGAGAAGTCTGACATCGCCGCCGTGGCCGCGCTGTCCGCCCAGGATCAGCAGGTCGGCGAGCTGATCGCCGAGGCCATGGACAAGGTCGGCAAGGACGGTGTCATCACCGTCGAGGAGTCCAACACCTTCGGTCTGGAGCTGGACTTCACCGAGGGCATGGCCTTCGACAAGGGCTACCTGTCGCCGTACTTCGTGACGGACCAGGAGCGCATGGAGGCCGTCCTCGAGGACCCGTACATCCTGATCAACCAGGGCAAGATCTCCTCCATCGCGGACCTGCTGCCGCTGCTGGAGAAGGTCATCCAGGCCAACGCCTCCAAGCCGCTGCTGATCATCGCCGAGGACCTGGAGGGCGAGGCGCTCTCCACCCTCGTCGTCAACAAGATCCGCGGCACCTTCAACGCGGTGGCCGTCAAGGCCCCGGGCTTCGGCGACCGCCGCAAGGCGATGCTCCAGGACATGGCCGTCCTCACCGGCGCCACGGTCATCTCCGAGGAGGTCGGCCTCAAGCTCGACCAGGTCGGCCTGGACGTGCTCGGCACCGCCCGCCGCATCACCGTCACCAAGGACGACACCACCATCGTCGACGGTGCCGGCAAGCGCGACGAGGTCGAGGGCCGCATCAACCAGATCAAGGCCGAGATCGAGTCCACGGACTCCGACTGGGACCGCGAGAAGCTCCAGGAGCGCCTCGCGAAGCTGGCCGGCGGCGTGTGCGTGATCAAGGTCGGCGCCGCCACCGAGGTGGAGCTCAAGGAGCGCAAGCACCGTCTGGAGGACGCCATCTCCGCGACCCGCGCCGCGGTCGAGGAGGGCATCGTCTCCGGTGGTGGCTCCGCGCTGGTCCACGCCGTCAAGGTGCTGGACGGCAACCTCGGCAAGACCGGCGACGAGGCCACCGGTGTCGCGGTGGTCCGCCGCGCCGCCGTCGAGCCGCTGCGCTGGATCGCCGAGAACGCCGGCCTGGAGGGCTACGTCATCACCTCCAAGGTCGCCGATCTCGACAAGGGCCAGGGCTTCAACGCCGCCACCGGCGAGTACGGCGACCTGGTCAAGGCCGGCGTCATCGACCCGGTCAAGGTCACCCGCTCCGCCCTGGAGAACGCCGCCTCCATCGCCTCCCTCCTGCTGACGACCGAGACCCTGGTCGTCGAGAAGAAGGAAGAGGAAGAGCCGGCCGCCGCGGGCCACGGCCACGCCCACTGAGTGCTGCGCCGAGCCGAGCATTGAGCTGAACCGAACGGTGCCCAGCACCCCCGCCGGGGGTGCTGGGCACCGTCCGTCTGCCCGCCCCTACGGGGTGCTTTCCCCGACGGGCCCCACGGGCGTCACGACACGGCGAGGAGCCGTCACACCAGCCCGCTCAGCGGCAGCACGCGCTCGGCGAGCCGCCCCCGCAGCCTCCCCCCGGCGGTGTCGGCCTCCTCCATGAGCCAGCCGGCGGCGACCAGCAGTCCGACGTGCTCGGCGACGTCCTCGGGGGGCACGGCGCAGAACGAGGCGACCCTGTCCAGCGCGAGGCCGTCGACCTCCTCACCGGCGCCCGCGAGGCGCCCGTCGGGACGGCTGTGGGCCGCGGTGTACACGGCGAGGAGCCTCGTGGCCGCACCGGCCTTCTTCTTCCTGAGCTTGCGGTCACCCACCACCTTCTGCGCCCACCCCGAGAGCCTCGCCCGGGTGACCTTGCCGAAGAAGAACGGGCGGGGCTGCGTGGGAATCAGCGTGGGCACCGTGACCTGGGTGGGTTCCTCGGGCCGGGCCATCAGCACGTCGTCGACACCGACGTCATCCGGCAGCAGCAGCCAGCCCACGTCGACCAGTTGCTGGACCACCCGCTCGCCGTCCGACGGCAACCAGCCGCCGAGGTCCTGCCCGGTGACGTTGCCGGTACCGGCGCGCGCGGCCCGCAGGGTGAGCATCAGCACCGCGAGCCGCGCCTCGGCCCCGGGGAGCGGGGCGGCGACCCGCACGTGCTCCAGCACATTGCGGACGTGCACGCCCTGGCCCCGGGTCAGCAACCGGTCGACCACCGGCCCCTCCCCGTCCACCGGGACGCCGCGACGGTTGGCGTCCATCTCGCGGGTGGTCCCCGCGGCCGCCGCGGCCCGGTCCGCTTCCTCGCGCAGGGACGCGTCGTCGGTGACATCGGCCCACAGCGCGAAGGCGCGGGCCTTGCGGTCGAGCAGGTCGGCGAGGACGGCGAGATCCGGTTCGGGCCGGCGCTGATAGGCGCGGAACGCGTCCCCGAGCTCGGTCAGCTCCACGCGCAGCACCTCGGGCTGGAGGTCGTCCGGCACGATCCGCTGTGCGACCTTCGCCCACCGCCCCGCCTTCCGGGACTCGGCGGGGACACCGCCGGGCCGGGGACGGGGGGCGGGCCGCGCCTGCGGGACGGAGGCGGCCCGGGCGGCGGCGCCGGCCCGGCGGACCCGGGCCGCGGTCGGCACCCCGGCGCCGGGAGCACCGGAAGCACCGGGAGCGCCGGGAGCGTCGGAGAACATCACCGTCCCGCCCCCGCCCACGGCCCCCAGACCCCTTCGCACCCTGTCCGTGCGCCCCTTGTCCGTGCCGTCGACGAACACTTCGCCCCGGTCACCAGTGCCCGCGTTCACGTGATGCCGCCCTCTCCCTCGCTCAGCTGCGACCTCCCGCCCGCCGCGGGCGCAGCCACCCGACGCTACGTCCCGCCGCCACCGGGCCAGGCGAGGGACCGGGATGGACCACACGTTCGGGTGACGACCCCGGTCGGCGGCGCCCCACCCGCCGAGCCACTTCCCTACTGCTCCCTACTGCGGCCCGTACTTCCGACCCGTCCGGGACGTGATCCCGCCCAGCAGTCCCCGCGGCACCAGCTTCGCCGCGCCCATCAGGGCCTTGTAGCGGGGGTCGGGGATCGACACGGACTTCCCGCGCGACAGGTCGGCGAGGGCCGCCGCGACGACCTTGTCCGCGTCGAGCCACATCCAGTTGGGGATGTTGTCCGTGCCCATGCCGGCCCGCTCGTGGAACTCCGTGCGCACGAAGCCCGGGGCCAGCGCCATCAGGCGTACGCCGCTGCCGGCCAGGTCCTTCGCCACGCCCTGGGTGAACTGCACGACCCATGCCTTGGAGGCGCCGTAGGTGCCGCGCGGGACGAAGGCGGCGACCGAGGCCACGTTGACGACGCCGCCGCGGCCCCGCTCCCGCATCGCCTCCACCGCCGCCGAGGTCAGCCGGAGCACCGCCTCGCAGTGCACCTTGAGCATGGTCAGCTCGTCGGCCATGGGCACGTCGAGGAAACGGCCCTTGTTGCCGAAACCGGCGTTGTTGATCAGCAGGTCGACGGGGTTCCTGCGGTCCCCCAGCCGGGCGGCCACCGCGTCGATGCCGGCGTCCGTGGACAGGTCCGCCGTCAGCACCTCGGCCTCGATGCCGTGCCGGTCGTGCAGTTCGGTGGCCTGTTCGCGCAGCCGCTTGGTGTCCCGGGCCACCAGCACCAGGTCGTGCCCGTCGGCCGCCAGCCGACGCGCGAACGCGGCGCCGAGTCCCGCCGTCGATCCCGTAATCAATGCCGTTGTCATGGCGCAAGGTTAGGGCGCGGGATCACCGGTGCGGACCGAGCACCTCCGCTTCGCTCAGGCGCCGTACTGCGCCACGTACTTCCGCGCCGACGCCAGGGCCTCGGGGTGCAGCGCGTCGCCCGCCGCGAGCAGCCGGGGGAGCAGCTCCCGCTGGGTGGTCACCGCGCGGAACTGCAGGGCCACCGTCACCTCGTGGGCGGGCCGGTGCACGATCCGCACCGGGTCGCCCGCGCGGATCTCACCGGGTTCGAGGACGCGGAAGTAGACGCCCGGCGCACCCTTCTCCGTGAAGCGCTTCACCCAGCGCTGCTCACCCATGTGGCCCTGGAAGGTGCGGCAGGGAATGCGCCCGGACGTCACCTCCAGGAGCAGCTCCGGGCCCACCCGCCAGCGCTCGCCGATGAGGGCACCGCCGAGGTCCAGGCCGGTGGTGGTCAGGTTCTCGCCGAACGAGCCGTTCGTCAGCTCGCGGCCCAGTTCGCGCTCCCAGTCGTCCAGGTCCTCGCGCGCCACCGCGTACACCGCCTGGTCCTCGCCGCCGTGGTGCCGGGTGTCGCAGACCCGGTCGCCGGCCAGGCCGCTCGCCCCGAAGCCCTCCGACCCGGGCGCCGCGACCCGCACGGGGCCGTCGGCCGGCCGCTTGTCGATGCCGGTGACGCCCTCGGGCTGGTCCGTGTACGGCACCGCCTTCGCGCGTCCCAGGTTGACGGACAGGAGTCTCATGGCGGCAAGGTGCATGCGAGAACGGTAGGCCATCCGAGCTCAAAGCGGCGACGCGTTGTTCGGCGTTCGGTCAAAGGGTCGCTTATCCTCGGGAGGGTGATCGAGGCCCGTCATCTCCGCGTGCTGCGCGCCGTGGCATCCACCGGTTCCTTCTCCGCCGCGGGGCGCGAGCTGGGCTGCACCCAGCCCGCCGTCAGCCAGCAGATGAAGGCCCTGGAGTCCTCCGTCGGCACCCCCCTGCTCGTGCGCACCGGGCGCGAGATGCGGCTGACCCAGGCCGGAGAGGCGCTGGTGCGGCACGCCGCCGGGATCATCGCCGGGCTGACGGCGGCCGAGGAGGAGGTCGCCGCCATCGCCGGGCTGCGCGCCGGCCGGGTCCGGCTGGTCTCCTTCCCCAGCGGCAGCTCCACCCTCGTACCGACCGCCCTGGCCGCGCTGCGCGCCGCGCACCCCGGCACCCGGGTCTTCCTGGAGGAGGCCGAACCGCCGAAGTCCGTCGAGCTGCTGCGCGAGGGCGACTGCGACGTGGCGCTCGCCTTCCGCTACGAGGGCGCGGCCGGTGCGGAGGAGTGGGACGACCTCGTCGTACGGCCGCTGCTGACCGACCGCCTGGTGGCGCTGGTCCCCGAGGGGCACCGGCTGGCCCGCACCGAAGGGTCCGTGGCCATCGGCGAGCTGGCCCGGGAGTCCTGGATCGCGGGCTGCCCGCGCTGCCGAGGCCAGCTGGTCGAGGTGTGCGAGGAGGCCGGTTTCCTCCCCCGCATCGACTTCGCGACCGACGACTACCCGGCGGTCGTCGGCCTGGTCGGCGCGGGTCTCGGCGTGGCCGTCCTGCCCCAGCTCGCCGTCGAGTCCGTACGGCCCCGGGGAGTGCGGACGGTCGCGCTGGAGCCGGCCGTGCGGCGGGAGATCGTCGCCCTGACGCTGCCCGACCTGGCGCAGGTGCCGGCGGTGACGGCCACGCTGGACGAGCTGGCCCGGGCGGGCGCGCACCAGCCGGCGGCGCGCTGACCGCGTCGGGGAACCCTGGGTCGGGGAGCCCTGGGACGGCTCCTTGAGGGCTGGTCGTCGCGTTCGCCCAGAGAAACGTTCCTTCAGTGAGGCGAGGCCGCATCCCCGCCGGCCGACGCCGATGCCGCCGCCACCAGGCGGTTGCGGGCCCGTCCCATGAGCTCCTCGCGCTCGTCCTCGGTCAGTCCGCCCCACACCCCGTACGGCTCGCGCACCGCCAGCGCGTGCGCGGCGCACTCGGCGCGGACCGGGCACCTCATGCAGACCTCCTTGGCCGAGTTCTCGCGAGCACTCCGTGCCGCACCGCGTTCGCCTTCCGGATGGAAGAAGAGCGAGCTGTCCACCCCGCGGCACGCAGCCAGGAGCTGCCAGTCCCACAGGTCCGCGTTCGGTCCGGGAAGGCGGGAGAAATCTGCCATTGCGTGACCCCTTGTAGCCGTTCTGGGTGGATACGGTGTCCACGACCGTACAACTACGATCTAAGGAGATGAAAATATGACTCATTGCGAATCTAGCCGCAGACACCAGCGAAGCGGAAGAAAAGCGGCTAAATGGGGCACTGCTTGTGATGAAACGGCGCGGGTCCGACGCGCATGTCTGCTGCGTGGCCGCCCCCTCACGTAGAGTGCCGAAGACGACACACAGCCCCGTAACTCTTTCGAGTGACCATCGTTGAGAGTGCGGAGGCGGTTGAAGGAACAAGTGCTCGGGCGGGCGTCCGGGACGGTCGACCGCACAGGTGACGATTTCGTACCAGCCTGGAGGCTCAACGTGACGCGCAAGAGCTGCGGAGGACGGCCATGACTTCCGTCCTCGTCTGCGACGACTCCCCGCTTGCCCGAGAGGCGCTCCGCCGCGCGGTCGCGACCGTGCCCGGCGTCGAGCGCGTGACGACGGCCGCCAACGGCGAGGAAGTCCTCCGCCGCTGGGGAGCCGACCGCTCGGACCTGATTCTGATGGACGTGCGCATGCCCGGTCTGGGCGGCGTCGAGACCGTCCGGCGGCTGCTGTCCGCCGACCCCGGCGCACGCATCATCATGCTCACCGTCGCCGAGGACCTGGACGGCGTGGCCCTCGCGGTCGCCGCCGGTGCCCGTGGCTACCTGCACAAGGACGCCTCGCGCGCCGAGCTGCGCGCCACCGTCACCCAGGCCCTCGCCGACCCGACCTGGCGGCTCGCCCCGCGCCGGCTGCGCTCGGCCGAGATGGGCGCCGCGCCCACGCTCACCGCGCGTGAGATCCAGGTGCTGGAGGGCATGAGCCATGGCCGCTCCAACGCGGAGATCGGCCGTGAGCTGTTCCTCTCCGAGGACACCGTCAAGACCCACGCCCGTCGGCTCTTCAAGAAGCTCGGCGCCTCGGACCGGGCGCACGCGGTGGCGCTCGGCTTCCGGTGGGGCCTCGTCCGCTAGGCCTTGGGGAGCCCCCGTGCGATGGAGTCCGGCAGGGCCCGTCCGGGACGTGGCGATCCCCGCTTATCGCGAGGTGAGCGGGGGTGACAAGGCGACCCGCCGGATGCCCGCTGCTCGTTTCGCCGCGGATGACGCATCCTTGAGGTGTGGAGTTCCTCGGGGACGAGTCGGTCGAGCGGAAGGGGAGGGCGCAGGGGATGAGTTCCGGCGCACCTGCTCATAACGCTTCGGTGCACAACAACGGGCACGGAGCCACGGATCGGACGGCCGCAAGGCACGATGGACCGATGCGTGACGACGAGGCGCCCCCGGACCAGGAGACGGTCGGTGGGCTCGTGCACCGCGCCGTAGACGGGGACGAGCAGGCCACGCACGACCTGCTCGCCCATGTCCACCCCCTGGCGCTGCGCTACTGCCGTACGCGGCTGTCCCGGCTGCCCGGCGACGCCCGGCACTTCGTCGAGGACCTCGCCCAGGAGGTCTGCGTCGCGGTGCTGCTCGCGCTGCCCCGGTACAAGGACACCGGACGCCCCTTCGAGGCGTTCGTCTTCGCCATCGCCGCCCACAAGGTCGCCGACCTCCAGCGCGCCGCGATGCGCCACCCCGGCTCGACGGCCGTGCCCTCCGACGAGATGCCCGAGCGGCCGGACGACTCACTGGGCCCCGAGGAGCGGGCGCTGCTCAACAGCGACGCCGCCTGGGCCAAGAAACTGCTGGCCAACCTGCCGGAGAACCAGCGCGAGCTGCTCCTGCTGCGCATCGCGGTCGGGCTCACTGCCGAGGAGACCGGACAGATGTTGGGAATGTCACCAGGGGCGGTCCGGGTCGCCCAGCACCGGGCGCTGAGCCGGCTGCGGGCGCTGGCGGAGCAGTAGTCCGGGCGGTTCGCGCGGTCCTCCGCGCGGCGACCCGGCTCGTACGAAAGCACGAAGGCCGCCCGCTTCCTTGATCGTGGAATGACCCACGTCCACTTCCCGTTAGCATGGACATCCGCACCGATCAAGGCCATTTGGGGAAGGTGTCATGACTGCCAACGTCGACGGAGTGCCCGAGAAATTCGCGACACTCGGGCTGACCTACGACGACGTGCTGCTGCTGCCGGGCGCCTCCGCGGTGCTCCCGAACGCGGTCGACACCTCGTCCCGCATCTCCCGCAACGTGCGGGTCAACATCCCGCTGCTCTCCGCGGCCATGGACAAGGTGACCGAGTCCCGGATGGCCATCGCCATGGCCCGCCAGGGCGGCGTCGGCGTCCTGCACCGCAACCTGTCCATCGAGGACCAGGCCAACCAGGTCGACCTGGTGAAGCGCTCCGAGTCGGGCATGGTGGCCCACCCCATCACCATCCACCCGGACGCCACCCTCGGCGAGGCCGACGCCCTGTGCGCCAAGTTCCGCATCAGCGGCGTCCCGGTCACCGACGGCGCGGGCAAGCTGCTCGGCATCGTCACCAACCGCGACATGGCCTTCGAGACCGACCGCACCCGGCAGGTGCGCGAGGTCATGACGCCGATGCCGCTGGTCACTGGCCAGGTCGGCATCTCGGGCGTGGACGCCATGGAACTGCTGCGCCGCCACAAGATCGAGAAGCTTCCGCTGGTCGACGGCGACGGCGTCCTCAAGGGCCTGATCACGGTCAAGGACTTCGTCAAGGCCGAGCAGTACCCGCACGCCGCCAAGGACGCGGAGGGCCGCCTGCTCGTCGGTGCCGCCGTGGGCGCGAGCCCCGAGGCGCTCGACCGCGCCCAGGCCCTGGCCGAGGCCGGGGTGGACTTCCTCGTCGTCGACACCTCGCACGGCCACAACAGCAACGCGCTGAGCTGGATGTCGAAGATCAAGTCGAGCGTCGGCGTCGACGTGGTCGGCGGCAACGTCGCCACCCGCGACGGCGCCCAGGCCCTGATCGACGCGGGCGTCGACGGCATCAAGGTGGGTGTCGGCCCCGGCTCCATCTGCACCACCCGCGTGGTCGCCGGTATCGGCGTCCCCCAGGTCACCGCCATCTACGAGGCCTCCCTCGCCGCCCGCGCCGCCGGGGTGCCGCTGATCGGCGACGGCGGCCTGCAGTACTCCGGCGACATCGGCAAGGCGCTGGCCGCCGGGGCCGACACGGTGATGCTGGGCAGCCTCCTCGCGGGCTGCGAGGAGTCGCCGGGCGAGCTGCAGTTCATCAACGGCAAGCAGTTCAAGTCCTACCGCGGCATGGGCTCGCTGGGCGCCATGCAGTCCCGCGGCCAGGGCCGGTCGTACTCGAAGGACCGGTACTTCCAGGCCGAGGTCGCCTCCGACGACAAGCTCGTGCCCGAGGGCATCGAGGGCCAGGTGCCCTACCGGGGTCCGCTCGCCAACGTCCTGCACCAGCTCGTCGGCGGTCTGCGTCAGACCATGGGCTACGTGGGCGCCGCCACCATCGAGGAGATGGAGTCCAAGGGCCGCTTCGTCCGGATCACCTCCGCGGGCCTCAAGGAGAGCCACCCGCACGACATCCAGATGACGGTCGAGGCGCCGAACTACAGCCGCAGCAAGTAAGCCAAGCAGGCAGCAGCCTCCCGAGGGCGGCTCCGGACCATCCGGGGCCGCCCTCTGCGGTGCCCCGGCGAGCCCGTCGGGGATACTGGAAGGCGCTGCAACGCATCAGGGAAAGGCCACAGACGTGACTGAGATCGAGATCGGGCGCGGCAAGCGCGGCCGCCGGGCGTACGCCTTCGACGACATCGCCGTCGTCCCCAGCCGCCGTACGCGGGACCCGAAGGAGGTCTCGATCGCCTGGCAGATCGACGCCTACCGCTTCGAGCTGCCGTTCCTGGCCGCTCCCATGGACTCGGTCGTCTCCCCGGCCACCGCCATCCGCATCGGCGAGCTGGGCGGCCTCGGCGTCCTCAACCTGGAAGGGCTCTGGACCCGGCACGAGGACCCCGAGCCGCTGCTCGACGAGATCGCGGAGCTGGACACCGACAACGCGACCCGCCGCCTCCAAGAGATCTACGCCGCTCCCATCAAGGAGGAGCTGATCGGGCAGCGCATCAAGGAGGTGCGCGACTCGGGTGTGGTCACCGCCGCCGCGCTCTCCCCGCAGCGCACCGCCCAGTTCTCCAAGGCCGTCGTGGACGCGGGTGTCGACATCTTCGTCATCCGCGGCACCACCGTCTCCGCGGAGCACGTCTCCGGCTCGCACGAGCCGCTGAACCTGAAGCAGTTCATCTACGAACTCGACGTCCCGGTGATCGTCGGCGGTTGCGCCACCTACACCGCCGCCCTGCACCTGATGCGCACCGGCGCCGCGGGCGTCCTCGTCGGCTTCGGCGGCGGCGCCGCCCACACCACGCGCAACGTGCTGGGCATCCAGGTGCCCATGGCCACCGCGGTCGCGGACGTGGCGGCGGCCCGCCGGGACTACATGGACGAGTCCGGCGGCCGGTACGTCCACGTCATCGCCGACGGCGGCGTCGGCTGGTCCGGCGACCTGCCCAAGGCGATCGCCTGCGGCGCCGACTCGGTGATGATGGGCTCCCCGCTGGCCCGCGCGACCGACGCGCCGGGCAAGGGCAACCACTGGGGCATGGAGGCCGTCAACGAGGAGCTGCCGCGCGGCAAGAAGGTCGACCTCGGCACGGTCGGCACCATCGAGGAGATCCTCACCGGCCCGTCCCGCACCCCGGACGGCTCGATGAACTTCTTCGGCGCCCTGCGCCGCGCCATGGCCACCACCGGCTACAGCGAGCTGAAGGAGTTCCAGCGCGTCGAGGTCACGGTCGCGGACTCGCAGCACCGGCGGTAGTCGCCACGGCATGTGAAGGGGCCGGTCACCTGAGGGGTGACCGGCCTCTTTCGCGTGCTCGGGGGCTCTTGAGGGGGCGTGTGACGCGGCGCGGGGGCGTGCGGTGGTGTTCCGGGATATGGGCGGCATCGTGGAAGGGGGCGCGCCATGGGCCGTCACTGCAAGCCCACCCGCTGGGACCGGATCCGTCTGCGGATGGTGAAGTTCCGGAGGAGGTGGATCCTGCGGATTTACGGGAAGTGAGCGGCCACCCCTAGGAGAAATAGGGGTGGACACTCCGTTCACTTCTTTGGAGCCTGCCGCAGGCCCACTGCGGTGGGCTCCACCTGCTCCCCACCGTACCGGCGCAGCCGCCCTCTCACCACCAGCTCTGTGGCACGGCCACCCCCGTGCGCCCCCGTCTCACAACCGGTGCGCCGCCCCCGTGGGTGTGGCGCCCCGCGTGTCCAGGAGGAGCTGGGCCTTGACCGACAGGCCCTGGAGGTCGTACGTGCGGTGCTGTTGGAGGAGGATCGTGAGGTCGGCGTCGGCGGCGGCCTCGTAGAGGGAGTCGGCGCGCGGGACGGGGCGGTCGGCGACGTTCCAGGACGGGATGTGCGGGTCGTGGTAGCTCACGGCGGCGCCCATGGACATCAGACGGGTCGCGATCTCCTCGGCCGGGGTGGCCTGCTGGTCGGCGAGGTCGGCCTTGTAGGTGACGCCGAGGAGGAGGACCCGGGCGCCGCGCGCGGACTTGCCGTTCTCGTTGAGGAGGGCGGCGGCGCGCTGGACGACGTAGCGGGGCATCTGGGCGTTGACCTGCTGGGCCAGCTCGACCATGCGCAGGCTGTGCGGGGCCCGGCCGGTCAGGTCCTGGGCGACGGAGTGGCCGCCGACGCCGGGGCCCGGGCGGAAGGCCTGGAAGCCGAAGGGCTTGGTCTCCGCGCAGCGCAGGACGTCCCACAGGTCGACGCCGAGGTCGTCGCAGAGGACGGCCATCTCGTTGACCAGGGCGATGTTCACGTGGCGGAAGTTGGTCTCCAGAAGCTGGACCGTCTCCGCCTCCCGCGGCCCCCGCGCGCGGACCACCTTGTCGGTGAGGCGGCTGTAGAACGCGGCGGCCGACTCGGTGCAGGCGGGGGTGAGGCCGCCGATGACCTTCGGCGTGTTGGCCGGGGTGAAGTCGCGGTTGCCGGGGTCGGCGCGGCTGGGGGAGTAGGCGAGGTGGAAGTCGCGGCCGGCGCGCAGTCCGGAGCCCTGCTCCAGGAGCGGGCGCAGGAACTCCTCCGTCGTCCCGGGCTGCACGGGCGACTCCAGGATGACGGTGGTGTGCGGGCGCATGTGGGCGGCGAGGGTGCGGGCCGCGGCCTCCACCTGGGTGAGGTCCAGGCCGCCGTCCGCGCCCGGCGGGGTGGGCGCGCAGATGACGGCGGTGCGGACCCGGCCCAGCTCGGCCGGTCCGGTCGGGGTGCGGAAGCCCGTGGCGAGCATCCGGCGCACCTCGGCGGGCGTGAGCGGGTCGGCCTCGGGGCCGGTGCGGTAGCCGAGGGTGGGGATGCCGGCGGCGACGGCGGCCTGGGCCAGCGGCAGGCCGTACGGGCCGAGTCCGATGACGGCGAGATCTGCGGGCATGGCGTGGGCCGTCCTTCCCAGTAGCCGAAGCGGGACAGGTGCGCAAGCCCGGTGGACAGGACGGGCGAGCACAACGTCAGACTAGGAGTAAATATGACCGATTTGCGGTATTGATCTGCGGAGTTTCGGCGAGTGTCGACGGGGCGGCGCGGGCCGGCGCGGGCCCGTGGGCAAGTTGTCCACAGGTGGGGGCCCGCGGCTGCCGATGTCGGGCAGGTCGGTCAGAATCCGGGCATGGTGGGTACCAGGAACCGGGCTCGCCCGACGGGTGCGGCCGGCGCGACCGACAGCGGGAGGCAGCAGTGAGGACAGCGACCCTTGGGCCGGCGCAGCGCGCCGAGTCGCTCGCGGCCATGGCCGAGCGCGAGCTCGACGTACTGGTGGTGGGCGCCGGCGTGGTCGGTGCGGGCACCGCACTCGACGCCGTGACGCGCGGCCTGTCCGTCGGCCTGGTCGAGGCCCGGGACTGGGCCTCGGGCACCTCCAGCAGGTCCAGCAAGCTGATCCACGGCGGCCTGCGCTATCTGGAGATGCTCGACTTCGTGCTCGTGCGGGAGGCGCTGAAGGAGCGCGGACTGCTGCTCGAACGGCTCGCGCCGCACCTGGTGAAGCCCGTGCCGTTCCTGTACCCGCTCCAGCACAAGGGGTGGGAGCGGCTGTACGCGGGCTCGGGCGTCGCGCTGTACGACGCCATGTCCATGGCCCGCGGTCACGGCCGGGGCCTGCCGCTGCACCGGCACCTGACCCGCCGTCACGCGCTGCGCGTGGCGCCCGCCCTGAAGAAGGACGCGCTGGTCGGCGCGTTGCAGTACTACGACGCCCAGATGGACGACGCCCGCTTCGTGGCCACCCTGGTGCGCACCGCCGCGGCCTACGGCGCCAAGGTCGCCAACCGGACCCGGGTCACCTCCTTCCTGCGCGAGGGGGAACGGGTGGTCGGCGCGCGGGTGCGGGACGTCGAGGCGGGCGGCGAGTACGAGGTCCGCGCCAAACAGGTGGTGAACGCGACCGGGGTGTGGACCGACGACACCCAGGCGATGGTGGGCGAGCGCGGCCAGTTCCACGTCCGGGCCTCCAAGGGCATCCACCTGGTCGTGCCCAAGGACCGCATCCACTCCAGCACCGGTCTGATCCTGCGCACCGAGAAGTCCGTGCTGTTCGTCATCCCCTGGGGCCGGCACTGGATCATCGGCACCACCGACACCGACTGGGACCTGGACAAGGCCCACCCGGCCGCGTCCAGCGCCGACATCGACTACCTGCTGGAACACGTCAACTCCGTGCTGTCGGTGCCGCTCACGCGTGACGACGTCGAGGGGGTGTACGCCGGTCTGCGCCCGCTGCTGGCCGGCGAGTCGGACGCCACCAGCAAGCTGTCGCGCGAGCACACCGTCGCCCACCCGGTGCCCGGCCTGGTGGTCGTGGCGGGCGGCAAGTACACGACGTACCGGGTGATGGCCAAGGACGCCGTGGACGAGGCGGTGCACGGGCTCGACCTGCGGGTCGCCGACTGCGTCACCGAGGAGACCCCGCTGCTCGGTGCCGAGGGCTACCACGCGCTGTGGAACGCGCGGGCCAGGATCGCCGCGCGCACCGGACTGCACGTCGTACGCGTCGAGCACCTGCTCAACCGGTACGGCGCGTTGACGGAGGAACTGCTCGAACTCGTCGCCGCCGACCCCTCCCTGGGCGAGCCGCTCACCGGCGCCGACGACTACCTGCGCGCCGAAGTCGTCTACGCCGCCTCGCACGAGGGCGCGCGGCACCTGGACGACGTACTGACCCGGCGCACCCGCATCTCCATCGAGACCTTCGACCGCGGGACACGCTGCGCCCGCGAGGCCGCCGAGCTGATGGCGCCCGTGCTGGGCTGGGACGAGGGCCAGGTCGAGCGGGAGATCGAGCACTACGAGAAGCGGGTCGAGGCCGAGCGGGAGTCCCAGCGCCAGCCGGACGACCTGACGGCCGACGCGGCCCGGCTGGGGGCGCCGGACATCGCGGCGAGGTGAGCAGGGCGGGCGGGAGCCCCGCGGGCACCCTGGGGCGTGGAGCACTTGTCGGGTGAGGGACAATGAAGGCTCTGTCAGGGCGGGTTGCATGAGGGGACGCATGTCGGAGGCGGAGCGGGCGGGGACATCCCGTACGGACAAGAGCGCACGTCTCCTCGCCGGGCGGTACCGGCTGGGAGACGTGCTCGGCCGCGGCGGCATGGGGACGGTGTGGCGCGCCGAGGACGAGACCCTCGGACGCACGGTCGCCGTCAAGGAGCTGCGGTTCCCGGGGAACATCGACGAGGAGGAGAAGCGGCGACTGATCACGCGCACACTGCGCGAGGCCAAGGCGATCGCGCGGATCCGCAACAACAGCGCCGTCACGGTGTACGACGTGGTCGAGGAGGACGACCGGCCGTGGATCGTGATGGAACTCGTCGAGGGCAAGTCGCTCGCCGAGGCCATCCGTGAGGACGGCCTGCTGGAGCCCAGGCGCGCCGCCGAGGTCGGCCTCGCCGTCCTGGACGTGCTGCGCTCCGCGCACCGCGAGGGCATCCTGCACCGCGACGTGAAGCCGTCGAACGTACTGATCGCCGAGGACGGCCGGGTCGTACTCACCGACTTCGGCATCGCCCAGGTCGAGGGCGACCCCTCCATCACCTCCACCGGCATGCTCGTCGGCGCCCCCTCCTACATCTCCCCCGAGCGCGCCCGCGGCCACAAGCCCGGCCCGGCCGCCGACCTGTGGTCGCTGGGCGGGCTCCTGTACGCGGCCGTCGAGGGCACCCCGCCCTACGACCGGGGCTCGGCGATCGCGACGCTCACCGCGGTGATGACGGAGAACCTGGAGGAGCCGAAGAACGCGGGCCCGCTCCGCGACGTCATCTACGGGCTGCTCACCAAGGACCCCGCCCAGCGGCTCGACGACGCGGGCGCCCGCGCGATGCTCAACAAGGTCATCCACGCCCCGGTGCAGGGCGGCGGGACCGAACCGGTCGACGCCACCAAGGTGGTGCCGCTGCCCCCGCAGCCGGAGGGCCGCAGGCGTCGCGGCGGTGCCCAGGGAGCAGGCGGCAGGCTGGGCGAGGAGGCCGGGGAGAAGCTTCGCGGAGCGCTGCGTTCCGTGCGCAAGGCGGCCGTCGGGGCCGGTGCGGCAGGAGCCGGGGCGGCCTCGCGGACCAAGCCGGGCGACGACGGCCCGACGGCGGCCACGACCGGGGGCGCCACCGCCGCCCACGGATCCGCCGGTACGGTCCCCGCCCCGCCGGCGCCGAGGGCCGGATCGGCATCAGGACCGGGCGCGGGTACGCGTCCCGGCGCCGTCGGCGGTGGCCCCGCCGGGGCGGCCGGGCCGGGTGCCGGTGCGCCGAACGCGGCCGGTGGCGCGCGGAGTTCCGGCTGGCCGGTCGTCCCGCCGCCGGACCTGCCCGCCCGGCCCGTGCCCCGGGCACCGCTCACCGACGTGGTGCCGCGGCGGACGCTGATCATCATCGCGGTGGTCGTGGCGCTGGCCGTGCTCGGCACCGTACTGGCGCTCACGCTCGGCGGTGGCGACGACGACAAGGGCGCCGAGGGCGGCAGCGGCGGCAAGCCCGTGGCCTCCGCCGGTGCGAGCGGCGACACCGAGCGGGACGGGCAGAGCGGCACCGGCACCGACGGGTCCGCCGCCGATCCGGCGACGAGCGGGGACGCGACCGGCGCCCCGGACGCCGGGGCGAGCGCGTCCGGCGAGACCGACGGCGAGTCGGACGACGCGTCGGACGAGGCCGAGGCGTCCGAGGACGAGGACGTGGCCACCACCCACCAGGGCGGCCAGGGCTACCGCATCGGACTGCCCGACGGCTGGAAGTTCACCACCACGGGCTCCGCCGGCGACCGGTTCACCGGGCCCCGCGGGCAGAAGCTGCTGGTCGCCTGGACCTCCACGCCCAAGGGCGACCCCGTCGCGGACTGGAAGAACCAGGAGCGGTACATGGTCCGCTCGAACTACCAGAAGATCCGCATAGAGAAGGTGGGCTACCGGGGCTGGAACGCGGCCGACTGGGAGTTCACCTACACCGAGGGCGGCACCAAGTACCGCACGGTGGACCGGGGATTCGTCGTCAACGACCACCAGGGCTACGCGCTCATGTACACCGCGAAGGCCGCCGACTGGGGCGACGACCTGCGCCGGGACACCTGGCGGACCCTGGCGAAGACCTTCGAACCCAAGGCCTGAGCGGAGGGGGACGGGACCCGGGGCGCCGGGTCCCGGGTTTGACCCGGCCGATATCTGGCATCAGCTCATTGCGGGTTGCCTCCGGCACGTATCGTGAGTGGTTGCGGACCGTACGCAGCCGGAACGGTCCGCCGGACGAACGGAATTGACCGACGGCTGCCGGGGGTGGCGACGTGGACGACTACGCGGGACGGGTGCTCGCCGACCGCTACCGCCTGCCCATGCCGCCGTCCGAGGAGTACGAACTCACCGAGACCCGGGCCTTCGACACCTACAGCGGGCAGGAAGTCCTGGTGCGCCAGGTCCCGTTGCCGGAGGTCGTCGAGGCCGAGGTGCTCGACGCGGACGGCCTGCCCGACGGGTTCACTGCCCGGGACGGCGGTGCGCGGCAACCCGGCAGGAGGTCACCGGTCGCGGGCGGCGGCCCCAGGCGGCCGGCCGATCCGGTGGTGCGGCGTGCCGTCGAGGCCGCGCAGGCCGCGGCGGCGGTGCCCGACCATCCGCGTCTGGACCAGGTCTTCGACGTCTTCGCCGAGGGCGGTTCGCTGTGGATCGTCAGCGAGTTGGTGGCCGCGAGGCCGCTGGCCGCGCTGCTCGCCGAGCAGACCCTGACGCCGTACCGGGCGGCCGAGGTGGCCTCCGACGTCCTGCTGGCCCTGCGGGTGCTGCACTCGTACGGCTGGGTGCACCGCAACATCACCGCGCGGACCGTGCTCGTCTGCGACGACGGGCGGGTCATGCTGACCGGCCTGGCGGTCGGGGCGGCGGAGGAGGCGCTGTGCGGGTACGACCCGGTGCCCCCGCCGCGCGACGAGGAGCCGGGCCCCGCCGTCGACCCGAACGGAACCTTCGGTCCCGGTGGCGGCGCCCCCCGGACCGGTGTCTTCGGCCCCGGTGGCGCCGACCCCGAGGCCGCCCGGCGGGCCGCCATCGAGGCGCGCGGGGTCGGCGGGCTTCCGGTGCCCGGGGCCCCGGGACCGGGCGGAGCCCCCGCCGGGCTCGTGCCCGCGCCGCTCGACGCCGCCGGCGAGGCCCGTGCCGCGCGGGCCGGTGCGATCGCCGCCTACCGCGCGGGGGCCAGGGCCGCCGCCCGCGTCCAGGAGGCCCAGAACGGCCGCGTGGCCCTTCCGGGGGCCCGCCCCGCGCCCGACGCCGCCCCGGGAGCCGCCGGCGCGGCGGGCGGACGCCCGGGTTTCGCCGCCGGTCCCGGCTCCCCGTACGACGACGCCGACGGCCCGGGCCGCTCCGCGCACGGCAACGGACCCGAGGGGCCCGGTGGGGTGAGGCCCGCTCACGGTGCGGAGGCGGGCCTGCCGGAGCAGGGTGCCGGGCCCCGGCCGGGGAGCGGGCGGTCGGGTTTCGCCGCCGGTCCCGGCCGGGACGTGTACCCCGTCGGCCCCGGTGCCGGGTTCGACCCGAGGGGTGAGGCGGCGGGCCGCGCCGCAGGACCGGGGCGGGCTCCGGGACCCGGTGACCCCGATGCCGCCTCCCGCGCCCCCCAGGGCGACGAGGGGGTCGGTGCCCCCGCCTCGTCCGGTGCCGCCGTCCCGC
Source organism: Streptomyces violaceorubidus (assembly GCF_000717995.1). Classification (GTDB taxonomy): domain Bacteria; phylum Actinomycetota; class Actinomycetes; order Streptomycetales; family Streptomycetaceae; genus Streptomyces; species Streptomyces violaceorubidus. The sequence goes on from NZ_JODM01000001.1 coordinate 344,428, forward strand.
CGGGGCAGATCGCCGACCCCTACGGCGTGCGCACCACCTCCTGGCACGGCGCCACGCCCCCCGCCCCCGGCGACCCGGCGTCACCCACGGCCCCCCGTACCGGCGACCCGGCGTTTCCCTTCCCCCGCCCGGCCGGCGGACCGGCGCCCGGGCGGGCCCTGCCCGCCGCACGGCAGGAGGGCCCGGAGGGTCCCGGCGCCGCATGGCGGGAGACCGGCCCCGGCACAGTCGCCGGACGGCGGGAGGCCGCCCCAGAGGCTGCCGCCGGGCCGTGGGAGGCCGCCTCCGGGGCCGCGGCGCCGGAGGGCCGGGCCGGGTCCGGCACCGGCTGGGACGAACCGGTCGCCCGGGGACCCGCGCCCCGCGGTCCGGCCACCGCGCTCGCCGCCGAGCGGGCCCGGCAGACGCGGATGGCCGTGGTCGGGCCGGTGACCGAGCGCTGGGCGCCGGAGCAGGCCGGTCCGGTGCACGAGAACTGGCAGCTGGCCGCGCCCATCGGCCCCGCCACCGACCTGTGGGCCCTGGGCGCGCTGCTCTTCCGCGCCGTACAGGGGCACGCGCCCTACCCCGAGGAGTCGACCGCCGAGCTGGTGCAGATCGTGTGCGCGGAGCCGCCGGCCTTCGCCGAGGAGTGCGGACCGCTGCGGCCGGTCGTGGAGTCGCTGCTGCGTCAGGACCCCACCGAGCGCATCGAGTTCGAGGAGCTGAGCGGCTGGCTGCGTTCCCTCGTGCGGTCCGCGCCCGAGCCGGAGGCGGGCCTGCACGTCATCTCGGCGCCGCCCGTCGAGACCGGCCGGCTGCCGATCGTGCGCCGCCGCGGCGAACTGGTGCGCAGGCGGCGGGCCGGTCTGCCCGCGTACCACGGACGGCACAAGCGGGGCAGGCCGGAGGCCGAACGCTCACCGCGCAGCCTCGGCCGGACCCTGCTCCTGCTGATACTGCTGGCGATGGCGGGCGCCGTCGCGTACGCCATGTTCTTCATGCCGAAGAGCGACACCAACGGCACGGGCCCCGCCGACCGGACCGGCGCCGCCGGCGGGGCGAGCCAGGCACCGCCCGCGAAGTCACCGGACGTCAGCAGCGAGCCCCGGCCGGACCAGACCTCCCCGAAGCCCGACCCCGGCACCTCGCGGACGGCGGGCGGCGCCACCGAGACGCAGTCCGACGTCGCCGACGGATTCACCCTGCGCAAGGACCCGGAGGGCTTCCGCGTCGCCGTCGCCGACGGCTGGGCCCGCACGCCCCGCAACGGCAGCGGCCAGGTCGTCTACGCCAAGGGCGACTTCGAGCTGATCGTCGTGCCGGGCCGCGACCGCGCCTCCGAGTTCGGCGACGACCCCATGGTCTACCAGCGCGATGGCGAACCCGAGTTGGCCTCCTACCGCGCCTCCAGCTGGGCCACCTCCAGCGGTCTGAAGACCATCGAGGTCGGCGGACGGACCATGGCGGAGGGGCAGTTCACCTGGACCGCCGCCGACGGGGGCGAGCTGTACGTGCGCAACGTCGCCGTCCTGATCGACGGGCGCTACCACGTGGTGCAGGCCCGCGGCCCGGAGGCGGAGCGTGACGAGGTGACCCGGCTGTTCGAACAGGCCTCGGCGACCTACCAGTACACCCGCTGACGGCAGTTCGGCCCGATGGTTGCCTCCCGTCACGGAAAGCGACAACCGTCACAGAGCGGTTTCCATACCGCCCCACCCGTTCCCCGGACGGGAGCCGGTCCCTAGTGTGGCCCTGACAAGACCATTGCGGGGCAACGTGAATCAGATGCAGGGCCGGCTCGTCGCGGGACGCTACCGGCTCGGGGAAGCCATCGGCAGCGGCGGCATGGGCCGGGTGTGGCGCGCACACGACGAGGTGCTGCACCGGGCCGTCGCCATCAAGGAGTTGACCGCCGCGCTCTACGTCTCCGAGAGCGACCAGGCCATCCTCCTGGCGCGCACGCGGGGCGAGGCGCGCGCGGCGGCGCGGATCAACCACTCGGCCGTCGTCACCGTGCACGACGTACTCGAACACGACGGCCGGCCGTGGATCGTCATGGAGTTGGTGGAAGGCCGCTCGCTGGCCGACGCCGTCAAGGGCGAGGAGCGGGTCGACCCGCGGGAGGCGGCCCGGATCGGCCTGTGGGTGCTGCGTGCCCTGTGCGCCGCCCACGCCGCCGGGGTCCTGCACCGCGACGTCAAACCGGGCAACGTCCTGCTCGCCGACGACGGCCGGGTGCTGCTCACCGACTTCGGCATCGCGCAGATCGAGGGCGACTCCACCATCACCCGGACCGGAGAGGTCGTCGGCTCCGTCGACTACCTCGCGCCCGAGCGCGTCCGCGGCCACGACCCCGGCCCGTCCTCCGACCTGTGGGCGCTCGGCGCGACGCTGTACACGGCGGTGGAGGGCAGGTCGCCGTTCCGCCGCACCTCCCCGCTCACCACCATGCAGGCGGTCGTCGAGGAGGAGGCCACCGAGCCCCGGTACGCCGGTGCGCTCGCGCCGGTCATCAACGCCCTGCTGCGCAAGGACCCGGCCGAGCGTCCCGACGCGACCCAGGCCGAGCACCTGCTCGCCCAGGCGGCCGAGGGCCGACGCCCGGACGCCGCCCAGGCCTACGTGCCGACCACCCGGTACGCGGGGCCCCCGCCGGGGGCGGGCGACACGGCCCACCAGCCGGTACCGGGGGCACCGGGGGTGCCCGGGCCGCCGGGAGGGCCGGGGATGCCGGGCGCTCCGGTGCGCGCGGGCGGGACCGGCGCCACGCCGTACCCGCCGGCGACCGGCCCGATGACCGGCCCGATGACCGGCCCGATGACCGGCCCGATGACCGGCCTGGCGACCGGCCCGGCGACCGGACCCACGGCGGTGGGCCCCGCACCGGCCGGGCACACCGCGCCGGGTCACCCGCAGGCCACCGCTCCGGGCGGCGCCGCTCCCGGACGCGCCCGGCGGGTCCGTATGCGCACGCTCGCCCTGGTCGTCGCCGTCGCCGCGCTCATCGGCGCGGGCACCGCCGTGCTGCTGCAACAGCGCGACGAGGGCGGCTCGTCGGCCGGCCCTGACCCCACCACCGGGCCGACCGCCTCCGCCCCCGCCTCCCCCTCCGCGTCCGCCACGACCGGCAAGGACCCCGGCGGCTCCGTCCCGGCCGGCTGGACACGCCGTGACGACCCGCTGGGTTTCAGCCTCTACCTGCCCGAGGACTGGCAGCGGACGGACTTCGACGGCGACAGCGGCGAACTGCGGCAGATCGACTACACCCCCGACGGCGGCAACCACGTCCTGCGCATCTCCGTCGACAGCGCGCCCGACTACAACGACCCGTACGCGCACCAGCAGGACCTGGACGCGCAACTGCTCCAGCGGCTCGTCGACTACCAGCGCGTCAAGATCGAACGCGTGGGCTACCGCGACCGCGACAGCGCCCGGTGGGAGTACACCTGGACCGCGCTGGCGAAGGACACCGGGTTCCCCGGCCCGCGCCGCGCCGTGTCGCAGATGTACATGTCCCGCGACGGCGCCGAGTACGCCCTCAACATGACGGGTCCGGCGAGCGACTGGGCGGCCACGGAACGGCGGTTCAAGGCGGTGCTCCAGGGCTGGCAGGAGAGGACCGGCTGAGCCGCGCCCTGGGCGCCACGCCGCTCGCCCGTCCGTCGGTTGTCGGCCACCCGTGTGACAGCGGCCCGGAGGGGGCGCGTCCGGTGGGGCATGATGGGACGCATGGTGACCGAGGGGGCGGGCGGGCGTGTCATCGCGGGCCGTTACCGGCTCCATGAGCGGCTCGGCCGCGGCGGCATGGGCATCGTGTGGCGGGCCACCGACCAACTCCTCGCCCGCGAAGTGGCCGTGAAGGCGCTGCCCCTCGACGAGAGCCTCTCCGCGGCCGAGGCCCGGCGGCGTCGCGAACGCATCTTGCGCGAGGCCCGCGCGGTCGCGCAGTTGCGGCACCCGCACGTCATCGTCGTGCACGACGTGGTCGAGGACGACGCCCGCGCCTACATGGTCATGGAACTGGTCGACGGCGGTTCTCTCGCCGACCGCGTCCTCAGCCACGGGCCCGTCGACGCCGCCGAGGCCGCCCGTATCGGCATCGCCCTGCTCGACGCCCTGGACACGGCGCACGCGGCGGGGATCCTGCACCGGGACGTGAAACCGTCGAACGTGCTGATCGCCGAGGACGGCCGGGTCGTCCTCACCGACTTCGGGGTGGCGCAGGTCGCGGGCGCCACCACGCTCACCGAGAGCGGGTCCTTCGTCGGTTCCCCCGAGTACACCGCTCCGGAGCGGATGTCCGGTGCCGGGACCGGGCCCGAGTCCGACCTGTGGTCGCTGGGGGTGCTGCTGTGCGCGGTCCTCAGCGGCGCGTCTCCCTTCCACCGCGACTCGCTGGGCGGCGTCCTGCACGCCGTGGTCACCGAGGAGATCCGACCGCCCGCGCAGGCCGCACCGCTCCTCCCGGTCGTACGGGGCCTGCTGGAGCGCGACCCCCGACGGCGGCTGGACGCGGCCTCGGCGCAGCGGATGCTGCGGGCCTTCCTCAGTACGGGCCGTACGCCCGCGACGGCGGCCCAGGCCGCGACCGGCGGGTCCCCGCGCGCGCGGCGGAGCCCGAGGCGGAGCGCGCTCCTGGCGGTGCTGCTGGTCGTCGCGGCGGCGGGCGCGGGCGTCTCGGCCGCCGCGCTGTTCGCCGACGAAGGCGACGACGGGGGCGGTACGCCGACGAGTTCGGTGCCCGCCACGCCGACGCCCACCCCGGCGCCGCCGAGGACGACGGCGCCGACGCCCACCCCGGCGCCGCCGACGACGACGGAGCCGGCGGAGCCCGCGTCCCCCACCGCGTCCGGTTCGGGCACCGGTACCTGAACGGGAGACAAGGGGCAGCCCGCGTCACAGGTCTGTGACCGGCGCGCACCGGCGGTGGAAAGGGGCGCACCCGGCGCGGTATGGATGGACCCATGAGCAGCGACGGGGGGCCCCGCAACGGGGCGGACGAGCCGACCAGTTTTGACCTGCAACCACCGGGCCCGCCCGTCGCCGTGCCGCATCCCGGCAATCCTTACGCGGCACCCACGCAGGCCGTACCCACGCAGGCCGTACCCACGCAGGCCGTACCCACGCAGGCCGTACCCACGCAGGCCGTACCACCGCGGTCGCAGCCTCCGGCCTCCGCGCCTGCGTCGACCTCGCCTGCGTCGACCTCGTCTCCGTCGTCCACCCCCTCGGCCTCCGCGCCCGAGCCGGGCGCCGGGCGGCTCATCGCCGGCCGCTACCGGCTGATCGCCAGACTCGGGCACGGCGGCATGGGCACGGTGTGGCGCGCCAAGGACGAGACCGTCGACCGCGAGGTCGCCGTCAAGGAACCCCGCGTCCCCGACCACCTTCCCGAACGCGAACGGGCCAACGCCTTCGAACGGATGCGCCGTGAGGCGCGCGCCGCCGCCCGGCTCGACCACCCCGCCGTGGTCGACGTGCACGACGTGGCGGTCGTGGACGAGCAGCCGTGGATCGTGATGGAACTCGTGCACGGGCGCTCGCTCGGCGACGCCCTCCAGGAGGGCACACTGAGCGCGCGCGAGGCCGCCCGGATCGGCCTGGAGGTGCTCGGCGCGCTGGAGGCCGCACACGCCGCGGGTGTCCTGCACCGGGACGTGAAGCCGGACAACGTCCTGCTCGGCCGGCACGACCGGGTCGTCCTCACCGACTTCGGCATCGCCCGGATCGAGGGCGAGACCAGCCTGACCGACACCGGCGGCTTCGTCGGCTCGCCCGAGTACGTCGCCCCGGAGCGGGTGCTGGGCCGGCGCCCCGGCCCGGCGAGCGACCTGTGGTCGCTCGGCGTGGTGCTGTACGCGGCGACGGAGGGCGTCTCGCCGTTCCGCCGCAGCAACACCCCCGCCACACTGCAGTCGGTGCTCAACGCCACGCCCGCACCGCCCGCCTCCGCACCGGGCCCGCTGGCCGAGGCGATCACGGGGCTGCTGGACAAGGACCCCGCGCGCCGCCCGGACGCCGCCCGGGTCCGCGCCCTGCTGGACGCCGCCGCGAACCCGCCCGCGCCCACCCGGGTGGTCCGGCTCGACGGGCCCGAGGGGGCGGGCGGGCCGGCGCCCGCGTCCCGCTGGAGCGTCCGGCTGGGCCGCAACGCGTGGATCACCCTCGGCGCGGTGCTCGTCGCGGCGGCGGTCGCGTCGTACCTCGTGGTCGCCGAGCCCTTCGCGGGCCCCCTGCCCCAGGGCTGGAAGCAGCACGACCTCGCCGGGAAGACGGGCATGAGCGTCGGTGTGCCCGCCGAGTTCGTGCAGGCGAAGCACCCGGACGACTGGGACGGCACCAACGAGACGTTCGCCGACCCGAGCGGCGCGGTCACCGTCTCGGTGGACCGGGACATCAAGGCCGACGACAAGACCGACGAGATCCCGGACACCGCAGGCGCCAACGCCTGGGCGGACTGGGAGATGCTCAAGGACGGCGAGTACTCCTGGAACTTCGCCGCCGATCCCGCGCCCGCGGGCGAGCCGAGCGAGACCGAGTACAAGGGCGGGAAGGCCGCCGAGAACACCATCGCGTACACGACCGCGGACACGCAGAACCCCCGCGCGCGCGAATTCCACATCCTGTACTACCGGGCCGGCAACGGCGACCTGTGCAAGGTGTCGATCGACTACCCGCGCGAGGGCTACTTCGCCGACGAGGGCCGGGAGATCGCCCGCACCGTGATCGCCAACTGGGAGGTGGCCGGCCCCTGAGCCGGGAAAAGGAGGGACCGCGTCCCGACCTCCCGCACAACGCCCTGATCAGCGGGTTTGTTGCCAGCGATCACTGGCGGCATGTGAGCACTCGGTGAATCACCGTGAATCCCCATTACCGACGGGTACACAAAGCCCGCGCGGCGTCATACCCTGCGGCTCATGACGGACGCGCAGGCCACGGAACTCACCGGCACGAACCCCCTCGCCCCCACCCCGGAGGGCGCCCGCACCGCTGCCGACGTGGTCACGCCCGAGCTGGTCGCCCAGCTCACCAAGGGCGTGGCCGGGTCCGGCCGCACCGCCAACCACACCCCGTTCACCGGCGAGAAGCTGGCCGACCTGCCCGAGTCGACGCCCGAGGACGTGGCCGGCGCCTTCGAGCGGGCCCGCGCCGCCCAGGCCGTGTGGGCGCGGACCCCCGTACGGCAGCGCGCGGCGGTCCTGCTCCGCTTCCACGACCTGGTCCTGGAACGCCAGGCCGAGGTCCTCGACCTCATCCAGCTGGAGACCGGCAAGGCTCGCCTGCACGCCCACGAGGAGGTCCAGGCCGTCGCCGTCGCCGCCCGGCACTACGGCCGCAAGGCCCCCGCGTACCTGCGGCCCAAGCGGCACACCGGCGCCGTACCGACCCTGACGAAGGTCACCGAGCTGCGCCACCCGCGCGGTGTCGTCGGCCAGATCGCCCCCTGGAACTACCCGCTGGAGCTCTCGGTCGGCGACGCGCTCCCCGCCTTCGCCGCGGGCAACGCCGTCGTCATGAAGCCCGACACCGAGACCTGTCTGACCGCCCTGTGGGCCCGCGACCTGCTCATCGAGGCCGGTCTGCCCGCCGAGGTCTTCCAGGTCGTCCTCGGCGAGGGCCCCGTGGTCGGCCCCGAGGTCGTCAAGCACGCCGACTACGTCTCCTTCACCGGTTCCACCCGCACCGGCCGCGAGGTCGCCCGGGGCGCCGCGGCCCGCCTGGTCGGCGTCTCCCTGGAACTCGGCGGCAAGAACGCCATGCTGGTCCTCCAGGACGCCGACATCGAGAAGGCCGCGGCGGGCGCCGTACGCGCCTGCTTCTCCTCGGCCGGCCAGCTGTGCATCTCCATCGAGCGGCTCTACGTCCACGAGTCGGTCGCCGACGCCTTCCTGGAGCGCTTCGCCGCCCGCACCCGGGCCATGCGGCTCGGCACCTCCCTGTCCTACGGCGCCGACATGGGCTCGCTGGTGGGGGAGCGGCAGCTGGAGACCGTGCGCGCGCACGTGGCGGACGCCGTGGAGCGGGGCGCGAAACTCGTCGCGGGCGGCGTCGCCCGACCGGACATCGGCCCGTACTTCTACGAGCCGACGATCCTCGACGGCGTCGTGGCCCCCATGACCGTGTGCACCGAGGAGACCTTCGGCCCGGTCGTCTCCGTCTACCGCTTCACGACCGAGGACGAGGCCGTCGAACAGGCCAACTCCACGCCGTACGGCCTGAACTCCTCGGTCTGGACGAAGGACGCCCGGCGCGGCCGCGACGTCGCCGCCCGGCTGCGCACCGGCACCGTCAACATCAACGAGGGGTACGCGCCCGCCTACGGCAGCGTCCAGTCCCCGATGGGCGGCATGAAGGACTCCGGCCTCGGCCGCCGGCACGGCTCCGAGGGCATCCTCAAGTACACCGAGGCCCAGACCGTCGCCCACCAGCGCCTGCTGCCGATGGCGCCCTCGCTCGGCATGGACGACGAGAAGTACGCGGCGTTCATGAGCCGGAGCCTGCGGCTGATGAAGGCGTTCCGCTTGCGCTGATCCACCCCACCACCGCCCGTTCTCAACGAGGAGAGCACGTGTCGCAGGAGAACTCTGTCCAGACCCGGGACGAGAACGGGTACGACTACGACGTCCTCGTCGTGGGATCCGGCTTCGGCGGCTCCGTCTCCGCCCTCCGCCTCACCGAGAAGGGCTACCGCGTAGGCGTCCTGGAGGCCGGCCGCCGCTTCACCCGGGAGTCGCTGCCGAAGAACTCCTGGGACCTGAAGAACTACCTGTGGGCGCCCCGGCTCGGCATGTTCGGCATCCAGCGCATCCATCTGCTCGGGAATGTCATGGTCCTGGCAGGAGCCGGGGTCGGCGGCGGCTCCCTCAACTACGCCAACACCCTCTACGTGCCGCCGAAGCCCTTCTTCGACGACCCCCAGTGGCGCGGCATCACCGACTGGCACGAGGAACTGTCCCCGTACTACGACCAGGCCAAGCGCATGCTCGGCGTGCGTCTCAACCCGACGATGACCCCCTCCGACGTGCACCTGAAGGCGGCCGCCGAGCGGATGGGCTGCGGCGACACCTTCCACATGGCGCCGGTCGGCGTCTTCTTCGGCGACGGCGAGGACGCCGACGGCAAGGCGAAGGCGGGGCCGGGCGAGCGGGTGCCCGACCCGTACTTCGGCGGCGCGGGCCCCGACCGCAGGGCCTGCAACGAGTGCGGCGAGTGCATGACCGGCTGCCGGCACGGCGCGAAGAACACCCTCAACGAGAACTACCTGTACCTCGCCGAGAAGGCCGGCGCCGTCGTGCACCCGATGACCACGGCCGTCTCCGTCACGGACGACTCGCGCGGCGGATTCGCGGTCGCCACGCTCCCCACCGACCGCAAGAAGCGCGGGAGGAGCAGCGCGGGCCGCACCTTCACCGCCCGCCGCGTGGTCATAGCCGCCGGCACCTACGGCACCCAGACCCTGCTGCACCGCATGAAGGCGAGCGGCCAGCTCCCCCACCTGTCCGACCGGCTCGGCGAGCTGACCCGCACCAACTCCGAGGCACTGGTCGGCGCCCAGACCGACGACCGGCGCTACCGCAGCGCCACCGGCGAGGCGCGGGCCGACTTCACCCGCGGCGTCGCCATCACGTCCTCCATCCACCCGGACCCCAGCACCCACATCGAGCCGGTGCGCTACGGCAAGGGCTCCAACTCCATGGGCGGCCTGTCCATCCTCCAGGTCCCCTACGCCGGGCGGACCGCCTCGGGCACCTCCCGCGTCCTGGGCTTCCTGGGGCACGCCGCCAAGCACCCGCTGCTGGTGCTGCGTTCCCTGTCCAACCGCAAGTGGTCCGAGCGGACCATCATCGGCCTGGTCATGCAGTCCCTGGACAACTCCCTGACCACGCACCTGAAACCGACCGGCGTCGGCAAGGGCCTGCTCACCGCGCGCCAGGGCCACGGCGCGCCCAACCCCAAGCAGATCGAGGCCGCGACCGAGGGCGCCCGCGCACTCGCCGCCGAGATCAACGGCTTCGCCGGCTCCAACGTCGGGGAGTTGATGGGCACCCCGCTCACCGCCCACTTCCTCGGCGGCTGCCCGATCGGCGCCACCCGCGAAAGCGGGGTCATCGACCCGTACCACCGCCTCTACGGCCACCCCGGCATCTCGGTCGTGGACGGCGCCGCCGTCTCGGCCAACCTCGGTGTCAATCCGTCCCTGACCATCACGGCGCAGGCCGAGCGCGCGATGTCGTACTGGCCGAACAAGGGCGAGAGCGACCCGCGCCCCGCGCAGGGCACCCCCTACCGGCGCGTGGCCGCCGTGGCGCCCCGGTCGCCGGCCGTCCCGGAGAAGGCCTTCGGCGCGCTGCGCCTGCCGTTCCTCGACCTGCCGACGGTGCCGCCGAAGAAGGACTAGAGAACCGAAAAGGTGAGCGGGACCCGCACCCCCCTCCGAGTGCGGGTCCCGCTCACCCAGCCTGTGTCACGCGGCTCTTGCGAGCGTCAGGCGCCCGAACCGGCCCTGCGCCGCCGCACCGCGAACACCGCGCCGCCGCCCACGACCACGGCGAGCCCGCCGACGAGGCCGATCATCGGCAGCGCCGAGCTGCTGCCGGTCGCGGCGAGGCTCCCGGTCACCTCCGGGGTGTCGGCGCCCGGCTTCTCGGCGGCGACGGGCGCCTTGCCGCCCTCCTGCGGCTCGGTGCCCTCGGTGTCGGTGCCGGGTGCCACGATCCGGAACTGGTAGGCGACGTCGCCGAAGCCGGTGCACTCGCCGTCCGCGTCGCCGTAGATCGTCGCGCCGAGCGTGAAGCCCGCGCCGACCGGCGCACCGGCCCGTACGTCGATCCGCATCGGGATGTCGACCTCGTAGTCGGGCGCCAGCTCCTCGGTGTAGCCGACGTAGCCGACCGCGTAGCCGAATTCGTCGAGGTCCTCCCAGGACTTGTCCTGGGCGTTCCAGGCCTGGAGGGCGACCTTCCCGCTTTCGAACAGCTCCTCGCCGTCGCGGTCGGCGGAGGCGCCGGCCAGGTACTCGAGGTTCTGCAGCGTGGAGCCGGAGTTGTTCGCCACGTTCAGCGAGAACTCGTGCCAGCCGCTGCCCGCCGCGATCTCGCCGGGCAGGCCCTCGATGCCGACGTCGACCTTGGTGTCCTCGCACACGGACGGCTCCGGGTCCGGGGCCCCGGTCTCCTCCGGCGCGGAGGTGCTCGGCGACGGGGACGCGGGGGCGGACGTGGTCGGCTGCGAGGCGCCGGGGGCGGGGGTGCCCTCGCCCGTCGTGCTCGGGGAGACCGGGGAGACCGGGGAAGCCGGGGAGGACGGGGAGGCGGAGGAACTCGAGGCCGGGCTCGTCGAGTCGCTCGGGGCGGGCGAGGTCACGCTCGTCGACTCACCCTGGGACGGTGAGCTGTCCGAGGAGGCGGACGGGGACGGGGACGTACTGCCGGTCGCGGAGGCGGCCGGGGCCGCGAGCAGGGCGACGGGGGAGATCACTGCCGTGGCGGCGGCTGCGGCCAGGGCGCGACGAAGCTTCATGCCCGTTTGATCACTGGAACCTGTGAATGGTTGTCTCCGTATTCACAGAATCCTTATGTGTCCTAAGTCACTACCCGTTCCGTCGGCCGGCCCCGGGCGTCCCCGGAGCCGGTCCCTTGGGTGACCGGGCTGCTGTCCCCTGCCGTCCGGTCACTTCCTGGAGCGAGGTCCCACGACGCACGGCATGATCCGTACGCCTCATCGCTCCAGCGAGCCACGCGTGGTTCTTTCGGGCCCGCCCCTGGCTGACACGGACACCGGGACCAACGAAGCCGCTCGCGAACCGGTCACGCTCCGTACGGGTGAGAAGGGGCCCGAACTCAGATGCGACCCCGGCCACGCCGCGTACCTCAGACGCGACCGCGGCACAGCTCCAGCATCGTCATCGCCAGCGCCGTGCCCGGCTTGCCCAGCGCCTGCCGGTAGTGGTCGAGCACCTCCATCTCCCGGGAGAGGTTCACCCGCCGGCCGCCGGAGGTGATCCGCGCCTCCTGGATGACCGCGGAGACGGCCATCCGTTCCTGGATCAGCCCGATGATCCGGTCGTCCAGGGCGTCGATGCGCTCCCGGGCGCCGGTGATCACGTCGGCGGCCTCGGGGGTGTGGGCGCCGGTCTTGTCTGCTGCGGTGACGGTCATGCGGGTGTCTCCTCGCCGGAAGGGGGGCGGCACCGGGACCGGCACGGTCCGCGAACGCCAGGCGCCCCGGACCTTGTCGGCCCGGGGCGCCTGGGAAGTCGCTTGTCAGTTGCTCAAGCAGCACGACCATGGCAGCCGGTGGGCCGGTTGCCATAGGTAAACAGGAACGCCTGGTGCTTGAGCATGGGCCCCAGTATGCCCCGGCGACGGTCGGTGTCCAAGCCGGTTCGCATGGTGAGACGCGGGACGGGGCCGGGGGAGGGGCGAGGGCGGCGGCCGACGGCGGGGCCGGGCCACCTGCCCAGCTCGGTAGAATCGGGAGTACAAGCCCCCCGCCCGACCGCCGGAAGGCACCCCGTGTCATCAGCGACTCCCGCTGCCGCCGCCCCCGACACCGTCCTGGTCGTCGACTTCGGCGCGCAGTACGCCCAGCTCATCGCCCGTCGTGTCCGCGAGGCGCGGGTCTACAGCGAGATCGTGCCGAGCTCCATGCCGGTCGAGGAGATTCTCGCCAAGAACCCGGCGGCCATCATCCTCTCGGGCGGACCCTCCTCGGTGTACGAGCCGGGCGCCCCGACCCTCGACCGCGCCCTGTTCGAGGCCGGCGTCCCCGTCTTCGGCATGTGCTACGGCTTCCAGCTGATGGCGCAGACCCTCGGCGGCACCGTCGACAACTCCGGCGCCCGTGAGTACGGCCGCACCGACCTCGTGGTCTCCAAGCCGTCCTCCACCCTCTTCGAGGGAACCCCGGCCGAGCAGGCCGTGTGGATGTCGCACGGCGACGCCTGCTCCGCCGCCCCCGAGGGCTTCACCGTCACCGGCTCCACGGACGTCGTCCCGGTCGCCGCCTTCGAGAACGACGAGAAGAAGCTCTACGGCGTCCAATACCACCCCGAGGTCATGCACTCCACGCACGGGCAGCAGGTGCTGGAGCACTTCCTGTACCGGGGCGCCGGCCTGAGCCCCGACTGGACCACGGGCAACGTGATCGAGGAGCAGGTCGCCGCCATCCGCGAGCAGGTCGGCGACAAGCGCGCCATCTGCGGCCTGTCCGGCGGCGTGGACTCCGCGGTCGCCGCCGCCCTCGTCCAGAAGGCCATCGGCTCCCAGCTGACCTGCGTCTACGTCGACCACGGCCTGATGCGCAAGGGCGAGACCGAGCAGGTCGAGAAGGACTTCGTCGCCGCGACCGGCGTGCAGCTGAAGGTCGTGGACGCCGAGGAGCGGTTCCTCAAGGCGCTCGCCGGGGTGTCCGACCCCGAGGAGAAGCGGAAGATCATCGGCCGCGAGTTCATCCGGGTCTTCGAGCAGGCGCAGCTGGAGATCATGCGGGAGGCCGGCCCCGAGGTCGCCTTCCTCGTGCAGGGCACGCTCTACCCGGACGTCGTCGAGTCCGGCGGCGGCACAGGCACCGCCAACATCAAGTCCCACCACAACGTGGGCGGGCTCCCCGACGACATCGAGTTCGAGCTGGTCGAGCCGCTGCGCCAGCTGTTCAAGGACGAGGTCCGGATGGTCGGCCAGGAGCTGGGCCTGCCGGAGGAGATCGTCCAGCGCCAGCCCTTCCCCGGCCCCGGCCTCGGCATCCGCATCGTCGGCGAGGTCACCAAGGAGCGGCTCGACCTGCTGCGCGAGGCCGACGCCATCGCCCGCGAGGAGCTGACCGCGGCCGGCCTCGACCGCGACATCTGGCAGTGCCCCGTGGTGCTGCTCGCGGACGTCCGCTCCGTCGGCGTCCAGGGCGACGGCCGCACCTACGGCCACCCGGTCGTCCTGCGGCCGGTCTCCTCCGAGGACGCCATGACCGCCGACTGGTCCCGGCTGCCGTACGACGTGCTCGCCAGGATCTCGACCCGGATCACCAACGAGGTCAAGGACGTCAACCGCGTGGTCCTCGACGTGACGTCGAAGCCGCCGGGCACCATCGAGTGGGAGTGACCCCGGAGCCCCACAGGGCGCTCCCTACGTGCGCCTGACCGTGCGCACGGGGCGACCGGGCTGCCAGATCTCGACGACGAGGTACGTGTCGTCCTCGACGCGGGTCCGCACGACCTCCGTCAGCTCGGTACGGAAGAGGTGGAACGGCTCCGGCGGTTCCACCTCTTCCACGTACCCGGCCCTGGTCGCGGGATCCTCGACCTCGACCGCCCGACCGGCGATCCGCACGTCCCCGCCGCCCATGCCGGTGCCGTCCCCCGGATTCGCCTGGAGCGCGAAGCGGGGATCGCGGCGCAGGTCGAGCGCCTTCGCCGAGCGCGGCATCATGCCGAGCCACAGCTCGCCGCCCAGGAAACGCACCTCCAGGCCGGTGGTGCGGGGCGGGCCGTCCTTGCGCAGGGTGGCGAGGACATGGTGCGGGTACGCGCCGAAGCGCGCCTCGACGGTGTCGGCCAGGGCGGGTTCGGCGGCGGCGAAACCGGCCCAGTTCACAGCGGTGCCCGAAGTCATACGCCGAGTGTGAACGCGAAAACCGACACCCTCTGTCGCGTATTGGCCCCGGAATCTGTCCTCCCGGCCGCACCGCCGGTAACTTCCGGCCCGTAAGGCACATCCGGCGCCGAAGGACAGAGAACACATGCACGGGACGCCCGGGGCCGCCGAGCCCCCGCCGCTGCCCACCGACCGGCTGCGGTTCGCCATGCCGCCCAGGCACGACTCGGTCGAGGACGAACGCCGGCACCGCAAGGAACGGCTCGCCGGCGCGCTGCGCCTCTTCGGGCGGCACGGCTTCGAGGACGGGGTCTCCGGGCACATCACCGCCCGCGACCCCGAGTACACCGACTGCTTCTGGGTCAACCCGTTCGGCGTGCCCTTCGCCCACATCACGGTGAGCGACCTGGTGCTGGCCAACTCCGAGGGCCAGGTGGTGGAGGGCGGCCACCACGTGAACCAGGCCGCCTTCACCGTGCACTCCCAGGTCCACGCGGCCCGCCCGGACGCCGTCGCGGTCGCCCACTGCCACTCGGTGCACGGGCGCGCGCTGTCGGCCCTCGGCGAGCTGCTCGAACCGATCACGCAGGAGAGCTGCGCCTTCTACGAGGACCACGCCCTGTACGACTCCTACTCCGGCGTCGCCGTCGACGCCGAGGAGGGGCGGCGCATCGCGGAGGTGCTCGGCTCCGGCAAGGCGCTCGTGCTGCGCAACCACGGGCTGCTGACGGTCGGCGACTCGGTGGACGCGGCGGCCTGGTGGTTCCTGTCCCTGGAGCGGTCCTGCCAGGTGCAGCTGCTGGCGAAGGCGGCGGGACGTCCGGTGCGGATCGACCACCGGCAGGCCGTGGCGACCCGGGAACAGCTCGGCGGCGACCTGGTGGCGTGGATCAACTACCAGCCCTTGTGGCAGGAGGTGACCCGCCGCGAACCCGACCTGCTCGACTGACCGCGCCCGGTGCGGCTCGGGACGCCCCGGGGCGGCGTCAACACGGCGCTGCGCGCATCACCCGCGCTGAGCGGACGTAAGCCGGGGCGGCGCGCGGACGCGGGCCGCGGTACGGCACAATTCGCTGTCGTTCCAGGGGACTTACCGGGTTGCGGGAAGGCGGGCGTCGGGCGTGGCGGTGCAGGAGGCGAGACGCGGGAGCGGCTCGGACAGGGACGCGTACGAGACGGCGCACGGTGGTGGCTGCACCTGCGGGGACTGTCCGCACGGCGCCCGGGAGGGGCACCGCAGGGCGGTCGCCGCGTTCCTGCTGCGGCGGGACGAGTTCGCGGCCGGGCAGGGGCTGCCGGCCGCGGTGGCCCACTCGGCCTCCGCCTCCCGCCAGTGGGTCTCGGAGGAGCTGACCCAGTCGGCGGAAGCCGTCGCCGAACGCGGCCGCGCCGAGGGCGACGCATGGCTCGCGGCGCTGGGCCGGCGCACGACGGCCGTGGTGTGGGCGGCGGTCGTCCTGCTGCTGCTCGGGCAGTCGCTCACCGCGGTCGGCGCGGGCTGGTCGGCGGCGCGCACCGCCGGACTCGCGGCGGCGCTGGTGGTGGCCGGCGCGCTGACGGCGGCGTCCTGGTTCCACCGCGACCGGGGCGGGGCGCTGGCGCCGGTCATCGGCGAGGACAACCGCCTGTCCACCTCCCGCGCCGTGGCGGCGGCCTGGGTCCTCTTCATCGCCTACGCCGTGCTCGTGCTCGCCGGACAGCTGGCCGTCGCCTCGGGGCACGACCGGCGGGACGCGCTGATCTCCGGTCTCGAACTCGGGCGCGGCACCGGCGCGGTGACCGTGCTCGCGGTGGTCTGCGGGATCGCGGTCCTGGTGCGGCGGGTGGTCGGACTGCGCGTACTGGGACAGCGGTTGCAGAAGGTGCGGGCCGACCGGCCGCGCGCCTGCGACCTGCTGACGGACGACGCGGGCCGCGGTACCTTCGCCGACATCCAGTACGTGGTGATCAGCACCGTGGCCCTGGTGTTCGCTGCGGTACGGCTGGCCCGGCGCCCGGAGCAACTGCCCGACCTGCCCTGGGGGCTGGCGGTGGTGGTGCTGGTCTCGGCGGCGACCTACGTGGCCGGCAAGTACGCCGAGGGCGGGCGGCCGGTGATCCTCTCCGTGGTCCGGGCACGGGAGGCCGGTGACCTGGACGCGCCCATCCGCACGGGCGACGACATCGAGATCCGCGGTGCGGGCTTCGTGCCGCCCGGCGCCCAGCGGGCGGACCGGCTGTCCCGGATGGTGGTCCGCATCGGCGCGGTCAATGTCCACGTCCCCCTGGTGCCGGTGACGGGCGGCTTCAGCAACCCCACGGACGACCTGCTGACGGTCCCCGTCCCGGCGGACGTGGAACCGGGCCGGGTCGACGTCCAGGTGGTCACGGGCGCGGGCGTGGAGACCAACCGGTACGCGATCGACGTGACGGACTGACGCCTCCCGCCCGCCCCGGCGGGCGGTCTGCGGCTTCCGGCGGCGAGAAACCGGTTGCCGGGGGGTTGAGCAGGGCCCGGCCGTCCTACGTATGGTCTGTGGGGGGTCCGGGCATGCGCGGCGAGAGGCGGCTGGCAGTGATGACGCACGGAATGCGGACGGATGTCGACATCTCACCGGGGAGCGGAGGGGACTGGCGCGACAGCGCCGCCCGGTACGCCCTGCTTCCGCTACGGATCTTCCTCGGGGTCACCTTCGTCTACGCCGGTCTGGACAAGCTCACCGACAGCGCCTTCATGAAGGACGCGGGCGCCGGTTCCATCGGGGACATGATGCGTACCGTCCGCGACTCCTCGGCCGTCCCGGCCCTGGTCGACCTCGCCCTGAAGAACCCGCCCGGATTCGGCTACGCCATCGCCCTGGGCGAGCTGGCCGTCGGCATCGGCACCCTGCTCGGGCTGCTCACCCGCCTGGCGGCGCTGGGCGGTGCGCTGATCTCGCTCAGCCTGTGGCTGACCGTCAGCTGGGCCTCCGACCCCTACTACTACGGCAACGACCTCGCCTACCTCATGGCCTGGCTCCCCCTCGTCCTCGCGGGCGCCCCGCTGCTGTCCCTGGACGCCGTACTGCGCACCCGGCGCAGGCGACGGACGGGCGGGTACCGGTAGGCCCCGTCGTCACCGTCCCGCGCGGCGGCGCCGTCAGCGGGGGAGGTCCGCCCGGGGTGCGTCCGGCGTCGCCGCGCGGCGTCGGTGCGCGGCCCGGGCCACGACGCCGACCGCGCCCGCGATGCCGAGCCCGCCGGAGACGAGCGGGATCACCGCGAACCACGGGGCCTGCCAGGCGCCGCCCGCGTCACCGGCGTAGACGACGCCGGCCAGTATCAGGAAGACGCCGGCCACCAGCCGCCCCGGCTGGAACCTATGACGCAGCACGGGACACCTCCGCCTGACCGACGCCGACCTGGAGGTCGAGGTCGAGGACGCCGCCGTCCTCGCCGCCCTTCGCGGGGGACAGGATGATCTCCTTGTGCTTGCCGGGTGCCACGTCCACGTCCTTCTCGTCGTCGCCGGGCAGCTGGATGTCGCCCACGCCCACCTCGACGTCCAGCCGCACGGTCACGTCCTGCGGCACGACGACCCGTATGCGGCCCACGCCCACGTCGGCCCGGGTGGTCACCGTCTGCCCCTCGGCCAGGTCGAGGCGGGACAGGTCGAGGGTGCCGCTGCCCGCGCCGATGTCGTACTGCTCGCGCACGTCGGCCGCCGCCACGGGCTGCCAGGTGGTCCGGACCCACTCGGTCCCGACCTTCTCCGGAACGGCGGCCGATCCGGCCAGCAGGCCCGCCGTGACCACGGCCAGGAAGATCGAGCCGGCCCCCGTGCGCCCGAGGAGGGAACTGACCGCGATACCGAGGCCGAAGACGATGAGCGCACCCGCCAGACCGGTCTGCAAGCTGGTGCCCAGCGCATGGTCGTCCCAGGTCAGCCGGGTCCCGAGGAAGCCGGCCAGCAGGGCGAGCAGGAACACCCAGCCGCCGATGCCCCGGGGGCCGCGCGGTGGCGGGGACCAGGGGACCCGGTCGCCCGCCGCACCGCGGTCGCGACGCCCCGGGATGCCGCGGCCGATGTTGACGGCCGCCGCGATGTCGCGTTCCGCAGGGTCCGGCGGCCCCCACATGTAGCCCGTCCCGCCGTCATGGGTGCCGTCCTTGACGATGGGGTCGCGCCACCAGGAGGGCCAGGTGTACATGATCGGCGGCGCCTTGGCCTCCGGCGGGGCGTCGGCGACGGCCTGGGCCGAGAGCGGGTCCGGTTCCGGCGTCCTGCGGTGCCGCGACCAGTACCCGGCGCCCGCGAGGAGCAGGGAGAGGACGACGGCGAAGGTCAGCACGCCGCCGTTGTGCAGCATGGTGAGGAAGATCCCGCAGCCGACCAGGGCGAAGAGCACGGCCGCCAGGGCCTGGCCGTCGACCCGGCCGGTCAGCAGCTTGCGCACCTCGTTCTCCTCCTCGTCGTCGTAGGGGACGAAGAGCCAGGCGAAGCCGTAGAAGAGGAGGCCGATGCCGCCGGTCGCGGAGAGCACCGCGAGCGTGATCCGGAAGATCACCGGATCCAGGTCGCACGGCCGGCCGAGGCCGGCGCACACCCCGGCGAGCGCCTTGTGCCGCCGGTCGCGCCGGAACCGGTGCGGCGGCCCGGGGGCGTCCGTGCCCCCGGCGGCTCCCGCGTCGCCGGGGGCACCCGGGGCACCCGGGACGCCCGGGGCGGACGCACCGGCCGCGGGGCGCTCGTGATCTGTCATGGGTCCATGGTGACGGGCGCGGTGCCGTGACGGCAGCCGGTTCGACCCTGGTCGGACCCTGATATCGGCCCTGACTCCGGGCCCGGGCAGCGTTCGAGACCCGCCCGGCCCGAAGATCAGGGGTGATTGGGGGAACGACCCTGATGCTGCGACTCCCGCACCCGTGTGACCATCGGTGCCATGCCGGAAGCCGCAGCAGCACCCGTCGTCGAACCGCGGCCGCCGCGCAAGCTCTACCGCAGCAGCGACGGACGCTGGCTCGGTGGAGTGGCGCGGGGGCTCGCCGGGCATCTCGGGCTGCCCGTCATCTGGGTGCGGTTCGCCTTCGTCGGCCTGTTCATGGCCGACGGCCTGGGCGCGCTGCTGTACGCGGCCTTCTGGTTCTTCGTGCCGCTGGGCGTCGGGGGAGTGGAGGCGCAGAAGCCGCCGTCCCTCGTCACCTCCGAGACGGGGCCGGACGGCCGCCGCAGACTCGTGACCCGCAGGCCGGACAAGGGGCAACTGGTCGCCCTGCTTCTCATGGTCGTCGTGGCCCTGGTCTTCGTGGGCAACGTCGACCTCGGCGGCGGCGCCAAGGCCTACCTGTGGCCGACCGTGCTCGTCGGCGCCGGCGTCGCCCTCGTCTGGCGCCAGGCGGACAACGCGCGCCGGGCCCGCTGGGCCGAGGTGGGACGCCACCGCCGCACGGTCACCCTGCTGCGCTCGGTGGCCGGCGTCCTGCTGGTGACGGCCGGGGTCACCGGCATCTTCGTCCTCCAGGGTTCCGCCGCCCACCTCGGCTCCGTCCTCCAGGCGGCCCTCGCCGTCCTCGTCGGCATCACCCTCCTCGCCGGCCCCTACCTGGTGCGGATGACGCAGGACCTCTCCGAGGAGCGGCTGATGCGCATCCGCGCGCAGGAGCGCGCCGAGGTCGCCGCCCACGTGCACGACTCGGTGCTGCACACCCTGACCCTGATCCAGCGCAACGCGGAGAGCGCGGGCGAGGTGCGCCGCCTGGCCCGGGCCCAGGAGCGGGACCTGCGCGCCTGGCTCTACAAACCCGAGGGCAACGGCAAGGACGAGGACGACGAGCCCACCACCCTCGCCGAGGCCGTGAAGCGCAACGCGGCGGAGGTCGAGGACAAGCACGGTGTTCCCCTGGAGGTGGTCGTCGTCGGCGACTGCCCCCTCGACGAGCGCGTCGGCGCACAGATGCAGGCCGCGCGCGAAGCGATGGTGAACGCGGCCAAGTACGGTGGCGAGGGCGGCGCCGTACAGGTCTACGCCGAAGTCGAGGGCAGGACGGTCTTCGTGTCCGTCCGGGACCGCGGCCCCGGCTTCGACCTCGACTCGATACCCGCCGACCGCATGGGCGTCAGAGAATCGATCATCGGCCGCATGGAGCGCAACGGCGGCACGGCGCGGCTGCGCGCGGTGCCGGACGGCGGCACGGAGGTCGAACTGGAAATGGAGAGGGCGGAGAAGACGTCATGAGCGACCCGACCGAGGGGAACGGAACGGCGGGAGCGGGCGAGGCGGCCGAGCCCGCACGGCCGGCGAGCGGTGGCGCGGGGGAGCGCCACGTGCGTGTGGTGCTCGTCGACGACCACCGTATGTTCCGCACCGGCGTTCAGGCCGAGATCGGCCAGACCGCCGAGACCGGGGTCGAGGTCGTCGGCGAGGCCGCCGACGTGGACCAGGCCGTCACGGTCATCACCGCGACCCGCCCCGAGGTCGTGCTCCTCGACGTCCACCTCCCCGGCGGCGGCGGCGTCGAGGTGCTGCGCCGCTGCGCGCCCCTGATGGGCGACGCCGAGCGGCCCGTGCGCTTCCTCGCCCTGTCCGTCTCGGACGCGGCGGAGGACGTGATCGGGGTGATCCGCGGCGGCGCCCGGGGCTATGTCACCAAGACCATCACCGGTACCGACCTGGTCGACTCCGTCTTCCGCGTCCAGGAGGGGGACGCGGTCTTCTCCCCGCGCCTGGCCGGCTTCGTCCTCGACGCCTTCGCCTCCACCGACGCCCCGCCGGTCGACGAGGACCTCGACCGGCTCACCCAGCGCGAGCGCGAGGTGCTGCGCCTGATCGCCCGCGGCTACGCGTACAAGGAGATCGCCAAGCAGCTGTACATCTCGGTGAAGACGGTCGAGTCGCACGTCTCGGCGGTCCTGCGCAAGCTCCAGCTGTCCAACCGGCACGAGCTGACCCGGTGGGCGACGGCACGACGGCTGGTGTGAGGCTCCGCGCGGGACGGTGTCTCACACCACCCGCGTCGCCCCCGCGAACGGCATCTCGTCGACCGGGGCGACGCGCACCGGCGCCGACGGGTTCGGGGCGTGGATCATCTGCCCGTTGCCGACGTAGAGGCCGACGTGACTGATGCCCGAGTAGAAGAAGACCAGGTCCCCCGGTTGCAGTTGGGACCGTGGGACGCGGCGGCCCGCGCCGATCTGGGCGTAGGTCGTACGGGGCAGGGAGATCCCGGCCGCGCGGTAGGCGGCCTGGATGAGGCCCGAGCAGTCGAAGGCGTTCGGGCCGGTCGCGCCCCACACGTAAGGACTGCCGAGCTTCTGGTAGGCGTAGGCGACGGCCGCCGCCGCGCGGGAGTTGGGGGCCTGGGCCGAGGCGGACGGGCTCTCCCGGGGACCCGGCGCCGAGCGAGAGGTCCGGTCGCCGACGTCGGCGCGTTCCTCGGCGGTCAGCCGGGACAGCAGGCGGCGGGCCGACTCCAGCTTGCCGGTGACGGTCTCGCGGTGACGTTTCAGCTCGGCCCGGCGCGACGTCAGCGAGGACACCTCGACGCGGGCGGCGCCGCGCAGTCGCTC
Source organism: Streptomyces violaceorubidus (assembly GCF_000717995.1). Lineage (GTDB taxonomy): Bacteria > Actinomycetota > Actinomycetes > Streptomycetales > Streptomycetaceae > Streptomyces > Streptomyces violaceorubidus. Next base: position 366,523 of record NZ_JODM01000001.1, read on the forward strand.
GATCTCCCGGAGCTCCTGGCGTACGCGGCCGACCTCGGCCTGCTGCCGGCTGCCCGCGCGCTCGACGAACGCGGCGCCGTCGAGATACCGGTCGGGGTCGGACGAGAGCGCCAGTTGCAGCGCCGGGTCCAGGCCGCCGCTGCGGTACTGCGCCGCCGCGACCGAACCCAGCGCCTGACGCGCCGAGTTCAGCCGGTCCTCCTTGCGGGCGGCCTCGTCCCGCAGTTCCTCCAGGCGCCGTTCGGCGGCGTCCGCCTTCTCCTTCGCGCCGTTGTACTTCTCGGTGGCCACCTCTGCCTCCTGGTAGAGCTTGTCCACCTTGGCCCTGACCTGCGCCGCCGTCGGCTGCGGATCGGCGTGTCCGGTCCCGCCCAGGCCCGTCGCGGTGGCCGCCCCCGCGAGGGTGATCGTGGCCGCCGCACGGGCCCTGCTTCCGCCCGTCGCGCGCTGTCGCGGCCTGCGGTGCGTTCCCACCTGCGATCCACGTCCTTCCGTACGACTCGACTCCGGCCCGCGCCGGGTCGGCTCCGGTCCGCTCCGGTTGCCTGGGCCAGGACGCTAGGCGGGTCGGTAACGGTCCGGTGACGGGATGCACGGAAGTGGCGGTACCGGACCGCACGGCGACCGTAAGTGACCGTCGGCCGCACCAAGGCCCGTCGCCTTCACGCAGGGTGATGACCGATATGCCGGACCGGAGGCGGGTGAGGGACGTGAGCTGTTATGAGGTCGCCGATGCGGGCCGATGCGGGCCGATGCGGGCCGATGCGGGCCGGTGCGGGCCGAAGCGGGCCGGTGTCCGGGTGCGTCGGGCGCCTCATTAGGCTCCGGCCTCATGGACGTACTCATCCACCTCTTCGTCGGCCTGCACATCATCGGGATCGCCGCGCTTCTGGGCGGCTTCCTGACCCAGATGAAGGCGATGGCCCAGGGCGCGGCCCGCTTCACCCCCGCGATGCTGCACGGCGCGCTGACGATGCTGGTCACCGGCGCCGTCCTGGTCGGCCTCAACCAGGCCCAGGACTACTCCGTCGACAACGTCAAGATCGGCGTGAAGCTCGCCGTACTCATCGTGATCCTCGGCCTGGTCTACGTGAAGCGCGACGACGAGAAGGTGGAGAAGCCGCTGTTCGGCCTGGTGGGCGCGCTGACCCTGGTGAACGTGTTCATCGCGGTGCTGTGGACCTGACCGCCGCCCCCGAGCCCTCCGCGGACCGCAGCGCGGCCCGCGCCTGGACGACCGCCCCCGCCGCGACCGCCAGCCACCCGCCCACCGCGATCCACAGCAGCGCCCGGCCGGGCGCGTCCAGCCACGGGACGTCGACGACGACGGCCACGGACAGCGTCGCCGCCGCCGTCATGCCGAGCGGGAAGACGGTCGACCAGCGGCGCACGTCGTAGCGCAGCCGGGGCCAGGCGATCTCGGCGGCCAGCAGCACGGCGTACCAGGCCAGGTCGAGCGTGAGCAGCAGGACGGTCACGTCGTGCAGGACGGCCTGGTCGTCCGCGTTCCACAGGTACATGCCGGTCCCGGCCGCCGCGAGGAGTTTGGCGCCGGCGAGGGCCGAGATCGCGAGCGCGCCGCCCGCCACCCAGTGGTCCCCGCCGCCCCGGGCCACCTGCCGCAGATCGAAGCGGAAGAGCGCGATCAGATAGAGCACGATCCCCAGCCAGAACGGCACCAGCGCCGCGTGTGCCAGCCAGGGCGTCGAGGTGGCCGCGGCCAGCGTGGCGGCGAGCACGGCGAGCCCCTCCGTGGCCACGCAGCTCAGGAAGACGGCCCCGGGCATCCGCCGCCCCCAGTGCTGCACCACCAGGTACAGCAGCCACGGCCACAGCAGCGCCGCCAGCGTCAGCAGCACCGCCGCCAGCAGCGACCAGCCGAGCAGCGAGAAACGGGTGCCGAGCACGGTCGTCGCGGCGACGGCGGTGAGCGCCCCCGGCGTCCCGGCCCGCTTCACCCACTGCGCCCGGTCGGCCAGCAGCAGGTAGACGAAGTTCGCGGCCAGTATCAGCCAGGCGGCGCAGGCCAGGAGCAGGGCGATCCGGGACAGGACCTCGCGGCCCGTCAGATGCAGGGCGACCGACACGATGCCGGTCGCCATCACCGCGGCCCCGGCCGCCGGTGGACGCTGCGCCCACCAGGCGCGCAGCGCGGAGGGATGGGTGGCCGATGACATGCGCCCGATGCTAAAGACCCGCGCCGATCAGGCCGGGCGCACCACGCTGTAGATCGACGACTCTCCGTCGTAGAAGATCGACTCCTCGCGGACGTACGCGCCCGGCTTCGGGGCGTGGATCATCATGCCGTCGCCGATGTACAGGCCGACGTGGCTGATGTCGTTGTAGAAGAAGACCAGGTCACCGGGTTGTGCCTGGGAGACGGAGACGGTCGTGCCGGCGTTGACCTGGTCGTAGGTGACGCGCGGCAGCGTCACGCCCGCGGCCTTCCAGGCGGCCTGGGTCAGACCCGAGCAGTCGTAGGAGTCGGGGCCCGTGGCGCCCCACACGTACGGCTTGCCGATCTGGGCCCGGGCGAAGGAGATCGCCTTGTCGGCCTTGGTGCCGTTCGAGGTGTCCGACGTCGACGAGTCCGAGGACCCGGTGGTGCCGGAGGTCCCCGAGGACCCGCTCGCGGCACCGCTCTCCTGCTGCTGGGCGGCCTCCTCCTGCCGCTTGCGCTCCGCCTCCTGCTCCGCCTCCTGCTCCGCCTGCTGCTTCGCCAGCTCGGCGGCCTTGCGGGCGGCCTCCTGCTGCTTCTTCTTCTCGATCGCCGCGAGCCGGGCCTTCTCCTCGGCGGTCAGCTCCGACAACAGCTCCCGCGCGGTGGCCAGCTTCTTCTGGACGGTCGACTTGGCCGTCTTGAGGTCGTTCTGCGAGTCGGTGAGCGTCTCGAGGCTCTCGGTGGCCTCCCGGCGCTTCTCCATCGTCTCGGACTGCTGGGTGACGTAGTCGTCGACGGCACTCTTCTGACGGCCGGTGAGCCGGTCCATCAGCTGGTTCTGGTCGAAGTAGTCCTGCGGCGAGTCCGCGAGCAGCAGGGTCGCGGTCTCCGGAACGGCGGCGCCCGTGCGGTACTGGGCGGAGGCGAAGGAACCCAGCTCCTCGCGCGCGTCGTTGAGCTTCTGGGTGCGCCGGGCGACGTCGTCGAGGAGGGTGTCGACCGCCTTGCGCTGCTTGGTCGTCTTCTCCTTGGCCGCGTTGTACTTCTCGGTCGCCGACCCCGCCTGGCGGTAGAGGTCGTCGACCTTCTTCTCGACCTCTTCGAGGGTCGGCCGGTCGTCCGAGGGCGTGGCATTCGCCGTCTGGGACAGCAGGGCGACGGAGGTGAGGGCCGCGGTGGCGAGGGCCGGGGTGCGTATGCCCGCGACACGGGGACCGCTGGGGCGCGACTTGCGGTGCGACGCCAAGGAGGCGACTCCTTCCAGTGCTCCGCCTACCGGGTGAGCGGTGGGGTCCCCCGGGCCGTTCAGGCGTGGGGAGGGTTCGGGCGGTGTGGCATGGAAGGGTTGCCCTACGGCGGCCCGTCCTCGCGTCGAGGGCGGTGCGGCCGATTCACCCCAAGGTCTCGGTGGGTCCCCGGCTCCGGTGCCGTGCGGGCAGGCCGGACTCGGCGGAGGCCGCGCGGCCCGGCGAGGTTCGCCGGAAGGGGTCGAGCGGCCTGCCCCGCACCGTAGCCAACTCGTGTGGCCGCTGTGAAGGTTGGTGGGTGATATGCCCGATACATTTTCGTGACCTTTCGCGGGAGTGCCCCGGGGCCGCGGCAGGCGTCACTCTTCGTGTTCCGGCCGGTCGCGGGGCGTGCCCGGCTCCGGGACGCCGGGCATTTTCCGGGGTGGCACCGGGTTGTCGGTGGGGCGCCCTAGACTCGGAGAGCGATGAGCAGCCTCTTTGACGACAGCTTCCTGGCGAGCCTCCAGACCCCCCGGGGTCACGAGGAGGAACCCCCGCCGCCGCCCGAGGACGATCACGGACCGGAGCCGGTTCCGCACGATCTGTTCGGCGGGAAGTTCGACGCGCCCCCGGACCGGGACACCCACTACCGGGACGGCGCCCCGCGCCCCGCCCTGGACGCCGCCGCGCTCCTGGAGGGGCTGAACGAGAACCAGAGGGCCGCCGTCGTCCACTCCGGCTCCCCGCTGCTCATCGTGGCCGGCGCCGGTTCCGGCAAGACCCGTGTGCTCACCCACCGCATCGCCCACCTGCTGGCCGAGCGGAACGTGCACCCCGGGCAGATCCTCGCGATCACCTTCACCAACAAGGCCGCGGGCGAGATGAAGGAGCGCGTGGAGCAGCTCGTCGGCCCGCGCGCCCACGCGATGTGGGTGATGACCTTCCACAGCGCGTGCGTCCGCATCCTGCGCCGCGAGTCGAAGAGGCTCGGCTTCACCTCGTCGTTCTCGATCTACGACGCCGCCGACTCCAAGCGGCTCATGGCGCTGGTCTGCCGCGACCTGGACCTGGACCCCAAGCGCTTCCCGCCGAAGTCGTTCAGCGCGAAGATCAGCAACCTGAAGAACGAGCTGATCGACGAGGAGGACTTCGCCGCCCAGGCCGCTGGGGGCACCTCCCAGACGGAGTCCGGGGGAGGGTTTGAGAAGACCCTCGCCCAGGCCTACGCCATGTACCAGTCGCGGCTGCGCGAGGCCAACGCCCTCGACTTCGACGATCTGATCATGACGACGGTCAATCTGCTGCGCGCCTTCCCGGACGTCGCCGAGCACTACCGCCGCCGCTTCCGGCACGTCCTGGTCGACGAGTACCAGGACACCAACCACGCCCAGTACGCCCTGGTGCGCGAGCTGGTCGGCGTGCCCTCGGAGCACCCCGTCGACGTGCCGCCGGAGGCCGTGGTGCCGCCCGCCGAGCTCTGCGTGGTGGGCGACGCCGACCAGTCGATCTACGCCTTCCGCGGCGCCACCATCCGCAACATCCTCCAGTTCGAGGAGGACTACCCGGACGCGACGACGATCCTGCTGGAGCAGAACTACCGCTCCACCCAGACCATCCTCAGCGCCGCCAACGCGGTCATCGAGCGCAACGAGTCCCGCCGCCCCAAGAACCTGTGGACCAACCAGGGCAGCGGCGCGCAGATCACCGGGTACGTCGCCGACACCGAGCACGACGAGGCGCAGTTCGTCGCCGACGAGATAGACCGCCTCACCGACGCGGGCGAGGCCAAGGCCGGGGACGTCGCCGTCTTCTACCGGACCAACGCCCAGTCCCGTGTCTTCGAAGAGGTCTTCATCCGCACCGGCCTGCCCTACAAGGTCGTCGGCGGCGTCCGCTTCTACGAGCGCAAGGAGGTCCGGGACGTCCTGGCCTACCTGCGGGTGCTGGCCAACCCGGAGGACTCGGTGCCGCTGCGCCGGATCCTCAACGTCCCCAAGCGCGGCATCGGCGACCGCGCGGAGGCCATGATCGACGCGCTCGCCCAGCGCGAGAGGATCAGCTTCCCGCAGGCGCTGCGGCGCGTCGACGAGGCGTACGGCATGGCCGCGCGCTCGGCGAACGCCGTCAAGCGGTTCAACACGCTCATGGAGGACCTGCGCACCATCGTCGAGTCCGGTGCCGGACCGGCGACCGTCCTGGAGGCCATCCTCGAACGCACCGGGTACCTGGCCGAGTTGCAGGCCTCCACCGACCCGCAGGACGAGACCCGCATCGAGAACCTCCAGGAACTGGCCGCCGTCGCCCTGGAGTTCGAGCAGGAGCGGGCCGAGGGCGAGGAGGCCGGGACCCTGGCCGACTTCCTGGAGAAGGTCGCGCTCGTCGCCGACTCCGACCAGATCCCGGACGAGGAGGACGGCGACGGCGTCGTCACCCTGATGACCCTGCACACCGCGAAGGGCCTGGAGTTCCCGGTCGTCTTCCTCACCGGCATGGAGGACGGCGTGTTCCCGCACATGCGCGCCCTCGGCCAGGCCAAGGAGCTGGAGGAGGAGCGGCGCCTCGCCTACGTCGGCATCACGCGCGCCCGGGAGCGCCTCTACCTGACCCGGTCGACGCTGCGCAGCGCCTGGGGCCAGCCGTCGTACAACCCGCCCTCCCGGTTCCTGGAGGAGATCCCGGCCCCCCACCTGGAGTGGAAGCGGACCGGGGCGAACGGGCCCGCGCCCTCCGCCGCGGTCTCGGGCGTGGCGGCGTCGCTGTCGTCCTCGCGTTCCCGCTCCTCGGCTTCGGGCGCGTCCGGCTTCGCCACCCGCCGGTCGGCCGGTGCCGAGCAGCCGACGGTCTCGCTGGCGGTCGGCGACCGCGTCACGCACGACCAGTTCGGGCTCGGCACGGTGGTCGGAATCAAGGGCACCGGGTCGAACGCCGAGGCGACGATCGACTTCGGGGACACCAAGCCGAAGCGGCTGCTGCTGCGGTACGCGCCGGTGGAGAAGCTCTGAGGGGGCGATGCGGGGCGGTGCGGCGAGGCCCCGGGCGTCTGCTCGGGCCGGGCCCCACCGCCCGGGCCGTCTGCTGAGACGTTACGGCGGCGGTCAGGTCGGGTTGATGCCGTGGCTGCGCAGCCACGGCAGCGGGTCGATCGACGAACCGCCCGCGGGGCGCACCTCGAAGTGCAGGTGCGGACCGGTCGAGTTGCCCGAGTTGCCGGAGAACGCGATCGCGTCGCCCGCCTTGACGGTCGTACCGGAGGGGACCTGGTAGCTGGAGAGGTGGCAGTACCACGTCTCCGTGCCGTCCTTCGCGGTCACGATCATCATGTTCCCGTACGCGCTGTTGTACTGCGTCCGCACGGTGCCGTCGGTCGCCGCCATCACCTTCGTCCCGTACGACACGGGGAAGTCGATGCCGGTGTGGACGGACATCCAGTTGATGCCGGCCTGCCCGTAGTAGGCGCTGAGGCCGTGCTGTTCCACCGGGAGCGCGAACTTGGGGCGCAGTCGCTCCTTGCGAGCCGCCTCCTCCGCCGCGCGCCTCTTCTCCAAGGCCTGCTCGGCCTTGAGGTCGATGCGCTCCTGGGTCCGGCTGGCCCGGTCGGCGAAGTCGTCGGCTCCGGCGGCCAGGCTGGTGAGCTGGGTGTCCAGCTTGTTGTTGGCGGCGGCCGGTTTCACCGGTGCGGCCTTCGCGTTGCCCGGGTCCGGTGCCGACGCCGCGGTGTCCGTACCCTCGTCGCCGGTCAGGCTGCCGACGGAGGCGGCCGCGATACCGGCGACGCTCATCACGCAGGCCGACGGCACGGCGATGGTCAGCAGCGCGGAGCGCTTGGCGGGCTGTCGGCGACGGGAACGCGCCCCGGCGCGGGAGCCGGTGCGCGAGGCGGTGCGGGCGGCGGGGACCCGCGCGGCCGGGGCGACCTCTTCCTGGTCGTCCAGCAGCGCGGTCACGGTGGGGAGTTCGCCGGTGGCGGCCAACTCGCCGTCGTACGGGTCGGCTTCGGCGCTCTCGGTGACGGGCGTGGCGTGCGGTGTGTCGGACGGCGCGGTGTCGTCCGGGGCGGGGTGCTCGGCCGGCCGGGCCGGATCGTCGAGCGCGCCGGTGACCGTGGGGGCCGCGTTCCACTGCGTCGCGTCGTAGGCGCCGGTGTCGGCCGGGCCGCCCGCGAACGCGCCGGTGTAGAAGGTGCCGGTCGCGAAGGTGCTCGTGTCGTGAGCGCCCGTGTCGAACGCCCCGGTGTCCGAGGTGCCGGTTTCGAAGGGCTGCGTGCCCCAGGCCCACTGCTGGGTCGTGTCGGCCGTGGAACCGGACGGGTCCGGATGGCTCCAGGCGCCGGTGTCCCACTGTCCGGTGGCATCGGCGCCCGTGTCCTGCGGCGCTACGGAGTCGTGCTGCTGGTATCCGGCCGTCCACGTCGTCGTGTCGTAGGCGCCGGTGTCGTAGGCGGTGTGGTGCTGGGCCGCGTACGCGTCGTAGTACGGGGACTGCTCGCCGCCGGGGGACCACTGCGTGGTGTCGTACGAACCCGTCGCCTCGGGGCCCGCGGTGTAGTGGCCCGGCATGCTGCCGAAGAGGGGGTCCGCGTCGAAGGCCGAGGTGTCGGCGGTGCCGGTGGAAAAACCGGTGGAGGCGTAGCCGCCGAACGTGGTGAGGTCGCCGTACTGGGCCTCCCCCGTGCCGTACGACGCGTACTGCGCCGAAGCGGCGTCGGAAGCCGGAGCCGGGGTGGTTCTTGTCCCCGACGGGTGACGGTCGTTCACCAACTTCTCTTTCGCCTCGACAACAGGGGCTGCCAGAGCAGTGCGGTGACTGTACCCGGCGGTATACGGGCACGACAATCTTCGTCAGGTTTCGCGTGCGAAGGAAACGGGCAATCGGCCGTGTTTTGGGGGACGGCGGGCACGAGTTTGGCTTTGTGTTCGAGAATTGTTCGAGTCCGAACGGGTTGCTTCGGTCTCAGGCCACGGTCAGCCCGCCGGATCGTTTGCCCGTTTCCGTACCCGTTTCCCCGCCTGTTTCCGGTCCGGTGGTGTCGAGTGCCTGCCGTATACCCGTGGCCACCGTGGGGTGCACGGGCAGCGCGAGGTGGCCGATGCCGCTCACCCGTACGTTCTGCACGCTCAGGTCGGGGTGGTCGAGGCAGGCCGTCTCCAGCGGGTCCATCACGCGGTCCAGGTCGCTCCAGAAGCTGACGAACCGCGTACGGCAGCCGGGCGCCGGGCGGGTCAGCTCCTCGATCACCGCCGAGCCGGGGCGCATCTGGCGCACGATCGGGTGCGCGTTCGCCAGCGGCACCACCTTGGTGCCGGCGTGCGGGGTACCGAGCGTCACCAGGGTGCGGACGCGCAGGTCGCCGCCGAGGCGCTGTACGTAGTAGCGCGCGATCAGCCCACCGAGGCTGTGCCCGACGACGTCGACCCGCTCGCTGCCCGTCCGCTCGCAGATCTCCTCGATGTGCCGGCCGAGCAACTCGGCCGCGGTGCGGATGTCGCAGGTCAGGGGGGAATAGTTCAGCGACTCGATCTCGTGCCTGCCGTGCTGGGCCAGGCTGCGGCGCAGCAGCAGGAAGACCGAGCGGTTGTCGATGAAGCCGTGCAGCAGCACGACCGGGGGGCTGACCGGGGCCGGGAGCCTGGGGGGCGGCGGGGACGGCTGCGGATCCTGCGCGTCCGCCGGCCTCAGCGCCTGTACCGGGCGCCGCTCCTGGATGATCCCCGACGGGTAGAGGAGCAGGTGTCCGGCGAGGATCGCGGCCTCCAGGGCGCTTGCCTTCAGGAGGGTCAGCGAGAGACCGGTCAGTCGGCCCGGAAGACCCGCCAGGTCCGGCAGTCCCGGGACCGCGGGGAGTCCTGGAAGCCCCGGCAGTCCCGGCAGTCCGGGCAGTCCGGGCAGGAGACGCTGGAAGAGCGGGAGAAGGGGCAGTGCTGCCGTGGTGACCTTCATGGGCCGACCTCCTGTCGGCACGCGCGGGGACGCCTCTGTCCCTCGTGTGCCCTCGTGGAGCGCCGTGACACCAGCGATTGGTGCTGTTTACGAGGTTTACGTGGTTCATGCTTGCCCATGTGCAGGCATGCCGTATCAGGGCTCTGTGGGTCGTTTGAGGCCTGTGGTGTCGGTGCAACGGCGAAAAGGGTCCGTGCCGACCTTCGCTGCCCTCGCTGCGGCTCTCCGTGCGCGTGTTGTCGCCGCGCCCTGGAGCGGTGCGCGGCGAACGTGTCCCACCGTGTGATTTCCCCCTCTGTATCCACCGCGAAACTGCCGGTTGCGGGAAGCTGGCGATAACGTTCGTTCACTTCCCCCGGACGCTGTGGTGCGGGGATCCGTGCCGCGAGGACGCGAAGTGTGCGGTACTTGTCGGTACGGATGGATGTAGTCGCTTCATGGAGGCAGTGATGGGTGTGGCAGCCGGTCCGATCCGCGTGGTGGTGGCCAAGCCGGGGCTCGACGGCCACGATCGCGGGGCCAAGGTGATCGCGCGGGCCCTGCGCGACGCCGGTATGGAAGTCATCTACACCGGGCTCCACCAGACGCCCGAGCAGATTGTCGACACCGCGATCCAGGAGGACGCCGACGCGATCGGGCTGTCGATCCTCTCCGGTGCGCACAACACGCTCTTCGCCGCGGTGATCGAGCTGCTCCGGGAGCGGGACGCCGCGGACATCCTGGTCTTCGGCGGCGGGATCATCCCCGAGGCGGACATCGCCCCGCTGAAGGAGAAGGGCGTCGCGGAGATCTTCACGCCCGGCGCGACCACGGCGTCCATCGTGGACTGGGTCCGGGCGAACGTGCGGGAGCCCGCGGGGGCGTAGGCCCGGGGCGTCTGTCCGTCCCCTCCCGGGGCGTCCGGCCTGGGAGGTCCAGGCCCTGGTCCCGGCCGTCTGGCTCTGGGTGCCCTGCCCTGCCCTGCCCTGCGCTGCCCGGCCCCGGTCTTGGCCGTTCCGGCGTCGGTCGGTTGGCTTCGGTTGCCCGGCTCCGGCTCCGGCTCCGGCTGTGCGGCCCGGTTGCCCGGTTGGTTGCCGGTGCCGGTTGCCCGTCCGGCTCCGGCTGTCCAGCCTCGGTCGTCCGGGTCCGGCTGTGCGGTCCTGGCCGTCCGGCCCAGCCTTGGCCGCACGGTCCTGGTCGTCCAGTTCCGGTCTGCCCGCCGTCCCTCCTCGGTCGTCCGGTCCTGGCTGTCCGGTCCCGGTTGAGCGGCGGTCCATCCCGGCGGTCCATCCCGGCGGTCCATCCCGGCCGCCCGGCCCAGGTTGTCCGGTCCCGTCGTCCTGCCTTGACGCTCCGCCCGTTCTTCCGGCGTGGGCCACGCACCGGCGTTCGCCCGGGGCCCCTCGTGCCGCAGGGGGCGCGGGCGGTCGGCACGACGGTCACGGGGTGTGCCTCATGGCGCCGCCCGAAGTTCTTCGGCCATCGCCGCCCGCAGACGCAGGGTCGTGACGAGCCGCTGGAACGCCTCCGCCCAGTACCCCCCGGCCCCCGGCGACGCGTCCTCCGGCTCGTCCGGTATCGCCAGCAGGCCGTCGAGGCGGCCCGCCTCCGAGGGATCCAGACAGCGTTCGGCCAGGCCCATGACGCCGCTGAAACTCCACGGGTAACTCCCGGCGTCCCGGGCGATGTTGAGCGCGTCGACCACCGCGCGGCCGAGCGGCGTGGCCCACGGCACCCCGCACATGCCGAGCAGCTGGAACGCCTCGGACAGCCCGTGCGTTGCGATGAACCCGGCGACCCACTCGGCGCGTTCACCGGCGCCCAGCGTGCCGAGCAGCTTGGCCCGCTCGGCCAGGGACACCGCGCCCGGACCGCCGGCCTCGGGCGCCGTGGGCGCGCCCAGCAGCGCCCTCGCCCATCCGCCGTCGCGCTGCCGTACCGCCGCGCGGCACCACGCGGCGTGCAGCTCGCTCTGCCAGCCGTCCGACACCGGCAGGGCGACGATCTCCTCGGGCGTACGCCCGGCGAGCCGGTCCGGCCAGGTGGCCAGCGGTGCCGCCTCCACCAACTGGCCGAACCACCACGACCGTTCCCCTCGCCCCATGGGCGGCTTGGCCATCACGCCGTCCCGTTCCATGCCCGCGTCGCACTCGTGGGGTGCCTCGACGGTGATCGCCGGTGGGGTGAGGGTGCGGTCGAGGGACACACACGTCGCGGCCCGCGCCGCCATCCGCGCGGCCAGTGCCGAGTGCGGCAGCGCCGACAGCAACTCCGCCGCTGTGGCCCGTACGTTGCGGCTGCGATCGGCCAGCGCCTGCTCCAGGAACGGCTCGTCCGCCGCCGTCAGCCCCGTCCGCAGCGAGTCGAGGAACATCAGCCGGTCCTCGGCACGTTCCGTCGCCCAGGTCGACGCCAGCAACTCGCGGGCGCCGGCCGGGTCGCGGGCGCGCAGGGAGGCCAGGAGAGCGACGCGTTCGGCGAACAGGCCCTCGTCCCAGAGCCTGCGCGCCCGCTCCGCGGCACCGGCACCGGCACCCGACGGTGCGGTCTCTCCGCCGGGGGTCGCGCGCAGGGCGAACCGCCAGTCCGGGTTCAGCCGGGCCAGCCACAGGGCCCGGGGCCCCGCGAAGGCCAGCGCCGCCGGTCGCAGGTCCGTACGTCCCCGCGCCGCGTCCAGCAGCGCCGGAAGCGCCTGGGGCGGGGGCGCGAAACCGCGGGCGTTCGCCGTCGCCAGCCACTGGGGCAGCAGCTCCATCAGATCGGGCGCGCTGCCTCTGCGGCCGCCGCCCGCCGTGCCGGGGCGGTCCGTGAGCAGCGACGTGAGCCGACGGGCGGCCGCGTCCGGCAGCGGCGGGCGGGGGTCCTCGGGCGCGGAGTCGGGCCGCCGGGCCGCGCGAGCCGGTCGCAGACCCGCGCGGCGGCGCACCGTCTCCGCCGCTGCCGCGTCCAGCAAGGCGGCCGCGGCCCCCGGCCCGCGCGCAGCGCCCGGTGGCGTACGCCGGTCCGTACCCAGCAGCGCCGAGGTGACCAGCCCCTCCCAGACACCGGCCCCGGAAGCCGCGGGTCCGACGGGCACTGGAGGAGACGGATCGGAAGCGGAAGCGGGTACGAGGGGAGCCCCGGCTCCCAAGGCCGGTGCCGGAACGGCTCCGGGTGTGGGCCGGGTGCCGGTGGTGGTGGTCGTCCGCCCACCGGCCGACCTGGCCGCGGGAGCAAGGGGCGGCCGCGGCCCAGCGGTTGGTGTCAGTGACGGTGACGGTGGCGGTGACGGTGGCGGCGTCGGTGTCGGTGTCGGTGCGGTCGTGGGCGTCCTGGTCATCTCGTTGCCCTCCTCGTCGCCTTCCGGTTCCGGTCCCATGGGGCGGGTCAGCACAGCGGCACCGCCGGACCCGGTCCGGCCGGCCAGGCCGTCAGCGGCGTGAAGCCGCGGTGGCCGCACTCGCCGAAGACCGTGACGGGCGCGCCGCCCGACAGCGCGACCAGCCGCCACAGACCCGGTTGGCTGCCGGTGGTCCGCGCGAGCGGCAGCGCCGAGTCCTCGTCCGCGTCCGCCAGTTGCCAGCCGACGCCGTCCGGCACGGGGACGACCCGCTCCAGGGTCACCGGCACCGAGTCCAGCCACGGATCGTCGCGAAGCGCCTCGCCGTACCGGACGGCAGCCCGCGAGGTCGTCACCCCCCTCGGGCGGGTCCGCGTGGGCCCGGGCGGTGCGAACCTCCGGCCGAGGGCCACCCGCCGCCGGCCCGCGTCCGGGTACGCGGAGACCTCCGCCTCCAGGGCCAGCCCCACCGGCAGCGCCAGCTCAGGGGGCCGGCCCGCGGCGCCGTAAGAGAGGAGCAGCACCGTGCGTGCCGTCTCCGCGCCGTACAACCAGACGCGACGGGTCGTCAGCCGGGCGTCCGCGGTGTCGTGCTGGGCGAGGACCAGCCAGCGGTCCCGCACCATCGGGCCGTCCGCGGAGGCGGGCAGACCCACGCGGGAACGGACCGTCGCCGCCAGGTCGGCCGGCAGCCGCTCGCGGTGCAGCCAGCCCCGGGCGAGCAGATGGAGCAGGGCGCACTCCTCCAGCAGCCGCACCGGCCAGCCGGGACCCGAGGAGGGTATGGCGCCCAACTCCCGCACCCGCGAGGCCAGTCCGGGCGCCTGGGCGTCGACCATGCGTGCCGCCGTCTCCTCCCACAGCCCGTGTCCCGACTGCTCCGCGCCGGCCAGACCGGCGCGCAGAAGGTCCGCGAGCCGCTGCTCCAGCTCCGTCGCGCCCGCGGTGATCCGCTCGGCCCGCCGCTCTGCCCGGCGCCGTGCCGCCTCGGGATCACCGGACGTGGCCGCTGAGGCGGACGGATCCGTGGCCGCGGGGGCGGACGGATCCGCGGCCCCCTCGGCCGAGGGCTCGCCCCGTCCGGCGACCGCGCACCGCGCCCGGTCCGACGCCTCCCCCTGCGTCATCACGCCCTCCCCGCCCGGCTCTCGCACCGCCCCCACCGTCCCCTCGTCGCAACTCCCCACCCCGGACCCGTGCCGAGTCATGCCATCGAAGGTAGGTCCCCCCACTGACAATGGCCCGAGCGGCAGTATTTGTGCAGGTCAGAGCGATTGTCAGTGGCGTGGTGCACCGTGGATGGCAGATCGGACCGGCCTAGCTGGAGGGGGAATCGGCCATGCCCGCATTCGTGGACCGGACGTCCGGGGCACCGGAGCCGCGGCAGGTGCTGCGGCCCCACGCCGAGCACGCGTTCGCGGCCGAACTGGCCGCGCTGGCCGCACAGGACGACCGGCCGCGTCCGGCCCGCTGGAAGCTGTCGCCGTGGGCCGTCGCCACCTATCTGCTCGGCGGCACCCTGCCCGACGGCACGGTGATCACCCCGAAGTACGTGGGCCCGCGCCGCATCGTCGAGGTCGCCGTCACCACGCTCGCCACCGACCGTGCCCTGCTCCTGCTCGGCGTGCCCGGTACGGCCAAGACCTGGGTCTCCGAGCACCTCGCCGCGGCCGTCAGCGGCGACTCGACCCTGCTCGTGCAGGGGACGGCCGGCACCCCCGAGGAAGCGATCCGCTACGGCTGGAACTACGCGGAGCTCCTCGCCCACGGCCCCAGCCGTGACGCCCTGGTGCCCAGCCCCGTGCTGCGGGCGATGGCGGAGGGCACGACCGTCCGGGTCGAGGAGCTGACCCGCATTCCGGCCGACGTGCAGGACACCCTGATCACGATCCTGTCGGAGAAGACCCTGCCGATACCGGAGCTGGGCCAGGAGGTGCAGGCGGTGCGCGGCTTCAACCTGATCGCCACGGCCAACGACCGCGACCGCGGGGTCAACGACCTGTCCAGCGCCCTTCGCCGCCGTTTCAACACGGTGGTGCTGCCGCTGCCGGAGACTGCCGAGGCCGAGGTCGACATCGTCACGCGCCGGGTCGACCAGATCGGCCGCTCCCTCGACCTGCCGTCGGCGCCCGAGGGCACCGACGAGATCCGGCGTGTCGTCACCGTCTTCCGCGAGCTGCGGGACGGCCTGACGAGCGACGGTCGTACGAAGGTGAAGTCGCCCAGCGGCACCCTGTCCACGGCCGAGGCCATCTCCGTCGTCACCGGCGGCCTCGCCCTCTCCGCCCACTTCGGCGACGGGGTGCTGCGGCCCGATGACATCGCCGCGGGCGTCCTCGGCGCGGTCGTCCGTGACCCCGCCGCGGACCGCGTCGTCTGGCAGGAGTACCTGGAGACGGTCGTACGCGAGCGGGAGGGCTGGCAGGACTTCTACCGGGCCTGCCGGGAGGTGACCGTGTGAACGGCGCGGGGGCGCGCACGAGTCGAGGAAGGGCGGGTACCGGGTACGGCGGCGACGAGTGCGAAGGGCGAAGGACGACGGGCGAAGGGCGACGGGCGACGACGGGGATGCGACTTCGACCGGATCGCGGGCGAGGGGGACGGTGTGACGGGCACTGACCGGGCCGGGAGCGGCGGAGCCGGCGGGCCGCGCGGTGCGGGGGAGCCAGGTGGCCGGCCGCTGCTGCTCGGCGTACGCCACCACGGGCCGGGGTCGGCCCGGGCGGTGCGGGCCGCGCTGGACGCGGTGCGGCCGGGGGTGGTGCTGGTCGAGGGGCCGCCGGAGGCCGACGCCCTGATCCCGCTGGCCGCCGACGAGGACATGCGGCCGCCGGTCGCGCTCCTCGCCCACGCCGTGGACGAGCCCGGGCGCTCGGCGTTCTGGCCGATGGCCGAGTTCTCCCCGGAGTGGGTGGCCCTCCGCTGGGCCCTGGAGCACGACGTCCCGGCCCGCTTCATCGACCTCCCGGCCACGCACACGCTGGCATGGCGGGCGGCGGACGACCAGGAGGACGACCAGGACCCGGGCGGTCGGCCGGGCGCCGCGTCCCCCGACGTGCGGGGTGATCCGCTCGCCGCCCTCGCCGCGGCCGCCGGACACGACGACCCCGAGCGCTGGTGGGAGGACGTGATCGAGCACCGGGGCCCGGGGGAGGGGGACGTGCTCGCGCCGTTCACGGCGGTGGAGGAGGCCATGACGGCGCTGCGCGAGACCGACGACGGCGCGGATGACGGCGAGGTGGGCGGTCAGGAGGGCGGCGAGGAGAGCGGCGTGCGGGGTGCCGCCGACGCGCGGGACCTCGTGCGGGAGGCCCATATGCGGCTCCAGATCCGCGCGGCGCAGCGGGAGTTCGCCCAGGGGGTGGCCGTGGTCTGCGGGGCGTGGCACGTGCCCGCGCTGCGGCGCAGGCCGGCCGTCGCCGCCGACCGGGCCCTGGTGAAGGGGTTGCCCAGGACCAAGGTGGACATGACCTGGGTGCCCTGGACCCATCGCAGACTGTCCCGGGCGGATGGCTACGGGGCGGGCATCGAGTCGCCGGGCTGGTACGGGCACCTGTTCGCCGCGGCCGACCGGCCCGTCGAGCGATGGCTGACCAAGGTGGCCGGACTGCTGCGGGAAGAAGACAGGATCGTCTCCCCGGCACACGTCATCGAGGCGGCGCGGCTGGCCGAAACGCTCGCGGTGATCCGTGGACGCCCGCTGCCCGGGCTGAGCGAGACGACGGAGGCCGTGCGGGCGGTGATGTGCGACGGCTCGGACGTGCCGCTGGCGCTGGTGCACGACCGCCTGGTGGTCGGTGACGTGCTGGGGGAGGTGCCGGCGGGGGCGCCCGCGGTGCCGTTGCAGCGGGACCTGGCCCGGATCCAGCGCCGCCTTCGGCTCAGGCCGGAGCCGGCCGAACGGGAGCTGGAGCTGGACCTGCGCAAGGAGACCGACGCCGGGCGCAGCAGACTGCTGCACCGGCTGCGGCTGCTCGGCGTCTGCTGGGGAGCGCCGGTCGCCTCGCGCAGCACGGGCACGTTCCGGGAGACGTGGCGGCTGCGCTGGGAGCCGGAGCTGTCGGTGCGGGTCGCCGAGGCCGGGGTGTGGGGCACGACCGTGCTGTCCGCCGCGACCGCCCGGGCCGAGGCGGACGCCGTCACCGCGCGGGGCCTCGCCGAGGTCACCGCGCTCGCCGAACGCTGCCTGCTGGCCGAACTGCCGGACGCGCTCTCGCCGGTGATGCGGATCCTCGCCGACCGGGCCGCCCTCGACACGGACGTCGGCCACCTCGCCCAGGCGCTACCCGCTCTGGTCCGTTCGTTGCGCTACGGCGATGTCCGCGGCACGGACACCGGCGCCTTGGCCGAGGTCGCCGCGGGGCTCGCCGAGCGCGTCTTCGTCGGCCTGCCCGCGGCCTGCACCGCACTGGACGCCGAAGCGGCCGAGGAGATGCGCGGGCACGTGGACGCCGTGCACACAGCCGTGGGCCTGCTCGGCGACGCCCCCGCGCCGGGCCACGGCGACCTGGGGTCCCGCTGGCGGGCCGTGCTGAGGACCCTCTCCGCGCGGGACGCCGTGCCGGGCATCGTCCGCGGGCGTGCCGTACGGCTCCTGCTGGACGACGGCGGGCTGGCGCCGGACGAGGCCGCGCGGCTCATGGGCCGGATGCTGTCCCCGGGGACGCCACCGTCGGACGCGGCGGCCTGGATCGAGGGCTTCGTCGGCGGCGGCTCCGGCGGCGGCATGCTCCTCCTGCACGACGACCGGCTGCTGGCCCTGGTCGACGCCTGGCTGACCGGCGTACCGGCGGACGCCTTCACGGACGTACTGCCCCTGCTGCGCCGCACCTTCTCCGCCTTCGAGCCGGGAGTGCGCCGCAGCCTCGGCGAGCTGGTCAGGCGCGGACCGGAGGCACGGGGGAGCGTGACGACGACCGGCGCCGGCATACCGGGCTTCGCGACCGCCCTCGACACCGAGCGGGCCGACGCGGTGCTGCCGGTGATCCGACTGCTGCTGGGCCGCGATTCGGCACCGGACGACAACGACCTGGTGGGGGCGGACACATGACTGGAACCGTGACAGGACCCACGGCGGGACGGACGACCGGATCCGTGACAGGACACCTGCCGGGACACCTGCCGGGGCACCTGACCGGACACCGGGGCGGGCCCACGGAGGGAGACCTGGCGGCGACGGGGCCGGAGGGGGCGGACGCCGCACAGGAGCGGCTGCGACGGTGGCGTCTCGTACTCGGCGGCGACTCGGCCGACGGCACGGGCCACGCGCTCCGCGGACGGGACGCCGCGATGGACGGAGCACTCACCTCCCTCTACGGAAAGGGGGACACCCCACGGCCGGGCCGGGACCGTGCGGCGGGGCTCGGGGCGTCCGCACCGGCCGTGGCCCGCTGGTTGGGGGACATCCGGACCTACTTCCCCTCCTCCGTCGTCCAGGTCATGCAGCGGGACGCCATCGACCGGCTCGGGCTCGCCACCCTCCTGCTGGAGCCGGAGATGCTGGAGGCCGTGGAGGCCGACGTGCACCTCGTCGGCACCCTGCTGTCCCTGAACAAGGCGATGCCGGAGACGACGAAGGAGACGGCGCGGGCCGTCGTGCGCAAGGTCGTCGACGACCTGGAGAAGCGACTCGCCACCCGTGCCCGTGCCACCCTGACCGGCGCGCTGGACCGAGGCGCCCGCACCGGCCGGCCCCGCCACCACGACATCGACTGGAACCGCACGATCGCGGCCAACCTCAAGCACTACCTCCCGGAGCACCGCACGATCGTGCCGGAGCGGCTCGTCGGGTACGGGCGGGCGTCCCGTTCGGTGAAGAAGGAGGTCGTCCTCTGCGTCGACCAGTCCGGGTCGATGGCGGCGTCCGTCGTGTACGCCTCCGTGTTCGGCGCGGTGCTGGCGTCCATGCGCTCGGTGGACACCCGGTTCGTCGTCTTCGACACCTCGGTCGTCGACCTGACCGACCAGCTCGACGACCCGGTCGACGTGCTCTTCGGCACGCGACTCGGCGGCGGCACGGACATCAACCGCGCGCTGGCGTACTGCCAGTCGCGGATCACCCGGCCCGCGGAGACGGTGGTCGTGCTGATCAGCGACCTGTACGAGGGCGGCATACGCGACGAGATGCTCAAGCGGGTCGCGTCGATGCAGGCGGCCGGGGTGCGCTTCGTGACGCTGCTGGCCCTGTCCGACGAGGGGACGCCCGCCTACGACCGGGAACACGCGGCGGCCCTCGCGGCGCTCGACGCACCGGCCTTCGCCTGCACCCCCGACCTCTTCCCGGAGGTGATGGCGGCGGCGATCGAGAGGCGGCCCCTGCCGATACCGGACGCCGGGTGACGACTTGTCGATCCGGGGGTGACCCGTTTCCCACGGGCAAAACGGATATGACGGCCCATCGGCGCCGCCGGGCTTGCGCAACCTCCGGACCTCCGTGCGAGTATCGCGCGGCGCGTCGATGCGTTGTTCGACGCGCGCCCGTTCCGCCGCACGGGAGGAAGCTCCCCCTCTTGATCTGGTCAGCAGTCCTGCCCGGTGCCGCTCTGCGCGTCCTGCGCACAGCGGCCGGGCGGCGTGCGCTGCACGTGGCTCTGCTGGTGGGCGGGTTGTTCGTACTCGGGCTGCTCTGTGGCGGGCGGGCGCAGGCGGCCGACGAGGAGCCGGGGACTCCGCAGGGCGCGCTCGGCCGGGTCCTCGACGTCTCCGCGCGGGCCCGGAGCCCGCTGGACGCCGGATCCGTCCAGGACGCCGAAGCGGTGTCGGGGGCGGGCTCCCGTGCGTTGCTCCCGGACCTCCGTCCCGTCACCGAGGAGGCCGCCCGGACCGTCGAGGACCAGGTCGTGCGACCGGTCGGTGACGTGCTGGAAACGATGACCGAGGCAGTCGTCCTCCCCGATCCGTCCGGCCCGGCGGACCCGGCGGACCCGGCGGGCCCGGCGGGCCCGGCGGACCAGACGGACGTGACGGAGCCGTCGGACCCGGTCGACGTGCCGGACCTCACCGAAGTACTGGACCTCACCGAAGTGCCGGGCCTCACGGGGACGACCGACCCGAGCGACCTTTCCGGTCGTTCACGGTCGGCCGTCCCCAACCCGCGGGTCGAGCCCGCGCGGACGGTGGCGGACGCCTCCGATACCGCGGACCCGTCCGATACCGGCGGAGTCCGAGCCGCCGAGGACCGAGCCACCGAGGGCGCCGGAAGCCCGGCTCGCGCCGTCGGGTACGGGCCGGAGTCCGGAGACGGACCGGCGCCCGCCGTGCACACCCGCGGTCACCGGAGCGGCACCGCGCACCCCGGATACGCTCCCGCCCACCCCGCGCCCACCGGCGATCCCGACGGAACGCTCGGCACCGCGTCCGGCGCCGACCAGGGCACGCCGCGCCACGGGGAGACCCGCGCGGTCGCCCCGCAGCACCGGCTCACGTTCCGGCTCGTCCCCGGCGCGTCCGAGCGGGCCGACGCGGCCGGGCTCCGGGAGTCGTACCGGGACGTCCCCGTCTCCCCCGCGTAGAACGGCCGGCTTCCCTGCGGCGCACCGCCCCCCACGCCACAGCTGTCGACACCGGCCCCAACTGTCACCAAACAACCGCAGCCACCGCAGCTACCGCAGCCGCCGAAACAGCCGCCACAGCCGCAACCGCCACAGCCGTCTGCGCCGGACCGAGCCGAGCCGGGCCGACCGGGCGACCGGGTCGACCGGGCGACCGGGCGGACCGGGCGACCGGGTCGAGATGCCCGCTGCTCGCCGTCCCGACGCCCCGCGTCCTGGCGGACCCCCACGATCAGGCACCCACGATCAGGCACCCACGATCAGGCACCCACGATCAGGCACCCACGATCGGGCACCCCGCCCCGGCGCGCCGGACACCCCGGCCGGTATCCGGGCCAGGCACCGGGCACCGGGCACCAGGTACCCGCAGCCCGTGGCCCGGTTCCCGCGGCAGGCACGGACCCCGCGGGGTGGCAGGCCCCGGACGGCCGAAAGCCGTCGGCCTCCGTCCGGCCGAAACCCCGCGGTCCGGGCGGGCCGGTCCCCATTGGGGTGGGGATCGGTCCGCCCGCCCCCGGCGCACCGCACCCGTGCGGCCGCCGGGGAGCCCCACGGGCCTCACCGGGTCAACCCCAGCCCGGTGAGGCCCTTCACCCGGTGAGCGGCGCACCCCGCCCACGGTTCACATCCGGCACCGGGTGCCAGTGAGCGCGGCATCATGTGACAGGCATCACCGCTCAGGTGTGACCCACGATTTAGAGACCCCCCGCAAGCGGCGATAACCTGCGAGACGGACATGCCGCGCGCTCGGACACCGTGTGCGCCCCCCTTGTGACTCACAGCGGACGTCACGTTGCCCTCGCGGCACGCCCACGCATCCAACGAACCGCGAGATCACTGATAGGGACGGAAGCGCGTGGACCTGTTCGAGTACCAGGCGAGGGACCTCTTCGCCAAGCACGATGTACCGGTGCTGGCCGGTGAAGTCATCGACACGCCTGAGGCGGCGCGCGAGATCACCGAGCGTCTGGGCGGCAAGTCCGTCGTCAAGGCCCAGGTGAAGGTCGGTGGCCGCGGCAAGGCCGGTGGCGTGAAGCTGGCGGCCTCGGCGGACGAGGCCGTCGCCCGCGCGACGGACATCCTCGGCATGGACATCAAGGGCCACACGGTCCACAAGGTGATGATCGCCGAGACCGCCCCCGAGATCGTCGAGGAGTACTACGTCTCCTTCCTCCTCGACCGTGCCAACCGCACCTTCCTCTCCATCGCCTCCGTCGAGGGCGGCATGGAGATCGAGGAGGTGGCGGCCACCCGCCCGGAGGCCGTCGCCAAGACCCCGATCGACGCGATCGACGGCGTGACGCCCGAGAAGGCGCGCGAGATCGTCGAGGCCGCGAAGTTCCCGGCCGAGGTCGCCGACAAGGTCGCCGACATCCTGGTCAAGCTGTGGGACACCTTCATCAAGGAGGACGCCCTCCTGGTCGAGGTCAACCCGCTGGCCAAGGTCGTCTCCGGCGACGTCATCGCCCTCGACGGCAAGGTGTCGCTGGACGACAACGCCGAGTTCCGTCACCCCGACTTCGAGGCGCTCCACGACAAGGCCGCGGCCAACCCGCTGGAGGCCGCCGCCAAGGAGAAGAACCTCAACTACGTCAAGCTCGACGGCGAGGTCGGCATCATCGGCAACGGCGCGGGTCTCGTCATGAGCACCCTGGACGTCGTCGCCTACGCCGGTGAGGCGCACGGCAACGTCAAGCCCGCCAACTTCCTGGACATCGGTGGCGGCGCCTCCGCCCAGGTCATGGCGAACGGCCTGGAGATCATCCTCGGCGACCCGGACGTCCGCTCCGTGTTCGTCAACGTCTTCGGCGGCATCACCGCCTGCGACGAGGTCGCCAACGGCATCGTCCAGGCGCTGAAGCTCCTGGAGGACCGCGGCGAGAAGGTCGAGAAGCCGCTCGTCGTCCGCCTCGACGGCAACAACGCCGAGCTGGGCCGCAAGATCCTCACCGACGCCAACCACCCGCTGGTCCAGCGCGTCGACACCATGGACGGCGCGGCCGACAAGGCCGCCGAGCTGGCTCACGCCGCCGCCAAGTAAGCACTCAGGACGAGGACACCAACACACCATGGCTATCTGGCTCAACAAGGACAGCAAGGTCATCGTCCAGGGCATGACCGGTGCCACCGGCATGAAGCACACCAAGCTCATGCTGGGTGACGGCACCGAGGTCGTGGGCGGCGTGAACCCGCGCAAGGCGGGCACCACCGTGGACTTCGACGGCACCGAGGTACCGGTCTTCGGCACCGTCAAGGAGGCCATCGAGAAGACCGGCGCCAACGTCTCCGTCATCTTCGTGCCGGAGAAGTTCACCAAGGACGCCGTCGTCGAGGCCATCGACGCCGAGATCCCGCTGGCCGTCGTCATCACCGAGGGCATCGCCGTGCACGACTCGGCCGCCTTCTGGTCGTACGCCGGCAAGAAGGGCAACAAGACCCGGATCATCGGCCCGAACTGCCCCGGCATCATCACCCCGGGCCAGTCCAACGTCGGCATCATCCCGGGCGACATCACCAAGCCGGGCCGCATCGGTCTGGTCTCGAAGTCCGGCACGCTGACGTACCAGATGATGTACGAGCTGCGTGACATCGGCTTCTCGACCGCCGTCGGCATCGGTGGCGACCCGATCATCGGCACCACGCACATCGACGCGCTCGCCGCGTTCGAGGCCGACCCCGAGACCGACCTGATCGTCATGATCGGCGAGATCGGCGGCGACGCCGAGGAGCGTGCGGCGGAGTACATCTCGAAGAACGTGACCAAGCCGGTCGTCGGCTACGTCGCGGGCTTCACCGCGCCCGAGGGCAAGACCATGGGCCACGCCGGCGCCATCGTCTCCGGTTCGTCCGGCACCGCCCAGGCGAAGAAGGAGGCCCTGGAGGCCGCCGGCGTCAAGGTCGGCAAGACGCCGACCGAGACGGCGAAGCTCGCCCGCGCCATCCTGGCCGGCTGACACCGCCTCGCACGAAGGCCCGGCGCCCGCGCCGCACCGAGTGGCCCGCCCCCTGTTTCCGGGGGGCGGGCCACTCGGCCTTCCGGGCGCCGCCCCGGCTCATTCGAGTGTCGGGCTCAGCCGCTCCGGCCCGTCCTGCAACTGGTCCCGCAGCTTCTGCCGCAGCTCCAGCTCCTCGTCCGACAGCGCCCCCGGTGCCACCCGGTGCGGCACCCCGCGCACCGCCTGCCCCGGGGACACCGGCGGTTCGTAGTGCGTGGGCGCGGTGCGCAGGGTCAGGGCCGTGGTCCCGACGAGGGCGATGGTGAACGCGATCGCGGCCCGGGTGCGCAACCGTGCCCGGCGTTCGCCGCCCCTGCGTACGGTCGGCGGCTCGGCCGCCCGCAGCCGCTCGTTCGACGCCAGCTCGGCCAGCCTCCGGTGCAGCACGTGCGGGTCGGCCAGCGCGGGCAGCCGGCCGGCGACGGCCTCGCGGGCGTACAGCAGCCGGTGCGCCGCCGCCACGGTGCTCGCCTCCGTCTCCGCCGCCGTCTCGGGCAGGTCCAGGCCCACACCGTCGTACAGCACGAGCGTGCGGCGGTGTCGCGGGGGGAGCCTGAGCAGGGTGTTCAGCAGGGTGCGGTCGCCGGGGTCGGCGGGCGGCGGCTCCGGGTGCCGGTGACGCGGGCGCAGCCGCTGCCAGGGAGAGAGCGCGTACTCGTACGCCGTCGCCCGCACCCAGCCCACCGGGTCCCGGTCGCGGGCCACCTCGGGCCAGCGCTCCCAGGCGGTTTGGAAGGCCCGCTCCACCGACTCGCGCGCCTGCTCGCGCCGGCCGGTCAGCAGGAAGGTCTGCCGTACGAGGGCGGGGGCGCTGAACGCGTAGAGCGCGTCGAAGGCCTGAGCGGGCGTCAGCGCGACGGGCTCGGGCCGGGGCTCGGGGCCAGTCTCCGGCGCCGGTTCCGGTGCGGCCTCCTCTTTGTCCTCCCGTTCCCCTTCCCGTTCCCGTTCCCGTTCCTGCTCCTGCTCCCGTTCCTGCTCCCGCTCCCCTTCCCGTTCCTGCTTCGCCTGGCGTGTCGTCTCCTCCTCGGCCAGCGTCTTCAGCAGCTTCGCGTACGCCTCCCGCTTCCGGCCTCGCGGAGTCGTACGGCCGCTCTCCCACGCACGGACCGTGCCGGGGGTGACACCCAGCCGTGTCGCGAGCTGAGTCTGTGTCAGTGCGGCGGTCTCACGCAGGCGTCGGCGTGCCTTGGGGGCTGGGAGTGGGGTTGCGGGGCGGCGTGTCACGAGGCACCCCTTCGTACGAAAAAGTACATAAACATATATTGAGCGACACAACGGGGCTTCGCCCGTTACGCCGGGAAAGCGCGTGTCGTTGGGAGCATGGCGGGCGTGATCCAGACGACCGCTCGCCCCTCCCCGCTCTCCCTGCTGCGCGCCAGGTGGCGGGACCGGTCGCCCGGGCTGGCCGCCGGCCTGCTGGGCGGCGTGGTCGCCGCGGTGCTGGGGCTGGCGGCGTGCGCCGCACTTGTGACGCTGCTGTGGATCAGTTCGCCCTACCCCGACAGCGGACCCGGGGGTGCCCTCCACGTCGCCGCCGCGCTGTGGGTGCTGGCGCACGGGGCCGAACTGGTGCGTGCCGACACGCTCTCCGGAACGCCCGCGCCCGTCGGCGTCACCCCGCTGCTCTTCCTCCTCCTGCCGGTGTGGCTGCTGCACCGCGCCGCCCGGGACGCCACGGACCCCGGGGACGGTGTGGGCGTGGCCGTGGGCTCGGCTCCCAAGGCGGGGGCCGGGGTGCGCCCCGCGTGGCTGGCGGCCGCCCCGGACGCCGGGCCGCCGCCCGTCTCCGCGCGCGTGGCCTGGACGGGGGTCGTCCTCGGCTACCTCGCCGTCGCCGGGCCCGTCGTCCTGTACGCGCAGGGCGGCGCGCTGCGGCCCTCCGTGTGGTGGGCGGCGGTGTGCCTGCCGCTGGTCGCCATGGGAGCGGCGGGCGCCGGTGTGTGGACGGCGTTCGGCCGGCCGGGCGGGCCCGTGGGACGGGCGCTGCGGGTGCTGCCGCGGAAGCTGCGGGAGCTGATGGTGGAGCCGGACGCGCGCCTGGGCGCCGCGACGCGCGCCGCGGGCGCCGGTGCGGCGGTGCTCGTCGGAGGCGGCGCGCTGCTGCTCGCGGTGTCGCTCGTCTGGCACTGGGCCGCCGCGGGGGAGGCGTTCCTGCGGCTGACGGAGGGGTGGTCGGGGCGGTTCGCCGTACTGCTGCTGTGTCTGACGCTGGTGCCGAACGCGGCGGTGTGGGCGGCGGTGTACGCCCTCGGTCCCGGCTTCGTGCTCGGGGCCGGGCACGTCGTGGCGCCCACCGCCTCCGCTCCCGCGGCGCTGCTGCCGCCGTTCCCGCTGCTGGCGGCGGTACCGGACGCCGGACCGGGTACGCCGCTGCACTGGGCGGCCGGGGCGGTGCCGTTGGCGGCGGGGGCGGTGGTGGGGTGGTTCACCGCGCGGGCGGCCACCGCGGGTGAGCCGGGTGATCTTGGTGAGCGGGGGGCCGGTACGGCCGCCGGGGCGTGGTCGTGGCGGCGGACCGCCGCCGCCGCGGTCGTGGCCGCCGTGCTGTGCGCGGTCCTCGTCGCCCTGCTGGCCGCGTTCGCCGGTGGCCCGCTCGGGAGTGCCGCGCTCGCCAGGTTCGGGCCGGTGTGGTGGCAGGCCGGGGGAGCGACGCTGGCGTGGATCGCGGTGGTGGCGGTCCCGGTGGCCGTGGTGGCGCGGGCATGGCGGGGGCGGAGCGCCGCCGCGCGGGAGGCGGTGGGAGAGGCGGCGGCCGGGGCCGACGAGGTGTCCGGCGGAGGGGGACGCCGGCGCCGGTGGGTGCGGGTCCCGGTGCCGTCCGTGGGGCGGTGGCGGAGGCGGGAGGCGCGGGGTGCGAAGGACGGGGCGGGGGCGGATGGGGACGCGGACGCGGTGCCGTTCGGGCTGTACGACGACGGTGGGGGCGCGTATGACCTTCTGCCGGCCGACGGGCCCGGGGAGTCGCCTCGGTGACGGAGAGGCCGGTCTCCCCCGGAGAGGGCACCCTCCACGGGCTGTGGTGTGCGCGTCCGGCGCCAGGAAAAGGGGAGGTCAGTCCGCCGAGCCCAGCAGCGGGCGCAGTTGCTCCGGCAGGTGGCGCTCGCAGGACTGCTGCCCCGCGCGGGTCAGGGCGTCCTCGCGGCAGGTGTAGTAGTCGCTGTAGATCAGCTGGACGCCGAAGGACGCGGCGACCAGGAGGATGGCTAGCGACGACGTGACCAGGCCGCTGATCGCGGCGGTGCGCTGCGGGCGGCCCGTCTGCTCCGGGGGCGGCGCCGGGGTGTCCGGGTCGGAGGCGGCCCGGGGCTTGGCGCGCAGCGAGCTGATGCCCCAGTACAGGGCCAGGGCGCCGAGCAGCAGGGCCACGTACGGCCAGGTGAAGAGGGCGAAGAAGAGGGCCCACATGCCGCTCAGCAGGGCGTAGCGGGCACGTCGCTGGGCGGGATCCGTCGGGTCCCAGCGCGGGCCCGGGCCGCCGCTCGGGCCCTCGGGGCCGCCCGCACCGCCGGGCCGCTCGCCGAAGCCGCCGGGGGACCGGCCGGGCTGCCGGTCGCTCCACCGGCCGCCCCACGGGGAGCGCCCGCCCTCGCCCTCGCCCTGGGAGTCGCCGTCGCCCGACGGGTGCCGCGGCTGCCAGGGGCGGTCCGGCGTGCCCTCCGGGGGCGGCGCGAAGGGGTTGTCCTGGTCGGTGGAGCCGTCCTGCCCGCCGCTGTTCCTCCGGTCCGAGGGGGTGTCGGGCGGTGACGAGGGGCGCTCACGCAGCAACACGCTGCTGCGCTCCCCTGGCTGCGCCGACTGCTGGGGGAGCGTGAGCAGTCGCAGGCTGCGGTCCGGCATCAACTGAGCGTCTTCCCCTTGGCGACGGTGAACGGGCGGCTGGTGGAACCGTGAGCCGGTGGGACGGGCGAACGGTCCGTACGTCTGGTGAACGCCCGACGCACAGGCCGCGTTCCCGCCCCGGCTCCACGCAGACGCTACCTTCCGGCCACGCCCCCGTCCCGAGGGGGCCGTCCGGTGTGCCGGTATCGTTGCTGACGGTCGGCCGCTTCGTAGACTTCCCCGTATCCCGGGGCGCGAAGCATTCGTACGACCGTACAAACAGATCCGCTTCTCCGAGAAAGGCCCCACCGTGGCCGCCAAGCCCGTGGACCGGCGAGCCAAGCGCCTCGTCGTGCTGGTCTCCGGATCCGGCACCAACCTCCAGGCACTCCTCGACGAGATCGCCGCCACCGGCGCCGACGCCTACGGCGCCGAGATCGTCGCCGTCGGCGCCGACCGCGACGGCATCGAGGGGCTCGCCCGCGCCGAGCGTGCCGGGGTGGCGACCTTCGTCCGCAAGGTCGGGGACTACGGGACCCGCGAGGAGTGGGACGCGGCGCTCGCCGAGGCCGTCGCGGCCCACGAGCCGGACCTCGTGGTCTCGGCCGGGTTCATGAAGATCGTGGGGAAGGAGTTCCTCGCGCGGTTCGGCGGGCGGTTCGTCAACACCCACCCCGCCCTCCTCCCCAGCTTCCCGGGGGCCCACGGGGTGCGGGACGCGCTCGCGTACGGCGCCAGGGTCACCGGCTGCACCGTCCACTTCGTCGACGACGGCGTCGACACCGGGCCGATCATCGCGCAGGGCGTGGTGGAGGTCCGGGACGAGGACTACGAAGACGAAGGTGCCGCTCTGCACGAGCGCATCAAGGAAGTCGAGCGAAGGCTGCTCGTCGATGTCGTGGGGCGGCTCGCCCGCAACGGCTATCGCATTGAGGGACGAAAGGTAGTTATCCAGTGACCGCCACCGCCACCGCCACCGCCACCGCCACCGCCGGGAGCGACAAGCGGGCCATCCGCCGCGCACTCGTCAGCGTCTACGACAAGACCGGGCTCGAAGAGCTCGCGCGCGGGCTGCACGAGGCCGGCGTCGAGCTGGTCTCCACCGGGTCGACCGCCGGGCGGATCGCCGCCGCCGGTGTCCCCGTCACCAAGGTCGAGGAGCTGACCGGCTTCCCCGAGTGCCTGGACGGCCGGGTCAAGACCCTGCACCCCAAGGTGCACGCCGGCATCCTCGCCGACCTGCGCCTGGACAGCCACCGGCAGCAGCTCGACGAGCTGGGCGTGGCCCCGTTCGACCTGGTCGTGGTGAACCTCTACCCGTTCCGCGAGACGGTTGCCTCGGGCGCCACGGCCGACGAGTGCGTCGAGCAGATCGACATCGGCGGCCCCTCCATGGTGCGCGCGGCCGCCAAGAACCACCCCTCCGTCGCGGTCGTCACCAGCCCGTCCCGGTACGCCGACGTGCTCTCCGCGGTCAAGGACGGCGGCTTCGACCTGGCCGCCCGCAAGCGCCTGGCCGCCGAGGCCTTCCGGCACACCGCGGAGTACGACATCGCCGTGTCCTCCTGGTTCGCCTCGTCCTACGCGCCCGCCGACGACTCGGCGTTCCCGGAGTACCTCGCCACCAGCCTGGAGCGCGCGCACACCCTGCGCTACGGCGAGAACCCGCACCAGCCCGCCGCCCTCTACACCGCCGGCACGGGGGGCCTGGCCGCGGCCGAGCAGCTGCACGGCAAGGAGATGTCGTTCAACAACTACACGGACACGGACGCCGCCCGCCGTGCCGCGTACGACCACGCCGAGCCCTGTGTCGCGATCATCAAGCACGCCAACCCGTGCGGCATCGCGGTCGGCGCGGACGTCGCCGAGGCGCACCGCAAGGCGCACGCCTGCGACCCGCTGTCCGCGTACGGCGGCGTGATCGCGGTCAACCGCCCGGTCTCCAAGGAGATGGCCGAGCAGGTCGCCGAGATCTTCACCGAGGTCATCGTCGCGCCGGACTACGAGGACGGCGCCCTCGAAGCCCTCACCAAGAAGAAGAACATCCGCGTCCTGCGCTGCCCCGACGGCCCGGCGCACCCCGTCGACGTCAAGCCCATCGACGGCGGCGCCCTCCTCCAGGTCACCGACCGGCTCCAGGCCGAGGGCGATGCTCCCGCCACCTGGACCCTGGCCGCCGGTGAGGCCCTGTCCGAGGCGGAGCTGGCCGAGCTGGCCTTCGCCTGGAAGGCCTGCCGGGCCGTCAAGTCCAACGCCATCCTGCTCGCCAAGGACGGCGCCTCGGTCGGCGTCGGCATGGGCCAGGTCAACCGCGTCGACTCCGCGAAGCTCGCGGTGGAGCGGGCGGGCGCCGAGCGTGCGCAGGGGGCGTACGCCGCCTCCGACGCGTTCTTCCCCTTCCCGGACGGCCTGGAGATCCTCACCGCGGCCGGTGTGAAGGCCGTGGTCCAGCCCGGCGGCTCGGTCCGCGACGAGCAGGTCGTCGAGGCGGCCGAGAAGGCCGGCGTGACGATGTACTTCACGGGGACGCGGCACTTCTTCCACTGACGTCCGGTTCCCCGTCCACTGATCCGGCTCCCCTGACGTCCGGACCGTGAAACGGCGGCCCCCGGTCCCCTCCGCGGAGGGAACCGGGGGCCGCCGTCGTGGTGGCCGGTGAGCGGATCAGCAGGGGCGCAGCGACCAGATCGGGTCCCAGGTCGCGGTGCCCGCCTGGTAGGCCGTCGACGTCCAGCGGACGCTGCCGTCCCTGTTGAAGAACTTGGCGACCGTGCCCCGCGTCTGGTTGTTGGTGAACGGGCCGTCGCCGGTCCAGTTGGTCAGGTTCCACGTCTGGCACTTGTAGAAGTCGAACTTCGTGCCGTTGACGACCATGCACAGGTGGCCGTAGTCGCAGGCCAGGTCCTGGGCGCCCCTGGTCACGGGCGCGTCCGTCACGGTCAGCCCCTCGTACTCGACCGCGTCGGCGGTCACGCGCAGGGGCTTCGGGGTGTCGGCCAGCACATGGCCGGCCTTCTGCTGGAGTCCGGTCACCCGGGTGCCGCCCGGGCTGTCGGCGGCGGTCGCCGCGACCGTGGACCCGGCGGCCAGGGCCGTGGCCGCGAGGAGGAGTACTGCGGGCTTGACGATCTTCATGGTCTTTCCCCCGTGAACGTCGTGTCCTACCGGTCGTGGTGGTCGGACCGGTACAGCCGCCGAGGCGGTGTGCTCACACCGTGCCGCCGAACGCCCGCCGTGCGGTACCTCGCAACTCCCAGGGTCACGTCCCGCCCCGGGGCGTGTACTCCTTGAGGTGGTGAGCGACGCGGTCGGCGTAGTCGCGGTACTTCGGGGGAACCCCGCCCGCGTCGTTCACCTTCCGGTACGACGTCCGGTAGGCGACGGCGACCAGCACGCTGCGGTCGCCCGGCAGGCCGGCGTCGAGGCGGGGCGTGATCCAGCACAGGTAGCGGCCCATCGCCGGAACGGACTCGGCGGGCGGGAACGGCGGTCGGGGCACGGTCTCGCCCGGCGTGCCGTCCTCGTTCATCCACCAGCGCAGCACGCTCGGGGTCCAACGGGCGATGCCGTACTCGTCCTTGGCCGGGTCGGCGAGGTCCGGGTCGAAGTCGCTCTCCACCTTCAGCATGGCGGCGATCAGGGCCGCGCTGACCTCCTGGTGCCCGCAGTCGTGCGCCGTCTCCACGATCAGCAGGCGGTAGGCGGGCGGCACGTCCCGGTCGGTGCGCAGTTCGGCCGCGCCGTAGGAGGCGGCGGCGACACCCGCGGTGCCGCCGGGGCCCGGGCCCGCGACGGGGTCCCGGCCGTCGCCGGCCCAGTGGGCGACGCCGTAACCGAGCGCGGCGAGCAGGACCAGGCCCGCGGTCGCGGCGGCCAGGACCCTGCGCCGGGGGCGTGCGCGGGCCCGGAGCGAGAACCTCGCCGGGCCGCTCGCGCCCTCCGTCGCGCCCGTCACCCGGCGCAGCAGGGCGTCGGTGCCGATCCGGTCGGCGTGCGTACGGGTCAGGCACGCCCGCACGATCTCCCCCCACGCCGGTGGCAGTTCGGGGGACAGGCGCAGCTCGTGGGTGCCGCGGGCGTAGGCGACGGCGGCGTCGCGGCGGGCCGTCGGGGTGCCGCCGGGCAGCGGGAAGGAACCCGTGAGCACCAGGTGGGCCAGGACGCCGAAGGCCCACACGTCGGCGGAGGGGCGGATCCGGCGGCCCCGTTCGCCGATCTCGGACCACAGCAGCTCGGGCGGGGTGTAGTCGGGGGTGGAGAAGGCGGGCGTGTACGCGTGGGTGCCCTCCAGCTCGGCGGCCATGTTGAAGTCGGCGAGCCGCACCGAACCGTCCGCCATCAGCAGCACGTTGGCCGGTTTCAGGTCGCCGTGCACCCAGCCCGCGCGGTGCAACTGCTGCAACCCCTCGCAGACCTGCGCGAGCAGCGCGGGCCCGGTCCGCGGTCGGGGCGCGGCGGCGAGCAGGGCGGAAAGGGAACCCCGGGCCCGCTCCAGGACGAGGACGGTGGCGCCGTCGAGCCGGGGGTGGGCGGGGTCGTCGACGGTGAGGGTCTCGTACATCCGGATCAGCCGGGGCCGCCGCAGCCGGCGCAGCAACTCGACCTCACGCTCCACCAGATCCCGCAGGTGGGACAGCTGCCGCGGGGTGCCGGTGCCGGTGGGCAGGAATTTCAGGGCGACGGTCTCGGGGAAGTCCCGGACCGGCCCGCCCGCGCCGGGTCGGCTCGCGCGGCGCCCCGCGCTGTCCCCGCCCGTGTGGTCCGGGCCGCCCGTGTGGTCCGGGCCGTCCGTGTGGTCCGGGCCGTCCGTGTGGTCCGGGCCGTCCGTGTCGTCCCGGCCCGAGTGGGCCGTGCCGGTGGGAGCGCGGCTCGGGTCGCGCGTGCCGGTGCCGTGAGCGGGGTCGGTGATGCCCCGGCCGGTGCCGTCCCGGCCGGCGCCGACGGTCTCGGCCCCGCTGGGCCGGCTCGGATCGTGCCCCGGGCCGTCCCCGGCCGGCCGCGGTGGGGAGGCCTCCGGGGCCTCGTCCTCGCGGGTGCGCCGTGCCGCGTACACGCTGCCGAAGGCGCCGGTCGCAAGGGGCTCGCGCACCTCCCAGGCGCCCACCCGGTACCCCCTGGGCACCGGGACGGCGTACGGCTCGGTCATCGCAGCGCCCGTCCGGACGGTGCCGCGAGGACCACCAGGTCGTCCTCGCGGACCAGGTCGAAGCGGAGCGCCAGCGAGACCAGCGACTCCTTCTTGCCGTTCAGCCGCGGGCCCGGCTCGGCGGTCTCCGGGCCCGGCTTCAGCCGCAGCTTCACGGCGAGGTAGTCGATGTTCCACTGCACCGACGTACGCGAGGCGGCCGGCCAGGCCGGGCGGAGCCGCTCGACGACCTGGTCCGTGGTGGGCAGCGGCGCGTGCGGCGCCCCGCGCAGCCTGGGCTCGCACAGCGCGGCCAGCACCGCGAAGTACCGCTTGGTGCGGTCGACGGAGAAGGCCGGGGCGGTCGGCTCGCCGTCGGTGCCGTCCTCCTCGCGCAGGTAGTCGTGGCGCGGGGCCCACACCTCGACCGGCAGCAGGTCGCCGGCGGCGGGCAGCACGATCCGCGAGAACTCGAACGGCACCGGCGCGTCGAGGCGGCCCGGCGCC
Organism: Streptomyces violaceorubidus; assembly: GCF_000717995.1. Classification (GTDB taxonomy): domain Bacteria; phylum Actinomycetota; class Actinomycetes; order Streptomycetales; family Streptomycetaceae; genus Streptomyces; species Streptomyces violaceorubidus. The sequence continues at coordinate 399,145 of NZ_JODM01000001.1, forward strand.
ACCTTGATGTGCTCGCCCGCGCCCTCCGGGTTCTCCACCACGTAGGTCTGGTGGGCGGAGAGGTTGCTCAGGGTCCAGAAGGTGCCGTGCGCCGCGATCTCACCGGCTCTGCGGGACACCCCGTCGTGACCGATCCGCAGTCCGCCCTCGGGCACGGACCGCCCGAAGGCGAGCCGTTCGCCGGGCGCGAGCCGGTACTGGGTGCGGGCGGGTCCGTCCTCCGTGGTCGGCGGAGGTACCACGATGATGCTGTACAAGGTGCGTCTCCCCGTGCCTGACGGCTACCCACGCCAGACTAGGGCGACGCACCGGGGCCGTGCCCCCCTCGTACGGGTGAGACACGGCCCCTGACGGTGATTGGCGCGAACTGTTCAGTCGCCGGTACGCGCTTTGGCACTCGCTCCGGTACTCAGTAGCGGGGACGCTTGTACCAGGCCGAGCCGTTCGAGTTCCCGACGAACACGGCGACCAGGATGGCGAGCACCGTGTGGACCAGGCCCACGACGATGAACGGGTACAGGCCGAGGATCGCGGTGATGATGGCGAAGACCATGGTCGCTATGCGGACGCCGTTGCCGCCGCTGCCGACCTTGATCGCCAGTACGAGCGCGATCACGCCCCACACCAGCGCGAACGCCACGAGACCCCACAGCATGCCGGACGAGTAGTCGGCCAGCTGCTGGAAGGCGGCGTCGTCCTTGAGCTGATCGTCGTTCTTCGCGGCGTTCACGCTCGCGGCGCTGATGGCGAACAGGGCCACGCCGACGAGCTGGAGGCCGAAGATGACCCACAGCATGACGCGGGCCGCGCTGACAGAGCCGGGCATCGAGGTCGGGGCGGCCGGGTAGCCGTAGCCGGCCGGCGCCGGGGGCGCCTGGGGGTAGCCGTAGCCGGGCTGGCCCTGGGGCTGCTGCTGCGGGTAGCCGTAGTTCGGCTGCTGGCCGCCCTGCGGCGGGCCGTAGGGGTTGTTCGGATCGCCGAAACTCATGGCAGGACTTCCTCCGTTGCGGTCAAGTGCGGGGACGACGCGCGGCTCGACTCGGAGGAGATTCTTCTCGAGCGGTTCGTCCCCCCGGTACGGCCCCGCGGCACTGTGCGGATAATCGTTCTTGACCGAACTCTTACTTGTCCAGCCCGTTCGCAAGGCGTTGTGCAAGCGCAACAACATCGATCATGAGCGGATAGGGCGGGACGTGTCCCGTGGTGTCCCGAAGGTTCCCCGGGCGGTGCCCGCAGGGCGACCTGATTGGAACCGGGGGCCGGTCATCCGCGAGGATGGGGGCATGACCGCCCAGATTCTCGATGGCAAGGCCACCGCAGCCGCGATCAAGTCCGAACTGACCGCCCGCGTGGCGGCGCTGAAGGAGAGGGGTGTCACACCGGGCCTCGGCACCGTCCTGGTCGGTGACGATCCAGGAAGCCAGAAGTACGTCGCCGGCAAGCACCGCGACTGCGCCCAGGTGGGCATCGCCTCCATCCAGCGCGAACTTCCGGCCACGGCCACGCAGGAGGAGATCGAGGCGGTCGTCCGCGAGCTGAACGAGGACCCGGCCTGCACCGGCTACATCGTCCAGCTGCCGCTGCCCAGGGGCATCGACGAGAACCGCATCCTCGAACTGATGGACCCGGACAAGGACGCCGACGGCCTGCACCCGATGAACCTGGGCCGCCTCGTGCTGAACGAGCCGGCGCCGCTGCCCTGCACCCCCAACGGCATCCTCACCCTGCTGCGCCGCTACGGCGTCGAGATCAAGGGCGCCGAGGTCGTGGTCGTCGGCCGCGGCGTCACCATCGGCCGCCCGATGCCGCTGCTGCTCACCCGGCGCAGCGAGAACGCCACCGTCACCCAGTGCCACACCGGCACCCGTGACCTGGCCGCCCACCTCAAGCGGGCGGACATCGTCATCGCCGCGGCCGGTTCCCCGCACCTGGTCCGCCCCGAGGACGTCAAGCCCGGCGCGGCCGTCCTCGACGTCGGCGTCTCCCGCAACGCCGAGGGCAAGATCATGGGCGATGTGCACCCCGGCGTGGCCGAAGTGGCCGCCTGGATCTCCCCGAACCCCGGCGGCGTCGGCCCGATGACCCGGGCCCAGCTGCTCGTCAACGTGGTGGAGGCGGCGGAGCGCAGTGCCGGCTGAGGACACCGGGGCCGGGCGTCCTGGCAGCGCACGGGCCACGGAGGACAAGGGGGCGGCGGGGCCGTCGGGGACATCGGGAACGGGGGCCTCGGAGGGCTCGGGGAGGTCGGGGACCTCGGAGAGGACCGGTGGCCCGGTGGCCCCGCCGGCTCCCGTGGGCCCGGACGCCGGGGGCCCGGACCCCGGGGACCCGGACGGCATCACCGTCCGCGACCCCGTCAGCGCTCCCGACGCCGACGGGCGGCCGCGACGCGTCACGCGCCGGTTCCCGCTCTTCACCCGCGACACCGCCCGCCCCGAGGGCGGCGGCCGGGCCGCGAGCGGTGACGCCCCGGCGCCCGCCCGGCAGTGGCCGGTGCTCACGGTGGTGCTGGTGGTCGGGCTCGGCCTGCTGCTGACCGCCCTGGGCGTCTTCCGCTGGGGGACGCTGCTGATCGGGGCCGCGCTGCTCGCGGGCGCCGCGCTGCGCTGGGTGGTGCCCGACGTCGGCATGCTCGCCGTGCGCTCGCGCTTCACGGACATCGCGACCTACGGGGTGTTCGGGCTCTCCATCGCCCTGCTGTCGCTGATGGCCCAGCCGGACCCGGTGCTGGAGATCCCGTTCCTCAAGGACACCCTGCACTTCACGGTCAGCTAGCGGCGCGTACGACGGCCCGTCCTCACCCCCGTGGAAGGACGGGCCGCCGTGACACCCACCCTCCTGCACGGCGAACGCGCTGTTCAACGCCTGTCAGGGCGCTGTGGCACGGAAGTGACCGTTCCGCTACTCCGCTACGCGAGCCGTTCCCGGGGGTTTGGTGCCGGGCACGCGAACGCCGATGGGACACTGGACCCCGGGTCGGCGGGCGTGCGACGGTGCACGTTCGCGGCCTCTGTGCTCCTGTGCGCCCCCACCCCGGGAACTGGGATCCTGACCGGGCGCATCCCTGTGGGTAGCCAGAACCGGGTACCGCGCGGGGGACGCCGCGCGCGGGGACCAGCGGGGGAACGACCAGCACGCCACCGGGGGGAAGAGGGGGAAGCAGTGCCTCGTTGGAAGGCCTTGCCGGATGAACTCGATCCGCAGATCAGGGAGTTCACCGGTCAGCTGCGCAGGCTCGTGGACCGCAGCGAGCTGAGTGTCGCGTCGGTGGCCGACGCCACGGGCTACAGCAAGACGTCCTGGGAGCGCTATCTGAACGGCCGGCTGCTGGCGCCGAAGGGTGCCGTCGTGGCCCTGGCCGAGGTGACCGGGACCAACCCCGTGCACCTGACCACCATGTGGGAGCTGGCCGAGCGCGCCTGGAGCCGCTCGGAGATGCGCCACGACATGACCATGGAGGCCATCCGGATCTCCCAGGCCCGCGCCGCACTCGGTGAACTGGGCACCCCCGCGGCCGAGTCGGGCGGCTCCGGCCCCAAGTCGGGCAACAGCTCCAGGAGCGGCAAGGGGAGCCGCACCGGTCGTCCCGGTGGCGGCGCCGCCACCGGGGTCGCCGGGCCTGCGGGTGTGTCGCCCACGCTGCCGCCCGGGGTCCCGGCCCAGCCGACCGCCGCCGACAGCCCCGACTCGGCGCTCGGCGCGGTCCGGGACCGCGGGGGGCCCGGCACCGCCCCCGTGCCGTCCTCCGACGGAGCGACCGACGGCAACTCCTGGGGTCTGGCCGGATACCGGGGCCCCTCGCCGACCGGCGACCGCGCATCCCGCTCCGGGCCCCGGACCGGCCCCGGGGAGGCGGTGGGCCCGACCGCACCGGCCGCGCCGTACGGCACCGGCACAGGTCCCGGCCCCGGCACGGGCCCGTCGGGCATGTACGGCGAGCCTCCGTACGGCGGCCCCCCTTCGGCTTCGCCCGGGCGGCCCCCGGGCGGCGGGAAGAAGCGGATCAGCACCCTCGTCGCGGGCGTCGTCGGCGTCCTCGTCGTGGGCGCGGGCGCCTTCTTCCTCCTGGACGACGGCGGCGACAAGAAGGACGAGGGCGCCAAACCCTCCCCGTCGCCCACCGTGAGCAGCAAGCCCGCGCTGCCGCCGGGTGTGAAGTGCGCCGGCGACGCCTGCACCGGCAAGGACCCCGAGGTCATGGGCTGCGGCGGCGACCTGGTGACCACCGGCGCGACCGCCGTCGTCGGCACGGCCGCCGTCGAGGTCCGGTACAGCAAGGTCTGCGGTTCCGCGTGGGCCCGCGTCACCCAGGCCGCACAGGGCGACGAGGTCCAGGTGAGCGCCGGCGGTACGAGCGAGCAGCGGGCGACGGTCGGCGACGCCGGTGACACCGTCGCGTACACCATGATGGTCGCCGTGAACGCCCCGGCCGACGCCACCGCGTGCGCGACGCTGGCCTCGGGACAGCAGGGCTGCACGAAGTAGGCGTTGAGGGGGCGCATCGACGGCGGGGGCGCATCGACGGCGGGGGCGCATCGACGGCGGGGGCGCTTCGACGCCGGGGGCGCTTCGACCGGCGCGGACCGCGGGCCGGTGGAAAAAGTTCGCCCGCGGCACGCATGCCCCGCGGCGTCCCGGGCACGCGAGAAAGTACCCCCACGGGAGTCCGGCAACGGTATCCCCGAACGGCGGTCGCCTTCGTCCCCCCTCTCCCGGACGGGCGGCCGCCTCTTTCTCTCTCCTGGCCCCTCGTGTCCCGGCTCTCTCCTGGCCCCTCGTGTCCCGGTTCCGCGCGCTCGGGTGATCCTCGGGCTCTCCTGTGGGCCGGGCCACACCGACCCGGACGTGGCGGGCACCACGGGCGCGATAGCCTGACGGCTGGATCGATCTCTTGATACCAAGAGATCGATCAAACGCCCGGGGCCGGGACGCCCCACCGCCAGCTGTCATACGGAGAACGCCATGACTCGCACTCCCGTGAACGTCACCGTCACCGGCGCGGCCGGCCAGATCGGTTACGCCCTGCTCTTCCGCATCGCCTCCGGCCAGCTGCTCGGCGCGGACGTGCCGGTCAAGCTGCGCCTCCTGGAGATCACCCCGGCGCTCAAGGCCGCCGAGGGCACCGCGATGGAGCTGGACGACTGCGCGTTCCCGCTCCTCCAGGGCATCGAGATCACCGACGACCCGAACGTCGCCTTCGACGGCACCAACGTCGCCCTCCTCGTCGGCGCCCGGCCCCGCACCAAGGGCATGGAGCGCGGCGACCTCCTGGAGGCCAACGGCGGCATCTTCAAGCCGCAGGGCAAGGCCATCAACGACCACGCCGCGGACGACATCAAGGTCCTCGTCGTCGGCAACCCGGCCAACACCAACGCCCTGATCGCCCAGGCCGCGGCCCCGGACGTACCGGCCGAGCGCTTCACCGCGATGACCCGCCTCGACCACAACCGCGCGCTGACCCAGCTCGCGAAGAAGACCGGCTCGACGGTCGCCGACATCAAGCGCCTGACCATCTGGGGCAACCACTCCGCCACCCAGTACCCGGACATCTTCCACGCCACCATCGCCGGCAAGAACGCCGCCGAGACCGTCAACGACGAGAAGTGGCTGGCCGACGAGTTCATCCCGACCGTCGCCAAGCGCGGCGCCGCCATCATCGAGGCCCGCGGCGCCTCCTCGGCCGCCTCCGCCGCCAACGCCGCCATCGACCACGTGTACACGTGGGTCAACGGCACCGCCGAGGGCGACTGGACCTCCATGGGCATCCCGTCGGACGGCTCCTACGGCGTCCCGGAGGGCATCATCTCCTCCTTCCCGGTCACCACGAAGGACGGCTCGTACGAGATCGTCCAGGGCCTGGACATCAACGAGTTCTCCCGCGCCCGCATCGACGCCTCCGTCAAGGAGCTGTCGGAGGAGCGCGAGGCGGTCCGCGGTCTCGGCCTCATCTGAGCCCGACCCGACGCCCGCACGGGCCCCGTTCCGGCACCCGCCGGGACGGGGCCCGTGCCCGTTCCCGGGCTCCCGGCGCCCGCGTCGGCGTCAGGCTCCCGGCAGCCGCATGTCCCGACCGTTTCCTCACCCCCTGTGCCCTTTCTCCGTGATGCGCCGCACTTTCGGCGACCGAATCGGCATGCATGCGGGGCAGTGGGGCAGGGGCTCACGGTCCCCGAGAGTGACATGCCTGTGACGCAGGGGCGTTGACCAGGAACGGAAGGCACATCCCACCATGGCGAACCGAACGGACACCCGGACCGAGCGGGCCCACCGGACCATCCACGCGGGCGGCGAGTGGCTCGCGGCGTCCTCCGGCGCCACCCGCGAGATCCTCGATCCCGCCGACGCCCTGCCGTTCGCCGTGGTCGCCGAGGGCGACGAGAAGGACACCGACCTCGCGGTGGCCGCCGCCCGCCGCGCCTTCGACGCGGGCGAGTGGCCGCACACCCCGGTCGCCGCACGCGCCGCCCTGCTGCGCCGGGTCGCCGACCTCCTGGTGCGCGACCGCGAGGAACTCGGCCTCCTGGAGAGCCGCGACGCGGGCAAGACCGTCGAGGAGGGCCGCGTCGACATCGACTGCGTGGCCGACGCCTTCCGCTACTTCGCGGACCTGGTCGCAGGCGAGGCCCCCGGCCGGGTCGTCGACGCGGGCTCGCCCGACGTGCACAGCGTCGTCGTGCACGAGCCGGTCGGCGTCTGCGCGATGATCACGCCCTGGAACTACCCCCTCCTCCAGGCCAGTTGGAAGATCGCGCCGGCCCTCGCCGCGGGCAACACCTTCGTGGTCAAGCCGAGCGAGATCACACCGCTCACCACGGTCGCCCTGATCGGCCTGCTCGTCGAGGCCGGCCTGCCCACCGGCGTCGCGAACATCGTCACCGGCCCCGGACACACCGTCGGCGCCCGGCTCGCCGAGCACCCCGACGTCGACCTGGTCTCCTTCACCGGCGGCCTGACCAGCGGCACCAAGGTCGCCCGGGCCGCCGCCGCCACCGTCAAGAAGGTCGCCCTCGAACTGGGCGGCAAGAACCCCAACGTCGTCTTCGCCGACGCCTGCGAGACCGAGGAGGGCTTCGACACCGCCGTCGACCAGGCCCTCAACGCCGCCTTCATCCACAGCGGCCAGGTCTGCTCCGCGGGTGGCCGCCTGATCGTCGAGGAGTCCGTCCGCGAACGCTTCGTCGCCGAACTCGCCCGCCGCGCGGCGAAGATCCGCCTCGGCCGCGGCACCGAGGACGGCGTCGAGTGCGGCCCGCTCGTCTCCGCGCAGCAGCGCGCCAGGACCGAGGACTTCGTCGCCTCCGCGCTCGCCGAGGGCGCCGAACTCCGCTGCGGCGGCAAGCGCCCCGAGCCCTCGCCCCAGCGGCCCGAGGGCGGCTACTTCTACGAGCCGACCGTCCTCGACCACTGCCACCGCGAGATGCGGGTGGTGCGGGAGGAGGTCTTCGGGCCGGTCCTCACCGTCGAGACCTTCCGCACCGAGGACGAGGCCGTAGCCCTCGCCAACGACACCGAGTACGGTCTGGCCGGTGCCGTCTGGACCGCCGACGCGGGACGGGCCCGCCGGGTCGCGGGCCGGCTGCGGCACGGCACCGTGTGGATCAACGACTTCCACCCCTACCTGCCGCAGGCGGAGTGGGGCGGCTTCGGCAAGAGCGGCGTCGGCCGCGAACTCGGCCCCGCGGGCCTGGCCGAGTACCGCGAGAGCAAGCACGTCTACCAGAACCTCGCGCCGAAGCCCGTCCGCTGGTTCGCCGGCTGACTCCCGCACCCCCGTTCACACCGGTCGCACCCCGTCCCCCACGCCCCACTGGAGTACGCCCATGCCCGAAACCACCCAGGTATACGACTACGTCGTCATCGGCGGCGGCACCGCGGGATCGGTGATCGCCTCCCGCCTCACCGAGAACCCGGACGTCACCGTCGCCGTCATCGAGGGCGGCCCCAGCGACGTCGGCCGCGACGAGGTGCTGACCCTGCGCCGCTGGATGGGCCTGCTCGGCGGCGAACTGGACTACGACTACCCCACCACCGAGCAGCCGCGCGGCAATTCGCACATCCGGCACAGCCGCGCCCGCGTCCTCGGCGGCTGCTCCTCGCACAACACCCTCATCGCCTTCAAGCCGCTGCCGTCCGACTGGGACGAGTGGGAGGCGGCCGGGGCCAAGGGCTGGGGCGCGGTGCGGATGGAGGCGTACTTCGCCCGGCTGAAGAACAACATCGTCCCGGTCGACGAGAAGGACCGCAACGCCATCGCCCGCGACTTCGTCGACTCCGCGCAGCGGACACTCCAGGTCCCCCGGGTCGAGGGCTTCAACAAGAAGCCGTTCACCGAGGGCGTCGGCTTCTTCGACCTCGCCTACCACCCCGAGGACAACAGGCGCTCGTCGGCGTCGGTGGCGTACCTGCACCCCGTGATGGACGAGCGCGCCAACCTCACGCTGATGCTGGAGACCTGGGCGTACCGGCTCGAACTCGACGGCACCCGCGCCGAGGGCGTCCACGTGCGCACCAAGGACGGCGAGGAGATCCTGGTCAAGGCCCGCAACGAGGTCGTCCTCAGCGCCGGGGCCGTCGACTCGCCGCGCCTGCTGCTGCACTCCGGCATCGGCCCGAAGGACCAGCTGGAGGCCCTCGGCATACCCGTGGCGCTCGACCTGCCCGGCGTCGGCGAGAACCTGCTCGACCACCCGGAGTCGGTGATCGTGTGGGAGACCGACGGCCCCGTCCCGGACAACTCCGCGATGGACTCCGACGCCGGTCTGTTCGTACGCCGCGACCCCGAACACGCGGGTCCCGACCTGATGTTCCACTTCTACCAGATCCCCTTCACGGACAACCCGGAGCGTCTCGGCTACGAGCGGCCCGAGTTCGGCGTCTCCATGACCCCGAACATCCCCAAGCCGAGGTCCCGGGGGCGCCTCTACCTCACCAGTGCCGACCCGTCCGTCAAGCCCGCCCTGGACTTCCGCTACTTCACCGACGAGGACGACTACGACGGACGCACCCTGGTCGACGGCATCCGCATCGCCCGTCGGATCGCCCAGTCCCAGCCGCTGGCGGGCTGGCTCAAGCGCGAGGTCTGCCCCGGCCCGGACGTCACCGGCGACGAGGAGCTGAGCGAGTACGCCCGCAAGGCCGCCCACACCGTCTACCACCCGGCCGGCACCTGCCGCATGGGCGCCGCCACCGACGAACAGGCCGTCGTCGACCCGGAGTTGCGCGTCCGCGGCCTGACGGGCCTGCGCATCGCCGATGCCTCCGTCTTCCCGACCATGCCCGCCGTCAACCCGATGATCGGCGTCCTCATGGTCGGCGAGCGCGCCGTCGAGCTGATCGGCGGTGACGCCCGATGAGCACGACCTCCGACTCCGCCGCCGCCGACGCCGTGGCCGAGCGCCCGCCGGTCTTCTCCGTCGAGGGCCTGTGGAAGGTCTTCGGCCCGAAGGCCGCCCGTGTCCCCGCCGACCCGGACCTGACCGCCCTGAGCCCGGCCGAGCTGCGCGCCCGCACCGGCTGCACCGCCGCCGTCGCCGACGTCTCCTTCGACGTGCGCAAGGGCGAGGTCTTCGTCGTCATGGGCCTGTCCGGCTCCGGCAAGTCCACCCTCGTACGCTGTCTGACCCGCCTCGTCGAGCCGACGGCCGGTTCCATCGCCATCGACGGCGAGGACGTCCGCGCGATGGACAAGTCCCGGCTGCGGGAACTGCGGCGCCACCGGGCCGCCATGGTCTTCCAGCACTTCGGCCTGCTCCCGCACCGCACGGTCCTGGACAACGTCGCCTACGGCCTGGAGGTCCAGGGCATGGGCCGCGCCGAGCGCCGCGAGCGCGCCGCCGCGATCGTCGCCAAGGTGGGCCTGGAAGGCCTGGAGCAGCGCCGCCCCGGCCAGCTCTCCGGCGGCCAGCGCCAGCGCGTCGGTCTCGCCCGGGCCCTTGCCGTCGACCCCGAGGTGCTGCTCTTCGACGAGCCGTTCAGCGCGCTGGACCCGCTGATCCGGCGGGACATGCAGGAGGAGGTCGTCCGGCTGCACCGCGAGGAGGGCCGCACGATGGTCTTCATCACCCACGACCTCCAGGAAGCCCTCAAGCTCGGCGACCGCATCGCCCTCATGCGCGACGGCCGTGTGGTGCAGCTCGGCACCCCGGAGGAGATCGTCGGCGCGCCCGCCGACGACTACGTCCGCGCGTTCGTCCGCGACGTGCCGCGCGAGCAGGTCCTGACCGTCCGCACGGCGATGCGCCTCGCCGCCTCTGCCGACGAGGCGGGCACGGGCCCGGCGATCCGCCCGGAGGCCACGGTCTCGGAGGCCATAGAGGCGGTCGCGCGCGCCGGTTCCCCGGCCCGTGTCATGTCCGACGGCCGCTGCCTGGGCATGGTCGACGCGACCGACCTCCTGTCGGTGGTGGCGGGCACGGCCCACCCGGCCGCACCGGCCGAGCACCGTGAGCCGACAGCCCCGGCCGAGCCCACCACCGAGGAGCCGGTCTGATGGCGACGATCACGGCCACCGCCCGAAAGCCCGCCGCGCCGGGCATCCTCACCAGCAGAGCCGTCCGCAAGCTCCTGGTCCTCGCCCTCGCGGCAGCGATCCTCGCCCCCATAGCCGCCACGCAGTGGCCCGGCACCCCCTGGCCCGCCGCCCTCACCGTCGACGTCTCCAAACCCCTCGGCAGGGCCAGCGACTGGATCATCGACAACCGGGACAGCCACCCGCTGTTCCTCTACTTCTTCGGCCACGTCAGCAACGTGGTCGTCATCGCCGTACGCGCCGTGTACCTCGCCCTCCTCGCCGTCGGCTGGGCCGGGGTCACCGCGATCGGCGCCCTGGTCGCCTGGCGGGTGGCCGGGGTGCGGCTCGCCGCGGGCACCGCCGCCGCGTTCCTGGCCTGCGGCCTGCTCGGCATGTGGGTGCCCACCCTGCAGACCCTTGCCCTGATGGTCGTCGCGGTCCTGGCGTCGGTCGTCGTCGGCGCCCTGCTGGGCCTCGCCGCGGGCCTTTCGGACCGGATGGACCGCGTCCTGCGCCCGGTGCTCGACACCATGCAGGTGCTGCCCGCCTTCGCCTACCTCCTCCCCGTCGTCCTGGTCTTCGGCATCGGTGTGCCCGCCGCCGTCCTGGCCACCGTCGTCTACGCCGCCCCGCCCATGGCCCGGCTCACCTCGCTGGGCCTGCGCGGCGCGGACAAGGAGGTGCTGGAGGCCGTCGAGTCGCTCGGCACCACCGCCCGCCAGCGGCTGCTGACCGCCCGCATCCCGCTGGCCCGCAGGGAGCTCCTCCTCGGCGTCAACCAGACGATCATGATGGCGCTGTCCATGGCCGTCATCGCCTCCGTCGTCGGCGCCGGCGGCCTCGGCGACCGCGTCTACCAGGCCCTCGCCTCGGTCGACGTCGGCGCGGCCCTCGCGGCCGGCATCCCGATCGTGCTGCTCGCCGTCGTCCTGGACCGGGTGACCGGCGCGGCGGGGGAGCGGCTCGGCGGGGCCGGGAAGTCCCCGGTGACCTGGCTGTACGCCCTGGTCGTCGGCGCGGCCGTCGCGCTCGCCGGGCGGCTCGCCGGGCTCCTGGACTGGCCCGACGGGTGGGAGGTGGACATCGCCGAGCCCGTCAACCGGGCCGTCGACTGGATGACCGCCCACCTGTACTCCGGCGTCCCCGTCGTCGGCGGCACCGCCGACTGGGCCGCGCGGTTCACCAGCTGGGTCCTCAACCCGCTGCGGGACGGCCTCCAGTGGCTGCCGTGGTGGTCCGTACTCCTGATCGTCGCCGCCCTGGCCTGGCTGATCGGCACCTGGCGCACCGCGCTCACCGCCGTCCTCGCGATGGCCGCGATCGGCGTGCTCGGCGTGTGGGACCCGTCCCTGGACACGCTCTCGCAGGTGCTCGCCGCCGTCGCCGTGACCCTGGTCGTCGGCTTCGCCACCGGCGTCGCCGCCGCCCGCGGCGACCGCTTCGCCCGCCTGCTGCGGCCCGTCCTGGACGTCTTCCAGACGATGCCGCAGTTCGTGTACCTCATCCCGGTCGTCGCCCTGTTCGGCGTGGGCCGCGCGCCCGCCGTGGCCGCGGCCGTCGTCTACGCCCTTCCGGCCGTCGTCCGCATCACCGCCCAGGGCCTGCGCCAGGTCGACCCGGCCGCCCTGGAGTCGGCCCGCTCGCTCGGCGCCACCGGCGGCCAGCAACTGCGCCAGGTCCAGCTCCCGCTGGCCCGCCCGGCGCTGCTGCTCGCCGTCAACCAGGGCGTCGTCCTGGTCCTCGCGGTCGTCATCATCGGCGGCCTGGTGGGCGGTGGCGCGCTCGGCTACCAGGTCGTCTTCGGCCTCGCCCAGGGCGACCTGGCGACCGGTCTGGTGGCGGGCGCCGCGATCGTCTGCCTCGGCCTGATGCTCGACCGCGTCACCCAGCCCACCGAACGCCGTACGACGAGGGAGGGGGCCTGAGATGTCCCGCAAGCGGATCACGGCCGCCGCCGCCGTGCTGGTGCTGGCCACCGGCTGCGGCGCCGCCGACATGACCAAGCAGGCGTCCCCGTACGCGCATGCCCAGGGAGCCAGGACCGTCACCCTGTCCGTGCAGTCCTGGGTCGGCGCCCAGGCCAACGTGGCCGTCGCCCAGTACCTCCTGGAGCACGAACTGGGCTACCGCGTCGACACCGTCCAGGTCGACGAGGTGCCCGCCTGGGACGCGCTCAGCCAGGGCCGCGTGGACGCCATCCTGGAGGACTGGGGCCACCCCGAGCAGGAGCAGCGCTACGTCCGGGACAAGAAGACCATCGCGCCCGGCGGCGACCTCGGCGTCACCGGGCACATCGGCTGGTTCGTCCCGACGTACTTCGCGAAGAAGCACCCGGACGTCACCGACTGGAAGAACCTCGACAAGTACGCCGACCTGCTGCGCACCGCCGAGAGCGGCGGCAAGGGCCAGCTCCTGGACGGCTCCCCGTCCTACGTCACCAACGACAAGGCCCTGGTGAAGAACCTGGACCTGGACTACCAGGTCGTCTTCGCCGGCTCCGAGGCCGCCCAGATCACCCAGATGCAGCAGTTCGCCAAGGAGGAGAAACCCTTCCTGAGCTACTGGTACACCCCCCAGTGGCTGATGGAGAGGATCCCGATGACCGAGGTGAAGCTGCCGCCGTACGAGGAGGGCTGCGACGCCGACCCGGCGAAGGTCGACTGCGCCTACCCCGTCACCCCGCTCCAGAAGTACCTCAACGCCGGTTTCGCCAAGGACGGCGGCGAGGCGGCCGAGTTCCTGAAGAACCTCACGTGGACGACCGAGGACCAGAACCAGGTCTCCCTGATGATCGCCGAGCAGAAGATGCGGCCCGACGAGGCGGCGAAGAAGTGGGTGGACGGCCACGAGTCCGTCTGGAGGAAGTGGCTGCCCTGACCCTCGCCGCGTTCATCGCGTCGGCCGGCCCGCGAGCCGTTCCGCGTGCTCCCGCACCGCCTGCTCGGCCTGCCGCTGCAGCCCCGGCCCGAACGTGATCCGGGAGGCCCCGAGTGCGCCGAGTTCGGCGGGCGAGGGGCCCTCCCCGGGACGCGCGACCACGTTCACCGGCCCCTGGATCCCGGCCCGCAGCAGCGGCAGTACGGCGACGGGGGCGGCGATGGGGTACACGCAGTCGGCGCCCGCGGCGACGTAGGCCGCCGCCCGCCCGATCGCCGCCGCCGGGTCGTCGACGCCCCGGACGAACGTGTCGATCCGGGCGTTGAGGAACAGCCGGTCGCCGGCCTCCTGGCGCACCTCGGCCAGCCACTCGGCGTGCTCCGCCGGGTCCTTGAGCCCCTCGCGGGTGGAGTCCTCCAGATTGCAGCCGACGACGCCCGCCTCCAGGAGCCGCTCTACCAGCTCCCTCGGCGCCAGTCCGTAACCGCCCTCGACGTCGGCCGACACGGGGACGTCCACGGCGCGCACGATCCGTGCGACGGCCGCGAACATCTCGTCGGCCGGGGTCCGCCCGTCCTCGTACCCGAGCGAGGCCGCCACCCCGGCGCTGGGCGTGGCGAGCGCCGGGAACCCGGCCTCCGCGAAGACCCGGGCGCTCGCCGCGTCCCAGGGACCCGGCAGGACGAGGGGGTCGTCCGGGACCCGGCCGTGGTGCAGGGCGCGGAACGCGGCGACGTGACTCACGGTGTGTAACCTCCCGGTGCGACCCTGCGGCCGACCATCAGCCGGTTCCAGCTGTTGATGGCGGTGATCAGCCCGATCAGATGGGCCAGTTCGGCGTCGCCGAAGTGCAGGGCGGCCTCCTCGTACACCGCGTCGGGCACGAAGCCCTCGGTCAGCACGGTCATCGCCTCGGTCAGCGCGAGCGCGGCCCGCTCCCGCCCGTCGAACAGGTCCTCCGCCTCCTCCCAGGCGGCGAGCAGACCGAGGCGTTCCTCGGCCACCCCGTTCCCGCGGGCCAGGGCGAGGTGCATGTCCAGGCAGAACGCGCAGTGGTTGAGCTGCGAGGCCCGGATCATCACCAGCTCGGCGAGCTCGGGGTCGCCGAGCCCCTTCTTGGCCGCCGCGCTCAGCGCGGAGAGCGCCTGCGCGACCCCCCGGTCCAGGAGCTGGGTGCGCGCCGCGCTCACGCCTGCTGTCCGGGCGTGTAGTGGCCCGGCGTCATCCGGCAGGTCACGCCGAAGCGGTTCCAGGCGTTGATCGTCGTGATCGCCGCGATCAGCTGCGCCAGCTCCGGCTCGTCGAAGTGCTTGGCCGCCCTCTCGTACACCTCGTCCGGCACGAAGCCGTCGGTGAGGACGGTGACCGCCTCGGTCAGCTCGATCGCCGCCAGCTCCTTCTCGGTGTAGAAGTGCCGCGACTCCTCCCAGGCGGCCAGCTGCACGATCCGCTCCACGCTCTCCCCGGCGGCGAGGGCGTCCTTGGTGTGCATGTCGAGGCAGAAGGCGCAGTGGTTGATCTGCGAGGCGCGGATCTTCACCAGTTCGTACAGCGCCGGGTCCAGCCCCCGCTTGGCGGCGGTCTCCAGCCGGATCATCGCCTTGTAGACCTCGGGCGCGTGCTGGGACCAGTTCAGCCGGACGGGCACCTCGGCGGCGTATCCCTGGGACTTCGTGTCATCGGTGGGTGTCGTCATGCCTCGACCCTAGGAAGGGAGCAGCCCGGCGGTATGGTCCATTTCCATGGCGAATCAGTGGGCCACTCTCGGCGTCGACCTGCACCTGGAACCCACCGGGCCGGGCCTGCGCCGCGGCCTCACCGACGCCCTGCGCGAGGCCGTGCGCACCGGCCGCCTGGGCCCCGGCACCCGGCTGCCCTCCTCCCGGGTCCTCGCCGCCGACCTCGGCATCGCCCGCAACACCGTCGCCGACGCCTACGCCGACCTCGTCGCCGAGGGCTGGCTCACCGCGCGCCAGGGCTCGGGCACCCGCGTCGCCGAACGCGTCGCCGCCCCACCGTCCCCCGCCTCCACCCGGCGCCCCGGGGGCCATGCCCGCCCTGCCTACGACCTGCGCCCCGGCACCCCCGACCTCGCCTCCTTCCCGCGCGCCGCGTGGCTCAGGGCCGTCCGCCGCGCCGTCACCGCCGCCCCCCACGACGCGCTCGGCTACGGCGACGGCCTCGGCAGCCCCGAGCTGCGCACCGCGCTGGCCGGTTACCTCGCCCGGGTCCGGGGCGTGCGCGCCGACCCCGAGACGCTGCTGGTCTGCGGCGGCGTCGCGCACGGCCTCGTGCTGTTGGCCGGCGTGCTGCGGGCGCGCGGCGTGCACACCGTGGCCGTCGAGTCGTACGGCCTCCACGTCCACCGCGACCTGCTCACCAGTGCCGGCCTGCGGACTCTTCCGCTGCCCCTCGACGACCGGGGCGCGGACACCGGTTCGCTCACCGACGCGGGCGCCGTGCTCCTCACCCCCGCCCACCAGTTCCCGACCGGTGTCCCCCTGCATCCCGACCGCAGGGCGGCGGTGGTGGACTGGGCGCACCGCACCGGCGGGCTGATCCTGGAGGACGACTACGACGGCGAGTTCCGCTACGACCGCCAGTCCGTCGGCGCCCTCCAGGGACTGGACCCCGACCGCGTCGTCTACCTGGGCACCGCCAGCAAGTCCCTGGCCCCCGGACTGCGTCTGGGCTGGATGGCGCTGCCGCCGTCGCTGGTCGGGGAGGTCCTGGACCACCCGTGGAGCCGTACGCCGGGCGTGCTCGACCAGCTGACCCTCGCGCAGTTCCTCGACTCCGGCGACTACGACCGGCACGTGCGGTCCGCCCGCCTGCGCTACCGGCGCCGCCGCGACGCCCTGGTCGCCGCCCTCGCCGAGCGCGCCCCCGCGGTCCGAGTCACCGGCATCGCCGCCGGACTGCACGCCGTCCTCCGCCTGCCGACCGGCACCGAGCAGGAGGTCGCCCGGGCCGCCGCCTGGCACGGGCTGGCCGTCCACAGCCTGTCCGTGTTCCGGCACCCCGACGCGTCCCTCCCCCCGCTCGACGCCCTCGTCGTCGGATACGGCACCCCGCCCGACCACGCCTGGGCGGGGGCACTGGACGCGCTGTGCCGGGCGCTGCCGTAAAGTCCACCCGCGACGGGGGTCGTACACTCGACCGGCCCAACTGTCGTACAAACACACGGACAAGGCGCGGACAACGGGGGACAGGGACATGGCCAAGACCCGGCGACGGCTGCGGTCGAGCACCGTGGTGCTCGGCGGCATGGGAATGCTCGCGGCGGCTCTGAGCGCCTGCGGTTCGGACCCCGACCGGCGCTGTGTGGACCGCGACAGCTACGACTACCTCAACGGCTACAAGGTCGTCGCCGACAAGAACTGCAAGTCCGGCTCCTCCTCCGGCAGCTCGTACGGCAAGGGCGGCAAGGGCGGCAAGAAGAAGACCGGCTCGTCGAAGTCCGTGGACGACGCCGACTGGTACTACGACGCCGACGTCAGCAACGGCTGGGCCGACTCCGGCACCTTCAGCCGGTCCGAGGCCGTCGACCGGGGCGGCTTCGGCTGCTCGGGCTCCGGCAGCGGCGGCGGCTGAGCACCGCCGTGGAACGCCGCACCACCGAACCCCGCCCCGGCTGGCAGCGGACCGTCGAGGAACAGGGGCTGATCTACCCCCTGACCCGCTACCCCGACGACTCACTGCGCCCGTACTGGGACGAGAGCGCCTACTACGTCTTCTCCCTGCCCGAGGTCGAGGCGCTGGAGGAGGTCGTCGAGGAACTGCACCGCATGTGCCTGGCGGCGGCCGGGCACATCGTCGCCGAGGACCGCTTCGCCGACCTCGGCATCACCGACCCGCGCGTGGTCCGCGCCGTCACCGAGGCCTGGCACCGCCGCGCCGAACTCCCCTCCGTCTACGCCCGCTTCGACCTGCGCTACGACGGCTCCGGCCCCGCCAAGCTCCTGGAGTACAACGCGGACACCCCGACCTCCCTCGTCGAGGCCGCCTCCCCGCAGTGGTTCTGGATGGAGGAGCGCTTCCCCGGCGCCGACCAGTGGAACAGCCTCCACGAGCGCCTCGTCGACGCCTGGAGGAAGCAGGCCGCGCTCCTGCCGCCCGGCAACCCGCTGTACTTCGCGCACTCCTCGGACGACGAACTCGGCGAGGACCTCATGACGGTCGCCTACCTCAAGGAGACCGCCGAGCAGGCCGGCCTGGAGACCGACTGGATCTCCATGGAGGAGATCGGCTGGGACCGCCTCTCCGGCCGCTTCGTCGACAAGAGGCTGCGCTTCATCCGCAGCCTCTTCAAGCTCTACCCCTGGGAGTGGCTCACCACCGACCGCTTCGCCGACCACGTCCTGGACACCCTCGACAACGGCGGCGGCACCGGCACCACCCTGTGGATCGAGCCCGCCTGGAAGATGCTCCTCAGCAACAAGGCCCTGCTGGCGATCCTCTGGGAGCTGTACCCCGGCCACCCGAACCTGCTCCCCGCCCACCTGGACGGCCCGCGCGACCTGGCCACCGGCGCCGGCTGGGTCGCCAAGCCCCTCCTGGGCCGCGAGGGCGCCGGCGTCACGATCCACGAACCCGGCACCGACCCGGCCCCGCGCCCAGAACCCTGCTGCTACCAGGAGCTGGCCCCCCTCCCCGACTTCGACGGCAACCACGTCGTCCTGGGTGCCTGGGTGGTGGAGAACGAGTCGGCGGGCCTGGGCATCAGGGAGTCGAGCGGCCTGGTGACGGACGAGTACGCGAGATTCCTGCCCCACGTCATCCTGTGACCCGGCCGCTCCCGCATCCCGGACACCCACCGCGCCGACGGGGCACAGCCGGTAGCCTGGCCCCCGGGCCGTGACTGGCGCGCTGGGATGGGACGAACCATCGGGGAGCGGTCCGGGAAGAGCATGTGCCGTGCGCCTGGGCCGTCCGTACCGTGAACGCTGACCACAACGTCCGGAGGTCCCCATGTCCGCCGAGCAGCCGCTCAGCCCCGAGTCCACCGCCTACCGCGCCGCGCTCGACGTCATCCGAACCGTCGAGCCCCGCGTGGCCGACGCCATCGGCCAGGAGGTCGCCGACCAGCGCGAGATGCTCAAGCTGATCGCCTCGGAGAACTACGCCTCCCCGGCCACGCTCCTGGCGATGGGCAACTGGTTCAGCGACAAGTACGCCGAGGGCACCGTCGGCCGCCGCTTCTACGCCGGCTGCCGCAACGTCGACACCGTCGAGTCCCTCGCCGCCGAGCACGCCCGCGAGCTGTTCGGCGCCCGCCACGCCTACGTCCAGCCGCACTCCGGCATCGACGCCAACCTGGTCGCCTTCTGGGCGGTACTCGCCGACCGCGTGGAGGCGCCGTTCCTCCAGAAGACCGGCGCCCGCCAGGTCAACGACCTGACCGAGGCCGACTGGGCCGAGCTGCGCCAGGCCTTCGGCAACCAGCGCATGCTCGGCATGTCCCTGGACGCGGGCGGCCACCTCACCCACGGCTTCCGCCCGAACATCTCCGGCAAGATGTTCGACCAGCGCTCCTACGGCACCGACCCGGCCACCGGCCTCATCGACTACGAGGCGCTGCGCGCCTCCGCCCGCGAGTTCAAGCCGCTGATCCTCGTCGCGGGCTACTCCGCGTACCCCCGGCTGGTGAACTTCCGGATCATGCGCGAGATCGCCGACGAGGTCGGCGCCACCCTCATGGTGGACATGGCGCACTTCGCCGGACTGGTCGCGGGCAAGGTGCTCACCGGCGACTTCGACCCGGTCCCGCACGCCCAGATCGTGACGACGACCACGCACAAGTCGCTGCGCGGCCCGCGCGGCGGCATGGTCCTGTGCGACGACTCGCTCAAGGACCAGGTCGACCGCGGCTGCCCGATGGTCCTCGGCGGCCCGCTGCCGCACGTCATGGCCGCCAAGGCCGTCGCCCTCGCCGAGGCCCGGCAGCCCGCCTTCCAGGACTACGCGCGGCGCATCGTCGACAACGCCCGCGCGCTCGCCGAGGGCCTGACCAAGCGCGGCGCCACCCTGGTGACCGGCGGCACGGACAACCACCTCAACCTGATCGACGTGGCGTCCTCCTACGGCCTCACCGGCCGCCAGGCCGAGGCCGCGCTCCTCGACTCCGGCATCGTCACCAACCGCAACGCCATCCCCGCCGACCCGAACGGCGCCTGGTACACCTCCGGCATCCGGATCGGCACCCCGGCGCTGACCACGCGCGGTCTCGGCACCGCGGAGATGGACGAGGTCGCGGGCCTGATCGACCGCGTCCTGACCACCACCGAGCCCGGCACCACCAAGTCCGGCGCCCCGTCCAAGGCCTCGCACGTCCTCGACGCGAAGGTCGCCGACGAGATCGCGCACCGCGCGACCGACCTGGTGGCCGGCTTCCCGCTCTACCCGGAGATCGACCTCGGCTGAGCCTCGGCTCCCCCGCGCGGCGGTCCGGCACGCCACCGGTCCGCCGCGCGGCGTATCAGCAGCTCCTGCGCGCCCCCGCCCCGAGCCCGACGCCGGCCCACCCACCCGTGCCGTCCGGCCCGCCCGTGTCCGACCCGTGCCCGACCGCACCGCGGGGCCTGAGAGAATGGTGAACATGGCCAACGATCGTCCCCGCGTGCTCTCCGGTATCCAGCCGACCTCCGGCTCGTTCCACCTCGGCAACTACCTCGGCGCCGTCCGCCAGTGGGTCGACATGCAGGACACCCACGACGCGTTCTACACGGTCGTCGACCTGCACGCGATCACGGTTCCGCAGGACCCGAAGGAGCTGCGCGAGAACACCCGCGTCGCCGCCGCCCAGCTCCTCGCGGCCGGCCTCGACCCGGACCGCTGCACCCTGTTCGTGCAGAGCCACGTCCCCGAGCACGCCCAGCTCGGCTGGCTGATGAACTGCATCACCGGCTTCGGCGAGGCCTCCCGGATGACGCAGTTCAAGGACAAGTCCGCCAAGCAGGGCAACGACCGCACCACCGTCGGCCTGTTCACCTACCCGATGCTGATGGTCGCCGACATCCTGCTCTACCAGGCCGACCAGGTCCCCGTCGGCGAGGACCAGCGCCAGCACCTGGAGCTGACCCGCGACCTCGCGGACCGCTTCAACCAGACCTACGGCGACGCCTTCACCGTCCCGAGCGCCCACATCCTCAAGGAGACGGCGAAGATCTACGACCTCCAGGACCCGACCGCCAAGATGAGCAAGTCGGCGGCCACCCCGAAGGGCCTGATCAACCTCCTGGACGAGCCGAAGGCCACCGCGAAGAAGGTGAGGAGCGCGGTCACCGACACCGACACCGTGATCCGCTTCGACCGCGAGCACAAGCCCGGCATCAGCAACCTGCTGTCGATCTACTCCACCCTCACCGGCGCCGAGATCGCGGAGCTGGAGCGGAAGTACGAGGGCAAGGGCTACGGCGCGCTGAAGACGGACCTCGCCGACGTCGTCGTGGAGTTCGTCACCCCCTTCCGCGAGCGGACCCTGCAGTACCTGGACGACCCGGAGACGCTCGACGCGATCCTCGCCAAGGGCGCGGAGAAGGCCAGGGCCGTCGCCGCGGAGACCCTCGCCCGGGCGTACGACACGGTGGGCTTCCTCCCCGCCAAGCACTGAGCCCCGCCGGCGCCCTCCACGCGCCCCGGCACGCCGCCGTAGCGCTGCACATCACTCCGGTTGCGCCTGCCCCCGGCACGGTGGTGGCCGTACAGTCGATATCCGGGTGTCCGACACCGCGACACACAACGAGCGACACGTGACGACAGGAGACGAAGTGGGGACCGTAACGATCGGCGTGTCGATCGCGGTCCCGGAGCCTCACGGCAGCAAGCTCCAGCAGCTGCGCGCGGGCTTCGGCGACGCCGCTGCTCACGGCATCCCCACGCACGTCACCCTGCTGCCGCCGACCGAGGTCGACGGCGCGTCGCTGCCCGCCGTCGAGGCGCACCTGGCCAAGGTCGCGGCGCGCGGCCGGCCCTTCCCGATGCGGCTGTCCGGCACCGGGACCTTCCGCCCCCTCTCGCCCGTCGTCTTCGTCCAGGTGGTCGAGGGCGCGGCGGCCTGCTCCTGGCTGCAGAAGCGGGTGCGCGACGCGTCCGGCCCGGTTCCCCGCGAGCTGCAGTTCCCGTACCACCCGCACGTCACCGTGGCGCACGGCATCGACGAGGCGGCGATGGACCGCGCCTTCGAGGAGCTGTCCGACTACGAGGCCCAGTGGCCCTGCACCGGCTTCGCGCTGTACGAGCAGGGCCCCGACGCGGTCTGGCGCAAGCTGCGCGAGTTCCCCTTCGGCAGCGCCACCGTGCCCCCGCAGGCCGGCCGCGTGGAGACCGGCTCCCTGCCCACCCGGTAGCCGTGCCTCACACCGGCAGCCGCCGGAACACGGTCCGCGGCAGGTGCCGCAGCGCCGACATCACCACCCGCAGCGCGCCCGGCACCCACACCGTCTCCGAGCGCCGCCGCAGCCCCAGCTCGATCGCCGTGGCGACCGCCTCGGGCGTCGTGGCGAGCGGCGCCTCGGCCATCCCCTCGGTCATCCGCGACCGCACGAACCCGGGCCGTACGACCATGACGTGCACGCCCGTGCCGTGCAGCGCGTCGCCCAGCCCCTGCGCGAAGGCGTCGAGGCCCGCCTTGCTGGAGCCGTAGATGAAGTTGGCGCGGCGGGCCCGCTCACCGGCCACGGAGGAGAGCACCACCAGCGAGCCGTGCCCCTGCGCCTGGAGCGAACGGGCGGCGACCAGCCCGGCCGAGACCGCGCCGGTGTAGTTGGTCTGCGCGACCCGTACGGCGTTCAGCGGCTCGCGCTCGTCGTGCGCCTGGTCGCCCAGGATGCCGAAGGCCAGCAGCACCAGGTCGATGTCGCCCTCGGCGAACACCTTGCCGAGCGCCGCCTCGTGGGACTCGGGGTCCAGCGCGTCGAAGGCGACCGTGCGCACCTCGGCGCCGAGGCCGCGCAGCTGCTCGGCGGCGGTGTCCAGGCCGGGCGAGGGGCGCCCGGCGAGCCACACCGTGCGGGTGCGGCGGGCCACCAGGCGGCGCACGGTGGCGAGCGCGATCTCGGACGTGCCGCCGAGGACGAGGAGGGACTGGGGGAGGCCGAAGGCGTCCTTCACGGCTGGCTCCAGAGATGTCGGTGGTGGCAGGGGCGTCACAGGGCGAGGCGGCGGGCCAGGTCGGACACGAACACCCCGCGCGGGTCCAGCTCCGCGCGCAGGGCGCGGAAGTCGTCCAGGCGGGGGTACATCGCGGCGAGCAGCTCCGGGCGCAGCCGGGAGTCCTTGGCGAGGTAGACCCGGCCGCCCGCGTCCGCGACCTCCTCGTCCAGCTCGTCCAGGAAGGCTCCGAGCCCCGGCAGGCCCGCCGGGATGTCCAGGGCCAGGGTCCAGCCCGGGACGGGGAAGGAGAGCCAGCCCGGGTCGGCCTCGCCGAAGCGCTTGAGGACGGCGAGGAAGGAGGGGCAGCGGCGGGCGGAGATGCGCCGCACGATCCGGCGCAGCGCCTCCTCCCGGCCGTGCCCGACCACGAACTGGTACTGCACGAAGCCCCCGCGGCCGTAGACCCGGTTCCAGTGCGGGACGCCGTCCAGCGGGTGGAAGAAGGTGGAGATCCGCTGGAGGCGGCCCCGGCTGCACCGGGGGGCCTTGCGGTACCAGACCTCGTTGAACAGGCCCACCGTCGTCCGGCCCAGCAGCCCGTCCGGCACCAGGTCGGGGGCGGCCGGCAGGCGCGAGGTGCGGAAGGCCAGCGGTGAGCGCCGCACGCGGGAACGGGCGGGCAGCGCGTCCAGCGGGGCGTGGTCGCCGCGGGTGAGCACCGCGCGGCCGGTGGCCCGGCCGCGCGCGAGGAGGTCGATCCAGGCGACCGAGTAGCGGTAGCGGTGGTCGGTGGCGGTCAGCCGGGCCATCAGGTCGTCCAGGTCGCCGGCCCGTTCGGTGTCGACCGACATCAGCGCCGTCTCGACCGGCTGGAGCCGCAGCGTCGCGGTGAGGATCACCCCGGTCAGCCCCATGCCGCCCGCGGTCGCCTCGAACAGCGGTGTGCCCGGGGCGACGGTGCGGACCCGGCCGTCGGCGGTGAGCAGCTCCAGGGAGAGCACGTGCCGGGTGAAGGACCCCGACACGTGGTGGTTCTTGCCGTGGATGTCGGCGCCGATCGCCCCGCCGACCGTCACGTAGCGGGTGCCGGGCGTCACCGGCACGAACCAGCCCAGCGGCAGCAGGACCTCCATCAGCCGGTGCAGGGAGACACCCGCGTCGCACAGCACGGTGCCGCCGGCGGCGTCGACGGCGTGCACGCGGTCCAGGGCCGTCATGTCGAGCACGGCACCCCCCGCGTTCTGCGCCGCGTCCCCGTACGCCCGCCCGAGCCCCCGCGCGATGCCGCCGCGGGCCCCGCAGTCCCGCACGGCGACGGCCGCCTCCTCGTACGTCCGCGGCCGGACGACGAGCGCCCCCGTGGGCGCCGTACGGCCCCAGCCGGTGACGGTGCTCCAGTCGGCGTCGGGAACGGTGTCGGCAGACATGGCGGTGACCGTATCGCCCCGTCTCTCCATGTGCGGATGATTAGTTCCAAAACATTCGGAGCATCCCTGAAACGGGTGATTAATGGTATGTCGCTCCGGTGTGCTCGCCTTCGCGTGCCGCGGGCGTGGACAGTGAGTCCACATGGACGACCTCGACGACATGGACCACCGGATCGTCAGCGCGCTCAGGGCCTGCGGAACCGACCCGCGCGTGGCCGGCGCCGCGCGCGCCCTGTCCTGGGCGGGGGAGCACGGGGCGCTGTGGCTCGCGGCGGGCCTCGCCGCGGCCGCCGTGGACGCCCCCCGGCGCACGGCCTGGCTGCGCGGCACCGCCCTCACCGCGGGCGCCCACGTCGTCAGCATGGGCGTGAAACGGGTCGTGCGCCGCCCCCGCCCCGCGCACGTCGTCCCCCTGGTGCGCACCGCGGGCCGGCACTCCTTCCCCAGCTCCCACGCCACCTCGGCGGCGGCCGCCGCCGTCGTCTTCGGCACGCTCGGGGTGCGGGCCGCCTGGCCGCTCGCGGCCGCCGTGTGCGCCTCCCGGCTGGTCGTCGGCGTCCACTACCCCTCCGACGTCGCCGCGGGCGCCGCCCTGGGCGCGCTCACGGCCCGGCTCGGCACCGGCTGGATGCGCGGAGGCACCCGTGACTGACACCGCCGTCCTGCGTCAGCGCGCCCCCGAACAGCCGCCGCGGACCACCCCGCCGCGCCGGGCGAGACACGTCCCGGCCGGGCTGCTGCGCACCGCGCGCCCCCGTCAGTGGGTCAAGAACGTCCTGGTCGTCGCCGCCCCGGCCGCCGCCGGCGAGCTGTTCTCCACCCACGCGCTGGGCCGGCTCGCCCTGGTCTTCGTCCTGTTCACCGCCTGCGCCGCCGCCGTCTACCTGGTCAACGACGCCCGGGACGCCGAGGCCGACCGCGCCCACCCCGTCAAGCGGCACCGCCCGGTCGCCGCCGGACAGGTCCCGGTGCCGCTCGCCTACGCCGTCGGGGGCGTCCTGGGTGTCCTCGCGCCCGCCCTCGCCGCCTGGCTGTGCCCCCCGCCCGTCGCGGCCCTGCTGACCGCCTACCTCGCCATGCAACTGGCGTACTGCGTCAGCCTCAAGCACGTCCTGGTCGTCGACCTCGCCGTCGTCACCACCGGATTCCTGATGCGCGCGATGATCGGCGGGCTCGCGCTCGGCATCCCCCTGTCGCGCTGGTTCCTCATCACGACCGGCTTCGGAGCCCTGTTCATGGTCGCCGCCAAGCGGTACTCCGAAGCCGTGCAGATGGCCGGGAAGGGGGGCGCCACGCGCGCCCTGCTCACCGAGTACACCACCGGCTACCTGCGCTTCGTCTGGCAGCTCGCGGCCGGTGTCGCCGTGCTCGGCTACTGCCTGTGGGCCATGGAGGAGGGCGGCGTCCCGCACACCAGCGTGCTGCCCTGGCGCCAGCTCTCCATGGTCGCCTTCGTCCTCGCCGTGCTGCGCTACGCCGTCTTCGCCGACCGCGGCACCGCGGGCGAACCCGAGGACGTCGTGCTGCGCGACCGCGCCCTCGCGCTGATCGGCGTGGTCTGGCTCGCGATGTACGGCCTGGCGGTGGCCAATTGGTAGCCGCCCGGCGCGAACTGCTGGGGTTCGCCTGTGTCGGTCTGCTCGCCTACGCCGTCGACCTCGGCCTCTTCACCTGCCTGCGCGGCCCGGCCGGCCTCGGTCCGCTCACCGCCAAGACGCTCTCCTTCGTCGCCGGGTGCTCGGTCGCCTACGCGGGCAACGCGCTGGGCACCTACCGGCACACCGGTACCCGCGGCCTGCGCCCCTGCGCCGTGTTCTTCGCCGTGAACGCCGCCGGCGCCGCCGTCCAGCTGCTCTGCCTGGCCGTCAGCCACTACGGGCTCGGCCTCACCTCGCAGCACGCCGACACGGTCTCCGGCGCCGGGGTCGGCATGGTCCTGGGCACGATCCTGCGCTTCTGGGGCACAAGAACACTGGTCTTCCGGTCCGGGGCCGCCGCAGCCGGGGGCGGCGGCGGATCCGGTGGCCGGACGGGATCATGGAACGGGACGAACGGGGGCAGGGTCGGATCATGGACTGGCTGAAGAAGCTCCCCGTCGTGGGACCGTGGATCGCCCGCCTGATGACCACCCACGCGTGGCGCTCCTACGAGCGGCTCGACCGGGTGAAGTGGTCGCGGCTGGCCGCCGCCATGACCTTCACCAGCTTCGTCGCGCTCTTCCCGCTGCTGAGCCTGGCCGCCGCCGTGGCCGCCGCCACGCTCAGCAAGCAGCAGCAGGACAAGCTCCAGGACAAGCTCGCCGAGCAGATCCCCGGCATCTCCGACCAGCTGAACATCCAGGGCCTCGTCGACAACGCCGGCACCGTCGGGGTGATCTCCGCACTCCTGCTGCTGTTCACCGGCATGGGCTGGATCGAGGCCACCCGGGGCTGTCTGCGGGCCGTGTGGGAGCTGCCCGACGAGGAGGAGAACCCGGTCCTGCACCGGGCCAAGGACGCCGGTGTCCTCGTCGGCCTCGGCGGCGCCCTGCTGATCACCGTCGGCATCTCCACCGTCGCCTCCGCGCTGGTCGGCTGGATCATCCGCACGATCGGCCTCGCCCAGGGCGGTGTCGGCGGCGTCCTGCTCTACGTCGCCGCCTTCGCCGTCGCCGTGCTCGCCGACTTCCTGCTGCTGCTGTACGTGCTGACCCTGCTGCCCGGCGTCCAGCCCGAGCGCCGCCGCCTGGTGGTGGCCGCACTGATCGGCGCGGTCGGCTTCGAACTGCTGAAGCTGCTGCTCAGCGGCTACATCCAGGGCGTCGCGGCGAAGAGCATGTACGGCGCCTTCGGCGTCCCCGTCGCCCTGCTGCTGTGGATCAACTTCACCGCGAAACTGGTGCTGTTCTGCGCCTCCTGGACGGCGACGGGCAGCAAGGCGCAGGAACTGGGGGAGCCGGGCGACGAGGACGTCACGGACGGGTCCGGCGACGGACCAGGTCCGGCAGCGGCCACCTCCGGTTGACCAGGAAGGCGCCGCCCGCGAGCAGCACCAGCACCCCCGCGGCGATGCCGGCCGCGACCCCGACCCCTCCGGCGCCGCCCCCGGTCTGGGCGCCCGCCACCGGCTGGGTGCCCGCGACGCCCTTGCCGGTGCCGCCGGCCTCGGCCGAGGGGCTCGCCGCGGTGGCGCTCCTCGGCCCCACCAGCTCACCGACCGGCCGCGCCTTGCCGGCCGCCGCGAACCCCCAGTCGAACAGGCGGGCGGTCTCCTTGTAGACCTCGTTGTGGTCGTTCTTCGCCGGGTTCATCACGGTGACGAGCAGCACCCGGCCGCCGCGCTCGGCGACGCCCGTGAAGGTGGCGCCCGCGTTGGTGGTGTTGCCGTTCTTCACCCCCGCGATGCCCGGGTAGACCTCCACGTCGGAGTCGCCCGCCAGCAGCCGGTTGGTGTTCTGGATCTCGAAGGTCCCGCGGGACGGCTTGCCCTTCTTGTTCTTCGTGGTCTCGCCGGGGAACTTCGCGCGGACCGTCGAGGCGTACTCGCGGAAGTCCTTCTTCTGGAGCCCCGAACGGGCGAAGAGCGTCAGGTCGTACGCGGAGGAGACCTGCCCGGGCATGTCGTAGCCGTCGGGGCTGACCACGGTGGTGTCCAGGGCCTGGAGTTCGTCGGCGTGCGCGTTCATGTCCGCGACGGTCTGGCCGACGCCGCCGTTCATCGCCGACAGCACGTGCACCGCGTCGTTGCCGGACCGCAGGAAGACGCCGAGCCACAGGTCGTGGACCGTGTACGTCTCCTCCTCCTTGACGCCGACCATGCTGGACCCGGCGCCGATGCCCGCGAGGTCGGAGACCTCGACCTTGTGCTTCGTCGTCTTCGGCCACTTCGGCAGCAGCGTGTCCGCGAACAGCATCTTCAGGGTGCTCGCCGGGGCCAGCCGCCAGTGCGCGTTGTGCGCGGCCAGCACGTCGCCCGACTCGGCGTCCGCCACGATCCATGAACGGGCCGTGAGGTCCTTCGGCAGCACGGGCGCCCCGCCCGCCAGGTCCACCTGCGTGCCGGGCTTCCCGAGCCGCGCGCCGCCCACCGCCGACATCGACGCCGGGGGAGTGACCGACGGACTCGCCGACGGGCTCCCCGACGGGCTGGGGGCGGCGAGCGCGGCGGGGGAGAGGAGGGCGAGAGCGGTCAGGGCGGCGGAGGTGACCGTCAGGGATCGCCTGAGGGCCTTCTTGGGAGCGGGCACGAGCGGAAACGTACCCCCCGCGACCGGGTGAGTCCCACTCCGCTCCCCACCCCGCGCACGGATCCGGACGGCGTGCGGCGATACTTGACGCATGAAGCTCAGCCGCCCCGTCTCCTGGTTCCTGCTCGCGTTCGGGGTGTGGAGCTGGATCATCTGGATCACTTTCGTCAAAAACCTGGTCAAGGACGGCAGCGGACTCGCCTTCGAGGACGGCGATCCGACGGCGTACTTCTGGGTGCACCTGCTGCTCGCGATCGTCTCCTTCGTATGGGGGACGGTCATCGGGGGCATCGGGTTGCGCGGGGTGCGCGCACTGCGCCGAACGTCATAGGCGACGAGGACGACACGGACGCCCCGGGCGTCACAACCGAGGGGATACGACGCCATGGTGGTCGTCTTCGTGCTGGTCGCGGTGGTGATGGTGGGCGTCCTGGTGACGGCCAACTGGTACGTGTGGCGGCGCCTGTTCCGCGACACGACCCGCGCCGCGGGCTCCGTGCGCCGGATCGGCGCGGCGGTGATCGCCGGGGGCTGGCTGCTGGCGGTCGGCGCGCTGGTCGCCGAGCGCGGGGGCGCCCCCTTCTGGTTGCAGCGGGTCCTCGCCTGGCCGGGCTTCCTGTGGCTCGCCCTGTCGATCTACCTGCTGCTCGCGGTGCTCGTGGGCGAGGTCGTCCGGCCGCTGCTGCGGATCTTCCTGGAGCGCCGGGCCGCCAGGCGGCGCCCGGCGGAGGCGGAGCCCTCGGTCTCCCCGGCGGCGGACACCTCGCGCATACCGGCGGGGACGGCCCCGCCGAAGACGCCCGGCACGCCTGACGCTCCCGAGGCACCGGTCCCCGCTCCCGGGGGCGCGACCGCGAGCCCCCTCGCCCTCCCCTCCCGCCGCCTCTTCGTCTCCCGCGTCGTCGCCGGAGCCGCCGCCGCGGCGGCCGTCGGAACGGTCGGCTACGGCACGTACGGCGTGCTGAGCGGCCCGAAGGTGAAGCGGGTCACCGTGCCGCTGGCCAAGCTCCCGCGCGCGGCGCACGGTTTCCGCATCGCGGTGGTCAGCGACATCCACCTGGGCCCGGTGCTCGGCCGGGGCTTCGCCCAGAAGGTGGTCGACACGATCAACTCCACGCAGCCCGACCTGATCGCCGTCGTCGGCGACCTGGTCGACGGCAGCGTGAAGGACCTCGGCCCGGCCGCCGCCCCGCTCTCGCGGCTCAGGGCCCGGCACGGCGCCTACTTCGTCACCGGCAACCACGAGTACTTCTCCGGCGCCGAGCAGTGGGTCGCCGAGGTGCGGCGGCTCGGGCTGCTCCCGCTGGAGAACGCCCGCACCGAGCTGCCCCACTTCGACCTGGCCGGCGTCAACGACGTCGCGGGCGAGGACGAGGGCCAGGGCCCCGACTACGCCAAGGCCCTCGGCGACCGGGACCGCTCCCGCGCCTGTGTGCTGCTCGCCCACCAGCCGGTGCAGATCCACGACGCCGTCGACCACGGCGTCGACCTCCAGCTCTCCGGCCACACCCACGGCGGCCAGCTCTGGCCCGGCAACCTCGTCGCGGGCGCCGCCAACCCGACGCTGGCGGGCCTGGAGCGCTACGGCGACACCCAGCTGTACGTCAGCCGCGGCGCGGGTGCCTGGGGCCCGCCCACCCGCGTGGGGGCGCCCTCGGACATCACGGTGGTCGAGCTGGCCTCCCGTCAGGCCTGACCCGGCGGCTTCCTGGTGGCAGGGTCGGGGAAGACCTTGGTCATCCCCGGCAGGAAGTCCGTGAACAGCTCGTGCACCTCGCGCACCAGCGGGCGCAGCACCCGGAAGCGGGCCAGCACCACGCCCCGCGCGGTGAGGCGGGCGCCGCGCTCGGCGAGGCGGTAGCTGCGCTCGCGGCCCTCGGTGCGGTCGAAGATCCAGTACAGGACGAGGCCCATCTGGGAGAGCCACATCAGCTCGGGCAGGATGTCCCGCAGCTCCTCGGGCACCTTGGTCTTCGCTCCGGCGAGCACCGCGCGGTGGATGCTGATGGCCTCCACGCGCGCGTGTTCCGACTCCGGGGAGAAGGGGCTGAGCGGGCTGTCCGGGTCGGCGGCGTTCTTGAAGAACTGCACCGCGAACTCGTGGTACGGCGTGGCGATGTCCAGCCAGACCTTCAGCACGCCCGCCAGCCGCGCCTCCAGGTCGGTCTCCCTGGCCAGGACCTCGCGGACCGCCGCCTGGTGCTCGGCGGCGATCCGGTCGTAGAAGCCCTGGATCAGGTGTTCCTTGCCGGCGAAGTAGTAGTACGCGTTGCCGACGGAGACCCCGGCCTCCTGGGCGATGGCCCGCATCGTGGTCCGGTCGTAACCGCGTTCCTGGAACAGCCGCATGGCCGTCTCCAGGATCAGCGCGCGGGTCTGCTCGGACTTGCTGAGGTGGGCGCCGTCGTCGGGGCCGTGGGTCGCAGGCACGGGTCCAGAGCCTATCCAGTGGCGCAGGCGCCGTCGGCACAGCCCGGCCCGGCGTAGATCCACCCCAGCCCCGGCTCGTACACCCAGCCGTCGGCCCGGCGGTACCCGTTGCCTCCCCACTGCCGCTGCCCGCCCCGCCACTTGGCGGCGGCCAGGACGGCCCCCCGGGCCAGCCAGGCGCCCTTGGGCGTGCTGAGCCGGTGGGCGAGGCTGCGGTACCCGCGCAGCGCCCACAGGACGACGACCCAGGCGGCGGCGCCCCGGTAGACCTGCCCGGCGTCGCCCACCGCGGTGACCTCGTCCAGGGTGGCCCCGTGGTCGAGCCCGTGGAAGCGCCTGCGCGCCTCCTCCGACGCGGCCGGGACCAGCTCCAGCGGCACCAGCCGGGGCTGGCGCAGCAGCCAGTCCCGTACGTGGACGCACAGGGAGCACTCGGCGTCGTAGAGGACGGTGAGCCGGCGCACGGGGGCGCCGGCCGTCGTCCCGGGAGCGGGAGCCATCGGCTCAGGCCCCGGCCGTCGGGGCCACCCAGCCCTGCGGCGGGACCGGGGGCACCTGCTCCCGCTCCATCAGGCCGCGCCGCCGGATCTTGTTGAGCACGTACACGTTGCCCAGGTGCATCACGCCGAGCACCAGCAGCACCACGCCGAGCTTGGTCGACAGCGCCTCGAAGATGCCCCGGGTGTCGGTGATGGTCTCGTCGCCGCTCAGGTAGAGGGCGACGAAGCCGAGGTTCACGAGGTAGAAGCCGACCACCAGGAGGTGGTTCACGGCGTCCGCGAGCTTCTCGTTGCCGTGCAGGACGTCGGAGAGGAAGACCCGTCCGTTGCGGCTGAGCGTGCGGGCCACCCAGACGGTCAGACCGATGCTGACGGCCAGGTAGATGACGTAGGCGATGACGGTGCGGTCCATGCCCCACCCCTCCTTGAACGCGTTCAAAACGCTGACAGGACTGACTGTAGACCTGTTTTTGAACACGTTCAAGCGGGGGTTCTTCTCAGGGGCGGCGGCCCAGCTCCGGGCGCTTGGAGTAGTCCGTGAGGCCGATGACGTTGCCCCACGGGTCGGCGAACTCGACGGTCCAGCCGGTGGCCACGGGGAACGGCTCGTCCAGCGGCGGCACCCCGGCGTCCTTCAGTTCGCGGGCGGCGACCCGGGCGTCGGTGACCTCCAGCCACACCCGCGCGGAGGGCCACATCGGCGGCTGCCGCCCGAACTCCTCCTCCGCCCGCAGCAGCAGCCCCGGCGTCTCGACGCCGACCTTCAGCAGGGCGATCCCGGCCTCGTCGAGCCGGTAGGCGACCGGGAACCCGGCCCGCTCGTAGAACCCGACGGCCTCGGCGAGGTCCCCGACGGGCAGCAGCACGTTGTCGAACCCGAGCAGTTCGTACGACTCGTCATCTGACATGGCGTCAGGCTAGGACGGTCATCGCCCGGATCGGCTGATTGTCAGCCCTCGTCGGGCGCGCTCTTCGTCCGTCCGGCGGCAAGGATCGCGGCGACGTCCAACGTGACCTCGGCACCGAGAGAGTCGGGGAGGGTGACGGACTCGCCCGGGGAGTGGACGCGGTGGGTGGAGTAGTCGGCGCAGTCCGGGGCGGTGAGGACGTGCAGGCGCTGGTGCTTGCGGTCGACGATCACGTAGACGGGGACCATGGCGGCGGCGTAGGCGGTGACCTTGGCCTTGAGGTCGTTCCTCCAGTTGCTGGAGGTGACCTCCAGGACGAGACGGAAGCAGACCGGGTCGTAGCAGTTGTTCTCGACGAGGTGGTCGTCGACGTCGGCGTCCACGATCGCCAGGTCGGGAATCGCGTAGTCGTCGGCGTCCATGGGCAGCCAGAGACCGATGCCCTGGCGAACTTCGGATTCGCCGTCATCAAGGCCCGCCGTGATGAACGGGCGCATGAGTTTGGTCAGGACGCGCGAGTGCGGGCCGTCCGGTGGCGGGGTCGCGAGGAGCTGGCCTCCGATGATCTCGACGCGGTAGCCCGGATTGCGCTCCATGAGGCGGTTCGCCTCCGCGATCAGCGGAAGGTCGCCGTGGGGCAGCTCTACGGATGCTGCGGACATCGCGTGCCTCCTAGGGGCTGGTGTCGAGGCCATCATCGTAGGACGGAGGGTAGCCGCACGTCCCGTTCCGACGGGTTCACCCGATGGTGTGGCATATGCCAGAGGGCCCCGCTTCCAGGGGAAACGGGGCCCTCGCGGCTGTGAACCGGCGTACACCGGCGGCGTCAGAAGCGGCGCGTGATCAGCGCTCGCTTCACCTCCGCGATGGCCTTGGTGACCTCGATGCCGCGCGGGCAGGCGTCCGTGCAGTTGAAGGTCGTACGGCAGCGCCACACGCCGTCGCGGTCGTTCAGGATCTCCAGCCGCTGCTCGCCGGCCTCGTCGCGCGAGTCGAAGATGAAGCGGTGGGCGTTGACGATCGCGGCCGGGCCGAAGTACTGGCCGTCGTTCCAGAACACCGGGCACGAGGACGTGCAGGCGGCGCACAGGATGCACTTGGTCGTGTCGTCGAAGCGCTCGCGGTCCTCGGCGCTCTGGAGGCGCTCACGCGTCGGCTCGTTGGTGTCCTTCGTGATCAGGAAGGGCATCACGTCCCGGTACGCCTGGAAGAACGGCTCCATGTCGACGACCAGGTCCTTGAGGACCGTCAGGCCCTTGATGGGCTCGACCGTGATCGGCTTCTCGGGGCTGAGGTCCTTGATCAGCGTCTTGCAGGCGAGGCGGTTCTTGCCGTTGATCCGCATGGCGTCCGAGCCGCAGATGCCGTGCGCGCAGGAGCGGCGGAAGGTCAGGCTTCCGTCCAGGTCCCACTTGATCTTGTGCAGCGCGTCGAGGACGCGCTCCTTCGGGTCGATCTCCAGCTGGAAGTCCTCCCAGCTCGCCTCGGCGGCGACCTCGGGGTTGAACCTCCGGACGCGGAAGGTGACCGTGATGTAGGGGGAGTCGGCGAAGCCCGGCTCGGGGGCCTGGTCGCTCTTCTCCATGACAGGGGTAGCCATCAGTACTTACGCTCCATCGGCTGGTAGCGGGTCTGGACGACCGGCTTGTAGTCGAGCCGGATGGACTCGGCGCCGTCGTCGCCCACCTCGCGGTACGCCATGGTGTGGCGCATGAAGTTGACATCGTCGCGGTTGGGGAAGTCCTCGCGGTAGTGACCGCCGCGCGACTCCTTGCGGGCGAGGGCGGACACCGCCATCACCTCGGCCAGGTCGAGCAGGTTGCCCAGCTCGACGGCCTCCAGCAGGTCGGTGTTGAAGCGCCGGCCCTTGTCCTGGATCGACACGTTCTTGTAGCGGGCGCGCAGTTCGGCGATCTTCTCGACGGCCGTCTTGATCGTCTGCTCGGTGCGGAACACCATGACGTTGGCGTCCATGCACTCCTGGAGCTCGCGGCGGATCGTCGCCACCCGCTCGGTGCCGGTGGACGAGCGCAGCCGCTCGATCTGCTCGACGACCTGGGACTCCGGGTCCTCGGGCAGCTCGACGAAGTCCGCCTTCTGCGCGTACTCCGCGGCGGCGATGCCCGCGCGGCGGCCGAAGACGTTGATGTCGAGCAGCGAGTTGGTGCCCAGGCGGTTGGCGCCGTGCACGGAGACGCAGGCGACCTCGCCGGCCGCGTACAGGCCCGGGACGACGGTGGTGTTGTCCGCGAGGACCTCGCCCTCGACGTTGGTCGGGATGCCGCCCATGGCGTAGTGCGCGGTCGGCTGGATCGGGATCGGGTCCGTGTAGGGCTCGATGCCGAGGTAGGTCCGCGCGAACTCCGTGATGTCGGGCAGCTTGGCGTCCAGCTGCTCCGGCGGGAGGTGGGTGAGGTCCAGGTAGACGTGGTCGCCCTCGGGACCGCAGCCGCGGCCCTCGCGGATCTCCGTGTAGATGGAGCGTGAGACGACGTCGCGGGAGGCGAGGTCCTTCATGACCGGCGCGTACTTCTCCATGAAGCGCTCGCCGTCCTTGTTGCGGAGGATGCCGCCCTCACCGCGGGCGCCCTCCGTCAGCAGGATGCCCATGCGCCAGATGCCGGTCGGGTGGAACTGGAAGAACTCCATGTCCTCCAGCGGCAGTCCGCGCCGGTACACGGCCGCCTGGCCGTCACCGGTGAGCGTGTGCGCGTTGGACGTCACCTTGAAGAACTTGCCGGTGCCGCCGGAGGCGTAGATCACGGACTTCGCCTGGAAGACGTGGATCTCGCCGGTCGCCAGCTCGTAGGCCACCACACCGGCCGACTTCTTGACGCCGTCGACCTCGGTGATCAGCTGGTCCAGGACGTAGAACTCGTTGAAGAACTCCACGCCCTCCTTGACACAGTTCTGATAGAGCGTCTGGAGGATCATGTGACCGGTGCGGTCGGCCGCGTAACAGGAGCGGCGGACCGGGGCCTCGCCGTGGTTGCGGCTGTGACCGCCGAAGCGGCGCTGGTCGATCGTCCCGCCCGGCGTCCGGTTGAACGGCAGGCCCATCTTCTCCAGGTCGAGGACCGAGTCGATGGCCTCCTTCGCCAGGATCTCGGCGGCGTCCTGGTCGACCAGGTAGTCACCGCCCTTGACCGTGTCGAAGGTGTGCCACTCCCAGTTGTCCTCCTCCACGTTGGCCAGCGCGGCGGCCATGCCGCCCTGCGCGGCGCCCGTGTGGGAGCGGGTGGGGTAGAGCTTCGTCAGCACGGCGGTGCGGCTGCGCTTGGTCGACTCGATGGCCGCGCGCATGCCGGCGCCACCGGCGCCGACGATGACGGTGTCGTACTTGTGTACCTTCATGATTTTCGCAGCCCCGTGCCTAGCGGATGTTCGGGTCGAAGGTGAAGATCACCAGCGTGCCCAGCAGGATGGTGAACACCGTGGCGGTGTAGAGCAGGCCCTTGAGCCACAGCCGGGTGTTGGGGCGCTCCGCGTAGTCGTTGATGACCGTGCGCAGGCCGTTCGCGCCGTGCAGCATCGCGAGCCAGAGCATCAGCAGGTCCCAGACCTGCCAGAACGGCGAGGCCCAGCGGCCCGCCACGAAGGCGAAGCCGATCTTGGAGACGCCGCCGTCGAGCACCAGCTGGATCAGCAGGTGGCCGAGCACCAGGACGACCAGCACCACGCCGGACAGGCGCATGAAGAGCCAGGCGGCCATCTCGAAGTTGCCCCGGGTGGACTTCGGGGTCTTCTTCGTGCGGGCGCGGGGCGCCTCGATGAGCGGCGCCGGGTTGTCGACCGTGTAGAGGGAGGCGCCCTCGACGGGGCCGATCCCGGAAGCGGGGGATTCAGTCGTGGACATTGGCGTCAGCTCCCGAACAGTTCACGAGCGGCGTGGCCGAGGACGGGGTAGATCGCCCCGAGCATCAGCACGACCCACAGGGCGACGACGGTCCAGAGCATCTGCTTCTGGTAGCGGGCGCCCTTGACCCAGAAGTCGACGGCGATGACACGCAGGCCGTTGAGCGCGTGGAAGAGGATGGCGGCGACGAGGCCGTACTCCAGCAGCGCGACGATCGGCGTCTTGTACGTGGCCACGACGGTGTCGTAGGCCTCGGGGGACACCCGCACGAGAGCGGTGTCCAGCACGTGAACGAACAGGAAGAAGAAGATGAGGACGCCGGTGACTCGGTGAGCCACCCAGGACCACATTCCTTCCCGGCCGCGGTACAGCGTTCCAGCCGGCACGGAAATTTCCTCCGGGAGCGGGGATTGGGGCCGCGCCGGCTTTCCTTGTCGGTCGGGCCCGGCCGGGTACGGTCCACCGGCCCCCAGCATGGTAGCGACGTGTACCTGCGGTGCTTACAGGGGGCCTGCCGGTGTGATCAAAGTTGCACTCAAAGGAGCAGTGGGGTTGCTGCGGGGGCGGCTACTGGGGTGGGGTTTTGTCCTTGAATGCCGGGTGCGGGCCGTCCGTGGCTGGTCGCGCCCCGCGGCGGAGCCGCTGATCACAGCCCCGCGCCCCTGAGCGTGCTGATCAGTCTGCCTCTTGCCAGGTGCCGGAGTTCTTCTGCCGCTACCAGGCGTTCTTCGTCCAGGTCGTTAATCAAACGTGACCGGATGGCTGCCAGCAGGTGGTTCAGCGTCTCGTCCGGACTCAGACCGGCCAGGCTGATGACGAACACGTGTCCGAAGCGGGACTCGTAGGCCGCGTGGGCGGCGCTCAGGGCCGTGTGGGCCGCCGCGTAGGTGTCCTCCGGCAGGGCGGGCCGGGACTCCGCGGTCAGGGCCTCCGCCAGGTCGTCCGGGGAGAGGTCGTACGCCGCCTCGTCCGCCGCCGCCAGGAGGGCGGGAAGGTCGGGGTAGGGGCGGTGGGCGGTGAGGCGGTGGGCCCAGGCGCGGCTGTTCAGGCAGGCGAGGAGGGTCTGGGCGGCCTCGTCGGCGGGTGCCGTGTTGAAGCGCTCCAGCGGGGTGGCCGTGGCCGGTGCGGCGCGTGTTTGCACCGGTACCGGTATGGCCACTCGGCGGGGGAGGTCTGGGAGACGGTACGCAGGCAGCGTGGGTCCTTGTGGGCTTCACGTGTGTGTCGGCAGGGGATTGTGCGAAGGATGTGGCGTCACGTTATCGAGTGACGGCAACGCGCGTCCGTCCGATGCCCGAATTTCACCCGAACGGGAGAGTTTCAGAACATGTGGTGGACGCATGACGGCAACGGCGGCCCTAGGTTGGCGCTGTGAGCCAGCACAGAGGCCGGACACCGGCGCACAGAGTGAGGCAGCGGGCCGTGATCGCCGGCGCGGTGGTCGCCGCGCTCGGCGTGGGGGTCGGCCTGTGGGCCACCGACGGCGACGGTGAGGGCGACCGCCGGGGCGGCTCGGCGACCGGGTCGGCCGAGGCGGCCGCGCCCAGCCCCAGCCGCTCCTACCCGCTGTCCGAGGCGCCGCGCACCATACCCGCCGTGCGCGAGCACACCGCGGCCCGCGGCCCCGGCTGGCAGCCCGGCAAGGGGCACCGGGTCGTCGTCGCCGACGCCTCGCTCGCCGACGAGGGCAGGCAGACCGCCGGCGAGCTGGGCATGACGTACGCCGGCCAGAAGGACGACGAACGCGCCGGGGACCTGCTCCTCGACGTCAAGGCCGACAAGGGCGCGAACCCGGAGTCGTACACCATGACCGTGCGCGACGGCCGGGTCACCGTCACCGGACCCGCCGAAGCGGGCGTCTACTACGGCACCCGCACCCTGAAGCAGGCGGTGGCCGGCGGCGGCACCGCGCCGGAGGGCGTGGTGAAGGACGAGCCGGCCAAGCCCAAGCGCGGCTTCTCGCTCGACATCGCCCGCAAGCACTACAGCGCCGACTGGATCAAGGACCGGATCCGGGAGCTGGGCGACCTCAAGTTCAACGAGTTGGGCCTGCACTTCTCCGACGACCAGGCCTTCCGCATCGAGTCCGACTCGCACCCCGAGATCGTCTCGGACGAGCACCTGACCAAGGCCGAGACGAAGGAGATCATCGATCTCGCCGCCTCGCGCCACATCACCGTCGTCCCCGAGATCGACTCGCCGGGCCACCTGGGCGCCGTGATCGCCGCCCACCCCGACCTCCAGCTCCGCAACGCGCAGGGCACGCCCACCCGCGGCGCCATCGACATCTCCAAGCCGGAGGCCGCGAAGATCGTCGACGACCTGCTGGACGAGTACGCCGACCTCTTCCCCGGCTCCCAGTTCCACCTCGGCGCCGACGAGTACCAGGCGCTGGTGGTGCCCGACCCCGAGGCGTCCTACCCGACGCTGGCCGCCGCCGCCCGCAAGTCCTACGGCTCCGGCGGCACCGTCGCCGACCTGACCACGGGCTGGCTCAACGGCCGGGCCAAGACGGTCATGGCCCACCACCGCACCCCGCGCGCCTGGAACGACGGCTTCTTCAAGGACACGTCCGTCGAGCCGCTCAAGGACATCAAGGTCGCCTACTGGACCGGCAAGGAGATCGGCGCCCGCCCGCCGACGGAGTACCTGAGCGAGGGCCGCCAGGTCCTCAACTACAACGACGAGTTCCTCTACTACGTCCTCGGCCAGCCGCAGACCTTCGTCTACCCGACCGGCGAGCGCATCTACGAGCAGTGGACCCCGCGCGTCCTGCGCGGCACCACGGCCGTCGACGCCAAGTACGACCGGCAGATACTCGGCGGCAGCTTCGCCGTCTGGGGCGACTTCCCGAACGCCCAGACCCAGGCCCAGGTCGCCGAGGGCATCCGGCTGCCGCTGGCCGCGACGGTCCAGAAGCTGTGGGACCCCGGCAAGCCCGAGCTGTCCTGGGCGGAGTTCACGTCGCTGGCGGACCGGCTCGACTGACGCGGCCCTGGGGGACCCCGGGGCCCGCCCGGCCGCGACGCGCCGATTGTCCGATCCTGCTGCGAACCCGCGGGCGGCTGTGGTGGTCTTTTGGCCGAGCCGAACCGACACGCCGGGGGGAACCGGGACATGGGCTACTGGGGGTACTTCGTCGTCGGCCGCGCCGAGCGGCCGCTCGCGGAGCTGGAGGCGCTGTCCCGCGCCGCGGACATGACCCTGCGCGAGTCCGCCGCGGACGGTTGGCAGGTGTGGGAGTTCGCGGGCGGCGACGGGGACGTCGGCAACATGAACGACCTGGCCGCCCAGACCGGCGCGCCCGCGCTGTTCGGGTACGTGATGGACAGCGACTGCGTGGTCCTGGAGGCGGCGGCGCCCGGGAGCGGGGCGTGGACGACCTGCCTGGCGCGCACCGCCATGGCCGGATACCTGGGCGCCGAACGGGACGGGCTCACCCTGGAGGACTACTTCCTGGAGCCCCGGGACGCCGCCGAGCGCGCCGTCGCCTGGGCGGCGGAGGCGGGGCGCGTCGCGAGCGCGGGGGAACTGACCGAGGTGCTGGCGGAGGACCCGGCGGCGGACCGGGACGCGGGTTCCTCGGCGGACCGCGATGCCGGCGCCGCCGACGGACCGGTGGCCGAAACCCTCTTCTTCCGGTTCCTCGACCGGCTGGGCGTCGTGCCGCTGTGACACTCCCGGGCCGTCGCGCGCAGTAAGGGGCAGCGCGGGCTCCGTGGTGGTGAGCGGGGCGGAACGGCAGGAAGTGGGAGGGCCCCGATGAGCCTGGTGGAACTGATCGCGCGGGCCGACGCACGCGGACTCGCCGCGAGCGGGCTGGCTTGTCTGGATCGCTGCGTTCCGCTGCTGGACGGCGACGACGAGGCCGTCAGACCCCTGTGGGCGGCCCTCGCCGACACCACCGGCGAGGAGCCCGGACGCGACTGGGAGCACCGGCTGGCCCAACTGCGGGACAGACTCGCCGGCCCCGACGCCACCGGTGAGGACGAGGCCGTGGTCCTGGCCCGCCGCATGCTCGCGGACGCCCCGGCCGACTGCTCGGGACCGGCGCTGCGCACGTGGGCAGACGCCTGCTCCGTCGCCTCGCTCCGCATCCACCGGCTGCTCGACCCGGCGGCGGACCCGGCTCCGGGCGCCGAGGTCCCGCGTGACGGGGGTGCGGAGCGGCTGCCCCCGCTCGTCGCGGCTGAACTGCGCCGCCAGGTGGGCGTCCTGGAGCTGCTCGCCGGGCACGGTGCGGCCGGGCTGCGTCCGGCCCTGGAGGTGTGCACGGAGGGGCGCCGGGTGCTGCGCGCGGTGGTCTCCCGGCGGGCCCGGGGGCGGGGTTGAGCCCGGGGTCCGCCGCGGGGCCCTGTGAGCGTCGTGCGGGGAACGCGCGGCGGCGGTGCGGAGGACGTGGGGGAGGTGGGGCGGTCCTGCGCCGGTTGCGGGGCGACCGGCTCCCCTGTGTGACACCACCCCGCCCCACGGCGCTATAGCCCATGTGACGACTGTGACCAGCGGATTGACGAGCGGATGGACGAGCGGGACGCCGAGCCCGCAGCAGACCCGGCCGTCGGCCGCCGCCAAGCCGGTGCGGTGGGCGGCGGACGCGGTGGCCACGATGCGCGAGGGCGCGAGGCTGCGCCTGGACTACTCGGCGCAGAGCCTGTGGCGCGTGGACCGGGTGATCGACGGTATCCGGGGCGAGGAGGCGCCGTACGCCGCCGTGGAGCCGATGCTGCGCGGACTCGGTGCCTACGCCGGGGAGGTGATCGTGCGTCAGTCCGGCGGCGAGTGGTGGGCGTCCGGCGGCGACCACTGGGTCCGCACGCCGGACGGCCGCCTGTGGGACCCGATCGAGGAGGCCCGCCGCTGCTTCGCCGGAGACGGGTCGCTGCGCCTGCTGTGCCGGGACGCGACGGCGGCCCCGTGACGCCCCGCCGCGACCACCGGGGACCCGGGCGGGCCCCGTGACCTTCCCTGTGACACTTCCGTACGCCCCGACGCTGATGACCTTGGGGGCGGGCTCACCCGAGCGCGCGGAGGACTCGGTACGGACGAGGACGGTTCTTGGGCCAGCGAGGGGAACCCCGCCGCGTGCAGGCGTACGACGGGGAACTGGGCGCGGCGGTCGCGCGGGCCCAGGACGGTGACGAGGCCGCCTTCGCGGTCGCCTACCGGCTCGTGCAGCCGGGACTGCTCGGCTACGTGCGCGGGCTGGTCGGGGAGGACGCCGAGGACGTCGCGGCGGACGCCTGGCTGGAGATAGCCCGTGACCTGCGGCGCTTCAAGGGCGACGGAGCCGGCTTCCGGGGCTGGACGGCGACGATCGCCCGGCACCGGGCCCTGGACCACCTGCGCCGCCAGAAGGTACGGCCCCGGCCCACGGCGCTGGACCAGGACGTCGTGGACCTGCCCGGCCCGCACACCACCCACGACCAGGTACTGGAGAACCTCTCCACCCGGACCGCGCTCGCCCTGGTCTCGGCGCTGCCGCGCGACCAGGCCGAGGCCGTCC
Organism: Streptomyces violaceorubidus; assembly: GCF_000717995.1. Taxonomy (GTDB): domain Bacteria; phylum Actinomycetota; class Actinomycetes; order Streptomycetales; family Streptomycetaceae; genus Streptomyces; species Streptomyces violaceorubidus. The sequence goes on from NZ_JODM01000001.1 coordinate 440,474, forward strand.
TGCTGCGGGTCGTCGTCGGTCTCGACGGGCCCTCCGCCGCGCGCGTGCTCGGCAAGCGGCCGGGCGCGGTGCGCACGGCGACGTACCGGGGTCTGAAGCGGCTGGCACGGCGACTGGGGACCGACGGTGTGACGGATGACGGTCCCAGGACGCTGGGGGAGTCGACATGAGGGGCGCCGAGGACGGCGGCCCCGCGGACCGGGCGGGAACGGAGACGGGCATGGGTGCACGGCACGGGGAGGGCGACGGCCGCGGCGCCGGCCCTCCCCGGTCCGCCCCCGTCGGCGACCCCCGCACGGAGGCACTGCTCGCCGCCGCGCTGCGCGGGGAGCGGGCAGGCGCCGACGGCGAACGGCGGGCCCTGGTCGCGTTCCGGGCCGCACGGGAGGCGGAACCGGCCCGGGCCGCGCGCACCCGGCGGCGGGACGACTGGCGGCCACGCGAGGGGCGGCACCCGGGGCGCGCACCGAGGACCGCCCTCTCCGTCCTGCTGGCGAGCCTCACCCTGGGCGGGGTCGCCTACGCGGCGGCCATGGGCGGGGACGGCTCCGCCGCGGCCCCCGGCGGCCCCCGGCGCACCCTTCCGGCCGCCCCCGCCGACAGCGCCCCGGCCCGGCCGGCCGCCACCCCGCACGCCACCACCCCGGTCCCCGCCACCACACCCCCCGGCGCCTCCGTGCCGCCGGACCACCCGTCCGCCGCCCGGGACACCGAGGCCCGCTGTCGCGCCTACGCACGACTGGAGGGCCGCGGCGAGGCCCTGGACGCCCCGGCCTGGCAGCGCCTGGTCACGGCGGCGGGCGGCGCGGAGCACGTCGCGGCCTACTGCGCCGGCCTGCCCGCCGCACAGCCGGGAGGAGGGCCGTCGAACGCCGACGGGAACACGGACGGGCACACGGACGGGAACACGGACAGGAACACGGACGGGAACGCCGACGGGGAAAACAGCGCCGACCCGGACAGCGGCAACCAGGACGGCGGCGGCCAGGAGAACGGCGCCGGCGGCAGCGCCCGGGGGCAGGTCCCCGGCCGGGACCGCTAGGGCGGCCTGGCCCGTACGGGGCGACGGCGGCGGCCGAGGCGACGGCCGGGGCCGCCACCCCCCACAGGAGAGGCCCCGGCCGTCGCGCGGCACGGGCCGCGCGACGGCCCGTACTCCCTTCAGCGCCGCGACTGCGTTTTCTGTCACACCTCACCGCGTCACGGGTTAGTTGCATCTTGTACGGCAATGCGAGGGGGACATGGACGAGTGGCGGTTTCAAGACGTAACGTGCCATTCGCGCCGGTGCGGCGGGGGGCCCGCCCCCGCGACGGTGTTGCGGGGAGACCACCGCGACCATCGGTCGAGAAACCACGACGGCGAGGACCACGTCCGCGAGAGCGGCGCCGGCTCAGGCGCAGAAAGGCTTCTCGGTGCTGGGGGACGACGCGGAGCTGACCGCCGCGGTGCGTGCGGCACAGGACGGGGACGAGACCGCGTTCCGGACCGTGTACCGCGCCGTGCACCCACGGCTGCTGGGATACGTGCGCACGCTCGTCGGCGATCACGACGCCGAGGACGTGGCCTCCGAGTCCTGGCTGCAGATAGCCCGCGACCTGGAACGCTTCGACGGCGACGCCGACCGCTTCCGCGGCTGGGCCGCCCGCATCGCCCGCAACCGCGCCCTGGACCACATCCGCATGCGGGGCCGCCGGCCGGTGATCGGCGGCGACGAGACCGAGCTGACGGGCCGGCCCGCCGAGTCCGACACCGCGGGTGAGGCCATGGAGGCACTGGCCACCGGCAGCACGCTCTCCCTCATCGCCCGGCTGCCCCAGGACCAGGCCGAGGCGGTCGTCCTGCGCGTGGTGATGGGCCTCGACGCCAAGAGCGCCGCCGAGACCCTGGGCAAGCGGCCCGGCGCCGTCCGTACGGCGGCGCACCGCGGTCTGAGGCGCCTGGCCGAACTGCTCGGCGGCGATCCGGAATCGGGCGGCGGGCTCGACGCCCTGCCGCCGCAGCGAGAACCGCGCGGCCGTGCGGTGACGTCCGCGAGTGTGACGCATACGCGTACGCGGACGCAGAAGGACATGTGATGGCCGACGAGCAGGACAAGTGGCTGGACCGCGAAACGGCGGAGCTCCTGCTGCGCGGAGAGCCACCGGAGGGTGTCGATCCCGCGTCCCGCGACCGGGCCGGACGGCTTGCCCTGGCCCTGGGCGCGCTCTCCGCCCCGCAGGCACCGGCCGACGAGGAACTCCCGGGCGAGGCCGCCGCGTTGGCCGCCTTCCGCAAGGTGCGCGCCGAGCGGGCCGACGCTTCGGCCCAGGCGTCGGCCGCCCTCGGGCACGGTGCCGCTCCCCGGCCCTCCGACACCGGTCTCGTCCGCATCGGCACCCGCGGCGAGGGCGCCCGGCGTCCGCGCCGGAGCCGCCCCCTGCGCCTCGGACTGGCCGCCGCGCTGACCGTCGGCATGATCGGCGGCGTGGCGGCGGCGGCCGGAACCGGAGTGCTGCCGACGCCGTTCGACGGCACCGAACCGGAACCCGCCGCCACCGTCTCGGCCGCGGTCTCCCCCGGCCGGCCGTCCGCCCCGCCCTCGCCGCTGGAGGGCGTGCGGGACGGGGCGTCGCCCAGTGCTCCCCCGGGCGCGCCCGGCGGTGGTGGCACCGAGCGGGACGGCGGCGCGGCCCGGGACCGCGACGCCGACGACCGCGACACGGGCGGCTCCGAGGGACGCCGGTCGAACCTCGCCGCGTCCTGTCGCAAGGTGCGGACCGGTCAGGAGCTCGACCCCGTCCAGCGGCGCGCGCTGAAGGAGGCGGCCGGGGGAGTGGCGCGGATCGCGAAGTACTGCGGCAGCCTCCTCGCCCCGGCCGACGGTGGCGGTCACAAGGGCGGCGACCACGGCGGCGGTTCGGCCGCGCCGACCCACGAGGGCGAGCCGCGCGGGGACACCGGTGACGGCGACGGCCAGGGCGGGAAGAGCGGCACGGGCGGCAAGGGCGAAAAGGAAGACAAGGGCGACAAAGGCGACAAGGGGAACAAGGGGGACAAGGGGAACGAGAACGGCAAGGGGGGCAAGGGGAACGGAGGCAAGAAGAGCGCTCACGGAGACCAGGGCGACGACGGCGACGGGAGTGACGACGGCGGCAACGGCAACGGCGCCGACGCGGCCTCGACCGCCCGCGCTCCCCACCACCCCGCTCACCCCCGCCGCTCCCAAGAGCCCCGGCCGCACCGTCAGCCCGCCTACCCGCCTCACGCATCGTCCCCCGCGGATGCCACCTGACCTGCGCTTTCGTGCACGGCGAGGATTTTCTCGCCGGGGGGTGTGACACTTTCGGCCGCCGTCGCGCAGTAAGAAGTGAGCCGACTGGTCATCGGCTCCCGCACCGAGCCGGGGTTCCCCCCGTACCTGCGGCTCGTGCACCTCGGCGCGGGCGGGACATGTTCCCCCGGTCCCGCCCGCGCCCTTTCGCCGCACGGCGGTGTCGCCGCCCCGCCCCCGCTCCCTGTCTCACCGGTACACGACGACCTTGTCGCCCTTCCTCACCTGCGCGTACAGAGCCGCGATCGCGGCCTCGTCCCGCACGTTCACGCAGCCGTGCGAGGCACCCGCGTAACCGCGGGCCGCGAAGTCGTAGGAGTAGTGCACGGCCTGGCCGCCGCTGAAGAACATGGCGTACGGCATGGCCGAGTCGTAGAGCGTCGAGACGTGGTGGCGGGACTTCCAGTAGACCTGGAAGACACCCTCCAGGGTCGGCGTGAACCGGGAGCCGAAGCGCACGGACATCGTCGACACGGTCCGTCCGTCGATCATCCAGCGCAGCGTCCGGCTCGACTTGCTGACGCACAGCACCCGGCCCCTCGTGCAGCGTGGGTCGGGCGCGGCGGCGGGCTGGCCGCCCATCAGGTACAGCTCCCACTTGCCCGGCTCGTGCGACATCCCGAGCAGCCGTTGCCAGGTGACGGCGTCCGTCCGGCCGGTCCGCGGCAGGCCGCGCTTGCCCTGGAAGCCGCTGACGGCGCGCTCGGTCAGGTCGTCGTAGGTGCCGGTCGGCCCGTCCACCAGCCACTCGACCTGGCGCAGCCTGGCCTGGAGCTCGCGGACGTCCCGGCCGGTGTCGCCCCGCTTCCAGAGCACCCTGGCGGGCTTCGTCCCGGCCGACGGCGCACCGGGTGAGCGGCGGTCCCCGGGCGGCGTGCTCTTCGGCGGGGGCCCGGTGGTGACGTCTACGCGCACCGGCGCGTGCCCCCTGCCGTCCGGCCCGGTGCCCTGCACGGTGCAGCCGCCCGCCACCAGTACGGCCCCCAGCGCGACGGCGACCACCCGTCCCGTGCCTCCCATGCCCGTCCTGCGCACCACGGCCCCCCGTCGTCTCACGGTCCCGCACACCGACGTCCCCTGAAGCGTGCCCGCGGATGACGCGCCGCGAACGGCACGGCATCGTTGTGACCGGGACCGCATCGAGGTTGTGAGGAAGGTCCCAGCGTGCGCCTCTCCACCGGGTGCACGCGCGCGGATACAGTCCGTCGAAGTGCCGGTCCGTACCGGCGGGTGAATGACGGGTAGTTCGAGCGGTACGAACATGTGCTCAGCGGGAGGCATCACACCATGACGCGCGAGTCCGAGTCCGGGCTGCCCATCGAACCGGTCTACGGGCCCGACGCCCTGGCGGACTGGGACGCGGCCGAGAAGCTGGGCGAGCCCGGGACGTACCCGTTCACCCGGGGCGTCTACCCGTCGATGTACACCGGCCGGCCGTGGACGATGCGCCAGTACGCCGGCTTCGGCACGGCGACCGAGTCCAACGCCCGCTACAAGCAGCTGATCGCCAACGGAACCATGGGCCTGTCGGTCGCCTTCGACCTGCCCACCCAGATGGGCCACGACTCCGACGCCCCGATCGCCAGCGGCGAGGTCGGCAAGGTCGGCGTCGCCATCGACTCCCTCGACGACATGCGCGTGCTGTTCGGCGGGATCCCGCTGGACAAGGTCTCCACGTCGATGACGATCAACGCCCCGGCCTCGCTGCTGCTCCTGCTGTACCAACTCGTCGCCGAGGAACAGGGCGTGAGCGCCGACCAGCTCACCGGCACGATCCAGAACGACGTGCTGAAGGAGTACATCGCGCGCGGGACGTACATCTTCCCGCCCAAACCGTCCCTGCGGCTGATCGCGGACATCTTCAAGTACTGCAAGGCCGAGATCCCCAAGTGGAACACCATCTCGATCTCGGGCTACCACATGGCCGAGGCGGGTGCCTCGCCCGCGCAGGAGATCGCCTTCACCCTCGCGGACGGCATCGAGTACGTGCGCACCGCGGTCGCGGCGGGCATGGACGTGGACGACTTCGCGCCCCGCCTCTCCTTCTTCTTCGTGGCCCGTACGACGATCCTGGAGGAGGTCGCCAAGTTCCGCGCGGCCCGCCGGATCTGGGCGCGGGTGATGAAGGACGAGTTCGGCGCGAAGAACCCCAAGTCGCTGATGCTGCGCTTCCACACCCAGACCGCGGGCGTGCAGCTGACGGCCCAGCAGCCCGAGGTGAACCTGGTGCGCGTCGCGGTGCAGGGCCTGGGCGCGGTCCTCGGCGGCACGCAGTCCCTGCACACCAACTCCTTCGACGAGGCCATCGCGCTGCCGACCGACAAGTCCGCGCGCCTGGCCCTGCGCACCCAGCAGGTCCTCGCCTACGAGACGGACGTGACGGCGACCGTCGACCCCTTCGCCGGGTCCTACGTCGTCGAGAAGATGACCGACGACGTCGAGGCGGCGGCCCTGGAGCTGATGGGCAAGGTCGAGGACCTCGGCGGCGCGGTCAACGCCATCGAGCACGGCTTCCAGAAGAGCGAGATCGAGCGCTCCGCCTACCGCATCGCCCAGGAGACCGACTCCGGCGAGCGGGTCGTGGTCGGCGTCAACCGCTTCCAGCTCGACGCGGAGGAGCCCTACGAGCCGCTGCGTGTCGACCCCGCCATCGAGGCCCAGCAGGCCGAGCGCCTGGCCAGGCTCCGCGCGGAGCGCGACCAGACGGCGGTGGACGCGGCCCTGGCGGCCCTGAAGAAGGCCGCCGAGGGCGAGGACAACGTCCTCTACCCCATGAAGGACGCCCTGCGCGCCCGCGCGACGGTCGGCGAGGTGTGCAACGCGCTGCGGGAGGTGTGGGGGACGTACGTGCCCTCGGACGCGTTCTGAGGGCGGCTGAGCCGGGGCGCCCCCAGCGCTTCGAGCGAGGTCAGGACGTCCGCGTGCCCGAGTCCGTGGGCGTCGGCCTCGCTCTCGCCCTCGACACCCTCCTCGACGGCGGCGCCTGACCCGGCCGGGATCCGGTCCGGGTCTCAGCCCGCCAGCCCGAACCGGCCCAGGTACCCGCCCAGCCCCTCCGGCGTGTTTCCGGCCCAGCCCACGTACCCGTCCGGCCGTACCAGGAACAGCCCCGTCCCGTACGCCCCGTGCGCGCCCCCGCGCACCACCGGTACCGCGGCGCCTCCGCCCGGCGCGTCGACGCCCAGCGCCAGCAGGGTCCAGTGCGGCCCCCGGAAGGCGTCGAAGAGCCGTACGCCGTCCACCGTCCCGTCGGGCGCCCGGTCGCCGGCCCTCACCGCGTCCTCGCCGACGGCGCCCCGCGTCTCCACCGTGAGCGACGAGTCCCGGTACCCGATGCCCAGCTGACGGGTCGCGCCGCCGCGCCGCACCGCGCCGCGGTGGACGGCGGTCGACAGGTCCAGCATCTGCGCGGCGATCGGGCGCCGCTCCTCCTCGTAGCTGTCCAGGAGCGCGGCCGGGGCCTCGCCCTTCAGGACCGCGCCGAGCTTCCAGCCCAGGTTGTAGGCGTCCTGGACGCTGGTGTTCAGCCCCTGGCCGCCCGCGGGCGAGTGCACGTGGGCCGCGTCGCCGGCGAGGAAGACCCGGCCCGCGCGGAAACGGTCGGCCAGGGCCGCCCGCGGCCGGAAGTCGGAGACCCAGCGGACCTCCGTCACGTCCTCGGCGGCGATGTGCGAGCGCTCCGCGACGACCTTGCGGACGCCGTCCGCGGAGGTGACCACGTCCGCGCCCTCCGGGAACCGCGCCATCACCTGGAAGTCCTCGGTACCGGCCAGGGGGCAGACGGCGAGGAGGTCGGCGCCGTCGCGCGGCGGGAAGACGTGCCAGTTGTCGCGGTCCAGGCCCCGGACGCGGACGTCCGCCACCAGTGTCGGGCTCGGGTCGACGGTCTCGCCGGTCATGCCCACGCCCAGCGCGCGGCGCACCGCCGACCGGCCGCCGTCCGCGGCGACCAGGTAGCGGGCGCGCACCGCGGCGCCCGAGGAGAGGTGCGCGGTGACGCCGTCCTCGTCCTGCGTGACACCGGCGACCTCGTGACGGAAGGCGATCCCGCCGCCCAGTTCCGCGAGCCGCGCGGCCAGGATCTCCTGCGTGCGCCACTGCGGCACCATCCACGCCCTGTTGTACGGCGAGTCCTCGCTGGGCCCGGCCGGGTCGAACATGTGGTGCTCGCCGACCCGCTCGCCGTTCCGCCAGACCATGCCGACGGGGTAGGGGCCGCCCGCCGCGTGGAGGGCGTCGACGATGCCCAGGTCGTCGAAGACCTCCATGGTGCGCGGCTGGAAGCCCTTGCCCCGTGAGCCCGGGAACAGCTCCCCGGCGCCCTCCAGGACCAGCGCGTCCACCCCGCGCCGGGCCAGGTCGACACCGAGGGTGAGACCGGTGGGGCCCGCGCCGACGATCAGAACGCCCGTGTCCAGGACGTGCGCATCCACGACATTCACGGCAACTCTCCTTAACGTTGTTAAGTCCCGTTCGGGTCCGAGGATGGGCTTAACGCCGTTAAGCTGTCAAGTGTGAGTACGGAACGACGCGCCCCCCTCGACCGCCGACGGGTCGCGGACACGGCGCTGAAGCTGCTGAACGAGGTCGGTCTGGACGGCCTGACCCTGCGCGGCATCGCCAGGGAGCTGGACGTCAAGGCGCCCGCTCTCTACTGGCACTTCAAGGACAAGCAGGCCCTGCTCGACGAGATGGCCACCGAGATGTACCGGCGGATGGTCGACGGGACCCCCCTCGACCCGGCCGACACCTGGCGCCGGCGGCTGCTCAAGGCCAACCGCGGCCTGCGCGTCTCGCTGCTCGCCTACCGGGACGGCGCCAAGGTGTTCAGCGGTTCACGCTTCACCGGCGCGGTGCACGCGGAGCAGATGGAGGGGACCCTGCGGCTGTTCACCGCCGCCGGGTTCACCCTCGCGCAGGCGGTGCGGGCCACCACGACGACCTACCAGTTCACGCTCGGCTTCGTCACCGAGGAACAGGGCACCGAGCCCCTGCCCGGCGAGCGCCGGGAGGGCTTCGACGTGGAGGAACGCGCCCGCCTGCTGGCCGACTACCCCTTGACGGCCGCGGCGGGCGCGGAGATCTTCACGGACTACGACCGGCACTACGAGGAGTCGCTGGCCCTGGTGATCGCGGGCGTCGCGGCCACCTACGGCCTCGACTGAACCGCCCCGGCCGCCCCGCCCGCCTTCGCCCGCTGTGCCGCGCGGTACCGGCGCACCGCCCTCGTGACCAGGGGCGGCAGCAGGTCCAGGGCGAGGCGCCGGGCGCGGTCCCGCCCGGTCGACGGCCGGGTCGCCCGCGCCGCCGGACGCGCCTGCGGGGCGGGTCCGGGCACCGGCGCGGCCTCCGGCCGACCCGCCCCGATCGACGGGACCGGCGCCGGGTGGCGCGAGGCGGGCAGCGAGGGCGGCCGCAGCCCCTTGCCCCGGGCGCGGGTCCGCACCAGCCGGTGCCCGGCGGCCCGCTCCACGGTCACGGCGATGTCGTCGCGCCCGCGCAGCGCCGCCAGCAGCTCCTCTCGCACGGGCTCCGGGTCGCCCCAGGTGCCGTACAGCTTCTGGCTGCTCAGGCAGACCGGGCGCAGCCCGCGGTTGAGCACGGCCTCCCAGGCCGCGACGGCGACGCCCGGGGTGTGCTCGCTGCGGAAGTCGTCCAGGACGACGATGCCGTCGGGCCCCAGCAGCTCCCTGGCCGCGCCGATGTCGCCCTCGACGTGCTCGTACAGGTGCGAGGCGTCGATGTGGACGAAGCGGCAGCTGCCCGGCGCCACCTCGTCGACGACCGCGGAGCTGGGCGCCTGGACGATGGTCGGCAGGGTGTCGTGGAAGGCCAGGTAGTTCCGTTCGAAGGCCTGGCGGGTGAGCGAGGCGTACGACTTCGCCGCCTCGGCCCGGTTGGCCGCGTCCGGGGGCTCGGCCCCGAAGAGGTCGCAGACGGTGAGCGTCTCGCCGTCCCGCAGCCGGTGCCCGAGCAGGATCGCGCTCTTGCCCAGGTAGGCGCCCAGTTCCAGCAGGTCGCCGCGGGTGTCCAGCCGCTCCTGCCGCTCCAGGAACCAGGAGAACAGCACATGGTCGAGCGGCCAGAACCAGCCGGGGACGTCGTTCAGCTCACCGGGGTACTCGTGCGTGAGGTGCGCAGTGGCCATGAGGCGAGGATGCATCCTCGACGCCGGAAAGGGAGTCGGCACACGCGATCCGACGGTCAGAAAATCGCACGTATCGCCCAATGTGTCCGGGGCGGCACCCTGCGCAGCACGCTCAGGAAGCCCTCATCAGGAAGCCCGCAGGAAGGCCGAGTGGGCGGCCCTGCCGAGGAAGGTGAACCGGGTGCCGTCCTTCAGTGGTCGCCGTCGACGACGATCACGCCGTAGGAGCGGTCGGAGACGGCCGCACGGGGGGCGGGGGCCTCGGAGAGCCAGACTAGGGACGTCCGGCACCCGAAGCGCGGCTCCCGGAGGGGACCACGGGGCGAACTTCTGCGGAACGCCGGACGGCCGGGCGACGGACGCTCCCGGAGTTCACCGGGGGGTCACGCGCATGTCGCCGATGTTCATCCGCGGCGCCTTCCGGCGCTCACGGTGCTCTCATAGCCTGCACCGACGTGCGCCGCGCGGCGCCGCGGCTGCGAGCGCGCGCGACGCGGCACCTCGTCCCCCCGGCCCGGCCCACAGCGCCGGGCCCGCGCGTCCAACCCGGGAGTGACCACCCATCGCCGCCGAGCCCCTGACCGCCACCGAGCCCGTCCGCCCCGCCGCCCCCGGCACCGACGGGGCGCACCCGCCGCGCCCCCGCGGGGAGCACCGGTACGACGTCGACCTCGTCCGGGTCCTGGCCTCGGTCGGGGTCATCGTCTGCCACGCCGCCGGCGAACTGATGAAGGCCGTCGACCGCGACCCCGCCCGGGGCGGGCCCGTCTTCTGGACCGCGCTCACCGGGGACGCGCTGAGCCGCTGCGCCGTGCCGCTGTTCTTCGCGATCGCCGGCTGGGTCGTCCTCAGCGGGGCCCCGCCCCGCGACGGCGGGCAGGTCCGCAAACGGCTCACCCGCATCCTCGTGCCGCTCGCCGTGTGGACCGCCGGCTACCTGCTGTGGGACCGGGCCCGGGACGCCGACACCGAACCCACCGCCCAGCTCGCCCGGGACGCGGTGTTCGCCTCCGTACGGCCCGCCTTCCACCTCTGGTACCTGTACGCCTACGTCCCGGTGATCCTGCTGCTGTCGGTGGCCGTGCTGGTCAGGAACGGCAAACGGCCCTGGGGCGCGGGCGCCGCGCTGCTCGGCCTGGCTCTCGCCCCGACCCTCCTGGGCGATCTCGGACGCCTCTTCGACGTGCGCGTGCCCCCCTTCGCCTGGCAGTTCGGCGTCTACCAGATCGCGTACGCCGTCGCCGGGGCCGTCCTGCTGTCGCTGCCCGGGTCCGCGGTCGCGGGACGGGGCCGACGACTGCTGTGGCTGGCCGGCGGGCTGTGCGCGTGGGCTGCGGTCGCCCTCTACGAGCACCGGGTGCACTTCCCGAGCCCGTACGCCTCCGTGGTGGTGGCGCTGCTCGCCGGGACCCTGCTGATGGCGCTCGTCCGGATCAGGGTGCCCGAGCGGTTCCGGCCGCTCCTCGGCAGGCTCGCCGGGGCCTCCTTCGGCGCCTACCTGGTCCACCTGCTCTTCCTGGAGGCGCTCGCCCCTCGGCTGGTGTCGGCGGACGCGGGCTGGGCGGGCGCCGTGGGCGCACTCGCCGGTCTGACGGCCGTCACGGTCGTGCTGTCGTTCGCCGCCGCGTTGCTGTGGACGCGGCTGCGGCTGGGCCGCTGGCTGGGCTGAGCCGACTCGGGCAAGCGCGGTCCGGTGCGTGCGGGTCCGCCTGAGGCCGTACCGCGTTTGCGGTACGGCCCGCCGGACAGACCCGATCCCCCGCCGGAGCGGCGGGGGATCGGGCGTGCGGCGGGGGTCGGGCGGGCGCGGTCCGGCCCGGTCACTTCCCCCCGGTGCCGCGCCGTACCGCCCTGCGCACCACGCGCCTGGCCCGCCGCACCTGGAGCTTCGCGCGCAGCTGCGGGCGGCTGCCGGGCAGGCCCAGCTCGGTCAGCCGCAGCTCCGGGAAGTAGTAGCCGGGGGTGTCGCAGAGGTGGGCGCGCAGCCACTCCTCCGTGGGGCTGCGCAGCTCCGGGTACGTCTTGGGCTGCATGCAGAAGCCGATCGCCCGGACCAGCGGCGACAGGGACGCGGGCGCCGCGCCGACCAGCGCCGGGTCGGCGGGGCCCTCCAGGTCGGGCACCAGGTGGTCCACGACGGCCAGGGGGACGCGGTTGCTGTTCGGGTACGGCGTGAGCCGCTCCATCACCAGCGCCGTCCCGACCCGGGCGACGGGCACCCGGTAGTAGGCCGAGGCCGTCACCATCGCCGTGGAGAAGCAGCCGACGACGAGTTCCGGGGCGCAGTGGTCGTACAGGGTCTCGGCCAGCAGGGGCGCGTCCAGCACGGTGAGCCGCACGCCCGCGTCCGCCGCGGCCTTGCTCAGGGCCGCCGTGTAGCCGGCGGGCGCCGTCGGGTGCGGCTTGAAGACCACGGAGCGGTGCCCGGCCCGTGCGGCCCCGGTCAGCATGCGCACGTGGAGGTCCTCCTCCTCCCGCGCGGTCAGGATGTTGATCGCCGCCAGGTACTGGCCGAGCAGCACGGCCGTCGGCTTCTCCCCCACCACGGGGGCCAGTTCGGGGCCGTCGGCCGCTTCCCGGGAGATCTCGTCGAGCACCGCGCGGAACGCCGCGTCGGGCACGATCTCCGGCTCGACGCCGTACTCCGAGAGCAGCAGCGGCCTCAGACCCGGGATCAGGTCGAGGTGGAGCAGGCGGCGGATGCGGCGCGCGAGGGCCAGCGGCAGCTTCTCCCGGGTGGGGCCGTAGCTCATCAGGCCGTCGGCGTACACGTCGAGGCTCGCCTCGGAGAAGATCGCCGCCAGCGCGCGGGCCGGGTTGACCTGGATCGACTCGACGGCCAGCTCGATCAGGTCCCGCTCGCCGATGCCCCAGGCCAGCCGGAAGGCCTTCTGCCACAGGGACACGTCGTTGCCCCTGGGGCCCCAGGCGCTGGGGTGGTGCGGGCGGATCGCCTCGTTCCAGCTGATCACGGAGTCGAACCGGCTGGATATTCGCCCGTACCCGTGCATCTCGTCCAGGCGCAGGGCGGTCTCCGGTATCGCCGCGTTGTTGGACACCAACAGGACGCGCCGCACCTCCTCGCGCGGCCCGAACAGGCCCGCGTCGAGCGCCGCGGCGAGGGTGGCCGCACCGTAGAGGGTGGAGACCTGGAATATCTGGGTCTTGTGGGGCATGGATCAGGCAGCCTTCCGCCCGTCACGCAGGCGGCCGAGCAACCTGCTGCGAGTCCTGTCGATGGTCCGGAGGGTCTCCTCCAGCACGTGCTGGGGCATGCGGTGCAGCGCGTCCCGCGCCTCCCGGCGCAACCGCTGCGCCGCCGAGGTCTCGTACTCGCCCACCTTGCCGAGGTGGAAGGCGATCATGGCGCAGTAGGTCCGCACGGCCTTGGGGAGGAAACGCTCCGCCTCCGGGTCCGCCAGCAGGTCCGCCAGCAGCATGTCGTAGGCCGGGATGAAGTCCAGCTGCCGGGAGTCCTTTATCTGGGTGAGCGAGGTGGCCACGCCCCGCCGGTAGAACACCCCGTGCAGCCCCACCGACGCGTACGTCGCGGCCTTCAGGTGCAGGCGCCAGATCCACAACCGGTCCTCGGCGGTGCGCAGTTCGGTCGCGAAGCGCATGCCGCCGTCCTCGAAGAGGTGGCGGCGGTAGATCCCGGCCCAGACGAAGGGGTAGTCGACCATCGTCTCCATGTGCGGCGGCGCGATGCCGTCGCGCGGGTCCATCACGACGTTGCGTGCGGGGGCCGGGGGCCGCCGGATCACCCGCTCGGTGCCGGTGGCCTGCACATGGTCGGTGCGCGCGAAGTCGCAGCCCAACTCCTCGACCCAGCGCACCAGTTCGGCCAGGTATCCCGGTCCGTACCAGTCGTCGCCGTCGAGGAAGGTGACGAAGTCGCCGCGGGCCGCGTCGATTCCGCTGTTGCGTGCCTGGGCGATGCCCCGGTTCGTCTCGTGCCGGATCACCCGGGTGTCGGTGCGCCGGTCCGCCCAGCGTTCGATCTGCCACGACGTGGAATCCGTGGAGCAGTCGTCGACGAGCAGAAATTCGAAGTCCGGGTCCGCGTTGTTGGCGAGACTTCTCAGAGTGCTCTCGGCGAAGGATTCCACATTGTGCATGGGAACGACGACGGACAGTTTCGGCACGCGGGCCTCTCACGTTCGATGACGGCGAAGATGAAGGGGGATCCAGGGAACACGGGGAAGAGACGAGAGGAGATTGGAACAGGCTAGCGAGGTGCCCGGACCCGAAGGTGACCCAACGGGCTCGAAAAGGCGAACTCCGTTCGCAGCCGAAGTGAATTCTCTGCGGCCGCCCGTCACCGCCCGATCGAGCGCCGGATCGACCGGGCCCGGCGCACCACCCGGCGAGCGGTGGAGTTGTGCGGCAGGAACCCCAGCCGGGCCGGGATGCCGCCCGGCAGGCCCAGGGAGGTGAGCCTGCGCTTCTTGAAGTACCGCCAGGTGCCGGCGTCCAGACGCGCGCGCAGATACGCCTCCGCCGCCGGGCGCAGCTCCGGCAAAACCTTCGGCTGCATCGCGAACCCGACGGCCCGCACCAGGGCGGCGAGCGCCTCGGCGGCCACGTCCCGCCGCCCCCCGGCGACGGCGGCCGGGTCCGACAGGTCCGGCAGCAGCGCGTCCACCAGGGTGGCGGGCACCCGGTTGCTGTTCTCGTACGGCGTCAGCCGGTCGAGCAGCGTCTCGGTGCCGACCCGGGCGACCGGCAGGCCGTACAGCGCGGACGCGGTGAGCAGGGCCGTGGAGAAGCAGCCCACGACCAGCGCCGGACGCATCCGCTGGAACAGCACCTCGGCCAGCACCGGCGTCTCCACCACGGTGAGGCCGACCCCCAGCCGCGCGGCCTCAGCCTCCAGGACCCGGGTGAAGCGGGCCGGGGCCGTGGGGTGCGTCTTGAACACCACGCGCGTGTGCCCGAGCGCGGCGACGCCGGTCAGCATCCGCACGTGCAGGTCTTCCTCCTCCTCGGCGGAGAGGATGCCCAGCGCCGACAGGTACTGGCCCAGCAGCACCGCGGGCCGCTCCACGTCCGGCAGCCCGGCGCCGGTGTCCGCGGTCTCGGCCAGCACCTTGGTGAACGCCGGGGACGGCACCACCTCGGGCTCGACGCCGAACTCCGTCAGCAGCAGCGGCGCCAGCCCCGGCACCAGGTCCAGGTGGAGCAGCCGCTCCACGCGCGTGCCGACCAGCGGGGCCAGCTTGGTGCGGGTGGGCCCGTAGCTCATCAGGCCGTCCGCGTAGACGGTCAGGGGCGCGTCGGTGAAGATCTGCGCCACGCCGAGCGCCGGCTGCACGTGGACCGACTCCACGGTCAGTGCCACCTCGTCGTCGCCGAGCCCCCAGGCCAGCCGCAGGTGCCGCTCCCACAGCGGCACGTCCCCGGCCCGCGGCGACCAGTCGCCGGGGTGGAAGGGGTAGATCGCCTCGTTCCACGACACCACGTCGTCGAACCGGTCCCGCAGCCGCTCGAATCCCGGAGCGGCGTCCAGGGAGGGTGTCGTCTCGGGCGTCGCCGCGTTGTTGGTGACCAGCAGGATCCGCCGGTCGGCCGCGTCGAAGCAGCCCGCGTCCAGGGCCGCGGCGAGCGTGGCCGTGCCGTACAGCGTCGACGCCAGGAAGATCTGTGTGGTCATGCCGCCGCCCCCTCGGCCGGCCCGCCCGAGGCGGCGCGGCGGCGCAGCCGGCGCAACCGCGTGGCGCGCTCGGCGTCCATCGTGTCCAGCACCTCGTCGAGCACCTCCTGCGGCATCCGCCGCAGCGCCGCCGCGCTCCGCTCCTTCAGTATCCGGGCCACGGCGGGCTCGAACCGCGCGAGGGAACCGAGGTGGTGGGAGATGATCGCGCAGTACGTGCGGACCGCCTTCGGCACCAGCCGCGCGGCGTCCGCGTCCCCGGCCGCGCCCGCGAGCACCTCGTCGAAGGCGCGGATGAAGTCGAGTTGGCGCACATCGCCGATCTGGGTGAGCGAGGACGCCACCCCGCGCCGGTAGAAGACACCGAGCAGCCCGGTCACCGCGAAGGACTCCGCCTCCCGGTGCAGCTTCCAGATCCACGGCCGGTCCTCGGCCGTGCGCAGCCCGTCGGTGAAGTGCAGCAGGCCGCGCTCGGCCAGCCGGCGGTGATAGACCCCCGCCCACGCGTAGGCGTAGTCGACGGAGGTGGTGCGGTGCGCGGGCAGGATCGCGTCGCGCGGACGCAGGGCCGTGTTGCGGCGGCCGTGCGGGACCCGGTGCAGGGTGCGGTTGCGTCCCGTGCACTGCACGTGGTCGGTGCGCACGAAGTCGACGTCCAGCTTCTCGATCGCCGCCACCAGGGCCGCGCAGTGGCCCGGCGCCAGCCAGTCGTCGCCGTCCAGGAAGGCGAGGTACTCGCCGCGCGCCCGGTCGATGCCGGTGTTGCGGGCCGTCGCCAGACCGCCGTTGCGCTCGTGTATGACCAGCACCGCCCCCGGCAGCTCGCGCTCCGCGTGCGCGAGGAGGTCCGCGGTCCCGTCGGTGGAGCAGTCGTCGACGAGAATGAACTCGAAGTCGTCCCGCGCGTTGGCGCGCAGACTCCGCAGGGTGTCTGGGGCGTATTGCCGCACGTTGTAGAACGGCACGATGACGGAGAGCTTGGGCACGTGAGCGACGTTATGCGACGGTCCGGCATGAGGCTTTACCGGTTTCTTGACTCCCGGTGAACGCGGCGTGGCGAAGCGGTGAAGCGGATTCTTTTCCGGGGCCCGGGCGGGCCGATTCCCCATTCGGCGATGTGCTGTTCACCATTTGTTGGATTCCGGTTGGGCGGTTCCTAGGAATGGCTTCCTAGCGTCTGCGGCGTGCCAGCAAGTGCAACGAAGGCCCTCAGAGTCGCCGTCCTGGCGGACTCCGACACCCGGTGGAAATGGGGCGCGCTCACCGCGACCCGCGTCCGCCCCGGGGACACGGAGATCCACCTCGACGGCTACCTCCTGCGCGGCCGAGCCACCCCCACCGCCCGCCAGCTCCAGGAGGTCGGCGTCCGCGCGGACTCGCTCCGCGAGGTGACCGCCGTCGAGTTCCTGCGCGCCATGGCCGGCGCGCGGGGCGAGGACTCCTACGACGTCCTCGTCCTCGCCCTGGTCGGCGGCGGTGTCCAGGCGATGCTGCACGGGCTCGCCCGCGTCTGGCAGGACGTCGCCGAGCGGCCCGTTGTCGTCACCGGCTACGTCGGCGTTGTCTACGAGAAGCTCGCCGACGGCCTGCTGCTGCGCCACGGCGCCGACCTCGTGCTCGCCAACTCCCGCCAGGACGCGGACCGTTTCCGCGCCGTGTACGAGGGCGTCGGCGCCGACGCCGCCGCGGTGACCGAGGTCGCCCTGCCCTTCCTCGGCGGGGCCGCCTACGCCGGTGAACCGGGCGGGGGCGAGGGCCCCCGCACGGTGGTCTTCGCCGCGCAGCCCTCGGTGCCGGACAGCCGCAGGGACCGTACCTACCTCCTCGAACGGCTGATCCGGCACGCCCGCCTCCATCCCGAGCGCGAGGTGCTGCTCAAGCTGCGCTCCAAGCCCGGCGAACACACCACGCACATCGAGGAGCTGCCCTACCAGAAGCTGGTGCAGCGGGCCGATCCGCCGCCCAACTTCCGCCTGGTCTACGGGCACATGGGCGAGGTCCTGGACCGCACCGACCTGCTGGTCACCGTCAGCTCCACGGCCGCCCTCGAATCCCTGCACCGCCGGATCCCCACCGTCGTCCTCAGCGACCTAGGGGTGCGCGAGGCGCTCGGCAACCACCACTTCGTGGGCTCCGGCTGCCTCGCCTCCTGGGACCAGCTCGACGCCGGGCACCGCCCCGCCCCCGACCCCGAGTGGGTCGCCCGGCAGGGCGTGGCGGCGGACGGCGGCTACGAGACCGCCTTCGACGAGGCCCGGGAGCGCATCGCCGCCCTGCTGGCCCGGCCCGGCGGCCTGCCGCCGCTCGCCCCCTACTACAACCTCGTCACCGCGCCCGGCTACCTTCCCGGCATCCTCGCCCGCCACCACCTCGCCCCCGACGGCACCCCGCTGCCCGGAGCGCCGGCCGCCGACCGGGCGCCCGGCCCGGTGCGGCAGGTCGTGCGCCGCGCGGCCCGCGGCGCCTACCGGCACGGCGTCCAGCGGGTCGCCCCGGTGATCCGGCGGATGGGGGAGCTGTGACCGCCCCGGCACCCGGGCCGGACCCGACACCCGAGCCCCCCGCGGTCGCGCCCCCGCCCGCGGCACCCGCGACACCTGCGCAAGGAGCAGATCCCATGTCCCACCCGCAAGCCGGCCAGGGCGCTTCGGTGCGCCGGGTGCTCGCCGTGATCCCCGCCCGCGGCGGCTCCAAGGGAGTGCCCGCGAAGAACCTCGCCCCCGTCGGCGGCGTCCCGCTGGTGGTCCGCGCGGTGCGCGAGTGCCGGGCCGCCCGCCTCGTGACGGACGTCGTGGTCTCCACCGACGACCAGGCCATCGCCGCCGCGGCCCGCGAGGCCGGCGCCGAGGTCGTGCTGCGGCCCGCGGCCATCGCCGGGGACACGGCCACCTCCGAGGCCGCCGTGCTGCACGCCATGGACACCCACGAGGCCCTGCACGGCGCCGCCGTCGACGTGGTCCTGCTCGTCCAGTGCACCAGCCCCTTCCTGGTCCGCGAGGACGTCGACGGGGTGGCCGGCGCGGTCGTCGAGGACGGCGCGGACACGGCCGTCACCGTCGCCCCCTTCCACGGCTTCGTCTGGCGGGACGGCACCGACGAGACGGGCGGGGCCGACGGCGGCCACGGCGTCAACCACGACAAGGCGTACCGCCCCCGCCGCCAGGACCGCCCCCAGGACCTGCTGGAGACCGGCGCCGCCTACGCCATGGCCGCCCCCGGCTTCCGCCGGCACCAGCACCGCTTCTTCGGCCGCACCGAACTGGTCCGCACCGACCCGGCCCGCGTCCTGGAGATCGACGACCCGCACGACCTGGCCCGCGCCCGCGCCCTCGCGCCGCACTTCGACGCGGCCCGGCCGGGCGCCCTGCCGACCGCCGCCGACATCGACGCGGTCGTCCTCGACTTCGACGGCACCCAGACCGACGACCGGGTGCTGATCGACTCCGACGGACGGGAGTTCGTCTCCGTCCACCGCGGCGACGGACTCGGGATCGCCGCCCTGCGCCGCAGCGGCCTGACGATGCTGATCCTGTCCACGGAGGTGAACCCGGTCGTCGCCGCCCGCGCCCGCAAGCTCCGACTGCCCGTGCTGCACGGCATCGACCGCAAGGACCTCGCCCTCAAGCAGTGGTGCGAGGAACAGGGCATCGCGCCCGAACGCGTGCTCTACGTCGGCAACGACGTCAACGACCTCCCGTGCTTCGCCCTCGTCGGCTGGCCCGTGGCGGTCGCCGGCGCCCACGACGTCGTACGCGGCGCGGCCCGCGCGGTCACCACCGTCCCCGGCGGCGAGGGCGCCGTACGGGAGATCGCGACCTGGCTCCTGGGCCCCTCGCTGAACACCCCCGACCCGCTCGAAACCCCCACGCTCACCCAGTCCAAGTAAGGAACCCCCTGCCATGAGCACCAACTCCCGCATCCGCACCTTCGGCACCCGCGAGGCCGGCCCCGGCCGCCCCGTCTACATCACCGGCGAGATCGGCATCAACCACAACGGTGAGCTGGAGAACGCCTTCAAGCTGATCGACGCCGCCGCCGAGGCCGGCTGCGACGCCGTCAAGTTCCAGAAGCGCACCCCGGAGATCTGCACCCCGCGCGACCAGTGGGACATCGAGCGGGACACCCCCTGGGGCCGGATGACGTACATCGACTACCGCCACCGCGTGGAGTTCGGCGAGGACGAGTACCGCCAGATCGACGAGTACTGCAAGAGCAAGAACATCGACTGGTTCGCCTCCCCGTGGGACACCGAGGCCGTCGCCTTCCTGGAGAAGTTCGACGTCCCCGCCCACAAGGTCGCCTCCGCCTCCCTCACCGACGACGAGCTGCTGCGCGCCCTGCGCGCCACCGGCCGCACGATCATCCTGTCCACCGGCATGTCGACCCCGAAGCAGATCCGCCACGCGGTCGAGGTCCTGGGCAGCGACAACATCCTCATGTGCCACGCCACCTCCACCTACCCGGCGCAGGCCGAGGAGCTGAACCTCCGCGTCATCAACACCCTCCAGCAGGAGTTCCCGAACGTCCCGATCGGCTACTCCGGCCACGAGACCGGCCTGCAGACCACGCTGGCCGCCGTCGCCCTCGGCGCCACCTTCGTCGAGCGCCACATCACCCTCGACCGCGCCATGTGGGGCTCCGACCAGGCCGCCTCCGTCGAGCCCCAGGGCCTGACCCGCCTGGTGCGCGACATCCGCACCATCGAGGCCTCCCTCGGCGACGGCGTCAAGAAGGTCTACGACTCCGAGCTGGGCCCGATGAAGAAGCTGCGCCGCGTCACCGGCGTCGTCGCCGAGGCGGAGATCGCCGCCGCCGCCGGCGAGCCCGTCACCGTCTGACCACCGGCCACCGAGTCACTCACCACGGGACGGACCCACCGATGAGCCCCCGCGCCGGGAACGCCGGCCCCCGCACTCTCGCCTTCGTCGAGAGCCCGGTACAACTGCTGAACGTGCTGGAGTGGGCGCACACCCGCGCCCCCGGCGCGGAGCTCACCCTCGTGGTCCTCTCGCCCGTCGACCCGATGACCCGCGGCCAGCTGCGCCGCATGGCGGAACTGGCCCGCAAGGAGGGCCACGAGATCCGCTGGGAGGAGGCGCGCGGCGGTGCCACCGCGCCCTTCCGCACGGTCGGCGGCCTGACCGGCGCGCTGCGCCAGGCGGATCGGGTCGTCATGGGCGACCCGTTCTCCCGCTACGTGCAACTGCTCCTGACCATCACCCGCGCCCACGACCTGGTCGTCGTGGACGACGGCACCGCCACGATGGAGTTCGTCACCCAGCTGGCCCACGGCGAGCGCCTGGTGCGCTGGCACCGCAAGGGCAGCCGCCCCGGCCCCCGCGACCTGCTCTTCGCCCCGGTCTCCCGGTCGGCTCGCCGACGCCTCACCCCGACCCCCGGCCGGCAGGTCTCGGTCTTCTCCTCCATGCCCATCGAGGACGTCCCCGAAGGCGTCGGCGTCGCCGCGAACGACTTCGCCTGGACCAGGTCCCGCTTCGGACCGCCCCGCATCACCAAGGGCGCCGACATGGTCGGCACCTCGCTGGTGGAGACCGGCGTCGTCGACGCCGACCGCTACGTGGCGGCCGTACGCGCCCTGGCGAAGACCCACGGGGCCGCCCGCTACTTCGCCCACCGCCGCGAGAGCGCCGAGAAGCTGCACCGGCTGGCCGTGGAGACGGGCCTGCAGATCGTCCGCCCCGACCTCCCGCTGGAGCTGATCGCCCGCCGCGGCCCGATCGGCCGCACGATCCTCAGCTTCCCCTCCACCGTCGTCCACACCCTCCCGCTGGCCCTCGCCGGCACCGAGGTCCGGGTCGCCGTCTGCGACATCGACCCCGCCTGGCTCACCGAGTCGGCCTCACCGCGGGCCCGCGGATTCCTGAGCGGGGTCACCGGCTCGGCCCGGGACGTGCACCGGCTGCCGGCGGTGGTGAGCGCGGGATAGGCGGGTGCGGGCGGTCGCGGGGCGGAGGCGGCCCCGGGCGGCCGGCCCGGCCCGGCATACGGACGACTCCGGCGTGGCTCGGCCGTGGCGTGGTATGCGTGAGGGGAGCAAGTACACAGGAAGGACGGAGCCGGGTGCCGAGGCCGGAAACGGGCGAGCGTACCCACACCCGTTGAGAGCCATGCGCCGAGCGGCCAACTTTCTTCCCCTAACGGGCTGAAATTTTGTTGATCGAGGGGCAGTTGACTACCCCGGCGTCCTACCCTTCAGAGGGTGAACGTGTTGATGTCCCCAGAGTCCGAGGCCGACACTCCCGGTGAAGCCGCGCTGCCCGGCACCTTGCCGGACGCGCTGCGCGCGGAGCTCGTGGCCTTCCGCCGCGACCTCCACATGCACCCCGAGCTGGGCAATCAGGAGTTCCGCACCACCGCCGCGATCAAGGAGCGGCTGGAGCGGGCCGGTCTGAAGCCCCGCGTGCTGCCCATCGGCACCGGGCTCGTCTGCGACATCGGCACCGGCACCGAGTCGGGGCAGTGGTCCGGCGGGCCCCGCATGCTCGCCCTGCGGGCCGACATCGACGCCCTGCCCATCCCCGACACCAAGACCGAGTGCGCCTACCGCTCCCAGGTGCCGGACCGGGCCCACGCCTGCGGGCACGACGTGCACACCACCGTCGTCCTCGGCACCGGGCTCGTGCTCGCCGCCCTGCACGAGCGGGGCCTGCTGCCCCGGCCCGTGCGGCTGGTCTTCCAGCCGGCCGAGGAGGTGCTGCCCGGCGGCGCCGCCGACGCCATCGAGGGCGGTGCGCTGGACGGGGTGCGCCGCATCCTGGCCGTGCACTGCGACCCCCGGGTGGACGCCGGGAGGATCGGTCTCAGGGTCGGCCCCATCACCTCCGCCTGCGACCGCCTGGAGATCGCCCTGAACGGGCCCGGCGGCCACACCGCCCGCCCGCACCTGACTACCGACCTGGTCACCGCCGCCGCCCGGGTGGTCACCGACGTGCCCCCGCTCGTCGCCCGGCGCGTGGACAGCCGCAGCGGGCTCGCGCTGACCTGGGGACGGATCGAATCCGGCCATGCCCCGAACGTCATCCCGCAGCACGCCGAACTCGCCGGGACCGTGCGCTGCCTCGACCTGGACGCCTGGCGGCAGGCGCCCGACCTGGTGATGGGCGCCATCGACGAGATCGCCGACCTGTACCGGGCCAAGTCCGAGATCACCTACGTCCGCGGCGTGCCCCCGGTCGTCAACGAGGTCACCAGCACCGAGCTGCTCCAGGCCGCCATGGTCGCCCGGCGCGGCACCGACGCCGTGGAGGGCACCGAGCAGAGCCTGGGCGGCGAGGACTTCTCCTGGTACCTGGAGCACGTGCCCGGCGCCATGGCCCGCCTCGGCGTCCGCCCGCCCGGCGAGCGCACGGTGCGCGACCTCCACCAGGGCGACTTCGACGTGGACGAGCACGCCATCACGGTCGGCGTGGAGATGTTCACCGCGGCGGCGCTCATCGACGCCGTGCAGTAGGCGGTGAGGTGGGGGCCGCCGGGGGGGCGGTGCCACGGTAAGTCCCCCTTCGATCCGGTCGTTAACAGGGCGGTAACCGGCCAGCGGCACGAATGGATAACGGCGCCACGCAACCCCGTTCCCAGGAGGTTCTACGCGCGTTAATGTGCGCCGAACCGAGCGCCCGCTGCGGGGCTTTGGAGAATGGGGAACCTCAGATGCGTCGGATATCGAGACTGACCCGCGTCGCGGTGGGGGTCGCGTCGCTCGCACTCGCCGCCACGGCCTGCGGCGGCACCAGCGGGGAGAGCGGCGACGACGGCGGGGACGACAAGGGTCTCGCCCTCGCCTACGACGTCGGCGGCAAGGGCGACCAGTCCTTCAACGACGCCGCGTACGCCGGTCTGCAGCGGGCCCAGAAGGAGTTCGGCTACAAGACCGCCGACATCGAGCCCACCGACGGCGAGACGGACGCCGACAAGGAACAGCGTCTGACGTCCCTGGCCAAGCAGGGCTACAACCCGGTGATCGGCGTCGGCTTCGCCTACGGCCCGGCGATGAAGGCCGTCGCGGCCAAGTACCCGGACACCACCTTCGGCATCGTCGACTCCGTGGTCGAGGGCAAGAACGTCGCCTCCCTCGTCTTCGCCGAGAACGAGGCCTCCTACCTGGCCGGCGTCGCCGCGGCCAAGGCCACCAAGTCCAAGACCGTCGGCTTCGTGGGCGGTGTGGACGTCCCGCTGATCCACAAGTTCGAGGCCGGCTTCGAGCAGGGCGTCAAGGACACCGACCCCAAGGTCAAGGTGGTCTCGCAGTACCTCACGCAGACCGCGGAGGAGGGCGGCTTCTCCAGCCCCGACAAGGGCAAGGCCGCCGCCGAGGGCCAGATCGAGAAGAAGGCCGACGTCGTGTACGCGGCGGCCGGTCTCTCCGGCCAGGGCGTGATCGAGGCCGCCGCGAAGGCGAAGATCTGGGCGATCGGCGTCGACTCGGACCAGTACAAGCAGGAGGCCCTCGCGGCCTACAAGGACTCCATCCTGACCTCCGCCCTCAAGGACATCAACGGCGCGGTCTTCGCCCTGGCCAAGTCCGTCGAGGACGACAAGCCGCTGACCGGCACCCACACCTTCGACCTGAAGTCCGACGGCGTGGGCCTGTCCGACAGCAACCCGAAGTTCGCCGAGGTCCCCGGGGCCAAGGAGGCCGTGGAGAAGGCCAAGGCGGGCATCGTCGACGGCTCCGTCAAGGTCGCGACCGAGTAGCCGCACTCCCGCACACACCCGCACGAAGCGGACGGACACCTCCGGGTGCCCGTCCGCTTCCGCGTCCGGCGCCCGCCGCCGCCGGACGTCACCCTCCGCCACCCCCCGTTCGCGCCCGGCAAGCCCCGTACCTCCCTACGCGTCACCTTGCTCACGGGCGGATAACAAGGTGGACAGAAGGGGTTTTCAGGCAGGTCTACGCGCGTTAATCTGCGGCGAAGCCAGCGCCGCAGCCGAACCGTCCCCGGCGCTTGTACGACAGGAGCACCAGACATGCGCCGGATTTCCCGGATCACGGTCGCAGGCGCAGCGACCGCCTCCCTGGCCCTCGCCCTCGCCGCCTGCGGTGGTACCTCGACCGACTCCGGTTCGGAGTCCAAGGGGGACAAGGGCCTCGCCATCGCGTACGACGTCGGCGGCAAGGGCGACCAGTCCTTCAACGACGCCGCGTACGCCGGTCTGGCGCAGGCCAAGAAGGAGTTCGGCTACGAGACGGCCGACGTCGAGCCCACCGACGGCGAGACGGACGCCGACAAGGAGCAGCGGCTGTCCTCGCTGGCGAAGCAGGGCTACAACCCGGTCGTCGGCATCGGCTACGCCTACGCCTCCGCCATGAAGAACGTCGCGGAGAAGTACCCGGACACCACCTTCGGCATTGTCGACGACGCCACGATCGAGGCGAAGAACGTCGCGGACCTGGTCTTCAACGAGCAGGAGGCGTCCTACCTCGCCGGTGTCGCCGCCGCCAAGAGCACCAAGACCGACACGGTCGGCTTCGTGGGCGGTGTGGACGTCCCGCTGATCCACAAGTTCCAGGCCGGCTACGAGCAGGGCGTCAAGGACACCAACCCGAAGATCAAGGTCATCTCGCAGTACCTCACGCAGACCGCGGAGGAGGGCGGCTTCTCCAGCCCCGACAAGGGCAAGACCGCCGCCGAGGGCCAGATCGAGAAGAAGGCCGACGTCGTGTACGCGGCGGCCGGTCTCTCCGGCCAGGGTGTCATCGAGGCCGCCGCCGCCAACAAGGTCTGGGCGATCGGTGTCGACTCCGACCAGTACAAGCAGGAAGCCCTCGCGAAGTACAAGGACTCCATCCTGACCTCGGCCACCAAGGACGTCGCCAAGGCGGTGTACAGCCTTGCGAAGTCGGTCGAGGACGGCAAGCCGGAGACCGGTATCGTTCGGGGCGATCTGAAGTCCGGCGAGGTCGGTCTCTCGGACTCCAACCCGAAGTTCGCGGACGACGCCGAGCTCCAGGCAGCCATCAAGACGGCCAAGGAGAAGATCATCAGCGGCGAGATCAAGGTCAAGAGCAGCTGAACGGCTGAGTAGCACCAGCAACACCTCGAACAGCGTGTAACCGCGCCGGTTGCGCAGCGCGGCGGGGTACGAGGAGGGGCGGCCCGTCGGTCGCCCTCCTCGTACCCCGTCGCGTCGATGTGCCGCCGCCGCTTTGGATGCCGTAGGGGCGCTACGCGCGTAGACGGCCCCCGTCCCCAGGAGAGTGCGCCATCAACGCGTCCAGCAGCCCTCCGGCCGGAGCGGCGGTCAACGAACCGGTGACCGCCGTCGAACTCGCCGGGATCACCAAGCGTTTCCCCGGAGTCGTGGCCAACCACGACATCCACCTCACCGTCCGCAGGGGCACCGTCCACGCCCTCGTCGGAGAGAACGGCGCCGGCAAGTCGACGCTCATGAAGATCCTCTACGGCATGCAGAAGCCGGACGAGGGCACCATCGCGGTCGACGGCGAGAAGGTCTCCTTCTCCTCGCCCGCCGACGCCATCGTGCGCGGCATCGGCATGGTCCACCAGCACTTCATGCTCGCCGACAACCTCACGGTCCTGGAGAACGTGGTCCTCGGCAGCGAGAAGCTCCACGGCATCGGCGCCCGGGCCCGTCGCAGGATCAAGGAGATCTCCGAGCGGTACGGCCTCGGCGTGCGCCCCGACGTCCTCGTCGAGGAGCTGGGCGTCGCCGCCCGCCAGCGCGTGGAGATCCTCAAGGTCCTCTACCGCGGCGCCCGCACGCTGATCCTCGACGAGCCCACGGCCGTCCTGGTGCCGCAGGAGGTGGACGCCCTCTTCGACAACCTGCGCGAGCTGAAGGCCGAGGGCCTGTCCGTCATCTTCATCTCCCACAAGCTGGGCGAGGTCCTCTCGGTCGCCGACGAGATCACCGTCATCCGCCGCGGCACCACGGTCGGCACGGCCGTCCCCGCCGAGACCACGCCCCGCCAGCTCGCCGAGCTGATGGTCGGCAGCGAACTGCCCACCCCGGAGACGTCGGAGTCCACAGTCACCGACCGCGCGGTCCTCACCGTCGACACGCTGCGCCTGGCGGCCCCCGGCGGCAAGGCCCTGCTGGACGACATCTCCTTCACCATCCACGCCGGTGAGGTGCTCGGCATCGCCGGTGTCGAGGGCAACGGCCAGACCGAGCTGGTCGACGCGCTCATCGGCCTGCGCCACGCCGACTCCGGCACCATCCGCTTCCTCGACCAGGACATCACTGCCCTGCCCACCCGCAAGCGCCGCGAGCAGGGCGTCGGCTACATCCCCGAGGACCGCCACCGCCACGGGCTGCTCCTGGAAGCGCCGCTCTGGGAGAACCGCATCCTCGGCCACGTCACCGAGAAGCCCAACAGCAAGGGCGTCTGGCTGGACCTCAAGAGCGCCCAGCAGGACACCCGCCGCATCGTCGAGACGTACGACGTCCGCACCCCCGGCATCGACGTCACCGCGGCCTCGCTGTCCGGCGGCAACCAGCAGAAGCTGATCGTCGGCCGCGAGATGAGCCACAAGCCGCGCTTCCTCATCGCCGCCCACCCCACCCGGGGTGTGGACGTCGGCGCGCAGGCCGCGATCTGGGACCACATCCGCGAGGCCCGCCGCGAGGGCCTGGCCGTGCTGCTGATCTCCGCCGACCTGGACGAGCTGATCGGCCTGTCCGACACCCTGAGGGTGATCTACGACGGCAGGCTGGTCGCGGACGCCGACCCCGCGACCATCACCCCCGAGGCCCTTGGCTCGGCGATGACCGGCGCGGCCTCCGGACACCTGGAGGACGAGGAGAGCGCCCAGGCGCAGGCCGCCCGCGCCGGGGCGGCCGAGACCCCGAAGTCCCCGGACGCCCCCAAGCCACTCAAGTCCCCCGAGACTCCCGAGTCCCCCGAGACTCCGGAAGACGAGGCCCGCTGATGAAGAAGTTCGACAAGGAGCGCGTGCTCCTCGCGGTGGCCGGACCGGTCATCGCGCTCGCCGTGGCCTTCGTGCTCAGCGCGATCGTCCTGGTCGCCTCGGGCAAGAACCCGGTCGAACCGTTCGCCCTCATGTTCGAGCAGGCCGGGTTCTCCGACATCCAGGTCCTGATCATCAACCAGGCGTCGCTGTACTACATCGCGGCCCTCGCGGTGGCCATCGGCTTCCGGATGAACCTGTTCAACATCGGCGTCGACGGCCAGTACCAGCTCGCCGCCATGATGGCCGCGATCGTGGGCGCCCACGCCAACCTGCCCGCCGCCCTCCAGGTCCCGCTGCTGCTCCTGACCGCGGTCCTCACCGGCGCCTTCTGGTCCGGCATCGCCGGTGTCCTGAAGATCACCCGAGGGGTCAGCGAGGTGGTCGCGACGATCATGCTCAACGCCATCGCCACCTCCGTCATCGGCTACCTGTGGCTGCCCGACGTCTTCGGCGTCAAGATCGGCAACAACAACACCACCGGCGAGATGCACGAGTCCGGCTGGATCCCCGGCATCGACATGGGCGCCGCCGGCGAGGTCTACGGCCTGGTCGTCCTCGCCGTGCTGCTCGGCATCGGCTACTGGATCGTCCTCAACCGCACCCGCTTCGGCTTCGACCTGCGCGCCTCCGGCGCCTCCGAGTCCGCCGCCGCGGCCAGCGGCGTCGACCCCAAGCGCATGGTGCTCACCGCGATGCTCATCTCCGGCGGCCTCGCCGGTCTCGCGGGCCTGCCGATCCTCCTCGGCGACACCCACACCTACAGCCTCAACTTCCCCACCGGCATCGGCTTCCTCGGTATCGGCATCGCCCTGCTCGGCCGCAACAGCCCGGTCGGCATCGCCTTCGCCGCCCTGCTGTGGGCCTGGCTCGACAAGGCCAGCCCCGAGCTGGACTTCCACGGCTACGACAAGGAGATCGCGGTCATCATGCAGGGCCTGATCGTCCTCTCGGTCGTCGTCTCCTACGAGGCCGTCCGTGAGTGGGGCCTGCGCCGCCAGCAGCGCCGGGTCGGCGCGGAGCTGGCCGCCGGTCACGTCCTGGGCGCCACCGACAACTCGAAGAAGGAGGTGGCCGGCCGATGACCGCTCCGACCACAGCGACCGACGTCAACCAGCCGTCGCTGGAACACGCACCACCGGCCGGCCGCCGCATGTCGTGGCCCGTGCTGCTCCTGGTCATCGCCGGTGCCCTGGCGCTGACCTCGATCGTCCGCCTGATCACCGGCGCCAACGGCATCACCAACGTCAGCCAGATGTCCACCGCGCTCCAGCTCGCCGTGCCGATCGGCCTCGCCGGTCTCGGCGGTCTGTGGGCCGAGCGCGCGGGCGTCGTCAACATCGGCCTCGAGGGCATGATGATCCTCGGCACCTGGTTCGGTGCCTGGGCCGGCTTCCAGTGGGGGCCGTGGACCGGCGTCCTCGTCGGCATCGTCGGCGGCTGCCTCGGCGGCCTGCTGCACGCCATCGTGACGATCACCTTCAACGTCAACCACATCGTCTCCGGTGTGGCCATCAACATCCTCGCCCTCGGCGCCACCCGCTACCTGGCCCCGCTCGCCTTCGAAGGCCACCAGGGCGGCTCGGCCAAGCAGTCCCCGCCGGTCGACTCCCTCGGCCACTTCTCGATCCCGGGGCTGTCCGACTGGCTGGAGAGCCTCAACAACCAGCACTGGTTCTTCGTCTCGGACATCGCCGGCCTGCTCGGCGGCCTGGTCACCAACGTCTCCTGGCTCACCCTGCTCGCCGTCGCCCTGGTCCCCGCCACCTGGTGGATCCTGTGGCGCACCGCGTTCGGCCTGCGCCTGCGCTCCTGCGGCGAGAACCCGATCGCCGCGGAGTCCCTCGGCGTCAACGTCTACAAGTACAAGTACCTCGCCGTGATCATCTCCGGCGGACTGGCCGGCCTCGGCGGCGTCTTCCTGTCCATCGTGGCCAACCCCTTCTACCTGGAGGGCCAGACCAGCGGCCGCGGTTACATCGGCCTCGCGGCGATGATCTTCGGCAACTGGATGCCGGGCGGCCTCGCCATCGGCGCCGGCCTCTTCGGCTACACCGACAGCCTCAACCTGCGCGGCGGCTCCGCCAACGTGCACGCGCTGCTGCTGCTGGGCGCGCTGCTGCTGGTCGCCGGTGCCGTCTGGCTGGCGATCCGCAAGAAGTACGTCAAGGCCGCCATCACCTTCGTCGTCGGCGCCCTGGTCTTCGCCTGGTACGCCGGCACCAACGAGGTCCCCAACCAGGTCGTCTCCGCCACGCCGTACGTCGTGACCCTCGTCGTCCTCGCGCTGTCCGCGCAACGGCTGCGGATGCCCAAGGCGGACGGCATGCAGTACCGCAAGGGCCAGGGCAAGTGACCGGCGCCGACTGGGAGCGGCTGCGCACGGCGGCCCGGGACGCCATGTCCCGGGCGTACGCCCCCTACTCCGGGTACGCCGTGGGCGCCGCCGCCCTCGTCGACGACGGCCGCACCGTCACCGGCTGCAACGTGGAGAACGCCAGCTACGGCATCGGCCTGTGCGCCGAGTGCGGTCTGGTCTCCCAGTTGCAGGTGACCGGCGGCGGCCGGCTGACGCACTTCGTCTGCGTGGACGGCGAGGGCGAGGTACTCGTCCCCTGCGGGCGCTGCCGGCAGCTGCTGTACGAGTTCGGCGGCCCGGAGCTGCTGCTGGAGACCCCCGAGGGCGTCCTCCCGCTGTCCCGGATGCTCCCGCAGGCCTTCGGCCCCGACCACCTCACCAAGTAATCCCGCGATCCGTTAGGAAGGGCCAGGTATGGCCATGGACGTCATCTCCGTCATCCGCACCAAGCGGGACCGCGGCGAACTCAGCGACGAGCAGATCGACTGGGTCATCGACGCCTACACGCGCGGCGAGGTGGCCGACGAGCAGATGTCCTCCCTCGCGATGGCGATCCTGCTCAACGGCATGAACCGCGACGAGATCGCCCGCTGGACGGCCGCGATGATCGCCTCGGGCGAGCGCATGGACTTCTCCTCCCTGTCCCGCCCGACCGCCGACAAGCACTCCACGGGCGGCGTCGGCGACAAGATCACCCTGCCGCTCGCGCCCCTGGTGGCGGCGTGCGGCGCGGCCGTCCCGCAGCTCTCCGGCCGCGGCCTCGGCCACACCGGCGGCACGCTGGACAAGCTGGAGTCCGTCCCGGGCTGGCGCGCCCTCCTCTCCAACGAGGAGATGTTGGACGTCCTGGACACCACCGGCGCGGTGATCTGCGCGGCGGGCGACGGCCTCGCGCCCGCCGACAAGAAGCTGTACGCGCTCCGCGACGTCACCGGCACGGTCGAGGCGATCCCGCTGATCGCCTCCTCCATCATGTCGAAGAAGATCGCGGAGGGCACCGGCTCGCTGGTCCTCGACGTGAAGGTGGGCTCCGGCGCCTTCATGAAGACGATCGAGGACGCGCGCGAGCTGGCCTCCACGATGGTCGGCCTCGGCACCGACCACGGCGTGAAGACGGTCGCGCTCCTCACGGACATGTCGACGCCCCTCGGTCTCACCGCGGGCAACGCCCTGGAGGTCCGCGAGTCGGTCGAGGTCCTGGCCGGCGGCGGCCCCTCCGACGTGGTCGAGCTGACGTTGGCCCTGGCCCGCGAGATGCTCGACGCGGCGGGTCTGAAGGACGCCGACCCGGCGAAGGCACTGGCCGACGGCTCCGCGATGGACGTCTGGCGCCGCATGATCGCGGCCCAGGGCGGCGACCCGGACGCGGCCCTGCCCACCTCGAAGGAGCAGCACGTGGTGAAGGCCGCCTCCTCCGGCGTCCTGACCCGCCTCGACGCCTACGACGTCGGCGTCGCCGCCTGGCGCCTGGGCGCGGGCCGCGCCCGCAAGGAGGACCCGGTGCAGGCCGCGGCGGGCGTCGAACTCCACGCCAAGCCCGGCGACACGGTCACCGCGGGCCAGCCCCTCCTGACCCTCCACACGGACACCCCGGACCGCTTCGAGTACGCCCTCGCGGCGGTGGAGGGCTCGTACGACGTGGCCCCGGCCGGTACCGACTTCACCGCCTCGCCGGTGGTGCGGGAACGTATCGCCTGACCTGCGCCCGCGGCCGGAGGCCGCTGATGTCACAGCCCATTCTGGGAACGGGACCGGTGGACCACCGCCGGTCCCGTTCGGCATGCTGGGATCGGTGACGCACCGATAGGAGAACCGCCATGAGCGCACTCACCGTGAGCCAGGAGTCCGACCAGAACTGGGACGACCTCGTCCGGTTCTGGGAGGAGATGGATTGGCCCGAGGGCAGCAAGGTGGAGATCATCGAGGGGATCATCACCGTGTCACCTGCTCCCGGACTGCCTCACAACGACATCACCGAACGTATCCAGCGCCGCTTGTATTCGGTCATTCCCGGCCGTTGGGGGTCTATCAGACTCTGGCGCTCTCCGTGCCCTCCCGCCTCGGGATGCTGATCCCGGACCTCGTGGTGGCACAGTTGCCGGACCATTCGGAGTCGGACACCCACATCCCCGCAGCCCTCGCGGAACTCGTGGTCGAGGTCACCTCCAAGTCCAACGCCCGGCACGACCGCATCAGCAAGCCCGCCGCCTACGCCACCGCCGGGATCCCCCTCTACCTCCTCGTCGACCGCTGGGCACCCGGCGGCCCCACCGCGACGCTGTACGGCGAACCGAAGGGTGACGTCTACCGGGTGCTGAGCGCCGCGAAGTTCGGCGACCCCCTCACGCTCCCCGCGCCCTTCGGCCTGACCATCGACACCAGCGAGTTCCCCGAGGCCTGACTCATCCCAACACCGCCGCCACCCCCACCAGCACCGGCACGGACACCACCGTCGACACCAGGATCGCGTCGCGGGCCAAGCGCTCGCCCACCCCGTAGGTCGACGCGTACGTGTACAGGTTCTGCGCCGCCGGGAGCGCCGACGTCACCACCACGTCGAGCAGTTGGGGGCCCCGCAGGCCGAAGACTCCCGACGCCAGTGCCCAGGCCACCGCGGGCTGTCCCACCGCCTTCAGCGCGACCGCGAGCAGCACCGGCCGCCGTTCCACGCCGCGCAGCGGCATCGTGGAGCCGCACAGCCCGATGCCGAAGGCCAGCAGCACCGCCGGGACCGACATGTTGCCGATCAGCGTCACCGGGTCCATCACCGCGTCCGGCACCCGAAGGCCGCTCGCGGCCACCGCGACCCCGGCGAGCGACCCCAGCGCGATCGGATTGCGCAGCGGTGTCAGCAGCCGCCGCCCCAGGGTGCCCTCGCCGCCCCCGCGCGACAGGTCCAGGATCGTCACCGCCACCGGCGTCACCAGCACCAGCTGGAACAGCAGCACCGGCGCCACCAGCGAGGCGTCGCCCAGCACGTACACGGCGATCGGGATGCCGAGGTTGCCGGAGTTGACGTAGCCGGAGCAGAGCGCGCCGATCGTCGTACGGCCCACGCCCCAGCCGCGGGCGACGCCCACCGCGACGAACGCACCGGCCACCGCCACCGTGGACAGGGCCGTCACCAGCAGCCGGGCGGAGAAGACCACCGAGAGGTCGGCCGTCGCCAGCGTCGTGAACAGCAGGGCGGGGGAGGCCACGTGGAAGGCGAGCCTGGTCAGCACCTCGCGGCCCTGGGGACCGAGGTGGCCGCGCAGACCGAGCACGTAACCGACCCCGATCACCACCGCGATGACCGCGAAACCGGTCAGCACCCCCTGCACGGCGCTCCCTCCCGGAGACGGCGGCGGGTGCCGGGGGGCGCGCAGGCGGGGCAGGGTATGTGGGGCATACAGCGAACCCTCTGCGGGAGGGCACGCGCAGGTCAATGTGATCTTCGACGGCCCCCGCACCGATGAGTTCCGCCGGTCCGCCCGGTCTACCGCACGTGGACGCCGTGACACCCGCCGTACTCGTGCTGCCGGGGCCCGTCTCCCGAGGGGAGACGCCTCGGCTCTGTGCCGAGGTGCGCGCCCTGCTGGAGACCACCCGGGCCGGGGTGGTCGTCTGCGACGTCGGCGGTCTCGGGCCGCCGGGGCTCGCCGTCGTCGACCTGCTGGCCAGGCTGCAGCTCACCGCCCGGCGGGCCGGGGGCCGGATCAGGCTGCGCGACCCCGATCCGGCCCTGCCCGCCCTACTGGACCTCGTCGGCCTCCGCTTCGAGACGGAGCGGCAGGTCGAACAGCGGGAACCACCGCTTGGTGTCGAGGAAGCAGTGGAACCCGGTGATGCGGCCGTCTGAGATCTCCAGCACCTGGACCGCCCACGGCGAGAAACCGCCCGCCTCCGGGTCCGGCTTGTAGTGCGCGAAGGCCGGCAGCCCGTTGGCCCGGACCGGCAGCAGCCGGGAACCGGCGCACGCGGCGCCGAGCGTGGTCATGAAACCGGTGATGTCGGCCGGACCGGCCAGCCACAGGTCGAACGGCGGCATCGTCATGACCGCGTCCTCGTGCAGGAGCGCCGTCAGGGCCGTCATGTCATAGCCCTCGAAGGCCGCGACATAGCGCTCCAGCAGCTTCTGCTGCTCCTCGTCCAGCGGGTCCGACACCGCGGCGTCGGCCCCCCGGTCCGTCCGCTCGGCGAGCGTCGCGCGGGCGCGCTGCAGGGCGCTGTTGACGGAGGCGACGGAGGTGCCGAGCAGCTCGGCGACCTCGCTCGCCTTCCACGCCAGCACCTCGCGCAGGATCAGCACCGCCCGCTGCTTGGGCGGCAGCTGTTGCAGGGCGGCCATGAAGGCCAGCCGCACGGACTCCTTGGCGACCGCCGCCTCGGCCGGGTCGGCGGTCTGCGGCAGCACGCGGGCGTCGGGCATCGGCTCCAGCCAGGTGTGGTCCGGTCGCGGGGACAGGGCCGCCTGGGCGAGCGGGGTCGCTTCCGTCAGGTCCATCGGACGCGCCCGCTTGTTGCCCGCGCTCAGCATGTCCAGGCAGACGTTGGTCGCGATCCGGTACAGCCAGGAGCGCAGGCTGGAGCGGCCCTCGAACTTGTCGTAGCTCCGCCAGGCGCGGACCAGCGTGTCCTGCACCGCGTCCTCGGCCTCGAAGGAGGAACCGAGCATCCGGTAGCAGTACCCCGTCAGCTCGGGCCGGTGCTTCTCCAGTGCGGAGTCCAGCTCCGTCGTCACCGTGCCGTTGGTCATCGTCCACCCACCCCTGTGGCGTCCCGTCGTGCGCGTCTTCGCGCCTCGCACTTCGGAAGCTACCGCAGGGGACTGACAATGGCCTGTGCAGTCAAAGAAAGCGCAGGTGAAGGGAGGGGTGAAACCTCAGCGGGACAGGCCGAGCGCCTTCACCGGGGCGGCGCCGGCCTGTCGGCGGGCCGCCAGCGAACCCGAAACCGTGATCATCACGACGCCCAGCACCGCGAGGACCCCGACCCCGGCCGTCCCGGCCCAGCCGCCCCAGTGGAAGGCCACCGCGCCGACAGTACTGCCCGCGCTGGAGCCCACGTAGTAGGCGGACTGGTAGAGCGCCGAGGCCTGGGCGCGGCCGTGCCGGGCGGTCTTGCCGACCGCCGAGGAGGCCACGGCGTGCCCGGCGAAGAAGCCCGCCGTGATCAGCACCAGCCCCAGCAGGACCAGCGGCAGCGACGGCGCCAGGGACAGCAGCAGGCCCGCCGCGGTCGTACCCGCGCCCAGGTAGAGGGCCCCGCGGCGGCCGAGCCGGCCCACCAGTCGGCCCGCCGTCGAGGCCGAGACCGTACCGACCAGGTAGACCAGGAAGATCGAGCCGATCAGGCCCTGGGGCAGGGAGAACGGCGCCTGGGTCAGCCGGTAGCCGATCACCGTGTAGACGCCGCCGAACACCGTCATGAACAGCGCCCCGATCGCGTACAGGCGGCGCAGCAGCGGATCGGCGAGGTGGTCGCGGACCGTGCGGAGCAGCACCCGCGGGCGCAGCGAGCCCGCGGTGAAGTGCTTCGGCGCCGGGAGCAGCAGCCGGAAGGCCACCGCGCAGGCCACCGCGACGAGCCCGATGACCCCGACGGCGACCCGCCAGCCCCACTCCTGGGCGACCCAGCCGGTGATGACCCGGCCGCTCATCCCGCCCACGCTGTTGCCCGCCACGAACAGGCCGATCGCGGTCACCAGCGCCCGCGGCCGCACCTCCTCCGCGAGATAGGCCGTCGCCGAGGCCGGCAGCCCGGCCAGCGCCGCACCCTGCACCGCCCGCAGCGCGACCAGCGCGGGCAGCGACGGGGCGAAGGGCACCAGCAGCCCGACGGTCACCGCGACCGCCAGCGAGGCGGTCATGACCGTACGCCGTCCGAACCGCTCCGACAGCGCGCTCATCGGCAGGACGAACACCGCGAGGCCCCCGGTCGCGGCGGCCACCGTCCAGCTCGCGTCGCTCGCCGTCACGCCCAGGTCGCCCGAGATCAGCGGCAGCAGGGCCTGGGTGGAGTAGAGGAGTGCGAAGGTTGCGACGCCCGCCAGGAACAGCGCGAAACTCATGCGGCGGTAGCCGGGGCCGCCCGGGGCCATGCGCGAGTCGGAGGATTCGACCGCGTCGCTGGACTCGACCGCGTCGCTGGACTCGACCGCGTCGGTGGACTCGACCGAGGGGGTGGATTGGACGGAGGCGGCGGATGCGGCGTCCACGGCCGTGGACGCCCCGGTATCGGCGGGAGTCATGCCCCGAAGGTACGAAGCCCCTTACTCATCCGTCCAATGCATGGAATGGGCATAATCGTTCCCATGGTGCATCAGCAGAGCTCACGGCCTCGCCTGTCACCGTCCGGTGACACAGAAGACATCGTCGCGCTGCTCGCGCCCCGCCTCGCGCACTTCGTCGGGGTGGCCCGCACCGAGCACGTCACCCGCGCCGCCCACGAGATGAACGTCCCCCAGTCGACCCTCTCCCGCGCCCTCGTCCGCCTGGAGGAGGACCTCGGCGTCGACCTGTTCGTGCGCCGCGGCCGGACCCTCGCGCTGACCGTCGCCGGGCGCACCTTCCTCGGCTCCGTGGAACGCGCCCTCGCCGAGGTCGAGCGCGCCGCCGACGAGGTCCGCGCCGACGCCGACCCGGCCACCGGCAAGGTCGCCTTCGGCTTCCTGCACACCATGGGCGCCGAGACCGTCCCCGGCCTGCTGCACGCCTTCCGCGCCGACCACCCCCGGGTCCGCTTCAGCCTCGTGCAGAACTACGGCGAAGCCATGCTGGAGCGGCTGCGCGCCGGGGAGCTGGACCTGTGCCTGACCTCCCCGGTACCGGACGCCCCCGACCTGGTCGCCCGCCGCCTCGACGAGCAGAAGCTGCGCCTGGTCGTCCCGGCCGACCACGCCCTGGCCGGTCGCAGGCGCATCCGCCTCGCCGAGGCGGCCGACGAGAACTTCGTGACCCTGGAGCCCGGTTACGGGCTGCGCCGCATCACCGATGCCCTGTGCAAGGAGGCCGGATTCCGGCCCAAGGTGGCCTTCGAGGGGGAGGAGGCGGAGACGCTGCGCGGCCTGGTCGCGGCCGGACTCGGCGTCGCCCTGCTGCCGCCGCCCGCCGTGCCCCGCCCCGGTGTGGTCGAACTGACGGTCACCGCCCCGCGCGCCGCCCGCGAGATCGGCGTGGCCTGGCTGGCGGGGCGCACGGACACCCCGCCCGTCGCGGCGTTCAAGAACTTCCTGCTGTCCAGGAGGGGCGGCCTGCTGCCGTCCTGAACCGCGCCGGCGAGGCGGGCGCTACCGCCGCAAGGACTTGCCGAACCCCGCCGCCAGCGGCATCCGCAGGCCGAGCGGCGGGGGAGCGGCCAGGGCGTCCTCCACCGGACGCGAGAAGGACTGCCCGAACAGCACGCCCATCACGAAGTCCTCCGCCAGCGCGGCCACCTCGTCCCGGTACTGGCGCAGCCCGTGGCCGTCGGAGTGCACCTCGAACCGGCACACGGAGCGGTTCGCCTTCTTCGCCCGGGAGGCGAGCCGGAACGACAACTCCGGGTCGCTGCGCCCGTCGTTGGTGCCGTGCACGATCAGCACCTGGCGTCCGGCGAGCTGCTTCACCGGTTCGGGTGGCGCGGCCACGTCGTCCTCCGGCAGCCAAGGAGCGATCGCCATGGCCGAGTTGACGGCCTCGTGCCCGGCCGCCCGCAGCGCCGCCCGGCCGCCCATGCCGACACCGGCCAGGCAGACCGGCACGTCGCCGTAGCGCCGTACGGCCTCGTCGGCGGCCCATTCGGCGTCCCGGGCGAGGTGCGCCGCGGCGCCGTTCCAGCCCCGGTAGCGGTAGTGCACGACGTGCGTGGCCAGCCCCTCCGCCCGGCCCGCGCGCGCGAGTCTGCGTCCCCACGCGCGCACGGACGCGGCCGCGAGCAGCGCGGAGGGCCTGCGGTCGGACACCTCGTCACCCTCGGGGAGCAGCAGCACCACACCGCTCACCGCCGTCCCCTCCGGACCGAGCGTCCGCCCCAGCCGGGCCCGACGGACCGGCGTCGCTTGCTGTGCCATGGCAGAAGATTCTCAGAAGACCAGGTGTACGGAACCCGTCCGCGCAGTCACCGTTACATATCGGGGAGTCCGTACACCGCCCCCGGCATCGCCTTCCGCCGCGTCTCCGGTTCCGTACGGGTCCGGCCGTTCGCCCGGTGTTCTACGCGCGTAGGAGTTAGAGTGCGTAAATGACGAGCCAGAGCACCGAGAAGAGCGCCGCGGCGCACACCGGCGCGGGCCCGAGGACACCGTCGCCGGACCACATCCGCCGGGCGCCCAAGGTCCTGCTGCACGACCACCTCGACGGCGGGCTGCGTCCCGGCACGGTTGTCGAACTCGCCCGCGAGACGGGCTACCCGGGCCTTCCGGAAACCGACCCCGACCTGCTCGGCGCCTGGTTCCGGCAGGCCGCCGACTCCGGGTCCCTGGAGCGGTACCTGGAGACCTTCTCCCACACCGTCGGCGTCATGCAGACCCGCGACGCCCTGGTCCGGGTCGCCGCCGAGTGCGCCGAGGACCTCGCCGAGGACGGCGTCGTCTACGCCGAGGTGCGGTACGCGCCCGAGCAGCACCTGGAGAAGGGGCTGACCCTCGAAGAGGTCGTCGAGGCCGTCAACGAGGGCTTCCGGGAAGGCGAGCGGCGCGCCCGGGACAACGGCCACCGCATCCGCGTCGGCGCCCTGCTCACCGCCATGCGGCACGCCGCCCGCTCCCTGGAGATCGCCGAACTCGCCAACCGCTACCGCGATCTCGGCGTCGTCGGCTTCGACATCGCGGGCGCCGAGGCCGGCTACCCGCCCACCCGCCACCTGGACGCCTTCGAGTACCTGAAGCGGGAGAACAACCACTTCACGATCCACGCCGGTGAGGCCTTCGGCCTGCCGTCGATCTGGCAGGCCCTCCAGTGGTGCGGCGCCGACCGGCTCGGGCACGGGGTGCGCATCATCGACGACATCCAGGTCCACGAGGACGGTTCGGTCAAGCTCGGACGGCTCGCCTCCTACGTCCGGGACAAGCGGATCCCGTTGGAGCTGTGCCCCAGCTCCAACCTCCAGACCGGCGCCGCCGACTCCTACGCCGCGCACCCGATCGGGCTGCTGCGCCGACTGCACTTCCGGGTCACCGTCAACACCGACAACCGGCTGATGTCCCACACCGGTATGAGCCGGGAATTCGAGCACCTTGTCGAGGCGTTCGGCTACACGCTCGACGACATGCAGTGGTTCTCCGTCAATGCGATGAAATCAGCGTTCATTCCTTTCGATGAACGACTGGCCATGATCAATGACGTCATCAAGCCCGGATATGCGGAGCTGAAGTCCGAATGGCTGTTCCAGCAAACGGCTTCGACCAGCGGTTCTTCGCAGTCCGACGGCTGAGTGCGGGAAGACGGTAATACAGATACGCGGACCGGCTTTCACAATCCGTCCGCATTTCGATGTTTGCCGCCGGGGGGCGGGCGTGTTTACGGTCGAGGACCGCTCACATCCCCGTCACCCCATTACGAGGACGCATTCTCATGAAGCAGTCTGCTGCCAGGACCCTCGGCGTCGCCGCCCTCGGTGCCGCCTTCGCCGCCGCCGGCGCGGGCGCGGCCACCGCGGCCCCCCAGCTCCCCGACGCCGCGCAGACGGTGGACTCCGTCGCCCGCACCCTCCCCGCGGAGACCGTCTCCCAGGTCGCGCCCGGCGCGGGCAACGCGCTGGAGCAGGGCCGCAGGATCTCCCACACCGGTCTGACCGTCGCGCAGCCGGTCGTCGAGCAGCTGGTCGCCGAGCAGGTCGCCGAGGGCCCGACCGAGCCGGTCGCCAAGCTGCTCGGCGGAGTGCCGCTGAAGGGGCTCCCCACCCAGGGCCTGCCGGTCAACGGGCTCCCGCTGGGCGGCTGAACGCCCCCCCCCGCACGCCCCGACGGGGCGCACCCGGCGACACCGGGTGCGCCCCGTCGGCGTACCAGAGGGAGGTGCCCGTCTCACCAGGCCAGGCGCCTGTCTCACCAGGCCGTGCGGGCGGCCTTCTCCTCGGACGGGAGCAGGATCCACAGGGCCAGGTAGAGCAGGAACTGCGGGCCGGGCAGCAGGCAGGAGACCAGGAAGATCACCCGCATCGTGCCGTTGGAGGTGCCGAAGCGCCGGGCCAGCGCGGCGCACACTCCGCCGATCATGCGGCCGTGGGTGGGGCGGGCGA
Organism: Streptomyces violaceorubidus; assembly: GCF_000717995.1. GTDB lineage: Bacteria > Actinomycetota > Actinomycetes > Streptomycetales > Streptomycetaceae > Streptomyces > Streptomyces violaceorubidus. Next base: position 480,096 of record NZ_JODM01000001.1, read on the forward strand.
GGCGGGACATCGCGGCTCCTTCGTGAGCGTGTGGACGGGGCTGCCCTCCGGCTTCCCCTTCATCTGCCCTCCACGCTACGGAGACGAACGGCGCAAAGCGTCGCTCTACGGGGCGATACCGACCCTGGGAATCGTCGGGGTCCGACCCTGAGCGGGCTCCTCCAGGGGGACACCCGCCGGCCCCGTCTCCCGGTACCGGCGACGCAACCGGGCCCGCACCGCCGGGACCACGGCGAGGTGCGCCAGGGCCACGCCCACCGTGTTCAGCAGCACCGAGTCGATGTCGACGACCTGACCGGGCACCCCGGTCTGCAACAGCTCGATGCCCACCGACAGCAGCGCGGCCGCGGCCGTGGTGCGCAGCAGGGACGCCAGCGGCGAGACGTGCAGCCGTCCGCCGGCCACCGGCAGCAGGACGCCGAGCGGTGCCAGCAGCACCAGCGCCCCGCCCAGCGAACGGGCCGCCTCGCTCCCGCCCAGCGCCAGATCGGCGCGGATTGAGGCGAAGGGACGCAGGTTCGGGGGAAGCACCCAGGGAACGTCCAGCGGCCGCAGCGCGTACCAGGCGACGAACGCGAGATGTGCGACCAGGAGAACACTCCCGGTCGCACGGAGGCGGAGCGCGGCGCTGCCGCCGAGGAACCCATGACGCTGCACGTCCCCTCAGACGCGCCCTGCGCCGTGCGCGGTTCCGGGCTCCTCCCCGCACGGGTGAGGCTTGCGCCACACGGCCCCGTGCGGCACGCGCCCCCGCCTGCCGCACGGGGCGGCCGGTCAGCCGCCCGTGACCTCGTCGGCCGGCGGTTCGTTGCTGCCGGGCCTGGCCCGGACCTCGTCGGTGCACGAGTAACGGCGGGCGGTCCGGTCGGTGGGCCCGGCCAGGATCACCGAGCCGTCGCCCTCGGCCGCGGCGGAGGCGGAGAAAGTGCACACGACCTGTGCGAGGGCGTACGAGGTGAGGTCGTCGGGACCCGTGCTCAGCCGCAGCGTGTCCTCGGGGTCGCCGGAGCGCGGGCCCGACACCCTGATCCCGCGGCGCACGTCCGACGTGTACCCGGCCTCCTTCTCCGCGGCCGACGGCTGTGCCGCCAGCTCGTCCAGCAGCCCCTGGGCCACCAGCACGCGCCGCCCCGAGTCCGCGGCGCCGTCCGGCACCCGCACCGTGCGGTCCACGGCCACCAGCGACGAACCGCACAGCAGGAACACCTGCGCGGGCAGCCCCGGCGCGGCCTGCGTCGACACGTCCGGCTCGGCGAGCGAGCAGCGCACCCGCGAGGGCGCGGGGCCGTAGTCCGTGGGCACCTCGGTGGCGCGGATGCCGCACCCGGTCAGCAGCACGGCCAGTACCAGGAGCCCGGAGAGGGCCGGCAGCCGGCGTACGGTCATCAGACCTGTCCCTTCGCGTCCTTGCCCCTGCTCCCGTCGCCCGCGGCCCCCGCCGGTCCCTCGGCCTCCTCGTCGGCGGGCGGGGACGGGTCCTGCGGCAGCCGCAGCGTGAACACCGCACCGCCCTCGGGGGCGTTCTCGGCGGTGATCCCCCCGCCGTGGATGTGCGCGTTCTCCAGGGCGATGGACAGGCCGAGCCCGCTGCCCTCGGAGCGCGGCCGGGAGGCGCTCGCCTTGTAGAAGCGGTCGAAGACGTGCGGCAGGACGTCCTCGGGGATGCCGGGGCCGTTGTCCCGCACCCGGATGACGATCTCGTCGTCGGCGCGCGACACGGACACCCGCACCGGCGAGCCGCCGTGCTTGAGCGCGTTGCCGATCAGATTGGCCAGGATCACGTCCAGGCGGCGCGGGTCCAGCCGGGCGTGGATGCCGCGCCCGGCGTCCAGCTCGACGGCGTCCAGCCAGGCGCGGGCGTCGATGCAGGCGGTGATCTGGTCGGCGACATCCACGTCGTCCAGGACCAGTCGGGCGGTGCCCGCGTCGAAGCGGGTGACCTCCATCAGGTTCTCCACCAGGTCGTTCAGCCGCCGGGTCTCGCTCACCACCAGCCGTACGGCGGGCTCGACCATCGGGTCGAAGCTGCCGCCCTCGCCCTCGCCCGCGAACTCCAGCTCCTCCTCCAGCACCTCCGTCACCGCGGTGAGCGCCGTCAGCGGCGTACGCAGCTCGTGGCTCATGTCCGCGACGAAGCGCCGGGAGGCCTGCTCGCGGCCGGCCATGTCCGCGACCCGTTTCTCCAGGTTCTCGGCGGCGCTGTTGAAGGTCCGGGACAGATCGGCCAGTTCGTCGGTGCCGGACACCCGCAGCCGGGTGTCCAGCTTCCCCTCGCCCAGGCGCCGCGCCGCGACCCCGAGCCGGTGCACGGGCTTCAGCACGGTCGTCGCCAGGGCCTGCGCCAGCAGCGCCGAGCCGAGCAGGGCGAGCCCGGTGGCGATCCCCAGCGACCAGGCCAGCGAGTTCAGGTCCTTGGCCTCCGGTTCCAGCGACTTGAGCATGTACCCGGTCGGCCCGCCGCCGATCACTCTCGTGCCGGCCACCAGGTACGGGGTGCCGTCGTCGGTGATCCGCTGCCAGTACAGGTGGTACGGATGCTTGTTGGCCGAGGTGACCCGCTGCTCCTTGTTCACCGCCGTGCGCAGCGACTCGGGCACGTCGGACAGCGCGAAGCCGCCCAGACCGCCCGAACTGCCGTACACGGCACCGCCGTCGGCGTCCTCGGCCACCAGCAGCACCCCGAACCGCTGGCTGCTGCTGGCCATCTGCCCCGCGGTGTGCTGCACCTCGTCCTGCGTGGGATGCTCCGGCAGCGCGCCCGCCCGGTTCTGCATCTCCTGCTCGAAGTCGCGCAGCACGGCGTCCTGGGTGCGGGTCAGCACCGCCTCCCGGTTCAGCCAGTACGCGATGCCGGACGCGGACACGGCGGCGGTGAGCGCGACCAGTCCGAAGACGAGGACCAGCCTCAGACGCAGGCTGGTGAAGCGCAGTCCGGACCAGAATCCCTTGCGAGCCGCGGCCAGGCCGCGGCCACCCCCCTGGTGTTCCCGTGTCACTGAGGCGGATCCAGCCGGTAGCCGACACCGCGCACGGTACGGATCAGGGTCGGGGACGACGGCACGTCCTCGACCTTGGCGCGCAGCCGCTGCACGCACGCGTCCACCAGCCGGGAGTCACCGAGGTAGTCGTGCTCCCACACCAGCCGCAGCAACTGCTGCCGGGACAGGGCCTGTCCGGGCCGCCGGCTCAGTTCGAGGAGCAGGCGCAGCTCGGTCGGCGTCAGCTGGAGGTCCTCGCCGTTCTTCGTCACGGTCATCGCCGAACGGTCGATGACCAGACTGCCGAAGCTCGCCGAGTCGGTGGACTCCCGTTCCCCGCGCCGCAGCACGGCCCGGATCCGGGCGTCGAGCACCCGGCCCTGGACGGGTTTGACGACGTAGTCGTCGGCGCCCGACTCGAGACCGACGACCACGTCGATGTCGTCGTTGCGCGCGGTCAGCAGGATGATCGGCAGCTGGTCGGTGCGCCGGATGCGGCGGCACACCTCGAAACCGTCGATGCCGGGCAGCATCACGTCCAGCACGATCAGGTCCGGCCGCTGCTCGCGCAACAGCTTCAGACCGTCCTCACCACTGGCAGCGGTGGCCACCCGGTGGCCCTGGCGGGTCAGGGAGAGCTCCAGGGCCGTGCGGATGGCGTCGTCGTCCTCGATCAGCAACAGGGAAGGCACCCGCTCATTCTGGCCCATGAGGGGGTGGGTGTTCGACCTGTGGGTGCGGTTGGGGTCCCAGGACGCCGCCGGACCCTGTGAAGGAAGGGTGGCGCAGTCGTGACGGTCCCCTGTGACAGCTCTGTGACAGTCGGCGGACACGGCCATGAAGTCACCGCGGCAAGCTTCTCGGCACAGGCAACACCGGGCAGTCCACGACAGGGGGCGCGAGATGAACACGCTGAAGGGCACCAACACCAGCGCAGTGGTCACGCGCCTGCACGACGTGCACGGACACCGGGGTTCCGAGAAGTCCGGTGCCGATGGGGGTCCCTCCCGCGCGAGCGGATTCGAGCGTGGGGGAGGGCGGGGGTGCGCTCGCGGCACCGGGCGTCAGCACACCGTGTACATGGCGGTGGTTGACGCGAACACGGGGGAATCGGGGGGAACGGGGCCCGCGGAGGACCGGGGGGAGCGCCGGTCCCTGTCGGAGGCGGAGTTCACCGCCTACGTCCAGGAGCGCCGCTCCTCCCTGTACGCGACCGCCTACCACCTCACCGGCGACCGCTTCGAGGCCGAGGACCTGCTGCAGAGCGCGCTGTTCTCGACCTACCGGGCGTGGGACCGGATCAGTGACAAGGCGGCGGTCGGCGGATACCTCCGCCGCACCATGACCAACCTGCACATCAGCGCCTGGCGGCGCCGCAAGCTCAACGAGTACCCGACCGAGGAACTGCCGGAGACGCCCGGCGACATGGACGCGATGCGCGGCACCGAGCTGCGTACGGTCCTGTGGCAGGCGCTGGCCCGGCTGCCCGAGCTCCAGCGCACCATGCTGGTCCTGCGCTACTACGAGGGCCGCACGGACCCGGAGATCGCGGACATCCTCGACATCAGCGTCGGCACGGTGAAGTCCAGCATCTGGCGCTCCCTGCGCCGGCTGCGCGAGGACGAGGTCCTCAGCTTCGGCCGTGACCAGGAGGACGCCTTCGGCGAACTGGTCGCCTGAAGGTACGGGCCGGGGAGACCGGCCCGAGGGGGCGGGGCCCCGTGAAAAAAGTTCGAGCCGGGGTGTATCAGGGGGAGGGACCCGGGCTCTTACTCACGGGGAAGCACCACGGGGGGATCACGGGGGATCCACGGGGGACGGGGATCACGGGGGATCCACGGGGGAGCACGGGGGAGTGGAAAGGAAGCGGGACTGGAGGGCCGGGGGGTCCATCCAGTCCCGCTTTCGCGTGCAGGTGGAGGCGTCAGGCCACCGTACGGCTGGTCGCGCACCGGCCCGCCGCCGCGGCCGCCAGTCGGCCCATCGCCTCGTCCCGGTCGCAGGCGTGGGCACCCAGGGCCGTCTGCCGGGCGATGACGGACCGCTCCAGCCGCATCAGCCGCCAGCCCCGGCGCAGCAGGAAGGGCACGGACTTGCGGCCCTCGCGCAGGTCCCGCAGGAACCGGCGGCGGAAGGTCGTCACCGGGCCCCTGCTCAGGCACAGCGCGTCGGCCAGCACGCCCAGTTCCCGGCAGCGGTCCACCAGTTCCGCGGCGAAGATGCCCTCCGCGAGGAAGAGCGGCGTCCGCCCGATGTCGACGGTCTCCTCGCCGGTGCGGGCGCTCAGCGAGATGTCGTAGACGGGCACGTCGGTGCGCCCCGTGCGGCACAGCGCCTCGATGGCGGCGACCGCCGCGTCCGCGTCCCAGGACGCCGGGTGGTCCCAGTCGATGTCGGAGCTCTCGGGCACCGTCGGCAGCGTCGGGTCGGTGCCCTCCTTGTAGAAGTCGTCGAGGCGCAGCACCGGGAGGCCGGAGCGCGCGGCGAGGAGGGACTTGCCGGAGCCGGAGGGGCCGCAGAGCAGCACGACTCGCGTCGGTATGGGCGGATGGGAGCTCACGGGACACCAGTCTGAGGCATCGAACGGCCGCCGTACGACCCCGCGGGTGGACTTTGCAGCGTGCGTCACATCTCCGTCGCGCTGTGCGGTGACCTGATCACGGTGCGCGCGGTTATCAGGGCAGTCCGTAGCAATCCAGACCAAGAGGTGGCAGCAGCGATGGCCCGACACGCGTCCCCCCGCACCCCGCACGCACAGCGCGCCCTGGTCGCCCTCGCGACCGCCGGGGCCGCCCTCGCGGCAGGAGCGGCGACGGCTTCCGCGGACGGCGGCGAGACCATCGCCGGCCTGGCGCACACCCGGCCCACGTCGCTGGGCAACATCGACCCGCAGGCGGGCCTGGCGGCCGTGACCGGCACCGTCGGCTACGTCACCGGCCCGGCCGCCGACCTGAAGCCCAACCCGCTGGCCGGCACGGGCGTGGACCCGCTGGACAACGGCGTTGGCACCAAGGTCGCCGACTTCCAGCCGCTGACCTCGACGGCACTCACCGGGCCGGTCGCCCAGGCCCAGTCCCTGGGCGCCGTGCCGGTGGTGGGGCAGGTGACGGAGCTGCTGCGGTGACGCACTCCGCGTACGCCGGGTCGCGATTCCTCCGGGAGGGAGGTCGCGGCCCGTCTCTGTCGCCGCGAGCGTGGGTTGGCGTCACCCGTTCGTCACGCGGATTCCCCGGACGGGCCGTCTAATCTGTGGTGATCCACGTTTCGCGCAGGACGTGCAAGGGGGCCGGGTGCACAACGACGACGGATTCAACGGGGCCGACGGCGGTTCCGTCCCGCACACCGTGATCGAGGGGCGCTACGAGCTGCTGGAGCCGATCGGCAGCGGCGGCATGGGTGAGGTCTGGAGGGCCCACGACCGGCGGCTGCGCCGGTTCGTCGCCGTGAAGGGGCTCCTCGACCGCAGGGCCATGACCGCGGACACCGAGCAGGCGGCGATGCAGCGGGCTCGTCGCGAGGCCGAGGCGCTCGCCAAGATCGAGCACCAGAACGTGGTGACGGTCCACGACCAGATCGAGACCGCCGACCAGGTCTGGATCGTGATGAAGCTGCTCGAAGGGCGGTCGCTGGCCGACCTGCTGCGCCGTGACGGCGTCCTCGGTGTGCCCAGGGCCGCGGACATCGGTCTCCAGATGGCCCAGGGCCTGCGGGCCGTCCACGAGGCGTCGGTCCTGCACCGCGACGTCAAGCCCGGCAACGTACTGGTGCGGGACAGCGGTCAGGTGGTTCTGGTGGACTTCGGCATCGCCACCTTCGAGGGCGCGGACCGGGTCACCCGGTACGGCGGCGTCATCGGCACGCCCCCCTACCTGGCGCCCGAGCTCTTCGCCCCCGCCTCCCGCGGCCCCACGTCCGCCTCCGACCTGTGGGCACTGGGCGTCACCCTGTACGAGATGGTCGAGGGGCGCCTGCCCTTCGGCGGCAACGAGGTCTGGGAGGTGCAGGCGAACATCCAGCAGTCGCCCGACCCCGTCCTCCGCTACGCCGGCCCCCTCGGCCCCGTCATCCAGGGGTTGTTGGCCACCGACCCGGACAGGCGCCTGGACGCGGCTTCGGCGGAGGAGATGCTCCGGGAGGTCCTCACGGACCCGGGCACGCCGGCCCCCGCCCAGGCCGCCACCCCCGCACTTGCGCCCACCGCCCGGCCCACACCGGCGCCCTCCCGGCCCGCTCCGGCGGTGGACGCACCGGAATCCGTCGCGTCCTCCGCCGAAGCCGTGCCCCCCGCACCGTCGCCCGCGGCGTCGGGCGGAGGCCGCGGGCGGTTGTCCGGCTGGAAGGCGGCGGCGGCCGCGGCGTGTGTCGTCCTGCTCGCCGGGGGAGGCTGGCTCGTCGCGCAGAACGACTCCGGGGGCGAGCGGGACGAGGCCTCCGGGCAACAGGGAGCGGGAGCCGCCGGGGGCGACACGGAGCAGGCCTGGGAGCAGTGGCAGAGCACCAGGAAGAGGCTGACGATCGGCGCCAAGGAGGACCAGCCCGGGCTGAGCTTCTACGACGAGGACACCGGCGTGTGGAGCGGGTTCGACGTCGACATCGCCTACGCCCTCGCCAGCAGACTGGGCTACGGCAAGGAGCAGGTCGACTTCTACGGGGTGACCACGGCCAACCGGGCCAGCAAGCTGAAGAACGGGGAAGTGGACCTGGTCGTCGCCTCGTACAGCATGACGCCCGAGCGGGAGAAGCGGGACGGCATCAGCTTCGTCGGCCCCTACTACAAGGCGGGCAGCAGCCTCCTCGTGCGCAAGAACTCCGCGAAGTACGACCTCGACGAGGCCGTCGACGTGAAGAGGAACGAGGTCGAGGTGTGCACCGCGCGGGACTCCACGTACGCGGACAAGCTGAAGGAGGACGGCTACACCACGGGGAAGTGGCAGCCCGACACCTACAAGGAGTGCGTGGAGAGACTGCTGGACAAGCGCTCGAGCGTGTACGCGGTCGCCTCGGACGACGTTCTGCTCGCCGGGTACGCCCAGAACGATCCGGCGCATCTCAAGCTGCTGCCCAGCGGCGCGGGCACGGAGCCCTACGGGGTGGCGATGCGGAAGGACGACCCGCTCCTGAAGCGCAAGGTGTGCTCGGGGCTCCGGGAGATCCTGGCCGGCAAGGAGTGGTCGGAGATGTACATGAAGGACCTGTCCCCGCTGACGGGACGGAAGACCGCGCCGAGCCGGCCGGAACCGAGGCCCTGCTCGGCCGAGTGAAGACCGCGGCTCCTCCGGACGGGGAGGGGCCGCGGCCCGTCGGCGTCGGCGCCGGGTGACGGGGAGCCGGTCAGTACGACGAACCGGACGCGCCCAGTGCGCCCGTCGGGTGCCAGACCGTCTTCGTCTCCAGGAACGCCGTCAGGCGGTCGGTGCCCGGGGTCGCGGACCAGTCGGCGTCGTCCACAGGCTGTGGACGCAGGACGCGCTTGAGGTTGTCCGCCGCCGTGATCTCCAGCTCCTTCGCCAGCGTCTCGTCGGCCCCCGCGAGGTCGATCGCGTTGACGTCCTGGTGGGCGGCGAGCGGGGCGGCGATCTCCGCCGTACGGCCGGAGAGTATGTTGACCACGCCGCCGGGGAGGTCGGAGGTGGCCAGGACCTCGCCCAGGGACAGGGCGGGGAGGGGGGACTTCTCCGAGGCCACCACGACCGCCGTGTTGCCCGTCGCGATGACCGGGGCGAGCACCGACACCAGGCCCAGGAAGGACGACTCCTGCGGGGCCAGGACGGCGACGACTCCCGTCGGCTCGGGGGAGGACAGGTTGAAGTAGGGGCCCGCGACCGGGTTGCCGCCGCCGACCACCTGGGCGATCTTGTCGGTCCAGCCCGCGTACCAGACCCAGCGGTCGATCGCCGCGTCCACCTGTGCCGCGGCCTTGGACTTCGACAGGCCCTCCGCGTCGGCGACCTCCGCGACGTACTGGTCGCGGCGGCCCTCCAGCATCTCGGCGATCCGGTAGAGGATCTGGCCGCGGTTGTACGCCGTGGCGCCCGACCAGCCGCCGAACGCCTTGCGCGCGGCGACCACCGCGTCACGGGCGTCCTTGCGGGAGGAGAGAGGGGCGTTGGCCAGCCAGTTGTTCTTCGAGTCCGTCACCTCGTACACCCGGCCGCTCTCGGAACGCGGGAACTTCCCGCCCACGTACAGCTTGTAGGTCTTCAGCACGCTGAGTCGCTCAGACATCGAGGTAAGCCTCCAGGCCGTGGCGGCCGCCCTCGCGGCCGAAGCCCGACTCCTTGTAGCCGCCGAACGGCGACGTCGGGTCGAACTTGTTGAACGTGTTGGACCAGATCACACCCGCACGGAGCTTGTTCGCGACCGCCAGGATGCGCGAGCCCTTCTCCGTCCAGATGCCCGCCGACAGGCCGTACGGGGTGTTGTTGGCCTTGGCGACCGCCTCGTCCGGCGTGCGGAAGGTGAGGACGGACAGCACCGGGCCGAAGATCTCGTCGCGGGCGACGGTGTGCGCCTGGGTGACGTTCGTGAAGAGCGTCGGGGCGAACCAGTAGCCGGAGGAGGGGAGTTCGCAGGCCGGGGACCAGCGCTCGGCGCCCTCCGCCTCGCCCTGGTCCGCGAGGGCGGTGATCCGGGCCAGCTGCTCGGCGGAGTTGATCGCGCCGATGTCCGTGTTCTTGTCCAGGGGGTCGCCCAGGCGGAGCGTGGTGAGCCTGCGCTTGAGGGAGTCGAGCAGCTCGTCGTGGATCGACTCCTGGACCAGGAGGCGGGAGCCCGCGCAGCAGACCTGGCCCTGGTTGAAGAAGATGCCGGTGACGATGCCCTCGACGGCCTGGTCGATCGGGGCGTCGTCGAAGACGATGTTGGCGCCCTTGCCGCCCAGTTCCAGGGTGAGCTTCTTGCAGGTGCCCGCGACCGTGCGCGCGATCTGCTTGCCGACGGCCGTGGAGCCCGTGAAGGCGACCTTGTTCACGTCGGGGTGCGCGGTCAGCGCCGCTCCGGCGCGGCCGTCACCGGTGATGATGTTGACGACGCCCCTGGGGAGCCCGGCCTGGCGGCAGATGTCCGCGAAGAACAGGGCGGAGAGGGGGGTCGTCTCGGCGGGCTTGAGCACCACCGTGTTGCCGGTGGCGAGCGCCGGGGCGATCTTCCAGGCCAGCATCAGGAGGGGGAAGTTCCAGGGGATGACCTGGCCGGCCACGCCGAGGGGGCGGGGGTTCGCGCCGTAGCCCGCGTGGTCCAGCTTGTCGGCCCAGCCCGCGTAGTAGAAGAAGTGCGCCGCCACCAGGGGGAGGTCGGCGTCCCGGGTCTCCCGGATCGGCTTGCCGTTGTCCAGGGTCTCCAGGACGGCCAGCTCGCGGCTGCGTTCCTGGATGATGCGGGCGATGCGGAAGAGGTACTTCGCGCGCTCCGCGCCGGGCAGAGCCGACCACTTCTCGAAGGCCTTGCGGGCCGCCTTCACGGCGCGGTCGACGTCCGCCTCGCCGGCCTCGGCCACCTCGGAGAGGACCTCTTCGGTGGCGGGGGAGACGGTCTTGAAGACCTTGCCGTCGGCCGCCTCGGTGAACTCGCCGTCGATGAACAGGCCGTACGACGGCGCGATGTCGACGACCGCGCGGGACTCGGGTGCCGGGGCGTACGCGAACGCGGGGGAGGGGGAGGGGGAGGGTGCGGGTGCCATGTCGATCAGTCCACCGTCACGTAGTCGGGGCCGGAGTAACGGCCCGTGGTCAGCTTCTGGCGCTGCATCAGCAGGTCGTTCAGCAGGGACGAGGCGCCGAAGCGGAACCAGTGGTTGTCCAGCCAGTCCTCGCCCGCCGTCTCGTTGACCAGGACCAGGAACTTGATCGCGTCCTTCGCGGTGCGGATGCCGCCGGCCGGCTTCACGCCCACCTGGACGCCGGTCTGCGCGCGGAAGTCGCGGACCGCCTCCAGCATCAGCAGGGTGTTGGCGGGGGTGGCGTTGACCGCGACCTTGCCGGTGGACGTCTTGATGAAGTCCGCGCCGGCCAGCATGCCGAGCCAGCTGGCGCGGCGGATGTTGTCGTACGTCGACAGCTCGCCGGTCTCGAAGATGACCTTCAGACGGGCGGCCGTGCCGCAGGCCTCGCGCACGGCGGTGATCTCGTCGTGCACCTTCATGTAGTTCCCCGCGAGGAACGCGCCGCGGTCGATGACCATGTCGACCTCGTCCGCGCCCGCCGCCACGGCCTCGCGCACGTCGGCCAGCTTGACGGCCAGCGAGGCGCGGCCGGCCGGGAACGCCGTGGCCACCGAGGCGACCTTCACGCCGGAGCCGGCGACGGCCTCCTTCGCGGTGGGCACCATGTCGGGGTACACGCAGACGGCGGCGGTGGCCGGGGCCGTGCGGTCGGTCGGGTCGGGGCGGACCGCCTTGGCGCCGAGGGCCCGGACCTTGCCCGGGGTGTCCGCGCCTTCCAGCGTCGTCAGGTCGACCATCGAGATGGCGAGGTCGAGGGCGTACGCCTTCGCGGTGGTCTTGATGGAACGGGTGCCGAGGGAGGCTGCGCGCGCCTCCAGACCGACCGTGTCGACCCCGGGCAGTCCGTGGAGGAAGCGGCGCAGGGTGCTGTCGGACGCGGTGACGTCGGCGAATCCGTGTGCGGGTCCGTTTGCGGGGCTCTGGGCGGGTCCGTTCGCGGCGGGTGCAGTGGTGGGCATGGTCACCAGATGAGCATATCTACGCGCGTAGCAGTCTGTACAGCCCCCGGGCTCGTCCGGTGTACAGCCCCCGGGCTTGTCCGGTGTACCGGCACCGCGTGCGAGCGCCGGGCGGGCCGTCGGGCACAATCGGCAGCATGAGCACGCCGCAGCCCCAGTCATCCTCGCCGCAGCCGTCGGGACCCGTGTCCAAGGACCGGGCCTACCGCTCGCCCGCGGGTATCTCCGGCGGTGTGCTGGTACTCGCCCTCGTCCTGTGGCTCGGCATCGACGCCCTGGTCGCGGGCGACGGGAGCACCCGCTGGAAGGCGCTCGCGGCGCTGGTCTTCCTCGTGCCGCTCGTCGCCGCCTACACCGTGCGTCCCGCCGTCTTCGCGAACGACGACCGGATGCGGGTGCGCAATCCGTTCCGGGTGATCGTGCTTCCCTGGTCGCGGGTCGAGTCGTTCCGGTCCGCCTACACGAACGAGGTCTTCACCGAGGGCGGCGCCAAGTACCAGCTGTGGTCCGTGCCGGTTTCGCTGCGCGGGCGCAAGAAGGCCGCGCGGCAGGAGGATCGGCGGGCCGTCGGTGGTGCTGGCGGTGCCGGTGGGCGCAGGCGCGGGAGTGTGCTCGGCGGTATGGGGCAGTTCGGTTCGCGCGGCGACGGTGTCGGGTCGGGGGCTGTCGAGGCGGACGGGCCGGTGCGGGCCGAGGCCGACAAGGTCATGGACGAGTTGCGTGAGCTGTGGGAGGCGCGGCAGGCCGCCGAGGGCTCTCGGGGCGAGGTGACCGTGCGGTGGGCGTACGAGGTCATCGTGCCGGTGGTCGTCGGGGCGGTGGCGCTGGGGGTGCTGCTCGGGGTGGGGTGAGGTGGGGTGGGTGGTGGTGGGGGGCGCCTGGTGGCGTTGTGGTGGCCGTGGCCGTGGCCGTGGCCGTGGCCGTGGCGGTGGTGGTGATGTGGTCGGGGGCGCCCTTGAGCGCCCCCGGTTTTCCGGGTCCGGTTGTTGTTGCTAGATGCCGGCCGCCGTCGACACGTCGTGTTTGAGCGCCGTCAGCAGGTCCCTTGCCGTCGTCCGGGCGGCCGGGAGGTCGGCGCGCGTGGCGACCGGGACGACCACCTCCAGGTAGCACTTCAGCTTGGGCTCCGTGCCGCTGGGGCGGACGATGACCCTGGCTCCGTCGAGCGTGTAGCGCAGACCGTCGGTGGGCGGGAGGGTGTCCGTGCCCCGGGTGAGGTCCTCCGCCCTGGTGACCGGGAGGCCCGCGAGGGTCGCCGGGGGCTGCTCGCGCAGGCGGGTCATCGCGGCGGCGATGAGGGAGAGGTCCGCCACGCGCACCGAGAGCTGGTCCGTGGCGTGCAGGCCGTGCTCCACGGCGATGTCGTCGAGGAGGTCGAGGAGGGTGCGGTCGGCCTCCTTGAGGGTGGAGGCCAGCTCCGTGATCAGGAGGGCCGCGGTGATGCCGTCCTTGTCGCGGACGCCCTCCGGGTCGACGCAGTAGCCGAGGGCCTCCTCGTAGCCGTAGCGGATGCCCTCCACGCGGGCGATCCACTTGAAGCCGGTGAGCGTCTCGACGTGGGGGACCTTCGCCTTCGCCGCGATGCGGCCGAGGAGGGAGGACGAGACGATCGACTCCGCGAACGTGCCGTGCGCTCCGCGGGTGACCAGGTGGGCGGCGAGGAGGGCGCCGACCTCGTCGCCCCGGAGCATGCGCCAGCCTGCGGGGTCCGTCGCGTCCGGTACCGCCACTGCCAGGCGGTCCGCGTCCGGGTCGTTGGCGATGACCAGGTCGGGGGCGGGGTCGGTCGCGCGGGCCTTCGTGAAGGCCAGGTCCATCGCGCCGGGCTCTTCCGGGTTGGGGAAGGCGACGGTGGGGAAGTCCGGGTCGGGGTCGGCCTGCTCGGTGACGAGGGTGGGCCGCGGGAAACCGGCTCGGGCGAAGGCGGCGAGGAGGGTGTCCTTGCCGACGCCGTGCATCGCGGTGTAGACCGTGCGGGCGGTGCGGGGGGAGTCGGGGGCGAGGACGGCGTCCGTGCGGGTGAGGTAGGCGTCGAGGACGGCGTCGTCGAGGGTCTGCCAGCCGGTGTCGGGGCGGGGGACGTCGTGCAGGGTGCGTACGGCGTCGATCTCGGCGGCGATGTCGGCGTCGGCGGGGGGCACGATCTGGGAGCCGTCGCCGAGGTACACCTTGTAGCCGTTGTCGCGGGGCGGGTTGTGGCTGGCGGTGACCTCCACTCCGGCGACGGCGCCGAGGTGCCGGATCGCGAAGGCGAGGACGGGGGTGGGGAGGGGGCGGGGGAGTACGGCGGCGCGGAGGCCGGCGCCGGTCATCACGGCGGCGGTGTCGCGGGCGAAGTCCGCGGACTTGTGGCGGGCGTCGTAGCCGATGACGACCAGGCCGGCCGTGTCGGTCCCGTGGTGGGTCCCCTGCTTCTTGAGGTACGCGGCGAGGCCGGCGGCGGCGCGGATGACGACCGAGCGGTTCATGCGCATCGGGCCGGCGCCCAGTTCGCCGCGCAGGCCCGCGGTGCCGAACTGGAGGGTGCCGGAGAAGCGTGCGGTGAGCTCGGCGCGGTCCTCGGCTTCGATGAGGCGGGCGAGTTCCGCGCGGGTGTCCGCGTCGGGGTCCTCGGCCAGCCATGCCTTGGCTCGTGCGAGGAGGTCGTCGTCGTTGTTCACGTCTTGCACGTCGGTCAGCCTCTCGGGTGTCGGGTGGTGGTGCCTGCGGCGGCCTGTGCGGGGTGGGTGGGGGGTGCGGGTGCCTGCGGCGGCCTGTGCGGCTCCGGTGGGGGTGCGGGTGGCGCGGTGGGTTCGGTGGTGGGTCGGGGCCGCGCCGGGGGGTGTCCGTCCTCGGAACGGCGCGGAATCGGTGGGACAGGGATGTGGGACTCCGTTGACGCGCCAACCGCTGCGGGCGGACACCCCCCGACACGTCCCCTTCTCGCCGTACGCGGCTGCTGCCGCCCACGCCCCGCGTCCCCCGCTCGCCGTACGCGGCTCTCTCGCCGTGCGCGGCTGCTGCCGCCCACGCTCCGCGTCCCCCGCTCGCCGTACGCGGCTCTCCCGCCGTGCGCGGGTGCTGCCGCCCACGCTTCGCGTCCCCCGCTCGCCGTACGCGGCTCTCCCGCCGTTCCGCCCCAGCTGCGGGCAGTAGTCGTGGCGCGGCCCACCCCGCGACTGGCCTACAGGCGGCTCAGGACCTGGGTCAGCAGCTTCCCCATGCGGGCGGCGGAGTCGCGGCCGGCCTGGAGGACCTCCTCGTGGTTGAGGGGCTCGCCCGTCATGCCGGCGGCGAGGTTGGTGACCAGGGAGATGCCCAGCACCTCCGCCCCGGCCTCGCGGGCGGCGATCGCCTCCAGGACCGTCGACATGCCCACCAGGTCGGCACCGATGACGCGGGCCATGCGGATCTCGGCCGGGGTCTCGTAGTGCGGGCCGGGGAACTGGGCGTAGACGCCCTCCTCCAGCGTGGCGTCGACCTCCTTGCACAGTGCGCGCAGGCGGGGGGAGTAGAGGTCGGTGAGGTCGACGAAGTTGGCGCCGACGATGGGGGAGGTGGCGGTGAGGTTGATGTGGTCGCTGATCAGGACCGGCTGGCCGGGGCGCATGCCCTCGCGCAGGCCGCCGCAGCCGTTGGTCAGGATGATCGTCTTGGCGCCGGCGGCCACGGCGGTGCGGACGCCGTGGGAGACCGCGGCCACGCCGTGGCCCTCGTAGTAGTGGGTGCGGCCCAGGAACACCAGTGCGCGCTTGTCGCCGATGGAGTACGAGCGGATCCTGCCGCCGTGCCCCTCCACCGCCGGCTGGGGGAAGCCCGGCAGGTCGGTGACCTGGAGATCGGCCTCGGGGGCGCCCAGGGCGTCCACGGCCGGTGCCCAGCCGGAGCCCATCACGAGGGCGACGTCGTGGGTCTCGGCGCCGGTGAGTTCGCGCAGGCGGGCCGCGGCGGCGTCGGCGGCGGCGTAGGGGTCCGGAAGAAGAGATGCGTTCACGCCGAAGAGGGTAGCCGGTTTGCGGCTACGCGCGTAGATGCTGGAGGTCACGGGAAGGTGGTTTTTGGGTTGGAGGTTTCGACGAGGCGGTGCTCAGCAGGGGCGCTTGCGGAGTTCCATCACGTAGTCGTGGGGGGCGCCGGCCGATTCGGCGGCGTCCGCCACCTCGCCCAGGTAGCGGGCGGAGGGCAGGCCGCCCTCGTAGGCGTTCAGGACGTAGGTCCAGGCGCCCTCCTCGCCCTCCAGGGTGTGCGCGCGGACGCGGGTGCGGCGGTAGATGTCCAGGCCCACGCCCTCCCAGCGGTCCAGGGAGTCCTCGTCCATGGGGGCGATGTCGTAGAGGGCCACGAAGACCTGGGAGATCGGGTCCTCCACGAGGGTCGCCAGTGCGCCCTCCCAGCCCATGTGCTCGCCGCCGAAGGTCAGCCGCCACCCGTTCAGCCAGCCGGTGGCGCGCAGCGGCGAGTGCGGGGCGCGGCGGGTCATCAGCCGCGCGTCGAGGTTGCCGGCGTAGGCGGCGTAGAGCGACATGAGGGGAAGGGTACGGCAGCGCCGTCGGGCACCGCCGTCCTCGCGGTGGTGGACCCGGGCGGCCCTTCGTTGAAGGGTGCGGGACAATGGGGTACGTGACTCGGATCGTGATCATTGGCGGCGGACCCGGCGGATACGAAGCGGCCCTGGTGGCCGCTCAGCTCGGCGCGGAGGTGACCGTCGTCGACTGCGACGGTCTGGGCGGGGCGTCGGTGCTGACCGACTGCGTGCCGTCCAAGACCCTCATCGCCACGGCCGAGGTGATGACCACCTTCGATTCCTCCTACGAGGAGCTGGGGATCATCGTCGCCGACGACACCCCGCCCATGGAGCAGGCCGCCCGGGTGGTGGGCGTCGATCTGGGCAAGGTCAACCGCCGGGTGAAGCGGCTCGCGCTGGCGCAGTCGCACGACATCACCGCCTCCGTGACGCGCGCGGGTGCGCGGGTCGTGCGCGGGCGCGGGCGGCTGGAGGGCATGCAGGGGCTCGACGGGTCCCGCAAGGTCGTGGTGCGGGCCGCCGACGGGAGCGAGGAGACGCTGACCGCCGACGCGGTGCTCATCGCCACCGGGGGGCATCCGCGGGAGCTGCCGGACGCGCGGCCCGACGGCGAGCGGATCCTGAACTGGACCCAGGTGTACGACCTGGACGAGCTGCCCGAGGAGCTCATCGTGGTCGGCTCCGGTGTGACCGGTGCCGAGTTCGCCGGGGCCTATCAGGCGCTCGGGTCGCGGGTCACCCTCGTGTCCTCCCGGGACCGGGTGCTGCCCGGGGAGGACCCGGACGCCGCCGCCGTGCTGGAGGACGTGTTCCGGCGGCGCGGGATGAACGTCATGTCGCGGTCCCGGGCCCAGTCCGCCAAGCGGGTGGGGGACCGGGTGGAGGTGACGCTCGCCGACGGGCGGGTCATCACCGGGTCGCACTGCCTGATGGCCGTGGGCGCCATCCCCAACACGGAGGGGATGGGGCTGGAGGAGGCCGGGGTCAAGCTCAAGGACTCCGGGCACATCCGCACCGACCGGGTGTCCAGGACCTCCGCCCCCGGCGTGTACGCCGCCGGTGACGTCACCGGCGTGTTCGCGCTCGCCTCGGTGGCCGCCATGCAGGGGCGGATCGCCATGTACCACTTCCTGGGCGACGCCGTGACGCCGCTGAACCTGAAGACCGTCTCCGCCAACGTCTTCACCGACCCCGAGATCGCCACCGTCGGCTACTCGCAGGCCGACGTGGACGCGGGCAAGATCGACGCCCGGGTGGTGAAGCTGCCGCTGCTGCGCAACCCGCGCGCCAAGATGCAGGGCATCCGGGACGGCTTCGTCAAGATCTTCTGCCGGCCCGGTACCGAGATCGTGGTGGGTGGGGTCGTGGTGGCGCCGCGTGCCTCGGAGCTGATCCATCCGATCTCGATCGCCGTCGACAACAACCTGACGGTGGAGCAGATCGCCAACGCCTTCACCGTGTACCCCTCGCTTTCGGGGTCGATCGCGGAGGTGGCGCGGCAGTTGCACACGCGGAAGGCCGGCGGGGAGGGCTGAGTCCGGCGGGCGCGGCTTGAATCGACTCCCCGCCGGTCACGGGGAGTTGCGGCGCTTGCGCGCGGCATAGGCCGCCGTATACCACTTCCGGTGGTGGCATGCGAACAACTTCTGTTATTCGGCGCATACTGCTGAAAGCAGACGGTCGTTGGGGTTACTGTCAGTTTCGTGTTCGCTGCAGAACGTCGCCAATTGATCCTCGAAATGGTGCGAGCGAACGGGGCCGTGTCGCTCCGTGAGCTCGCCCGCGTCGTCCAGACCTCCGAAGTGACCGTACGGCGGGACGTGCGCGCACTGGAGGCAGAAGGACTCCTCGACCGCCGGCACGGCGGTGCGGTACTGCCGGGCGGGTTCACGCGAGAGTCCGGCTTTCCGCAGAAGTCTCATCTCGCGACCGCCGAGAAGACGGCCATCGCCGATCTCGCCGCGGGCCTCGTCGAAGAGGGCGAAGCCATCGTGGTGGGGGCGGGTACGACGACGCAGGAGCTGGCCCGCCGGCTCGCGCGGGTGCCCGGTCTGACCGTCGTCACCAATTCGCTGCTGGTGGCCCAGGCCCTCGCCCATGCCAACCGGGTCGAGGTCGTGATGACCGGTGGCACGCTCAGGGGGTCGAACTACGCCCTGGTGGGGTCGGGTGCCGAGCAGTCCCTGCAAGGGCTGCGGGTCTCCAAGGCCTTCCTGTCCGGGAGCGGGCTCACCGCCGAGCGGGGGCTGTCCACCTCCAACATGCTGTCGGCCTCCGTCGACCGGGCGCTGGTCCAGGCCGCGGCCGAGGTCGTCGTCCTCGCCGATCACTCCAAACTGGGCACGGACACCATGTTCCAGACCGTGCCCACCGACGTCATCACCCGACTGGTCACCGACGAGTCGCCGGGCCACGACGACCGCGCCGCCACCGAGCTCCAGGCCCTGGCCGACCAGGGCGTGCAGATCGCCGTGGCCGGGGCGTCGGGGGGTGGTACGGCGAACGGCACCGGGGCATCGGGGGCCTCGGGGAGTGAGGCCGTGGCACGTCAGCAGCGCCGGGACGTGCCGCTTCCGGGGCCGCGCCGTCAGGTCCCGGGTGCGGGGCTGCGTTCCGCCGCCGCCCTGGGCGAGCAGGGCGGCGGGGCGGAGCGGGGGGCGCGCGTCGCCGACCTGCGCCGCCGGTAGGTTCTCGCGGTCCCCTCGGACAGCGACGGGGGCGCCCGGCGGACCGTGTGATGCGGTCCCGCCGGGCGCCCCCGTCGTGCGCTGCGCGCGTCCTCAGTCCTTGATCTCGCAGATCGCGGCGCCCGAGGTGATGGACGCGCCGACCTCCGCGCCCAGGCCCTTGACGGTGCCGGACTTGTGGGCGTTGAGGGGCTGTTCCATCTTCATCGCTTCGAGTACGACGATGAGGTCGCCCTCCTGGACCTCCTGGCCCTCCTCGACGGCGATCTTCACGATCGTGCCCTGCATGGGAGAAGCGAGGGTGTCGCCGGAGGCGGAGGGGCCGGACTTCTTCGCCGCACGGCGCTTGGGGCGGGCGCCGGCCGCCAGGCCGGTGCGGGCCAGCGACATGCCGAGCGAGGAGGGGAGGGAGACCTCCAGGCGCTTGCCGCCGACCTCGACGACGACCGTCTCCCGGCCGCTCTCCTCGTCCGCGTCGGTCTCGGCGGGCGCGGTGAAGGGCTTGATCTCGTTGACGAACTCCGTCTCGATCCAGCGGGTGTGGACCGTGAAGGGGCCGGTGGAGCCGGTGAGTTCGGGGGCGAAGGCCGCATCCCGGACCACGGTGCGGTGGAAGGGGATGGCGGTGGCCATGCCCTCGACCTGGAACTCGTCCAGGGCGCGGGCGGCGCGCTCCAGGGCTTCCTTGCGGGTGCGGCCGGTGACGATCAGCTTCGCCAGGAGCGAGTCCCAGGCCGGGCCGATCACCGAGCCGGACTCCACGCCGGCGTCCAGGCGCACGCCGGGACCGGTGGGCGCCTCGAAGCGGGTGACGGTGCCGGGGGCGGGCAGGAAGCCGCGGCCGGGGTCCTCGCCGTTGATGCGGAACTCGAAGGAGTGGCCGCGCAGGGCGGGGTCGCCGTAGCCGAGTTCCTCGCCGTCGGCGATGCGGAACATCTCGCGGACCAGGTCGATGCCGGCGACTTCCTCGGTGACCGGGTGCTCGACCTGGAGGCGGGTGTTGACCTCCAGGAAGGAGATCGTGCCGTCCATGCCGACGAGGAACTCCACGGTGCCGGCGCCGACGTAGCCGGCCTCCTTCAGGATCGCCTTGGAGGACGAGTACAGCTCCTCCATCTGGGCCTCGGAGAGGAAGGGCGCCGGGGCCTCCTCGACCAGCTTCTGGTGGCGGCGCTGGAGGGAGCAGTCACGGGTGGAGACGACGACCACGTTGCCGTGCTGGTCGGCCAGGCACTGGGTCTCCACGTGGCGGGGCTTGTCGAGGTAGCGCTCGACGAAGCACTCGCCCCGGCCGAAGGCCGCCACGGCCTCGCGGACGGCGGAGTCGTACAGCTCGGGGACCTCTTCGAGCGTGCGGGCGACCTTGAGACCGCGGCCACCGCCGCCGAAGGCCGCCTTGATCGCGATCGGCAGGCCGTGCTCCTTCGCGAAGGCGACGACCTCGTCCGCGCCGGAGACCGGGTCGGGGGTGCCGGCGACCAGGGGGGCGCCGGCCCGCTGGGCGATGTGCCGGGCGGCGACCTTGTCGCCCAGGTCGCGGATGGCCTGCGGGGGCGGGCCGATCCAGATCAGCGAGGCGTCCAAAACCGCCTGCGCGAACTCCGCGTTCTCGGAGAGGAATCCGTAGCCGGGGTGGATGGCGTCCGCGCCCGACTCGCGCGCGGCTTTGAGGACCTTCTCGATGTCCAGATAGCTGGTCGCGGGGGTGTCACCACCCAGGGCGAACGCCTCATCAGCGGCGCGGACATGCAATGCGTCCCGGTCCGGGTCCGCGTAGACGGCCACGCTCGCGATCCCGGCGTCCCGGCAGGCCCGGGCCACGCGGACAGCGATTTCGCCACGGTTGGCGATGAGCACCTTGCGCACGATTGAGGCTCCCTCCTTGAAACAAGCCGAGTTTAGGGACTGCCGACACGGCACTTCGACCCGTCCCCAATGGTGAGCTTGCCCACACGGAGCGTGATGCGATGCTCGCCCGACCCGCGAAAGCCCTTGTAGTACCGCGTTGCGCAGGTCTCCTGGGGGAAACCCTAGCCCTCCGGTGTGGTCAAGGTCTCTGTAAGAGCGTGCTGCGGGCCACTCCGTTTCTTTGTGGAGTCCCTACTAATGGCCCAATGATTCTTTGCTCGGGCCGGAACCCTTGTGGCGCGGTTTACCCGTTAGTAGCGTTCGGATCGTCTCGAACGTACTTGGGGTAACAGCTGCCTTGGCGGCAGCGGTCGAAGGTGGGTGGGGACCGGTGTCCGTACGCAGACCGGTGGCGTGGACCGTGGCGGTCGTGCTCTTCGCGGAGGCGGTCGGCGTCGCGGCGCTGAACTGGTTCCTGGGGATCGTCGTCGACCGTCAGGACATGTCCCTGGCCGGTCTCGACCCCGACACCATGTCCGTGTCCTCGAAGATCGGCGGCGTCGTCTTCGGGCTGTACTTCGCGCTGTGCGCCCTGGTCGCCCTGCTCGTGGCGCTGCGCGACCGCGCGCCCGCGGGGCTCGGCCGGATCCTCCTGATCAGCGCCGCGGTGGTGCACGGGCTGCTCGGCGCCTTCACCTGGGGACTGGTGGGACCCGGCGCCTTCCTCTTCATGATCGTCGTCCTGGGCCTGATCGTGCTGCTGCTGATGACGTACGACTCCCGCGAGGAACCCGCGGCCGGGCAGCGGCCCGAGGGCGACGACGGCTCCCCCCTCAACCCTCCGCCGGCGCCCACAACTCCGTGATGCCGGTCCCGAGCTCGGCGAGGAGCCGCCGCAGCAGGGGCAGGCTGAGGCCGATGACGTTCCCGTGGTCGCCGTCGATGCCGTCGATGAACGGGGCCGAGCGGCCGTCCAGGGTGAACGCCCCGGCGACGTACAGGGGCTCCCCGGAGGCCACGTAGGCGGCGATCTCCTCGTCGGTCGGCTCGCCGAAGCGGACGACGGTGGACGCGGTCGCCGAGACGTAGCGGCCGGAGGCGGTGTCCCAGACGCAGTGGCCGGTCTGCAGCGTGCCCGCCCGGCCGCGCATCGCCTTCCAGCGGGCGGTGGCCTCCTCGGCGTCCGCCGGCTTGCCGAGCGCCTGGCCGTCCAGGTCGAGCACCGAGTCGCAGCCGATCACCAGGGCGCCGTGCACCTCCGGCTTCGCGGCCACCACGGACGCCTTGGCCTCGGCCAGGGCGAGCGCCAGCTCGGCGGGGGTGGGGGCGGTGACGGCCTCCTCGTCCACACCGCTCACGAGCACCTCGGGGGCCAGACCGGCCTGGCGCAGCAGGCCGAGCCGGGCCGGGGACTGGGAGGCGAGAACGAGTCGGCGGCGGGGCTGAGCAGCAGTCATGGGGTCAGGTTAGCGACCCGGGCGGGGCCGGCTCACCCCAGACCGAGCACGATCATCGCGAGGACCATCGCCAGCGCCAGGAAGACGCTCAGCCGCCGCAGCATGTCCTGCGTGTCACGCAGTTCCTCGGGCGGCTCGTCGTCGGGGTCGGACCACAGCATGTCACCAGCGTGCGGCTCGGCCGGGGGTGCGCGCTTGAGTACGGGTACTCATTCGGGGCGCGGGATTCCTCTTCCGTGCGCGGTGCCCCGCGCCCCTGGGTGGGCCGTCCTCAGCTCGGCCAGTAGGTGCGGCCCCACGAGGCCGGGCCCGGGTGGGGCATGCGGCGGGCCGCGATGCGGGACGGGTCGGACCACGCGTCCCGAGGACGCTCGGTGCCGGACGGCTCGGCGGCGGCCGCCGTCGCGGCGCGGGCCCTGACCACCGTGAGGGCGGCGGCCAGTTCTTCCGGGGTGGGGTTGCCCCGTACGACCTTGATGGTCACAGCGGCTCCTTCCGGGGATGGTCAGAGGGGGATGTTGCCGTGCTTCTTCGGGGGGAGGCTCTCCCGCTTGGTGCGCAGCTGGCGCAGGCCGCGGACGATGTGGCGGCGGGTGTCGGACGGCATGATCACCGCGTCGACGTAGCCGCGCTCGGCCGCCGTGTAGGGGTTGAGGAGGGCGTCCTCGTACTCCTGGATCAGGCGGGCCCGGGTGGCCTCGGCGTCGTCACCGGCGTCGGCGATGGTGCGGCGGTGCAGGATGTTGACCGCGCCCTGGGCGCCCATGACGGCGATCTGGGCGGTGGGCCAGGCCAGGTTGAGGTCGGCGCCCAGGTGCTTGGAGCCCATGACGTCGTAGGCGCCGCCGAAGGCCTTGCGGGTGATGACCGTGATCAGCGGGACCGTGGCCTCGGCGTAGGCGAAGATCAGCTTGGCGCCGCGGCGGATGATGCCGTCGTGCTCCTGGTCGACGCCGGGCAGGAAACCGGGGACGTCCACGAAGGTGAGGACGGGGACGTTGAAGGCGTCGCAGGTGCGCACGAAGCGGGCCGCCTTCTCGGAGGCGGTGATGTCCAGGCACCCGGCGAACTGCATGGGCTGGTTGGCGACGATGCCGACCGGGCGGCCCTCCACGCGGCCGAAGCCGGTGAGGATGTTCGGCGCGAAGAGGGGTTGCGTCTCGAAGAACTCGGCGTCGTCCAGGACGTGCTCGATGACGGCGTGCATGTCGTAGGGCTGGTTGGCCGAGTCCGGGACGATCGCGTCCAGCTCGGCGTCCTCGTCCGTGACCGCGAGGTCCGCCTCCTCCGGGAAGGCGGGGGGCTCGGAGAGGTTGTTGGACGGCAGGTACGACAGGAGCTGCTTGACGTACTCGACGGCGTCCTTCTCGTCGCCCGCCATGTGGTGGGCCACGCCCGAGGTGGAGTTGTGGGTGCGGGCGCCGCCCAGCTCCTCGAAGCCGACGTCCTCGCCGGTGACCGTCTTGATGACGTCGGGGCCGGTGATGAACATGTGGCTGGTCTGGTCGACCATCACCGTGAAGTCGGTGATCGCGGGGGAGTACACCGCACCGCCCGCGCACGGCCCGACGACCAGGCTGATCTGCGGGATCACGCCGGAGGCGTGGGTGTTGCGGCGGAAGATCTCGCCGTACGCGCCGAGGGAGGCCACGCCCTCCTGGATGCGGGCGCCGCCGGAGTCGTTGATGCCGACGACCGGGCAGCCGGTCTTCAGCGCGAAGTCCATCACCTTGACGATCTTCTGGCCGTAGACCTCGCCCAGCGCGCCGCCGAAGACGGTGAAGTCCTGGGAGAAGACCGCGACCGGGCGGCCGTCGACGGTGCCGTAGCCGGTGACGACGCCGTCGCCGTAGGGGCGGTTGGCGTCGAGGCCGAAGTTGGTGGAGCGGTGCCGGGCGAACTCGTCCAGCTCGACGAACGAACCCTCGTCGAGGAGGAGGTCGATGCGTTCACGAGCCGTCAGCTTGCCCTTGGCGTGCTGCTTCTCGACGGCGCGTGCGGAACCGGCGTGCGTCGCTTCCTCGATACGGCGCCTGAGATCCGCGAGCTTGCCCGCGGTCGTGTGGATGTCGGGCTGCTGCTCTTCCGGCTCGGACATCGGGATGCGGCTCCCTGCCTGCTCAAAAGGGGGGACGGTTACTCGTTCGTAGAGTAGTAGGGGGCCCTCCGTTCGGCAGTGCGGTGTTTCCCACACCTAGGGTGGGTTGCATGACGCCCCGAGATTCCTCCGGCTCCCCGGACGACGCCCCGACCAGCCGCTGGTCCGACCTGGACCGGCCGCCCCTCAACAGCACGGCCCTGCGCCGGGGGCTGGTGCGGGACGGCGGGCTGTGGCGGCAGGTGGACGTCGTGCAGCGCACCGGGTCCACCAACTCCGACCTCGTGGCGCGGGCCGCCGAGGGGGACCTGGCGGAGGGCGTCGTCCTCGTCGCCGAGGAGCAGAGCGCCGCGCGCGGGCGCCTGGACCGGCAGTGGACGGCGCCGGCCCGCTCCGGGCTCTTCTTCTCCGTGCTGCTGCGGCCCGCCGAGGTCCCGGTGACCCGCTGGGGCTGGCTGCCGCTGCTCACCGGCGTCGCCGTGGCGACCGGGCTGTCCCGCACGGCCGGGGTCGACACCGCCCTCAAGTGGCCCAACGACCTGCTGGTGACCGTCGGCGACGAGGAACGCAAGGCCGGCGGCATCCTCGCCGAGCGGGCCGGGGACGACGGCGTCGTCATCGGTGTCGGCATCAACGTCTCGCTCCGCGCCGACGAACTGCCCGTCCCGCGGGCCGGGTCGCTGGCGCTGGCGGGAGCCGTGAACACCGGCCGGGACCCGCTGCTGCGCGGGGTGCTGCGGTCGCTGGAGGACTGGTACGGGCGCTGGCGGGAGGCCGGGGGCGACCCGGCGGCCAGCGGGCTCCAGGAGACGTACGCGGCGGGCTGCGCGACGCTCGGGCGGATGGTGCGGGCGGAGCTGCCGGGGGACCGGTCGCTCGTCGGGGAGGCGGTGGCCGTGGACGGCGACGGGCGGCTGGTCCTGGCGACCGAGGCGGGCGTGCAGGAGCCGGTGGGCGCCGGGGACATCGTGCACCTGCGGTTGGCGTGAGCCGGACCCCGGGGCACGCTCGGAGTGCGGACCGCACGGGAGTGAGCTGGGGCACACCTGACGTAAAGTTGGGGCCGGTCGAACCTGACCGCGGCAGATCGGAAAGGCAGCAGGCGTGACCGTCGACGACAGCGGCTCCGGCGCGGACGGGGACGGCCGGGTGGACCCCGAGCCCGCCCCGGACTCCGCCGACCCCGGCGATGACCCGCTCGCGCTGCGCCTCGAAGGGCTCATCCTGGGCGCCGAGCGCCGCTACACCCCCTTCCAGGCCGCCCGCAGCGCGGGCGTCTCCATGGAGCTGGCCTCCCGTTTCTGGCGGGCCATGGGCTTCGCCGACATCGGCCAGGCCAAGGCGCTCACCGAGGCCGACGTCCTCGCCCTGCGGCGCCTGGCCGGTCTGGTGGAGGCGGGGCTGCTCAGCGAGGCGATGGCCGTCCAGGTCGCCCGGTCCACGGGGCAGACCACCGCCCGGTTGGCCGAGTGGCAGATCGACTCCTTCCTGGAGGGCCTGACCGAGCCCCCCGAGCCCGGGATGACGCGCACCGAGGTGACGTACCCCATCGTCGAGCTGCTCCTGCCCGAGCTCCAGGAGTTCCTCGTCTACGTCTGGCGGCGCCAGCTCGCCGCCTCGGCCGGCCGGGTCATCCAGGCCGGGGACGACGAGGAGATGGTGGACCGGCGGCTCGCGGTCGGCTTCGCGGACCTGGTCGGGTTCACGCGGCTGACCCGGCGGATGGAGGAGGAGGAGCTGGGCGAGCTGGTCGAGGCCTTCGAGACCACCTCCGCCGACCTGGTGGCCGCGCGCGGCGGACGGCTGGTCAAGACCCTCGGCGACGAGGTGCTCTACGCCGCCGACGACGCCGGTACGGCCGCCGAGATCGCCCTGCGGCTCATCGAGACGATGGCCCACGACGAGACCATGCCGGAACTGCGCGTCGGCATCGCCTTCGGCACGGTCACCACCCGGATGGGCGACGTCTTCGGCACGACCGTCAACCTGGCCTCCCGGCTCACCTCGATAGCCCCCAAGGACGCGGTCCTCGTCGACACCGCCTTCGCGGAGGAGCTGATCCGCACCCGGGACGCGCCCGCCTCGGAGGCAGCCGCGGCCGAGGAGGCCGCCGCCGCGGAGAAGGAGGGCGAGGAACCGCCGGTGTACCGCTTCGCGCTCCAGCCGATGTGGCAACGCCCGGTGCGCGGCCTCGGCGTGGTCGAGCCCTGGCTGCTCACGCGCAGGGACGGCGGCGGCGAGTCGTAGGGCGGGGCGGCGGGCCGTATGTCGCAGGCCGTCGGTCCGTCGGTCCGTCGGTCCGTCGGTCGTGAGTTGTCGGTCGTGGGGCGCCGGGCGCCGGTCGCCAGTCGTCGTTCGTCGTTCGTCAGTCGCGGAGCAGGTCCACGCAGAGGCCGATGACCGGCAGGCACAGGCCCGGGTCGTCGGGTTCCGGCTCCGGTGCGGATGTCGGTGGCGTGCCGTGGTCCGGTGGCGGGGTGGGCTCGGGGCGGTCGGACCGCGAGGGTTGCGGTGTTCCCGGGAGCGGGGTCCGGCCGTCGGTGTCCTCCGGCTGCTTCCCTCCGTCCCCCTCCGCCCTTTCCCCCGGACCACGGCCGTCGGGGGTCTCCCGGCCGCCCGGCCCGCTCGTGGCGCTGGGCACTGGGATGGCGAGGCCGCTCGCGGACGGGGCGGGCGCGGGGCCGGGTATGAGGGCCGGGCCGGGGGAGCCGCTCAGGCCGCCCATGGCGGACGTCGCCGAAGGGCCCGCTCCGGAGGGTCCGGCGGCGGTGGTCGCGGCGGCGGGTTCCGTCGACCCTCCCGAGGCCGTGCCCCGGGCGCCGCTCTCCACGCGCGGCACTGCCTCGGCGCCGAAGCCGCCCGGGTCGCCGCCGGGCTCGGGCAGCAGGCGTACGACGCTCAGGGCGCCCGCCGCCAGGGCGAGGCCGCCGGCGGCCAGCAGCACCTTGCGGGGACGGGGACGGCGGTGCCGACCGCGGCGGCACCACGCGATCCGCGGTTCCGTCGGCTCTGTCACCTCTGTCGGCTCTCTTGGCTCTGTCGGTGTGCCGGTCGTCGTCATGAACCCTCCCCGGTGCGCACGCGCCCCCGCTGCGCCGTGGCGGAGCGAGGCTACGGTCTGCCGTGGGCCGGGGTACGGCGGTCGCCCGCATGTCACTCGAACGGGTGGGCGGGGACGGTGTGCGGAGCGGGCCGGTCCGGCCTTCCCTCGCGCGGGTCCGCCTGCGATGATCGGTCGGTCGACTTGTTAACACGCGTTAACCGGAGGGTGTCATGAGCGAGGAGCGGTTCGGAGAGTTCGTCCTGGTGCGGCGGCACGCGGACGGGCATGTCGCGGAGCTCGCGCTCGACCGGCCGAAGGCCATGAACGCCGTCTCGACCGCGATGGCCCGGTCCCTGAGCGCGGCCTGCGCGACGCTGGCCGAGGACCGGGACGTGCGGGTGGTGGTGCTGACCTCGACGCACGAGCGGGCGTTCTGCGTCGGGGCGGACCTGAAGGAACGCAACTCCTTCTCCGACGCCGACCTGTTGCGGCAGCGGCCGGTGACGCGCGGGGCGTACACCGCGGTGCTGGAGCTGCCGCAGCCGACGGTCGCGGCCGTGCACGGGTTCGCGCTGGGCGGCGGGTTCGAGCTGGCGCTGTCGTGCGACGTGATCGTGGCCGACCGTACGGCCGTGGTGGGGCTGCCGGAGGTGTCCGTCGGAGTGATTCCGGGCGGCGGCGGTACCCAGTTGCTGCCGCGCCGGGTGGGGGCGGCGCGCGCGGCCGAGCTGGTGTTCACGGCCCGGCGGGTGGCGGCCGAGGAGGCGCGTGAGCTGGGGCTGGTGGACCAGCTGGTCGAGGAGGGGAAGGACCGGCAGGACGCGCTGGAGCTGGCCTCCCGGATGGCCGCGAACTCGCCCGTGGGGCTGCGCGCGGCCAAGCGTGCGCTGCGCCTCGGACACGGGCTCGACCTGCGGGCGGGGCTCGAGGTCGAGGACGCGGCATGGCGGTCGGTGGCGTTCTCGGGCGACCGCGCGGAGGGCGTGGCCGCGTTCAACGAGAAGCGGGCGCCGCGCTGGCCGGGTGAGTGAGGCGTCGCCGATCGTCGGTGGTCGGTGGTCGGTTGCCAGTTGTCGGTTGCCGGTTGCCGGTTGCCGGTGGTCGAGGGTCGGTTGCCGGTTGCCGGTTGCCGATGGTCGGTGATCGGGGGCCTGTCGTCTCTCGCCTGTCGCTGAGGCTTCGCCTGTTGCCTGTCGCCGGCCGTCTTCCCGACCTGCGGCGGGGGCTTGGCCTGTGCCGGGGTCCGTCTTGTGGCGGGGTTCGCCTGACGGCAGGGTCTGCCTCGTGCAGGGGTCGGCTTGCCGCCTTCGCGTCTCGCGTCGCCTTCGCGTCTCGCGTCGGGGGTCTCGCCCGTGCCGCGTGCCGCCTCGCTCTGGAGGGCTGCTCCGTGCCGGGGCCGCTCGCGTCAGGGTCTGTCTCCCCCGCGCGGGGGCCCGCTTCGCGCCTTCGCGCTTCGCGTCGGGAGCCCGCCGGCCACCTTCCCGCCCCGAGCCTGGAGCCCGCCTCGCGTCGGAGCCCGCCCGGTGCGGGGAGCCCGCCCCCGTACGGGGCTCCCCATCCGTGCCGGGAGCACCCGTCTTCCCAGACAATCGCCCGGTTCGCCCCGTTTGAGTAACGTTTCTTCTTGAATCTCCCTAGCCTGGAGTGATGGGTGACGACAGGCGGCTCGCGGCCGTGGTGGCGCTTGCGCAGGGGATGGCCGCCGCGCAGAGTGCGCGTGAGGCGTGGCGGGCGGCGGCCGTCGGTGGGTGTGTGGCGCTGGGCGGCAGCTTCGCCGCGCTGTCGGTGTGGGAGCGGGAGCTGGGGCGGCTCCGGGTGCTCGTGAACGTCGGACGGCGGGCCGAGGACGAGGAGGAGTTCCCGGAGGACGAGTCCTACCCGGTGCACCAGTTCGCGGAGATCACCGAGTTCCTGCACGAGCGCTGGGCGGGCGGCGGGGAGCCCGACGCCTGGGTCGAGACGGCCGCCGGGCCCGCCGCCGGGCGTCCCGGATACGTCCACCAGCGCGTCGCCGCCCTGCGCCGCCGGGGTCGCGGCTGCTGCGTGGTCGCGCCGATCGTGCTGCACGGGCGGGCCTGGGGCGAGCTGTACGTGGCCCGGCCGATGGGGGAGCGGGTCTTCGAGCGGGCCGACGCCGACTTCGCCACCGTGCTGGCCTCCGTCGTCGCCGCCGGGATCGCGCAGAGCGAGCGGCTGGAGGAGGTCAGGCGGCTCGCGTACACCGACGCGCTCACCGGGCTGGCCAACCGCCGTGCCGTGGACTCCGCGCTGGACGAGGCCGTCGAGCGGCACCGCGAGGAGGGCGTCGTCGTCAGCCTCGTCGTCTGCGATCTGAACGGCCTCAAGCGGGTGAACGACACGCACGGCCACGCAGTCGGGGACCGCCTCCTGGAGCGGTTCGGGTCGGTGCTGTCGCTGTGCGGGGCGATGCTGCCGGGGGCGCTCGCGGCACGGCTCGGCGGGGACGAGTTCTGTCTGCTCGCGGTCGGGCCGCCCGCCGACGCGGTGGTCAAGGCGGCCGAGGAGCTGTGCCGCCGGGCGGGCGAGCTGGAGCTGGGGGACGGCGTGGCCTGCGGGGTCGCGTCCACGGAGGACCCGGTCGGGCCCGTCCGTTCCGCCCGCCGGCTGTTCCGGCTCGCCGACGCCGCCCAGTACCGCGCCAAGGCCGGGCGCGCGGCCGGGCCGGTCGTCGCCGGGCGCGAGGGGCCCGACGACCCCGTCGTGCGGCTCGCGGACGAGCCCTCCCGGGAGGAGGACGGGGAGCGCAGGAGGTTCCGCGGGCGGCACTCGCCGTGACGCCGGGCCGGAGTCGGTGAGGGGCGCAGGCAGTGAGAGGCGGCAGGCAGTAAGGGGCGAAGTCCCGGTGCATCTGTGACGCACCCCCTCGTGACATCATCGAATTCACTGCGTACGCTCCTGAATATGGATATGCACACTGTGGTGGTGGGGACGTCCGGGGTCACCGCGTCCGACGTCCTCGCCGTGGCGCGCGGCGGCGCCCGGATCGAACTCTCCGAGGACGCGGTCGCCGCCCTGGCCGCGGCCCGCGGCATCGTGGACGCGCTGGCCGCCAAGCCGGACCCCGTCTACGGCGTGAGCACCGGCTTCGGCGCCCTGGCGACCCGGCACATCAGCCCCGAGCTGCGGGCCCAGTTGCAGCGCAACATCGTCCGCTCGCACGCCGCCGGGATGGGACCGCGCGTCGAGCGCGAGGTGGTCCGCGCGCTGATGTTCCTGCGGCTGAAGACCGTCTGCTCCGGACACACCGGGGTGCGCCACGAGGTCGCGCAGACCATGGCCGACGTGCTGAACGCGGGGATCACCCCCGTCGTGCACGAGTACGGCTCCCTCGGCTGCTCCGGCGACCTCGCCCCGCTGTCGCACTGCGCGCTGACCCTCATGGGCGAGGGTGACGCGGAGGGCCCCGACGGCACCGTACGGCCGGCCGGCGAGCTGCTCGCCGAACACGGGATCACCCCGGTCGAGCTGCGCGAGAAGGAGGGCCTCGCCCTTCTCAACGGCACCGACGGCATGCTCGGCATGCTGGTGATGGCCCTCGCCGACCTCGACACCCTCTACAAGTCGGCCGACATCACCGCCGCCCTGACCATGGAGGCCCTGCTCGGCACCGACAAGGTGCTCGCCCCCGAGCTGCACGCCATCCGCCCGCACCCGGGACAGGCGGCCAGCGCCGCCAACATGGCCGCCGTGCTCAAGGGCTCCGGTCTGACCGGGCACCACCAGGACGACGCCCCCCGGGTCCAGGACGCCTACTCGGTGCGCTGCGCCCCGCAGGTCGCGGGCGCCGGACGCGACACGATGGCCCACGCCGGCCTCGTCGCCGAGCGCGAGCTGGCCGCCGCCGTGGACAACCCGGTCGTCCTGCCCGACGGGCGGGTGGAGTCCAACGGCAACTTCCACGGCGCCCCGGTCGCCTACGTCCTGGACTTCCTCGCCGTGGCCGTCGCCGACCTCGGCTCCATCGCCGAGCGGCGCACCGACCGGCTCCTGGACAAGAACCGCAGCCACGGCCTGCCGCCGTTCCTCGCCGACGACGCGGGCGTCGACTCCGGCCTGATGATCGCCCAGTACACGCAGGCCGCCCTGGTCGGCGAGCTGAAGCGGCTCGCCGTACCGGCCTCGGCGGACTCCATCCCGTCCTCCGCGATGCAGGAGGACCACGTGTCGATGGGCTGGTCGGCGGCGCGCAAGCTGCGCACCGCCGTCGACAACCTGGCCCGCGTGATCGCCGTCGAGCTGTACGCCGCCACGCGCGCGATCCAGCTCCGCGAGGGGCTGACCCCGGCGCCCGCGTCGCGGGCCGTCATCGACGCCGTACGGGCGGCCGGCGTGGAGGGGCCGGGGCCCGACCGCCACCTGGCGCCCGACCTCGCCGCGGCGGACGCCTTCGTGCGCGCCGGGCACCTGGTCGCGGCGGCGGAGACGGTCACGGGGCCGCTGCGCTAGCGGACGCCGCGGGCGACGGGTGCGAGGGGCTCCGGCGGGACGACGCCGGGGCCCCTTCGTGCTGCCTCCTTTGGGGCGCTCCCGGTGATCGGGGCGGGCCGGAGGGTCGAGAGGGCCAGAAGAACGTCAAGCTCTCTCAAGAGCCGAGGCGTTCCCGGCGCACCGAGTAGCCCACGAAGCCGGCGCCGAGGCCGAGGCAGAGGGCGCCGCCGACGACGTACGGCGTGCTGTCGAAGCTGCCGGTGTCGGCCAGTCGGGTCGTGCCCTCGCCGGTCGCCGCGGTGTCCGCGGACGTGTCCGCGGAGGCGGCTCTCGCCT
This sequence comes from Streptomyces violaceorubidus, assembly GCF_000717995.1. GTDB lineage: Bacteria > Actinomycetota > Actinomycetes > Streptomycetales > Streptomycetaceae > Streptomyces > Streptomyces violaceorubidus. Next base: position 512,175 of record NZ_JODM01000001.1, read on the forward strand.
GGGCCGTGACCTGCGGGGACGGGGCCGCGGCCGCGGACTCGAGCACCGCTGTGTCGGGTGTCGCGTTCGCCGACGGGACGAACCACAGGGCACACAGCAGGCCGCCCGCGGAGGCGGCGGTCAGCAAGGAACGGCGAGCGGATGACACGGAATATCGATCCCCTTGTGGCGCTGGCGAATTGGCCGTGTGGGCAGATGTTAGTGAAAGGCGCGGGTCACAGGAAAGTCACGGGAGCGGTCGGCCTTACGCTCCGGGCATGAGTACTCCTGAGACATCACGGTTTGTACGGATTCGCGTCGAGCTGGTTCTCGAGGTCGGCGACGAGGAGGCCGTCACCGGGGCCGCGCTGCAGGCCCTCGCCGACGACACCGAGCTCTCCGACGCGGAACGGACCGACTCCGAGCGCGCTGTGACGGAGGACACCGCCGAGGCCCTGGCGCATCTGGTGGACCCGTTCGACCTGGTCAGCGTGGTGCCCGGGGTCGAGCTGCGGCAGGCCTCCTGGAGCAGTGAGCAGATCGACTACGACCCCGACTCGCCCGAGTGGGACCTCGACGAGGATGATGGCGGCGAGAACGACCCTGAAGACGAGGAAATGACGGTCGGCTGACGCGGTGTGGGGAAATTCCCGGCCCCGGGCGGCAACCGCCGCCCGGGGTTTCCTCGTCTCACGGTGCGCACTGACCGACACCTCCCCGCAAACCACCTCCGGCCTCCGGCACCAAACGTGGCATGCCCCACACCCGTGAGCGATGTGGAACGGGACGAACCGGTCGTAGCGTTGAAAGTTATTGACGGGGTATCTCGGGGTTTCGGGAATCGGCAACGATGGAGAAGCGTGTGATGACGGACGGTAAGCGGCGCAAGGGTCTGATGGCCGCGTCCGCACTGCTCGGCGGTGTGCTGGTGCTCTCGGCATGTTCCAGTAGCGACGCCGACACCTCCGGGGGTGGGGACGGCAAGACCTCGCAGGCCGAGGTCGACGAGGCGGCGGCCAAGAAGACGTCCGAGGCCCAGATCAAGATCACACCCCAGGACGGCTCGAACAACGCCTCCATCAACAACTCCGCCGGTGTCACCGTGAGCAAGGGCACGCTCACCGAGGTGAAGATGACCGCCTCGGACGGCACCGAGGTCAAGGGCGAGATATCCGCCGACAAGACCAGCTGGAAGCCCGAAGGCCAGCTGGAGCGCGCCACCAAGTACCAGATCACGGCCACCGCGCAGGACTCCGAGGGCCGCGCCGCCCACGAGAACGCGTCGTTCACCACGGTCTCCCCGGAGAACAGCTTCATCGGCACCTTCACCCCGGACGACGGCCAGACCGTCGGCGTCGGAATGCCCGTGTCGATCAACTTCGACAAGCAGATCACCAACAAGGCCGCCGTCCAGAAGGGCATCACGGTCAACAGCAGCAGCGGCCAGGAGGTCGCCTGCCACTGGTTCAGCACCCAGCGCATGGACTGCCGCCCCCAGGACTACTGGCAGGCCGGCTCGACCGTCACCCTCAAGCTGGCGCTCGACGGGGTCGAGGGCGCCCAGGGCGTCTACGGCGTGCAGCAGAAGACGGTCACCTTCAAGATCGGTCGCAACCAGGTCTCCTACGTCGACGCGAACACCAAGCAGATGAAGGTCACGCAGGACGGCAAGACCATCAAGACCATCCCGATCTCCGCCGGTTCCCCGGAGAACAAGACCTACGAGGGCCAGATGGTGATCTCCGAGAAGTTCAAGGAGACCCGGATGAACGGCGCGACCGTCGGCTTCACCGACGACGACGGCAAGGGCGAGTACGACATCAAGGACGTGCCCCACGCCATGCGCCTGACCAGCTCCGGCACCTTCATCCACGGCTCCTACTGGGGCGGCGACGTCTTCGGCCACACCAACACCAGCCACGGCTGCGTGGGCCTTTCCGACGCCAAGGGCGCCAACGACCCGAACACGCCGGGCGCCTGGTTCTACAGCCACTCGATCATCGGTGACGTGGTCGTCGTCCAGAACACCGGCGACAAGACCGTCTCCCCGGACAACGGCCTCAACGGCTGGAACATGGACTGGGCCCAGTGGAAGGCGGGTTCGGCGGTCTGACGCCGACTCCCCGCAGACCGAGAACACTTCGCACGGGCGCCCGCCACTCCCCGCACGGGAGCGGCGGGCGCCCGCGCCGCTCCCGGCTTCTCATCCTCCTCTTACGCGGGCCTTAACCCTTCATCACGGGCCGTCCCTAGCTTGCGGCCATGTTCTTCACCTACCTGAGGCGCGAGCTGCGCCGCCGCAGAAAGGCGGCCCTCGTCGTCGCCTCCGGCCTGGCGCTGGGCATCGCGCTGGTCATCGTCGTCGACTCCGTCTCCGCCGGCATGGGCCGCGCCCAGGACAAGGTCCTTCAGTCCCTGTACGGGCTGGGCACGGACATGACGGTCACCAAGGCCGCGGAGGCATCCTCCGGCACCACCGCCGAATGGCCGCGCTTCCGCTTCGACGCGCAGGACGACGGCTCCGAGAAGGAGCAGAGCACCGACCGCGTCATGGTGCAGGGCTTCCAGACGCTGGCGAGTTCCACCGTCGGCAAGGTCGCCGGACAGAGCGGTGTCGCCGACGCGGTGGGCGGTCTGAGCCTCCAGGTCGTCAAGGTCAGCGGCGAGTTCTCGCGCGGCCAGTTCCAGCAGGACGCCTCCGGCGGCGGCGCGGGCCAGGGCCGGGGCGGCGGTCCGGGCGGCGGCCAGTCCCCGCAGGGCCGGGTCCAGGGCGGCGGCGCCGACTTCGACGTCAACAGCTACTCCGTCTACGGCACCGACGTCGCCGAGCCCGCCCTCGGCCCGCTGACCACGTCCACCATCACCGGCGGACGCACCTTCAAGGAGTCGGAGACCGACGCCAAGGTCGCCGTCGCCGACGCGGCGTACGCCAAGGAGAAGAAGCTCAAGACCGGCAGCACGGTCACCGTCAAGGACACGAAGTTCGAGATCGTCGGCATCGCCACGGCCGACAGCGGTGACGCGGCGGCCGACCTCTACGTGCCGCTGAAGCAGGCCCAGACGCTGGGCGACGCGAAGGACAAGGTCACCACGATCTACGTCAGGGCGACCGACTCGCAGCGGATCGACGGCGTCAAGTCCGCGGTCCAGAAGAACGTCCCGGGTACGACGGTCACCACCTCCGCCGACCTCGCCGACACCGTCTCCGGCTCCCTGTCCACCGCCTCCTCGCTCGCCACCAGCGTCGGCAAGTGGCTGTCGATCGTCGTCCTCGTGGCCGCCTTCCTGGTCGCCGGTCTGCTCACCTCCTCCGCCGTCTCCCGCCGGGTGCGCGAGTTCGGCACGCTCAAGGCGCTCGGCTGGCGCTCGGGCCGGGTGACCCGGCAGGTGATCGGCGAGGCCGTCGTCAACGGCCTGGTCGGCGGCGCCCTCGGCATCGCGCTGGGGCTCGCGGGCGCCTGGGTCGTCACCGCCGTCAGTCCGACGTTGCAGGCCCAACTGGGCGGCGGCACGGGCGGTGGCCGGGGTGCGGGCGGGCCCGGCGGCTTCGGCGGCATGGGCGGCCCTGGCCGGCAGACCGCCGCCAGGACCCTGGACATCGCGCTGACCGCCCCCGTCAGCCTCACCACCATCGTCCTCGCGGTCGCCCTCGCCGTGGCCGGCGGGCTCGTCGCCGGCGGCTTCGGCGGCTGGCGCGCCTCGCGGCTGCGCCCGGCGGACGCCCTGCGCCGCGTCGAGTAACCGCCGCCCCGCACCCCATCGTTCGCTTCCCCAGGAGTCGCACCATGTACGAACTCAGCGGCGTCACCAAGCGCTACACCCGCGGCAAGGCCACCGTGCACGCCCTCGACGGCGTCGACCTGACCATCGCCGACGGCGACCGGCTCGTCATCCAGGGCCCCACCGGCGGCGGCAAGTCCACCCTGCTCCAGATGCTCGGCGCCCTCGACCGCCCCAGCTCCGGCGAGATCGTCCTCGACGGCACCGACCTCGCCACCCTGCCCGAGGCCAGGCTGACCCGGGTGCGCAGCGAGAGCATCGGCTTCGTCTTCCAGTCCTTCAACCTGATCCCGACCCTGACCGCCCAGGAGAACGTCGAGACCGCCCTGGTCCCGCTCGGTGTCCGGGCGAAGGACCGGCGCGAGAAGGCCGCCGAGGCCCTGGCCTCCGTCGGGCTCGGCGAACGCCGCGGTCACCTCCCCGGCGAGATGTCCGGCGGCCAGCAGCAGCGCGTGGCCATCGCCCGCGCCCTGGTCAAGCAGCCGAAGGTGCTGCTCGCCGACGAGCCCACCGGAAACCTCGACGAGTCGACCCGCGACGAGATCATGGACGTGCTCGACCGCATGTGGAAGGAGCTGGGCCTCACCTTCGTGATGGTCACCCACGACTCGGCGATCGCGAAGAAGGCCCCCCGCGTGGCGACCATCCGCAAGGGCCGCATCACCGTGAAGGAGAACGCGTCGGCCTGACCCCCACGCCACCGGCGGCCGGGACCGGGCCGCCGGGGGTTCGGCGGCGGCTGCGCGCGCCGTGGGCGGCCAGGGAGCCACCCGGAAGGACCGCTGCCGCCCGGCGCCCGGCTGACGGCCGCGGCGGGGGACAACGGTGAGCTGCCCGCCGGGTTCGACACGACCGGATCACGATCGAGGCCGTCGCGGCCGGGCCGACCCCGAACGCGGCGACGCGGCGCCGGCCCGGCCGGGCTGCCGCGGGCCGGGCCCGCCCCGCGATCGACCGGCGACGGACCAGTCCTGACGGGGATACCGGCGCCGGCCGTCCGAACGCGGGCCCGTCAGGTCGGCACCGAAGCCGCCGCGTCCGTCCCCCAGCTCGCCAGGAGCCGCAGCGCGTCCGCCGACGGGGAGCCGGGGTCGGCGTGGTACGTGACGAAGGCCTGCTCGTCGTCGTCGACCAGGCGGAACGTCTCGAAGGACAGGGTCAGGTCACCGACCAGCGGGTGCCGCATCCGCTTGACGCCGTAGCTCTTCTCCTTGACGTCGTGCGTGGCCCACAGCCGCCGGAACTCCTCGCTCTTCACCGACAGTTCGCCCACCAGCGCGGACAGCCGCGGGTCGTCGGGGTGCCGGCCCGCGTCCATGCGCAGGAAGCTGACCATGTCGTAGGCCTTCTGCTCCCAGTCGACGAACAGCTCGCGGTAGTCCGGGTTCAGGAAGACCAGCCGCGCCCAGTTCCGCTCCGCCGCCGGGAGCTTGCCCCAGTCGCCGAAGAGGGCGGCGGCCATCCGGTTCCAGGCGAGGATCTCCGAGCGGCGGCCCGAGACGTACGCCGGCACCGCCTCGATCGACTCCAGCAGCTGGAGCAGCGCCACCCGCACCGGCTGCCTGCCCCGCGGGGCACCGGCCCGTCGGCGCTGCGCGGCGGTCGCCGGCGCCCGAAACTGCCGGTGCGCATTCCCGGGAAAGCGGGTCGCGCGTACCGTTCTGGCGAGAACCTCACCCTGGAAGACGCGCTGGTCGGCAAGGTGACGTGGGCGGAATTCCTGGCGGAGAGGGCGGCCGTGTGAGGCGTTTTGGCATTTCTGGCCGAAAGTCGGCGCAGGTGAAGAATATGCGCATGACAACTATTGCAAAGCCAATGAAAACCTTCTCCCCCTCCTCCGCAAAGGCCACAGAAATACCGTTTCTGCATCGGATTACGGCGCGATGCTGAATGCGGCACACAGCGTGCCCGCCGCATTCCGGCGGGCATGGCCCCGTCGCGTTCGCAAGGAGATGGCAGCGTGGTGCGAAGCAGGGCGAAGGCCGCGGCCGACGCCGCCGACCGGCTTCTGAGGGCAGGTCAGCTGCTGCGGAAGTCGCCGACCACCCTCGATCTGAGGGCCGTGTACCGCACGGACCAGAAAGTCAACGACCGTCCCTATCGAGAGCGGTGGGCGCATGACAAAGTCGTGCGCTCCACCCACGGCGTCAATTGCACGGGCTCCTGCTCGTGGAAGGTGTACGTCAAGGACGGGCTGATCACCTGGGAGACCCAGCAGACGGATTATCCGAGCGTCGGCCCCGACCGTCCCGAGTACGAGCCGCGCGGCTGCCCCCGCGGCGCCTCCTTTTCCTGGTACACGTACTCGCCGACCCGCGTACGCCACCCGATGGCCCGCGGTGTCCTCGTCGAGATGTACCGAGAGGCCAAGCGGCGGCACGGCGGCGACCCCGTGGCCGCCTGGGCCGAGCTGACCGGTGACCCCGACAAGCGCCGGCGCTACCAGTCGGCCCGCGGTCACGGGGGCTTCGTCCGGGTCGACTGGGACGAGGCACTGGAGATCGCCGCCGCCGCCCAGGTGCACACCATCGCCGAGTACGGGCCCGACCGGGTCGCCGGGTTCTCCCCGATCCCCGCCATGTCCATGGCCTCGCACGCGGTCGGCGCCCGCTACCACTCCCTCATCGGCGCCCCGATGATCTCCTTCTACGACTGGTACGCCGACCTGCCCATCGCCTCCCCGCAGGTCTTCGGCGACCAGACCGACGTCCCGGAGTCGGGGGACTGGTGGGACGCCGCCCACCTGATGCTGTGGGGCTCCAACGTCCCCGTCACCCGCACCCCGGACGCCCACTGGATGGCGGAGGCCCGCTACCGCGGCCAGAAGGTCGTCGTCGTCTCGCCGGACTACGCGGACGCCACCAAGTTCGCCGACGAGTGGCTGCACCCGCACCCCGGCACCGACGGGGCGCTCGCGATGGCCATGGGGCACGTGCTGCTCACCGAGTTCTTCGTGCGCCGCCAGGTGCCGTACTTCACCGACTACGTGAAGCGCTTCACCGACCTGCCCTTCCTGGTCGCCCTCGACGAGCACGCGGAGGGCCGCCGGACGCCCGGCAAGTTCGTCACCGCCGCCGACCTCGGGCTCGGCCGGCACGCCGACCCGGGGGCGCGGGCCTGGATGCCGGTGCTGATCGACGCCGACACCGACGACGTCGTCGTCCCGAACGGCACCCTCGGCGACCGGTGGGGCAAGGGCGGCGAGGGGCGCTGGAACCTCGACCTCGGCGGGGTCGACCCGCTCCTCACCCTGCACGGCCACACCGACGGCCGGCGGGACAACGGGGTCGAGGTGGTGCTGCCCCGCTTCGACGAACCGGGGGCCACCGTCGTGCGCGGCGTACCGGCCCGGGAGATCGGCGGCCGACTCGTCACCACCGTCTACGACCTCCTCCTCGCCCAGTACGCCGTGGCCCGGCCCGGACTCGACGGCCACTGGCCCACCGGCTACGACGACGCCGACGAGCCCTGCACCCCCGCCTGGCAGGAGCGCATCACCTCCGTCCCGGCCGACGCGGCGGTCCGCACCGCCCGGGAGTTCGCGCGCACCGCCGAGCAGACCCGCGGCCGCTGCATGATCGTCATGGGCGCCGGTACCAACCACTGGTTCCACTCCGACACCATCTACCGCTCCTTCCTCTCCCTGCTCATCCTCACCGGCTGCCAGGGCGTCAACGGCGGCGGCTGGGCGCACTACGTCGGCCAGGAGAAGGTCCGCCCGTACACCGGCTGGCAGCAGCTGTCCACGGCCGCCGACTGGGTGAGGCCCTCCCGGCAGATGGCGGGCACTCCGTACTGGTACCTGCACACCGGCCAGTGGCGGTACGAGTCCCACGCCGCCGACGCCCTCGCCCCGCCCACCGCGCCCGGCACCCTCGCCGGGCTCCACACCGCCGACCTGGTGGCCCAGTCGGCCCGGCTCGGCTGGATGCCGTCGTACCCGACCTTCGACGCCAACCCGCTCGACCTCGGCCGCCGCGCCCGGGAGAGCGGGCAGGAGCCGGGCGACTGGATCGCGGAGCAACTGGGCTCGGGGGCCGTCGACTTCGCCTGCGAGGACCCCGACGCGCCCCGCAACTGGCCGCGCGTGCTGACCGTGTGGCGGGCCAACCTGATCGGCTCCTCCGCCAAGGGCAACGAGTACTTCCTGCGCCACCTGCTCGGCGCCCGGGACGGCGCCACCGCCGACGAGGCGCCGCCCGAGCACCGGCCGCGCTCCGTGGCCTGGCGCGAGGACGCCCCCGAGGGCAAGCTCGACCTGCTGCTGAGCCTCGACTTCCGGATGACCTCCACGACGCTCTTCTCCGACCTCGTGCTGCCCGCCGCCACCTGGTACGAGAAGCACGACCTGTCCTCCACGGACATGCACCCCTTCGTGCACGCCTTCAGTCCCGCGATCAACCCGCCGTGGCAGGCCCGCACCGACTTCGAGATCTTCCACTCCCTCGCCCGCCGCTTCGGCGAACTCGCCGCCGGCCGCCTCGACACGGCCCACGACCTGGTCGCCACCGCCCTCCAGCACGACACCCCCGACGAGAGGGCCCAGCCCGGCGGCCGGGTCACCGACTGGCGGGACGGCCGCACCCCCATCGAGCCGGGCCGCAACGCCCCTCGGGTCTGCCTGGTGGAACGGGACTACACGGCCGTCGCCGACCGGCTCGCCGCCTTCGGGCCGCTGGCCGAGGAACACGGCATGACCGTCAAGGGCGTCACCGTCAACCCGCACGAGGAGGCCCGCTGGCTCGCCGCCCGCTGCGGCACCGCGCCCGCCGGGCCGTCCCGCGGACGCCCCCTGCTCGACACCGACGTCAAGTTCTGCGAGGCGATCCTCGCCCTGTCCGGCACCACCAACGGCCGCCTCGCCGCCGAGGGCTTCGACCGCCTCGCCGACCGCGTCGGCCCCGGCACCGGGCTCGCGGAGCTGGCCGCGTCGGTGGGGGAGCGGCGCGTGGTCTTCTCCGACACCCAGGAACGGCCCGTACAGGTCGGCGCGAGCTTCGAGTGGTCCGGCAAGGAGGCACCCGACCGGCGCTACTCGCCCTTCACCGTCAACACCGAGCACCACAAGCCCTGGCACACCCTCACCGGCCGCCAGCACTTCTACGTCGACCACGACTGGATGGCCGAGCTGGGCGAGCAACTCCCCGTCTACCGGCCCCCGCTCGACCTCGCCGAGCTGGGCGACGCCCCGACCCCGCCCGGCGACGGCCGCGCGGTGACCGTCCGCTACCTCACCCCGCACGCCAAGTGGTCCATCCACAGCGAGTACCAGGAGAACCTGCTGATGCAGACCCTGGCCCGCGGCGGCCCCGTCATCTGGATGAGCCCCGCCGACGCCGACGCGATCGGCGCCGCCGACAACGACTGGGTCGAGGCCGTCAACGCGCACGGCGTCGTGGTCGCCCGCGCGATCGTCTCCCACCGCGTCCCGGACGGCACGGTGCTGATGTACCACGTCCAGGAACGCCTGGTGAACGTCCCCAAGTCGGAGGCGAACGGCCGCCGCGGCGGCGTCCACAACTCCCTCACCAAGCTGCTCGTCAAGCCCACCCACCTCATCGGCGGCTACGGCCAGCTCTCCTTCGCCCCCAACTACTACGGCCCGACCGGCAACCAGCGCGACGCCGTCACCACGATCCGGCGCCGCTCCCAGGAGGTCACCTACTGATGCGCGTCATGGCACAGGTGGCGATGGTCATGAACCTCGACAAGTGCATCGGCTGCCACACCTGCTCGGTCACCTGCAAACAGACCTGGACCAACCGCACCGGCACCGAGTACGCCTGGTTCAACAACGTCGAGACCCGCCCGGGCCAGGGCTACCCCCGCGGCCACGAGGACCAGGAGAAGTGGAAGGGCGGCTGGCGCCTCAAGGGCGGGCGCCTGGTCCCGCGCAGCGGCGGCCGGGCCCGCCGCCTCGCCCGCCTCTTCGCCAACCCCGAACTCCCCACCCTCGACGACTACTACCAGCCCTGGACCTACGACTACGAGAACCTCACCACCGCCCCCCTCGGCGACGACGTCCCCACCGCCCCGCCCCGCTCGGCGATCGACGGCCACCCCACCGCCATCACCTGGGGGCCCAACTGGGACGACGACCTCGGCGGCGGCCCCGAGCAGCTCGCCGCCGACCCGCTGCTCGCCCGCATGAGCGAGCGGGTCCGCCTCGACTACGAGCGGGCGTTCATGTTCTACCTGCCCCGCATCTGCGAGCACTGCCTCAACCCCTCCTGCGTCGCCGTCTGCCCCTCCGGCGCCCTGTACAAGCGCGTCGAGGACGGCATCGTCCTGGTCGACCAGGACCGCTGCCGGGGCTGGCGGATGTGCGTCAGCGGCTGCCCGTACAAGAAGGTCTACTTCAACCACGCCATCGGCAAGGCCGAGAAGTGCACCTTCTGCTACCCGCGCATCGAGGCCGGCGACCCGACCGTCTGCTCCGAGACCTGCGTCGGCCGGCTGCGCTACCTCGGCGTCATGCTCTACGACCCCGACAAGGTCGGCGCCGCCGCCTCCGTCACCGACGAGAAGGACCTCTACGAGGCCCAGCTCGGCTGCTTCCTCGACCCCGAGGACCCCGAGGTGGCCCGCGCGGCCCAGGCGTCCGGCATCCCGCACGACTGGGTCGAGGCCGCGCGCCGCTCCCCGGTGGGCGCCCTCATCACCCGCTACCGCGTCGCGCTCCCGCTGCACCCGGAGTACCGCACCATGCCGATGGTCTGGTACGTCCCGCCCCTCTCCCCGGTCGTCGACGCCCTCACCGGCAGCGGCCACGACGGGGAGGACCCGGCCGCGCTGTTCGGCGCGATCGACACGCTGCGCATCCCCCTCGGCTACCTCGCCGAACTCTTCACCGCGGGCGACCCCGGACCCGTCGAGGCCGCCCTGTGCCGGCTGGCCGCGATGCGCTCCCACATGCGGCGCGTCAACCTCGGCGAGGAGCAGGACCCGCGGATCGCCGGGGCGGTCGGTCTCGACGAGCCCGGCATCCTGGAGCTGTACCGGCTGCTCGCCCTCGCCAAGTACGAGGAGCGGTACGTCATCCCGACCGCCTACACCGGATCCGTCCCCGACCCCGGCGGCACCGGGGCGGGCTGCAGCCTGGACGGCGTGGGCGGGCCCGGGATGATGCCCGAGGGCGGAGGCTTCGACCCGGACTCCTTCCACGCGCCCCCCGCCGCGGACGCCGCCGGCACCTCCACGTCCCTGCGCGGCCGGGTCAACCTCCTGAACTGGAACGGGAAGGGACGCCCCGACGGCCTCTTCCCGCGGGCCCGCGGCACCGTGCGGACGGAGCCCGAGCTGTGACCCGCAGCCGTGGCCACAGCCGTGGTCGTGCCACCACCAACGCCCCGGTCGTCTTCCAGGCCGCCGCCCTGCTCCTCGGCTACCCGGACCGGGACTGGCCCCGCCGCCCGCGCACCGTCCGCGAGACGGTCGCCGCGCTCCCCGGACCCGAGATCCCGCTCCTGCTCTCCTTCTGCGACCGGGCGGAGCGGGAGGACCCCCTCGCCGTCGCCGCCCGCTACGTCGCCACCTTCGACCGCAGCCGCCGCCGCTGCCTCTACCTCACCTACTACACCGACGGCGACACCCGCCGCCGTGGCGCCGCACTGGCCCGTATCAAGTCCGTGTACCGCGCCCACGGCTGGCTGCCGCCGGACGACGAACTGCCCGACTTCCTGCCGCTGATGCTGGAGTTCGCCGCCCGCACCCCCGAGGCGGGCACCGCGCTGCTCGCCGAGCACCGTGCGGCGATCGAGGTCCTGCGCTACGCCCTCGAAGCCCACCGCAGCCCCTACGCCGCCCTCCTCCAGGCCGTCTGCCGGTGCCTGCCGGGCCAGGCGCCGGCCAGCCGCGAGGAGGCCCTGCGCCTGACCCGTACCGGCCCGCCGGCCGAGGCGGTGGGCCTGGACGTCCCAGAACCCCTCCCCGCCCGGTCGCGGCCTCGGCCGCACGACGAAGGAGCCCGCCGGTGAAGCACCTGCACACCGCCCTGTGGGGTGTCCTGCCGTACCTGACGCTGGTGGTGCTGGTGGCGGGCACCGCCTGGCGCTACCACTACGACCGCTTCGGCTTCACCACCCGCTCCAGCCAGCTGCACGAGAGCCGGCTGCTGCGGGTGGCGGGCCCGCTCTTCCACTACGGCCTGCTCTTCGTGATCGCCGGTCACGTGGCCGGGCTCCTGGTCCCCGAGTCGCTGACCGACCGCCTCCACGTCGGCGAGCGCGTCTACCACGCCAACGCCCTGATCGCGGGCGGCACGGCGGGCCTGGCCACGCTCGCGGGCCTCGCCCTCCTGCTGTACCGCCGCGTGCGCACCCCCGCGATCAGAGCGGCGACCAGCCGCAGCGACCGAGTGGTCTACCCGGTGCTGGCCACGGTCGTCCTCGCCGGACTGACGGCCACCGCATCCGGCGCGACGGCCGGGTCCGCGTACGACTACCGGCTCGGGGTCTCCGTCTGGTTCCGCAGCCTGTTCGCCCTGGACCCGGACGTGACCGCCATGGCCGGGGCGCCGCTGGTGTACCGCCTGCACGCGCTGCTCGCCATGGCCCTGTTCGCCCTGTGGCCCTTCACCCGCCTGGTCCACGCCTTCACGGTGCCGCTGGGCTACCTGGTCCGGCCGTACGTCGTCTACCGGCACCGGGGGCGCGGCGAGGTGCGGGCGGGCCGGCCGGTCCGCTGACGCTCAGCGGCGCACCGTCCGCCGGCGGCGCAGCGCCGGGTCGAGCAGCGCGGGCGTGGTGTCGAACTTCTCGTGCGCGGCCAGATCGGTGCCGGGCGGGACGACGGCGTCGATCGCGTCCAGTACGTCGGCGGAGAGCACGGTGTCGGCGGCGGCCAGCTGGGAGCGCAGGTGGTCCAGGGTGCGCGGCCCGACGAGCGCGGCGGTGACGCCCGGATGCGCGGTGACGAAACCGAGCGCGAGCTGGATCAGGGTGAGCCCGGCCTCGTCGGCGACCGCGGCCAGCTTCTCGACGGCGTCGAGCCGGGCGCGGTTGGCGGGCAGCGCGGTGTCGAAGCGCTCGGGAAGGACCGCGGACCGGTGTGTGCCGACCTCCCGCCCCGCGCGCACCGCCCCCGACAGCCATCCCGAGGCCAGCGGGCTCCACACCAGCACGCCGAGCCCGTACCGCTCGGTCACGGGCAGCACGTGGCTCTCGATCCCGCGCTGGAGGAGGGAGTAGCTGGGCTGCTCGGTGGCGTACCGGCCGAGCCGGTGCTCGTGGGCGGCCCACTGGGCCTCGACGATGCGGTAGGCGGGGTAGGTGGAGGAGCCGAAGTACCGGATCTTCCCGGCGCGCCGCAGATCGGTGAGCGCGGACAGGGTCTCCTCGTCACTCGTGTTCGGGTCCCACCGGTGGATCTGGTAGAGATCCACGTGGTCGACGCCGAGCCGGCGCAGGCTGTTGTCCAGCTCCGTGACCAGCCAGCGGCGGGAGGCGCCCTGGTGGTTGGGCTCGTCGCTCATCGGCATGTACGCCTTCGTGGCCAGCACGATGTCGTCGCGGCGCCCGGCGATCGCCTTGCCGACCATCTCCTCCGACTCACCGTGGCCGTACATGTCGGCGGTGTCGATCAGGTTGATCCCCGCCTCCAGGGCGGCGTCGACGATGGCGGTGGCCTCGTCCTGGGTGGTGCGCCCGATGCTGCCGAAGTTCATGGCGCCGAGCGCGAGCGAGCTGACCTGCACACCGGTGCGGCCCAAGGTGCGGTACTGCATGACGGTTCCTTCACTGGGGGCGGCTTGCGTAGGGGTCGAGGCATGACTTGGTGGCGGGCTCGACGCTCTGGCATCATGGGAGAGGCCAAGCGGAACACCGTCCCGTTTACTTGCCCCACGATACGGAACGCTGTCCCGTTTATCAATCGCGGCGGGTGCCGGCGCGGCGGCGACCACGGCCGGAACGGCTTGGGGGACGGCACACTTGGGCGGCACCCTGGGGCCGGTCCAGGGGAACGGCACCAGAACGGCACCGGGAACGGCACCAGGAACGGCACCAGGAACGGCACCGGGAACGGCACCAGGAACGGCGAAGGGAACGGAAACGGTGAAGGACGGCGAAGCGGCGACGGGGCGGACGGCCTCCCGGCCCAAGCGCGCGGACGCCCGGCGCAACGAGAAGACCCTGCTCGACGCCGCGGCCGCGGTGTTCGTCAGGTCGGGCGTGGAGGCCCCCGTGCGCGACATCGCGGCCGAGGCCGGCGTCGGAACGGCCACGATCTACCGCCACTTCCCGACCCGGGCGGACCTCATCATCGGCGTCTACCGACACCAGGTGGAGGCCTGCGCCGAGGCCGGCCCCGCCCTGCTGGCGAGCAGCCCCACCCCGTACGCCGCCCTCGCGTCCTGGATCGACCGGTTCGTCGACTTCCTGGTCACCAAGCACGGCCTCGCCGCGGTCCTCCAGTCCGACGACACCGGCTTCGAGGCCCTCCACGCCTACTTCCTCGACCGCCTCGTCCCCGTGTGCACCGACCTCCTCGCCGCCGCGACCGCCTCCGGCGAGATCCACACCGACGTCCCGGCGATCGCCCTCATGCGCGGCGTCGGCAACCTCTGCATCGGCGCGGAGACCCCCGACCCGCGCTACGACCCCCGACAACTGGCGGGGGTGCTGGTCGCGGGGTTGCGGGCGGGGGGCTGACCCCGGCGGGCGTACCGGGTGGCGTTCGTCCGCTCAGCGCGTCCACAGCGACAGGTCGCTGCTCGTCGCCACGGCGATGGTGCGCCCGGAGGGCGAGAAGCCCGCCGCTCGGAACGTGGAGCAGTCGCAGTGGAAGAGGTGCCACCACCGCTCTCCGTGCGGACCGGCGTGGGGGAGCCCGCCGTCGCGGGACAGCAGGACGCGTTCGTTCGGCCAGGCCGGGGTGACGACATTCAGCTCCCACCTGTCCCGAGTGCCGCTGTGCAGTCCTCCGCCGAAGAGCCCCGCGATCCGCACCCGGTCGCCTTCGACGGGGCCGAGGCCCGGGCAGGACAGGTCGGCTGCTTGATCGGGTGTGCTGCCGTCGGGGTCGGGGTCCCGGTTCCTGGCGATCCTCTCCCCGGTGACGGTGTCGAAGAGCCCGTGGCCGTCGTGCGAGACGACCATGACCAGGTCACGGCCGCTGTCGGGATGCGACACGAAACCGATGCCGAGCAGCCCGCCGACCGGGACGACCCCGACGGACCGCCAGGGCGCGGGGGCGGGCACCACGGGCGCCGCCAGCAGCCGGTCGCGCATCGCCACCTGATACGCCGACAGCTTCGGCTCGTGCTTCGACCGCACGGCGGAAGCCGACTCCCTCTCCCTCGCCCGGAACATCACCGCTCCGGCACCGTCCGGACCGGTGGCCGGACAGCAGGTCCACGCGACGGCGGCGCATCCGGCGGTCGTACGGTGCCCAGCAGCTCCTCCGCGGCGGGGTACGGCTGCTCCCGGGGCAGCAGGTCCCGTGCCGAGCCGAGGTCGCCTGCGCGTACGAAGCCGTGGATCTCGTGCGCCAGAGGGGTGACGTCACGGATCCCGACCGTCCACTCGTCGGCATAACGTCGGGCGGCCTCGCCGGAGAGGCCGAGTTGGAGGGAGCGGTACGGCAGGGGCCGCAGCCGCAGGTCGCGTTCGGGGTCCCACTGGACGCGGGTGGGTGAGCGCTTCAACTCGCGCTGCCAGGTGGCCCGGTCGGGGTGCACGCCGGGCCGGTAGCTCGACAGGCACGCGTGGCGCAGGGCCCACTCGAAGCCCTCGCGGCTGATCTCGACCGCCAGGACGGTCTCCTGGCCCTCCTTGGCGGCCCATCCGCAGCGGTACATCATCCACAGGAACGACGGCTTGATCCACGTCATCCTGTCCCGCTTCCAGGCGGTGGGAAAGCGTCCCTCGCGCGCGGCGGGGAGGCCGATCTCCGGGGCGTACGCCTGGTAGACGGTGACGGTGGACGCCGTGTGGACCGCCCGGACCTCGTGCTGTGGCTGTCGCATGGCCCACAGCTTGGGCCGGGGGTTCCGCATCGGGCCACCGGTTTTCGGCATGGACGGCGGCGACAGCGGCACAGACGGCTACAGCGCTTCGAACGGCGGGATGATGCGGACGACGACGATCAGCGGCTCGCGCGGCGCCACCAGGAAGTAGAACCATCCGCCGGCTGCGTCCATCCGTCGTAGGCCGCCCGGACGAGGCCCGTTACCGAGGTCGCTGATGTCGACGCCCGTACTGGCCAGGTCGACGAGTTGACCGGTCAGACGTTCCACTTCCGCCACGACGTGGGCCGGGACGCCGCCGGCCACATGGTCGTGGTCGGGGTCGTACTCCCATCGCCACTCCCTGCTCACCGGCGGTTGAGTCCGACGGCGGCGTGTGCCCGATCGAGGATGCGGCCGATCTCCGAGGCGGCCTCTCGCACCTGGGCGGCGTCTCCCGCTGCGGCGCGCTCCTCCCAGTCGTGCAGATCTGCGGCCAGGTCCGGCTGGCGCTGGATGTAGACGTAGGCCGCCCACTGAGCGACGAACCGCTGCAGCGGCGCCAGGTCCGAACCCTGCCGGGACTGGTCCGCCGCCTGGTCCAACTCCCGCGTGAACGCGGGCAGCGCCGCTGGCGTGATCTGCCTGACGGCCTGACGCAGAGCGGCCACAGTCGCGGGGGGCTGGGGGATGAGCGGTTGCCCGGCGGTGGAGGTGGTCATCGGTACTCCCATGGGCGCGATTCTGATCCCACGCATCAGGCTATCCGGCGCAAGCGCCGCCGTACCGCTCGAACGGGTGAGGCAGCGCCGACGCGTCCGTCCAGGGCGGTAGCCGGGTCGGGCGATCGGGCGTGGAATGGTTGGGGGTGCCCCGTGCGTTGCAGGAGGTGGGTATGGGAGGCCGGTCGGATGGGCCGCGTGCCCGAGTGACCGAGCCGAGACACTTTATGGAGGGCCGCGATGGCTGCGCAGACACAGAGGGCCGTGCTGGCGGGCGGATGCTTCTGGGGGATGGAGGAGCTGGTCCGCCGGCTCCCGGGCGTGACCGCGACCCGGGTCGGGTACACCGGGGGTGACGTGCCGAACGCGACGTACCGCAACCACGGCACGCACGCGGAGGCCATCGAGATCCTCTTCGACCCCGAGGTGACCGACTACCGCGCGATCCTGGAGTTCTTCTTCCAGATCCACGACCCGAGCACCAAGAACCGCCAGGGCAACGACATCGGTGTCAGCTACCGCTCGGCGATCTACTACGTGGACGACGAGCAGAAGCGGATCGCCGAGGACACGATCGCGGACGTGGACGCCTCCGGACTGTGGCCCGGCAAGGTCGTCACCGAGGTGGAGCCGGTCGGCCCCTTCTGGGAGGCCGAGCCGGAGCACCAGGACTACCTCCAGCGCTACCCGGACGGGTACACCTGCCACTTCCCGCGTCCGGGATGGCGGCTGCCCGCCCGCACCGAGGGCTGAGGCCGGGCGAAGAGAAGCGGGAAGCGGTCCGGCCGGGTGATCGGCCGGACCGTCCGTATGAGCGCGCCCGGCGCTCAGCGCGGCAGCGTCGCAGGGCTGCCCCCGTTCGCCTCGTACCCCGCCACCGCGAGTGCGCGGTAGACCGCGAACTCCGCCGCCGGGTCGGCCGACAGGGTCCAGGGCAGCGCGCCGACGTGGCCGTCGATGACCATCAGCTGGTTCATCGCCTCGGCCCAGCGCTCGCCGCGGACCAGGAAGAAGACCAGAAGGTGGCGGACGTGCGCCTGCATCGGGTCGTCCGGGCGGGCCGAGTGGACCGCGTGCAGCGCGCCGTGGACGGCCTTGGTGACGACCTCGCTTTGGTAGAAGCCGCTGACCAGGTTCACCTCCGGCAGGTGCTCGAAGACCGCGAACAGCGGCATCGCCGCCAGCAGGGACCCCCGCGGCGCACGCGCGGCCGCCGCCTCCGCGAAGGAGTACGCCAGCTCCCGCGAGCCGTGCCACTTCTCGCACCAGTACTGGAGGGCCGCCAGGTGCGCGCCCATGTGGTTCGGAGCGCGGTCCAGGATCTTCAGCCAGAGCTGCTCGAACTCCTCGCGCGAGTAACCGAGGCCCCGGGCCACCGACAGCTCGACGATGTACGGGACCGGATCGCCGGGCGCGAGCAGGGCCGCCTCGCCGCAGGCCGCCTTCGCCTCCTCCATGATGATCCGGAAGTCGTCCGCGCCCGGCGTCGCCGTGCGCCACGCCTGCTGCACCAGGAACTCGGCGTGCACCGCCGCGCCGCCCGCGTCCTTGGGCGCCTCCGCCCGCCACACCCGCAGCCACTGCCCGCCCGGTGTCTCCCCGACGCCACCGGGCCGCTGCCGCAGCTCCAGCGACGCGGCGCCCGCGAAGGCCTGCACGCGCTGCCAGCGCCGCTCGCCCTGCGCCTCCGTGCCGGCGAGGAGCTGCTGAGCCCCCCGGTAGTCCTGGGTGCGCTGCACCAGGTCCAGGACGTCCAGCAGGTCCTCGTCAGGGCCCGGCATGCGGATGTCCAGCTCCTCCTCGCGGGCGAAGCCGTAGTTCGCCGGGTCGGCGGCGTCCGGGTGGCCGGGCTCGACCAGGCCGACCGCGCCGCGCCGGCGCCGCGAGAGTTGGAGCAGCACGAAGCCGAGCATGACCAGTGCTATCAGGACCCACAGAATCTCCATGTCTCAAGCGAACCAGACGCCGACGACAATTGGCCAACCTGCCCCCCGCCCTGTGGAAAACGCGCGAGGCGTTCCGCACGGCTACCCTCGGTGCCCATGAGCGACAGGCACATCAGTCAGCACTTCGAGACGCTCGCGATCCACGCGGGCAACACCGCCGATCCCCTGACCGGCGCGGTCGTCCCGCCGATCTATCAGGTGTCGACCTACAAGCAGGACGGCGTCGGCGGCCTGCGCGGCGGCTACGAGTACAGCCGCAGCGCCAACCCGACCCGTACGGCCCTGGAGGAGAACCTCGCCGCCCTGGAGGGCGGCCGTCGCGGTCTCGCGTTCGCGTCCGGACTGGCGGCCGAGGACTGCCTGTTGCGCACGCTGCTGCGCCCCGGCGACCACGTGGTGATCCCCAACGACGCGTACGGCGGGACCTTCCGCCTCTTCGCCAAGGTCGCCACCCGGTGGGGAGTCGAGTGGTCCGTGGCCGACACCGGTGACGCCGCCGCCGTACGGGCCGCCCTCACCCCGAAGACCAAGGCGGTGTGGGTGGAGACGCCCTCCAACCCGCTGCTCGGCATCACCGACATCGCGCAGGTCGCGCAGGTCGCCCGGGACGCCGGCGCCCGGCTCGTCGTCGACAACACCTTCGCCACCCCGTACCTCCAGCAGCCGCTGGCGCTCGGCGCGGACGTCGTCGTGCACTCGCTGACCAAGTACATGGGCGGCCACTCGGACGTGGTCGGCGGCGCGCTGATCGTGGACGACCAGGAGCTGGGCGAGGAGCTGGCCTTCCACCAGAACGCGATGGGCGCGGTCGCCGGGCCCTTCGACTCCTGGCTGGTGCTGCGCGGCACCAAGACCCTGGCGGTGCGCATGGACCGGCACAGCGAGAACGCGACCAAGGTCGCCGAGATGCTCTCCCGGCACGCGCGCGTGACGAGCGTGCTGTACCCGGGGCTGCCCGAGCACCCGGGGCACGAGGTCGCCGCCAAGCAGATGAAGGCGTTCGGCGGCATGGTGTCCTTCCGCGTCGAGGGCGGCGAGCAGGCCGCCGTCGAGGTGTGCAACCGCGCGAAGGTCTTCACGCTCGGCGAGTCCCTGGGCGGCGTCGAGTCGCTGATCGAGCACCCGGGCCGGATGACGCACGCCTCGGCGGCGGGCTCCGCCCTGGAGGTGCCCGCCGACCTGGTGCGGCTGTCGGTCGGCATCGAGAACGTCGACGACCTGCTGGCGGACCTCCAGCAGGCGCTGGGCTAGGCAGGAAGCGGGCTCACCAGCCCTCCCAGCCGGTCACGGGCGGGGTCGTCTCCGAGGGCGGCTCCACCCACGGCCGCGCGGTCAGCGCCCACACCGTGAACGCGACGGCCGCGGCGCCCAGCAGCAGCCACATCAGGCGGCGGGCGGCGGTCCTGCGGCGCAGCATGCGGCCGCCCCGGCGGACGGCCTCGGCACAGAGGTCGGTCGGCACCCGCGGCGGAGACTGCTCCATGAGCTGCCGCGCGGCGGCCTCCCGCCGGGGACGGTTCACCGGTACCTCCCGGTCCGCCGCGCGCGCGTGCCGGTCGGCGCGCCGACCGTCGCGCACGCAGCCGTACGGCTGCTCCGGTCGCGTGCCGGGCCCGTCACGGCGTCGCCGCCTTCGCCTTCGCCGCCACCGGCCGGACTGGTGGCGGCGGGTGCAGCAGGGTGGCCGTCGCGCGGTCGCAGATCGTCCGTACCCGTTCCACGGGCAGGCCCAGCAGCGCGGCCGTCTGCTCCTCGGCGACGCCTTCGTACAGCCGGAGCACCAGGATCAGGCGTTCCTGCGGGGCGAGCGGGCCCAAGGGCCCCGCGGGCCGCCGGCGCGCCCGGCCGAGCACCCCGTACCGGTGCCAGGCCGCACGGGCGAAACGCGTGGCCAGGTACTGGCGGGCGCGGTCGTACGGATCCTCGCCGTGCAGCCGGTCCCAGTACGCGTACGTGTGGGCCAGGCTCAGGGCGAGCAGGCGCCGCGCGCGCGGGTTGGCGTCCGGGGCCTCAGCGGTGAGCAGGGTCGCGGCGTGCAGGAGCCGCCCTGCCGCGCCCGCGACGAACGCCTCGAACTCACGGGCCCGACGGGCGTTGTGGGACGCATGCCGTTCTCGCACCGCGCCTCCCGCCCAGCCGGCGACGACCCCTGACGTCCCATATCAGGCCAGGGCGGCCCACCGGTCAAGGGTTCGGTGCGAACCCCGCTCCGGAAAGCGCGGGAAAGTCCGCGAGGTCTCGCCGCGGTCGTGCCGCGGTCGCGCTCAGGAGCCCGCCGGAGCATCCGTGGGAGCCGCGCCGGAGGGGGCCATACGGGCGGACAGGGCGCCGTTGAAGCGCGCGAGGAGCGCGCAGAACGTCTCGCGCTCCTGCGGCGCCCAGTCGCGCGTCAGTTCGGCCATGAGCTGGCGCCGGGAGGAGCGGACCTCCTCCAGCCGCATCACGCCGCGCGGCGACAGCTGCAGGACGACCGCGCGCCCGTCCTCGGGGTGGGAGGTCCGCTTGACGAGTCCGGTGTCGACGAGCGGGGCCACCTGCCGGGTGACCGTCGAGGAGTCGATCCCCATGCTCGCGGCGAGCGCCTTCACGCCCATCGGGCCCTCGTTGTCGAGGCGGTTGAGCAGCAGGTAGGCGGCGCGGTCCATGGAGTTGCGGACCTGTCCGACCCCGCCGAGCCGGGTCTGTTCGGCACGTCGGGCGAAGAGCGCGACCTCGTGCTGGAGCGTCTCGAGAAGACCGGTGTCACCGGCGGTCGTCATGTCCATCGACATTTCAGGTGTTGTGGGCATGGCCGGGGGCTCACTTCGTGGAGGGCTGCTCATTGGGGGACAGGGTACGCGGCCGGGCGGCAAGGCGTACCGGGGCTGGGCAAAGCGGGTCTCGGAGGTTGGTCACAACGGTGCGGAGCGCCCGGGAACTGCGATGCTGGAGGGTATGAGCCACAGCACACCGTCCCTGGTCGCTCCCGTCACCCTCGACGACGTGCGCGGAGCTCAGAAGATGCTCGCGGGCGTGGCACGGGTGACGGCGATGGAGGGCAGCAGGCACCTGTCCCAGCTGGTCGGCTCCCCGGTGCACCTCAAGTGCGAGAACCTCCAGCGGACCGGTTCGTTCAAGCTCCGCGGCGCCTACGTGCGGATCGCCGGGCTGCTGCCCGAGCAGCGGGCCGCGGGCGTGGTCGCGGCGAGCGCGGGCAACCACGCGCAGGGCGTCGCGCTGGCCTCGTCGCTGCTCGGTGTGCGCTCGACGGTGTTCATGCCGCAGGGGGCGCCGCTGCCCAAGATCAGCGCGACCCGGGACTACGGCGCCGAGGTGAGGCTGCACGGCCAGGTGGTGGACGAGACCCTGGCCGCCGCGCAGGAGTACGCGGAGCGGACCGGCGCGGTCTTCATCCACCCCTTCGACCACCCCGACGTCATCGCGGGCCAGGGCACGGTCGGGCTGGAGATCCTGGAGCAGTGCCCCGAGGTGCGGACCGTCGTGGTGGGCATCGGCGGGGGCGGACTGGCGGCCGGGATCGCGGTCGCGGTGAAGGCGCTGCGGCCGGACGTGCGGATCGTCGGCGTGCAGGCGCAGGGCGCGGCCGCCTACCCGCCCTCGCTGGCCGCGGGGCGCCCGGTCGCCGTCGAGAACCCGGTGACGATGGCCGACGGGATCAAGGTGGGGCGGCCCGGCGACGTGCCGTTCGGGATCGTCGGCCGCCTGGTGGACGAGGTCCGCACGGTCTCCGAGGACGAGTTGTCGACCGCGCTGCTGCTGTGCCTGGAGCGGGCCAAGCTGGTCGTGGAACCGGCCGGGGCGAGCCCGGTGGCGGCGCTGCTGAGCGCGCCGGACACCTTCGAGGGCCCGGTCGTGGCGGTCCTGTCCGGGGGCAACGTGGACCCGGTGCTGATGCAGGGCGTGCTGCGCCACGGCATGGCCGCGCAGGGCCGCTACCTGGCCGTCCGGCTGCGGCTGACGGACCGGCCCGGGGCCCTGGCCACACTGCTCGGGGTGTTGTCGGTGGTCGACGCCAACGTCCTCGACGTGAGCCACGTCCGAACCCATCCGCGGCTCGGGCTCACGGAGGCGGAGG
This sequence comes from Streptomyces violaceorubidus, assembly GCF_000717995.1. Taxonomy (GTDB): domain Bacteria; phylum Actinomycetota; class Actinomycetes; order Streptomycetales; family Streptomycetaceae; genus Streptomyces; species Streptomyces violaceorubidus. Next base: position 534,621 of record NZ_JODM01000001.1, read on the forward strand.
TCGAACTGCACCTGGAGACGAAGGGCCCCGAGCACTGCAACGAGGTCGGCCGCGCGCTGCGGGAAGCGGGATACACCGTCATCGCCTGAGCCCCGCAGGGGCCGGGGCTGGGGCTGGGGAGAGGCAGGGGCAGCCACTCCGTCACTCGTTCGGGGAACTGCATTGTGGAACGCGATACATCGCGTTATGGTGTGTCGTAAATCGCTCGCTGAGCGCGGCGAAACGTACAAACCTAGGCTTTCCGAAGAATCCCCGACGACGTGGAGACTCATATGCCAGGCGCCATCTATGCCGAAGGTCTGGTGAAGACCTTCGGTGACGTAAGGGCTCTGGACGGCGTCGACCTCGACGTTCCCGAGGGCACGGTCCTGGGCCTGCTCGGGCCGAACGGCGCGGGCAAGACCACCGCCGTCCGCTGCCTCACGACCCTGCTGCGCCCCGACAGCGGCAAGGCGGTCGTCGCGGGCCTAGACGTCCTCAGGCAGCCCAACGAGGTTCGCCGTTCCATCGGCCTCTCCGGCCAGTTCGCGGCGGTCGACGAATACCTGACCGGCCGGGAGAACCTGCAGATGGTCGGGCAGCTCTACCAGATGAAGGGCAGGGCCGCGAAGGCCCGCGCCGCCGAGCTGCTCGAACAGTTCCATCTCTCGGACGCCGCCGACCGTCCCACCAAGACCTACTCCGGGGGCATGCGCCGCCGGCTCGACCTGGCGGCGGCCCTGGTCGTCTCGCCGCCCGTCATGTTCATGGACGAGCCCACGACCGGCCTCGACCCCCGCAACCGCCAGGAGCTGTGGGAGGTCATCAAGCAGCTGGTCGCCGGCGGTACGACCCTGCTGCTGACCACGCAGTACCTGGAGGAGGCCGACCACCTCGCGCACGACATCGCGGTCGTCGACCACGGGCGCGTCATCGCCCGCGGCACCTCCGACCAGCTCAAGGCCCGCACCGGGGGAGAGCGCGTCGAGGTCGTCGTCCACGAGCGGGACCGCATAGCGACCGCCTCCGAAGTGCTCGCCGGATTCGGCAAGGGATCCACCACCGTCGAGGAGCACACCCGCAAGCTGACCGTCCCCGTCACCGGGGGCGCCAAGCTGCTCGCCGAGGTCATCCGCGAACTCGACACCAGGGGCATCGAGATCGACGACATCGGCCTGCGCCGCCCCACCCTCGACGACGTCTTCCTTTCCCTCACCGGCCACCTGGCCGAGATGGCGGACGAGGCCAACGGCTCGGCGGACGACGCCGGCCACGAGCAGGAGAAGGAGACCGCCAAGTGAGCGCCGCCACCGACGCCGCGCCGGTCACGGCGCCCGGCAACCCCATCGGCCAGTCCGTCCGGGACTCGCTGGTCATCGCCCGCAGAAACCTGATCCGGATGACCCGGATCCCGGAGATGGTCCTGTTCGGGATCATCCAGCCGGTGATGTTCGTCATCCTGTTCACGTACGTCTTCGGCGGTTCCATCAAGGTCGGCAGCACCACCGACTCGGACGTCTACAAGGACTTCCTGATGGCGGGCATCTTCGCGCAGACCGTCACCTTCGCCACCGCGGGATCGGCGGCCGGCATCGCCGACGACATGCAGAAGGGGCTCGTCGACCGCTTCCGGTCCCTGCCGATGGCGCGAGGCGCGGTGCTGACCGGGCGGACCGTCGCGGACCTGGTGCAGACGTCGATCACCCTGCTCGTCCTGGCGATCGTCGCGCTGCTCGTGGGCTGGCGTACCGGGTCGGCGGAGCCGACCAACATCGGGAGAGTGCTCGCGGGCTTCGGGCTGCTTCTGCTCCTGGGGTACGCCTTCACCTGGATCGGCGCCCTGATCGGCCTCTCCGTTCGGACGCCGGAGGCGGCGACGTCCGGGGGGATCATCTGGCTGTTCCCCGTCACCTTCGTGTCCAACGCCTTCGTCGACCCCACCCAGATGACGCCGTGGCTCCGCCATGTCGCCGAGTGGAACCCGTTCAGTGCGGTCGTCCAGGCGTGCCGCGAGCTGTTCGGGAACCCAGGGGTCGTGCAGTCGGACGCCTGGCCCATGCAGCATCCGGTCTGGGCGACGCTCACCTACTCGATCGTGATCGTCCTGATCTTCAGGACTCTGGCCGTGCGCAAGTACCGCAGAGCAGCCGGCTGACGGCGAGGTCCAGAAGGACGGAGGTCCAGAAGGACGACCGGTCGGCAGGGCGGCAGGACGACGACGAGCCCCGGTGTCGGGGACACCGGGGCTCGTCGGCCGTGGGCGGCGCGTCAGCCGTTGTACGGCTCGGCCTTGAGGATCCTCACCGAGGCGGGCTTGCCGTTGGGCAGCTCGTACTGCGCGTCCTCGCCGACCTTGTGGCCGAGGACACCCGAGCCCAGCGGGGACTGCGGGGAGTAGGTCTCGATGTCCGAGCTCGCGTACTCGCGCGAGGCGAGCAGGAAGGTCAGCGTGTCGTCCTCGTCGCCGTCGAAGGCGATCGTGACGACCATGCCGGGCGCCACCACGCCGTCGGCGGCCGGGGCCTCGCCCACCTTGGCGCTCTCGAGCAGCTGGGTCAGCTGGCGCACGCGGAGCTCCTGCTTGCCCTGCTCCTCCTTCGCCGCGTGGTACCCGCCGTTCTCACGCAGGTCCCCCTCCTCGCGAGCCGCGGCGATCTTGGCAGAGATCTCGGTGCGCGCAGGACCAGTAAGGTATTCAAGCTCCTCCTTGAGCTTGTTGTACGCCTCCTGGGTCAGCCAGGTGACGTTCTCGCTGGTCTGGGTCACGGGTGCTCCTCGTTGGTACTGGGAATACAAATCAACGCCCTACCCAGAAGGATGTTCCTTCACGGAAGGGCGAAACCACGAGCCTAACAATTCAGTGGGCAAAGGGGGAGGACATAAGCCACCAGATTCCTGTCGCCGCAGGTCAGGCGGGAGGTATTGGAGCCAGTGGGCCTCGCCGGATCACTCCGGATCACTCCGGATGGCAGCCGAGCAGCTCCGCCGACGTCCCCGCTGCCTTGGTGCGCAGCGTGACGACCTTGTCGATGCGGGTGTCGTCCCCGGCGAAGCGGAAATCGGCCCGGCCCACCTCGTCGCCGTCCTCGGCCTGGGAGCGCACCGTGCAGTAGCCGGTGACGCCGGCGTCCTTGCGGACCTCCAGGTGCACCTGCACCGAGTCCTCGGCGAGTTCGAAGCCGATCAGCTCGCCGCTGATCTTGTTCTGGCCGACGTAGTGATAGCCGAACCAGCCGATCAGTGCGAGCAGCAGCGCTCCGAGCACGGCGCCGACGACCTTGAGCGTGCGGTCGGCCTGCTCGTCGGAGGAGCGGCCGTAGCGTCCCTGGGGGGTCCGCGTGCTCGCCGTGCTCATGATCGTCCTCTCCGCGGAAGCGGGTCCGGGTTCCCGGGCCGCGGAATTATTCCGCTCCCGATTCGGTCACTATAGAAGCCGCCGATTGCGCCGCTGCACGCCGGGGCGCCGACTGACCGAGGATTTGAGTCTTGACTGACCAGCTGCGACTGATGGCCGTTCACGCCCACCCCGACGACGAGTCGAGCAAGGGCGCGGCCACCATGGCGAAGTACGTGTCCGAGGGGGTGGACGTGCTGGTGGTGACCTGCACGGGCGGGGAACGCGGCTCCATCCTCAACCCGAAGCTCCAGGGGGACGCGTACATCGAGGAGAACATCCACGAGGTGCGCAGGAAGGAGATGGACGAGGCCCGGGAGATCCTGGGCGTCGGGCAGGAGTGGCTCGGCTTCGTCGACTCCGGCCTGCCCGAGGGCGACCCGCTGCCGCCGCTGCCGGAGGGCTGCTTCGCCCTGGAGGACGTCGACAAGGCGGCCGGTGAGCTGGTGCGGAAGATCCGCTCCTTCCGGCCGCAGGTGATCACCACCTACGACGAGAACGGCGGCTACCCGCACCCCGACCACATCATGACCCACAAGATCACGATGGTGGCCTTCGAGGGCGCGGCCGACACCGAGAAGTACCCGGAGGCCGAGTACGGAACCGCGTACCAGCCGCTGAAGGTGTACTACAACCAGGGCTTCAACCGGCCCCGTACCGAGGCCCTGCACAACGCGCTGCTGGAGCGCGGCCTCGAGTCGCCCTACCACGACTGGCTCAAGCGCTGGTCGGAGTTCGAGCGCAAGGAGCGCACCCTCACCACGCACGTGCCCTGCGCGGACTTCTTCGAGATCCGCGACAAGGCGCTGATCGCGCACGCCACGCAGATCGACCCCGACGGGGGCTGGTTCCGGGTGCCGATGGAGATCCAGAAGGAGGTCTGGCCCACCGAGGAGTACGAGCTGGCCAAGTCCCTGGTGGAAACCTCCCTCCCCGAGGACGACCTCTTCGCGGGCATCCGGGACAATGCCTGACATGACTGCAAGCGCAAGCCAGGCAATGACGCACCTCGTCACTCTCGCCGAGCTGGACGAGGACAAGGTCACCCCCGGTGTCCTCGGGTTCATCGTGTTCGCGGTGTTGGCCCTGGCGGTGTGGGGACTGATGAAGTCCATGAACCGGCACATGGGCAAGGTGGACTTCAAGGAGACGGCGGAGCGGGACGCCTCCGGCGGGCCCGAGGCGAAGCCCCAGCGGGGCTAGCCGCCGCGGCGGTCCGGGCTCAGGCCGGTACCGCCACGCCCATCACCTCCCGCGCCTGGCGTCCCGGCACCATGCCCAGACGCCAGGCCTGCCAGCCCGCCTCCAGCTGGACACCGCGCTCCAGCAGGAGCTGGTAGGCGTCCACGTAGTCGTCCAGCTTGGGGTCGCGGGCCACGTGGCGGGCGCGGGACAGCTGGGCCAGCTCCTCCTGCGCCACCGCCGTGCCGATCTCCACCCCGCCGGGAGCGGCGTAGGGCAGCAGCGTGCAGCGCAGGAAGCGGGCCCAGTCCTCGCCGCGCCGGTCGCCGTACCCGGCGAAGAGGGCGGCGGCCTCGTCGCACAGGGCCAGCGCCTGCGGCGTACGCGCGTTGCCCGCGTCCACGACCGCCAGCTCCAGGCACGTCCACGCCTCCCCGTGCCCGACGCCGATGCGCTGGAAGTCGGCGCGCGCGTCGACCAGGAGCTGCCGGGCGAAGCCGGAGTTGCGAAGCGAGCCGGTCTGGGCGGCCCGCTGGTCCCGAGTGACCCGCGCCGAGTGGTGCCGGGCGCAGGCCAGGCCGTACACGTCCCGCATCCGGGAGAACATCGTGCGGGAGCGTTCCAGCTCGCGCACGGACTGGTCGAGGTCGCCGGTCTCCTCCAGCGCCTGGCCCAGGTAGTAGACCGTCCAGGCCTCGCCACGCGCGTCCTCGTTCTCGCGGTGCCGGGCCGCCGCCCGCCGCAGGTCCTCCACCGCCGGTGAGGCGTCGCCGTCCACGAGACGGGCCCGCGCCAGCTGGGTCAGCGCCCAGGCCTCGCCGCGGGCGTCCTGGGTGCGGCCGTACAGCTCCAGGGCCGCCCGCAGGTCCGACTCCGCCGCCGGCACGTCGCCCCTGCGCAGGTGCAGCTGGCCGAGCTGGAAGTGGGCCCACGCCTGGCCGTGCACCGACTCGCCCGCCCGGTGCAGCACCAGCGACTCGGTGAGCAGCTCCAGGGCCTCGGCCAGCCGGGCCCGGTCGCGCTGCACCGCCGCCAGCGCGTGCAGCGTCCAGGCCCGGTCCGTGGCCAGCTCCGGCGCGGCCTGGAGGTCCAGCGCCTCCCGGAGCTTGGCCGCCGCGTCGGTCAGGTTGCCCTGGTGGTGCAGCGTGATCCCCAGCGAGCACAGGGCCCGCGCCGCACCGGCGTCGTGGTGGGCGTCCCGGTACAGGTCGACCACGGAGGCCAGCGTCGTGCGCGCCTTGTCCAGCTCGCCCAGCTGCCGGGCCGCGATACCGGTGCGCCACTGCACCGAGCGCACCAGCAGCCCCTGGTCCACGGACTGCGCCAGCTCGCTGATCTCACCGAGCCGGTACAGGTCGCCGCGCAGCAGGCAGTAGTCGCACAGCGCGCCCAGCAGGTTCAGCACCGCGCCCTGGTCGACGCCCTCCGCGTGTCTGAGCGTCGCCGTGATGAAGCTCGACTCGTCGTCCAGCCAGCGCAGCGCCTCGTCCAGGGAGGTGAAACCGTACTGCCCGAACTGGTTGGAGCGGGTCGACATGTTGCCGTCGACCAGGCGCAGCACGGAGTCGGCCAGCTCGGCGTAGTTGGCGATGAGTCGTTCCTGCGCGGCCGTCCGGTCGGCGGGCTCCTCCTCGTCGGCGAGCCGGGCGCGGGCGAAGGCGCGCACCACGTCGTGCAGGCGGTAGCGGCTGCCCCGGACGTGGTCGATCAGCCCCGCCCGCGACAGCCTCGCCAGCTGCCGGATCGCCTCGGCCTCGTCCGTGGCCAGCAGCGCGGCGGCGGCGGCGGCGCCCAGCGAGGTGCGTCCCGCGAGCGCCAGCCGGCGCAGCAGCCGACGGGCCGGTTCCGGCTGGTCGGTGTAGCGCAGCCACAGTGCCCGCTCGGCCGGCTCCACCGGCCCGTAGGCGCCCAGGTCGGTCGCCAGCGCGCGCGGCGAGCGCGGGCCCAGCGACGATCCGGCGACCCGCAGCGCCAGCGGCAGCCCGCCGCACAAGCGCCGGATCAGCTCGCTCGACTCGGCGTCGTAGGGCCCCGAGGCGTCCTCGGCGGCGGCGCCCAGCAGCTCCTCCGCGCCCGCCGCGTCCAGCTCCTCGACGGGCAGGTCGTAGACCCGGGCGGACAGGTCGGCCGGGAGCCGCAGCGGCTCGCGCGCGGTGACCAGCACCAGGCTGTCCGAGCGCTCCGGCACCAGTGTGCGCACCTGCTCGGGGTCCGAGGCGTCGTCGAGGACGACGGTGACCGGGACGCCCGTCAGATGCTGGTGGTACAGCTCGCTGAGCCGCTTGACCTGCTGGTCCGCGGAGGAGCGCTCCCGGAACAGCAACTGCTCGCGCGGCGCCCCGAGCCGGTTCAGCAGGTGCAGCAGGGCGTCCCGGGTGCTCAGCGGCGACTCGCCGCCCTCCACCGAGCCGCCGGTGCCGGAGCCGCCGGTGCCGGAGCCGCTCGTGCCGGAGCCGCCGGTGCCGGAGCCGCCGGTGCCGGAGCCGCCCGCGGACCCGGCCCCGCGCAGGTCGACCAGGCAGGCCCCGCGGAAGTAGTCCCGCAGCTCGTGGACGGCCCGGACCGCCAGCGTCGTACGGCCGCTGCCGGGCGCCCCGTGCAGCACCACCACCGTCGGCTTGGTCTCCGTGCTCGCGCGGGCCGCCTGCACCCACTGCCGCAGCCGCGCCATCTCCTGCCGCCGCCCCGCGAACACGCCCTCCGGCTCCGGCAGTTGCCCGAACGACTGCTCCAGCGCGCTGCGTCCCCGGGCGGCCGCGCTCTTGTCCGCGCCCCGCAGCTTCGGCCCGGTCTTGGCCGGGCCGGTGGACGCGGCGAGCATCCGCTGCTGGTCGAGGAAGGGCCGGATGCCGCGCACCTCCAGCGCCGTGAGCCACTGCAGCCGCAGCTGCTCGGGCCCGCCGGGCTGGCTGACCGCCCCGGCGCGGTGGTGGGCGGCCGGCACATGGGACCCGACCACCTTGACCACGGTCGCCGCCGCGCCGACGACCCCGACCGTCACTCCCGCGCCCACCGCGGTGCCGGTGCCAGTGCCGAGCGCCACGTCGGCCACCACCGCGGCGAGGGCCGCCACGGCGGCCACCAGCAGGGGAGTGCCGGCGCCCTCGCGGGCGTAGCGCTGGCGGAAGGTGAGCTGCCCGGCCGCGGCCTCGTCGACGGCGCGGGTGTAGGCCTCGTACTCCTCGCCGGCCGTCCCCGCCATCGCGTCCAGCGCCGCGCGGGCCCGGGAGAGCAGTACGTTGCCGTCCGTGCGTCCGCCCGAGCGCCGTACCTCCTCCTCCACGGCCCGCCTGAGCAGCCCTTCGGCCTCCGCCCGATGACTGTCCCGCATGTCGCGCCCCCTCCGGCGGCATCGGTGTCCTGCCGGGGAGACCCGGGCGCCCCGGTGGCCCCAGGCGTCCCAGAGGCCCTCCCGGCCCATCCCCGGGTCCTTCCCCGGTTGGGCGCGAGTCAAGTGTCCCGCTACGGGGAGAACCTGGGGAGGTGCTTCGCACCGGTCCGGAAAGCGGGCGAATCCCCCTCTTGACCGCCGTGACGGCAGCCACTAATTTGCGGGGGAAGCAGACCCATGACTACCGACAGGAGGCGACCGCAGATGTGCACCAACTCTGACCTGAGTCGCCTCGCCCGCCGCACGGTGTGGGTTTCGGGCCGGGTCGCGCACGGCTGCTGACACGCCGTTCCGCCGTGCCCCCGCGTGGCACGTTCCGGTGTCCCCGCGTGGCACATTCCGGTTTTCCCTTTCACTTTCCCCCTTCACGGCATGCCGTTGACGCGTGCCGATCCGCGCCCGCTCGTCTGCCGCGGCGCGTCCGGACTCAGAAAGCTGCCTGAAATTGGCGAACATGATGCATCGACCTGCCCCGAGTCGACCTGTCCCGAGTCGAAATGAAGGTCTGTCATGGTGACGGCACGGATCACGGTCAACGGAGAAGAAACACCGATCGCACCGGCCCCGCCGCACACCACGGTGCTCGACTTCCTGCGCGAGCGCGGCCTCACCGGCACCAAGGAGGGCTGCGCGGAGGGCGAGTGCGGCGCCTGCTCGGTCCTGGTGGCCCGCCCCGGCGTGCACAAGCCCACCGACTGGGTGCCGGTCAACGCCTGCCTGGTCCCCGTCGCCGCGCTCGACGGCCAGGAGGTCGTCACCTCCGAGGGCCTCGCCACCGCCGGGACACCCGGAACCCCGCCCGTCCTGCACCCCGTGCAGGAGGAGATGGCGGTCCGCGGCGGCTCCCAGTGCGGCTACTGCACGCCGGGATTCGTGTGCAGCATGGCGGCCGAGTACTACCGGCCCGACCGCTGCGCCTCCGCGGACCGGGGCTCGCACCCGGACCGGGTCCGGGATGCGGCCGAGGACGCCGCCGGCGTCGCCGTTACCGACGCCGAGCACGGCCCGAACGGCTTCGACCTGCACGCGCTCAGCGGCAACCTGTGCCGCTGCACCGGCTACCGTCCCATCCGCGACGCCGCCTTCGCCGTCGGCGCGCCCACCGACGAGGACCCGCTGGCCCGGCGCCGCGAGCAGGACCCGCCCGCCCCGGTCGCCACCGAGTACCGCCGGGACGACAGCGCCTTCCTGCGCAGGAGCACCCTGGCCGAGACCCTGCGGCTGCTGCGCGAGCGGCCCGAGGCGGTGGTGGTCGCGGGCAGCACCGACTGGGGTGTCGAGGTCAACATCCGCTCCCGGCGCGCCGATTGCGTGGTGGCCGTCGACCGGCTGCCCGAACTGCGGGACCTGCGCGTCGAGTCCGACCACATCGAGATCGGGTCGGCGCTGACGCTCACCGAGATCGAACGCCGCCTGGACGGCACCGTTCCGCTGCTGGCACAGCTGTTCCCGCAGTTCGCGTCCCGGCTGATCCGCAACGGCGCGACCCTCGGCGGCAACCTGGGCACCGGCTCGCCCATCGGCGACAGCCCGCCGGTGCTGCTCGCGCTGGAGGCGTCGCTGCTGCTCGCCGACGCCGACGGGGAGCGCGAGGTCCCGCTGGCCGACTACTTCACCGGCTACCGGCAGAGCGTGCGCCGTCCCGGCGAGCTGATCCGCGCCGTGCGCCTGCCGCTGCCGCTGGCGCCGGTCACCGCCTTCCACAAGATCGCCAAACGGCGCTTCGACGACATCTCCAGCGTGGCGGTCGCCTTCGCGCTCGACGTCGAGGGCGGGACCGTCCGCAAGGCGCGCATCGGGCTCGGCGGCGTGGCCGCCACCCCGGTCCGCGCGCTCGCCACCGAGGCCGCCCTGGAGGGACGGCCGTGGACCACCGGGACCGCCGAGGCCGCGGCCGAGGTGCTGCGGGGCGAGGGCACGCCGATGAGCGACCACCGGGCCAGCGCCGGCTACCGTTCCGCGATGCTCGGCCAGAGCCTGCTGAAGCTGTACGCACAGACCACCGAGGCGGTGCCGTCATGAGCCACCTGTCCGAGCGTCCCGAGAAGGCCGTCGTCGGCGTCCCGATGCCGCACGAGAGCGCCGTCCAGCACGTCACCGGCACCGCGCTGTACACCGACGACCTGGTCCAGCGCACCAAGGACGTGCTGCACGCCTACCCGGTCCAGGTCATGAAGGCCCGCGCGAAGGTCACCGCACTGCGCACCGGGCCCGCCCTCGCGGTGCCCGGCGTGGTGCGGGTGCTGACCGGTGCCGACGTGCCCGGCGTCAACGACGCCGGCATGAAGCACGACGAACCGCTCTTCCCCGACGAGGTCATGTTCCACGGCCACGCCGTCGCCTGGGTGCTCGGCGAGAGTCTGGAGGCGGCCAGGATCGGCGCGGCGGCCGTGGAGGTGGACCTGGAGGAGCTGCCCTCCGTGATCACGCTCCAGGACGCCGTCGCGGCGGACAGCTACCACGGCGCCCGCCCCGTCATGACCCACGGCGACGTCGACGCGGGCTTCGCCGACTCCGCCCACGTGTTCACCGGCGAGTTCCAGTTCTCCGGGCAGGAGCACTTCTACCTGGAGACGCACGCGGCGCTGGCCCAGGTCGACGAGAACGGGCAGGTGTTCGTCCAGAGCAGCACCCAGCACCCGTCCGAGACCCAGGAGATCGTCGCGCACGTGCTCGGCGTGCCCGCCCACGAGGTGACCGTGCAGTGCCTGCGCATGGGCGGCGGCTTCGGCGGCAAGGAGATGCAGCCGCACGGGTTCGCGGCCGTCGCCGCGCTCGGCGCCAAACTGACCGGCCGGCCGGTGCGGTTCCGGCTCAACCGGACCCAGGACCTCACCATGTCCGGCAAGCGGCACGGGTTCCACGCCACCTGGAAGATCGGCTTCGACACCGAGGGCCGCATCCAGGCCCTCGACGCCACGCTCACCGCGGACGGCGGCTGGAGCCTGGACCTGTCCGAACCGGTGCTCGCCCGCGCGCTGTGCCACATCGACAACACGTACTGGATCCCCCACGCCCGCGTCGCCGGGCGCATCGCCAGGACCAACACGGTCTCCAACACCGCCTTCCGCGGCTTCGGCGGACCGCAGGGCATGCTGGTGATCGAGGACATCCTGGGCCGCTGCGCGCCGAGGCTCGGCCTGGACCCCAAGGAGTTGCGGGAGCGCAACTTCTACCGGCCGGGCCAGGGCCAGACGACCCCCTACGGGCAGCCGGTCACCCAGCCCGAGCGGATCGCCGCCGTCTGGCAGCAGGTCCAGGACAACGGCCGCGTCGCCGACCGCGAGCGCGAGATCGCCGCCTTCAACGCCGCGCACCCGCACACCAAGCGGGCCCTCGCGGTCACCGGGGTGAAGTTCGGCATCTCGTTCAACCTCACCGCCTTCAACCAGGGCGGCGCGCTGGTGCTGATCTACAAGGACGGCTCCGTCCTGATCAACCACGGCGGCACCGAGATGGGCCAGGGCCTGCACACCAAGATGCTCCAGGTGGCCGCGACCACCCTGGGCATCCCGCTGCACAAGGTCCGCCTCGCCCCGACCCGGACGGACAAGGTGCCCAACACCTCCGCCACCGCGGCCAGTTCCGGAGCGGACCTGAACGGCGGGGCGGTGAAGAACGCCTGCGAGCAACTGCGCGAGCGGCTGCTGCGGGTGGCCGCGAGCCAACTCGGCTGCAACGCCGCGGACGTGCGCATCGTCGAGGGCGTCGCACGCACCCTGGGCAGCGACCAGGAGCTGGCCTGGGACGACCTGGTGCGCACCGCGTACTTCCAGCGGGTCCAGCTCTCGGCGGCCGGCTACTACCGGACCGAGGGGCTGCACTGGGACGCCGAGACCTTCCGGGGATCGCCGTTCAAGTACTTCGCGATCGGCGCCGCCGCGACCGAGGTGGAGGTGGACGGCTTCACCGGCGCCTACCGCATCCGGCGGGTGGACATCGTGCACGACGTCGGCGACAGCCTGTCCCCGCTGATCGACATCGGCCAGGTCGAGGGCGGGTTCGTGCAGGGCGCAGGCTGGCTGACGCTGGAGGACCTGCGCTGGGACACCGGCGACGGCCCGCACCGCGGGCGCCTGCTCACCCAGGCGGCGAGCACGTACAAGCTGCCGAGCTTCTCCGAGATGCCCGAGGAGTTCAACGTCACCCTCCTGGAGAACGCCACCGAAGAGGGCGCGGTCTTCGGGTCCAAGGCGGTCGGCGAGCCCCCGCTGATGCTGGCGTTCTCGGTGCGCGAGGCGCTGCGGCAGGCTGCCGCCGCGTTCGGGCCGCGGGGGACCGCCGTCGAGCTGGCCTCGCCCGCCACGCCGGAGGCGGTGTACTGGGCGATCGAGTCGGCCCGCCAGGTGGGCGCCGCCGGGCACGGCCGCGCCCGCGACACGGCGGCCCCCGACGGCAGCGCGGCCCGCACCGGCGTGGAAGCGCTGAGCGGTGCCTGACATGACGTGGGTCGCCGCGGTCGCGCGGTTGCGGGCCCGCCGGGAGCCCGGCGTGCTGGTGACCGTCGCGACCGTGCGCGGCCACGCCCCGCGCGACGCCGGCGCCAAGCTCGTCGTGGGACGCACCGGGACGTGGGGCTCCATCGGCGGCGGCAACGTCGAGGCCGTCGCCGTCGACCGGGCCCGGGAGATGATCGCCGCGGCCGAGGCGCGACCGGAGCTGCTCGACTTCGCCCTGAACGACAAGGTCACCAACCGGCACGGCGTGCAGTGCTGCGGCGGCACCGTCTCGGTGCTGCTCGAACCGCTGCCGGTGGTCCGGGCGGTGGCGGTCTTCGGCGTCGGCCACGTCGGTCTGGAACTGGCGCGCATCCTGGCCCGCCAGGACCTCGACCTCCACCTGGTCGACAGCCGCGCCGACCTCCTGAGCGAGGAGCGCCTCGACGTGCTGGCGGACGCGGTGGCGCAGGTGCACACGCACCACACGCCGCTGCTGCCGGAGGAGGTGCTGGCCGAGCTGCCGCCCGGCACCCACGTCCTGATCATGACCCATGACCACGCCGAGGACGCCGCCCTGTGCGACGCGGCCCTGCGCACGGACCACCTCGGGTCCATCGGCCTGATCGGCTCGGCCGCCAAGTGGGCGCGGTTCCGGGGGCGCCTGGCCACCGAGGGCGGCCACGAGGACGCCGCCATCGACCGGATCAAGACCCCGATCGGGCTGGCCGACATCACCGGCAAGGAGCCCGCGACCATCGCCGTGAGCGTCGCGGCCGACCTGCTGCGCACCTTCGAGGCCGCGGGGGACTGACGCCCGGCGGGGCGGTGCCCGACCTCGTACGAATCTACGAAGTGTCGTTCGCGGTCGGTCCGTAGTTCATGTTTTCGGCCCCTGGCCGGGTCGCGGCGGCGAGCGGTGTACTGCTCCTACGCATCCTCCCCCGCGAAGCGCACCGGCCCGCACGCCGTACTCCCGCACGCTGCCCGCCCAAGAAGGAGCACGCATGACGACCGACACCCTCGAGACCGGCATCCGCGAGTCCGAGCGCGCCTGGATGGACAAGGCCATCGAGCTGGCCACCACCAGCGTCCGCGAGGGAGGCGGCCCGTTCGGCGCCCTGATCGCCAACGGCGGCGACATCGTCGCCCTCGGCAGCAACCAGGTCACCGCCGGCCTCGACCCCACCGCGCACGCCGAGGTCAGCGCCATCCGCGCGGCCTGCAAGACGCTCGGCACGTTCAGCCTGGAGGGCTGCACCCTCGTCACCTCCTGCGAACCCTGCCCGATGTGCCTCTCCTCGGCCCTGTGGGCCCGCGTCGACCGCCTCGTCTTCTGCGCCGACCGCCACGACGCCGCCGTGGCCGGTTTCGACGACCGCACGTTCTACGACCTGTTCGAGAAGCGGCCGCAGGCCGACTGGCCCATGACCGTGGAACACCTCGACCTGCCCCACCGCACCCAGCCGTTCGACGCCTGGATCGCCAAGTCCGACCGCGTCGACTACTGAGAACAGGCCACTGAGGCACTCCGGCCGCCCCGTCCCCGCGCCCCTGACCCGTGGCGTTCGGACGGGGCGGCGGCACGTGCGCGAGGATGGGGGCATGCCCAACCGACTTGCGCAGGCGACGTCCCCCTACCTCCTCCAGCACGCGGAGAACCCGGTCGACTGGTGGCCGTGGGAGGCCGAGGCATTCGAAGAAGCCCGGCGGCGCGGCGTCCCCGTCCTGCTGAGCGTCGGCTACAGCGCGTGCCACTGGTGCCACGTCATGGCGCACGAGTCGTTCGAGGACGAGGCCACCGCCCAGTACCTCAACTCGCACTTCGTGAGCGTCAAGGTCGACCGCGAGGAGCGCCCCGACATCGACGCCGTCTACATGGAGGCCGTGCAGGCGGCGACCGGACAGGGCGGCTGGCCGATGACCGTGTTCCTCACGCCCGACGCGGAGCCCTTCTACTTCGGCACCTACTTCCCGCCCGAGCCCCGGCACGGCATGCCCTCCTTCCGCCAGGTGCTCCAGGGCGTCCAGCAGGCGTGGGCCGAGCGGCGCGACGAGGTCGACGAGGTCGCCGGGAAGATCGTCCGGGACCTCGCCGGGCGGGAGATCTCCTACGGCGACGCCCAGGCACCGGGCGAGGAGCAGCTCGGGCAGGCACTGCTCGGACTCACCCGGGAGTACGACGCGCGGCGCGGCGGGTTCGGCGGGGCGCCGAAGTTCCCGCCGTCCATGGTGATCGAGTTCCTGCTGCGCCACCACGCCCGCACCGGAGCCGAGGGCGCCCTCCAGATGGCGGCGGACACCTGCGAGCGGATGGCCCGCGGCGGCATCTACGACCAGCTCGGCGGCGGCTTCGCCCGCTACTCCGTGGACCGCGAGTGGGTCGTGCCGCACTTCGAGAAGATGCTGTACGACAACGCGCTGCTGTGCCGCGTGTACGCCCACCTGTGGCGGGCCACCGGCTCGGACCTGGCCCGCCGGGTCGCGCTGGAGACCGCCGACTTCATGGTGCGGGAACTGCGCACCGCTGAGGGCGGGTTCGCCTCCGCGCTGGACGCGGACAGCGACGACGGCACGGGCCGGCACGTCGAGGGCGCGTACTACGTGTGGACGCCCGCCCAGCTCACCGAGGTGCTCGGGGCCGACGACGCGGAACTGGCCGCGCAGTACTTCGGCGTCACCCAGGAGGGCACCTTCGAGCACGGGGCCTCCGTGCTGCAACTGCCGCAGCAGGAGGGCGTCTTCGACGCCGCGCGGATCGCGTCGGTCCGGGAGCGGCTGCTCGCCGCCCGGGACGGGCGCCCCGCCCCGGGCCGGGACGACAAGGTGGTCGCCGCCTGGAACGGCCTGGCGATCGCCGCGCTCGCCGAGACCGGCGCCTACTTCGACCGCCCCGACCTGGTCGAGGCCGCCGTCGCCGCCGCCGACCTGCTGGTGCGGCTGCACCTCGACGAGCAGGTCCGGCTCACCCGCACCAGCAAGGACGGCCGGGCCGGTGCCAACGCCGGGGTGCTGGAGGACTACGCCGACGTGGCCGAGGGCTTCCTCGCGCTGGCCTCGGTCACCGGGGAGGGCGTCTGGCTGGACTTCGCCGGGTTCCTGCTCGACCACGTCCTCACCCGCTTCATGGACGAGTCGGGCTCGCTGTACGACACCGCCGCCGACGCCGAGCACCTGATCCGCCGCCCGCAGGACCCCACCGACAACGCCACCCCGTCCGGCTGGAGCGCCGCCGCGGGCGCCCTGCTCTCCTACGCCGCCCACACCGGCTCGGCGCCCCACCGCACCGCCGCCGAACGCGCCCTCGGCGTGGTCAAGGCGCTCGGCCCGCGCGTCCCGCGCTTCATCGGCTGGGGGCTGGCGGCAGCCGAGGCGCTGCTCGACGGCCCGCGCGAGGTCGCCGTCGTCGCGGCGGAGCCGGCCGACCCGGCGGCGCGCGGGCTGCACCGCACGGCGCTGCTCGGCACCGCGCCCGGAGCGGTCGTCGCCTTCGGCACCGAGGGGAGCGAGGAGTTCCCACTGCTCGCCGACCGGCCCCTGGTGGGCGGGGCCGCGGCGGCGTACGTCTGCCAAAACTTCACCTGCGACGCCCCCACCACCGACCCGGAGCGGCTGCGGGCGGCGCTGGGCGTCGCCGCCCCGCGCGGCTGAGGCGGCGCGAGGGCGAGGTCCACCCCGCAGCTCTCCCACCGCCCGGCGCCGCCCGGTACGCCGACCGCCCGGCACCGGTGGGCTGTTCAGCCGCCCTCAGTACTCCTGCTCACGGCGCGCTCCACGATCGCCTCCAACTGCTCGTGGTGCGCGCCCCGCCAGTAGGCGCGGCCGCACACGGTGCACTGGGCGAAGACGTCGTACGACCGCTGCGTGCCGTCCTTGAGCTGCTCCGCCACCTCCTCCTTGCCGGCCGCCCTGAGCAGCCCGTTGCAGGCGGTGCACCGCGTCCAGGGGTGCAGGGCGGGCCGGAACCGGTCCAGGAACTCCTGGAGCTGTTCGTCGGGGCGGGTGCTGTACACGTAGGCGCCGGCCCACAGTTCGCGGCGGCGCAGCAGTCCGCGGTCGCGGCTGAGCAGGACCCGCTTCTCGGCCGCCGACAGCGCGGCGAGCGCCGGATCGCCGAGGTCCGTCGACTCGTACGCCGTGTCCACGCCGAGCAGCCGCAGTCGGCGGGCGAGGGTGCCGAGGTGCACGTCGAGCAGGAACCGCAGGGGAGCGCCGGGGACCCGCTGGGGGTGCTGGACGGGCCGTACGCGCACCGACTCGCCGCCCGCCGGGACGTGTCCGGGCGGCACCTCGCGGCCGTCGACGAGCAGGGTGCCGACCTCGGTCAGCGGCACGCCGAGGGACTCGACGAGGTGGCCGAGGGTGGAGACGCCGTCGGTGGCCGTGCGGGCGGCGCCGGTGGGGCGGGCGCGCGGGACGAAAAGGTGCAGCTCGGGGGCGAACTCGACGTGGATCTCGGGACCGTTCACCCGGTCAGAATGCCACGGGGGCCGGGACCGGGTCCCGGCCTTTTCGCGACCTCGAGGGCGTCCGCGGCCGGGCCTGCAAGGTCGAGGACGACCCTCGGGAACGGCTAGTACGCGACCAGCGAGATGCCCACGTAGTGCGCGATGAAGGCGGCCAGCGTGAAGGAGTGGAAGACCTCGTGGAAGCCGAACCAGCGGGGCGAGGGGTTGGGGCGCTTGAGGCCGTAGATCACGCCGCCCGCGCTGTAGAGCAGGCCGCCGACGATCACCAGGACGAGGACGGCGATGCCGCCGGCCCGCATGAACTCGGGCAGGTAGAAGACCGCCGCCCAGCCCATGGCGAGGTAGCAGGGGGTGTAGAGCCAGCGCGGGGCGCCGACCCAGAAGACGCGGAAGACGATGCCCGCCGCGGCGGCCGCCCAGATGCCCCACAGCAGCCACTCGCCCTGGGCGCCGGGCAGCAGCAGCATCGTGAGCGGGGTGTAGGTGCCCGCGATGATCAGGAAGATGTTGGCGTGGTCGAGGCGGCGCAGGACGCCGTCCATGCGCGGGCTCCAGTTGCCCCGGTGGTAGAGGGCGCTGACGCCGAACAGCAGGCAGGCCGTCAGGACGTAGACACCGCAGGCTATGCGGCCCTCGGGCGTCTCGGCGAGGGCGGTGAGCACCAGACCGGCGACCAGGACGGCGGGGAACATGCCGAGGTGCAGCCAACCGCGCAGCTTCGGCTTGACCGGATGCGGGAGGGAGAGCGCTACGGGTCCGCGGCCGTCGGCCGGCAGGTCCCTGGGCGCGTCGGGGACGGACGCAGTCATGGGCGCATCGTACCTACGGTTCCGTAAGTTACGTATCAGTACGGGCGTATGCCGCAGGGCGAGTGGCCATCGTCTCACGAGAATTCGGGCGGCGCACTCCCGGTCCGGGGACGTGGCGATCCTCACGCCGCTCAGGTGTGACGCCCTCTGGACAGATGGGCGCTCGCGTCGGATGATCAAATGAGTGCGGTCGACACCGGATGAGCGCCCACGAGGTCAACGTCACGCATCCGGGTCGCAGCCCCCACGGGGCCTCCAACAAAAAACCCCTCATTTAGGAGCAATCGTGGCGCGCGACATCGCGGCTCCCTCCGTCCCCACCCAGCACCAGGAACTGATCTCGTGGGTGAACGAGATCGCCGAACTGACCCAGCCGGACGCAGTGGTCTGGTGCGACGGATCCGAGGCCGAGTACGAGCGACTGTGCGGGGAGCTCGTCGACAAGGGCACCTTCCGCAAACTGGACCCGATCAAGCGCCCCAACTCCTACTACGCGGCCTCCGACCCCTCCGACGTCGCCCGCGTCGAGGACCGGACCTTCATCTGCTCCGCGAAGGAGGAGGACGCCGGCCCGACCAACCACTGGAAGGACCCCGCCGAGATGCGGGAGATCTTCACCGGTGAGCAGGGCCTGTTCCGCGGTGCGATGCGCGGCCGGACCATGTACGTCGTGCCCTTCTGCATGGGCCCCCTCGGCTCCCCGCTCTCCGCGCTCGGCGTCGAGATCACCGACTCCGCGTACGTCGCGGCCTCCATGCGCACCATGACCCGCATGGGACAGCCGGTCCTGGACGAGCTGGGCGAGGAGGGCTTCTTCGTCAAGGCCGTGCACTCCGTCGGAGCCCCGCTCGAGCCGGGCCAGGAGGACGTCCCCTGGCCCTGCAGCAGCACCAAGTACATCTCGCACTTCCCCGAGGACCGCGAGATCTGGTCCTACGGCTCCGGCTACGGCGGCAACGCCCTGCTCGGCAAGAAGTGCTACGCCCTGCGCATCGCCTCGGTCATGGCCCGCGACGAGGGCTGGCTCGCCGAGCACATGCTGGTGCTGAAGCTGACCCCGCCCACCGGGGAGCCCAAGTACGTCGCCGCCGCCTTCCCCTCGGCCTGCGGCAAGACCAACCTCGCCATGCTGGAGCCCACGATCTCCGGCTGGACCGTGGAGACCATCGGCGACGACATCGCCTGGATGCGCTTCGGCGAGGACGGCCGCCTCTACGCCATCAACCCCGAGGCCGGTTTCTTCGGCGTCGCGCCCGGCACCGGTGAGCACACCAACGCCAACGCCATGAAGACCCTGTGGGGCAACTCGGTCTTCACCAACGTCGCCCTCACCGACGACGGCGACGTGTGGTGGGAGGGCATGACCGAGGAGACCCCGGCCCACCTGACCGACTGGAAGGGCAACGACTGGACGCCCGAGTCCGGCACGCCCGCCGCGCACCCCAACGCCCGCTTCACCACACCCGCCGCGCAGTGCCCGATCATCGCGCCGGAGTGGGAGGACCCCAAGGGCGTGCCGATCTCGGCGATCCTCTTCGGCGGGCGCCGCGCCACCGCCGTACCGCTGG
Organism: Streptomyces violaceorubidus; assembly: GCF_000717995.1. Taxonomy (GTDB): domain Bacteria; phylum Actinomycetota; class Actinomycetes; order Streptomycetales; family Streptomycetaceae; genus Streptomyces; species Streptomyces violaceorubidus. The sequence continues at coordinate 553,849 of NZ_JODM01000001.1, forward strand.
TCACCGAGTCCTTCGACTGGAACCACGGCGTCTTCCTCGGCGCCAACGTGGCCTCCGAGAAGACCGCCGCCGCCGAGGGCAAGGTCGGCGAGCTGCGCCGCGACCCCTTCGCCATGCTGCCGTTCTGCGGCTACAACATGGGCGACTACATGGGGCACTGGATCGACGTGGCCAAGGACAAGGACCAGTCCAAGCTGCCCAAGATCTACTACGTCAACTGGTTCCGCAAGGACGACGAGGGCCGGTTCGTCTGGCCCGGCTTCGGCGAGAACGGCCGCGTCCTGAAGTGGATCGTGGAGCGCCTGGAGGGCAGGGCGGACGGCGTCGAGACCCCGATCGGCGTGCTGCCGACCAAGGAGTCCCTGGACACCGACGGCCTGGATCTGCCCGACTCCGATCTGGAGTTCCTGCTCAGCGTGGACAAGGAGGTCTGGCGCGAGGAGGCGGCACTCGTCCCCGAGCACCTGAACACCTTCGGCGACCACACGCCCGCCGAGCTGTGGGACCAGTACCGGGCGCTGGTGCGGCGCCTGGGCTGAGCACCGTCACCCTCCAGCTCCGTGGCCGGTCCGACTAGCCCTGACCCGCGAAGTCGTCACGAAGGCCGGTCACGAGGGGGTCTCCCCGCGCTCCCGTAGCTCATCGCAATTGCGGAGCGCGGAGAAGCCCCGCTCGGGCCGGGTCCCCGCACAACGGCGTGCGACGGACCCGGCCCTTCGACGTGTCCGGGCGGCCCGCCGGCGCGGCCACTCAAGTGCGCCGGTACCCGCGGGCATGCGCCGCTTCCCGCGGGTACCCGAGGGGAGCGGAACCGCGGAGAACAGGAGAGGAAGGAGGGACCCGCCATGGCAGACGGTGGTGATTTCTACTCGCGCGACCGGCCGCGGGACCCCGACCCGCAGCTGGCGGAGGACCGCCCGCGCGGCGGTGGCCCGGAGGATCCGCACAGCCGCGGCAACTGGCCCGTGTGGGCGATCGTCCTCGCGGTCATCCTGGTCTTCGTCGTCCTGACGGTGATCTTCGGCTGACCGGCCGGACGGTGGGGTGTGTGGCGCCCGGTCCGCGCGTCGCTGCGGGTGCGCGCGGACCGGGGCCGTACCGGGGCCCGGGTGGGCTCAGCTCGCCGCGAACTCGCGCGGGTCCAGGGCCGCGGAGTGGGCGTCCATGCGCTCGGCGGCCAGGATCGCGACCGCCGTGTCGGCGCGGGAGGCCGCGACCACCAGGGCGCGGGCAGCCAGGGTGTGCGCCCGCCGGTGCAGGGCCGCCGGACGCGGCTCCGGGCGGGTGGCGGCCACCTGGAGGCGGACCGGGGCCTGACCTCCGCGCAGCCGGGTCATCTGCCCGGCGAGCCGGTCGGCGGCGGCGTCCAGGTCCGCGTCGGGTGCCAGCGCGCGCAGCTCGTCCGTGACCGCGAGCAGCGCCGCGAGATGGCCCGCGAGCTGGATGTCCAGCTCCTCGTCCCGGGACCGGTGGGGGAAGTCCGTGGTGCCGTCGGCCATCGTGCTGTGGACCGACTTACTGCGGATCGGCTCGTACATGGGATGGCCTCCTGAGCGGTCAGGAAACCATCCTACATTGGATTCGATCTAAAGTTGACGGAGTTCGTGGCACGGCTCGGAACCGGCCGCGGCTCAGGGCTGGCCGTACCCGTCCAGGAAGCGCCCGATCCGGTCCACCGCCTCGCGCAGGTCCGCGGCCGTCGGCAGGGTCACCACCCGGAAGTGGTCGGGCTCCGGCCAGTTGAACCCGGTGCCCTGGACGACCATGATCTTCTCCTGGCGCAGCAGGTCCAGGACCATCCGCCGGTCGTCCTTGATCTTGAAGACCTTGGGGTCGAGCCGCGGGAAGAGGTACAGCGCGCCCTTCGGCTTCACGCAGGTCACGCCGGGAATGCTGGTCAAAGCCTCATGGGCGGCGTCCCGCTGCTCGCGCAGCCGGCCGCCGGGCAGCACCAGCTCGTTGATGGTCTGCCGTCCGCTGAGCGCCGCGACCACGCCGTGCTGGCCGGGCATGTTCGCGCACAACCGCATGTTCGCCAGGATCGTCAGGCCCTCGATGTAGGACTCGGCGTGCGCGCGCGGCCCCGAGATCGACATCCAGCCGACCCGGTAGCCGGCCACCCGGTACGCCTTCGACATGCCGTTGAAGGTGAGGGTGAGCAGGTCGGGGGCGATCGCGGCGGTCGGGGTGTGGGTGGCCTCGTCGTAGAGGATCTTGTCGTAGATCTCGTCGGAGCAGACCAGCAGGTTGTGCCGGCGGGCGATGTCCGTCAGCCCGCGCAGCATCGCGTCGTCGTAGACCGCGCCCGTCGGGTTGTTCGGGTTGATGATCACGAGCGCCTTGGTGCGGTCGGTGATCTTCCGCTCCACGTCCGCGAGGTCGGGCATCCAGTCGGACTGCTCGTCGCAGCGGTAGTGCACCGCCGTGCCGCCGGACAGCGAGACGGCGGCCGTCCACAGGGGGTAGTCGGGTGCCGGGACCAGCACCTCGTCGCCGTCGTCCAGCAGGCCCTGCATCGCCATCACGATCAGCTCGGAGACGCCGTTGCCGATGAAGACGTGCTCGACGTCCGTCTCGATGCCGAGGGTCTGGTTGTGCATGACGACCGCCCGGCGCGCCGCCAGCAGGCCCTTCGCGTCGCCGTAGCCGTGTGCCGTGGAGACGTTGCGGAGGATGTCCTCCAGGATCTCCGGCGGGCACTCGAAGCCGAAGGCGGCCGGGTTGCCCGTGTTCAGCTTCAGGATGCGGTGCCCGGCCGCCTCCAGCCGCATCGCCTCCTCGAGCACCGGGCCCCGGATCTCGTAACAGACGTTGGCGAGCTTGGTCGACTGGATCACCTGCATGTCCGCGAGCTTACGACCCGGTTGCGTCCTGTGGGCGGTGTTGTCCGCCACGCGAGACCCCGCGGTTTGCCCGGATATCGTCCCCGGTGCCCGCGGAAGCCGCCCCGGGGCCTCGGCGAGCGGGTAGTTTGGCGCGCCGGGAGGGGAGGGGACACCGTGGACTTCTCACTGCTCAACGACGAGCCCGTCACCGAGCCCGGCGCCGATCTGCTGGGCACCGGCCGGGCCGCCGGCGAGCTGGCCCGGCTGCTGCACGACTCGCGCGCCGCGACCCCGTTCACGCTCGCCGTGGACGCCGGGTGGGGCATGGGCAAGAGCACGCTGATGCGGCTGGTCCAGGCCGAGCTGGAACAGCGCCGGGACGTCGAGACCGTCTGGTACAACGCCTGGACTTCCTTGGGGGCGGACGCGCTGGAGGGGCTCATCAAGTCCGTCCTGATGCGCTTCGACCGGCGCTTTTTGCGGCGCGCCGTGCAGCGGGTGTCCGAGCGCGGCACGCTGGTCAACGCCGTGGGGGCCACGCTGACCGTGCTCGGCGCGCCCTTCGGGGCGGCCCATCTCGTCGACCGGTTCTGGACCGCGATGTCCGTCGACGCCTCCGCCCGCAACGCCATGCGGGACGCGCTGCGGGACCTGGCCACCGAGTGGGCCGAGTCCGCCGAGCACGAGCCCCGGAGACTCCTGGTGGTCTTCCTCGACGACCTCGACCGCTGCTCCGAGGAGACCGTGCTCGCGGTCTGCGAGGCCGTGAAGGTCTACCTGGACGTACCCGGCCTCGCCTTCGTCATCGGCTGCGACCGCTCCGCCCTCGGCCCCTCGGGCCTGTTGCGGGACCTCGGGCCGGCCGGTTCGGCGTTCATGGAGAAGGTCTTCCAGACCAGCTACCGGCTGCCGGTGCCCGCCGACGCCGGGGTCGAGGCCTACGTCCGGCACTGCGCCGAACGCTCCGGGCTCAGGGAACTGCTGGACGACGATCTGGTGCGGCTGATCGCCGACCGCTCCGCCCGCAACCCGCGCCGGATCAAACGCCTGATCAACGGCTTCGGACTGGAGTGCGCACTCAACCCGGTGTGGGCCCGCTTCCCGCCGGAGGCGGTGCTCAGGACCCTGCTGCTCCAGCACCTGTACGGCGACTTCTACCGGATCCTCGTCGCGGGCGACGGCCTGTACGCACACGCGGCCCGCGAGTTCCTCGACTACCGGGTGGCCCGGCGGGTGCTCAGCCAGTGGGCGCCCCCGGACCCGGAGGCATGGCGCACCACGACGGCCTCGGTGACCGGCCACGGCCTCGCGGCACCGAGGCCCGACGCGCCGGACGACTGGGCGGCGGTGCTCGCGCGGCTGGAGGAGGAACTGCCCACGGTGTACCCGGCACTCGCCCGCGACCTGGGCTTCGTCCACCTCGTCGAGGAGTGGATGCGGCTGGACCAGGTGGACGAACTGGTCACCCAGTTGCAGAGGGGCGGTGCGGTGTCCGTGTCCCCGCGCGGCGGACCCGGCCCGGACGACGAGGACGCGGGCGGCGCCCGCCCGGGGCGGGAGTACGCGGGCATCCGGGTCCTGTGGGTGGACGACCACCCGCACAACAACACGGACTACGTGCGCTACCTGACCCGGCGGGGCGCCGACGTGGTGCAGGCCGAGAACGGGCACACCGCCGAGCGGGTGCTCACCACCCTCCCCGTCGACGTGCTGGTCTCCGACGTCGCCCGCGGCACCGGCCGCGAGGTCGGCTTCACCGACCTCGCCCGCTGGCGGGCGGCCGGCACCTACGACGGACCCGCCGTCTTCTTCTCCGGCCGCGTCACACCCGCCCGGGAGCAGCGGTGCCGCGAACTGGACGCCCGCATCGCGGACGGCGGCACGGAGCTGCTGCGGTACGTCGACGCGGCGGTCGCGGACGTCCGGCGGAACCGGGCCTGAATCGGCCGCTCCGCCCGGGGCGCCCGGGGCCGGGCCGGTGTGCCGCGCGGTGCGTCACCGCGCGGTGCGGCGCACCGACCGCCCCGCCAGGACGTCCGTGCGCCGTCCGTCCTCCATCACGAAACGTCCGTCGACCAGCACGTACGGGATGCCCGTCGGCAGCACCCTCGGGTCCTCGTAGGTGCTGCCCGCCGCGACCGTCGCGGGGTCGAAGAGCACCAGGTCGGCCCGGTAGCCCTCGCGGACCAGGCCCCGGTCCGGCAGCCGCAGCCGGGCCGCCGGGCGCGAGGTGAGGTGGGCGACGCACTCCTCCAGCGGGAGCACGCCCAGCTCGCGCACGTAGTGGCCCAGGTAGTGCGGGAAGGTGCCGTAGGCGCGCGGATGCGGCTTGGCGCCCTGGAGGATGCCGTCCGAGCCGCCGGTGTGGACCCGGTGCCGCATGATCGCGCGGACGTTCTCCTCGTGCCCGACGTGCTGGAGGATGGTCGGCGCCAGCCGGTCGGCCAGCAGCAGGTGCCGGGCGACGGTCCAGGGGCTCTCGCCGCGCAGCCGCGCCGACTCCAGCACCGTACGGCCGACGTACTCGAAGAGCGCCGGGTCGCCCGTGCCGGAGATCTCGACCGTGTCCCACTCCATGGGCACGCCGTGGCAGCCGTCGGAGCCGATCTCCTCGACGTGGTGGCGGATGCGCTCCGCGGTGTCCTCGTCCGCCAGCCGCTCCATGATCCGTTCCGGGCCGCCCTCGCTCGCCCAGCTCGGCAGCAGCGCCACGAGGGTGGTGCAGCCGGGGGTGTACGGGTAGGTGTCGAGCGTGATGTCGGCGCCGCCGGCCAGCGCCTCGTCGAGCAGGGTCAGCAGCTCGGGCGCCCTGCCCTTGTTCACGCCGAAGTTCATGGTGGCGTGCGCCAGGTGCAGCGGGCAGCCCGCCTCCCGGGTCAGCTCCACCATCTCCTCGTACGCCTTGAGGGCCCCGGCCCCGTACGAGCGGTGGTGCGGGCAGTAGTAGCCGCCGTACGACGCCACCACCCGGCACAGCTCGGTCAGCTCGGCGTCCTTGGCGTACATGCCGGGCGTGTACGTCAGCCCGGACGACATGCCGACCGCGCCCTGCTCCAGGCCCTCGGCGACCAGCCGCCGCATGTGCTCCAGCTCCGCCCCGGTCGCCTCCCGGTCGTCCCAGCCGACGGCGAGGGCGCGCACGGTGCCCTGCGGGATCAGGTAGGCGGCGTTGACCGCGATGCCCCCGTCCAGCCGGTCCAGGTACTCGCCGACCGACCGCCAGTCGAAGTCGATGTCGTCGCCCGAGCCGTTCCACCCGGCGATCGCGCGGCGCACCTCGCCGAGGGTGCGGTCGTCGACCGGGGCGTAGGACAGGCCGTCCTGGCCGACGACCTCCAGGGTGACGCCCTGGGCGGCCTTGGCGCTGTGGTCGGGGTCCCGCAGCAGCGCCAGGTCGCTGTGGGCGTGCATGTCGATGAAGCCGGGGGAGAGGACCAGGCCCTCGGCGTCCAGCTCGCGGCGCGCCTCGGGACGCTGGCAGCCGGCCGCCGCCGCCTCCTTGACGATCGAGACGATCCGGCCGCCGTCGACCACGACGTCGGCGCGGTAGGAGTCGGCGCCCGAGCCGTCCACGACGTCGGCGTCCCTGATGACCAGCTCTTCCATGTCCCGCTCCCTCAGAAGAACGTGCGGATGTAGTCGACGACCGTCCCGTCCGCCTCGGCGAGGGGGATGAGCTGCCACTTGTCGAAGGAGGTGCACGGGTGGGACAGGCCCGTCCCGAGCCAGTCGCCGACCTCCAGGTCCGCCTCCCCGGTGGTGCGCACCCAGGCGTGCTGGTCGGACAGGCCGGTCACCTCGACGCCGGTGGCGGGGCGCTCCACGCCGTCGCGGCGCACCACCTGGGCGAAGGGCAGGTGCAGGTCGTAGGCCGCGTCCCGCTTGCCCGCGTTGGTGAACGCCTGCTCGGGAGAGGGGCGGGAGACGACCTGGCTCCACAGCCGGAAGGCGGGCTCCAGGGCGCCCTCCTCGGGGACCCGGTTGAAGGGGGTCAGCTCGCGGTAGTGGCCGTCGTCGTGGGAGACGTACGCGCCCGAGCGCAGCAGCTTCAGCACGGGCCGGGACAGGCCGGGCACCTCGGCGAACACATCGGCCACCGCGTCGAACCAGGCGCTGCCGCCCGCGCTCAGCACGATCTCCTCCACCGCATCGAACCGCCCCGCCTTGTCGAAGTCGACGGCGAGCGCGACCAGCCGCCGCAGCCAGGCGTGCACGCGCTCCGGATCGGCCTCCGGCACCTCGCCCTCGTACCCGGCGACCCCGGTCAGCCGCAGCGTCCGCGCCCCGGCCACCGCGTCGGCGACCGCCGCGCACCCGGTCTCGGTGCGTACACCGGTGCGGGCGCCCTCACCGGCGCCCAGCTCGACCACGACGTCCAGCGGGCGGACGGCACCCGCGTCCGTCAGGGCCGCGTCCATCAGCTCGACGCCCCGCACCGAGTCGACGTAGCAGACGAAGCGGAAGTCCGGGTCGGCGTCCAGCTCGGCGGATATCCAGCGCAGTGCGGCGGCGTCCACCAGCTCGTTGGCCAGGAAGACCCGCCCGATGCCGAAGGCCCGCGCCACCCGTACCTGGTGCGGCACGGCGAGGGTGATGCCCCAGGCGCCGTGCTCGATCTGGCGGTGGAAGAGCTGCGGGGCCATGGAGGTCTTGCCGTGCGGCGCGAAGGCGAGGCCGTGCCGGGCGGAGTACGTCTCCATCAGCTTCAGGTTGTGCTCCAGGCGCTCGGCGGAGAGCGCGAGCACGGGGGTGGTGAAGCCGTCGGTGAAGAGGTTGCGGCGCTGTCCGGCCAGCTCGGCGACGGTCAGGCCGTACGCGTCCGGCGGGAGGCCCTTGAAGCGGTGGTCGACGTGCTCCTCGGCCAGCCTGGCGAGAGCGTCGCGGCCGGTGACGGGGCCGGAGTCGAGGGCCATGGAGCCTCCCTGATCTGATGCGTTGCAATATCTGCAACGACCATTGCGTATATCGCTTACTGCTGTCTAACATCTCGGCGAACGCGCGGTCAACGGAGCCGCCGCCCACGAGACGCGACGAGGAGCCCCCACCATCGTGACCGCCACCGGACGGATCAGCACCGCCCCCGACGTCGTGGACGTCGTAGCACTCGGCGAGTCCATGGTCACCTTCCTGCCCTCCCGCCCCGGACGCCTCGCCGACGTCCCCTCCTTCGACCGCGCCATCGGCGGCGCCGAGTCCAACGTGGCCTGCGTGCTCGCCGCCGCCGGACACTCCGCCCGCTGGGTCGGCCGGGTCGGCGCCGACGGCTTCGGCGACCACCTCGTCGAGGCGATCGGCTCCTACGGCGTCGACGTCAGCGCCGTGCGCCGCGACCCCGACCGTCCGACCGGCATCTACTTCCGCACCGCCGGGGACCGTGCCACCGACGCCCACGAGGTGGCGTACTACCGGGCGGGCTCGGCCGCCTCGGCGATGTCCGTGGACACCATGGACCTCGACGCGATCCGCTCCGGCCGCGTCCTGCACCTGTCCGGCATCACCCCCGCGCTCTCCGCCGACTGCCTCGGCCTGATGCGCGAGCTGACCGCCCGCCGCCCCGGCCGGCCCCTCGTCTCCTTCGACGTCAACCACCGCCCCGGCCTGTGGCGCGACGCCGTTCACGGCCACGGCCCCGAGGTGCTCCTCGAACTGGCCCGCGGCGCCGACCTGGTCTTCGTCGGCGACGACGAGGCCTGGGACCTCGGCGGCCCCGAGGCCGTGCGCGCCGCGCTGCCCGAGCCGGAGCTGCTCGTCGTCAAGCAGGGCGCGCGCGGCGCCACCGCCTTCCACGGCACCGACGTCACCTCCGTGCCCGCCCTGCACGTCGACATCGTCGCCGCCGTCGGCGCGGGCGACGCCTTCGCGGCCGGCTTCCTCTCCGCCACCCTGCGCGGCCTGCCCGTGCGCGAGCGCCTGCGCCACGGCCACCTCATGGCCGCCGCCGCCCTCACCGTCCCCGGCGACCTCGCCACACCCCCCGCCCGCGATCACGCGGACCGCCTGGCCGCCCTCGACGACGCGGCGTGGGGGAGACTGCGACTCGGCCCCGGCTGGACACAGGACGTCCCGGGGGCCGAGGAGGAGGGACGTACGCCATGAGCCAGACCGTCGACCGCGCGCTCAGCATCCTGCCGCTGCTCGCCGAGGGCCCCGCCGACCTGGGCGGGGTCGCCGAGCGCCTGGGCGTGCACAAGTCCACGGCCCTGCGCCTGCTGCGCACCCTCCACGAACACGGCTTGGTCTACCGCCAGTCCGACCAGCGCTACCGCCTCGGCGCCCGGCTCATATCCCTGGCCCAGGAAGCGATGGAGAACCTCGACGTCCGCGAGATCGCCCACCCCCACCTCGTACGCCTCAACGAACAGGTCGGACACACCGTCCACCTCGCCGTCCACGAGGAGGACGAGGTCCTCTACATCGACAAGGTCGAGAGCCGCTACCCGGTGCGCATGTACTCGCGGATCGGCAAGCCCGTCGCCATCACCGTCGCGGCCGTCGCCAAGCTGCTCCTCGCCGACCTCCCCGAGAACGAGCGCCGGTCCGTGGCCGAGCAGCTCGACTACCCCATGTACACGGCCCGTTCGACGCCGAACGCCGACGGGTTCCTGAAGGAACTCGCCAAGGTGCGCGAACAGGGCTGGGCCACCGACCTCGGTGGCCACGAGGAGTCCATCAACTGCGTCGCCGCACCCATCCGGGGCGCCGACGGCCGGGTGGTCGCCGCCATGTCGGTCTCCGCGCCGAACGTGGTCGTCACCGCGGAGGAACTCCTCACCCTGCTCCCGCTGGTCCGCCGTACTGCCGACGCCATCAGCGGCGAGTACTCCGGCAGGACCCCAGTCAAGGAAGTCACCGCATGACCGACAAGATCGCCCTCGTCCCCGCGACCCACACCGTCCCCCCGGCGAAGTTCTCCCACGGGGTCAGGAAGGGCAACATCCTCCAGGTCGCCGGCCAGGTCGGCTTCCTCCCCCACGAGGAGGGCAAGGCACCCACCCCGGCCGGCCCGACCCTGCGCGAGCAGACCCTCCAGACCCTCGCCAACGTCAAGGCGATCCTGGAGGAGGGCGACGCCTCCTGGGACGACGTGATGATGATCCGCGTCTACCTCACGGACGTCGGCCACTTCGCCGAGATGAACGAGATCTACAACCAGTACTTCGAGGAACAGGGCCTCACCCAGCCGCCCGCCGCGCGCACGACCGTGTACGTCGGCCTGCCCGCCGGCCTCCTCATCGAGATCGACGCGCTCGCCGTCCTCGGCTGACCGTCGCGCCTCCCCGCCTGTCTGACCGTCTGTCTGCGAACGGCACGGCGTTCCCCACCCCCGGGGGCGCCGTGCCGCGCTCCACCCTGCCCGAAAGCTCCATGTACTTATCCAGAGGACCCCCGAATGTCCTATGCGTCCCTCCAGTTCGCCGCCGCCTCCGAGACCCCACCGCACACCGGCGGTCTGCTCACCCTGATCGACGGCACGGCCGGCCTGCTGACCGTCGCCGCCATCGGCATCGCGCTCCTGCTCTTCCTCATCATCAAGGTGCGGCTCCAGCCCTTCGTCGCGCTGCTCGCCGTCTCCATAGCCGTCGGCCTGCTCGCCGGACTGTCGGTCACCGAACTCTTCGGCACGGTCCAGAAGTCGGACGCCGTCTCGACCATCGAGTCCGGCATGGGAGGCATCCTCGGCCACGTCGCCATCATCATCGGCCTGGGCACCATGCTCGGCGCGATCCTCGAAGTCAGCGGCGGCGCCCAGGTGCTGGCCTCACGGCTCCTCGGCCTCTTCGGGGAGAAGCGCGCCCCGCTCGCCATGGGCCTCACCGGCCTGATCTTCGGCATCCCGGTCTTCTTCGACGTGGGCATCTTCGTCCTCGCGCCCATCGTCTACGCCGCCGCCAAGCGGTCCGGCAAGTCGATCCTGCTCTACTGCCTGCCGCTGCTGGCCGGCCTGTCCATGACCCACGCCTTCCTGCCGCCGCACCCCGGCCCGGTGGCCGCCGCCGGACTGCTGAACGTCAAGCTCGGCTGGATCATCCTCATGGGCATCGTCTGCGGCATCCCCGCCGTCCTCGCCGCCTGGGTGTTCTCCGCCTGGATCGGCCGCCGCATCTTCGTGCCCGTGCCGCAGGACATGGTCGAGGCGGCCGAGGAGGCCAAGCAGGCCGTCGTCGAGGAGCAGCGCAGGGCCGGCGTCGCGCCGACCGAGACCCCGGTCGCGCTCGGCACCGTCCTCGGCATCATCGGCACCCCGCTCGTCCTGATCCTCGCCGCGACCTTCTCCTCCATCGCCCTGGACCCCTCCACCCTCCGCTCGGTGATCGAGTTCTTCGGCAACCCGTTCGTCGCCCTGACCATCGCCCTGCTCCTCGCCTACTACCTGCTCGGCATCCGGCGCGGCTGGTCCCGCAAGTCCCTGGAGACCGTCTCGACGGCCTCGCTGAAGCCGGTCGGCAACATCCTGCTGGTGGTCGGCGCGGGCGGGGTCTTCGGCGCCGTCCTCAAGGCCAGCGGCGTCGCCCAGGCCCTCTCCGACACCTTCAACGACGTCGGCCTGCCGGTGATCGTCCTCGCCTACCTGATCTCCGTGGTGCTGCGGGTCGCCCAGGGCTCGGCGACGGTGGCCATCGTGACGACGGCGGGCATCGTGGCGCCGCTGCTCGCCGAGGGCGACCACTCGCAGGCGTTCGTGGCCCTGGTCATCATGGCCATCTCGGCCGGCTCCATCTTCGCCTCGCACGTCAACGACGGCGGTTTCTGGATGGTCGCCAAGTACTTCGGCATCAGCGAGCGGGACACGCTCAAGACCTGGACCGTGCTGGAGAGCGTGCTGTCGGTCGCCGGGTTCGTGGTGGCGGCGGTCGTCAGCCTGTTCGTGTAGGCGTCTGATAACGAAGTCGGGGCTGGCTGTGCCCGGCACAGGATCGTCCACCATACTGCCCGCGTGGAGCAGCGCAGAGGATCGACGAGCCAGCCCCTGGAAGGCGCCGGATTCGACCCGGCATTCATCCCCGGGCTCACCGCACCCGTGTCCGGCGAGCCGGAGGACGTGAGAGGCGACAAGGCGGAGGCGGGGAAGGACACCGACGCGGAGACCGAGGAGTCGTCGCAGTCCCCGGCCGCCGGCGAACCGTCCGCCGAGGACGCCTCGGACGCCTCGGACACGTCGGACGCCTCGGACGCCGAGGAACCGGACGACGAGGCCCCCGTGGACGGCCCGGTCTTCGAGGCCTCCGACCGCCGCGCCAAGATCGTCGCCGACCACAAGGGCGTCCGTCTCTCCCTCGACGACCAGAGCTGCGACTTCCGCTGGGACGAGGTCGGGGCCGTCGAGACGGAGACCGGCCGCTTCGGCAAGCGGTTCACCGTCACGGTGCACACGCCGGACCGCCGTTGGTACCCGATCGAGATCGAGGCCACGTCCCGGAGCCGCTTCGCCGAGTGGGAGGCGGCTCTGGACGAGGTCCTGGACGCGTACTTCGAGGACGGAGAGACGCAGCCCGCGGCCGAGACGGAGACGGAGGCCGAGACAAAAGCCGAAGCCGACGACGTTTCGAAGGACGCGAAGGACGCCGAGGACGCCACCGCCCGCGCGGAGTAAGCGCATCGGGTGAAGATCCGCGCACGCCCTCTTGCCGCCCCGGCGGCCATGGGATTTCTTGACCCCCATGGCGGACACCACGGGCAACACCACACCGGCAGGCGTATCGGGCGGTGCCGACTCGGCGCCCCGCAAGTCCAGTTGGCGCTCTATCGGTCCCGGGATCGTCGTGGCGGCCACCGGCGTCGGCGCCGGCGATCTCGTGGCCACCCTCATCGCGGGCAGCAACTTCGGCTACACCCTGCTGTGGGCGGCGGTCATCGGCTGCCTGGTGAAGATCTCCCTCGCCGAGGCGTGCGGCCGCTGGCACCTGGCCACCGGCCGCACCCTCTTCGACGGCTGGGCGAGCATCGGCTCCTGGACCACGTGGTTCTTCGCGGTCTACGCCGTGATCTGGGGCTTCGTCTACGGCGCCGCGGCGATGTCGTCCAGTGCCCTCCCCCTCCAGGCGCTCTTCCCGGACGTGATGGGCCTCGAATGGTGGGGCATCGCCTGCGGCCTGGTGGGCCTGGTCTTCGTCTGGTTCAACAAGTACAGCGTCTTCGAGAAGGTCATGACCGTCCTGGTGGGCGTCATGTTCGTGGTGACGGTGTACCTCGCGATCCGCGTCACGCCCCACCTGGGCGACGCCTTCGCCGGACTCCTCCCGGTCCTCCCGGACGAGAAGGACTCGGTCCTCAACACCCTGGGCCTGATCGGCGGCGTGGGCGGCACCATCACGCTGGCCGCGTACGGCTACTGGGTCAACGCCAAGGGCTGGACCGACACCGGCTGGATGAAGGTCATGCGCCTGGACAACCGGGTCGCCTACGCCACCACCGGCGTCTTCGTCGTCGCGATGCTCTTCGTCGGCGCCGAACTGCTCCACTCGGCGAACATCGCGATCGCGAGCGGCGACAAGGGCCTGATCCAGCTCGGCGACGTCCTGGAGCGGGAGTACGGCACCGCGACCGGGAAGCTCTTCCTGATCGGCTTCTTCGCCACCAGCTTCACCTCGCTGATCGGGGTCTGGCACGGCGTGAGCCTGATGTTCGCCGACTTCCTGGCCCGCCGGCGCGGTGAACGGGAGGCGCGGGGCGACGAGTTGGCCTCGGGCCGCCGCGAGCGCTCCTGGGCCTTCCGCGCCTACCTGCTGTGGCTCACCTTCCCGCCCATCGTCCTGCTCTTCCAGGACGAGCCCTTTCGCCTGATCATCATCTACGGCGTCCTGGGCGCCGCCTTCATGCCCTTCCTCGCCCTCACCCTGATGTGGCTCCTCAACTCCTCCCGCACGCCCCGCGAATGGCGCAACGGCAGCCTCAGCAACGGCATGCTCACCGTGGCCGGGCTGCTGTTCCTGGTCCTGTGCGTGAAGCAGATCTGGGACCAGCCGTGGTCGGAGTTCTTCTGAGCGCGCCTGCCCCTACGGGCACGCTGCCATGTCCCGAAGGCTGCTCTTCCCGTCCTTCCCGGGGGTCGGCGGGTCGTATAGGTCTGACGCTGGAGAACTCTGGCCACCCGGGCCAGGCACTGGCGTCCCTCGGAGGGAACAGCATGCGAGGACACGACCGGCAGTCCGACCAGGAGCTCACGGGCCGGCGCGGTGCTGGGGACCGGGGCCCGGTCGTGCGGACGGACCAGGCCGCGTCGACGACGGGCCAGTCGTGGTCGGCGGGCGACCTCTCGACCCTTGCGATGTCGGACCTCCAGAACTCGGCGGGGAACGCGGCCGTCGCGGCGTCCTTGGCGGGGCGGCGTCAGCAGCACGGGTCGCAGCCGCCGGTGCAGCGGATGTTCCAGAAGATGAAGAACGCGGTGGGCGGAAACCGCTCGGCTGCGCCCCAGCAGGTGAACGTGCGCGTGGGTGACGAAGACGTGCCCATGACGCGCCAGGGCGGGTTCTACGTCTTCCGCACGCCCCAGGGCGGCAGGGGGTACATCCACCACATCGCCGTCACCGACGGGGTGCTGAACGACGACCTCACGGGGCACGTCATGAGGTACCGCATGGGTGGGCTCGCCCTGTACCGGGGGATCCCCCGGTGGCACCCGACCTGGCACGGCGTCAACGGCGCCGGGATGATGAACCCGTTCGGCCAGGGCGAGCTCCCCGACTTCGACACCCGGGCCACGTCGTTCATCCCGTTCAGCCCGTCCGAGGGAGTCGCCCGCATGGCCGCCGTCGCCACGACGGGGATGGACGAGCGCGACCGTCTCGAGTACGTGCAGGGCTACACACGAAGCAACGGGAACTTCTTCATCGGCCTGGTCGCCACGGTCGTGGCCGGGCCCAACGTCGACGTCGGCTTCTTCAACGGAAGCGAGATCCAGCTCCGCGGCCCGGTGAACAACTTCGGTACGGACTACATCCGGATGAGCACCGACGTGCAGGAGGCCCTGGGCGGCTCCCGGGGGAACCCGCCCGAGCCGATCAGCGAGAACCGTCCCCCGACCCCGGACGACGATCAGAAGAAGGCGTTCGCGGACAAGTACGGCGGCCTGCTGCCCTGAGCGGTCCGACGGAGCCGCCCGGTCACGGCGCTACCGCAACGCGTCCCACTGCTCGGCGAGCGCGAGCTTGCGCAGCTGCTCCATGCCCAGCGCGGGGGCGTCGCGGGTGGCGTCCTCGTTCTGGTCGCCGGTGTTGAAGGCGCTGATCACCACGCGGAGGCCCGCCGGGCCGGGGCGCAGGGTGTCCACGGTCCACATCACCACGCCGGCACCGGCCTTCTCACCGGGCTCCTGCCGGGTGACGACGCGCGTGCCGTCGGGCAGGATCTCCCCGCCCGCGTACAACGGCCCGGCCCCGTCGCCCATGCCGTACTGGACGTTGATCTGGACGAGGCTGCGCCCCCGCCCGTCGTCCACGACGACGTAGGCGTACTCGGACTCCTGGCCGCCGCGCGCGACGACGTCCAGCTTCCCGGGGAGCAGCGTGGTGAGCGTGTCGCCGATCGCGTTCCCGGACACCGTGGGCCGCGCCGGGCGGGGCGCGGCCGACCGCGACGGCTTCGGCCTCTCGGGGATGGCGTCGACCACCTCGCGCCACACCCCGGCGGTGACGAGCGTCCGGAGCCGCTGCGTGGACAGCGGAGGCTCCTCACGACTGACCGGTGCGCCCTTCTGGGCGGGGGAGTTCCACTCGGAGACGCTCACGTGCTGCCCCTCGGTGGTGACGAGGTCCGCGGTCCAGAGCTTGGTGTCCACGCGCAGGTCCGGGTACTCGTAGCCCTGGTACAGCCTGAGCATCGAGCCGTCGGGAAGCCGGTCGACGGTGCAGTGGTCGTAGGGCCTGACGTCGTGGTCGGGACACGCCGTCATCTCCCGCACCCGGGCACTTCCCCACACCACCCGGCCGAAGCCGATGGCGATCGCGGCCGCCCCGGCCCCGTCGTCGTGCACGAGGCTCGCGGTCGGGCCCAGCCGGTCGTCCGAGCCCCGCGCCGACTCCTCGCGGTACGTCCCCGGGGGAAGCAGGGCCTTGAGTTCGCGCAGCAGGTCGTCGCCGGTGACGGCGGTCGCGGCGGCGGTCGCGGTGCCGGAGGAGGCGGCGGTGGACCGGGCGGGGCCGGCCGGGTCGTTTGACGGGAGGACCAGCATCCCGCCCACGCCGGCCAGGGCGACCCCGGCCACCGTGCCCACCAAGGCCGTCCGGCGCCGCAGCAGGGCCCGCCGTCCCCGGGACCTCCCGGCGGTGGCGAGGGCCGTCCGATCGGTCCGGAAGTCGTCACCGGCCTCGCGCAGGGCGGCGGACAGACGGTCCTCGAAGGGGTCGGGACGATCGGTTTCGAGCATGGCGAACCACCCTTTCCACAAAGTGAGTCGAGACGAGCTGTTGAGAGCTTCGGACCGGCGGCAGCGGGGCCCGGACAGTGAGGGCCTAGGGTCTGGCGTACTCCGAGAGGTCCTCGCCCAGCAGGTCCCGCAGCCGGCCGAGCGCCCGCGAGCACCGGGTGCGCACCGCCGCCGAACTGACGCCGAGCACCTCGGCGGTCTGCTCGATCGAACGGTCGTCCCAGTACCGCAGGACGACGACGGCCCGGTCCTTGGCGGGCAGCCGCGCGAGCGCGTCCAGCAGCGTCAGCCGCAGGGACGCGTCCCCGTCACCGGCGCCGGGCAGGTCGGGGAACACGTCGGTCGCCCGTTCCCCGCTGCTGCGCCGCCGCTGGTGGGCGAGGAAGGCACGGGTGAGCACGGTCTGCGCGTAGGCGGCCGGGTTCTCGGCCCGACAGACCCGTCCCCACCGCACGTAGAGCCGTCCGAAGGTCTCCTGCACGAGGTCCTCGGCCAGATGCGTGTCCCCGGCGGTGAGCAGGCACGCGGACCGGTACAGGTGCCCGGCCCGCGCCACCGCGAACTCGGCGTACTCGTCCGTCCGTCTCTGCCGCGCTGTCCCCATGTGCCGCCCCCCGATGTCCGCCGCCTCCACCTCATTGATGCGGTGGACCCCGGGAAATGTTTCATACGGACTTCGCCGCAGGTGACCGGCTCTTCCCGCGTTGACGTCGGGATCACGCGGGGTCCCTCGCCGTACGCGGTACGGGTGAATGGGCTCGCGGTTCAGTTCGGGGCGGGCGGCGGGTCTTCTACGTTCGGTGAGGACGACTCCTGGGCGTCGAGGAGGGCTCTCGGGAGCAGGACCGGCGAAAGGCGCACCTGATGTCCGGGTGGGGTGGCGCGGTGGCGCGGACGGTGACCTTCGGTCCGTCCGTCGGATGCTGCCTGCTGGCGGTGTCGCTGGCGCTGCGCGCGCGGTGGGCCGGCGGGCGGGTGCGCACCCGACTGCTGCTGCTGGCGGGTTCGGCGGTGGCAGGGGGCGCGTACCGGCTGCTGGCCGAGGCGCTGTCGGCGCACCCGGCGGACGCCGGGCAGGACCAGCGACCGCTGCTGGGACCGGTGGTGGCCGTCGGGGCGCCGCTCGCGGTCGGCCTGGCGGCGGCCGGACTGGTGGTCGCCGCAGACGCCGGAGCCGGCCGGCCCGTGCTGGTGCGCAGGGTGCTCGACGGGGTCGTCGCGGCGGGAGCCCTGTTCATGGCGGGGTGGGTCCTGCTCAGCGGGGCCGGAGGTGGCTGGCGGCTGGGGGAGGGGATGGTGGGGCTCCTGTGGGCCGCCGAGCTGGTCTTCCTCAGCTTCCTGCTGGCCTTGTGCCGCCTGGTGCGCACCGACCGGAGAGCCACCGTGTGGGCGGGGGTCGTCGGGCTGTTGCTGATGCTGCTCGGCGACACCGTGCAGCTGTGGACGGCCGGCCCGCACCGACTGGGCGCGGAGGCCGCGCAGTTGGCCGTCGGGTGCAAGACCGCGGGCCTGCTGGTGATCGCCGTCGGGCCGTGGCTGCCCGGCGGGGCCAGTGTCCTGGGCACGGGCCGGCCGACGCTGCGGTGGGGGATGGAGGGGGCCGCGGCGTTTGTGCCCCTGACGGTCTGCACGGTCATGGCGCTGGGGCACGTGCTGTCCCCCACCGCCCGTGACCCGGTGCCGCTGCTGCTGGGCGGGACGGTGCTGCTGAGTCTCTGGGTGCGCCACAAGTTCCTGCCGGGCGAGACCCGGGAGTCGGGCGGCTGAGCCCCGTGCGCCCGCCCCTCCCACCGCCGCCGCGGCGGGAGGGGCGGGCGGGCACGAGGCCCGGGGCCCGGCTACGGCAGCGCGTGCACGTGTGCCCCCACCGCGTTCGACCAGCCGTTGCCCGCCGTGGCGTCCCAGTTGGTGGACCAGGTCATCGCGCCCCGCAGGTCGGGGTACGTCCGCGAGGGCTTGAAGGAGCCGCAGTTGGTCGCCTTGGTGAGGCAGTCCAGGGCGGCGTTGACCACCGACGGGGAGACGTAGCCGCCGCCCGCCGCGCGGGTGGAGGCCGGCAGGCCGAGGCCCACCTGGGACGGGGCGAGGCCGCCCTCCAGCTGGATGCAGGCCAGGGCGGTGAGGAAGTCGACCGTGCCCTGGGCGTACACCTTGCCGTCGCAGCCCAGCATGGTGCCGCTGTTGTAGTACTGCATGTTGACGACCGTGAGGATGTCCTTCACGTTCAGCGCCGTCTGGAAGTAGCCGCCCTGCGTCGACTGCATGTCGATCGTCTGCGGGGCCATCGTGAGGATCATGTCCGGGCCCGCCTTCGCCGACAGGGCGCGCAGGGCCTGGCTCATGTAGGTCGGGTTGATCCCGTTCTCCAGGTCGATGTCGACGCCGTCGAAGCCGTACTCCTGCATGAGGGAGTGGACGGAGTTCGCGAAGTTCGTCGCGGAGGCGGAGCTGTTCACCGAGACGGTGCCCTTCTCGCCGCCCACCGAGATGATGACCTTCTTGCCCGCGGCCTGCTTGGCGCGCACGTCCGCCTTGAACCGGTCGACGGTGTAGCCGCCCAGCCCGGCCGAGTCGAGGTTGAAGGTCACGGCGCCCGGCGTCGTGGTCGCGTCGGCGAAGGCCACCGCGATGATGTCGTACGCGGACGGCACGTCGGAGATCTTCTGGACCGTCGCCCCGTTGTTGAAGTTCTGCCAGTAGCCGGTCACCGCGTGCTTGGGCAGGTCGCCGCCGCTGCCGCCGTCGTCCGGTGCCGCGGTGCGGGCCGTGACCGCCGCCGACTTGGCGGACTCACCGACCGCGTTCGTCGCCGTGACCTGGAAGGAGTACGAGGTCGAGGCCGCCAGGCCGGTCACCGTCGCCGACGTGCCGGTCACCGCGGTCACCTTGGTGCCGTCGCGGTAGACGTTGTACCCGGTGGCGCCCGACACCGTGCTCCAGGCGAGCGAGGCGGAGTCCGGCGTCGTACCGGAGACGCTCAGGCCGGCCGGGGCGGACGGGACCGTGGGGTCGGGGTTCCCGTCGTCGCCGCCACCGCCGTCGGGGCCGAAGACCGACAGGTCGTCGGCGTAGTACGCCGCCTGCCCGTACCAGCCGTGCGTGTACACCGTCACGGAGGTGGTCGAGGAGCCGGTGCTGAAGGTGGTTTTGAGCTGCTTCCAGGAGGCCGAGTCCGGGGTCCAGGTCGACACGTCCGTCGTACCCGTGCCCGTCACGCCCAGGTAGGCGTAGCCGCCCTGCACCCAGGCGCTGAGCGTGTACGTCGAGTTGGGCTTCACCGCGACGCTCTGCGAGCAGCGCGCGTTGTCCTGACCCGCCGGGGTGGCCTTCAGCGCGGCGGAGCCCGCGTGTGCCGGGGAGGCGACGGTGGTGCCGCTGTTCGCCGAGCAGGTCCAGTTGCTCAGCCCGGACTCGAAACCGGCGTTCTTGGCGTTGTTGACATCGGCGGCCGAGGCCGGTCCGACGGCCGTGAACGCGAGGGCCAGCGCGGCGGTGACGGCGCCCGTCAGGGAGCCGAGACGTCTTCCGCGCCGTCTGCGTACGGGGTCCACTGCTGCCTCCGGTGGGGTGGGGCGGGATGGGGGACGGTGGCCACCGCTGACGTACAAGGTGGTCCAGACCAATTGAAGGTGTCAAGAGGTAGGTACGGACCAGGTTCGCGGTCGGGCCGCGACGCTCGGCCCGCCCTCGAAAATGCTCAACCTGCCCCGTTTTGGCGCAGCTTGTGCAACGCGAGTTGTTCCACAGCTGCCAAAACGCTGTTCTCCGGTCACAGACGCGTGGATACAGTGCTCAGGTAGTCACGCAGTGAAGTCATCCGGGTGTGCCGGAGCAACACCGGCGGACCGACGGGCAGGGGAGACGGGGAGCCGCGCGTGCCAACTGCCATTGCCGTGACCAGTGCCGACATGGCACTGCCGCCGCAGGACGAACGGACGCTGCCCGCGGCCGTGCTCCAGGACGTCGACCGGCGCCCCCTGGAACAGGTGCTGGCCGAGCTCCAGACACTGGTCGACCAGCACGGACACCTGATCGTGGTGTGCTCCCGGGCCGTCCCGGCGAGCGTGGAACGGCGCCTGCACACCGTCCGCGCCCTCCTGGAGACCGACCGCATCGCCCTGTTCCGGCCGCCCCTGCCACCGCTCGGCATCGCCGTACTCGCCCGCCAGTTGCGCCAGCTGGCCTCCTGCGACCTCAGCCCCGGCGTCCTCGCCTCCGCCGGCCGGCTGCTCACCCACTACATCCACGCCGGCGCCCTGCTCGGCTCCGTCACCCGGCTCGACCACGTCCCCGTGGACCTGAAGGCGCACGCCAGGTCCTGGGTGCCCGGCAGCCAGTTCGGCGTCGTCGCCCACCCCGTGCCGCAACTGGTGAGGATCGGCCCCGAAGCCGCCCTCGCGGGGCCCGAGTTCGGCACCTGGCTGCTGGTCGCCAAGGGCCAGCTCGCCCCCGACTGGGTCACCGGCACCCTGGCCCCGTCCTGGCACGTGCAGGGGCTGCGCGAGACGGCGCTGCCCGCGGAGTCCCCGCACTGGTGGGGGACGGGACGGCTGACCGAGTTCTGCGCGTACCTCCCCGACCTCTCGGTCCTCTACCAACTCGTCACCTCCGTACGGCGAAGCGTCTGCCACTGGTGCGGCATCGACGTCATCGGCGACCGCTGCGTGTTCTGCTCCGCGACACCACCGGTCCACGACGACGACGGCGGCGGAACCGGCCACGGGCACGGCCCCGGCCGGGACCGGGCGCCGGGCCACGGCCGCGACCCCGCCCTCGGGCGCCCCCGTGAGAGACGGGCCCTGACTGGGTAGGCCCGTAGCGCCCCGTCCGTCCCGCCCGCCCCCAGTCCGTCCGCCCGCCCGGACGTCAGACCCCCCAATGAGGTTGCACGGCCCATGAACTCCCGTCAGCGCCGCGGCATCATCCTGCTCGTCCTCTCGGTCCTGTGCGCCCTCGGCGCCTTCGCCGGCGTGCTGTCCGTCGTCGACGACGTGAAGTCCAAGGTCGGCCCCGAGGTGACCGCGTACCGGCTGAAGAGCGACATCGAGCCCTACACGGAACTCGGCGCGGCGCAGTTCGAGAAGATCGAGATGCCCGAGCGCTGGCTGTCCGACAACGCCGTCACCGACCTGTCCCAGGTCCGCGGAAAGATAGCCGTGACCACCTTGAGGGCCGGGTCGCTGCTCCAGACCGACATGATCGTCGACACGCCCGCCCTGCGGCCGGGACAGCAGGAGGTCGCCATCATGATCGACGCGGCCACCGGCGTCGCCGGGAAGATCACCCCGGGCTCCACCGTCAACGTGTACGCCACCTTCGAGGGCGCGCGCGAGGGCGACCCCGACCAGTCGAAGATCATCGTGACCGGTGCCAAGGTCATCGACGTCGGCGAACTCACCTCGCTGGAGCCCGACGCGGACAGCCGCGACCGCGAACCCACCGACGCCGTCCCCATCACCTTCGCCCTGTCCACCATCGACGCCCAGCGCATCACCTACGCCGAGTCGTTCGCCCGGCGCGTCCGGCTCGCGCTGGTGGCCCCCGGCGGCGACACCACGGTCCCCGACAAGGACCGCACGTACGAACTCGCGAAGGACAAGTGAGGGCGCATGGCCACGAGGATCCTCCCGGCAGTCGGCGACCCGGACGCCGTACGGTCCCTCACCTCGCTGCTCAGCCAGCTCCCGGACGCCGAACCGGTCGCCCCGGTCGCCGACTCCACCCAGCTCGTCGACACCCTCGCCCGGCTCGCCGCCGAGTCGGTCGACGAACTGCCCGAGGTCGTGATCGTCCACGAGCGCGTCGGCCCGGTCCCGGCCCTGGAGCTGATCCGCGAGGTCGCCCTCCGCTTCCCGGCCGTCGGCGTCATCCTCGTCACCTCCGACCCGGGCCCCGGCCTCTTCCAGGCCGCCATGGACCACGGCGCCCGCGGCCTGGTCGCCCTCCCGCTCGGCTACGAGGAACTCGCCAGCCGCGTCCAGGCGGTGGCCCAGTGGTCGGTGGGGGTCCGCCGGCACCTCGGCGGCGCCGTCGACGTGTTCACCGGAGCCGGCGGCACCGTCGTCACCGTCAGCGGCGCCAAGGGCGGCGTGGGCGCCACCCTGACCGCCGTGCAACTCGCCCTGGCGGCACAGGCGTCCGGCCGGTCCACGGCACTGCTCGACATGGACCTGCAGACCGGCGACGTCGCCTCCTACCTGGACGTCCAGTTCCGCCGCTCCGTGGCCGACCTGGCCACCATCACCGACCTCTCCCCGCGCGTCCTGGCCGACGCCGTCTTCCGCCACGACAGCGGGCTGGCCCTGCTGCTCGCCCCCGGCGAGGGCGAACGCGGCGAGGAGGTCACCGACCGCGCCGCCCGCCAGATCGTCGCCGCCCTGCGCTCGCGGTACGAGGTCGTCGTCATCGACTGCGGCGCCCAGCTCGGCGGGGCCGGGGCGGCCGCCGTGGAGAGCGCCGACACGGCGCTCCTGGTCACCACCCCGGACGTGGTCGCCGTACGGGGCGCCAAGCGGGCGGTGCGGATGTGGGAGCGGCTGCAGATCCGCAAGGCCCAGGAGACCACCGTGGTCGTCAACCGGCACACGCGCGGTACGGAGATCCAGCCCCCGCTGATCCAGAGGATCACCGGCACGGCGATCGCCGCCACCACGATCCCGGCGAACTTCAAGGAACTCCAGGGCGCCGTGGACGCGGGCCGCGTGCACGAACTGGACGGCAGGAGCACCGTGAAGCAGGCCCTGTGGACCCTCGCGGGCGAACTGGGCCTGGCCGGTGTGCCCGAGGGCGGTCGCAGGGGCCACGGACACGGCCACGGACGCTTCCGGGGCGACCGGGGCGACCGGGGCGACCGGGGCTCGGCCGGTTTCCGGCGCCGGAAGGACGGTGCCGGATGAGCGGGTTACGCGGGCGGGGCCGTGCCCGGGACGGCGGCCAGGTCACCGTCGAGTTCCTCGGGATGACCCCGGTGATCATCGCGACGCTGGTGGTGCTGTGGCAGCTCGTGCTCGTGGGATACACGTACACGCTCGCGGGGAATGCTGCGGACGAGGCGGTACGGGCGGCGACGGCCGCCGAGCGCGGGGCGCGGCAGGGGGCCTGCCAGGAGGCGGGCCTGGACAAGCTGCCGGGCTCCTGGGAGGGAGGCGCCCGTGTGGACTGCGGCACCGCGGGCGGTTACGTCACCGCCGACGTCCGCATCGAGGTCCCCCTCCTCTTCCCCGGCACCCTCAGCGTCCCCTTCACCGTGCACGGACACGCGGGGGCCGTGGAAGAGGAGGACGACTGAGATGCCGTACTCCCGCGGGCAACGGGCGAGGGACCGGGGCCAGGTGGCCATCGAGTACCTCGGCTTCCTCCCGATCCTGGTCCTCGTCGGCATGGCCGTCGTCCAGCTCGGCCTGATCGCGTACACCGCCCAGCAGGCCGGCACCGCGGCCCGCGCGGGGGCGCGCAGCGCCTCGCTCCAGGAGAGCGCCGAGGCGGCGTGCGCGGCGGCCGTCAGCGGCCGGCTGGCCGACGGCACGACCTGCTCGCCCTCGTACGGCGGGGACGAGGTCACCGTCACCGCCACCGTCGAGATCCCGTCGATCGTGCCCGGGTGGGACTTCGACCCGGCCCGCAAGACCGCCACCATGCCGCTGGACCACTGACCGAGGAGCCGAGGACGCATGAGCCTGCGCGCACGCATCCACTCCCCCGAGGAGCACGGCAGCCGGGGCGAGGACGGACACCTGGTCGCCTCCTACCGGGCCAAGCTCCTGGAGGAGATCGACCTCGCCGAGATGAGCGCGCTCGCGATGACCGAGCGCCGGGCCCGCCTGGAGCGGGTCCTCGGGCACATCATCAGCCGCGAGGGCCCGGTCCTGTCGACGGTCGAACGCTCCCAGCTGATCCGCCGGGTCGTCGACGAGGCCCTGGGACTCGGCATCCTGGAACCACTCCTCGAGGACGCCTCGATCACGGAGATCATGGTCAACGGCCCCGACGCGATCTTCGTCGAACGGGCCGGACGCGTCGAGCAGTTGCCCCTCCGCTTCGCCTCCCACGACCAGCTGATGCAGACCATCGAGCGCATCGTCTCGACGGTCAACCGCCGCGTGGACGAGTCGAACCCGATGGTCGACGCCCGCCTGCCCTCCGGCGAGCGCGTGAACGTGATCATCCCCCCGCTCTCCCTCACCGGCGCGACCCTCACCATCCGCCGCTTCCCGCGCTCCTTCACCCTCCAGGAGCTGATCGGCCTCGGCTCGCTGGACGAGAACATGCTCTACCTGCTGGCCGGGCTGGTGCAGGCCCGCTTCAACATCATCGTCTCGGGCGCCACGGGCACCGGGAAGACCACCCTCCTCAACGCCCTCTCCGGCCTGATCCCCGAATCCGACCGCATCATCACCATCGAGGACTCGGCCGAACTCCAGCTCCAGCAGGCGCACGTCATCCGCCTGGAGTCCCGCCCCCCGAACGTCGAGGGCCAGGGCCGGGTCACGATCCGCGACCTGGTCCGCAACTCGCTGCGCATGCGCCCCGACCGCATCGTCGTCGGCGAGGTGCGCGGCGGCGAGTCCCTGGACATGCTCCAGGCCATGTCCACGGGCCACGACGGCTCGCTGGCCACCGTCCACGCCAACAGCGCCGAGGACGCCCTGATGCGCCTGCAGACCCTGGCCTCGATGTCGGACGTGGAGATCCCCTTCGTCGCGCTGCACGACCAGATCAACAGCTCCGTCGACGTCATCATCCAGCTCACCCGCTTCGCCGACGGCGCCCGCCGCATCACCGAGGTCGCCCTGCTGGCCAGCCACGGCGGCGAGCCGTACCGCCTGGCCACGGTCGCCCGCTTCAACGCCCGCCCGATGACCGCCGACGGCCGCGTCGCCGGGGCGTACGAGTACCACCCCCTGCCGCACCGCACCGCCGAGCGCCTCTACATGGCGGGCCAGCCCATCCCGCAGGCCTTCGGCGTGGCCCACACACCGGACCAGCTCACCACCCGAGAAGCCAGGTAGGACCGCCCGATGGAACTGGAACTCGACACGCTCGTCACGCTCACCACCGGCATCACGCTGCTGACGTGCGTCCTGGCGGTCGTCGGCCTGCACTCGTACACCGCCGGGAAGGCCCAGCGCGCGGCCCTGGTCGAACGCCTCACCGCGGCAGGCCAGGTCCCGGCGGCCGGACGCCGGCGCCGCTTCCCGGGACTGGACCGCCGCCTGCGCCGCACCCGACCGGGCCGGAACCTGGAGCGCCGCCTGGCGGCCACCGGCCTGGACGTGACCCCGGGCGAGTTCTTCGCGTACATGCTGGCGACGGTCGCCGGCCTGTGGCTGGTCGGACAGGCCGCCCTGGCCCCGTTCTTCGGCCCGCTGGCCGGACTGCTCGGCATCGGCGTCGCCGTCCAGTTCCTCAACTGGCAGCGCCAGAAACGCATCGAGAAGTTCATCAACCAGCTCCCCGAACTCGCCCGCATCCTCGCCAACGCCACCCAGGCCGGCCTCGCCCTGCGCACCGCCATCGGCATGGCCGCGGAGGAACTGGAGGCCCCGGCAGGCGAGGAACTGGGCAAGGTGGCCGACCAGCTCGCCATCGGCGCCTCGATGGAGGACGCCCTCGGCGAACTCGCCGGCCGTCTCCCCTCCCGCGAACTGGTGGTCCTCGTCACCACCCTGGTGCTGTCCAACCGCGCCGGCGGCCAGGTGGTCGGGGCGCTGCGCAACCTCACTCAGACCCTGGAGGAACGCAAGGAGACCCGGCGCGAGGTCCGCACCCAGCTCTCCCAGGTCACGATGACGTCGTACGCCGTCCCCGTGCTGGGCATCGGCTCGTTGCTCCTGATGAACGGGGTGAAGGACGGCGCCCTGGAACGCATGACGGGCTCCCCGGCCGGCCAGGCCGCCGTGATCACCGCCTTCGCGCTCTACGCCGTCGGCTTCGTCCTCATCCGCCGCCTGTCCCGCATCGACGTCTGAGAGGAGGAGGACACCGACATGGGCCTCGCACTCCCCGGAATACTCCTCGCCCTCCTCATGGCACTGGCCGTCTGGGGCGCCTTCGCCGGCATCCGCATGTACCGGGCCGACGCCAGACTCCCCGACGACCTCGCCCTCGCCCTGGAGGTCGGCGCCACCCGCACCGGCGCGGCACACTCCCTCATCGACCGCATGGGCATGCGCTACGCCCCCGCCGTACTGCGCCTGATGGGTCCGGCCCTGGTCGCCCGGTACCGCCGCCGGATCGACCTGGCAGGCAACCCCGGCGGCATCACCATCGACCGCTACGCCGCCCGCCGCGCGGTCTACGGCTTCCTGGGCGCGCTCGGATTCCTGGTCTTCCTCCTCCGCGGCCAGTACCTGGTGGCCCTCCTCCTGCTCGCCTTCGGCGCGTTCTGGACGGAGGTGGGCATCTGGTCGGCGATCCGCATCCGCAAGGACGTCATCGAGCGCACGCTCCCCGACTTCCTGGACGTCCTCGCCGTCGTGGTCAGCGCGGGCCTGGGCTTCCGCCAGGCCCTGGACCGGGTGTCCACGCGCTACGAAGGCCCCTGGGCGGACGAACTGCGCATCACACTGCGCCAGATGGACCTGGGCATGAGCCGCCGCGAGGCCTTCACGGAGCTGCGCCGGCGCAACGACTCCGAGCAGGTGGCGATGTTCGTGACGGCACTCCAGCAGGGCGAGGAACTGGGCGCCCCGATCGTCGACACCCTGGTCTCCCTGGCCAAGGACATGCGCCGCACGGACGCCCAGAACGCCCGCCGCAAGGCCGCCCGCGCGGTCCCCAAGGCCACGCTGATGATCACGACCTTCATGGTCCCGGCCACGATGATCCTCCTCGGCGCGGGCCTGATCCTGGGCTCGGGGACGGACTTCGGCACCATCACGGGGGAGTAGGGAAGTGCGACTGCACATAAACAGAAGACGACAACTACCGGCATCCATGGACTTATTGGCCTCACTTGGCTGCAATGCCTTTCGCATGTGCAACTCACTATGGGACAGTCGTTACCTGGTACTCCCGACAGGTCGAGGTCCCAGCCGAGCGCAAGGGAGGTGGAGATCGTGGACGCCCTGACGTCCGGCACGACCAGCCAGCCGATCACCGCCGCCCACCCGCACGAGGAACACGGCTTCGCCCACCCTGGAGGGGAACACCATGACCAACTGGCTTCACACCGCCGCCGCACACCTGCACTCCCGCACCGCCGGCCAACACGACAGGGGCCAGACGGCGGTGGAGTACCTGGGCATCATCGCGGTGGTGGTGGCGATCGTGCTGGCGATCACGGGGACGGACATCGGGCAGACCATTTACAACGCGATCACGGACAAGATCACCGAGGTCACCGGCATCTGATGCGCCTCCGTGCGAACGGGGATGCGGGGCAGGCTTTCCCCATCTACATCACGGTGGTGGGGGGCCTGCTCTTTCTCGCGCTCGCCTACTTCGCGGTCGGCCAGGCCGCGGCGACTCGCAGTGAGGCACAGACGGCGGCGGACGCCGCAGCGCTCGCGGCTGCCCTGGAGACGAGGGACCGCCTCACGGATCAGTGGATCACCCACGTCCTGGAGCCGGAATCGTGGCAGGGCATCTTCGCGGGCGAGATTCCGGTACCCAACGGATGCTGGCGCGCTCAGGAGTTGGCTGCGCGCAACGACGCCAGCGTGGATTGCGAGCCGGACGGCCCCCTGGGCTACACGGTCGTCACCGAGACCAACGACTCCGTCGGGGACACGATCGTGCCGGGCACAGAGAATCGAAAGGCAACACAGACCGCGACCGCCGTGATCGAGGCCCGTTGTTGGTTCGGGCCGCTCGCCGAGGACGCCGACGACGACACGTTGCCAGTCCTCTCCTGCAAGGGTGGAGCGGACTGGGAGTTGGACCCGGACGACCTCTCGGATCTGCCGATGCCCGAGGACCTGTTCGACGTCCATCTGGCCGACAGCTGACAAGCGAACGAAGAGGACCAAGGAAGCGGAGTCATGAGCATTCGGTTCACAACAAAGGCCCGCGGCGGACTGGCGGCGTGGGCCATCGCTGCCGCACTGACCCTCGGCCTGGCCGGCTGCGGTGGAGGTGGAGACGACAAGCCGGAAGCGCCTGCGAGCTCCTCAAAGGGCAGCGACTCCAAGCCGGATGCTCAGGAAGGAGACGCGGGGGCGACCTTGGCGGAACTGAGGGGGCCCAGCGGCCTGTTCCTCAAGGTCACCGACGCGCAGCGGGACGGGGGAGGCTTCGTCACCGTGAGCGGAGATCTCAAGAACGACGGGGACAAAGCGATCAACGTCCCCGCCCAGTTGAGCGGCAACGAAACAGAGATCATCCGGAACGGCAAATCGCTCGGCGGTGCCACTCTGGTGGATTCGAAGGGCAAGAAGCGCTACTACGTGCTGCGTGACACAGAGGGGCGCCCGCTCACGACGACGAAGTTTCCGCCCTTGAAGGCAGGCGAGTCCCTGCCCGTGTTCATGCAGTTCCCCGCGCCCCCCGCCGACACGACCGAGGTGACTCTTCAGCTGCCGATGTTCACGACCGGCACCATCGAGATCTCCGAGTGAGGCACACCATGACCTCACCCCCCCGCCTGCTGGCCGCAGCCACCCTCATGCTCGCCACCACCCTCTACGTCACCCCCACCGCCCACGCCGACGACGACCCCAACCACCCCCCGGGCACCGAGCCCTCCGCCACCGCCCCCGTGGAGGTGGACCCCAACGACCCCGACCTGAAGCTCCCGGAGGGAGCCACCCTCGCCCAGGCGAAGGTCCTGGACATCAAGTCCGTGGTGGAAGAGCAGAGCGGCGACGAACGCCGCGAGGACACCAACACGAGCGTGACACTCGCCCTCCAGGCCGAGGTGCTGTTCGACAAGGACAGCTCCAAGCTCGGCGCCGAGGCCAAGTCCCGCATCCGGGGCATCGCCGACGAGATCAGCACCCAGAACGCCACCAGGGTCCGCGTCTTCGGCTTCACCGACAACCTGGGCTCCTCCGCACACGGCGACGCACTCTCCAAACGGCGCGCCAACGCCGTGCACGACGTCCTGTCCCAGTCCCTCAACGACGCGGGCATCACCTACGAGGTCCGCGGCTACGGCGAGCAGTACCCCATCGCCGACAACGCGACGGAGGCCGGCCGCAAGAAGAACCGCAGGGTCGAGGTCTCCTTCCCCCGTTCGGAGCCCTGACGGCCATGAGCACCACCCACACCACCCCACGACAACGCGCCCCTCGCCGCAACCGCCCTCCTCTGAGGACGCTCCCCCTCGGGCAGCTCACCTCGCGTTGACGTCGATCCGCAGGCTCTCCCGTGCGGTAGCGAACAACCGGCTCTGCTCGGCGAGGCGCTGCGCACTCGCCTCGGTGTCGACGAGCAGCTGGTACACGTAACCCGCCCGCCCGGCGACGAAGACCTCCAGGCGCTTGCGGGGTTCGCTCTGCCGCGCCCAGTGATAGTCGATCTCCAGCCAGAGGGCGTCCCGGCCGTTCTGCCGCGTCTTGTGCGTGGTGACCTCGAGGTCCGCCATGGACGACTCGGCGGTGTCGCGGTACCAGGCCAGTTGCCCCGCCGAGGCGGCCTGCGGTGTCGACCCGTACGACCTGTCCCGCTTGACGCTCAGGTCGTACGAGCGGTCCGGCGAACGCCAGGTGCTCTGCACCTCACTGGCGGGCACATGCTCCCACCCGTCCGGCCGGCCGAAGCAGACGGCGAGAGCGGCTGCCTTGACCCGGCGCCAGTCCTTGGGCAGAGACGACGAACAGGACGAGGCGGGCGCGGAAGCAGAAGCGGGCGGCGGCGACGACGGCGACACCGATGGCAAGGCCGACGCCGACACGGACACCGATGCCGACGTCGACGGCGTGGGCGGGGGCGTGGTCGTGGTCGTGGGGGTCTGCGACGGCGAGGCGGCAGCGACCGCATCCGAGGTCGGCGCCCCCTCGGCCGCGACCCCCCGGCCGAGCGGCGAAGAAGCCCCTACCAGAGGTATCCCGAAGACCGCCAGGAGCAGCCCCGCGACGGCCGTGATCGCCGAGACCACGGCCGCCACCTCCCCCATCCTCCGCCCGGGCGAAGGACCCCCACTCGAACTGCTCAACTGCGCTACCACGCCTCTCTGTCACCGACCGGGCTCACTACTGTCGGACACGCCCGCGGCCATGTCCTCGACCGAGCGCGCAGACTTCCTTGACGATGGGCGCACCCGGGCCCGAACTGACCGGACGAAGGCTCCCGCGGCACAGGACGGCGGCGGAGAATGCCGGCAGTGGGGCGACTGCTGCGGGGGTGATGGGGCATGGAGCGGGGGACAGCGGTGGGGAAGACCGGGGCGCGGGCCTCGGTGGTCCTCTCCACGGACAGCGTCAGCGGACCCGACGGGTTCGACTGGTGGGGGGACATGGTCAGCAAGGCGGTGATGCCGGTATCGCTGGCCAGCGAACACGCCAACCACTTCCAGGGTGAGGTCACCGCGCTGGAACTGGTGGAGACCGAGTTCTCCGCCTTCTCCTTCTCACCGATGTCGGCACGGCGGACGCCGGACCACATCCGCTCGTCCGACCCGGAGAACTACTTCCTCTTCCTTGTCCACGGCAGCCCCATCGGCCTGGAACAGCGCCGCAACAACGCCCTGCTCCACGCGGGGGACGTGGCGCTCTTCGACACGTCACAGCCCCTGGCCTGCGAGTTCCAGGACCAGGGGCGGCACTCGCGGGTGAGCGTGCTGCGGTTGCCCCGGGCGGCTGTGCCGTTGCCCAGCCACAAAACGGACCGTCTGGTGGCCACGCCGCTGGCCGGCCGCACCGGCTCGGGCGCGCTGCTCACCTCCTACCTGGCGGGTCTGCGCGAGAACGCCGCGCACTGCGGACCGACGGAGCTGCGCCGCCTGGGCACCACGGCCCTCGATCTCGCGGTCACCTTCCTCGCCGCCCGCCTGGACACCTCTCCGGAGCTCCCGGTCGAAAGCCGCCAGCGGGTCCTCCTCGCCCGTATCAACGCCTTCATCGACCACAACCTGCATGAACAGGACCTGGGCCCGGCGACGATAGCCGCACACCATCACATATCGGTACGGCTCCTGCACGCCCTCTTCGAGGAGGAGCCCGAAACGGTCAGCGCGACGATCCGCCGCCGCAGACTCGAACGCAGCCGGACCGACCTCGCCGACCCGCGCCTACGCCACCGTACGATCGGTGAGATCGCGGGACGGTGGGGTTTCCGCCACCCCGCCGCCTTCAGCCGCACCTTCCGCGAGGCGTACGGCATCTCCCCGACCGAAGCGCGCACTGCACGCCAGGACAAACAGCCCTGCACTCCGCACTGAGGACCCGGACGCCGATCCCCGGCACAGTGGAGCGGCGCCACGGCACCGAGCGGAGGAGAAGCCCACGAGATGAGACCGGACGACGCGGGGGAGCCCGAGGGCAGACGCCCCTGGGAACGTTCGACGGCCCACGGCGGGCCACCACCAGGCAGCGCCGGCGACCCCCGCACGGGGAACGGCGACGGCGCGTGGCACACGACGCGGAGCGTGCCGTCCATCGTGGTCGTCGTCCTCATCGTCCTCTGGACGGTCTTCGCCGTGCAGTGGAAGGAGAAGGACTGCGCCTTCGTACCGACCTCCTACCTGCTCGTCCTCACGCACGGCACCCCGAGCATCTTCGAGGGCTGCGGCGACTACCCCGTCGACGTCACGGACTAGTCCTGCCGACCAGTTCCACCGCCCGCCCCTGCCGCGCCGTCCACGACCTCCACCCGCGCCCCCACCCGGACCCCCCACTCACCCATCGCCCCGGCCTCCGCCTCCAGCACATGCCGCGCCCGCAACCGCGGCAGCCCCAGCCTGCCCGGCCGCATCGTGCGCACGGCGATGACGTTGAGCCGCCGGTCGAGGTAGGCCACGTCGATGGCCATCCGCATCCGGAACGTGTGCACACCGCTGGCGGGGGTCAGGAGCATGGCCCCGTCCACCGAGTCGCGCCCCAACAGCCCCTTGGTCCGCGCACGGTACGAACTCGCCATCTCCAGTGGCACGCGAACTTCTTCCCCGCCCCGCCCCACCACGACCAGCACCCCCGCCCCGTCCCGCCAACGACGCCGTCCCATGCAGATGCCCTCCGTCCAGCCACGTGACCCCGCTGAAGGTATCCGGCCCCGCAGATGGCAGCAGGACCCGTTTGCTGCTTCCGGTGCGCCACGGAACCGTTATGGCCCAAGAAGCCACAGGTGCAGTGGTTTTGAACTCTCGGCCGGCCGTGGGGAGACAGGTGTCACCCTGGTGTCGCCCGTCCCCGGTGGATAGCGTTGCTTCGCTGAAGAGAAGCCCCTTCCCACCCAGGAGCCGACAGTGAAACGCCGCCGCCCCACCCTCATCGCAGCGCTCACGCTGACCGCCACAGCGGCGTTGACGCTGTCCGCGTGCGGCAGCGACGACGACAGTGCCGCCAAAGACAGCGACAAGATCGCGGGTGCGGACAGTACGTTGAGTGTCAACTCGGTTGATGAGGCGATCTTCGAGGGGAATACCGACACCAAAGCCCTCGGTTTCTACAATGCCGAGTCTGCTTTGAGTGATTCGATCACGTATGCGTCGGGGTACATCCAGAAAAATCATACTTGGGTTGGCGAGACTCGGTACTTCGACTACAAGGTCAGCCTCTCGGGGAATCTTGAGGCGTACGTCACTTACTGCTCGGACGAGAGTAAGTCGTTCATCAAGGACAAGAAGACGGGAAAGGTCAAGGACACGCCGACAACGGCGGACAGCTACGTCCTTTACCACGCAAAGCTTGCGAAGAACGCTGAGGGCGTCTGGCAGACGACCGACATCGCGTCAACTCGGGGGAGTAAAGAATGCCAGCCGTGACTAAATATTCGTGGTGTGTGACTGTATCCGCGATCGTCCTCGTCTCGGTGATGTCGGCCCCGACGGCCTTCGCGGGCGGGCGAGGCGAGGGCGGCAGCCGCGGCTCCACGGATCAACAGGCCAACGTCGACGGCAGTGGCACCGTTTCGGTCGCCGTGGGTGGTGTCGTCTTTGACCGTTCGAAAAACGGCAGTGGTGATTCGGTCGGACCGGTGACGTCTGCGACTTCGTGGAGTCCACCGGCGTGTTGGTATGCCCCGAAGTTCAACCCTCAGGAGTTGCAGGACTACCTGGAGCCGATTTGGGAGGCCGAGTCCACGGGGTACGAGTGGGATGCTAAGCAGCGGGAGAAGTACAACGCGAAGGATGAGAAGAAGGGCTTCAACAAGGACAAGACCGGCAAGGGGTATTGGTGGGGCTCGTATGTGAATGAGAGCGCTGGACGGTGCGGAGTTCAAGCCGGTCTCTGTCACCGCGTCCGTGGAGGAGATCGGTATCAGCGCGACGGCCACAGCGGAGCCGGTGTCGCTGCGGATCGAACCGGGCACCCCGGATGCCGAGACGTACCCGGCGTCGGGGGTCTGCGAGGTCAAGGACGGCCGTATCGGCGCTCCGTATGAGAAGGGAAGGGCGGACGACACGCCGTCGTGCGGGGTGAAGTACCTGCGTTCCTCGGGTGATGGCACGTTCCCGCTCCGGGCGACGGTCACGAGGAGACAACGGCACGCAGTCGCCCCGCCTGGGCAGGTCAGGCGCCGGTAACGCAGCTCGCAGGCGGGCAGGAGGACGGTCCGGCATGAGATGCGCCATAAGCCGTACGGGACGCTGCACTTCCCCGTCGCTCTCGACATGGGACAGCGGAGACACGTACGGCCCGGCATCGGGGAGTCAGGGGGCAAACGCTCGGTCACCGGGGATGGAAAAGGCTCAGTTATCTATCCGTCCTCACGCTGACCGCCACAGCGGCGTTGACGCTGTCCGCGTGCGGCAGCGACGACGACAGTGCCGCCAAAGACAGCGACAAGATCGCGGGTGCGGACACGAGTGGCGCGTCGCCGTCGGCGTCGCCGACTGAGCCCGAGCAGTCGAAGGCCAGCAGGCCGAAGATTGAACTGCCCGCTGATCTCTCGTACACATTCGAGTGGCCCAAGACCGGCGACAAGGACAAGGATGCGGTGCTTGCGGACAGCGAGCAGTCCATCAAGGCCGTTGACCTGGCCATCGTCAACCAGAACGCACTCGACAAGGCCTACCTCTACTACTACGAGGGCGAGGCCGCGGCCGGTACACAGAAGTTCATCCAGAATTACGTCGACCAGAAGGCGGGGATCACTGGAAGCTACCGCTTCTACAATCCTGACGTAGCGGTCGACGGTGACGGTACGGCTTCCTTCACTTACTGCGAAGATCAAGGCAAGGCGTACGTGAGGTACCTGAAGACCAACAAGATCAGGAAAACTGAGGTAAGCGCAAAGAGTTACGTCATTTACCACACGTCGTTGAAGAAAAACAGCGAAGGTGTGTGGGAAATTCAGAAGATCTCCTCGCAGAGTGGGAGTGGCAAGTGCCAGCCCTGACACTCGCAATCAAGACAGTGCCGATTGCGGTCACGGTGGGTGCCTGTCTCTCCCTTGTTGCTCTTCCCGGCGAGGCGCGTGCCGACGACATTCTCAACGGCAACACTCAGAATTCGGGAACGGATCAGCGCGCCGATGCCGGGGGCGACGGGACTGTGTCCGTCACCGTGGGGAAGTACAACGCGAAGGATGAGAAGAAGGGCTTCAACAAGGACAAGACCGGCAAGGGGTATTGGTGGGGCTCGTATGTGAATGAGAGCTTCCCGCCGGGGTGGGACAAGTGCGACACGGACTACTTCTGGGTGGACCAGGGCGATCCACCGCCTGCGGACAAGGAGAATGCGGTCACTCCGGAGGTCCTCGCCGAGCTCGCGTATGCGGAGATCCGCGTTCCCGGTACCAGGGTGACGCTGGCGCCTGCGGAGGCGACCAAGGTGAACCTTCCGATGTGGGCGTGGCTGGACGGTGCGGAGTTCAAGCCGGTTTCCGTCACTGCGTCCGTGAAGGAGATCGGTATCAGCGCGACGGCTACGGCGGAGCCCCCGTATGAGAAGGGAAGGGCGGACGACACGCCGTCGTGCGGGGTGAAGTACCTGCGTTCCTCGGGTGATGGCACGTTCCCGCTCCGGGCGACGGTCACGTGGGAGATCCACTGGACCGGCACCGGCGGTGCGGGTGGTGACCTCCCGGACGGTACGTTCGGCGCCGCTCAGGACGTCGTCGTCCAGGAGATCCAGGCCGTCAACCGCTGATCGTTCCTCTCATCGGTGCGGTGGACCGGTGAGAGGGGATGGGCGGGTGGCGGAGCGGCTTGCCGTGGACGGGGACGAGCTCGGGCGGTTCATGAAGTCGCTGAAGGAGTCGTCGACTTCGCTCAGGGGTGTGCGAAAGGCGCTGTCGGACGCGACGATCGTCGGGCTGGGCACGGACGAGCTCGACTCGGCGTGTGAGGCCTTCCAAGAGGACTGGAAGTACGGCTCCGAGGAGATCGGCAAACAGACGGAGGACCTTGCCGACATCATCGGCAAGAGCAGGGACAGTTACCTCGAGGTCGACAAGGCGCTCGAGGCGGCGGTGCGGGAGTCGCGCAAGTGACCGTCACGGCCGGCCACGACCAGAACGGTGCCGCTCTCGACCCGCAGTCGCGGGCGGACCTGGGCAAGCCCCAGGGGCTCAAGTCCGCTCCGCCCATCCCGAACCCTGCCTATCCGCACCTCGGCTTCAATCCGGTGCCCGGGGACACGGGAACCGTGCGGGGGCTGGAGAAGAAGCTCAGCGGATGCGCGAAGGTGCTCCAGGAGGCGTATGACCTCGTCACCAAGCTTCTCGACGGCGGCTGCTGGAAAGGCGATGCCGCCGTCGCCTTTCGTGAGCAGTTGGACGGCGGGCCCTTGCCGCTGAACCTGAAGAACGCGGCGCACTCGGTCCGCAAGGCGGCCAGGCAGTTGGACCGCTGGGAGGGGGAGCTCGACGAGTTCCAGCGGCGGGCGAGGAAGCTGGAGGAGGATGCGAGGGACGCCCAGGCCGCGGTGGACCGGGCACAGGGGCGGGCGGACTCGGCCGGCCACGACCCCGACCTGAAGAAGGAGGGGGTCGACGGCGACGCCGCGCAGAAGGCACTCACGCGGGCGAACGGTGAGCTCGGCGAAGCGCTGGCCGAGCTGAAGAAGGTCATCGGCAAGGCGAAGAGGCTGGCCGAGGAGCATGAGGAGAAGGCCGGGTACCGGGCGCGGAAGATCCGCGATGCCACGAAGAAGCTGGTACCGCACGAGCCGGGTTGGTTCGACGAGGTACTCGACTGGCTGGGCGACAACCTCCCGGACATCCTCAGCTTCGTGGCCGGGTTGATCGGGGTCGTTGCGCTCCTTCTTTCGGGGCCGCTGGGTTGGGGTGTCGCGACGGTTGCTGCCTTGATCCTCACGGCTTCCGGGCTGAGCGTGGTGGCGCTTGGTCTGCGGCTTGCAGACCCCGAAGTGCGGGAATCTTTGTGGGACGGGTTGGCCGAGGGAGAACTCGATGCCGACTTCTGGAGCAACGCTGTATCAGTGGGAGCAGACGCCGTAGGCGCGCTACCCGGTATCGCGGCAGCAGCCAAGGGGTCCTTCGAAGCCACGCGGGCCATTCGCAGGGGTGGGCAAGTGCTCGATTTCTGGCAGCGGGCCGGTACCTATGGTTCCAAGGTTCTTGACGAGGCCGGGGCGATCTCGAACCTGGAGAACTCAATGGTCGCACGAGCCGTGCGTGGCTTCAGCGATCCCGACGGAGCTGCCA
This sequence comes from Streptomyces violaceorubidus, assembly GCF_000717995.1. Classification (GTDB taxonomy): domain Bacteria; phylum Actinomycetota; class Actinomycetes; order Streptomycetales; family Streptomycetaceae; genus Streptomyces; species Streptomyces violaceorubidus. Next base: position 590,749 of record NZ_JODM01000001.1, read on the forward strand.
AGGCCATTGCCGGTGCCTCGGGCGTGGTCGGCGTTGGTACCGGAGGGTTTGGTCTGTACAACAAGGCCGTGGACGCAGAGGACGACGGTATCAAGGACGGCGCTGTCGCCGGTATCGACGGCTCGCGTCTCCTCCTTGATGGCGGGGGTCTCGTAGACGTCGCACGATACGTCTTCTGTCATTGAGTAGGAGGGAAGGACTCGTGGACCCTGTAGTCTGCGCGATTGCATGGGATCACCGCCCCACCCGTCGCGCTTGGGTCAGGCACATGGTGATGAACGTCATCGGCTTGTTCGGTTGGGTAAGTGGCTGGGTCGTATTGCTCGGCGTATCGGTGTACTCGGCCGACTGGCTCGTCTGGGTCTTTCTTCCGTACTTTGTTTACGGGCCCTACCGGGCACTGACGCAACTGCGCTATTTCCCGGCAGCGCTGTCGATGCTGCGCATCTTGCGTACCTATAGATGGCAGCTCCTGCGGGGAGTTCCCTGCGGACTGACTGATCGTCCGGAGGTTCCCAGTAGGCACTACGGCTGGTTCGAGTTTCCCAACCCTGCTTGTCCAGAGCAGTGGCTGCCCATGGTTTTCACCCGGCATCTGCGCTTGGAATGGTGGTGCCGACGTATGGCTCCTCGCGCCAAGCCGCATTTGAAGGCCCAGATCGAGGAGATCTGGTTTGCGGGCGACGCCCGCTTCGAAGGAGTCATCGCCGCACCGGGACGGAAAGGGAGGGGCCCTCGGCGCATGCACGTCGTGGAACAGCGCAGCACCCCTCAAGACGGTGAATCGCTAAACGACCGGGGCGCCGGACCCGGCGACATTGCGTGGGGCCGCCGAGTGGATGGCCCTACAGCTCGCTCCTGAGCCAGACAGGAAGGCCCCATGACCACTCCTCAAATCTTGCTGGATGAATCCGTCGAAGACGTACGAGCGGAATGCTGGTTCGCAGAACCACATGGGTTCATGCCCATGCCGCTCAACTCCTTCCTTGCCGGACCCGGCTCCTCGGACGCCGAAGCGATGCGTGAGGCTGTTGCCCCGTTGCTTGATGGCGCGCCGAGTGAACTGGTGCGTCAGCGGTTCGTTGCGCAGCTTGCGTTGGGGCAGCGAATGCTCGGGGCGCTGTGCGGTTTCGGCACTGTCTACTGCTCGGTCGGCCTGCATCGCGACGACATCGATCCCGGGGGTGCGCACCTACTCTCCCTCTTCACCATCTCCTGGCGCGACACGAACGTCGCACCCCGTGGCGTAACGGCGGCCCGCGCTGCCACATCGGCCAAGGGACACACGCACATCACCTTTGAGGAGCTTCCCTGCGGCCCCGCAGTCCTCAGCGAGAACACTTTGCGTTACGCCGCTGAAAGCGAGCTTCCCCAGCTCCCCCTCCTCCAGATCCACGCCCACCTCCCCCACCCCGACTGCAAGCGGCTCGCCGTGTTGACGGTCAGTACTACCGCGGTCGCGCGTCGGGAGGAGTACCGGGCGTTGCTGCGGGGCATCGTCGACACCGTTCGTTTCGAGGACCCGTTGGGGGCGGCGCCATAATGGTGTTGAACGGCATCCCCGCCGACGGTAGGAAGGCGGCATGACTGGACTCGGTGCCGTATTCCGTCCTCAGATGGCCCCCGAGCGGCTGCGTGCCGTGGCTTGTGTCGCCGATGACGTGGGGCTCGACGAGTTGTGGCTGTGGGAGGACTGTTTCCGGGAGGGTGGGATCTCCACGGCCGCCGCCGCCCTCGCGTGGACCGAGCGGGTGCGGGTCGGGGTCGGGCTGCTGCCCGTGCCGCTGCGGAACGTGGCCGTCACCGCCATGGAGGCCGCCACGCTGCACCGGATGTTCCCGGGCCGTGCCGTCCTCGGCGTGGGGCACGGGGTGCAGGACTGGATGGGGCAGGTCGGCGCGCGGGCCGAGTCGCCGCTCGCGCTGCTGCGGGAGCATCTCGTCGCGCTGCGGGCGTTGTTGGGCGGGGAACGGGTGACGACGAAGGGGCGCTACGTCCGGCTCGACGACGTCGCGCTCGACTGGCCGCCGGAGCGGGCCGTCGAGGTGCTCGCCGGCGCCACCGGGCCCCGTTCGCTGCGGTTGGCCGGTGAGGCCGCCGACGGGACCGTGCTCACCGCGAACACCGCGCCGGACGGGGTGCGCCGCGCCCGGCGGCTCATTGACGAGGGGCGGGCGGCGGCCGGGCGGACGGACGCGCACAAGGTCGTCGTGTATCTCCTCGCCGCCACCGGTCCCGGCGCCGGTGAACGGCTCCGGAACGAGCTGGTCGCCGAAGGCGTCGGGGACGTCCCGGATCTCGGGGCCGCCGGGGACGCCGAGGCCGTGGCCGACGCCGTGCGGCGGCTGGCCGAGGCCGGGGCCGACACCGTGGTCCTCCAGCCGACCGGCGACGAGCCCGACCCGGAGGAGTTCGTGCGGTTCGCCGCCGAGCGGGTCCGGCCCCTGTTGGGGGACCAGCCGTGACCGTTGACCGACCGGATCGCCCCGATCACCCGGATCACTTCAATCATCCGGATCACTTCAATCACCCCGACCACCCCGACCACCCCGATCATCGCGATCACCCCGAGCGTCGCGGCCGTCGTGACTTCGACGACCTCGTGGCCGAGGGTGCCGCCGTTCCCACCCAAGGGTGGGACTTCTCCTGGTTCGAGGGGCGGGCCACCGAGGCCCGGCCGTCCTGGGGTTACGCGCGGTCCATGGCGCAGCGGCTGGCCGGGGCCACCGCCGTACTGGACGTGCAGACCGGGGGAGGGGAGGTGCTGGACTTCGCCCTCTCGGTCGCCGGCCCTCACCGCGCCCCGCTCGTCGTCGCCACCGAGGGCTGGCAGCCCAACGTCGCCGAGGCCACCCGGCTGCTGCGCCCGCGCGGTGTCCCGGTGGTCGCCTCGGCCGACGACGCGCCCCTGCCCTTTGCGGACGGCGCCTTCGACCTGGTCGTCAGCCGGCATCCGGTCGAGCCGCACTGGGACGAGCTCGCCCGGGTCCTCGCGCCCGGCGGCACCTACTTCGCCCAGCACGTCGGGCCCGCCAGTGTCTTCGAGCTCGTCGAGTACTTCCTCGGGCCGCTCCCGGAAGCGACCCACCGGCACCGGCACCCCGAGCGCGAGCGTGCCGACGCCGAGGCGGCGGGGCTGGAGGTGGTGGAGCTGCGGGCGGAGCGGCTGCGGATGGAGTTCCTCGACATCGGCGCCGTGGTCCACTTCCTACGCAAGGTGGTGTGGATGGTCCCCGGGTTCACCGTCGAGGCCTACCGGGACCGGCTGCGCGACCTGCACGACCGCATCGAGGACCAGGGCCCCTTCGTCGCCCACAGCTCCCGTCACCTCTTCGACGTGCGCAAGCCGCAGCCCGTGCCCTGATACGCCGTGACCCGGACCCGGACCCGGACCCGGACCCGGACCCGGACCCGGACCCGGACCCGGACCCGGACCCGGACCCGGACCCGGACCCGGACTTGGACGCGGCTCCTGGTACCCGCTGGGGCCCGCGTCCTCACGCGTGCGCCCCCACCGTCACCTCCCCGATCACCAGCTCCGCCTCCGCCTCCAGCACGGCCCCCACCCCTTCCACGCGTTCCGCCAGCTCGCGCTCCCGACGTGCCGTCAGGGGGACCAGCGGCTCGACCGTGACCGTCGTACGCCTGCCCCGGCGGCGCTGGTGCCAGACGCCCGCCACGACCCCGTCCACCAGCAGCACGGGGAAGTTGCCCGCCTGCCCGCCCGCCAGTGCCCGTCGGTACGCGGCCCCCGGGAAGAGCAGCTCCCGGGGCTGTGAGGCGATGACGTACGCGTCGAAGTACGGCAGCAATCGCACCCCGCGTACCAGTCCGTCCCGCTCCGGGGTGTCCGGGAAGGCGGTGTCGCCCGCCGTCACCCACGCCGGCGTGCCCTCGAAGCGGACCTCCTCGATCTCGCCCGCGGCGGCCAGTTCGGCGAAGCGGGCCGTCGCCCAGGCGGGCGGTGCGGCCAGCCAGCGGGCGAAGTGGCGCGGCGTCGCGGGGCCGTACGCGTACAGGTATCGGCGTACGAGGAGCCGCGACGCCTCCTCGGGCGGCAGCGGGGTGAAGTGGGGCGGGCGGGTGTATGTCACCCGGCGGCCGCGGTTCGGGCCGAAGGACAGGGCGCCGCACTGGCCGGCCCGGTGCATGACCTGGCGCCAGCGGGGCCACATGGTCTGGAAGGCCGGCATGACCAGGTCGCCCGCCCAGGGGCCGGTGCGTGCGACGACCTCCTCGCCGAGTTCGTCGATGGTCAGGAAGGCGCCGTCGAGCGCGTCGGCGATCGCCGCCACGACCTGCCGGGCCTGCTCCCCGGTGAGGCGTACGTCGGCGGAGGGGGCGGCCGTGCCGTGCGGGACCGCGGGCAGGGCGGCGCACCACATCGGCAGGTCGCGGGCGGGGAGCAGGTGCACCGTCCCGCGCGGCCCGTGCGTCTTCACCAGCGAGGGCGAGGGCGAGGGTGAGGGCGGGGAAGAAGGCGGTGGGGGAGGCGCGGTCGGGGTAGCGGCCGGCCACAGGGCACCGCGTACGTCCGCGCGGGTCACCCCGTCGGCCCGCAGGCCGACCGACAACTCGGCCGCCGACAGTACCTGGGCGTGGACGCCGAGCATCGCGGCGGCCACGTCGGCGACGGACGTGTCCGTTCGGGCGGGCATGGCCAGGAACTGCCGCTCCAAGCGCCGTGCGCTCGCCGCGGCCCAAGTGATCCCCGTCGTCTTCGTCATGAGGTGACGTTAGGGGCCGAGTAGGACGGAACCTGTCCTCCGCCTCCGGGAGCCAGCCGCATCGGTGGTCCGGGGGATCTTCCGGATGTAAGTGGCGCACCTTCGCAAATACCCGCGCTCCGGGGGCAGAGTGCGGTATCCCCGGTCGGTCACCCGTCGGTCCCCGTCGGTCACCCGTCGTTCCCCCGTCCATCCCTCGTCGTTCCCCCGTCCATCCCTCGTCGCTCACCCCGCACCCGGCTCTCGCCCGCGCGCCGATACTTCTCGCCCGCCCTCGATCCTCACAGGGTTTCCACATCGTTATTGACCGTTGTCCTTCTCGCGTCGACCCGGGCCCGCCCGGTCGCGTAAGTTCAACCCAGGTAATTCGCGTGAGCAAAGTCGCGCGCGTGGCACCGCGCAGTGGAGGGGGCTGCGCGGTGCCGGAGCGGAGGCCGGGCACGCGCCGTTCGGGCGCCCCGTCGGGTGCCGGGTCAAGCCCTTGTGTGCCCGTGGCCGCACCCGAATGGGGGAAGTGGGATTCCGCGTGGTGTCGCGGTCGCCGGTCGGGCCGGGTCACTCCCGTCGCACGCGAAACGGCCGCCCACCGGGAGATGCGCGGCGATTTGGCCACCGTTCGGGGCGGAATGGGGGCTTCCGTGGTCATCCGGGCGTCGCTGGACGACTTCGGAGAGTAGTTGTGGCACGCCGATGCGCGCGACATCACTTACGAAGGGTTATGGTGGAAACCCCCCCTCGGGCCGGTCCGTCTCCCCCCCCACGGACCGGCCCGTTTTTTTGTGCCCTCCGGGCGTGGCCGCCAGCGGTACGCCCGTAACGAGGAGTTCACCGGTGCGCCGTCCTGTGTCGTGGCATGGCGGCGCTTGTTCGAGGGCATAAGCCAAGCAGGTCGACGCCCGAACCACGGGTGTCGGTTCTCAGCGGACGGCGCGGAGCCGTCCGCCCGGGAGGCCCTTTGCACCAGCCCCACCGTGCGGTCACGGCACGGAAGACGCGGCGGAGGGCCGGTCCACGGCCCGCGCCAGTGCAGGGCGGCCCTCGACCGGTCGGCTCGTTCCCGCCCTCCCGGCGCGGCTCGTTCCCGCCCTCCCGGCCCTGCGTCCACTCCGTCGCTCCCCGACCTCTTCCGAGGGGGTACGTCCTTCCGTGGTGACCAGCACAAAGCGCCACAAGCCCGACAGGCGCACCTACGTTCTCGACACCAGCGTCCTGCTGGCCGACCCGAACGCCCTGAACCGCTTCGACGAGCACGAGGTCGTGCTCCCCATCGTCGTGGTGACGGAGTTGGAGGCCAAACGGCACCATCCGGAACTCGGGTACTTCGCCCGGCAGGCCCTGCGCCTGCTCGACGAGTTCCGCGTGCGGCACGGTCGCCTCGACGCTCCCATCCCGATCGGGGACCTCGGCGGCACCGTCCGGGTCGAGCTCAACCACTCGGACCCCAGCGTGCTGCCCACCGGCTACCGCCTGGGGGACAACGACTCGCGCATCCTCGCGGTCGCCCGCAACCTGCAGGCGGAGGGATTCGACGTCACCGTCGTCTCGAAGGACCTCCCCCTCAGGATCAAGGCGTCCTCCGTCGGGCTCCTCGCCGAGGAGTACCGCGCCGAGCTGGCCATCACGGACGCCTCCGGATGGACCGGGATGTCCGAGCTCACCCTGCCGGGCGAGCAGGTGGACGTGCTCTTCGAGGAGGGCCGGGTCTACGTCCCCGAGGCCGCCGACCTGCCCGTGCACACGGGTCTGACCATCCAGTCGGAGCGCGGCAAGGCCCTCGGCCGGGTCACGTCCGACGGCAACGTCCGGCTGGTGCGCGGCGACCGGGAGGCCTTCGGCATCAAGGGCCGCAGTGCCGAGCAGCGGATCGCGCTCGACCTCCTCCTCGACCCGGACGTCGGCATCGTGTCGATGGGCGGCCGGGCCGGGACCGGCAAGTCGGCGCTCGCGCTGTGCGCCGGACTGGAGGCCGTGCTCGAACGCCGGCAGCACCAGAAGGTGATGGTCTTCCGGCCGCTGTACGCGGTGGGCGGGCAGGAGCTCGGCTACCTGCCCGGCTCCGAGGCCGAGAAGATGAGTCCCTGGGCGCAGGCCGTCTTCGACACGCTGTCGGCCGTCACCAGCCGGGAGGTCATCGAGGAGGTGACCGCGCGCGGCATGCTGGAGGTGCTGCCGCTCACCCACATCAGGGGACGCTCGCTGCACGACGCCTTCGTGATCGTCGACGAGGCCCAGTCTTTGGAGCGGAACGTCCTGCTGACCGTGCTGTCCCGGATCGGCGCCAACTCACGGGTCGTACTCACCCATGACGTGGCACAGCGGGACAATCTGCGGGTGGGCCGGTACGACGGAGTCGTCGCCGTCGTCGAGAAGCTGAAGGGGCATCCGCTCTTCGCGCACGTCACCCTGACGCGCTCCGAGAGGTCCCAGATCGCGGCACTCGTGACCGAAATGCTGGAGGACGGGCACATCTGACCCGACTCCCGCCCTTTCGGGAACTCCGTCCCGGCAAGGGCCGGTTACCCGTCAGTCGGCGCCGTCCGGAAAAGGCCCAGAGCCTAGCCGGGCGGCGCCTCGCTGTGTGCGGATTTCGGTGAATCCCCTAGGCCAAACGAGATGTGAGCTTTCACACGCAACACAGAATTGCCTCACCCCGCCGGGTTACGGCAGAGTCTCATTCCTGTCAGGCCCCGCATACGACACAGCTGTACCCCCAGCGCTATCGCGCCCCAGAAGCACCACGTCCAACTCCATAGCAGAGTCGTATGCCGCCCGAGCACCACGCGGCGCTCCCGTAGCGGGAGTTGTCCACCGGGCCCGTGCCTCCCGTGACCCGTAGTTGGGGAGGCCAGCGCCAGGGGCACGATTGCGTCCGCGAGGGTCACCGAAGCGGGCGATGCTGGAAGGAAACCGTGTGAGCCGGATCTCGGTCCGGGGATTCGCAGTGGCCTCGGCCACGGCGGTCACCGCCGTCGGAAGCGTCGTCGGAGTTGCCTCGGGCAGCGTCGCGCAGAGCAACGACGACGCGGAGGCGACGGCAGCAGGCACGACCCTGCTTGCCGACATCCCCATGGGTGAGCAGGCGCAGGTGCAGACCGCGTCCCTGACGCGGCAGGCCGATGTGCAGGCCATCGCAGCGGACGCGAGCGCCAAGAAGGACGCCGAGGAGGCGGCCCGCAAGGCAGCCGCCGAGACCGCCGTGGCCAAGCAGGAGAAGGCCAAGAAGGCGGCCGAGGAGGCCAAGGAGCGCGAGGCGGAGAAGGAAGCGGCCAGCCGCGACGCCCAGCGGGAGTCCACCACCTTCGTCGTCCAGAGCTCCTACAGCACCAGCCAGATCCAGGCGATGGCCCGGCAGATGGTGCCCAGCGGCCAGTTTCAGTGCTTCAGCAACATCGTGAACCATGAGTCCAGCTGGAACTACCAGGCCGTCAACGCCTCCTCCGGCGCCTACGGCCTCTTCCAGGCCCTCCCGGCGGGCAAGTACGCCTCGGCGGGCGCCGACTGGCGGACCAACCCGGCCACCCAGATCAAGTGGGGCCTGAACTACATGGACGTCCGCTACGGCAGCCCGTGCGACGCCTGGGCCTTCTGGCAGGCCAACCACTGGTACTGAGCCCGCCGTCCGCCCGTAGTCCCCTTCGGCGCGGCCCACGCTCAACCTCGCGCAGCCCCTCCCCGTCCTAGGGTGAGGGGCTTTCGCACGCCCGCCATGTACGGTCGGACCGGACAACTCCAGGGGGGAGTGGTGGGGAAGGACGGGGGAAGAGGACGGATCATGTCACGAGTGCCAGGGTGGCTCGGCCGGCTCGGCGCCGGACTGACGCGGGCGAGTGAGCGGTTGGAGCAGCGCCGCGAAGAGGCGCGGCGGGACGACGTCGACGACGGACCGCTCCCGGTCTCCGACCCCGTGCGCCGGCCCCTGGCCGACATGGCCGAGGACCTGACCGGGGCCGCGCCCGGGGACACGGTCGCGGAGCACGCCGGCGCGCACCGTCCGGCAGCGGTCGGCAACCGCCCCGACCCGGCGCAGGCCGTGCCCTGGGGAGTACGGGTGGCCGCGGAGGCCGGCTGGCGGCTGCTGGTGCTCGCGGGCACCGTGTGGGTGCTGATGCGGGTCATCAGCGCCGTACAGCTGGTGGTGCTGGCGTTCGTGGCCGCGCTGCTGATCACCGCGCTGCTCCAGCCCGCCGTGGCCTGGCTGCGCCGGCACGGGGTGCCGCGGGGGCCGGCCACGGCACTGACCGCGATCCTCGGGTTCGTGATCATGGGCCTGATCGGATGGTTCGTCACCTGGCAGGTGATGGAGAACATCGACAACCTCTCCGACCAGGTCCAGGACGGCATCGACGAACTGCGCAACTGGCTGCTCAACAGCCCGTTCCACGTCACCGACAAGCAGATCAACGAGATCGCCAAGAACCTGCGGGACGCGGTCGGTGCCAACACCGACCAGATCACGTCCGCCGGACTCGAGGGCGTCACAGTCGTCGTCGAGGCGCTCACCGGCATCCTGCTCGCCGCCTTCTCGACGCTCTTCCTGCTCTACGACGGCAAGCGCATCTGGCAGTGGTCGCTGAAGCTGGTGCCCGCCGCCGCCCGGCCGGGGGTGGCCGGAGCCGGACCGCGCGCGTGGCGGACGCTGACCGCCTATGTCCGCGGCACGGTGATCGTCGCGCTGATCGACGCCATCTTCATCGGCCTCGGCATCTACTTCCTGGACGTGCCGATGGCCGTCCCGCTGGCCGTGTTCATCTTCCTGTTCGCCTTCATCCCGCTCGTCGGCGCGGTGGTGTCGGGCGCGCTCGCCGTCGTCGTGGCGCTGGTGACGCAGGGCGTGTTCGCGGCGGTCATGACGCTCGTCGTGGTGCTGGCGGTGCAGCAGATCGAGGGGCACATCCTTCAGCCGTTCATCCTCGGCCGGGCGGTGCGGGTCCATCCGCTGGCGGTGGTGCTGTCGGTGGCCGCCGGCGGCATGGTGGCCGGCATCGGCGGCGCCGTGGTCGCCGTACCGCTGGTGGCGGTGACCAACACCGTCGTGGGCTACCTGCGGGCCTACTCCCGTGAGGCCGCCCTGCGGCACACGCCCAGGCCGCACGGGGCCACCTCGACCGACGCCGCTCCGGCGGCCGACCGGGTGCCGGAGCCGCCGGAGCCCTCGAAGTCCCCGGCGGACGACCCGTCCTCGGGCCCGAGGACGGGCCCCTGACCGGTCAGGTGACGCGAACGGGCCCCGCCCACCGAGAGGTGGGCGGCGCCCGTGCCGTGTGTGCCGCTTCGGGACGGATCCCGCGCGGGGCTACTCGGCGGCGAGGACCGCCTCGGCGTCCAGGGTGACGCCGACGGCCTCGACCACGGCGGCGATCTTGAACGCCTCCTGGATCGTCTCGCGGTCCACACCGGCCTTGCGGAGCACCTGCTCGTGCGAGTCCAGGCACATGCCGCAGCCGTTGATGGCGGACACCGCGAAGGACCACAGCTCGAAGTCCACCTTGTCGACGCCCGGGTTGCCGATGACGTTCATCCGCAGCCCGGCGCGCAGGGTGCCGTACTCGTGGTCCGACAGCAGGTGCCGGGTGCGGTAGAAGACGTTGTTCATCGCCATGACCGCGGCGGCCGACTTGGCGGCCGAGTACGCCTCGGGGGAGAGGTTCGCCTTCGCCTCCGGCTCCAGCTCGCGCAGCACGAGGGGGGAGCGCGAGGCGATGGCGGTCGCCAGCACCGTGCCCCACAGCTGCTGCGCCGGGAGGTCGGAGTTGCCGATGACCGAACCCAGGTTGAGCCGCAGGTCCTTGGCGTAGTCCGGTACGGCGGACTTCAGGCAGTCGAGGGACATGTCAGCTCACTCCCCCGACAGCAGTGCGACCGGGTCCAGGGTCTCGTCGCCCTTGCTCCAGTTGCACGGGCAGAGCTCGTCGGTCTGGAGGGCGTCGAGGACCCGCAGGACCTCCTTGGGGTTCCGGCCCACGGAACCGGCGGTGACCATCGTGAACTGGATCTCGTTGTTCTGGTCCACGATGAAGACCGCGCGCTGCGCGAAGCCGTCCTCGCCCTCGATGCCGAGGTCACGCATCAGCTCGTGCTTCGAGTCGGCCATCATCGGGAAGGGCAGGTCGGTCAGGTCCGGGTGGTCCTTGCGCCAGGCGTGGTGCACGAACTCGGAGTCGCCGGAGAACCCGAGGATCTGGGCGTCACGGTCGGCGAACTCGTCGTTCAGCTTGCCGAAGGCGGCGATCTCGGTCGGGCACACGAAGGTGAAGTCCTTGGGCCACGCGAAGACGACCTTCCACTGACCCTCGTAGGTCTTGTGGTTGATCTGCTGGAACTCCTTGCCCTTCTCCAGCGAGACGCAGGCGGTCAGGTCGAACTCGGGGAACTTGTCACCGACAGTGAGCACGCGCTCTCCAATAAATGCAGCGAAGAAAACACCCCGTTTTGTGGGGGTTTTCCCATGGGTTGGACGCTCATGATGGTGGCACAGCGTGCATTGATTAGTGAAATAGCTACAATCGGTCGAGTTGATCGGAGGTGACTATCAGTGTCCAGTAGGAAGAGGCAGCCCAGCCTCGCTCAGCTGAGGGCTTTCGACGCGGTCGCCGAGCACCTGCATTTCCGCGACGCCGCCGCCGCGATCGGCATGAGCCAGTCGGCGCTCTCGGGCGCCGTCTCCGCCCTGGAGGAGGCACTGCGTGTCACCCTCCTGGAGCGTACGACGCGCAAGGTACTGCTCTCGCCGGCCGGGGAGCGGCTCGCGGTGCGGGCCAAGGCGGTCCTCGCGGAGGTCGGCGCGCTCCTGGAGGAGGCGGAGGCGGTCCGCGCGCCCTTCACCGGGGTGCTGCGGCTCGGCGTCATCCCGACCGTGGCGCCGTACCTGCTGCCGACGGTGCTGCGGCTGGTCCACGACCGCTACCCCGACCTCGACCTCCAGGTCCACGAGGAGCAGACCGCGAGCCTCCTGGACGGGCTCACCACCGGCCGCCTCGACCTGCTCCTGCTGGCGGTCCCGCTGGGCGTCCCCGGGGTCAGCGAACTCCCGCTCTTCGACGAGGACTTCGTCCTGGTGACCCCGCTCGACCACCGGCTCGGCGGCCGGGAGGGCCTTGAACGCTCGGTGCTGCGCGAGCTGAAGCTGCTGCTGCTGGACGAGGGGCACTGCCTGCGCGACCAGGCGCTCGACATCTGCCGCGAGGCGGGCCGCGCGGGCGTCCCGGCGACGACGACGGCCGCCGGACTGTCGACGCTGGTGCAGCTGGTGGCGGGCGGCCTCGGGGTGACGCTGCTGCCGCGCACCGCCGTCCGCGTGGAGACCTCCCGCTCCAGCCGGCTCCGTACGGCGTCCTTCGCCGACCCGGCCCCCACCCGCCGCGTCGCCCTCGCCATGCGCACGGGCGCGGCCCGCTCGGCGGAGTACGAGGAACTGGCGGCGGCCCTGCGGGAGGCGATGGCCGGTCTGCCGGTCCGCACCGTGCACGACTGAGGGACCGGACGACCACCACCCCGGGCGGTCGTGCGGTCCCTCGCTCGGGCGCCGGCGGAGCTACTCCGTGCGCAGCCCCTCCGGCCGCATCAGCCGCAGCAGCGGCGGCAGGCTGCACAGCGTCACCACCAGGACGACCGCGGCGCCGATGCCGGTCATGGACAGGACGCCGGTCCAGTCGACGTGCACCGGAGTGTTCGTCATCTTCAGCAGCACCGTGCCCAGGGTCAGGCCCACCACCGCGGCGAGCACCAGGCCGAGCGCGATGGGGATCGCCGTCTGCCACAGCACCGACAGGCTGAGCGTGCGGCGCCGGGTGCCGAAGGCGATCAGGGCCGACAGCAGCTTCTTCCGCTCCCGCAGCTGCTCCAGCTGCGAGACCAGCAGACTGGCGCCGATCAGCGCCAGCACACAGGACGCCCCCACGAACAGGCCGGTGCGGATCGCGTCGAACCGGTCGGTCCGCTCGGTCTCCGCCCAGGTCACGGTGTCCGCCAGCCGGTCGATGGCCGAGGCGGTGTTCCGGACCCGGTCCTGCACGTCCGGGACCGACTGGTCCAGCTTCAGGTAGGCGTGCCCGTCCAGCGTCGGCGCGAGCCCGGCCGGCAGCGCCCCCGGCGTGATCAGGAAGCCGCCCCGGTCGCTGCCCGCCACCAGCCCCGGACGCGCCTTCGCCGTCTTGATGCCCTGCGGAACCGTCCAGGCGACCGTCCGACGCGTCGGGCCGCCCTCGTAGGTCGGGTCCGAGTACAGCTTCCGGCCGGGCGCGGCCAGCTTCGTCATGTCCTCCCCGGTGTCCCACTCGGCACCGTGCACGGCGAACACGTCCCCGTCCGCGCACGAGGGGAGCCTGGAGACCTCCCGCAGCGACGCGCAGTCGCCCACCGTGATCATCGTGCCGTGCTCCGGGTCCTGGGCGCGGTCGCCCAGGTAGCCCTCGGAGTAGGCGTAGACCGCCGTCACCCCCTTGGTGTCGCGGAACTTCTCGGCCGCCGGGGCCATCGGGACCCCGCTCGGCAGTTGCGCCTCCATCTGCGCCCGCGACACGTCCTGCCCGGTGGACCTGGTGTAGTCGTCGTCCACCCCGGCGAACAGCATCTGCAGGGCGATCGCCCCGGCGACGGCCACCGCGATGCCGTTGACCATGCGGGCCGCCGTACCGCTGCTCAGCTGGAGCCTGCGCACGGCCAGCTGCCAGGCCACGCCGCCGGCGCCGAGCCGGGCGACGACACTCTCCACGATCCACGGCAGCAGCGCGGTCACGCCCACCAGGAGCAGGACGACACCACCGGTCACCAGGTACTGGTTGAAGTCGCCGTTGTCGCGGCCGTTGCCGATCATCGGGTAGAGCATCGCCAGTCCGGCCAGCGGCAGCACCAGCCGCCACCACAGCCGGCGCCGGGCCGGCCGGCCCGCGCGCACCACACCGAGCGGCTCGATGACCACCCCGCGCAGCGCGAACAGCGTCACCAGCACCGCCGCAGCGGGGACCGCCACCGCGACCAGCAGGGCCAGCAGCGGCGAGGGGTTGAGGTAGCTGGGGAACACGCTGATGCGGAACACCTCGGCGCTGCCCGCCAGTTGCCGCCCCACCAGGAAGAACCCGGCCCCGAAGACCAGCCCGAGGACCGCGCCGGCCATCGCCTCACCGGCGGCGATGCGCCGGGTCATGCGGCTGTCGGACCCCACCAGGCGCAGCGCCGCGAGTCGCCGGTCCCGCCGCTCGCCGCCGAACCGCACGGCGGCGGCGATGAACACCGCGACCGGCGTCAGCAGCACCACGAAGACGACGAGGACCAGCAGGAGCAGCACCGGGTCGGACCGCTCCGACCCGGGCTCCGGGTCGCCGAACCGGTCGATGCGCTCGATCCGGCCCGGGGTGATCCGCTCGGCGAGCCCTTCAGCGCCCCGGTAGTAGGCGAGTTCGGCCGAGCCGATCAGCCCCTCCTCCGCGATCGTGCCGACGATCCGGTCGGGCAGCCGCTCGCGCAGCAGCGCGCCGGAGTCCGAGTCGAGCAGCTCCTTCAGCGCGGGGGAGACCACCATCTCGCCCACCGCCGGGAACTTCCCCACTCCCGGCGGCAGGGGCGCCCGTGGTCCCTCGGGGTCCAGGGCTCGGCCCCGGACGTCGTCCTGGCGGAAGTGGTTGTCGACGTGGGCGACCACGAGCGTGTCGTCGGCCTTGGGCATCGGGTCCTGGGCGAAGGTGATGTCGGAGCGTGCCGCCTCCCGTTCGTGCCGGACGTTCAGCGCGTTCGGGATCGCCGTCGTCAGCAGCAGCAGCGCCACACCGAGACCGACGCCCACGGCCGTCAGCACGGCCCGGGTCCAGCCCTCACGGCCGCCGGTGAAGGCGAAGCGGACACCCAGCATCAGGTCGGCCGCCCACTGGCGCGCCCTCATACGACCCGCTCCATGTCCCTGGACTTGCCGTCCCGTACGACGATCTCGCGGTCGGAGTAGGCCGCCACCCGGGCCTCGTGCGTGACCAGCACGACCGCGGCGTTGGTGGAGCGGGCGGCGTCGGTGAGCAGCTCCATCACGCGCTCCCCGTTCAGGGAGTCCAGCGCGCCGGTCGGCTCGTCCGCGAAGAGCACCCGCGGGTTGGTGACCAGCGAGCGCGCCACCGCGACCCGCTGGCCCTGGCCGCCGGAGACCTCGCCGGGCCGCTTCTTGCGGAGGTCGTCCACCTCCAGGCGCTCCATCCAGGTCAGCGCGGCCCGCTCGGCCTCCTTGCGCGAGGTGCCGTTCAGCCGCAGCGGAAGGGCGACGTTCTCGACACAGGTCAGCTCCGGCACCAGCTGGCCGAACTGGAACACGAACCCGAAGTCCGAGCGGCGCAGCGCACTGCGCTGGGCGTCGGACATCGCCGACAGCTCGCGCTCGTTGTAGGTGATCGTCCCCGAGTCGGGCGTCACGATGCCGGCGAGGCAGTGCAGCAGCGTCGACTTGCCGGACCCGGAGGGGCCCATCACGGCGACGACCTCGCCGGGGTGGATGGAGAACTCGGCGCCGTCGAGGGCGAGGGTGGGACCGTAGGCCTTGCGGAGCGCCTCGGCGGAGAGCAGGGAACCTGCGGGAGGAGTCATCGGGTTACCGCCTCACGCAGCTTGTCGAGGCGCGCCGCGGTCAGTTCCAGCCAGCGCAGGTCGGCCTCCAGGTGGAAGAGGGCGTGGTCGCAGATGAGCTGGTCCGCGAGGTCGCCCTTGCGCTTGCGGTCGGTGAGGATGCGCATGCTGCGCAGGTGCTCCGAACGCTGGGTGTCGAGGATGTCGGCGGCGTCGCGGTGGGTGAGCAGCGCGAGGACGACCTTGGTGTACAGCGTCGACTGGAGATAGGGCTCGGGCTTCTCCGGCGTGGCGAGCCACCGCTGTACGTCGGTGATCCCCTCGTCGGTGATCGCGTACCGCTTGCGCTCGGGACCGCCGCCCGCCTCGATGCCGTCGACCACGACGAGGCCGTTCTTCAGCAGGCGGGACATCGTCGAGTAGACCTGGCCGTAGTGCAGCGGCCGGTCGTGACCGAACTTCTCGTCGAAGGCGCGCTTGAGGTCGTAACCGTGGCGCGGCCCGGACTCCAGGAGCCCCAGGAGGGTGTGACCGATGGACATGCGGAGCACTCTACACACGGTGTATACACGCCATGTATACGCACCGTGCAGAGGTGGTGGCGGCGGGTTCACGAGGGCGGTCGAGCCGCAGGTCGGAGGCGATTGTCACGGTTCCGCCACGACACAGGCCGTACCTCCGCGTCGCTGCGGCGGTACGGCCGGCGAAGGGCGGTCGGCGTGGTCAGGACGGCGGCGGGTTCCGCGGGCCGCCGCCCCCCGGCGGGCGGCCGCGGCGCGGCATCGGCCCGGTGTCGCCGGGCAGCCGGCCGGCCTCCGCCAGCGCCCGGCGGAGCAGGAACTCGATCTGGGCGTTGGCCGAGCGCAGCTCGTCGCCCGCCCAGCGGGCGAGCGCCTCGTACACCTGCGGGTCGAGCCGCAGCAGCACCTGCTTGCGCTGCCGCGGCCGACGCCTCGGTGCCGGGCCCCCGGGCGGCTCGGAACCCTCGGGCGGGGTGGTCACTGGTAGAGCGTCCCCGTGTTCAGCACCGGCTGGGCGGCGCGGTCCCCGCAGAGCACGACCATCAGGTTGGACACCATCGCCGCCTTTCGCTCGTCGTCCAGTTCCACGATGCCCTGCTCGCTGATCCGGACCAGGGCCGCCTCGACCATGCCGACCGCGCCGTCCACGATCTGCCGCCGCGCCGCGACCACCGCACCGGCCTGCTGCCGCTGGAGCATCGCCGAGGCGATCTCCGGCGCGTACGCGAGGTGCGTGAAGCGGGACTCGATGATCTGCACCCCGGCCGCCTCCACGCGCGCGTGCAGCTCGACGGCGAGCTTCTCGGTGATCTCCTCGGCGTTGCCGCGCAGCGAGAGGCCGTCCTCGTCGTGGGCGTCGTAGGGGTACTCGATGGCGATGTGCCGCACGGCCGCCTCGGTCTGGGTGGAGACGAACTCGACGTAGTCGTCCACCTCGAAAGTGGCCTGCGCGGTGTCCTCCACCCGCCACACCACGACCGCCGCCAGCTCGATGGGGTTGCCGTAGGCGTCGTTGACCTTCAGGACGGCCGTCTCGTGGTTGCGCACCCGCGTCGAGATCTTGGTCCGGGAGGTGAACGGGTTCACCCAGCGCAGTCCGTCCTGCCGGATCGTCCCCCGGTACCGCCCGAAGAGCTGCACCACGCGGGCCTCGCCCGGCGCCACCATGTTCAGCCCGCACATCGCGAGGAAGGCGGCCAGGGCGATCACGACGCCGGCGATGATCAGCGCCGCCTTCGTGCCGGTGGCGGCGACCGCGGTCGCGGTGGCGATCAGACCGGCGCCGACCAGCAGCCCGACCAGGCCCAGCAGCAGCGCGAGGCCGCCGCCGATGCTGTGCGCCTGGTTCTCGCGGACCCGGGGTGTCGGCATCTCGGGCACATCGGCGGTGACCTGTGGGGCATCGTGCGTGGACATGGGTGGTCCCCCTTTGGTTCGTTGTACTCGCTCCGCTTTCTAAGTGATATCACTTTACCCGCGAATCACAACCCTGAACCCCTCTCGTACGTCGGTTCCTATGGAGCGGGTGCTGATTCTCACGTCCGTACAAGGCCGGATCGGTTGCCGTTTGTCACATCTCCCGGTGTTAGCTTTCTGAGCTGACCTGAGCGACGAACCTGTGTGACACGTGAGCAAGACGTGCCAGCAGATGACCGAAGCGGAGCGGATCGGATCCATGGGACGAGCGGAAGAGAGAAAAGCGCGACAGCGCGGTGGACGCCGCGCGGCGCCGAAACGCCGCCGTCCGTCGGGCGCGGCCGGGGGCGCGAACGGCAGGAGCCGGATACGCCGGCTGTTCACCTGGAAGAAGATCCTCGGTACGTTCCTCGGCCTCTGCCTGCTCGCCATGGGCGCCTTCATCGTGCTGTACCTGGTGATCGACATCCCCGAGGGCAACCCCGATGCGGAGCTGCAGAGCAACGTCTACAAGTACAGCGACGGCAGCATCATGGCCCGCACCGGCGAGCGCAACCGTGAGATCGTCGACCTCGCCAAGATCCCCAAGGACGTCCAGCGCACCTTCGTCGCCGCCGAGAACAAGACCTTCTACAAGGACGCGGGCGTCGACCTCAAGGGCACCGCGCGCGGCGTCCTCAACACCCTCTCCGGCAAGGGCGCGCAGGGCGGTTCCACGATCACCCAGCAGTACGTCAAGAACTACTACCTGAGCCAGGAACAGACGGTCTCGCGCAAGCTGAAGGAACTGGTCATCTCCCTCAAGCTGGACCGGGAGAAGTCCAAGGACTACATCCTGGCCGGCTACATCAACACCAGCTACTACGGCCGCGGCGCCTACGGCATCCAGGCCGCCGCCCAGGCCTACTACCGCGTCGACGCCGAGGACCTGACGGTCGAACAGGGCGCATACCTCTCCGCGCTGCTCCAGGCGCCCAACCAGTACGACTGGGCGATCGCCAGCCCGACCGGCAAGAAGCTCGTCCAGGAGCGCTGGAACTACGTCCTGGACAACATGGTCGAGCAGAAGTGGCTGAGCTCGTCCGACCGGCAGGGGATGACGTTCCCGACGCCCAAGGAGCCCAAGGCCGCCGCCGGCATGGACGGCCAGACCGGATACCTGGTGGACGCGGCCAACTCCGCGCTCAGGAAGCAGCTCGTCGCCCAGGGCGCGGCCGAGGACATGGAGCAGGCCAAGGCCCTGGTGGACCTCGGCGGCTACACCGTCACACTCAACATCGACAAGAAGAAGCAGGCCGCCCTGGAGGACGCGGTCAAGGAGAAGCTCACCAGCAAGCTGGACCCGGACAAGCGCAAGGTCGACGCCGACGTGCAGGCCGGTGCCGTCTCCGTCGACCCGAAGACGGGCTCCGTCGTCGCGATGTACGGCGGCGTGAACTACCTGAAGCACTTCACCAACAACGCCACCCGCGACGACTACCAGCCCGCCTCCACCTTCAAGCCGGTGATCCTCGCCGCCGCCGTGGACCACGACGCCGAGACCCAGGACGGCGTGCCGATCACGGCCGACACCCTCTACGACGGCGACAGCGAGCGCCCCGTGATGGACGGCGACCAGGAGGTCGGCTTCGCCCCGCCCAACGAGGACGACCGGGACTACGGCGAGATCGACGTCCAGGAGGCGATGAACAAGTCCGTCAACTCCGTCTTCGCGCAGATGGGCATCGACGTCGGCATGCCCGAGGTCATGAAGGTCGCGGGCGAACTCGGCATGGACACCGAGGGCGAGCAGGCCGTGCCCGCGCAGACCCTGGGCAGTATGGGCGCCAGCCCGCTGGAGATGGCCGGCGTCTACGCCACCTTCGACAACCACGGCAAGAAGGTCACCCCGGCGATCGTGAAGTCGGTCGAGCACAAGGACCGCACGATCGAGATGCCCGACCCCGTCGGCGAGCAGATCATCAGCCGGGAGGCCGCGGACACGGTGACCTCCGTGCTCACCGGCGTGGTCGACGACGGTACGGCCAGGACGTCCGTGCGGGAGAACCCGCTGCGCGACGGTCAGCAGGTGGCCGGCAAGACCGGTACGTCCGACAACAACAAGTCCGCCTGGTTCACCGGCTTCACCCCGCAACTCGTCACCTCGGTCGGCCTGTTCGGCGAGGACGACAAGGCGCCGCACCCGCAGGTCCCGATGTACAAGGCGGCCGGGGTCGACTACCGCGTCAACGGCGGTGGCCCCCCGGCGGAGATCTGGGCCGCGTACACCTTCGGCGTCATGGACGAGGTCACCAAGTTCGACCTGGAGACCAAGCAGGGCGCCGCGGTGAAGCCCAGCAAGTCGCCCTCGACCTCCCCGTCGCCGAGCCAGTCGCCGACCGAGGAGGAGACGACCGAGGCCCCGCCCACCTCCGACGAACCGACGACCGAGGCGCCCCCGTCGAACGAGCCGACGACCGAGGAGCCGCCCGAGTCGCCGACGCAGTCGCCGTCGAACAGCCCGTCCACCGAACCCCCGCCGGACGGCGGCGGGTCCACCGAGTCGGGAGAGCCCGAGTTCCCCGGCGGGGACTGGGCGCCGTAGACGGTCAGGGGCCGCGAGAACGCGCGACGGGGCGCCCGGTGCTCACCGGGCGCCCCGTCGCGCGTTCGCCGCTCCCGGGCCTCAGCCGCGGTTCAGCTCGAACCACACCACCTTGCCGGTGCTCAGCCGCGTCGCGCCCCAGCGCCGGGCCAGCCGGTTCACCAGGTACAGCCCGCGCCCGCCCTCGTCGGTGGCGCGCGCCTGCCGCAGCCGCGGCAGCTGGGGCACGTCGTCGCCGACCTCGCAGCGCAGCACGTCCGTGCGCAGCAGCCGCAGGGTGACCGGCTTCGACGCGTACCGCACCGCGTTGGTCACGACCTCGCTGACGAGCAGCTCCACGGAGTCCGTGAGGTCCTCCATGCCCCAGCGGGCGAGCGCGCGCCGGGCCAGACGGCGGGCCTTGCCGGGGGCCGCGTCCTCGGGCTCCAGGAACCAGTACGCCACGTCGCTGGGCGCGATGCCGTCGAAGCGGGCGGCGAGCAGCGCGATGTCGTCGTCCCGGTCGCCCGGGCCGAGCATGTCGAGCACCTCGTCGCACAGGGCTTCCAGAGGCGGGGGATGGTCGGGACCGGTGAGCTGCGCGGTCGCCGCCAGCCGCTCCCGCAGCTGCTCTATGCCGGTCCACACGTCCCGCAGCCGGGACTCGACCAGCCCGTCGGTGTACAGGAGCAGCGTCGCGCCGGCCGGCGCGTCCAGCTCCACGGCCTCGAAGTCCACGCCGCCCACACCGATCGGGGCGCCGGCCGGGACGCGCAGCACCTCGGCGTGGCCGCCCAGGTGCAGCAGCACGGGCGGCGGGTGGCCGGCGTTGGCGACGGTGATGCGGTGCGAGACCGGGTCGTACACCGCGTACAGGCAGGTCGCCATGCGGTCGGTGCCGAGCCGCTGGGCCTGCTCGTCCAGGTGGTGGAGCACCTCCTGCGGCGGCAGGTCGAGCCCGGCCAGGGTCTGCGCCGTGGTCCGCAGCTGGCCCATGATGGCCGCCGACGTCATGGAATGGCCCATCACGTCCCCGACCACCAGCGCGACCCGGCTCCCCGGCAGCGGGATGGCGTCGTACCAGTCGCCGCCGACCCGCGCGGTCTCGGCGGCCGGCAGATAGCGGGAGGCCAGCCGCACACCCGTGCAGCGCGGCAGGTTCTCCGGGAGCATCGTGCGCTGCAACTCGTCGGCGATGTACGCCTCACGCCCGTACAGCACCGCCTTGTCGATGCCGAGGGCGCTGTGCGTGGCCAGCTGCGCCGCCACCAGCAGGTCGTCGGCCTCGAAGGCGACGCGCTCCGGACCGCGCAGGAACAGCGCGGCGCCGATCACCCGGCGCCGTCCGCGCAACGGGGCGAGGATCGCCCTGCGGCCGTCGGGCAGGGGGAAGTCGCGGTCCTCGCCCAGCAGTTCCGGCAGCGCGGGGCGGGCCGCGGGCGTGTCCGTGAACACCGGGCGCACCCCGCGCAGCACCTCGGCCAGCGCGCTGCCCGGCCGCACCTCGCACAACTCGGCGCCGACCGTCTCCAGCTCGGAGGGCTCCGGCTGGGGCGCGGGGGTGAAACCGCCCTCGGTGTCCCGCTCGGCCGGTATGCGGTCGGTGCGCCGCAGCCGCAGCACCAGCGGGCCGGTGGGCCGCTCGTCGCCGACCGGCAGTGGCTCGCGCAGATAGACCAGGATGGCGTCCGCGAACGTGGGCACGGTGGCCCGGCACAGCCCCATCACGATCTCGTCGAGGTCCATGCCCCGGGCGATCCGCCGGGTGGCGGCGCCCACGAACCGCAGCCGGTCCCCGTCCCGCCGCATGGGCGTGGGCCGGCCGGGCGCGGTGGGCTGCCCGGTACGCCGGTCCGGCTCCGGCGGCGCGCCGCGGCGGCCCGGGCCCCCGGCACCGGCCGGTGCCCCGGACCCCGGCTGCACCAGACCCGCCTGCCCGGCCGCGGACACCCCGCCCGAGGACGCACCGGCCGCGGTGACGCCCGCCGAGGGCGCGTCACCCGAAGGCGCACCGACCGGTTGCCCGCCGTCCGGCTGGGCCGGGACGCCCTCGGCCGCGGGCCGCGGCCGGTGCGCGCCGGGCTCGGCGGCCTGCCCGGCGCCCGGCTGGGAGTGCTCGAAGGCCCCCGCGGAGTCCTCGCCCGCGGCGGGCGGCGTCTGCCCGGCGCGCCCCTGGACCGGTAACGCCGACCCGGAGGCCCGCGGCGGCCCGGGGGTACGCAGGAGCGCCCCGCGGGGATCCGTGGGGTCGGCGCCCGTCGAGGGGCGGTCGAAGGAGGTCGGGTGCTCCGTCACGCGTGTCGAATCCATCCGTCCGGGACTGCCCGCGGCGCGTGCAGTTCGTCCCGCAGAAATCCCGATACCCGCAATCCGTGCCCAAGGAACGGGGTTCCCGCGTGGTCAGAGGCTGTTCCTGTGTCACCGGCGGACCGTCTGCGGCCCGCCCGCGTGTTGCCCTCGTACCCCTCGCTCACGTCCTGCCGCCCCTCGGTGACGATCGGTCAAGCACAGCGCACGCTACGCCGGTTGCCGCTGCCGCGCTCATTGCGGAGGACGATCCTACGTTTCTTGCCGGGGGGCACATCAAGGGTCTCACGAGGAGACGTGCGCGGGCGTGCGATCCCAGTCCCCGGGCAGGGACGGTACCGGCCACGCCGGATCGGGTCGCCAGTGCTCCCAGCCGTCGGCGTACGGCGTCCCCCAGGCGCGGATCTCCGCGACCGCGGCCCGGCCCGCCCGGCGCACCCGCTCGGCCAGCGCCGGGCCCACCAGCCGGTCCCGCTGGGCCTGCGCGAACTCGTCCTCGTCCCGCCAGTGCCAGGAGCGGTCCGGGTGGACGGAGATGTCCAGGAAGTGGTCCTCCGAGTCGACCCCGCCCTCCCAGCGCGTCAGCGGCTCCTCCAGGTTCACGTACCAGTTCTTGAACCGCCAGCCCGGGTCCCAGAACAGCCACACCGACCAGGCCCGGCCCGGCCTGGCCAGCTTCAGCACGCCGGTGCCGAACCACCGGTCGCGCTGCACGGTGCGCGGCTTGGTGTAGCGCGTAGCCAGCGGTTCCAGGTGCACGGGCGTACCGTCGGCGAGGACCGGCTTCACACACTCGGTGCCGGGCGCCAGCCACACCGCGAGCAGCTCGGCGTCGTCCCGTACGACGGTGACGGGGCGCGCGATGTGCGGGTGCGGTCCGCCGTTCTCCCGGTACCGCCACAGGATGTGGCTGCCGGGCGCCCAGTGCTCCACCGGTCCCGCCAAACCGCCCGCTCCCGGTTCCGTCGCCGCGCTCACCGCTTCTCCGTCTGCCATGCAGAGATATTAGGTGCCATGGCCAAGCGACACCCGAAGATCGCTACAGCGTGCGCCGGCGTACGCCCCCGGGCGGGCGGCGCCGGGACTCCTCACGGACGGGTCATCCGCAGCACGTCCAGTGCCTCGTCCAGCTGTGCGCGCGTCAGGTCGCCGCGCTCGACGTACCCGCCCTCCAGCACCACCTGACGGATCGTCTTCCGCTCGGCCAGCGCCTTCTTGGCGACCTTGGCGGCCTCCTCGTACCCGATGTACTTGTTGAGCGGCGTGACCACGGACGGCGACGACTCGGCGTACTCGCGGGCCCGTTCGGGGTGCGCCACGATTCCGTCCACGGTCCGGTCGGCGAGCAGCCGGGAGACGTTGGCGAGCAGCCGCACCGACTCCAGCACGTTCTTGGCGATGACCGGCAGCATGACGTTCAGCTCGAAGTTGCCGGCCGCCCCGGCGGCGGCGACCGTCGCGTCGTTGCCGGTGACCTGGGCGGCGACCATGAGGACCGCCTCCGGGATCACCGGGTTGACCTTGCCGGGCATGATGGACGAGCCGGGCTGGAGGTCGGGCAGGGAGATCTCCGCGAGCCCGGTGCGCGGCCCCGACGCCATCCAGCGCAGGTCGTTTGCGATCTTCGTCAGCCCGACCCCGATGGTCCGCAGCTGCCCGCTCGTCTCGACGATGCCGTCCCGGGCGCCCTGCGCCTCGAAGTGGTCGCGCGCCTCGGTCAGCGGCAGCCCGGTCGCGCGGGCCACCTCGGCGATGACGGCGGCGGAGAAGCCGGGCGGGGTGTTGATGCCGGTGCCGACCGCGGTGCCGCCCAGCGGCAGCTCCGCCAGGCGCGGAAGGGAGGCGTTGAGCCGCTCGATGCCATACCGCACCTGGGCCGCGTACCCGCCGAACTCCTGGCCGAGGGTGACGGGCGTGGCGTCCATGAGGTGCGTACGCCCGGACTTCACCACGTCGGCGAACTCCTCCGCCTTGCGCTCCAGGGCGCCGGCGAGGTGGTCGAGGGCCGGGATCAGGTCGCGGGTGACGGCGGCGGTGGCGGCGATGTGGAGGGAGGACGGGAAGACGTCGTTGGACGACTGGGAGGCGTTGACGTGGTCGTTGGGGTGCACGTCGCGGCCGAGGCGCTCACCGGCCAGGGTGGCGATGACCTCGTTCGTGTTCATGTTGGACGAGGTCCCCGACCCGGTCTGGAACACGTCGACGGGGAAGTGCTCGTCCCACTTCCCCTCGGCCACCTCACCGGCCGCCTCCCGGATCGCGGCGGCGACGTCCTGGTCGAGCACCCCCAGCTCGGCGTTGACCTTGGCCGCCGCGCCCTTGATCCGGGCCAGCGCCTCGATGTGCGCGCGCTCGATGCGCTGCCCGGAGACGGGGAAGTTCTCGACGGCGCGCTGGGTCTGGGCGCGCCACTTGGCGTGGGCGGGCACGCGGACCTCGCCCATGGAGTCGTGCTCGATGCGGTAGTCGCTCATACCGGGTACAGCGTGCGGGGCGGGGCGGATGTTCCGGGCACGGGCCGGATTCGCTCCCCGGCCCCGCTCCCCGCACGCCGACGGGAGGGCTACGCCAGCCCGGGCCCCCGCACCGGAATCGTCGTGAACGTCGGCGCGGGCGCCGGGTCTTGAAAGAAGTCGCTGCCCTTGTCGTCCACCACGACGAACGCCGGGAAGTCCTCGACCTCGATCTTCCAGACCGCCTCCATGCCGAGCTCCTCGTACTCGACGACCTCGACCTTCTTGATGCAGTCCTGCGCGAGCCGCGCCGCGGGACCGCCGATCGAGCCCAGGTAGAAGCCGCCGTGCGTCTCGCACGCGTCGGTGACCTGCTTGCTCCGGTTGCCCTTGGCCAGCATCACCTTGGAGCCGCCCGCCGCCTGGAACTGCTCCACGTAGGAGTCCATGCGCCCGGCGGTGGTCGGCCCGAAGGACCCGGAGGCGTAACCCTCGGGCGTCTTGGCCGGGCCCGCGTAGTACACCGGGTGGTCCTTCAGGTACTGCGGCATCTCCTCGCCCGCGTCCAGCCGCTCCTTGATCTTGGCGTGCGCGATGTCGCGGGCCACGACCAGCGGGCCGGTCAGCGAGAGCCGGGTCTTGACCGGGTGCTTCGTCAGCTCGGCCAGGATGTCGTCCATCGGCCGGTTGAGGTCGATCTTCACGACGTCCCCGGCCTCGTCGAGGTGCTCGTCCGTCGTCTCCGGCAGGAAGCGCGCCGGGTCGGTCTCCAGCTGCTCCAGGAAGACGCCCTCGGCGGTGATCTTCGCGACGGCCTGCCGGTCGGCCGAGCAGGACACGGCGATGGCGACCGGGCAGGAGGCGCCGTGCCGGGGCAGCCGCACCACGCGCACGTCGTGGCAGAAGTACTTGCCGCCGAACTGCGCGCCGATGCCGATCCTCTGGGTCAGCTCGAAGACCTTCTCCTCCAGTTCCTTGTCCCGGAAGCCGTGCCCGAGCTCCGAACCCTCGGCCGGGATCTCGTCCAGGTAGTGAGCGGAGGCGTACTTCGCGGTCTTCAGCGCGTACTCGGCCGAGGTGCCGCCGACGACGATCGCCAGGTGGTACGGCGGGCAGGCGGCCGTGCCGAGCGAGCGGATCTTCTCCTCCAGGAACTTCATCATGGAGGACTCGTTCAGGACGGCCTTCGTCTCCTGGTAGAGGAAGGACTTGTTGGCGGAGCCGCCGCCCTTCGCCATGAAGAGGAACTTGTAGGCGCCGCCGTCGGTCGCGTACAGCTCGATCTGCGCCGGGAGGTTGGAGCCGGTGTTCTTCTCCTCCCACATGGTGAGCGGGGCCATCTGCGAGTAGCGCAGGTTCAGGTTCTTGTAGGCGTCGTAGATGCCCCGGCTCAGGGCCTCCTCGTCGCCGCCCGCCGTGAGCACGTTCTGCCCGCGCTTGCCCATGACGATCGCGGTGCCGGTGTCCTGGCACATCGGGAGGACGCCCGCCGCCGCGATGTTCGCGTTCTTCAGCAGGTCCAGGGCCACGAACTTGTCGTTGCCCGACGCCTCGGGGTCGTCGACGATGCGGCGCAGCTGCGCGAGGTGGGCCGGGCGCAGGTAGTGCTGGATGTCGTGGACGGCCTCCTCGGCCAGTTTGCGCAGCGCCTCCGGCTCCACCTTGAGGAACGTCCGACCGTCGGCCTCGAAGGTGGAGACGCCCTCGGCGGTCACCAGCCGGTACGGAGTGGTGTCCTCGCCCTGGGGGAGCAGATCGGTGTACGCGAACTCAGGCATCTCGCCCATTCCTCACTCGACATCACGCGCGGCTGGATTCCTCAGCAACGACGGCTGGCCTCCGTTGGCAGCGCCAACCAGCGTAAAACCTGCCGAGGGTGCCGAGCTTGTGAGGTAAGGCTCAGTAGGAGGTCCCGGTGCGCGACAAGGTTGTCCACAGGGCTAGTCGCGATCTATCGCGTTTCGGTACGCTGCTGCCGTGGACCTTCACAAGCACGCCCCAGCCGCACCGCGCACCTCCGAGCTGCGCGCCTCGGACGCCGACCGCGACCGCGTCGCCGACATGCTGCGCGAAGCCCTCGCAGAGGGACGGCTCACCGCCGAGGAGCACGCCGAGCGCGTCGAAGGCGTGCTGGCCGCCAAGACCGTCGGAGAGCTGGACGTCTTCGTCCGGGACCTGCCCGCCGCCCACCGCGGCCGGGACACCGCCGAGCCGGCACCCCACCGCCCCACCGCCGGCGCCATCCCGGCGGAGCCCGACGAGAACGTGGTGGCCATCTTCAGCAGCGCCGTCCGCAAGGGCCGCTGGCGGGCGAACCGCCGCATCCACGCCTACGCCGTCTTCGGCAGCGTCGAGATCGACCTCAGCGAGGCGGTCTTCGAGTACCAGCAGGTCGTCATCAAGGCCTTCTCCGTCTTCGGCAGCGTCGAGGTGCGCGTCCCGGAGAACGTGTCGGTGCGCGGCGCGGGCGGCAGCGTGCTCGGCAGTTTCGAGGTCCACACCCTCGACTCCGCCGAGGCCGAGGCGCCCGTCATCTACGTGGACGGCTGGGCCGTGCTGGGCAGCGTCGAGGTCCGCCCCAAGCGCGGCAAGGTCGTCGCGGACATTCTCGACCGGGTGCACCGCCGGGTGGAGAAGGGTTTGCGCAAGCACCTGTAGCACCGGCACGGCAGCGGTGGGAAACCCAGTGCATAGGCGCGCGTACAACGGGTAAGCCTTGACGCATCGTCTCTCGCTAGCGAAGCCGTCGTCAGGAGTAGACCCGTGCTGCAACCGCCGCATTCGTCCCTGCAGGTAGCTGCCGTTCCGGCCCAGCGGGGGCCCGTGCGGGACAGGGACCAAGACGCTCCCTGGCACACCGAGGCGGTGTGCCGGCGCGACGAGGCCGGACTGTTCTTCGCCCCCTCCAAGGAACCGACTGCCGCCCGGCTCTCCCGCGAAGAGGCCGCCAAGCGCGTCTGCGCGCGCTGTCCGGTCATGGTCGAGTGCCGCGAGCACGCCCTGCTGCAGCCCGAGCCCTACGGCGTCTGGGGCGGCCTCACCGCCGCCGAACGCCGCGTGGTCCTGGCCCGGCGCCGCCGCCGCGACGTCGAACTCAAGAAGGCCGCCCGCACGACGGGCCGCATAGCCGCGGCCGGCTGAACCCGACCAGGCGTAAGGGCACCCTCTCCGCACACGGAGGGTGCCCTTTCAACGCCGGGAACCGCGGCCACCCCGAAAGGGGCGCGGGCCTGTGCCCGATCTGCGGCTCCGCCGCGTGGGCGCGACCGGCCACGACGGTGCCGCAGCCGCCGCACGACAGGCACCCCGACTCAGGAGGCGCCCCGCGAAACCGGCGGCGTCACTTCGCCCGGTCGAAATCGATCGCGCTGTACGCCCGCAGCTTGCTCAGCCGGTGCTCGGAGTCGATCCGCCGCACCGTCCCCGACTTGGACCGCATCACGATCGAGTCGGTCGTCGCCGTCTCCGACCGGTACCGCACCCCCCGCAGCAGCTCGCCGTCGGTGATGCCGGTCGCGACGAAGAAGACGTTGTCCCCGGAGACCAGGTCGTCGGTGGTCAGCACCCGGTCCAGGTCGTGCCCCGCGTCGACGGCCCGCTGCCGCTCCTCGTCGTCCTTCGGCCACAGCTTGCCCTGGATGGTGCCGCCCAGGCACTTCACCGCGCAGGCCGAGATGATGCCCTCCGGCGTACCGCCGATACCGAGCAGCAGGTCGATGCCCGTGCCCTCGCGCAGCGCCAGGATGGAGCCGGCCACATCGCCGTCGGAGATCAGCTTGATCCGGGCGCCGGTCTCCCGGACCTCCTTGATGAGGCCCTGGTGCCGCGGCCGGTCGAGGATGACGACCGTGACGTCCTCGGGCGTGCGCCGCTTCGCCTTGGCGATCCGGCGGATGTTCACGGCGACGGGCGCGTTGATGTCCACGAAGTCGGCGGCCTCGGGGCCGGTGACCAGCTTGTCCATGTAGAAGACCGCGGACGGGTCGAACATGGAGCCGCGCTCGGCGGCGGCCAGCACCGCGATCGCGTTGGTCATGCCGTTGGCCGTCAGCGTGGTGCCGTCGATCGGGTCGACGGCGATGTCGACCTCGGCCCCGGTCCCGTCGCCGACCCGCTCCCCGTTGAAGAGCATCGGGGCCTCGTCCTTCTCGCCCTCGCCGATGACGACGACGCCGTTCATCGAGACGGTGTGGACGAGGGTCCGCATGGCGCGCACCGCGGCACCGTCGGCGCCGTTCTTGTCACCGCGTCCGACCCAGCGGCCGGCGGCCATCGCCGCGGCCTCGGTGACCCGGACCAGCTCCATGGCGAGGTTGCGGTCGGGGGCCTCCGAGGGGACGTCCAGCTCGGACGGGAGATGATGCTCGGTCATCGGAACGCACCTTTCTGATACGACGACGGCCGGATGAGGGTATGGCCACGACTCTATCGCCAGTCCGACAAAATGAGCAGGGGACCCCACGTATGAGCGGATCAGGCACCTGCGACGATAGGGGGCGTGGCAGGTATGAAAGGCAAGCAGAAGTCGGCCCGGGACATGATTCTCTCGCTCGGGGTCATCGTGCTGGCGGCAGGCGTGATCTGGATGTTCATTCCGCACGACGACGGTGAACCGGACGTCAAGCGGGTCGACTACCGGGTCGAACTGCTGACCGCGCAGCGCGCCGCGTCGTACCCGGTGGCCGCGCCCGAGGGGCTGTCCGAGGACTGGAAGCCGACCTCCGTCCGCTTCCGGGGCGACGACTCCGACGCCTGGCACCTGGGCTTCCGGGCCCCGGACGGCGAGTACGTGACGGTCGAGCAGTCCACGAAGAAGGCGTCCACGTTCATCCACGACGCCAGTCAGGGCGCCGAGGCGACCGAGCGGACCGAGGAGATCGGTGGCCGGACCTGGACGCGGTACACGGGCGGTCGGTACGACGCGCTGGTGCTGCCCGGCACGGGCGACATGAAGGGCGCGACGACGGTCGTGGCCGGCACCGGGTCGTTCGAGCAGCTCGGCGAGATGGCGGCGGCCCTGAAGCTGGCCTGACCGGCCACCGACCGCCGACCGCCGACCGCCGGTCACCGGCAACCGGCCACCGACCGCCGACCGCCGGCCACCGGCCACCGACCGCCGACCGCCGACCGCCGGCAACCGGGCGCCCGGCCACCGGGTGCACGGCCCGGCTCGGCCCATGCACCACGACGAAGCCCCCGGCAGCTCGCCGGGGGCTTCGTCGTGGTGTGCGGGTGCCGCGTGCCTCAGACCGTGGTGACGACCTGGTCGTAGGCCAGCCGCGGGGAGCGCGGGAACCAGGCGTCCGGGCCCGGACGGCCGATGTTGACGACCATCAGCGGGGTGTGGTCGTCGTCCAGGAACTCCTTGCGCAGGCCCTCGAAGTCGAGGCCGGTCATCGGTCCGGCGGCCAGGCCCGCGGCGCGGACGCCGACGATGAAGTACGCGGCCTGGAGGGCGGCGTTCAGGGTGGCCGTGCCCTCGCGGACCGGACGCTCGCTGAAGAAGGCGTCCTTGGCCTGCGGGAAGTGCGGGAGGAGCTGCGGCAGCTCCTCGTGGAACTCGTTGTCCGCGGACAGGATCGCGACCAGCGGGGCGGTGGCCGTCTTGGCGCGGTTGCCCTCCGCCATGTGGGTGACCAGGCGCTCGCGGGCCTCGGGGGAGCGGACCAGCGTGATGCGCAGCGGCGACTGGTTGAAGGCGGTCGGGCCGTACTTGACCAGGTCGTAGATCGCCTGCATCTGCTCGTCGGTCACCGGCTCGTCGGTGAAGGTGTTCGCCGTGCGGGCCTCGCGGAACAGGAGGTCCTGGGCGGCGGGGTCAAGAACGAGAGACATGCGTGATCTTTCTCCGGGGGGTGCGTCGGCGCCGTGCGGCGTGGGGGCCGGGGGCCGTTGACGCTGGCGACACTACGCCAAAGAAGTTCAAGCTTCAACCAATGTGAGATCCCGGTGACCCGCTTCACACGTCCGGCCGGGTGAAGGGGCCCTGGCGTATATGGCGGGGTGTGTGTCGAGAAGACGGGGTTTTCGGGCCGTGCGCCTATATGACGATGTGGAATTCAAGCCAGACAGCTTCGAGATGGATGTATCCGGACCAACCGTCGCGGTCGTGGGGCTTGGCTACGTGGGACTCCCCACCGCACTCGCCCTCACCGACGCGGGCGCCACCGTCATCGGCGTCGACAGCAGCCCGGACCGGCTGCGGGACATCGCCCGCGGAGCGGTGGACCTGCTCCCGCTGCACCACGCGCAGCTCGCCTGCGCCTCGGCCGGCGACCGCTTCCGGCTCACCCCGGACGCCACGGCGGTGCGCGAGGCCGACGCCGTGGTCATCTGTGTGCCCACCCCCGTCGACGCCCGGCGCGAGCCCGACCTCACCGCGCTCTCCTCCGCCTGCGCCTCGGCGGTGGAGCACGCCGTGCCCGGCCAGCTGATCGTGCTCACCTCCACCAGCTACGTCGGCACCACCCGCGACCTGCTGGTCGAACCGCTGCGGGCCCGTGGGTTCACCGTCGACGAGGACGTGTACGTCGCCTTCTCCCCCGAGCGGATCGACCCCGGCAACGAACGCCACACCCCCGAACGCACCCCGCGCCTGGTCGGCGGCGCCGGACCGCGCAGCAGCCGCGCCGCCGCGGACCTGCTGGCCCCGACGGCCTCCGTCGTCCGGCCGGTCCCCGACCCCGAGACCGCCGAGATGGCCAAGCTCTGGGAGAACACCTACCGCGCCGTCAACATCGCCCTGGCCAACGAACTCGCCGACGCCTGTCACTCCCTCGGTCTGGCACCGGTCCCGGTGATCGAGGCCGCGGCGACCAAGCCGTACGGCTTCATGCCCTTCTACCCGGGGCCCGGCGTCGGCGGTCACTGCATCCCGTGCGACCCCCACTACCTGCTCTGGCAGCTGGGCAAGGTCCGGCAGCAGGCGCCGCTGGTGGCCACCGCCCTCGCGGCCAACAGCGGTCGGCCCGCGCGGATCACCCAACGCGCCCTGGACCTGCTGGAGGCCTCCTCCGTCCCCGCGCGCGAGGCCCGCGTCCTGCTGATCGGCGTCTCCTACAAGGAGGGCGTGGCCGACGTCCGGGAGAGCCCCGCCCTGGAGATCCTCGCCGGGCTCGCCGCGGCCGGCGCGCACGTCGCGTACTGCGACCCCCTGGTGCCCTCGCTGCGCGTCGGCGCGCAAGCGCTGCACCACGTACCGGATCCGCACACCCGGCCCTGGGACCTGGTGGTCCTGAACACCGTCCATCCCGTGCACGACCTGACCTGGCTGTGCGCAGCCGACGCCCCGCCCGTCCTGGACACCCGCCAGCGCGGTCCCCTCACCAAGGCGGCGGCGCGGGCCGGGACCGGCGTCCCTCCCGCCGCGGGGGCCACCGCATGACCGTCCTGCGCCCCGGCCACGGACCGGCCACCCCGCTCCGCGCCGCCGCCCGCCACCGGCTCCGCGCCCGCCTCGACGCCCTGGAACCCGGCGTCCGCCGCGACGTGGTGCGGCTGCTCACCCTCCTCGCCCTGCTGCCCCTCCTCCTGCTGCTGGCCCGCGGCGCCGTCCGCCTGCCGCACGCCTTCGACCCGCTCGCCCTCTACGGCCTGGCGGTCCTGGCCGGCACCGTGTGCCTCCTCCACCTCGCCTACAGCCGCTACGACGACCCGGCCGTACGCCCCCTGCGCAGCCGCCCGCGCCACGCCGACGCCTTCCCGGCCCTGCCCGCACAGCCCCGGGTGAGCTTCCTGCTGGCCGTGCGCAACGAACGCGCGCACATCGAGGCCTGCGTGCGCTCCATGGCCGCCGTGGACTACCCCGACCTCCAGCTCGTCGTGGTCGACGACGCCTCCGACGACGGCACCCCCGACGTACTGGAGCGCCTCGCCGAGGAGCTGCCGCTCACCCTGATCCGGCTGGAGGAGAACCTCGGCAAGAAGGGCGCGCTGGTCCGTGCCTGCGCCGTGGCCGACGGGGACGTACTGCTGTTCACCGACTCCGACTGCGTCGTCGCGCCGGACGCCGTACGGCACTGCGTCACCGCCCTCGTCCGCCACCCCGAACTGGGCGCGGTCAGCGGACACTGCCGGGCGCTCAACACCGACGCCTCACTGCTGGCCCGCGTACAGGACATCTGGTACGAGGGGCAGTTCCGCATCAGCAAGGCCGCCGAGGCCGCCTTCGGCTCGGTGACCTGCGTCTCCGGACCGCTCGCCGCCTTCCGCCGCGAGGCGATCTACAACTACCTGCCCGCCTGGGCCGAGGACCGCTTCCTCGGCGCCCCCTTCCGCTTCGCCACCGACCGCCAGCTCACCGGATACGTCCTGGGCCAGGCCTGGCGCGGCCGCGCGCTCAAGGAGCGGCACGCCGACTCGCCCTTCGTGCGCGAGCACGACTATCCCGAGCTGCGCTGGGAGGTCGGCTACACCCGTTCCGCCCGGGTGTGGACCCGGGTGCCGTCCCGCCCCGGCTCCTTCCTGCGCCAGCAGATCCGCTGGAAGAAGAGCTTCATCAGGAACCTCTTCTTCACCGGCGGCTTCATGTGGCGCCGGGGCCCGGCCGCCGCGGCGCTGTACTACGGGCACGCCCTGTGGGTGATCGCGGCGCCCGTCCTGGTCGTACGGCACCTGCTGTGGGCCCCGCTGCACCTCGCGGGCCTGCTGACCCTGCTGTACCTGGGCGGGATCGTCCTCAAGGGGTGCGTCTGGGGCCTCGCCTACCGGATCGACCACCCGGGGGATCGCGCCTGGCGCCGCCGCCCCCTGATGAGCCTGCTGTCCTGCTGCGTACTGGCCTGGCTGCTGCCGTACGCCCTGCTCACGCTGCGCCGCGGCGTCTGGACGAGGAGTGCCGCATGAAGGTCCTGCTGCGCGGACTGGGCCGCTCGCTCGCCGTCGTCCTCACGTGTGCCGCCGTCGCCCTGGTCTACGTGTTCGCCCTCACCCGGGGACGGTGGATGTGAGACGCGACGGCTTCCGAAACCGGCCGCACCCGATCCGGGAGGGACGGCCCCTGCTGCGCGCCGCGCTCGGACTGCTCACGGCGGCCGTCGTGGCCCTGCCGTTCACCGCCGCCCAGCAGTACGACGCCCTCCGCCGCGACGTGGCCGAGCAGAGCGCGCCGCCCGCTCCCGGCAGCGGCAGCAGCGGCAGCAGCGGCTCGGGCGCGGAGGCCGGGGCGGCGCACGCCGGGAGCGCGCCGGTCGTCCTCGCCTACCACGACATCGGCCCCGACGGCCGCAGCCGCTACACCGTCTCCCCGGAGCACTTCGACGCACACCTGCGCGTCCTGCGCGAGGCCGGATACCGCTCCCTGTCCACCCGGGAGTTCACCGACTTCCTGCGGACGGGCCGCACCCCCGGCGCGCGAAGCGTCTACCTCACCTTCGACGACGGCACACACGGCCTGTGGACGCACGCCGACCCGGTCCTGGCCCGGTACGGGATGAAGGCGGCGGCCTACCTGATCACCGGACAGGTGGGCACCCACCAGCCGTACTACCTCTCCTGGGCCGAGATCGCACGGATGGCGCGGTCCGGACGCTGGGACTTCCAGGCGCACACGCACGACAGCCACGCACGGGCCGCCGTGGACGCCGCCGGACACGAGCGGTCGGTGTTCACCAACCGGCGGTGGCTGGCGGACGAGGGACGCGTCGAGACGTCGCGGGAGTACCGGCGCCGGATCGCGGCGGACCTCGACCGGTCGGTCCGCGACCTCGTACGGCACGACCTGCCTCGCCCCCGGCTCTTCGCCTACCCCTTCTCGGAACGGCTGGACGAGACCAATCTGGCCGCGCGCGACGCCGACGCCCTGCGGGCCATGCTGCGGGAGCGCTTCACGGCCACGCTCACCAACCGCGCGGCGCGGCCGCTGCCACCCGGCCCCCGCGCGGCCGCCGCCGGACAGGTGCAGCGCCTGGAGGTCACCCGGGGCACCACCCCGGCCGGCCTGCTGCGCGAACTCGCCCGATGGGCTCCGCTGGAGCCGCGCGACGCCGGCCGGCCGCTGACCCGGCGGGCGGACTGGTCGACGGCGGGCGACCCCGGGCAGGCCGGGCCCGGCGTCCTCACCGGCGAGAGCCCTCCTGCGGACGGCACCGACTACGTGTCCGCCGACCACCTCCCGCTCGCCACGGCCGACTGGACCCACTACCGCCTGCGCGCCACCGTGGACCGCCTGCGCGGCACCTCGAACGGCGTCGGGATCACCGTCCGAGCGGGCAGCGAGCACCCGGTGGCGCTCTCGGTTGGCCGCAACACGGCGAGTCTCACCCCGGGCGGCCGGGACGGCGCCGGCGACCGGCGGACCTGCCGGCTCGACCCCGCCGCCACGCACCGGATCACCGTCTCCGTGACCCCCCGACAGGTGCGGGTGAGCATCGACGGCGACCCCTGCGCGGCGGTCCGCGCGGGCCGGTGGCGGGCGGCGGAGGGCGCCGGCGGCTTCTCGCTCAACGTGCGCGACGAGGGGGCGCGGCGGCAGTGGCCCCGCTTCACCTCACTGACCGTCGAGTGAGGTGCATCACAGGCGGCCGGCGCTCACTTTCCCCGCCGGACGCGGTCCTACCGGCACACACACCGCCACTCGACCACCAGGAGCGCACCGACATGACCGCCGCCGTGAAGGGCCCCGCGTCCTACTTCCCGTCCATCGAGAAGAAGTACGGCCGCCCGGTCGCGGAGTGGAAGGACCTCATCCGCTCCGCGCCGCTCACCCGGCACATGGAACTCGTCGCCTGGCTCAAGACCGAGCACGGCCTGGGCCACGGCCACGCCAACGCGCTCGTCGCCCACACCCTGGCCGAGGACACGGCCAAGGAGGCGTAGGGAAGCGCCTCGGCGCGTCCGGCTAGGGCGTGCCGCCGTCGTCGGCGGCCGAGTCCCGCGGGTCCGTCTCCTCCTCGGCCAGCGCCGCGTCCAGGCGGGCCCGCGCGCCGTCCAGCCGGCGGCGGCAGACCTTCGCCAGCTCCTCGCCCCGCTCCCACAGGACGAGGGACTCCTCCAGCGTCGTACCCCCGGCCTCCAGCCGCCGGACGACCTCGATCAGCTCGTCCCGCGCCTGCTCGTACCCGAGCGCCTCGGACATCGCCGTCGGCTGCTCCACCTCGCTGGTCATCCACCCACCCTATGCGTCGACTCGTACGGAGAAATCGCCCTCGGCGACCCGGGCGCGCAGCGTCTCGCCGGGCTCCACCTCGCCCGGGTCGCGGACCGCGTGGCCGTCGGCCCGCTGGAGCACCGCGTACCCGCGCTTGAGGGTCGCGGCGGGGGAGAGGGCCACCACGCGCGCGTGCGTGTGCGTCAGCTCGGAGTCGGCCCGGTCGAGGTGGTGCCGCAGCGAACGGCGGCCCCGGTCCAGCAGGGCCGTCACCTGCTCGGCCCGCTCCTCAATCATCCGGTGCGGATCCTGTATCGAGGGCCGCGCCAGCGCGTGGGCCAGCCCCCGCTCCTCACGGTCGACGAAGGCCGCCACACACCGCCGGGCGCGGTCCCGCAGCAGCCGTACCCGCTCGTACTCCTCGCCGACGTCCGGCACGACCTTCTTCGCGGCGTCGGTCGGCGTGGAGGCGCGCAGGTCGGCGACCAGGTCGAGCAGCGGGCTGTCCGGCTCGTGGCCGATCGCCGAGACGACCGGCGTACGGCAGGCGGCCACCGCCCGCACCAGCTGCTCGTCGGAGAACGGCAGCAGGTCCTCCACGCTGCCGCCGCCCCGCGCGACGACGATCACGTCCACCTCGTCCAGCGCGTCCAGCTCCTTCACCGCCTGCACCACCTGCGGCACCGCGTGCACGCCCTGCACCGGGACGTTGCGCACCTCGAAGCGGACGGCGGGCCAGCGGTGCCGGGCGTTCTCCAGGACGTCCCGCTCGGCCGCCGACGCCCGCCCGCACACCAGGCCGAGCAGCTGCGGCAGGAACGGCAGCGGCTTCTTGCGCTCCGCCGCGAACAGCCCCTCGCGCGCGAGGGCCTTCTTCAGCTGCTCCAGACGGGCGAGCAGCTCACCGACGCCCACCGGCTTGATCTCGGCGGCCCGCAGCGACAGCTGCCCCCGCGGCGCGTACCACTCCGGCTTGGCGTGCACGACCACCCGCGCGCCCTCGCCGACCACGTCCGCCACGGCGTCGAACACCTGCCGGTAGCAGGTCACGCTCACCGAGATGTCGTACGACGGGTCGCGCAGCGTCAGGAACACCACGCCGGCGCCCGGCCGCCGCGACAACTGGGTGATCTGCCCCTCCACCCAGACCGCGCCGAGCCGGTCGATCCAGCCCCCGATCAGCCGGGAGACCTCGCCCACGGGCAGCGGGCTTTCAGGGGTCGAGTTGGCAGCCATGCGCCCGAGCGTAACGGCCGGGTCCGACAACGGGGCCCCTCGCACCCGCCCACCGTCACCCGCCCACCGCGTCCCCCTCCCGGCCCCCGTCCCGGTCCCTGTCCCTCCGGCCCCTCCACTGCGCCGCCAGCACCACCAGACCCACCGCCAGCCAGATCGCCCCGACCGTCTGCGCGGTCCCCGACGCCTCCACGATCACCGCGATCGTGATGGCCGCGCCGAGCACCGGCACCAGCAGATGCCGCCACCAGCTCACCGAGCCCGCGCCGCGGCGGACCACGAACCAGCCCACCACGCTCGCGTGCAGCAGCGTGAACGCGGTCAGCGCGCCGACGTCGACCACCGAGACCAGGTGGTCCAGACCGTCGTCCCGGCGCGCCGCCCACACCGCCGCCGCCATCGTGATCACCGCCGACACGAGCAGGGCCACGCGCGGCACCCCGGCGTCCGTCCGGGACAGCACCCCCGGCAGCCGCCGGTCGCGGCCCATCGCGAACAGCAGCCGCCCGGCCGCCGCCTGCCCGGCCAGCGCCGCGAACGCCGCGCCGATCGCCTTGCTCACCGCCACCAGGTCGTGCAGCCAGGTGCCCACCGACGCGTCCACGGCGTCGTAGAACGCCGATCCCTGCCGCTCCGGCTCCGCCGCCAGCTGGGCCGACGACACCGGTTCCAGGAGCGCCACCAGGTACGTCTGCGCCACGAACAGCACGCCCGCCAGCGCCAGGCAGAACAGCAGCGCCCGCGCGACCTTCGCCGAGCCGCCGGTGACCTCCTCCGCGAAGGTGGCGATCGCGTCGAAGCCCAGGTACGACAGCACCGCCACCGACACCGCGCCGACCACCGCCGACAGCGCGAACGCCCCCTGCGTGCCGTCGCCCGACAGCGGCGACAGCCAGTCGCGCTCGGCCCCGTCCTGGGCCAGGACCACGATCGCCGTGGCCACGAAGACGATCAGTACGACGATCTCCATGGCGAGCACCAGGAAGCCCACCCGGGCCGCCGCCCGCACCCCCCACAGGTTCAGCAGGGTCGTGACGACCACCGCGATCGCCGTCCACACCCACCGCGACACCTCCGGGACCAGCGCCTCCATCGCGATGCCGGAGAAGAGGTAGGCCACCGCCGGGATGAGGACGTAGTCCAGCATCGCCATCCATCCGGCGACGAACCCGGCCCCGTTGCCGAGCCCCGCGCGCGCGTAGGCGAACACCGATCCCGCCTGGGGGACCACCCGCACCATCTGCGCGTAGCTGAATGCGGTGAACGCCATCGCGACCGTGGCGACCACGTAGACCAGCGCCACCGCGCCGTGCGACTTGGCGTCCAGCGTGCCGAACACGCCGACCGGCGCCATGGGCGCGATGAACAGCAGGCCGTAGACGACCAGGTCCCTGAAGCCCAGACTGCGCCTGAGCTGCTGCTCCGCACCGGCCCCCGGGGCCGTCGTACCGTTCTGTCCGTTCTGCGACATCGTTCCTCCGCGGGCGCCTCGGACTCCGTCTCCAGACGTTCCCGCCAGTCTCCCCGCCAACGCCGCACCCACGCGATCTTTGACCCGCCGAACGCGGCCTTACGATGGGTGCCATGACTGCTTCGCCTGGCCGCCGTGTCCTGCTCGCCGCCCCCCGTGGCTACTGCGCGGGTGTGGACCGCGCCGTGATCGCCGTCGAGAAAGCCCTGGAGCAGTACGGGGCTCCGGTGTACGTCCGGCACGAGATCGTCCACAACAAGTACGTCGTCCAGACCCTGGAGAAGAAGGGCGCGATCTTCGTCGAGCGGACCGAGGAGGTCCCCCCGGGGAACATCGTGATGTTCTCCGCGCACGGCGTGGCTCCCGTCGTCCACGAGGAGGCCGAGCGCGGCCGTCTCGCGACCATCGACGCCACCTGCCCGCTGGTCACCAAGGTCCACAAGGAAGCCGTCCGCTTCGCCAACGACGACTACGACATCCTGCTGATCGGCCACGAGGGCCACGAGGAGGTCATCGGCACCTCCGGCGAGGCCCCCGACCACATCCAGCTCGTGGACGGCCCCGAGGACGTCGCGAAGGTCGAGGTCCGTGACCCGTCGAAGGTGGTCTGGCTCTCCCAGACCACCCTCTCCGTCGACGAGACGATGGAGACCGTCGACGCGCTCAAGAACAAATTCCCGCAGCTGCTCTCCCCGCCGAGCGACGACATCTGCTACGCCACGCAGAACCGCCAGCTCGCGGTGAAGCAGATGGGCGCCGAGGCCGAGCTGGTGATCGTCGTCGGCTCCCGCAACTCCTCCAACTCCAAGCGCCTGGTCGAGGTCGCCAAGCAGGCCGGCTCCCGCGCGGCGTACCTGGTGGACTTCGCCGACGAGATCGAGGAGTCCTGGCTCGACGGCGTCACCACGGTCGGCGTCACCTCCGGCGCCTCCGTCCCCGACGTCCTGGTCGAGCAGGTCCTGGAGTGGCTCTCGCGGCGCGGCTTCGAGGACGTGGAGATCGTCAAGGCCGCCGAGGAGTCGATCACCTTCTCGCTGCCCAAGGAGCTGCGCCGCGACCTGCGCGAGGAGGCCGCGGCCCTGGTGGCGGAGCGGGGCGGCGCGGGGGCCGCGGGCAGCACGGGTACACCCGGGGCGTGACCGTCAGTCGTCCGTCGTAACGTAGGGCCATGCAGATCTTCGGCGTGGACATCGGCGGATCCGGGATCAAGGGCGCCCCTGTGGACCTCGACAGGGGCGACCTGGCCCAGGAGCGCTGCAAGGTGCTGACCCCGCACCCGGCGACCCCCGACGGCGTGGCCGACGGGGTCAAGGAGGTCGTCGAGCACTTCGGCTGGACGGGCCCGGTCGGCCTCACCTTCCCCGGCGTGGTGACGGGCGGCGCGACGGTGCGCACAGCGGCCAACGTCGACAGCAGCTGGGTCGACACCGACGCGCGGGCCCTGTTCGGCGAGCGGCTGGGCGGGCTGGACGTGACCGTCGTCAACGACGCGGACGCGGCGGGCGTCGCCGAGATGCACTTCGGCGCCGGGCGCGGCCGCAAGGGGACGGTCATCCTGCTCACCTTCGGCACCGGGATCGGCAGCGCGGTGTTCACCGACGGGGTCCTGGTCCCCAACACCGAGCTGGGCCACCTGGAGCTGGACGGCCACGACGCGGAGAAGCGGGCCTCCAGCAAGGTCAAGGACGACCACGACATGTCGTGGGAGCACTGGGCCCACCGGGTCCAGAAGTACCTCGCGCACGTCGAGATGCTGTTCTCGCCCCAGCTGTTCATCATCGGCGGCGGTGTCAGCCGCAAGTCCCAGAAGTTCCTGCCGCACATCGAGGGCATCCAGGCGGAGATCGTCCCCGCCCAGCTCCAGAACAACGCGGGGATCGTGGGCGCGGCGATGCGCGCGGCGGGCTGAGCGGGGCCGCTGGGGGCGCACCGTGAGGGCCCACTGCCAGCGCGCACCGTGAGGGCCCGCTGTCAGCGCGCCCCGCAAGGGCCAGCTGCCAGGGCGCCCCGCGAGGGCCCGCTGCCAGGGAGCCGTCAGGCGGCCGGAGGACGGTTCCGGGCGGCGGCCCGTCGCCGCACCAGCCGGATCCGGCGGACGATCACGACCGACCCGGCGACAAGCGTCCCGCCGTACAGCCACCCGGCCTCCGTGGCCAGCGCGGTGACGAGTCCCATCAGCCGTCCGGCGGAACCGTCCCCGCTCTCCGCCACGGGCACCAGGCCCACGGCGAAGGCGATCGGCACGACGATCGGGGCGGTCAGCAGGTCTCCCCGGCGCACCCAGAGCGCGGTCAGCAGGCTCACCGGCACGAACAGCACCCCGTACACGGTCAGGGACGAGCCGAACAGCAGCTCGTCCAGGAACCCCAGCAGGGTCATCACGGCGAGGCAGAACAGACCGCTGCCGAGCCCCGTCAACCGCGGATTGGGCATCCCGCGCAGGGCCCGCACGGCCCTGGCCACCGGTGAACCCGCCCCCGGGGCCTGGCGTGCCGGGGCCGCGGGCCGTCCCGCCGGCCGCCCGGCCACCCGGCCCACCGGGGCCCGCGCGGCGGCGGCACCGCCCCGGCCCTGAGCGGGCAGCGGCGCCCGGCTTCGTCGCGGTCCGTACTGCGCAGGTCGCGTCCTGTGTTGCTCCACTGGACCAACTTAGGTCGGTTTATGTGCCGAATAGCCCGACAGACACGCCGTCGGGCGCGCCTTGGCCAAGCGTTCGACTCCGAGCGGGTCCGGCACGGCACACCCCGTAGACTGGTGGATCGGCCCCTGCCTGGCCTGCCCCATCCCACCCGCCCTCCGCATCTCACGTACGGGAAGTCGCAACGTGTCGCTCACGATCGGAATCGTCGGTCTGCCGAATGTCGGCAAGTCGACCCTGTTCAACGCCCTGACCAAGAACGACGTGCTCGCGGCCAACTACCCGTTCGCCACGATCGAGCCCAACGTCGGCGTGGTCGGCGTCCCCGACCCCCGCCTGGCGAAGCTGGCCGGGATCTTCTCCTCCGAGAAGATCCTCCCCGCCACGGTCGACTTCGTCGACATCGCGGGCATCGTGCGCGGCGCGAGCGAGGGAGAGGGCCTGGGCAACAAGTTCCTGGCCAACATCCGCGAGTCCGACGCGATCTGCCAGGTCATCCGCGCCTTCAAGGACGAGAACGTCGTGCACGTCGACGGCAAGGTCTCGCCGAAGGACGACATCGAGACGATCAACACCGAGTTGATCCTCGCCGACCTCCAGACCATCGAGAAGGTCCTCCCGCGCCTCCAGAAGGAGTCGCGCATCAAGAAGGACGTCGCTCCCAAGGTCAAGGCCGTCGAGGAGGCCAAGGAGATCCTGGAGAAGGGCGACACCCTCTTCTCCCAGGGCATCCTCCAGGGCACCGAGCGCGCGGAACTCCTCCACGACCTCCACCTCCTCACGACCAAGCCCTTCCTCTACGTCTTCAACGTCGACGAGGACGAGCTGACCGACGACGCCTTCAAGGACGAGCAGCGTGCCCTGGTCGCCCCCGCCGAGGCGATCTTCCTCAACGCCAAGCTGGAGGCGGACCTCGCCGAGCTGGACGAGGAGGAGGCCCTGGAGCTCCTCCAGTCCGTCGGCCAGGACGAGCCCGGCCTCGCCACCCTCGCCCACGTCGGCTTCCGCACCCTCGGCCTCCAGACCTATCTGACGGCCGGCCCCAAGGAATCCCGCGCCTGGACCATCAAGAAGGGCGCCACCGCCCCCGAGGCCGCCGGTGTCATCCACACCGACTTCCAGAAGGGCTTCATCAAGGCGGAGGTCATCTCCTTCGACGACCTGGTCGAGACGGGCTCGGTCACCGAGGCCCGCGCGAAGGGCAAGGCGCGCATGGAGGGCAAGGACTATGTGATGCAGGACGGGGACGTGGTGGAGTTCAGGTTCAACGTGTAGCGCCTGATTCCTTGATCGGTCGAAGTGGCTGGTCAGGGTAGGAAACCCCAGGTCAGGGGCCAGATCTTTGGGTCTGGCCTCTTCCTGTTTTCTCCTGCGGATTCAGGCTGTTTCCGGGTCGTGTGCTGACTTGGTGCTGACCCTGGCGGCGACTCTCAGAAGCTCTGACCTGGGGCTCCGGTGGGAGAGGAGAGGACAGCCGAAGGGATTGACCCGGACGAAGCGACGGCGGACCGGTTTCCCGTTCTGGAAACCCGAACCTCTTGTTGTGCAGG
The DNA here is from genome assembly GCF_000717995.1 of Streptomyces violaceorubidus. GTDB lineage: Bacteria > Actinomycetota > Actinomycetes > Streptomycetales > Streptomycetaceae > Streptomyces > Streptomyces violaceorubidus. The sequence continues at coordinate 633,256 of NZ_JODM01000001.1, forward strand.
CCGCCAGCTGGGAACGATGAACGGGACACCGGAGCACGGGAACGAGGGGGCGCCGTATGAGGTTGACGAAGCTGGCCACCACCTGTGAGAACGGGGACTGTCCCACCCTGTATGCGACCGACAAAGGAACCCTGATCGTGCAGGGAGGCGTGCCGACGGGACACGGTCTCGACGTGCCGGAGGGCGAATCCCTGGTGGAAATCCCGATGGACCTCATCCGGAAGGCAATCCGTGATCAGCGCATCTAACGACCTGGCTGCCCGCTTCTCCACCTTCCAGGAGGAGGCGTTCCGGCTGGAGACCCTCGACGACTACAGCAACTCGGGCAACCCTGCCGCCTTCCGTGCCTTCCTCGCGGGGGAGACCAAGCCCGCCGACTACAACGCAGACTGGCTGGAGACCGTGCGAAAGGCGACGGAGAGCGGCAAGCGCATGGTGCGCGTCCACGTCCTGTCCCGCCCGCTCACGTCGTACCTCCGCTACGAGCTGAGCTGGGGTTACCAGACGAACATGACGGCGGGTGAGGAGTTCCACATCCTCGACACGACCGACCGCCCGAATCCGCTGGAGGGTGTGCCCGATTTCTGGCTCTTCGACGGCCGCGAGCCTGTGGTGCTCAACTACGACGAGAACGGCGCGTTCAGCGGGCCGACGTTCGTCCCGGCACCGGAGGCCTTGCCCACGGGCGAGGAGTCCGAGTACGCGACGTATCGAAGTGTCGCCCTGGCCATGTCGGTGCCCTTCACCGAGTGGTGGGGGAAGCACGGAGCAGCGTGAATCAGGCAGAACTCGGCGCCGCGCTGCGGGCGCTGCGGCAGGCGTCCGGCAAGGAGGCCAAGGCCGTCGCCCGCAGCACAGTCATGTCGACCGCCAAGCTGTCGAAGATCGAGAACGGCCGTGTCGCCCCGGCGACGGCGGACGTGGAACGCATCCTCACGGCTTTGGACGTGTCCCCGGAGATCAAGGCCGAGTACCTCGCTGTAGCCCGCGCACAGGCCACAGAGGCAACCGCATGGCGCCTCTTTCGGCGAATGGGCTACCACAAGAAGCAGGAGCAGATCAGGGCGTTGGAGTCCTCGATGACGCTCCTGCGCCTCTTCCAGCCGTCCCTGGTTCCCGGTCTGCTCCAGACGCCCGAGTACATCCGGGCAGTGTTGGAGCCGAAGGGCCTCACGGACGAACAGCTCTCCCGTACGGTCTCCGCCCGGATCGAGCGGCAACGCGTCCTGTACGACATCAGCAAAGCCCTGCACTTCGTGGTTACGGAACCCGTCCTGCGCTGGCGTCTCCTTCCGCCCGCGATGATGGCGGGCCAGCTGGACCGCATCGTGTCGGTGTCCCGCCTGCCGAACGTGGAGGTGCGCGTGGTCCCCCTCGACGCGCCGCAGCGCGACGTGCCCGGTCACTCCTTCGTCATCCGGGACGACCGTGTGGTGACGGTCGAGACGACACACGCCGAGGTGGTCGTCACCGACCCACGGGACGTCTCCCTGTACGTCGAGAAGTTCGACCGCTTCGCCTCCGTGTCCCTTGCCGGGGACCCAATGCGCGACCTAGTCGAGGGCATCCGGGACGTGTTCTTGCGCGAACGGGAAACGCCCTAGCTTCGGCCCCTCGGACCGGCTGACCATGGCCTTCTCGACGAGATGCGGGGAGGCATACGAGATGCACGGAGAACCGTCGACGCTGCCGGAGCCGGTTGCTTCTTCCCTACCGCCGGCACGGCCGGAACCCGTCCCGGGCTGCCGGGACTGCCTCGGCCTCGCGGTACAACGGGCCAACGCCGGGTCGGTCTGGGACTACTCCAAGGTGTCCGACATGAACGTGACCCTGCGCGCACACCTGCGGGACGCGCACGGGGGCGAGTAATGCCCCGCGCTGTGCTGCGGTACGTCACGCATCGGATCACCCAGCACCCAGACACCGACGTGACGTTCGAGGCCGAGTGCCTCCACTGCGCGTGGATGGCAAATCCGTCCGAGGACGGGGCAGCCGTGGACGTCGAGTGCATGGGACACACCGGACGCAGCGGACACAGAGGCTTCCGCCGCGTGTGCACCTCGTTCGCCATGGTGACGAGGGACGGCACCGAAGCAGGGCTCGTTCTGTCGAGTGGCGAGGACCCCGCCAGAAGGCAGCTACGGAGGCCGTCGGTCGTACGTGACAATCGCCGCACGGAGTCACTGGGCGATGCGAGCCAGGAGGGACGTTCATGACGAAGGAAGAGTGGATCGAGAGCGAGCTGGCCAAGGCGCCCGAGCGAGACGACCAGTGGGTCCGAGCCATGCTTCGGCGGTTCGGGATTTTCCCTGAAGACGAGGCCCACGAGGCGCCTGCTCCTTCCGTGATCGCGGCGGCGCGAGACGGAAGAGGCAAGCTTCACGCGGATACGCCACAGGGCCCTTGGGGAGTGTGACCCGGGGCCTGGTCCGCGCGAGCTGCTGCGGAGAGCCTTCATGGGCGACAGGTGCCTGCCTCTCCCCTTGCTGAGGTCAGCTCGCAGGGGAGGCACAAGCCAGGAAAGGGCCAGCTGCCTTGCTCCAGGACTCGCCCCGTGCGAGAGCCGCTGTCCCCTCAGTGCGCAGAGACTCGATCACGGGCGCGAGGAAGGTCGTTCGCCAATGCTGGATCGTCTCCGGCTTCATGCCGCTCGCGTCCACCACGGCCCCCACTCTCGCTTCGAGGACGGCCGCGCCCTCTGCTGTGTCGTCGCCGGTCCAGTCATCCACGTGCTGGGCTATCAGCGCCCACGACAGCTTGATCATGGGTCGGATCGTAGAGGTGGTGGCGGAGAACCGGGAGAGAGCGAAGGGGGTGGGGTGTGACCCCTTTGGGCCTGTGCTCCAGTCCGCCGCGTCTTAGCAGCTCGGATTCTGCCACGGTTCCAGGGGTGACGACAGCCTTGCCCTCACAGGGGCAAGCACATGCATCTCCGCAGATCAGCGTCGGGGCGAGCGCTCTGCAGGGCCTGCGCTGGCACTGCACAAGAATGGGGGCCGCGGCGACCTGCACCTAAGCGCTCAGGCTGCTGTTTCGCCCGAGTCCTCGTCCTCTGGGGAGTCATCCGCACCCGGGTCCTCGCCTTCCGGGGAATCGTCTGCATCGGACTTCGGAGAGACCCAGGTGGTGCCGGCAGGCAGATCTTCCCCCGTCTCCTCCTTGTACTGCGCCTTCTTCTCCTCGCTGGCGTTCCAGCCGGGGTGGAGAATCCGCAGGTGGTTCTTGGCGGAGTCGCGAGGATTGTCCGTCCCGTCGGAGGCGGAGGGCTGCTCCTGGTCAGCGACACCCTCGACTTCCGCGGCACCCTTGACGTCCTCGGCGTTTGCGGAACCCTCGGCATAGCTGGGGAACTCGTCTGCGTCCTCATCTGTACTGCGCGGCGCGAGGACGACAACGGCGACCATGCCCGCAGCCACGCCCGCGACTTTGACGAAGCGGATCGTCCTCGGGTGCTTCTCGGCCCAGCCCTTGCCCTTCTCGACCCAGTCCTTGGCCTTCTCGCGGAAGGAAGTGGGCTCGCCGTCATCAGGGGGCATGGAGTCAGTCACGGGCACAGATCTACCGGACCCATCCCTCGCCTGTCAGGCAATCGTCTGACATTGACCGATTAGGTTCTGTGGAGCTCGTACGTCTTCTCGTCTTCGCGAAGGTGCATCCTTGGCCGCCGCAGCCGATTGTCGTCTTCGCTCTGAGGCCCGCCCGCCTGGCGGCTCTGCTTGGTGACGGCCGCGAGGTGCCTCTCTTCCCATACAGGGCAGCTCGGCCGAATCCTCCACTACGCTTCCCGCGTGGACTCAGCTGCCGCTTGCGTGGAACTCGCATCGACGGCTGGAAACGCCCGCGCGACGTGCGTCACGCCGCAGGCATCAGGGTTGGCGGCCCGCGCGACCGCCATGACATACCGGGAAGAAGAGCCTTGGCCCTCAAGAAGACAGACCTGTACAGCTCGCTCTGGAAGAGCTGCGACGAGCTGCGCGGCGGGATGGACGCCGGCCAGTACAAGGACTACATCCTCACGCTGCTCTTCGTGAAGTACGTCTCCGACAAGGCCAAGGCCGACCCCGACAGTCTCATCGACGTCCCGCCCGGTGGTTCCTTCGACGACATGGTCGCCGCCAAGGGCGACAAGGAGATCGGCGACCGCTTTAACAAGATCATCAGTCGGCTGGCCGAAGCGAACGACCTGCGTAACGTCATCGACCTCGCTGACTTCAACGATGAGGAGAAGCTCGGAAAGGGCAAGGAGATCCAGGACCGACTGTCCAAGCTGGTCACGATCTTCAGCGACCTTGACTTCCGAGGCTCCCGGGCCGAAGGCGACGATCTCCTCGGCGATGCCTACGAGTACCTCATGCGCCACTTCGCCACGGAGTCCGGCAAGAGTAAGGGCCAGTTCTATACCCCCGCCGAAGTATCCCGTGTGCTGGCCAAGGTGGTCGGCATCACCAAGGACACCCGCCAGGACCAGACGGTCTACGACCCGACCTGTGGCTCCGGCTCACTCCTCCTGAAGGTCGCAGACGAGACCTCACGCGGCATCTCGATCTACGGCCAGGAGAAGGACAACGCCACCTGGGCATTGTCCAAGATGAACATGATCCTGCATGGGTACGCGGCGGAACACGTGATCCTCAAGGGCGACACCATCACCAGCCCTCAGTTCACCAGCGGGAACGTGCTCCAGACCTTCGACTTCGCGGTGGCCAACCCGCCGTTTTCGCTCAAGTCCTGGAGCAACGGCCTAGAGCTGGAGTACGGCCGTTTTGAGTACGGTCGGCCACCGGAGAAGAACGGCGACTACGCCTTCCTCCTGCACATCCTCAAGTCGCTCAAGAGCACGGGCAAGGCGGCGGTCATCCTCCCGCACGGAGTGCTCTTCCGCGGTAACGCCGAAGCCGACATCCGTCAGCGCCTGCTGAAGCAGGGGTTCATCAAGGGCATCATCGGCCTCCCCGCGAACCTCTTCTACGGGACCGGCATCCCCGCCTGCATCATCGTGCTCGACAAGGAGAACGCCGCCGGCCGCACCGGCGTCTTCATGATCGACGCGTCCAAGGGCTTCATCAAGGACGGCAACAAGAACCGCCTGCGCAGCCAGGACATCCACAAGATCGTCGACGTCTTCACGAAGCAGACCACGATCGACGGCTACTCGCGCATGGTCCTGCTGTCGGAGATCGCTGACCCGAAGAACGACTACAACCTCAACATCCCCCGCTACATCGACTCCTCCGAACCCGAGGACATCCAGGACCTTCACGCACATCTGCACGGCGGCATCCCGGATCGCGATCTCGACGCGCTCAACGGCTACTGGGATGCCTTCCCGCAGCTGCGAGATCAGCTGTTCCAGCCGAACCGGCCTGGCTATAGCGACCTCACCATCGATGCCAGCAAGGTTCAGCAGGCGGCTCTTGATTCCCCCGAGTTCCAGAAATTCACCCAAGAGGCTCGGGAGATCATTACTGAGTGGTTCGCCACCCATCGCAAGAAACTCGAAGAGATCGACGAAACGACTCGGCCGAATGGCCTCATCGCCGCCCTCGGTGACGACCTGCTGGCCCGTTTCAAGTCAGTACCTCTGCTGGACGAGTACGACGTCTACGAACAGCTCATGACGTACTGGCACGACGTCATGCACGATGACGTCTTCATGGTCATGAACGACGGCTGGCTCGCATCCGCTAAGCCGCGCAAGATCGTGGTGGACAAGGATCGAAAACTCTCCGAGATCCCGGACCTAGTGGCGGGTACGGGGCGTAGCGCTGAGAAGTACAAGATGGACCTCCTCCCGCCGAATCTGATCGTTGAGCGTTACTTCGCCAGGGAACGCGCTGAGGTCGATGAGCTCATGTCGGAATGGGAGGAGGCGAGCCGCCTGGTCGAGGAGTACGTCGAGGAGCATGCCGTTGAGGGCGGGCTCCTGGCGGAAGCGATGGACGACGAAAAGATCAATAAGGCTCTTGCTTCGGCCCGCCTGAAAAAGGCGCGGCACGAGGGTACGGATGCCGAGGAGGTGGCAGCCCTGTCGCATCTGATCGATCTGTACAACGCGGAGGCGGTAGCGAAGAAGGCGGCCAAAGAGGCCCAGGCCGCCATCGATCTCGCGACCCTCAAGAAGTACGGAGACCTCACTGAGCCTGACATTAAGCAGCTAGTCCTTGATGACAAATGGCATTCGACGATCAGGGGTCGCGTTGCTTGCGTCGCCAATTCGCTAACCTTTGCATTGGTTAGCCGGATCGAACAACTTGGCGAGCGCTACTCTGACACGGTTGAAGCCCTCAACGGCCAACTAGAGAAACTCGAAAACAAAGTGGCATGTCACCTTGCCGACATGGGGGTAGTGAAATGAGCGCGGCGCGAGCCGATCAGTGGCTCAGTCTTGCGATCTCGGACATCGCGGTCTTCGGGTCTGGAGATTTGATCAGTGTTGCGAGACTGTCTGCCCGCTCAGGATCACATCCCGTACCTGTCTATGGTGGCAACGGAATTGCGGGTTATACCTCGTTGGCGATGGTTGATCAGCCAACGGTAATCCTTGGTCGGGTGGGTCAGAAATGCGGCGTTGTGTATCGAAATGATGGGCCGGCGTGGATCACCGATAACGCACTGTATGCGCGCCGGTTCAAGCGCCTGTTGGATGTTCGATTCCTCGCCTTTGCCTTGGAAGCGGCGCGACTGAACGATGTCAAGAACAAGAACGACCTCCCGCTGATCACTCAGTCGATCCTCAATGATGTGAAGATTGCGTGGCCCGATTCCCTCGAGGAGCAGCGTCGGATTGCTGGAGCGGTGAGGGATATCGACAACCTAATCGCTTCGTTGGAACTGATGATCAACAAGAAGTGTGAGATCAAGCAGGGCTTGATGCAACAGCTGCTGACGGGCAGGACGCGCCTCCCGGGCTTCACCGATCCCTGGCGCAGAGTTGAGGTTCGAGAGCTTCTCGAGTTTAGGAATGGCCTGAATAAGGAGAGCTCGTTCTTCGGGTCGGGTACGCCGATTGTCAACTTCATGGATGTGATGAATGGTCCGGTTATCTCCGCTGGCGACGTGACTGGGCGAGTGACCTTGACTCGCGATGAAATTAAGCGGTTCTCCGCCAGGAAGGGTGACCTATTTTTTACCCGCACCTCAGAAACGGTCGACGAAGTTGGGACCGCCGCAGCGCTTGTCGAGCACGTCTCTGATGCGGTTTTCAGTGGATTCGTTCTTCGAGGGCGCCCACGCGTGCGGGACCTCGATGCTCAATTCCTCGCATATCTCTTCCAGGTTGATGCGATTCGGCGGCAAGTTGAATCAACGGCAAGCTATACGACTAGAGCGCTGACGAATGGTCGAGCGCTGGGGCGAGTAGTGGTGGACATTCCGATTTTGAAAGAACAGCGTGCGATTTCCCGGGTATTGACTGAGGTCGATGCGGAGATCGAAGCACTGCACGCTCGTGTTACGAAATCGAAAGCTGTGAAGCGGGGCATGACACAGGAGCTCCTTACTGGACGTAAGCGCCTGCCCGTGAAGGGGGAGACAGAGGCGTGAGCGATGTCGGGCAGGTGGAGCGCGAGGCGCAGAAGCGGGTTGTCCAGCTTTTTAAGGAGCAATTGGGGTACCGCTACCTCGGCAGCTGGGAGTATCGCGCGGGTAACTCGAGCATCGAGGTCGAGCTGCTGGAATTAAACCTGCGCGGCCGAGGCTATGACGACACTCTCGTCAGTAAGGCGATCGACCAGCTCAAGAAGGCCGCCGCGCTCGGCGGCGGTCGTGACCTGTACGAGGCGAACCGCGCCGTCTATGAGTTGCTGCGCTACGGGGTCAAGGTCAAGTCGGGAGCCGGCGAGCGGTACGAGACCGTCTGGCTCATCGACTGGAGTGACCCGCAGGCCAACGACTTCGTCGTTGTCGAGGAGGTGACGATCGTCGGGCGCCAAACAAAGCGGCCGGACATCGTGCTCTACGTCAACGGCCTCGCCCTGGTGACTCTGGAACTCAAACGCTCGCGGGTGGCTGTGAGCGAGGGCATCCGGCAGACCATCGGAAATCAGCGGCCCGATTTCATCCGGTCGTTCTTCTCCACGGTTCAACTCGTGCTTGCCGGAAATGACGTCGAAGGGCTGCGCTACGGAGTCATCGACACGCCTGAGAAGTACTGGCTGGAGTGGAAGGAGGAGGAAGAGGAGGAGGAGGAGGCTGCCGCCGAGGGTCCGCTGGATCGATCCCTGCTCCAACTCTGCGGGAAGGAGCGGATCTTGGAGTTGATCCATGACTTCACCGTGTTCGACTCCGGCGTCCGCAAGGCATGCCGTCACAACCAGTACTTTGGCGTGAAGAAGGCGCAGGAACGTATCAGTCGTCGCGAGGGCGGCATCATCTGGCACACCCAGGGGTCGGGCAAGTCGCTCACGATGGTGTGGCTGGCGAAGTGGATCCGTGAGAACCAGAAAGACCCACGCGTCCTCCTCATCACCGACCGCGAAGAGTTGGATGAGCAGATCGAGAAGGTCTTCAACGGCGTCAACGAGAAGATCTACCGCACCAAGACCGGTGCGGATCTCCTAGACACCCTGAACAAGTCCACCGAGTGGCTCATCTGCTCCCTTGTGCACAAGTTCCGCGGTTCTGCAGGCAACGGGGACGACGAGAAGGCCCAGGTCAAGTTCATCGAGGAACTCAAGGCTAACGTCCCGAAGGACTTCAAGGCTAAGGGCAACTTGTTCGTTTTTATCGACGAGGCCCACCGCACCCAGTCAGGCAAGATGCATGCCGCGATGAAGAGCCTGCTGCCCGGTGCGATGTTCATTGGCTTTACGGGAACGCCCTTGCTTAAGGTCGACAAGGCCACGAGCATGGAGACCTTCGGTACTTTCATCCACGAGTACAGGTTCGACGAGGCCATCAAGGACGGCGTCGTACTTGATCTCAGCTATGAGGCACGCGCGATCGACCAGCGACTTACCTCCGCCGCGCACGTCGACAAGTGGTTCGCGGCCAAGACCAAGGGCATGACGGACCTGTCCAAGGCGGAGCTGAAGAAGCGCTGGGGGACGATGCAGAAGGTCGTCTCCTCTGAGCCTCGGGCAATGCAGATCGTCCAGGACATCCTGATGGACATGGAGACCAAGGATCGTCTGAAGGACGGCCGCGGAAACGCCATGCTGGTCGGTGACAGCGTCTACCAGGCATGCAAGTTCTACGAGCTGTTCTCCAAGGCGGGATTCGACGGCAAGTGCGCCATTGTCACCAGCTACAAGCCGAGTCCTGGAGACATCTCTAAGGAAGACTCTGGTGCCGGCCACACGGAAAACCTCCGGAAGTACGAAATCTACCGGAAGATGTTGGCCGCCCACTTCAACGAACCTGAAGACGTGGCGATGACGAAGGTCAAGGAGTTCGAGAAGGAGGTCAAGCGGCAGTTCGTAGAGGAGCCCGGCCGCATGCGCCTCCTCATCGTCGTCGACAAACTTCTGACCGGCTTCGACGCGCCGAGCGCCACGTACCTCTACATCGACAAGAAGATGCGGGACCACGGGTTGTTCCAGGCCATCTGCCGCGTCAACCGACTCGACGGTGACGACAAGCAGTACGGCTACATCGTCGACTACCGAGACCTGTTCAACTCCCTCCAGGGTGCCATCACCGACTACACTTCCGGGATGTTCGACGGTTACGAGCGGCAGGACGTCGAGGGCCTGCTGAGCAACCGTATCGACAAGGGGCGAAAGGACCTCGACGAGGCCCTGGAACAAATCCGCGCGCTGTGCGAGCCGGTCGCGCCACCCCGGAACACGCTCCAGTACCAGCAGTACTTCTGCGCCGCTGAGCAGGGCAACGCCGCACAGCTCAAGGCCAATGAACCCAAGCGCGTCAAGCTGTACAAGGCCGTCGCAGCGGTGACGCGAGCCTTCGCCAACCTGGCGAACGACATGGAGGACGCCAAGTACTCGGCGGAGGAGATCGAGGACATCCGCAAGGAGGTCCGCCACTACGTCGATGTCCGGGCCGAAGTGAAGCTCGGCGCAGGCGAGGACGTTGACTTCAAGCAGTACGAGGCAGGCATGCGCTTTCTCCTGGACACCTACATCCAGGCAGACGCGTCCAGGACCGTGTCCGACTTCGAGGACACCGGACTCATCCAGTTCATCGTCGAGCTGGGCGCCGGCGCCGTCGACAAACTACCGACCGGCATCAAGAGCAACCCCGATGCCGTTGCCGCGACTATCACCAACAACATGCGCAAGGTGATCGTCGAGGAGCATGCGACAAACCCAAAGTACTTCGACGAGATGTCTCAGCTGCTCGATGCCATAATCGAGGAGCGCCGCAACGGAGCCATCGAGTACGAGGAGTACCTCGCCAAGCTATTGGAGGCGGCGGCGGAACTCGGCGGGAAGAACGCGGGCGATGCCGCACGGTACCCGAAGTGGGCGGACAACGGTGCACGCAGAGCGCTATGTGACTTCTTCCCCGACGATGAGCAGCTTGCTGTTCAGGTCGACCTCGCCGTGCTGCACAACAAGCCGCACGACTGGGCAGGGAGCCCGCTCAAGGAACGAAAGCTGCGCATCGCGGTCAAGCGTGCGCTGCCTGACGGCTTCGATCGGCTCGACGAGCTCTTCGAATTGGTGAAAGCAAGGCATGAGTACCACTAGCACCCGGATTACCGTCCTCGGCATCGATGTCCAGGTGGACTTCAAGGACATCAAGAACCTGCACATCGGTGTCTATCCGCCGGGGGGACGTGTCCGGGTGGCGGCACCCCAGCGGATGGATGATGACCAGGTCAGGCTGGCCGTCATTCAGCGACTGCCATGGATCAGGAGGCAACAGGACGAGCTGAGATCGGCTCGACGGCAGTCCGTACGGGAGATGGTCGGCGGAGAGTCCCACTACATCTGGGGCGTGAGGCGACGCCTGAAGGTCGTCGAACGCCCCGGACGCCCGCATGTGGAGATCGACGGAGACCGACTCGTCCTGTACGCGCTTCCTGACACCGACGAGCAGCGCCGCCGAGACCTGCTCGACCAGTGGTGCCGAGAGCAGCTCCGACGCGCCGTCCCCCCGCTCATCGAGCAGTGGGAGGCGAAGCTGGGCGTCTCAGTGCCCTGGTGGGGCATCCGCCGGATGAAGACCAAATGGGGCTCGTGCAACCAGGAGACCGGCCGCCTGTGGTTCAACTCTGAGCTGGCCAAGAAACACCCGAACTCCCTTGAGTACGTCATCGTCCACGAGATGACCCACTTCCTCGAACGCGGGCACGGCCCGCGCTTTGCCCGGCTGATGGACAGCTTCCTGCCGGACTGGCGCAGTCGCCGCAACGATTTGGACGCGGCACCGCTCGCTGACGAGCTATGGACGTGACATGCCGCGCTGGCGGCCGAGCCGATCGTGGACGCACGTCCGGCGCCCGAGAACAGCGAGTGACGTTCATCAGGTATCCGAGTCAATGACAATGACGTGGGAAGCATTCCGCCTCCCTCGCCGTAGGCCCTAAGAGATGACGCTGACGTGAAAGGTGCGGACCTCGTGGCGAAGCTTCGGTTGACCGTAGGGCGGGGGCACGTCGAGGAACTGGCCCGCCTGCGCCATCCTGTCGGAGCCATCGAGGAGCTGATCTGGAACTCACTCGACGCGGACGCCGAAAACGTCACCGTCGTGCTTGAGCGCAACGACTTCGACGGAGTCGATCGAGTAGCCGTGATCGACGACGGCACTGGTATTGCGGCGGAGAAGTGCAGCGACTATTTCGAGCAGATCGGTACATCCTGGAAGAGGCGCACGCAGGTCAGCGAGGTTAAAAAGCGCGTGCTACACGGGAAGAACGGGCGGGGCCGAGTCCGGGCCTTCGCGCTCGGCAGCGAGGTGCGCTGGACCAGCGTGAGCAGGATGCAGGGGATCTGCCGTCGTGTGGTCATCGAGTCCGACCGCGGCTCCATGGACGAGTTTGACGTCAGCGAGCCCGAGCCGACGACCGACGCGACGGGGACGGTCTTCGAGGCGTTCGGCGGGGAGGACCTCCAGAAGCTGACCGAGGACGCCGCCCGTACCGCGCTCACCGCCGCCTTCGCGCTCCATCTGGAGGCCTACCCGGACATCTGCATCACCTACGACGGGACACGCCTTGACCCGGCGTCGGAGCAGGTGCACGTCGATACGTACGAGGTGGCGGCCCCGCCGGGCAGCTCTCACCCGTCGGCCCAGCTGAAGATCATCGAATGGTCGCGTCCGTATTCCCGGGCTCTGATCCTGTGTGACGGCCGAGGTATGTCCTTGGCGCAGCTGAAGCCGGAGATCCAGGCTCCCGGCTTCCACTTCACCGCGTACCTCTCCTGGTCGGGGTTCGAGGACGATTCGGTCGGCGACCTCGCCTTCGCCGACTGGGCACCGGAGGGGCCCGCTGCCGAGGTGTTGGCCGAAGCCCGGGAGCGTATGCGTGAGCACTTCCGTTCCCGCGCCGACGAACGTCGTCGTGAGCTTGTCGACCAGTGGCGTGCGGAAGGTTTCTACCCGTACACGGGCGAGCCCGCCAACGACCAGGAGCGTGCGGAGCGCGAGACCTTCGACGCCGTGGCGACCGCGGTCGTCCGGCACCTGCCGGCGAGCAAGAGAGCCCAGAAGGTGTCCTTCGCGCTTCTGCGCTCTGTCCTGACTCACGAGCCGGGTGAAGTGCTGCGCATCGCCGAGGAACTCTTCGCGCTCTCCAAGCAGGAGCAGACGGAACTCAGCCGTCTCCTTGACCGTACGCCGCTGTCTGCCCTGATCAAGGCATCGACAGCGACGACCGGACGTCTCGACTTCCTGTCAGCTCTGGAGCACCTCGTCTTCGAGCCCGTGGCCAAAGGGCGGGTCAAGGAGCGCACCGAGCTGCACCGGATTCTGGAGAACGAGTGCTGGATCTTTGGCGAGGAGTACGGACTGCACGTCAGCGACCGCAGTCTGAACGAGGTGCTGAGACAGCACTGTCGACTTCTCGACCGGGACGCGCCGGCACCCGCCCCTGTCCTGAGGGAGGACGGGAGCCGGGGGATCGTCGATCTGATGCTGTCCCGTGCTGCCCGGCAGCGGAAGGGGGAACGTCACCATCTCGTGGTGGAGCTCAAGAGGTCGAGTGTCATCTTGGGTATGACCGAGTTCTCACAGATCAACAGCTACGCGCAGGCGGTCATGAACGACGACAGGTTCCGGGACCCCAAGGTGACCTGGGACTTCTGGCTCGTCGGCAATGCCATGGAAGACGGCCTACGCCAGCTCGCCCACCAGCCGGACCGGATGCCCGGATGCGCCGTCACGCAGCCCACGTACCGAATCTGGGTGCGCACCTGGGGCGAGATCATCGAGGATGCTCAGGAGCGACTTCGCTTCTACAGCGAGCAGCTTGAGTACCAGTCGTCGACTGAGCACGCCATGGACTATCTGATCAGGGAACACGCCGATGCGGTCGTGGACCTGGTCAGTGACGGTACGGTGCCGGCGGCGAGGACTGGGGACAGCGGATCGATTGGAGCTGCCATCGCCCCGTGAGGCCCGGACTGGGCCGACGGTCGTATGCGGCGGCGACGGGGAAGGTCAACGGCGTCAGGGCAGGATGTGAGCCTGGACAGCTCCTGACGAGAGGGGCGCCCCGCGGCCCCGAGGAAGGCAGCGGCGAAGAGGTTGGTACGTAAGGGGAAGTCAGGCCGGGCAAGCCGTCTTCCTGAAGAGCGGCCTTGGCCGCATCCTGGCTGACCTTCTTCGCCGCTGCACAGGCTTCCGGCTTCGCCGCTGTTCGTCAGCGCGTAAGCCGTCTTGCCCCTGTAGATGGCCCCCTTTTGAGGGGGGGGCATCACTTTCAGGATCCCGTCTTTCCAGTTCTCCAGGGGACTGTGTTCTGGTCGGCCGCAGGCCGCCAGCGTCCAGAGCGCTGGCGTACTTAGGTAAGTAGGGGGAGGAGCGAGGCTTGCCGAGCGGAGCGAGGTAGCTGGTGGTGGTGAGCATTTCCATAAGGGAGCAGCGTCACCACCACCACGGCTTACGCCGCTTCGGCAGTCCGGCGAACCCACCTGCCGCCAACGTGAGCGAGGGCGGCGCTGAGCTTCGGGCGAAGGGTCTCCGGCTTTCTGCCTGCATCCTGCGCGTACTTGTTCGCAAGGGCCTTGATGCTTGTCTCTTGCGGCTGTTCTTCGAGGAGGCGTGCGATGAGGACTTCGTCCCAGGGGTCCGCCTTGGGCCGGCTGACGGCCTTCAGGCCGGGCTCGATCCGCTCCCAGATGGGGATCTCGTTCTCTGCCGAGGCGCGGCGCACGGTGACGGGGATGTCGAGTTCTTCGGTGGCTCGGTTGCTGGCGGTCTGGAGCCGCCGCCCCTGCTTGCCGGAGTTGCGCAGGGCGATGAGGCCACGGGCGGCAGCTCCCATGGCGCGCCCCCCGATCGGGGAGGATGCGACGCTCATCCCCTCTCCAGTCCCCTTGGGGGTGTGGGTGACGAGGAGCGTCGGGATGCCGAGGTCACTGATCGGTCGAAGACTGTTCACGAGGCGCTGAGCGGTTACGGATGACGCGATGTCCTCGCCGGGAGCGAGTGCTCCGATGACGTTGTCCAGTACGAAAAGCCCAGGCTTGATGCGGGCGAGGTCGTCGTAGATGCCTGCCCAATACCACGAGTCTCCGGTGTCGGAGAAGGGGAAGACGGTCACGGAGTCGTAGGGAACGGCGCCGTCCATGCGCTCCTTCAGTTCGGCCGACGCGCCGTCGTCGGTGAGGCCGAAGACGATGTGGTCGAGCTTCTTGTGTACGGGGAGCCCGAGGAACGTCGGGTCGCCGTTGAGCAGGGCGGTACTCATACCTACGGCGAGCAGGGTCTTACCGGCTTTGGGCTCTCCGGACAGGATGGTGATCCGGGTGGTGAGGAGATCACCAATGAGGAACGCTTCCTCATACGGGACGCGCTCGATCTGGTGGAGCTGGAGTCCCTCGTCCTTGATGGCTCCCATGATGGGTGGCCGTCCTTCCGTGTGCGGCGCTCACGTGCGCCGATCTCCCGCCGGGCGGCGGGATCATGTGACCTCCTTTCGGTCAGTCGGGAATGGGGAGGCCGCGTCAGGCTGAGACCGGGCACTCCCGATCGATCCAGCGGTCAACCTCTGACAGTCGGAAGCGCAGGCTGCCGCCGACCTTCCGGGACGGGATGCCGAGCATCCGGTGGTTGTTGTAGATCCACGCGGGCCTCTTGCCCAGGTACTCGGCCAGCTCGTCAACGGTCATGAGGCGGTGGTGGTGCAAAGGCGGGCTCCTGTCGATGCATGGGCGGACCTGCACATCTTGAGCGCACAGGTTCGGCATGGTCAAGTCCGGATCTGTCGCACCCGGACTTGACGATGCTGTGGCGCCTACCTACGGTTCGGATATGAACTCGACACCTCAGCCACCAGGGCCCGAACCGCGGAATGGTGTGACCGTCATCAAGCGCACGGGTGCGTGGGTGGTGACTCTGTACTGGCCCGAGGGCGCTGGCGGATCGGTAGGGCCGCGTGAGGTCCATGTGGTTCCTGCGAACGACGCTGATCCGCAGGAGGTCGCGCGGGGTATCTCCAGCACCGTTCTCCGGAGGATCAATACGACGCCGAGTCGGGACTTCGCCGCGATGCGGTCCTTTGAGAAGGCTGCTGACATGGATATCCGCCAGCTTGGCGAGCGGCTGGCTTCTCTCCCGAGCGGTCTCACGGACGAGCGCCTGGCGGTGCTGTCTGCCCTCTACGTGCACTTCGTGGATGCGGGGGAGCGTGCCCCTGCTCAGCGCCTGGCGATGGGCTTCGACTTGAACCCGGCCACCGCGAAGGGGCACCTGCGCGCCGCCCGGCAGAGGGGGTTCCTGACGAAGGTCGAAGGGAAAGCGGGCGGACAGCTCACGGACAAGGCCGTACAGATACTCAGGGGGATGAAGAGTGGCGCAGGTACTGAAGAAGTGTGACTGCCGGAACAAGACCCGGTGCGGGCATCGGTGGACGGTCCGCTACCGGGAGCCCGGAGGGAGGAGCGCACGACAGCGGGAGAAGTCGTTCCCCACGAAGAGGGAAGCCGAAAGCTTCGGCGTCAAGGCGGAGAACGACAAGCGGCAGGGTGTCTACATCGACCCCCAGCTCGGCCAGATCTCGCTGCGCAAGTGGGCCGAGGAGTGGCTGGAGCAGCACCAGGTGAACGAGTCCACGCGGCGCAACTACCAGGGCTTCCTCTCCAACCACCTGATACCGGAGCTGGGATCCCGTACCCTCGCCGGCCTCAGCGTCGCGGACGTGAAGAAACTCCAGGCCGCGATGGTGGGTCGTGGGTTGACGGCCGCGACGGTCAACGACCGTCTGAACATCCTGCGCAGCATGATGACGGCGGCCGTGAAGGAGCGCCGGATACCCGATAGTCCGTGCGACGAAGTGCCGCCGCTCAGGGCGGCGGGTGCTGCGGTCGATCCCGACGAGATTCCGACGCTGGCCGAGGTGTACGCCATCGCGGCGGCCATGTCCGAGCAGTATCGGCTCACCGTATGGCTCCAGGCGGGTGCGGGGCTGCGCATCAGCGAGACCCTCGGCTTCTCGGTCGACTGCCAGCGAGACGGGTTTCTCCGCCTGCGTCGGCAGATCAGCGCCAAGGCGAACCAGGGCGACTGCGTCACGCGCTTCGTGCCGCTCAAGCACCGCACGGCGGAGGAGTTCCGAGACGTACCTACGCCGACCTTCCTCGACCAGGAGATCGGGCTGCACCTGAAGCGCTGGGGAACGGTCGTGCTCGATGGCCTGGAGGTCCTGTTCGCCCCGCGTGAGCGCGGCAAGGGCAAGATGCCCACGGCCTCGACGTACGGCTACCACTGGCGCAAGGCACTGAAGGCCGCCGGAGTGACGACGGCGGACGGGAAGCCCAAGTACACGCCGCACTCGCTGCGGCACTTCTTCGCCTCGACGGCGCTGGCGAACGGCGTTCCCATCCACGAGGTGAGTCGCTGGCTCGGCCACCGCAACATCAAGACGACCGTCGACACGTACGGACACCTGGTGCCCGAGGCATGGGACCGCTGCCGTGACGTCATGCAGGAGGCGCTGCGCCCGTCCGTCCCCCGTCAGGCGTCGGCTCCGGAGAAGGCACTGGCGGCATCACGTGCTTACTGATCGACACGGTGCTGACTTCGTGCTGACCCTGCGACCCTTCGAGGGGCAGAAACCCTTGGGAACACTGGGAAGTAGAAGGTTCCATGAACGTTCCGCTTCAACGTGTAGGTGCAAATCCGTCAGCTCGTTGATCTGACGCACCTCCAGGTCGGATGGGGGGCCGTAACTCTGGGACGGGCCCCGAGTCTCTGGGGGCGCGGCTCACGGTGCTTCCCGCCTTGCGTGCAGGGCACCGTTCTCGACGTCGTCGACGTGAACGATGGCATCTGGAATATCTTTGAAGTGCATAAGAGCCCTGACGGATACCTTGTAACTCCGTCCCGCCCTCGCTGCGGGGAGCGGGAACTGCCCGTCCTTGATGAGTCGGCGCGCGGCCGACTCGGTGACCCCCATCACGCTCGCCGCTTCTGGGAGACCGATATACCGGGGGTAGAGGTCTGAGGTGTAGTAGTAGAGGTCTGGATTAGAGATCAGATATCGCAGCTGTGAAGTCTTCATCGCCTGGCTGACCGACCCAGAGCGGCGGCCTGAGCGGAGATCGTCGTGAAAGCCTCGCACAGCGTCGAAGCAACCCCACTGTTGCAGCAGTGCACCGGCTCGTTCTCCCCTGAGCTGTTCTGCAACATCCGCGTTGCGAATATTGGAGACATGGATGATCGATGACTGCTTCAGTGGGGATTCCTGAGCAGAGACTTCCGGATGATCGAACATTTCGGGTTCGTCCGTCGAGTGCTCCGAAGAAGTGGCCCTGGCACACCGGAAAGCCACTTCGAAGGCGGCCTTTACCATTCGATCCCGGACGTGGCGCGGTGGCACGCCCATCGCGGTGTCTGCCCATACCTCCAGAGCGGTCGTCACCATAGCTGAACGGATTTCTTTGCACTCGACTCGGAAATCATGGGAGATTCGTGCGGACAGTGAGCGAAGGCTGGGGGCGATGCAGTCGAGAATGACCAGCCGCCAGATATGGTCACTGTCCAAGTCGGAAAGTCTTCCCATGGCGATGAGAGATTCCCATAGGCGAGAGCTTGGAGCTGACTGGAGTCCGGAACGGATCGCCTCGGCGCGAAACTTCGGGTAAGTGGGATGCCGCCTGATGTCGCACTCCTGGTAATCACCCACGTGTACGCAAACAGGATCATTCGCGAAAGTCTTCCGGATTTCCCGTTCAATCTGACCAAAGATGTCTGCCATGGCCCGTCCTCCGATCTTTATCGATCGCGGCCAACTATGGCATACCCCAGAGAAAGGGACAGTTCGCCCCCAGTAACTCACTCATTCGTGTAAAGAATGTTTTGTATCCACGTTTCTCTGCCCGTTCCTGCCCGGGGAACACGCCTCAGGCCGGGAGTAGCGTGAAGCGGACCGGTTCTGCGAGGGTCGAGCGGGCGCCTGACTCGTCCACGGTTCGGGTGGCCAGGGTGGCCTCGGCGAGCCTCGGCGGCAGTGCCTCGGCGAACTTCAGACCGCGTACGGCCCGCCCGTCGATCTCGGGCAGGCTCAGACCTTCCTCGGCCTGTGCCATGGCGTTCGTCCATTGCTCGCGCGTGAGATCGTCTCGCAGCCGGATCCAGTGGGCGTGGGCGCGCCGGTGCGGGGACACGGCGGGAAGCAGGGTGGCGGCGAGCGTGGCGTTGGCGCGGTGGCCGGCCCAGGTCCACCACCGGAGGTCCCCGTTGGGGCGGCGGACGATGACGGTTCCCCCGGGGTGCACCGTGTCCAGGTGTGTCTCTCTCGCCTGGGCGAGGCGTGCCGAAGCCCGTCCGGTGAGGCGAACGGGCGGGTCCTGGCCGAGGAGGACGTCGCGTGCGGCGCGGGTCAGTTCGAAGGAGAGGATCCGCTCCGCGCCGAAGCCCGCCCACCGGGCCCGCCCGCCTTCGTCGACCGGGGTGACGAAGCATCGGCGGCGGCTGAAGTCGATGTGGGTGACCTGCCAGCTGCGCCCGGCCAGCAGGAGCCTGCGGTGCCCCTGGACCTCCTCGGTGAGGAGGTCGGGGTCGGTGCGGCCGATTTCGTTGCGGCCGTTGAGGACGGTGAACTCGGGCGGGGCGGTGAAGACGGCCGTCAGGTTCATGAAATGGCGGTGCCCGTAGCGCTGTTCGGCCTCCGGGCCGATGAACAGCATGCCCGAGTCCTGGTCGAGGTAGCCCTGATCGACCAGGTGGCGAACGACGGATGCGGCTCCGGGGCCGAAGGGGCCGACGCCGGACCACCACTGCTGCCACAGGTTCTCGCCGACCCGGTGTTCCTGAAGGCACAGTGCCAGCAGTTGCTGGGCGACCAGGTGACGGGGCTCGGGGGGCGGGGTGACGCGTTCCACCCAGTTGCGCGACCACTGCAGCAGCAGCGCCGCCGACGCGAGGAGCCCTTCGTCGTCCAGGGCGAGGAAGAGGCAGTTGCGGCTGGTGCCGGGACGGCGTCCGGTGCGGCCCAGTCGCTGGAGGAAGGCGGCGACGGTGCGGGGTGCGTCGAGCTGGACGACCCGGTCCAGGTCGCCCACGTCGATGCCGAGTTCCAGCGTGCTGGTCGAGACGATCACGCAGTCCCGTGCCTCGGCGAACGCCGCCTCGGCCCGTCTGCGTTCGTCCACGGAGAGCGAGGCGTGGGAGAGGAAGGTCGTGACGCCGCGCAGGCGCAGCTGCTCGCCCAGCTCCTCGACGGTGCGTCGGCTCTCGCAGAAGACGAGGCGCTTCTCACCGCGGTGGAGAGCGGCGATGACGGTGGCGGCGTTGGCGACGGAGCCGACGTAGTCGAGTTCGATCTCTCCGGGCGGATGCGTGGTTCCCGCGGAGGGAGGCAGCGGCCGTGCGTCGGGGGAGACGACACGGCCGGGACGCCGGCCATGGCCGGAGCCCTGGAGCCAGTCCAGCAGCTCGGCGGGGTTGCCGATGGTCGCGGACAGGCCGACCCGCTGGAGGGGACGGCCCGCGATGCGTGCCAGGCGTTCGAGGACGGCCAGCAGGTGCCAGCCCCGGTCGTCTCCGGCGAAGGCGTGGACCTCGTCGACGACGACCGAGTGCAGGCCACTGAAGAACGAACGATGGTCGACGTGCGTGCTGACCAGCATCGCCTCCAGGGACTCGGGCGTGGTCAGCAGGATGTCGGGGCGCTCGACGAGCAGCTGGCGTCGGCGTGCGGTGGTGACGTCGCCGTGCCACAGGCCCGTGCCGCGGCCCAGCCAACCCGCGTACGTCTCCAGGCGCGGATGCAGGTTGTTGAGGAGGGCCTTCAAAGGGCACACGTACAGCACGCTGGTGCCTTTCCAGCCGCGCCGGCTCATCCGTGTGAGCAGGGGGAAGACGGCCGCTTCCGTCTTGCCGCCCGCGGTGGGGGCCAGCAGTACGGCGTCCTCGCCGGCGAGGAGCGGGGCGACGGCCTCGGTCTGCAGAGGGCGCAGGGTGTGCCAGCCGAGCGTGTTGACGATGTGGTGTCCGAGGACGGGGTCGAGCAGGTCGAAGGCGTCAGGTGGGCGCCACTGGCTTCCCTCACGTGACGACCGGTCGCTCACGGCAGGTCCAGGGGGACGTCCGCCGCACTGCTCGCCGCGTTGCGCTCGGTGTCGCTGAGCTCCGCCGTGCGCAGGGTCAGGGAGTAGTGCCTGCGCGGGTCGAAGTCCTCGAACTCGTCGACGCGGTCCAAGACGTCGGCGACCAGCTTGCGCAGATACAGGCGCGGCGCGATGCCGACCTTGCCGCCGAGCGCGCCGGTGACGGCGCGGGCCAGCTCGTCGAGGTAGGCGTCGTCTGCCAGCGTGGCCAGCCGCGCGGGGTGACGGGCGTCGGCCGCGTAGATGTCGCGCACCTTGCGCCCCAGCTCGCCGAGAGAGGCGAGGTCGAAGCCCGGCAGCCGCAGTTGCACTGCCCGGGGGGAGTCGAAGCGAGGGTCGGTGGTGAAGTCGGTGGCGAGACGTTGGGCGAGGGGCGCCAGGCGCTGCACGCCCTGCTGCCCGTCGTAGAAGGCGGGGGTGCCGGTGATGACGAGGAACAGGCCCGGGAAGCGTCCGGTGTCGATCTCGTCGAGGAGCTGGCGCAGCGCGTTGAGGGACTTCTCCCGGACGTCGCCGCGCACCCGCTGCAGGGTCTCCACTTCGTCGAGGACGAGTAGGAGTCCGGGGTGTCCGCAGTCCCGCAACACGGTGAGCAGGCCCTGGAGGAAGCCGAGGGCGGCGAAGTGGTCGAGGTCGCCGCGGATCCCGGCGGCGCGTTTGGCGGCAGCGGCCACCGACCTCTGCCCGCCGAGCCAGGCGATCAGGGCTTCGGCGAGGGCACCGTCGCCGGACGCCACGGCCCGCCGGTATCCGCGCAGTGCCGCCGAGAAGGCCGGGGTGGTGCGGGCGACGGAGGCCAGCCGCTGTTCCAGGAGCACGTCGACAGCGGCCGCGAGCGCCTCCTCGTCGTCGTCCGCCACGTCGCCCGAGGCGAGCGCCTCCTCCTCCAAAGCGTAGAACCAGGAGTCGACGACGGCGCGCAGTGCGGACGGCTGGTGGGTGGCGGTGGTGAGCCGCTCGGTGAGCCTGCGGTAGACGGTCTCCAGCCGGTGCAGCGGGGTCTCGGTCTCCGAGATCTGGACCTCGCTGACGGCGAGCCCGCGCCGCTTGGCCCGCTCGGCGAGCCATCGGGCGAAGAACGTCTTGCCGGAGCCGTACTCGCCGCGCAGGGCGTGGAAGGCTGCTCCGCCGCGGGCGACGGTGGCCAGGTCGTCGTCGAGGGCGCTTTCGAAGCGCTCCAGGCCAACGGCGAACAGGCCGAGCCCCGCCTGCGGGACGGTGCCGCGTCGCAGCGCGTCGACGACGTCGCGGCGGCGCGCGGCGCTGATGTCGAGGGCGGGGCGGGTCATGCGGGGCCCTCCGGGGACAGGAACTGCTGGCTGAGCAGGGCGCGGTCGAGCTGCACGGTGCGGCCGGACTCGACCAGCTGGAGGACCGGGTAGCCGTCGATGTTGAGCAGGCGTTCCAGCATGGTGGCGAAGCGCGCGGGGTTGCGCTGGGACTTGCCGGTGGCGGCCTGGGCGGCCGCGGCGACCGCTCCGGGCGACAGTTTCCCGCCCGCCGCGTCCAGGGCGTCCAGTGCCGCCTCGACCGCCTTCTCGGAGGGCGCGGCGCGGACGAAGTCGCGCTGCGTCCGGTACGGGGCGCTGCGCACGGTCCGATGCCCCAGGGTGAGTCGGGCGGACGTCACGGCACCGCGAGCGGGCCGGGCCGTCGGATCGTTGGTGCCAGAGGGTGGCTGCGGCGCGTTCCGGGGAGCGGCCATGGTTTCGACCGCGGACTCGGCGGCGGTCTCGGACTCCTTCCACCACGCCGGCTCGGCCGACTCGGGAGGCAGCAGCACCCAGCCCGAGGGCACGGCCCCTCCGGACGGCACCAGAGTGATCACGGGGACGGTGACCTCGGCGAGTGAGGCGCCACCGTGGTATCCGGCCTGGCGGGCGGTGTAGCGCAGATCGTCACGCCAGGCGGCGGTGATGCGCCGGCCGTCGGTCAGTACGCGCGGTCCGGACAGGGCGACTTCGCCGTCACCGGGGTCCCCGGTGCGCCAGCGGGCGCCGCACACTCCGGTGACGTCGGCGGGCTGGTGTCCGCGCTCGGTCCGGTCGACGATGTGGCCGTGGTCGGAGACCAGTACGACCGGACGGCCGTAGTCGCGCGCGGCGTTGAGCAGGTCGGGCAGTTTCCCTATGTCGGCCAGGGCCCAGCGGCCACTGGTTCCCTCCCGGCCGTCGGCCAGCGCGTCGTCGATGGTGTTGACGACGACGCCGACGATGTCGTCGGAGGCGAGCGCCTGGACGAGCTCGGGGGCGAGCCGGTGACCGGGCGGGCCCTCGTATCCCCCTTTGTGGAAGAGATGCGCTCCGCGGTGCCGCTTGCGCCAAAGGGCGGTGAAACCGGCGCGCTCGGCGCTCTGGCCGCCCTCGGAGGGCCGGCCGCACAGCAGCGACGCCCGGCTGACGCGGGTGACCGACGGCAGCATGGACACCGCCGCCTGCCGCAGCGGCACAGCGCCCTTCACAGCGGCGGGCACGATCTCGGTCCACGCCCTGCGGTCCAGTTGCCCCGCGATCCGGACGGCGACGTCGGCGCTCATTCCGTCCAGGACGAGGATCAGCGGCCGGCCGCCGCCCTGGGCGAGCGGTGCCGCCGTCCGGGCTAGGACGTCTTCGATGAGCAGCGCACCGCCGTTCGCCTGATGGCAGGCGGTCTCGGACCAGGAGGCGAGGAGCCCGGCGAAACGGGCGTCGAGAGCGGCGCGGCGCTCCCGTGCCGCTCCTATCAGCCGTCGGTACGCGTCGCCGACGGCCGCGTCACGGGACGCGTCTCCCTCCGCGAGGACACCGATGGCCAGGTCGGCCCAGCCCGAGGAGGCCAGGTGTTTCCGCACGGCCTGGCCGACGGTCTCGGGAGACGGGGGGGCGGTGGCGAGCCAGCGCATCAGGCGGACGGCGGTCCGGGCCGTCTCGGTGGACTCGGCGTACAGCGCGGCGAGCTGGTGAGCCTCCAGGTCGCGCAGGGCGGACTCGGCGAGTGCGGTCGCACCCTCGCCGCGGCTGCCGAGGCAGGCGGCCAGGGTCCGCAGCCGCCCCAGGTAGCCCGACGGGAGCAGGCGGTCGCCGCGGACCAGGTCGGTGAGGCGCGCGTCGGCGGCGAGCCGGTCGGCGCGTTCGAGAACCGCCACCACCCGGGAACGGGTGGCACCGGCCGGCGCGGTCGGGCCCTCGGCCTGCGCGATCCAGCGGGTGAGGACGCCCGTGGCGGCGTCGGCGAAGGGCCGCAGCGTGTCGAAGGAGGCGAGCGCCGGCCCGAATAGGGTGCCCAGGGCGAAGCCCGCGGCATCCACCGACCGCGAGCCCAGGGCGGCCGAGGCGAGCACACCCAGCGGCAGCGCGTCGCCGCCCCGCCCCTCGGCGGCGAGCGTGAGCAGGGTGGGGGCGGCGGGCCCGACGGTCCGGGCCAGCCAGGTCTCCAGACCGCGCTGCTCCTCCTTGGGCAGGGCGGCGTAGAGCGAGGGCCCGGCCGGGGTACGGGTCCAGGCGAACAACGCGTCGGCGTCCAGGTCCAGAGTGTCGGACGCGGGATCGCCGAGCCCCAGGCGGGCACCGAGCAGAGCGCGTACGGCCCGGTCGCGGGTGAGGACGGCACCGACCCGTGGCCAGCCGTCGAGGGGCTCGGCCTGGAGCAGCGCGTCCAGCAGCCAGTGCTCGCCCAGCATCCGCGGGTCCAGATCGGCGGCCCCGAAGAGCTGGGCGACGATCTCGGCCCGGTCGACGGGCAGCGGATGCCGGCGCACCGCGTGGGCGCGCAGATCGAGACCCAGCTGCTCGGGCGGGACGGTACCGGTGACGACGAGGACGCTGTCGTCGTCCTGCGCTCCGCCCGACAGGTGACGGTGCCAGGCATCGGTGACGCCGAGCGGGGAGTGCTGGTCGCTGACGACGACGCGGCGGTGCCCGCCGCCGACCGCGACGGTGAACTCGGTGTCCTTCTCCTCGGGATCCCACACCGCGTCGACCAGGACCAGCCGGCGGTCGGGCGCGTGCTTCAGCTCGGTCTGGAGAAGCACCTCCACGGCACGCCGGCCGGCGACGGGCCGGGTGGCCGTCACCGGCTCTCCCCGTCCGGCTCGGCACGCCAGACGATCTCCACCGGGGTGTCGGGGTGCAGGGCGCGGAACGCCTCGATCTCCTCGCGTACGGCGACGAGGTCGGCGTGGAGGGCGGCGGGGCCGGGGGCGATGACCCGGCGGGCGGCGCGCACCGGGCGAGCACCGTCGGCGTCGGCTCCGGAGTCGTCGGGCTCGAAGGACAGCGGCTGCTGCTCACTCCGCACGGGCTGCCCGGGGTCCGAGGAGACCGGCGGGGCGCCGTGCTCGGATAGCGGGACCTGCCCGGCGTCCGTCACCGGGACCGGGCCGGCGGGAGTGTCGACGGGGGCCGGCGGACGCTCCAGCCGCAGGGCGTCGTCCAGCAGCGCGTGGCCGCGCTCACGGACCTCGCCGAGCACGGGGATCAGGGACCGCCGGATCTCGGGAGTGCGCGCGGCCTCGCCGATCCGGTCCATGAGCCGCTGCGCGCGGTCGCCGACGCTGTCGTCACGTCCGGTGAGCGCGTGCACGCTGGACAGTAGCCGCCAGTCGGTGCCGTCGAGGGCCGTCAGCACGTCGGCGGCGCTGTCCATCGCGTGGGACAGGTCCCGAGCGGGCGTCTCGTACGAGACGGAGGCCAGCTCGCGCACGAGGCCGGTGGCGTCGTCGGTGTGGCGCACGATACGGGCCAGCAGGGAGGCGGCCTCCCGCAGGATCCCGTTGCGCTCGGGCGTGCCGTCCGCGTCGAGTCCGAGCAGCGTGGCGTGGCGCTTGAGCACGGTGCGCACGTCACCGACGCTCTTCTCGTACGCGGTCGCCTTGGCCAGGACGTCGGTGGCGAGCCGGTTGACGTTGCGGGCGAACAGGCCGGGCTTGGAAGTGACGCCGAACAGCCGGCCGGCGCGGTCCCGGGCGGTGGCGTACTCCTCCTCGGTGGGCAGCTGCTGGGCGCGCAGCTTCCAGCCCAGGCCGATCTCCGACAGCGGGGGAGGCGTGGTCTCGGTACCGGAGTACAGCACCCAGGAGCGGTCGTCGAACAGGGCGTAGGCGGCGATGAGCAGGCTGGAGACGTTCCGGTCCAGGCCGCGCATGCCCAGGTCGTTCCTGATCCAGTTGCGGATGTCCTCGACCGCGAGTTCGCCGTGCTCCCCGTGCGCCGAGGCGGCCCGGTTGATCTGCGAGCGCAACTGGTCGCCGCGCACGACGAGCGGGCCGTCGTGGACGGTGCCCAGCTCCAGCGCCTCGACGACGCGCTTGACGGTGCGCAGCTCCTTCGGGTCGGTGACCTCGGCCCGGCCGCCCTCGTCCATGGCCCGGGTGAGCCACTTCAGGGCCGTGCCGAGCTCGGCCTCGGTGACCGCCCGGGGGGTGCTCCCCGGCCCCGGACCGAAGTCGGGGTGCTTGTCGTAGAGGGCGGTGAACATCCCGTCCGCGAGCTGTGCCACCGCCTGGTCGAACGGCTTGCTGCCCTCCGGCTGCGGGCGCGGGAACTCGGGCTGGAGGGAGAGCACGTGCCGCCCGTCGGGCACCTCGGCGCCCCGGGTGTCCTCCTTGGCCTCGGCGAGTCCGTACACCTCGCGCAGCGAGTCGACCAGGGCGCGGGTGAGGTTGTCCCGGGCGTGCTCCAGGCTGCGGCGTGCCTTGAGGCGGTCGTCCGGCGGGAAGTTGCGGGTGTAGTCGGACAGCCGGTCGCGTTCCAGCAGGAAGTTGATCCGCATCAGGCGGCCCAGCTGGGCCTTGCGCTGCTCGGAGAAGTGGTCGCACAGCCAGACCAGCACCGGCGCGCCGGGATGCGAGGCGCGCAGGGCGGTGACGCGCCGGTGGGCGTCGTCGGGGGAGCGGCCCGGTTCCTCGTCGAAGGGGCAGTCGAGGATGATCCGCAGGTTGCCCGCGGTGGCCGGTTCGAAGGCCTCGTCCGTGACGCTGCGCGGGCTGCGCACCTCACCGAACACGAACTCCACCGTGCGCTCGGAGCCACGCCACACGATCTTCTTCTCGTCCAGGAACTGCCCCTGCCGCCCGGTGAGACCCAGCTCCTCCCACAGCCGTTCGCGCAGCCAGGAGCGCCGTACACCGCCCTTGTCCTCGCCGGCGACGGCGTCGAGGATCGGCTCGATGTCCAGGTCGGACAGGTGCAGGGAGAAGACCGGGTCGTCGGTGCCCTCGGAGCGCAGCTCGCCGGGGAACTCGCCCTGCAGCGCCCGCATCCGCTCGATGACCTTGTCCCGCACGGGCACGGCCCGCGAGCGCAGCGAGCCGTGGTTGAGGGCGGCGAGCCGGCCGGCGGTCAGCCTGCGCAGCGCGGGCACGTCGGGGGCGAGGGCAGCGAGCAGCAGCGTCTTGACGTAGCGCTCGTCGGCGAGGAGGTCGGGGTGGTCGGCCCGCCCGTACTTGCCCAGCAGGAAACGGCGGGCCTTGACGAGGAAGCGGCGGGCGGTCTCCGACTCCTGCTGGAGCTTGGCGGTGAACGCGGTGCCGGTGGTGTCGACCAGGACGTCCCACAGATCACCCAGCGGGATCAGCCGCCCGACCTCGGCGTCGGCGTTGCGCTCCAGCAGCTGCTGGACCAGCTTGAGACCGGTGCGTTCGCGCTGGAGCGCTCCCGACAGGGCCACGAGGACGTTCAGCAGGGCGGGGGAGAGCGGGTAGACGGCCCGGAAGTCCTCCCAGTCCGCACCGGTGGCACCCTCCCCGTCGAGGAGGACGTCCTTGACGAGCTGGCCCGCCTTGTCGATCCCGGCGAACGACGCCTCCAGCACCCGCTCCTGCCCGGGGAGCGGCTTGAGGACGCGCTCCTTGATGATCTCGGGGAGGTTGCGGTCCTCCAGGTCGACGACGGTCACGCGTTCCTTGAGGTACTCCAGGGCCTGCTGGAGGTTCTCCACGTCCGAGCCGAGGATGTCGGAGCCCATGAGCTGGGACAGGTCGCGCTGACGGGAGATGAACGAGATGATCGGCACCGGCCGGTCGGGGTTGCTGGACTCGATCAGCTTGCTGAGCTTCTGGATCTCGTCGTTGATGAAGGTCCGGTCGGACATCCGGGCCTGCAGCCAGAGCACCAGCTCGTCCAGGAACAGCACCACGCCGTCGTAGCCGAGCATCCGGGCGTGCTTGCTCATCTCGCTGAGCCCGTCGTCCAACGTCACATAGGCGGCCGCGTCACCGCTGACCGTGTCCGCGTAGTGTTTGTTCGGCCCGTTGAACAGAGCCGTCAGCAGCTGGTCGCGCTGCGGGTCGCCCGCGGGCGCGCGGAAGGCGGCGTCGAGGGCCGCGCTCGTCCAGCCGACGGCGGGAACGGCGCCGATGGGCGTCAGCTCCCCGTCCTCGTCGTCGTCCTCGTCGTCCGCCGCGGCGGCCTGGGGGGCGACGGGCGCGGGCAGCAGCCCGATGAACGCCTCGTCGCCGATCTTCGCGCGCAGCTCCCGCGCGTCCGCGAGCAGCGAGTCGGCCCGGAACACCAGCGGCGTGGGCGCGTCGGGCCGCTCCCGGCGGACGGCCTTCACATAGCCGCCGAGCAGTGCGGACTCCAGGCTGGCGGCGCCCACCAGGTGGTAGGGCACCATCAGGAACTTGCCGCCGGTCAGCCAGTCGGCGTTCTCGGCGATCACCTCGCGCAGCCGCCGCTTGTTCTCGACGGCCGGGTCCCCCTCGAGGACGGCGTGCAGCACGGTCAGGAAGTGGCTCTTACCGGCGCCGAAGGAACCGTGCAGGTACGCGGCCTGCGAGGCGTTCTTGCGCAGGGAGCTGCCGACCACCTTCAGGGCCTTGCGGAACTCGCCCTGGAGCTGCGCCGTGACGACGTAGTCATCGATCGACCCGGCCGTCTCGCCGGTGAACCCCTCGGACAGGGCGACCTTGAAGTCACCGGAGAGGACGTCCTCCTTGATGTCGAGGACATCCCTCAGCACGACCCCGTTGCCTCTGGCCATCAGCCGCTCCCGCTCCCCACAGCCTCGTCACGCCCGGCCGCCGCGCCCGGACTCCCGGCGGGCACCGGCCCGCGCACACCACAGCTGTCTATCCTGCCAGGGAGACGGGGACCCGTGGGACGGCCGGGGTGATCGGCGTCAGGACGGTACGTCCGGGGTGCCTGGGACGCCGACGGGCAGCACCGCCCACACGGTCTTGCCCGGAGCGCCTGTGCGGGGCGTCACGCCCCACCGTTCGGCGAGCGCCCCGACGATCAGCAGGCCCCGGCCCGCCTCCTCATCCTCCCCGGCCCCCCTCAGCGCGGGCCGGCACTCGCCCCGCGTGTCACTGACCTCGACCCGCAGCCGCCCGTCGGACAGGGCCAGCCGCAGCAGCGCGTCCCGCCCGGGCACCCGGCCGTGGGTGACGGCGTTCGCGGCGAGCTCGGCGACGACGAGACTCGCGTGGTCGTTGAGCGCGGAGCCGTACGGATGCCCCCAGGAGTCGAGGCAGTAAGCGGTGATGCGCCGGGCGAGACGGGCGCCGCGCGGGGTGGCGGTGAAGCGCAGCTCGAACGTCGTCCCGGCGGCGTCCGAGGTGGTGTCCGAGGCGGTGCCGACGGGAAGTGCGGGGAGTGTCATGCCCCGACGGTGACGCGCGCGGAGCGGCTGTGACCAGGGGGTGCGGTGGTACGCCAGAGCACTGTCGGGGTGCGTGGAGCGACTGTCGGGGGTGTACGGGCCACTCGTTCGGGAGAACGCCGGGCGTTCGGCCACGAGGCCGGACGGCATGTTCCTACGCTGGCGC
The DNA here is from genome assembly GCF_000717995.1 of Streptomyces violaceorubidus. Lineage (GTDB taxonomy): Bacteria > Actinomycetota > Actinomycetes > Streptomycetales > Streptomycetaceae > Streptomyces > Streptomyces violaceorubidus. The sequence goes on from NZ_JODM01000001.1 coordinate 662,677, forward strand.
GACCGACTGTACGTGAGCGCGGTTGACCTTCCGGTGCTTCTTGGGGGCGAGGGACATGGACCTGATGGACGGGACCCGCGGCGGCACGGTGGACACCGGCGACGGCGTGGACCCGGGGAACGGGTTCCTGCGCTGCTTCGGCCGCCAGATGAAACTCCTGCGCGAGGCGGCGGGCCTCACCCAGGCGGAGCTGGGGGTGCAGGTCGGGTACGGGGAGGCGCAGATCGCGTCGGTGGAACAGGGGCGGCGGATTCCCAAGCCCGAGCTGGTCGACGCGGTGGACCGGGTGGTGGGTGGGGGTGGGGTGCTGGTGGCTATGAAGGGGGAGGTGAGTAAGGCTCGGTATCCGGGGTTCTTCCGGGAGTTCGTCCGGTTGGAGGCAGAATCAGTCGAGTTGCATGCCTATGACGCCTTGTTGGTGAACGGGCTGCTTCAGTGCGAGGAGTATGCGCGAGCTGTCTTCGAGATGTGGCGTCCGCTGCTCGACGAGACGACCGTCGAACAGCGCCTCGTAGCCCGGCTGTCGAGACATGAGATCTTCGCCCGGAGGCCCGCGCCGCTTCTAAGCTTTGTCATCGAAGAGGCCGTACTCCGACGCCCCCTGGGAGGGCGGGAAGTGTTGCGGGCACAGTTGGAGCAGCTGCTGCTCGTGGGGCACCAGCGGAACGTCGAGATCCAGGTCATGCCGCTCCATCGTGACGAGCACGCCAGTCTGGCAGGGCCGTTCACGTTGCTCCTCACGAAGAGCCGACGCAGGATGGCCTACGTAGAAGCGCAGAGCCAGAGCGTGGTGCACTCGGACCCGGCCAAGGTCCAGAATCTCGAAGCCACTTATGGCATCTTGCGAGCCCAGGCGCTGACTCCGAAGGAGTCGCTGGGCTGGATCGAGCGGCTCTTGGGAGAGTTGTGACAGTGAACAGCGAAAGGCCGGCAAAGCTGGTCTGGGTAAAGAGCAGCTACAGCGCCGGCGACGGCGGCCAATGTGTCGAGATCGCTCGGACGGCCGGAGTTGTCCACGTCCGGGACTCCAAGCGGGCCACGGGGCCGGTCCTCACGGTCGCCTCCACGGAGTGGACCGCGTTCCTGCGGATGGCGGCGGAGCGCGACTGACCAGGGATGTATGTGCCCGAGGGGGCGAGGCCCTGGGGCCTCGCCCCTCGGGCGTGTTCGGCGTTGGTCGGCCGGGGCTACTTGGCTGCCCTGCCCCGCATCTTCTCGGGGCGCCAGGCGGCGAGGTCGTCCCGGGAGAGGTGGCGGCTGTAGAGGCCGGCGACGAGGGCGCTGTTGAATTCCTCGGCGGGGTTGCCTTCCCACTCGTCGTCGTACTCGTCGTGCCACTGCTCGACCCACGGCATGACCTCCGCGAGCCCCGCCAGCAGCGGGACGAACCGGGGGTCCTCCTTGCGCCAGCCGTCGACGTTCAGGCGGTCGTTGAGGAGATTGACGAGGGCCTCGGCCTGGTAGCGGTGGTTCCACCCGGCCCAGCCGATGAGGAGTGAGGGGTCGTTGTCCGGGGAGGCACCGGGGTAGGAGATGAACCGCTCCTTGGGGACATCCAGCTTGCCCCGGTTCGACCAGTAGCTGTGCTTGAGGAAGTCGGCGGACGTGTACTTCGGCGGGACCTTGATGCCACGCTGTTTGCCGTCCTTGTCCTCGTCGCGCTGGTCCTTCCAGACCTTCTCCCATTGGGCGCGCTTGCGCAGGCCGGACTCCTTGTAGCGGAGCGTGGCGAGGTACGGGACGTGCTCGGGCTCGATGACGGCGGCCAGGACCGTGGACAGCGGCACGTCCTGCTTGTCGAGGTGGCGGTCGGCGTAGAGCCTGGCGACGTCCTGCACGTCGCTGTCGTGACGGAGGGCGTCGGCGAGCTGGAAGATCGTCAGCGGACGAGGGGAGTCGAGCCCGTCCCGCTCCTCGAACCACAGCTCCTCACGCTCCATGGCGTCCAACAGCCAGGACCGCAGGGCAGCGGCTTCCCTGTCCTTCCAGGACTTGGTCAACCAACGACGCTTGAACTCGGGCTGCTCGAGCAGGCGGATGTCCTGGTTGTCGGTGATGAGATCGATCCGTGCCTGAACGATCCGTCGGTAGGAATCGGGCCAGTCTGGTGCGGGCGGGATCTCGGTAACCGGAGTTGACTCGTGCCGGTCGAACCACGCGGTGTCGGCACCGCTGCGGGCGAGTGCGATCTCGAATGCGCGTTGCCCAAGCTCTACTTGAGGCACGTTGGCGTAGCTGAGGTCGGTAGGATCGCTGGGAAGGGTGGTGCGCTCGACCTCGGCGCGAGTCAGTAGCCCGTACAACCCGTACACAGTCCAGTCCAGCTCCTCCTGGAGCAGGATCATGCGCCCTCGGATCCGCTTTTGCTCGGCCTCGGCGTCGTCGAGGGCTTCGGGGGTTGGGGGTGTGATGCTGGTCGTGACAGCCGTGGGCTCGTGGGTGGCCAGCTCTTGGGCGAGGGCGTCGATTCGGCGAACGAGACCCAGGGGGAGCTCGGGAGGAAGCGGGAAGTCCTGGAGTCGGGTTCCATTGAACGCGTAACGGTTTTCCCAGGCTTCGTCCTGGACACCGCGGCCGATGCCGCTGCCGCCCTTGACGTGGCTCACCTGTTTCATCCAGAAGCAAGCCACCGATGAGTTCAGCACCCCAAGCAACTCAAGGTGCTGCTCCTCGCTCGCAGCCTCGGGTAGTTTGATCACCGGAGCGGTACGGTTGAACACCTTTCCGCTCTGGTCCAGCACGAAGTGGTTGTGTGTGGCGACCTCCCCGTAGGCGATCAACGCGGCGGCGTTGGTGCGCACCCAAGAGAGCATGATGTGCTCGTGCCACGCCATGTCGCGTTCTTCCCGCGTCTTGCCGAAGGTCAGCCCGGACCGAAGGTTGCTCCGGTAGGGCCAAAAGAGCTGGGTCGACTGCAATGGTAGGTCCGGCCCGGTACCGCGGTAAGGCCACAGAACCGCGGACTCAGTATCGAGGTGCCAGTCACGCAAGACGTCACCCGTGACCAGGGTCTTGTGGGCGACCTGCTGCTGCTTCCACTGTGTCGGTACACGATCGGCACTGAACACATCGTCCTCGCCCAGGATGTCGTGGAATCCTGTCGAGTCGATGACCTCGCTGAGTCTACGAACCGCGCTCCCCTCGATGATGTCCATGACATGGCCAGCCCCGCCCCCGGAGAGAGACCAAGGAAACTCCGCGAACCTCCTTCGCTCGGCATCCTCCACGCTCACCCACTCCGACTCACTCCCCGGCTTCCGCCACTGCGAAGTGATCGCCTTCCAGACCTCACCCCGCGCCGGGTCCTCCGGCTGACTGGGCTCCCCCCGAACCCCCAACACCGCCCGAATCGGCAAGGCCTGCCGCGGCCCCTGGTTCCGCCCCACCAGAATCACCGTCGGCGTACCATGCCCCGGAATGTACGCCCCCGACGTGTCCAGCACATGCGTCAGCTCCACGCCCGGAAAGTCCCGCAGGCGCCGCGTTTGCGGGTCCTTGTAGGGCCCCCCGTGGAAGAACGACTGGATCAGCGTCGCCCCGAACTCCCGCTTCATGAAGGAGTTCGCCGTGATCTGCCCGGTGAAGCCACCGTTCCTCTCGTCACCGCTCGCCCGGACCGCCAGTTCGAAGATCCGCTGGGCGAACGGTACCGACAGGGCGTACTTCCCGGAGCACGCCCAGTAGATCTTGCGGTAGTTCTCGTTCTCCGCCTTGTCCTTGACCGTGATGTACGGCGGGTTCGCCACGACCGCGTGATACGAACCCCGCCCCAGCAGGTCCGCCTCCTTCACGTACCGCCGTACATCCTCTGTGCGGTAGGTGAACGCCTCGCCCCGCTCGACGTCGTCGAAGGTCGGGTCGGTCTCGCGGCCGGCGTCGCGTCCGTGCAGCAGGGAGTCGGCGACCGCGATGCGGATCGGCATCTTGGGGACCGCGGAGAGGCGGCCAACCCCGCACTCCTTGAGTATTTCGACGAGCATGCGGAAGCGGGCGATGGAGACCGCGAAGGGGTTCTTGTCGGCGCCGTGGACGGACTCCAGCGCACGGCGTACCAGCTTCCAGTTCTCCGTTCCGGGCTCGGCCTCGCGCCAGGCGGCGAGGACCCGGCGGAAGAGACCGAGGAGGAAGTGACCCGAGCCACAGGCGGGGTCGATGCAGCGCAGGCCGCGGACGACGGTGGTGAGGTCGCCGTTCTCGTCGATCTCCTCGGACGCCTCCCCCCGCCAGTCCTCCGGGACGTGCTTCCACACCGGGTCCAGGCCGAACTCCTCCAGGGCCGGATCCAGGGTGAGCTTGAGAATGAACTCCTCGACGAACTCGGGGGTCTGGAGCAGCGCGTACGTCTTGCGGGCGTACTCGGACAGGTGCTGATAGAGGTCGCCCAGGAAGCGGGTGTTGAGGGCCGACCGGTCGGTGAAGTCGTAGCGGATGCGCCCGTCGGAGCCACGCTCACGCCAGAAGGAGAGCAGGCGGGAGGCGGCGGTGTAGGAGGGGTCGAGTTCCCACAGGGGGTTGTGGGCCCGGTCGAAGAGACCCTCGGCGATCTCGTGCTCGCGGCCGAGCGCGCGGAAGGACTCCTTGAGCCAGTCGCGGTCGTTCAGCTCGGGGTGCTTGCGGAAGAAGTCGTCGTGGTTGTCCTGAGCCTCGGCGAGCCGGTCACCGGGGCCGGAGAGGCGGGCGTCGGGGACGAGGCCGTTGTCCTCGCAGAAGCGGACGAAAACGCACGCGAGGACCCAGGCGGCGGCAATCTGTACCACCCGCTCCTCCAGCCACGACCCGTACGGGACGGAGGTGCGGTCGGACAGCTGGGCCCGCTGGTACTCGGCCTTCAGCGCCTCGGCCTGCTCGCCGTCGCCGTGGGCGCGCTCACGCAGGTCTTCCTCCAGGAGCCCTACCTGCTTCTGGAGGTCCTTGAGCAGGGCGTCGTGGTCCAGCGGCGCGACGGCCGGTGTGTCCGTCGCTTCGGCGGTGGTAGGGGCTTCCTGGGAGGGCACCGGGGTGTTCCTTCGCTTCGGGACTGCGGCGCGTGCTCTCGCGCCGGTCCGTCCATCCTGCCAGCCCACACGGCCTGGCGGACCCACCGGGACCTACCGCCTGGCGAGCGGAATCCCCCCGAGGCGGCCCAGGCCGAAGGCGAGGCGGTAGATGTCGGGCAGGTCGAGCAGGGAGTAGTCGTCGTCGTTCTTGTCGCGGCGGCGCAGCACTCCGAGGTCGATCAGCTCCTGGACCAGGCGCGGCAGGTCGTCGGGGTGGCGGGGGCCGGTGCGGACCAGGTCGGGGCGGTCGGCCTGGGCGTAGCGGGCGGTGTCCTCCCGCAGCAGCCTCGAGAGATCGCGGGCCTTCCAGATGCCGATGATCTCCCGCTGGGCGATGGGGACCTGGCAGCCGGCGAGCGGCCTTATCGCCCGCTCGACCCACGGGGTGTCCTCGCAGATCTGGTCCACGCGGACCCCGGACGCCTCGCGGACTCCGCTCCGGATGGCGTCGTGATGCAGGGCGCGGCTGTGCGAGGGGTCGGTGGCGCGGGTCGTCTCCGTGGCCACGTCGAGGGCCTTGAGGAAGCTGCGCGGGCTGATCCGGCCGTTGCTGTCCATCAGATGGTTGGGCAGCCAGGTGTAGGGGCGGCCCTGGCGGACGTTCGTCCCCATGAACGGGTCGGCGATGCGCTCGAACAACTGCTGCTGGGCCTTCTCGTCGTTGCGCAGGCCGGGCGGGGCCGCGTACCGCACCGACGAGCCGGTCTCGGACAGCTCCCAGCCGCCGGTGAAGCGGCGGAACCGTTCGGCGGCCTCGTCGTCCTCGTTGCCCAGGTGGTGGAAGAGCAGGCCGTACAGGTCGGCGCGGGTCCACTCCAGGTGGGCCGCGTTCCCGGACAGCTTCGACGCGTCGGGGAAGAGCTGCTTGGCCGCGTCGAACATGTCGGGACGCAGGAACACCTTCAGGCGGATATTGCGTGTGCCGAAGCGCATGCGCATGGCCAGGCGCAGCAGCTCGGCGATCATTCGGTTGCGGGTGTCCCAGTCGCTGTGCAGGTGCTCCAGGCCGTCGAAGACCAGCAGATGCACGATGTCCTCGGCGGCGGCCTCCGCGTCCGCCCGCGCCAGGGTGGCCTCGGCCGGTCCGGCGTTGGTACGCACCCAGGTCACGCGCTCCGCCCAGTCGTCCGTCGCCCGCAGCTCGGGCTGACCCAGGGCGGTGAGCAGCACGGCCCGCCAGATCTCCTCCGGCAGCGCGTCGCCGGCGAGCAGGGAGGGCAGAACCAGCGGGCCCGGGTAGTGCGGCACGATGTCCATGCCGAAGCCGGGCGTGACGCGCAGCCGGTTCAGCCGGTTGATGCGGTACTCGCGGGCCGCCGTCGCGCGCAGTTCGGCGTCGAGCAGGGAACGCGCCCAGAACGTCTTGCCCACACCCCGGTCGCCCTGCACCACCGTACTGTCGACGTACAGCGCGGCGCGGTGCGCGTCCGGCATGTACAGGGTGTGCGGCTCGGGACGCCGGGTGTCCGCGTCCACGGTGCCCTCCAGCGCGCGCGACAGCAGGTCGCGGTACTCGCCGGGGCTCAGCGGCTCGGTCATGGGCGTTCGTCCTCGGACTCGGCGTCGGAATCCCCGGCCGGGCCCGCCATGATCAACGGGACGGCCGTGTGCAGGAAGTCACGGTACGCGGCCTCGACGAAGGCACGCTCCTGCCAGTCCGGGGAGCGGGGCACGTTCATCCCGACCAGGCCCGGCTCGAACAGGATCGGGATCGGGGAGTGAGGCGCGGCATCGTCGTCGAGGTCCCAGGAGCCCTCCGACGCGCCGGCGACCTCGTCCGGCGCGAGCGAGTCGTAGAGGACGCTGAACGTCGCGTGGGCGTTCCGGCGGAGGGATTCGAGGTGGGTGTCCTTCGAGTAGTGCGCCGAGTCCGGGACCATGGACGCCACCATCCGTAGCTTGTTCCGGATCGCCGGGGCCTGCCCGGAGGCCGCCCACGCCTCGAAGAGGTCCCGGTAACCCGACCACGTCTGGTCGGTGTCCGCGCCGAACAGCAGCGCGTAGTCGCACAGGTGCGAGATAGTCACCGCGGCCACGTCGTGGATGCCCGCCCGGCTGTCGAGCAGCACCACGTCGGGCAGGCGGCCGCTGTCGCTCCGTTCCACCGCCTCCTCGCAGGCCCGGACCGTGGCGGCCAGTCGGTCGGCGAAACGGGCGCCCTCCGCGTCCGCGTAGACCCGGTTGAGCTTGTCCACGTACGCGTTGGGCACGCCCTCGGTGCCCGCGCCGCGCGCCGGGGCGATCCACAGTTCGCCCCGGTTGCGCGGGTTGTAGCCGGAGCGGGCCACGATCTCCAGGCCGTCCTCGTTGCCGAGCGCCGACTCCACCAAGTGGTCCACGACACCGTGCGTGCATAGTGTGCCGTCCCCGAGCAGGAGCGGGGCCACACCTGGCGATTCCAGGTCCAGGTCGACGACCAGCACGATCAGCCCCTGGTCGGCGAGCCGACGGGCGAGTACCGCGGTCGCCGTCGTTCGGCCCACACCGCCCTTGAAGCCGTACAGCGCCGTACGGCGGGGGCTCGGTGTCCCACCGTCGTCGGTGGCGGGGGGCGTGGTCACATGGGACCACTCCTCGCCCACGACCGTGTTGTCGAGAAGCCGGACAGCACCCGCCGTACCCGTGGCTGCCACGATCTCCAGGGCGCGGGGCGATGCCGTCAGCGTCTTAGGGAGACGGGTGACCGAGGTCAGCACCAGCGGACGTTCCCCGCTGTAGCGACCCAGTCCGCCGGTGAACGACTCCCGCCAACGGTCGGCCTGCTCGGTACTGGCTGCGCCTTCCTCTTTGGCATCGTCCACGATCAGGGAGAACCGGCCGAGCACGTCCCTCACCAGCAGGACGTCGAGGCCTGCCGTGGCGACCTCGTGGGCGAGGGCGACGGCGGCCGGGCGCGCCTGGTCGAAGCGGATCGGTTCGTCGTAGAGGGTCATGGCAGCTTTCCGGTGATTTGGACGTGCAAATGCAGCTCTTGGGCCAGCATTGCAGCTTCCTGACGGCGGGATAGGAGCGCCGGGTCGAGGTGGGTTCCATCGGCGTAGCGCTCGTCGACGCGCCACTCCTCGAAGTCCGCGGAGACCCTCGTCAGAGCTTCGGTGAGAGCGGGACCGGGGCGTCCGTCGAGCAGCAGGGGGAGAGCCTGGATCATTTCGTTGATGTGCCCCAGTGCCCTGCGTCTCCTGTTCGGGTTCTGGGCGTTGGGGTCGTCCCACCAGAGCCGGTCGCTCTCGGATCCCCCGCTGTTCCTCATGGACACCCGGTGCGACCCGCCGAACCGCAGCAGCAACGCCTTCATCAGGCACTCCACCGCGAGCCCGAACAGATGGTCCGCGTTCAGCAGCCGTCCGTCGCCGTGGAGGTAAGAGGCATCCTCGTAATGCCGTTCCCCCGCACAGGCGTAGTCGGTGTTCGCCGTCCTGCTTTCCTCGTCGTCCCCCACGACGCAGATCATAAGATGCCCGGCTGATCTGGCGTCAGTCGTCAGCCTGCCTCCAGGAGCCCCTCCAGCTCCTTCATGAACAGTCCCTCCAGGACCACCCACTCGCTCATCCGGTCCACCACGTCCACCGTGCGGCCGTCCAGTGCCGGGGTGGCCTGCGGGTCGTCCATGGGAACCAGCAGCCACAGACCGTGTGGCACGCTGGCCGGGCGGCGTGCCGCCTCCTGGAGAGAGACCAGCAGCTCGCGGCCGCCCGCCTCCCAGTACCGGGCCACCAGGGAGGCCCGGTGGGCGAGGAGCACCGTGCGCGGGCCCGCCTGCTCGGCGAGCGTCGTGCAGCGGGCGGCGACGCGTTCGGCGGCGAGCCGCGTGTAGGAGGCCAGCGCCGGACCGATGCGGCCGGTACCGGCGAACTTCGCGTCCGCCTTGAGCAGGGCACCCCACCGCACGTGCTGCTCGTCGGCCAGGGTCCGCAGGGCGGCGAGGAACAGCTCGTCCACATCGACTGCCAGCACACCGAACCGGGCAGCGAGGCGCTCGGCCGTGCCGGGCAACTGGACGCCCCGGACGGTCAGGGCGAGGAACCCGCCCCGGCGCACCACCTCCTGAAGCCGCACCTCCATCACCCGGCGCGGATCGCGGCCCTCCGCCAGCTGGCCCTGCGCGGCGTCGTACAGCGCGCCGGTGCTTGTCAGCACCGAGCCGGTGAAGGCCGGGCGGCTCTGCTCGGAGTCCCGCGTGAGCGGGAAGAAACGCCGCCGGTCCCTGTCGTACTCCAGCGGGAAGTGCGCCTCGGCCAGGGCCTCCTCCCACTCCACGTAGGTAACGCCCGCGAGCGTGGCGAGGCCGGGGAAGCGGGAACCCACCCGGCTCATCAGTTCGTCGGCGCCGATTCCGATGCCGGGGCGGACCCCGGCCGCCGCCTGTGAGATCCGCAGCGCCCGGTCCAGGCCCAGGTCCAGGGGGAACAGCTCGAAACGCGGCGTGACAGCGACCCCGCCCGCCAACGCGGCGGCCAGGGTCAGCAGACGGGTGTCAGCCAGCGGGGTCATCCCCTCCGGGGCGGGCACCGCACGCAGCTCCCGCAGGGCGGTGCCGCCGCCGGGCAGCGGATCACGGGCCGCGACCTGCTCGGCGGCCCGGCCGAGCAGGGTCGCGTACTCGGCGAGCTCCACCGGAGTCGGATCGTCGCTGCCCGGCAGATCCACCAGGGCCAGCAGCACCGTGCTGCCGCGCCGCAGCACCGCGAACCGGGAGGCGCCCTCCTCGTCGCTGTCTCCCGCGGCAGCGGCGTCGTCGCGGCGGGCCTCGATCTCGGCGGCCGCCCGCACGACGGCCAGGGCCTGCGTCTGGAGCCCGGCCCGGTCCTCCGTGCCGTCCTCGTCGTGCGGCCTGTACCGCACCCGCAGCTCGGTGGCGAGTTCCCGAGCCGTCATGACCCTGCCCTGCTCGGACAGTATGGTCACCAGCTCGTCCCGGATCGTCTCCAGCCAGGGCAGCGCCGCCCACTGCTCGATCGCGACACTCAGATTGCCCGAGACAGTCGGCTGGCTGACGCCGAGGGCCTTGGCGATCGCCGACTGGGCGGGCCACGGCGGCAGGTCAGCGGCCTCTGCGACACCCGGCAGACCCAGCGTCGCGAGGACGATGTCGCGCCGGGGGCGGGTACGGGGACCACCCTCGGTAGGGACCAGCCGGGCCGCGAGCGTCTCGACCGACTCCAAGGGCTCGACGGGCGTATCGGCCGCCACCCGTACGGGCTGCTTCGCCGTGGCCCGCTTGCGGAGCTGCTGGGTCCACTGGCGGTGGCGCCGGTTGAGCTCCTTGCGGATCACGTTGCCGGCGCCGCGCGCGCGGGAGATCGTGTGCGGCGGGATGTCCAGGAGCCGGCCCACCGTCTCGGCGCCCAGACCTGCGGCCACCGACACCGCCCGCGGCGACAGCCCCGCGGCATGCAGGGGGGTCGACAGGTTCGCGGCGGCGGCGGCCTGCTCGCGGGCGTCCTCGATGTCCGCCGCCTGGGTGTCGACGGTCGCGGGAGTGGTGGGCGGACGCGTGGAGTCCGCCCGGCGGAAGACCTGGCGCCAGGCCTCCTGCAGCTGGCGGAGACTGTCGAAACGCTGCTCGACGTCCCGGTGCAGGGCCTTGCCGAAGAACTCGGTCAGCCCCTCCGCCAGCGCGGGCTCGAACAGTTCGCGCGCCACATAGAGCTCGGCCTCGGGGACGGTCAGTGGATCGCCCTGGCCGTCGCCCCATACCGGCCGCTCGCCCGAGGCCATCTCGTGCAGCGTGACCGCTGCCGCGTACCATTCCGCGTGGTCGTCGAAGCGGGAGCGGCGGCTGCCGCCCAGAAAGGGGTCCAGGTAGCCGCGAGTACCCGCATGGAGGTCCTGGTCGGAGGCGTCGGCCAGGGAGAAGTCGAACAGCATCAGCTGCCAGGAGCCGTCACTGCGCTTGAACAGGCCCAGATTGTCCGGCTTGATGTCGCGGTGGCGCACCCCACGGGCGGCCAGACTGTCCAGGGCCTCGAAGAGATCGTTGCCGAACCGCTCCAGCTGGGCGTATCCCAGCCGGCCTTCGTTGCGCAGCCGCGACCCGAGACTGACCGCCTCCCGGTCGTCCGCGGGCCTGAACCCGCCCGCGTACTCGATCTCCAGGACGGTGTGCCCGCCCAGCTCACGAGGGGGCGCGAGCAGCTTCACGATGCGGTTGCCGCCCACCTCGCGCAGCGCCTTCGCCTCCGCGTGGAGCCGCGCGTCCTTCTCCCGGTCGAGCGCCACCTTGAACACCCGCAGGGACGAGGGGTCCGGGACCCCGTCCTCGACGCGGCGTACCAACAGGGCGCGAGCGGTCGCACCGGTGCCGAGCACCCGTACGACCTCCCACTCGGCGTCGAGACGGCAGCCGGCCTTGGCCGAGAGCGGGTCCGCGACCTCGACGGCCCCGCGCCGGGCCGCGGCATCGTCCGCCTCGGCCGTGTCGAGCTGCCGCAGGAACTCATCGGCGGACGACGTCCTGTTCTGCACGTCGGAGGCGGTGGCCTGGAAGATCAGGTCGTCCAGTGCCGCAGAAACGCTGTCGGACGCCGCGGACGGACGGAGCCCGCCCTCTGCCGCGAGCCGGTCGACCAGGGCGCCGCGGACGTCGGCGGGCGGCTTGCCGGTCAGCAGCAGATACGAGACGGCTCCGATACCGAAGACGTCGAGGTCCACCGGGTCGGCGAACTCTCTGGCGGCCTCCGGGGCGAGGTACACCTGGGCGACGTCGGCCACCAGTCCGGAGTCCAGCGGTGTCTGCCCGAGACTGAGGTGCGAGGTGGTGTCGAAGTCCCTGGCGGCGGTCTGCCAGTCGGCGATCCGCAGCACCGGTTCCGTGCCGTCCTCACGCGCCGACACGTACACCGAGCGCGCCGACAGCGCCCGGTGGTACAGCGACCGGTCGTGGGCGTAACGGACGGCGTCGGCGAGCTGCCGCACCAGGTCCAGGCGCACGGAAGGAGTGAGCCGGTCGCCGTACGCGTCCAGGTACGCGTCAAGCCGCAGGTCCGACTCCCGGTGCCGGAAGAGAATCGCCGGGCCGCCCTGGTGCTCACGGATCTGGACGGCCTGGACGATGCCCCGGTGGTTGATGCCCTGGAGGACCTGGTACTCGCGCAGAGCCGCCCGGTCCACCCGGCCCCGCTGCTCCGCGGACGCGGCCTGGCCCGACAGATAGATCCGGACCCTGCCGCTCTCCTTCACCAGGGCGTCGTCGCGTACGGCGAGCCGGTCCTCCCAGCCGGGGCCCGCGTCCAGCGCGCGCGGCGCGAGCCGCCAGTCGTCACCGAAGCGCAGATGGCTGGTTGAGTGGCTGATCCCGATCCGCTTCATCAGCATTTCGAGCCGCTGGCTGTCCTGCGGGGTCACGCGCCAGCTCTCCCGCTCCGGCGGCAGTCCGAGTAGACCGTCCCAGATGCCGGGCAGCTTGCTCGTACCGTCGTTGCGTCCGTACACCGACGCGCGCTGGAATTCGTCCAGCTCGCTCATCAGGTCGGGGTCGTGCAGGAAGACCGCCGGCTTGATGAAGGGAATCTTCGCCTCGGGAATCCCCGCCGCGTGCGCGGCGCGCTCCAGCTGTGCCTTGAGTTCCTTGGCCTTGAGGTCGGTGAGGTGCAGGGGATTGCGCAGCGTCCGCACCCGGTCACCGTGGAACTGCCAGGTGTCCCCGTGGTTCACCACCCGGCCCGGGTGGCCCTTGAGCTCCAGCAGGTAGACGCCACCGGGCACGGCGATCAGCAGATCGCACTCGTTGACCCGGCCCGTGACACCGGTGAACCGGAACGTCGCCCACGCCCGGTACGGCTCGGCGTTCGGCATCAGCTGCCGTACGTGCTCCAGGCCCTCCTGCTCCCACCGGAAACTCGACCGACGGGGCTGGAACCAGTGCTCGCGACGCGCCGGGAGACCTGGCTTGGCAGCGGTCGGCGTCACGGTGGGGTCCTCCGGTCATGGACTGGCGTCGTAATGGAGCAAGCCTAGCGATGCCAAGCGCGGAGCCAGGGGCCCCTTCCGGCGGCTGCACGCCGGCTCGATTGTCAGCCGCGGACTCGGGAGGGACGACGGTTCGCCGCGCCGGGCAGCGATAGTGTGGCGAGCCTTCAAGCGCTGCGATACTCAGGACCCCGTAACGTCTGGCCCGTGAGGCGGCCCTACCGCGCTGCCCCGGCATCCGTCAGTGTGCCGTCGACCGCGTCGCGTAGTTGGGCGCGGGTGGTGATGCCGAGCTTGGGGAAGACGCGGTAGAGGTGGGAGCCGACCGTGCGGGGGGAGAGGAACAGCTTCTCGCCGATCTCGCGGTTCGTCAGGCCGCGGGCCGCGAGCCGGACGATCTGTTGCTGTTGCGGGGTGAGTCGGGTGAGTGCGCCGGGTGCGACGCTGTTCGCCTCGATGCCGGCGGCCCGGAGTTCCGCCTTCGCGCGTTCGATCCACGGGCGGGCGCCGAGCCGGCGGAACGTGTCGAGGGCTTCGGTCAGCAGCGGGCGGGCCTCCGCGATACGGCGTCGGCGGCGCAGCCACTCTCCGTAGTCCAGCCGGGTCTGGGCCCGCTCGAAGGGCCACTGCTCGCCCGCTTCGTCCGCCAGCGCCGCCCGGAAGTGCCGTTCGGCGTGCTCCGGTTCGGCGAGCAGGGCGCGGCTTCGTTCGACCAGGGAGGAGGCACGCGCCGACAGGCCGGTGCCCAGGCGCCGTGCCGATCGCTCGAGTAGGACCGCGGCGGATTCGCGCCGGTCCCGGCGGACGGCCGCCGCGGCGAGTTCGGCCAGGACGGTGTGGGAGACGTGGTAGTGGACCGGGTCGCCGTCCTCGGTGAAGGCGGAGCGGAACCGCGCGTACGCGGTGTCGTAGTCGCCCTCGGCCACCGCGGCCAGCCCCAGGGCGCGGTGGGCGAAGACCGCGACGGAGCGGCTCTCCAGCGGATCGACGAGGGCCAGGGCCCGCTCGGCGTTCCGGCGTGCCTCGGCCGGGTCACCGAGCAGCGCCAGCACGGTCGCGTCGAGGGCTCGTGCGCACGCCTCGGCGTGAGCCAGTCCGGCCTGCGAGGCCACCTCCGTGATCTCGGCGGCCACCGTGCGGGCCTCGGCCCAGCGGCCCTGCTCCAGATAGGCCCAGCCTGCGGCGCAGGCCAGCCCGGCCGGCAGCGGACCGAGGGCCTGCCAGCGGCCGAACGCCTCGTCGAAGGTCGCGGCGGCCAGCGTGGTCCGGTCGAGGAGCCAGGCCACGACGGCGAGGGCGGTCAGGGAACCGGCGTCGTCCCCGGCCGCGGCGATCAGCCGGGGCAGCGCCGGGGCCAGGGACGCTCCCACACTGGGCGGGTCGGAGACGGCCAGGGTCCAGGCGCGCAGCGCACCACCCGCGGGCGAGTCCGGCAGCTGGGAGAGCAGGGCCTCGATGCGCTGCCGCTGGGACTCCTCGCCCGAGTAGTAGCGGACCACCGCCGCCGCGGCGAGCGCGTCCAGCAGGTGGGGCGACCGGGCGTCCGCCGCCTCCCCGGCGATGCGCGACAGCAGCGCGAAGGCGGCCGTGTGGTGCGCACCCACCGTCATGAGCTGCCCCGTCGCCAGCGCGGCCCGGCTGAGCAGCGCCGGGTCGTCCGTGCGCTTGCGGACCTCGGCGGCCATGTGTTCCACCCAGCCGAGCTGGCCGGTGAGGACGGCCGCGCCCGCGGCGTCGGCCAGCAGCCGCGCCTGGTCCGCGCGGCGCGGGCTGAGTTGCGCGGCGCGCTCCAAGGCGGCGGCAGCGGCCGCGTGGCCGCCCCGGCGCCGGGCCAGGAGGGCCGCCGACACCTGCGCGTCGGGCCGTACGGTCGCGGCGGCGAGGTGCCAGGCCCGCCGGTCGGGCTCCTCGCCCAGCAGCCGGGCCAGGGCCAGGTGCGCACGTCTGCGCTCCTCGAAGGGCGCGGCGTGGTAGACCGCCGAGCGGACGAGCGGGTGACGGAAGGAGACCCCGCCGCTGTCCCGTCGTACGAGATCGGCCCGTTCGGCGGGTGCCCACACCGTGTCGGCCGCCTCAGGCAGGCCCCGTGCGGCCGCCGGGGCGTCCGCCGCGTCGGCGGCGGCGAGCAGCAGCAGGGCGCGGCGGGTGGTGTCGGGCAGGTGCCGCAGGTGCCGCGCGAAGACCTCTTCCAGCCGGTCGGTGACGGGCAGTGGGCCCTCCCGTCCGGCGCCCTCCGGCTGTCCGCTCGCGGCGGCGCGGGCCAGCTCGACCAGGGCCAGCGGGTTGCCCGCCGCCTCCTGGAGGATCCGGGCCCGGGTGCGCCCGGTGGGCGGCCCCGGCTGCTCGTCGAGCAGTCGGTTCGCCGCGTCCCCGCTCAGGGGGCCGATCGCCAGGCGCTCGTACCCCGTGTCGAATCCGGGCAGCGAGGCGGCGGCGCGCACGCCCATCAGCAGCGTCACGGGTTCGCTGTCCATGCGCCGGGCCACGAAGGAGAGCACGTCCAGTGACGCACGGTCGATCCACTGGGCGTCGTCGACCACCACCAGCAGCGGCGCCGGTTCCGCGAGATCCGACACCAGGGTCAGCACCGCCAGGCCGACGAGCAGGGCGTCGGAGGGCGCGGCACGGTCGGCCAGCCCCAGAGCGGCCCCGAGCGAGGAACGCTGCCGTGCGGGCAGCCCGTCCAGGTCTCCGAGGACCGGGCGGAGCAGCTGGTGCAGACCGGCGAAGGCGAGATGCTGCTCGGACTCGCTGCCGACCGCTCGCAGCACCCGGTGTCCGGCCCCGCGCGTCCGCCGTACGGCGAGGTCGAGCAGGGTGCTCTTGCCGACCCCCGGTTCACCCTCGACGACCAGCACCGCGCTGCGGGTCCGGCCGGCGGCGACGCGCCGCATGAGGTCCGCGCTCTCGGTCTCCCGGCCCAGTGCGGTCGGGCCGGGGTCGGCGGTTTCGGTTTCCCGGTCCAGCGCGGTGGGGCCGAGGTCGGCGGTTTCGGTTTCCCGGTCCAGTGCGGTCGGGCCGAGGTCGGCGGTTTCGGTTTCCCGGCTCACCGCGGTCGGGCCGAGGTCCGTGGCCGGACTCCGGTCCGCTCGAGCGCTTCCACCGTTCGACACAGCTGCTCCAGAAACTGGCATTTGTACGACAGTAGCGGGGCGGCGGCGCGGCCGTGGGGCGGCGGCGGGACCGCCCCGCCACGGTCCCGCACGGAAGGCCCGGCTCTTCGGCGCCTACGCCCGGCGCAGCGCCGTGGCCGAGGCGAGGCCGGATGCCGTGGACGTCCTGGGCCCCGACCTGGCCCGTCAGGTCGTCGAGGAGGAACAGGCCCGGCTCGGACTGGGCGACGGGCGGCCCGCACAACCATCCCGAGGGCCTGTCAGGTCCGGGCTGCCACTTGACGGCACGCCTCCACGTACCCGCGCACCAGCGTCCGCCCCTCGTCCTCGCGGCGCCGGGCCAGGGCGTAGCGGCTGGGAGCCAGGCCGCGGACCGGGCGGGTGACGACGCCGCCCAGAGTGATCAGCGGGGCGTTTCCGGTGGCCACGAGGCAGATGCCGAGGCCCGCGACCAGGGCCTCGTACGTCTCCTCCGTGCCGGATATCTCGGCGCCGACGCGCGGAGGCCGGGCGTCCGGTCCGTCGAGCGCGCGCCGTTCGTCCAGCGCCAGCCAGAAGTCGCGCAGCACCCCCGCCTCCGGGGGCAGGGCGAGGAACGGCTCGTGGGTCAGGTCCGCGAAGTCGATCTCCTCGCGGGCGGCGAGGGGGTGGGTGCCGGGCAGGGCGACCAGGCGGGGTTCCTCGGCGACCACCGTCCAGGCGTAGCGGTCGGCGTCGGGCAGCGGCAGCCACACGTACGCGACGTCGGCGGTGCCGTCGGACAGGCCCGCGGTCGGGTCCTCCCAGGTCACCTGCCGCAGCCGCAGGACCGCCTCCGGGTGGGCCGCCGTGAATCGGGAGCGGATCGCCGGCAGCAGGCCGCCGCGGCCGGGGCTGGTGCTCATGCCGACGACGAGGGTGCCGCGCCGGGCCGCCCGCGCCGCCTCCACCGCCGCCGCGCCCTCGGTCCAGTCGGCCAGCACCCGCCGGGCGTGCGGCAGCAGCGCCGTACCGGCCTCGGTGAGGGTCACACCCTGGCGGTCACGGCGGAACAGTTCGGCCCCCAACTGCCGCTCCAGGGCTCGGATCTGCTTGCTCAACGCGGGCTGCGACACGTACAGGCGCTCGGCCGCACGCGTGAAGTGCAGTTCCTCGGCCACCGCCGCGAAGTAGCGCAGCTCCCGCACGTGTACGTCCGTCGTCATGCCCATTGGCTATCACCGCGGGTCTTGGACCGGCAACCGACGTGTGGCCCAGGCTGGTTGGCGTCGGAGCAGGGGAACCGAGGGAACCAGGGAGTCGGAAATGAACAAGGTGTGGCTGATCACCGGTGCGAGCAGCGGCTTCGGGCGGGCGATCGCCGAGGCGGCCCTGGCCGACGGCGACGTCGTGGTCGGTGCGGCACGGCGTCCCGAGGCACTCGACGATCTTGTGGCCGCTCACCCGGACCAGATGGAGGCGCTGCGCCTGGACGTCGCGGACACGGCCGCCGCCGGGGACGCCGTACGGGACGTGGTGGCGCGGCACGGGCGGGTCGACGTGCTCGTCAACAACGCGGGCCGCACGCACGTGGGGGCCCTGGAGGAGACCGGCGAGGACGAGCTGCGCGCGCTGTTCGACGTGCACGTCTTCGGACCGGCCGCGCTGACGCGCGCGGTGCTGCCGTCCATGCGGGAGCGGCGCTCGGGAGCGATCGTGCAGATGAGCAGCATGGGCGGGCAGATGTCCTTCGCGGGCTTCTCGGCGTACAGCGGCACCAAGTTCGCCCTGGAGGGCATGTCCGAGGGGCTCGCGGACGAGGTCCGGGACTTCGGGATCAAGGTGCTGATTGTCGAGCCGGGCTCCTTCCGCACGGGTCTGTTCGAGCCCGGGAACGCCGGGATCAGCGTCGACAGCGGCGCGTACCCCAAGGTCGGCGAGACCCGCGGGATGATCGCCGCGGGCGACGGCAGCCAGGGCGGCGACCCGGCCAAGGCGGCGGCGGTCATCCGCGCGGCCCTCGCGGCCGAGCACACCCCGTTGCGCCTGCCGCTGGGCGACGACGGCGTCGGCGCGGTCCTCGGCCACCTCGACCAGGTCCGCGAGGAGGTCGAGGCCTGGGAGAAGCAGACCAGGGCCACGGCCTTCGACGACTGAGCCGCACCGGGGCGGGCGTCGCCCGGCGCGCCCGCGACCCGCGCACCGGGGCCGCGCACCACCCCTCGCGCGGACCCCGCTTACGATGCGCGAGGCCGCACCCGTCGCCGCACCCCTCTGGAACAGGAGCACGGTACCCGTGTCGATACCGCCACCGCCGGGACCCCAAGGGCAGTACCCCCAGGGCCCGTACGCTCCGCAGTGGGGCCGGCCCCTCGCGCCGTACCCCCGGCAGGCTCCCGTGAACGGGCTCGCCATCGCCGCGTTCGTGCTCGGGGTCCTGTGCTTCGTGCCGGCCGTCGGTCTCGTGCTGGGGCTGGTCGCGCTGGCCGGGATCCGGAAGCGGGGCGAGCGGGGCAAGGGGTTCGCGGTGGCCGGATGCGTGCTGTCCTCCGTGGGGCTGGCCCTGTGGGTGCTGACGCTCTCCACCGGTGCCGCCGGCGACTTCTGGGACGGCTTCCGGGACGCGGCGCGCGGCGAGGGCACCGCCTACTCCCTCAAGAAGGGCCAGTGCTTCACCACCCCGGGCGGCTCCCTCCAGGGGGTGACG
This sequence comes from Streptomyces violaceorubidus, assembly GCF_000717995.1. Classification (GTDB taxonomy): domain Bacteria; phylum Actinomycetota; class Actinomycetes; order Streptomycetales; family Streptomycetaceae; genus Streptomyces; species Streptomyces violaceorubidus. The sequence continues at coordinate 681,399 of NZ_JODM01000001.1, forward strand.
TACGACGTCGACGAGGTGCCCTGCGCGCAGGAGCACGACGGCGAGGTCTTCGCCGCCTTCGACCTGCCGGACGGGGCCTACCCGGGCGACGCGGAGATCACGCGCGCCGCCGACGACCGGTGCTACGCCCTCCAGGACGCCTACGCGATGGACCGGTGGGCGCTGCCCGCCGACGTCGACGTGTACTACCTGACCCCGACCTCCGACAGCTGGCGGACCGGCGACCGCGAGATCACCTGCCTGTTCGGGAACACCGACGAGCGCGACACGCTGACCGGCTCGCTGCGCAACGACGGCGCGCGGCTCGACCCGGACCAGCACACGTATCTGCTCGCGGAGGGCTACCTGAACCGGGCGATGGACGAGGTGCCGGCGTCGGAGGCCGTCGAGGACGACCTCGCGGGCTACCGGGTCTGGGCGGGGCAGGTCTCGGAGGCGCTCAGGGGGGAGATCGCGATGCTGGACGGGCACGACTGGCCCGCCGACGCCGAGCGCCCGGTCGCCGCCCTGACCGACGACCTGCGGGTGGCACAGCGGGAGTGGGGCCTGGCGGCGAAGGCCGCCGACCTCGACGCGTACTACGAGCACTACGGCAAGGGCTACGACCTGGTCGTGGCCGACAGCACGGTCACCGCCCGCAAGGCCCTGGGGCTGGCCACCACACCGCCGGACTACGAGGGCGGCGGCGAGGGCGGTGGCGGCGGCGGGGGAGAGGACCCCGGCGTGGAGGTGTGAGGGCGGCTCTTATGGGGAGAAAGTGCCTGCGTAAAGACCTCGGGCCCCACAGGTCATCACATCGAGTGATTCTCTGGCCTTTGCTTGCCTGAGCCAACCCAGGGTTGCCACGCTGTTGCTGTCTGTACAACCTGATGGGAGCGGCCAGTGACATTCGGTGAGCAGCCGGCGTATCTGCGTGTCGCGGGTGATCTCCGCAAGAAGATCGCCGACGGCCTGCTGCCGCCCCACACCCGCCTCCCGTCCCAGGCGCGGATCCGCGAGGAGTACGGCGTCTCGGACACCGTCGCGCTGGAGGCGCGCAAGGTGCTGATGGCCGAGGGGCTGGTCGAGGGCCGCTCCGGCTCCGGCACCTATGTCCGCGAGCGGCCCGTCCCGCGGCGCGTCGCCCGCTCCGGATACCGGCCGGCCGGTGGCGCCACACCCTTCCGCCAGGAGCAGGCCGACACCGACGCGCACGGCACCTGGGAGTCGCGCAGCGAACAGGCCGAGGCGAGCGGGGCCGTCGCCGAGCGGCTGGGGATCAAGCCCGGTGACCGGGTGATGTGCACGCGGTACGTCTTCCGGGAGGCCGGTGAGGCCGTCATGCTCTCCACCTCCTGGGAGCCGCTGGACTTGACCGGCCGCACCCCCGTGATGCTGCCCGAGGAGGGGCCGCTCGGCGGCATGGGCGTCGTCGAGCGGATGGCCGCCATCGACGTCGTCGTCGACAACGTCACCGAGGAGGTCGGCGCCCGCCCCGGACTCGCCGAGGAGCTGCTCGCCCTCGGCGGCGTGCCGGGGCACGTGGTGCTGGTCGTCCACCGCACCTTCTACGCCTCGGGGCGGGCGGTGGAGACGGCCGACGTGGTCGTCCCGGCCGATCGTTACCGGGTGGCGTACCACCTGCCGGTCAGGTAGGCCGTCAAGCGGGTCTCCGTACACGGGAGTTCACGGGCGCCGACACGCCCGGTCGCCGAGTGGGGCGGCGTGCGACGGTGTGAGATGGCGCACGCCCGTCGTGCGCCTCCGGCGCTCCGCCCCCTCGCCCGCGCATGCGTCCGGGACCTCGGCGCCCTTCGCGACGGGGCCGCAATCCGGTCGTTCCCCCAGGTCGCCTCGCCAGCCCTGCCAGCCCCGCCAAGCCCGTGACCGGAGGCATCGGTGTGCGGAGACGGCGCGCCATGCGTCGTGCGCCCCCTGCGTTCTGGCTGGTTGCGTACCTCTTTGTGCAAAGCCGTATTCGCTCCGTGAAGGTTGGGCGTAGGCTCGGGCATATGCGGATTGCGGTTTCCTTGGCGGGCGGGGCGCGGCGGATGCCATGGGCGGCGGGCACGGGAAGTGGAGGGGCGCGATGAACGACAGCACGGTCACTCTTCCCTGGCTGGTCTTCCGGCAGGACGACAACGGCAACCGCTACCGCGTGGGCAGGTACGCGACCCGGGCGGAGGCCCAGCAGATCGCGGACACCCTCGACGGTCGCGGACACAAGCAGCTCTACTGGGTCGAGAAGCTCGGCACATCCGGGCAGGGCACGCCGGACTGACCGACCGCCGACCGATCCGCGCACCCCGGGCCTGGTCCGCCCGCGCACCCCGGGCCGGGTCCGGCCGGGCAGGCCGTAGGCTCCGGCGCATGACGGAACGGATCGTGGTGGGCGCCGCCCTGGTCGACGGCGGGCGCCTGCTCGCCGCGCGCCGCAGCGCACCCGCCGAACTGGCCGGACGGTGGGAGCTGCCCGGCGGCAAGGTCGAGGCGGGCGAGACGCCCGAGGCGGCGCTCGTGCGCGAACTGCGCGAGGAACTCGGGGTGGCGGCCGAGCCGGGTGAGCGCGTCCCGGGGCAGTGGCCCCTGAGGGCGCCCTTCGTCCTCCAGGTGTGGACCGCCCGGCTGCGCCCCGGCTCCGCCGCCCCCGAGCCCCTTGAGGACCACGACGCACTGCGCTGGCTGGCCCCCGCCCAAGTCTGGGACGTGCCCTGGCTCGACCAGGACGTACCGGCCGTCGAGCAGGTGCTCGCCCACCTGGGAATCGAGGCGGGGCCCCGGTGAGCGGTACCGGGCCCGGATAAAGGGTATGTGCCCATTAACCCCATGAAAACGGGCAGCGATGGGTCGTCGGCCTGGGAAGTGATCGGCGTGCGTGACGGCGAGGGCGACAGTGCCGAGTGGGTCTTCCCCGCGGCGCCGGACGCCGTGCGCGCCGCCCGCTCCCTGGTCCGCCGCACTCTGGGCGAGTGGCGGCTCGACAGCGTCGAGGACATCGCCGCCCTGCTGGTCAGCGAGCTGGTCACCAACGCCCTGCGGCACGCCACCGGTCCCATCGGCGTCCGCGTGGTGCGCGGCCCCGACGGCGCCTGCGGGGTCCTGCTGGTGGAGGTCTCCGACCCGCTGCCGGACCCGCCCCGTGAACGCGCCGCCCGCCCCGACGACGAGGACGGCCGCGGTCTGCAGTTGGTGGCGTCCGCCGCGCGGCGCTGGGGCACCCGTCCCGGCGAGGCGGGCAAGACCGTGTGGTTCGAACTCTCCCTGCCGCGCTAGCGCGACGGACTCGTGACGCACCGTCGCCGACACCTCGGGCAAGTGTCTGAAATGTCCCTGCATCGCCCCTCGTTCCGGCCGCCGACCGGTTCAGGCCGGTGGCAGTTGTGGAACTGCGTGATTCGATGCCGTGTCCGCTGGTTAGAAGACTGGAAGTGTTGTCACGGTCCGGACCGAGAACCATCGGGACCGTGCTGTGATCGTGAACACCGTGTCGTGCGGCGCCGTAGTGCTGGATACTGCGGGCAGCCGCCTCCGGTGACCGGTGCCGGACGCGGTGAGCTGGAGGGGACGGTTCGCGTGAGCGAGATACCAGCGAGGGCCGAGGAGCCCACGGAGTCCACGGCGTCCGAGGGCCCGTCGGCAGACGCGCCACTCGGTGACGCGGTGTGGCAGAGCAGCCCGCCCGGCTCCATCTACGACTACATCAAGGTCGCCTCCTTCTCCATCGGCCCCGACGGACTCGTCGACCAGTGGAGCCTGCGCGCGGAGCAACTGCTCGGCATCCGGGCCGAGGACGCCGTGGGCACCGATCCCATCGAGGCCTTCATCGACCCCGATCTGCGCGAGCGCGGCCAGCGCAAGATGACCGAGATCCTCGACGGGCGCGAGTGGACCGGCGTGGTCCCCTTCCGGGCCCCGGACGAGGCCGAGGGGATCGGCCGGCACGCGGGCGGCCGGAGCGGCCGGCGCGGGCTCGCCGAGGTGTACGTCATGCCGACGCGCACGGAGCACGGGGCGAAGGCCGCCGTCTGCATCGTCGTCGACGTCCGCGTCCTGCGCAGCATCGAGACCGACCTCGCCGCGTCGCAGGCCATCTTCGGCCAGTCCCCGTTCGGGTTCCTGCTGATCGACCCCGAACTGCGGGTGCGCCGCGCCAACCAGCGGTTCGCCTCCATCTTCGGCGGCACCCCCGACGACCACCGCGGCAAGGGCGTCCACGACTACCTGCCGCGCGCCGAGGCCGACCGGCTCTCCGCGACCCTGCGCCGGGTGCTGGAGACCGGCGAGTCCATCACCGACATGCACGTCACGGGCTTCGTGCCGGGCTCGCAGGAGCGCCGCCACTGGTCCGTCAACCTCTATCGCGTGCACAGCGGTTCCGGCCGGCCCATCGGCGTCGCCTGGCTCGGCACCGACATCACCGCCCGCCGCCAGGCCGCCCGCGAGGCCGCCGCCGCCCGGCGCAACCTCGCCCTCCTGAACGACGCCGGTGCCCGCATCGGCAACTCCCTCGACCTGGAGACCACCGCCCGCGAACTCCTCGACGTCGTCGTCCCCGGCTTCTGCGACCTGGCCACCGTCGACCTCTACCAGGGCCTGCTGGTCGGCGACCAGACCCCGCCCGGCCTCGCCGACGGCAGCGCGGAACTGCGCCGTGTCGCCTTCTCCAGCGCCGTCTCGGACGCGCCGTTCCAGGGCGCCGGCGAGCGGGTCAAGCTCGGCGCCGTCCACCACTTCCCGTTCAACTCGCCCTGCGCGGACGCCCTGCGCACCGCCCGGCCGCGCGTCGTCCCCGCCGAGGAGGGCGGCCTCGTGCAGTCCACGCTCGCCGTGCCGATGGTCGCCCACGACACGGTCGTCGGACTCGTCCAGTTCGCCCGCGCCAAGGGCAGCGAGCCGTTCGGCGACCGCGACCGGGACCTCGCCGTGGAACTGGCCGCGCGCGCCGCCGTCTGCATCGACAACGCCCGCCTCTACCGGCGCGAACACGAACGCGCGCTGATACTGCAGCGCTCGCTGCTCCCGCCCGGCGACCCGGAGGCCTCCGGACTCGACATCGCCTGCCGCTACCTGCCCGGCAACGCGGCCACCGGCCGGGCCAGCGAGGTCGGCGGCGACTGGTTCGACGTCATCGAACTCCCAGGGCACCGCACCGCGTTGGTCGTCGGCGACGTCATGGGCCGCGGTCTGCGCGCCGCCGTCGCCATGGGTGAACTGCGCACCGCCGTGCGCACCCTGGCCCAGCTCGACCTCGAACCGGCCGAGGTGCTCTCCCAGCTGGACGAGATCGCCCGCGGCCTCGGCGCGCCGGGAGGCGTCCAGCAGGCCACCCGGGCCGCCCGCCGCCCCCGCGAGGCCGACCTGTCCGAGGTCTACCTGGCGACCTGCGTGTACGCCGTCTACGACTCGGTGACCCGGCGCTGCACCTTCGCCAACGCGGGCCACCTGCCGCCCGTCCTGGTCGAGCCCGGCGAGAGCGCGCTGATGCTGGACGTGCCGCCGGGCCTGCCGCTCGGCGTCGGCGGGGAGCCCTTCGAGGAGGTGGAGGTCGAACTGCCCGAGGGCGCCCTGCTCGCCCTCTACACCGACGGACTGGTCGAGAGCCGCGACCATCCCCTCGACGAGGGACTCCAGGCCTTCGTGGGCGCCCTCACCGACCCCTCCCAGCCCCTGGAGGACGTCTGCGACCAGGTCCTCAACACCCTCGACAGCCACCACGGCGAGGACGACATCGCCCTGCTGATGGCCCGCGTCCAGGGCCTGCCCAGCGACTCGGTGGGCGACTGGACCCTGCCGCGCGAGCCGCGCAGCGTCGGCCGGGCCCGCGAGTACGCCCGCGCCCAGCTGCTCGCCTGGGACATGGAGCCGCTGGTCGACACCACGGAACTGCTCGTCAGCGAGCTGGTCACCAACGCGCTCCGCTACGGCGAGGGCGAGATCAGGCTCCGGCTCATGCTCGACCGCACCCTGGTCTGCGAGGTCTGGGACTCCGGCCTGGTCCAGCCGCGCCGGCGCCGCGCCCGCGACACCGACGAGGGCGGCCGCGGTCTGCAACTGGTCGGACTGCTCAGCGCGGCCTGGGGTTCACGGCGTACACCGCGCGGCAAGACGGTCTGGTTCGAACTGCCCCTGCCGGGCGCCGACACCCAGCTCACCGACCCCGCGGAGGCCCTGCTGAGCCTGTTCTGACCCGGCCGGGCGTCGTACGCGTCCGGGCCCGCCGGGTGCGGCGCACATGCCCGTACCCGGCCAGCAGCAGGGCCGCCCCGGCCGTGACCAGGGGCGGCAGCAGATCGGCGGAGATCATCGTCACGCACCCCTGACCGCAACCGGAACGCCGGTTCGAGTCGTCCCCGCTGGCACCACGCTGGGAGCGTATGCGCGGAATCCGGCCACCGCGACCGGGGCCGGACCGCAGGGAGGGGACACCGTGGAGGACACGGAGCCGAGGAGCACCGCACCGAAAGCCGCCGACGGCGAGGCCGGGCCACCGGCGCCGCCCGCACCCGACGACGAGAGCCGCACGGATGGTGCGGAGGGGAACACGAAGAAGGGGCGGCTCCGCCGCACCCGCCGCATCACCCTCGCCGTCCTCCTGGTCCTGCTCCTCCCCCTCCTCACCGCCGAGACCGCCCTGCGCGTCAACTACACGGGCGACCCGGCGGACGGCACCCACACCCGCGACCGCGACGCGATCTGGCTCGGCCACGCCTGGGTCGACGGCCGGAAGGACGACGCGGACCTCGCCGCCTTCGCCCGTCGCGTCAAGGCGACCGGCATCCGCGACCTGTACGTCCACACCGGCCCGATGGAACACGACGGCACGCTGCCCGAGTCCCTCCACCCCAAGGCCCGTTGGCTGATCGACGCGGTGCACCGGGAGCTGCCCGGCGTCCGCGTCCAGGCCTTCCTCGGCGACGTCCTCGCCACCGAGAGCCCCGACGGCATGCGCCTGGAGAAGGCCGCCACCCGCGCCGCGGTCGTCGACTCGGCCCGCCAGGTCCTGGACGTGGGCTACGACGGCGTCCACCTCGACCTGGAGCCGCTGCACTCGGGCGACCGGAACTACCTCTCCCTCCTCGACAACGTCCGCGCCGTCACCCGCGCCCGGGACGCGCAGCTCTCCGTCGCCGCCCACCAGATCGACCCGCTGCCCGGCTTCCACTCCTTCTGGGGCACGGTCGCCGGACACCCCAAGTGGTGGTCGCAGGCGTTCTTCGGCCAGGTCGCCCGCCGCGTCGACCAGATCGCCGTCATGTCGTACGACACCATGCAGCCGCTGGAGAGCCTGTACGGCGGCTATGTCGCCCAGCAGACCGCACTGGCGCTGGAGGCCACCCCGCCCACGACCCACCTCCTGATGGGCCTGCCCTTCTACCACGAGAACCGCTTCGGCCACTGGAACCACGCGGAGACCGTCGCCGCCGCCGTCCGCGGTGTCCGCCTCGGCCTGTCCCGCACGGACGCCGACCGCGAGAGGTTCGGCGTCGCCGCGTACATCGACTTCGCGGCGACGGAGGAGGACTGGGCGTCGTACCGCGACGGCTGGGTCCGCTAGGACCCGTCCCGGGAGCGGCGGCGCCCGATCTTCGACCCCAGCCAGACCAGCGGGTCGTACTTGCGGTCCACGGCGCGTTCCTTGAGGGGGATCAGCGCGTTGTCCGTGATCCGGATGCCCTCGGGGCACACCTCCGTGCAGCACTTGGTGATGTTGCAGTAGCCCAGGCCGTGCTCGTCCTGTGCGGTGCGTGACCGGTCCAGGCCGCTGTCACCGGCCGCGTCCAGCGGGTGCATGTCCAGTTCGGCGACGCGCATGAGGAAGCGCGGGCCCGCGAAGGCGGGCTTGTTCTCCTCGTGGTCCCGCACGACATGGCAGGTGTCCTGGCACAGGAAGCACTCGATGCACTTGCGGAACTCCTGCGAGCGGTCCACGTCCTCCTGCATCATCCGGTACTCGCCGGGTCCGAGGTCGGCGGGCGGGACGAAGGCCGGGACCTCGCGGGCCTTGGTGTAGTTGAACCCGACGTCCGTCACCAGGTCACGGATCACCGGGAAGGCGCGCAGCGGCGTGACCGTGATCGTCTCCTCACGGGCGAACACGGACATGCGGGTCATGCACAGCAGCCTCGGCCGCCCGTTGATCTCGGCCGAGCACGAACCGCACTTGCCCGCCTTGCAGTTCCAGCGCACCGCGAGATCGGGGGCCTGGGTGGCCTGGAGGCGGTGGATGATGTCGAGGACCACCTCGCCCTCGTTCACCTCGACGGTGAAGTCCGCCAGGTTGCCGCCCTCCGCGTCACCGCGCCACACCTTGAAGCGGGCCTCGTAGCCGCTCATTCGGACAGGCCCTCCAGTTCCTCGTCGGCGAGGTACTTCACCAGCTCCTCCTTGTCGAAGAGGGCGAGCAGGTCGGGCCGGATCGGCTCGGTGGTCTGCCGCTCCAGGGCGATCCGGCCGCGCTCGGGATCGATCGCCGCGAGGTCGCCCGCCGGGTCGGCCAGCGAGCAGACCAGGTTGGCCGGGCGCCAGCGCCGGTCCATCGAGGGATGGTCCTCGCGGGTGTGCCCGCCGCGCGACTCGGTGCGCTCCAGCGCGGCCCGTGCCACGCACTCGCCGACCAGCAGCATGTTGCGCAGGTCCAGGGCGAGGTGCCAGCCCGGGTTGAACTGCCGGTGCCCCTCCACCCCGGCCCGGCGGGCGCGTACCCGCAGCTCCGCCAGCTTCTCCAGGGCCTGCTTCATCTCCGCCTCGCGGCGGATGATCCCCACCAGGTCGTTCATGGTCTGCTGGAGTTCCTGGTGGAGCGTGTACGGGTTCTCCGGCGGCCCGGCACCGGGCACCTCGGCCTCGGCGGAGAACGGCCGCAGTGCCTCCGCGGCGGCGGCGTCGACCTGCGCGTCGTCGACCCGGGTGCGCGCGCCGCCGTCCGACCGGTCCGCCGCGTACTCGGCCGCGTACCGCCCCGCCCGGCGGCCGAACACCAGCAGGTCGGACAGCGAGTTGCCGCCCAGCCGGTTGGAACCGTGCATGCCGCCGGCCACCTCACCGGCGGCGAACAGCCCCGGCACCCCGCGCGCGGCGGCGGTGTCGGAGTCGACGGCGACGCCGCCCATGACGTAGTGGCAGGTGGGGCCGACCTCCATCGCCTCCGCGGTGATGTCGACGTCCGCCAGCTCCTTGAACTGGTGGTACATGGACGGCAGCCGGCGCCTGATCACGTCGGGGGGCATCCGGGTCGACACGTCGAGGAAGACCCCGCCGTGCGGGGAGCCCCGGCCCTCCTTCACCTCGGCGTTGATCGCGCGGGCGACCTCGTCGCGGGGGAGCAGCTCGGGCGGGCGGCGGTTGTGGTCCGGGTCGTCGTACCAGCGGTCGCCCTCCGCCTCCGACTCGGCGTACTTCTCCTTGAAGACGTCCGGGACGTAGTCGAACATGAACCGCTTGCCCTCGGAGTTCCTCAGCACCCCGCCGTCGCCGCGCACCGACTCGGTGACCAGGATGCCCTTCACCGAGGGCGGCCAGACCATGCCCGTCGGGTGGAACTGCACGAACTCCATGTTCAGCAGCGGCGCCCCGGCCAGCAGCGCCAGGGCGTGGCCGTCGCCGGTGTACTCCCACGAGTTCGACGTCACCTTGAACGACTTGCCGATGCCACCGGTGGCGATCACCACCGAGGGCGCCTGAAGGACGAAGAAGCGGCCGCTCTCGCGCTCGTAGCCGAAGACGCCCGAGACTGCGCGGCCCTCCTTGAGCACACGGGTGACCGTGCACTCCTGGAAGACCTTCAGCCGCGACTCGTGGTCGCCGGTCTCACGGAAGTCCTCCTGCTGGAGCGAGACGATCTTCTGCTGGAGGGTGCGGATCAGCTCCAGGCCCGTGCGGTCGCCGACGTGGGCCAGGCGCGGGTACTCGTGGCCGCCGAAGTTGCGCTGAGAGATCCGGCCGTCCTTCGTGCGGTCGAACAGCGCGCCCCAGGTCTCCAGTTCCCACACCCGCTGCGGGGCCTCCTGGGCGTGCAGCTCGGCCATCCGCCACTGGTTGAGGAACTTGCCGCCGCGCATGGTGTCGCGGAAGTGGACCTGCCAGTTGTCCCCGGAGTTGACGTTGCCCATGGAGGCGGCGATGCCGCCCTCGGCCATCACGGTGTGCGCCTTGCCGAACAGCGACTTGCAGATCACGGCCGTACGGGCGCCCCGCTCGCGGGCCTCGATCGCGGCGCGCAGCCCGGCGCCGCCCGCGCCCACCACGACGACGTCCCATTCCTGCCGGTCGACCACGGACATCTGAAGGCCTCACTCGTCGGAAATCGTCAGAAGAAGCGGGGATCGTCGAAGGCACCGGAGGCGACCAGGTAGACGTAGAAGTCGGCGAGCGCCACGCTCACCAGCGACGCCCAGGCGAGCTGCATGTGCCGGGCGTTGAGCCGGCCGACCAGCTGCCACATCCGGTAGCGCACGGGATGCCGCGAGAAGTGCCTGAGCTTGCCGCCGACGATGTGCCGGCAGGAGTGGCAGGAGAGGGTGTACGCCCAGATCAGCGCGATGTTGGCGAGGAACACCAGGGTGCCGAGCCCCATGTGGCCCCACCCGTAGTGCTCGTCGCGGAAGGCGAGCACGGTGTCGTAGGTGAGGATGCCCGCGACCAGCAGCGCCGCGAAGAAGAAGTACCGGTGGACGTTCTGCAGGATCAGCGGGAAGCGGGTCTCGCCCGTGTACTTCCGGTGCGGCTCGGCCACCGCGCAGGCCGGCGGGGACGCCCAGAAGCCCCGGTAGTAGGCCTTGCGGTAGTAGTAGCAGGTCAGGCGGAAGCCGAGCGGGAAGATCAGGATGATGATCGCGGGGGAGATGCCCCACCAGGTGCCGAAGAGTTCCCAGTTGGGTCCCGAGCGCATCGGCTCGCAGTTCTCCGCCAGACAGGGGGAGTAGAAGGGCGAGACGTACGGGGCCGCGTAGTAGTCGGCGTTCGCGAAGGCCCGCCAGGTCGAGTAGGCGATGAACGCCAGCAGGCCCGCGGCGGTGGCGGCCGGTGCCAGCCACCAGCGGTCGGTGCGCAGGTGCGGGGCGCGGATGGCGGCGCGCGTCGGGGCGTGGACGCCACCGCCGGAGGGACGGTCTTCGGTGGCGGGAGGTTCGGTACCAGTTGCCACGGGGCGACTCCGGTCGGTCGGGTCGGGATCAGGGAGCGCGGCGGTCGCGGGCGCCGAGGCCCTCGTCGTCCGAGTCCGTCCACAGCGAGCCGTCGTACGGCGTGTCGGGGATCGGGACGAGGTCCGGGCGCCGCGGGGCGTTTGGCGCGGCAGCTGCCGCCCGCAGCAGCGCGAGGCTCTCGCGCAGGTGATCGGTGTCGGTGCGGACCCGGCGGACCTCCAGACCACCGCTGCCCAACTGCTGTTCCAGCCGGGTCACCGTCCGGGACAGCTCGTCGAGGCTGCGCTGCACCGCTGACAGATCGTCGTGCACGGACAAGAGGTGACCTCACTTCCGTCGGACACGGCAGGGGCCGCCGCGCGGGGAGCGACACTCGTGCGCCTGAGAGTGTCGCGCGTCACACCAGTCGCTGGGAAGGGATGTGCAGCGATTGGCCGGGGCGCGTCGGTGCACCGCGGGTGGCGTTGCGCCGCACGGGTGGCGTTACGCACCGTCGTCGCCGTGTCTCCCCGCGTGGCCGAACCGTTTCCCCTTCAGTGGCCGCATCCCCGTCCGGATACAAATGATCAACTTGAATACCGCACATCACGCTTACAGCGCATATGGCGCTCCCAGCGGCCACCATGCCCGCGGCCTACCGGAGGTAGCAGAGATGTCCCACGTCGGCGTCGGACCGCGCGCGGTCACGCGTTCGGTCGCCTTCCTCACCGCGGGCGTCCTCGCCGTCCCCGCGCTGGCCGGCTGCACCTCCGAGGAATCGTCGAGCAAGCCGCTCGCCGAACAGGACGTCGCCGCCGCGTCCCGCGCCAGGATCTCCGACGGCGGCACCCTGCGCTGGGCCGCGGACTCCGTGCCGGACACGCTGAACGCCTTCCAGTCGGACGCCGACGCCACCACGACCCGCATCGCCCAGGCCGTACTGCCCTCGATGTACCGGATCGACGAGACCGGCAGCCCGGTGCGCAACCCCGACTACCTGGAGTCGGCCGAGGTCGTCGACACCGAGCCCAAGCAGGTCGTCGTCTACAAGCTGAACCAGCAGGCCGTCTGGAGCGACGGCCGGGAGATCGGCGCCGCGGACTTCGCCGCCCAGTGGCGCGCCCTGTCCGGCAAGGACAGCGCCTACTGGACCGCCCGCAACGCCGGCTACGACCGCATCGAGAAGATCGAGCGCGGCGCGAACGACCTGGAGGTCAAGGTCACCTTCAGCCGGCCCTACGCCGACTGGCAGGCCCTGTTCACGCCCCTGTACCCGAAGGACGTCACGGGCACCCCCGACGCCTTCAACGACGGTGCGCGGCGGACACTCAAGGTCAGCGCCGGCCCCTTCGCGGTCAAGAAGGTCGACACCAAGGGCGACCGGGTCGTCCTCACCGGAAACCCCCGCTGGTGGGGCGAGCCGGCGAAGCTGGACCAGATCGTGCTGCGGGCCGTCCCCCGCGACGAGCGGGTCTCCGAGCTGGTCGCCGGCAAGCTCGACCTGGCCGAGATCGACCCGGAGACCGCCGACGAGGTCGGTCTGGCCGCAGCGCCCCGGGACCCCGCCACCGGCACCCCGCTCATGGGCCCCGGGGGCACCCCCGCCCCCGGCCCGCAGGGCAGGTCCGCCGCACAGGCGCTGCGCTCCTGGGCCATCGCCAACGGCTCCGACGAGGAGGCCGCCGAGGAGGAGGTCCTCGCCCGCGAGGAGCGGCAGGAGACGCAGGCGAAGGCCCGGCGCCGTCAGCGGGCCCTGAGCGGCTTCGAGGTCCGCAAGTCCCTGGAGCCCGCCTACACCCAGCTCGCCCTCAACGGCTCCGACGGCCCCCTCGCCGACGAGCGCGTCCGCAGGGCCGTGGCCCGTGCCCTGGACCGCGGGAAGCTGGCCAAGGCGGTGCTCAAGCCGCTCGGCCTGCCCACCGAGCCCGTGGGCAGCCACCTCGCGCTGTCCGGCCAGCCCGCCTACGCCGACGGCAGCGGCGCGCTCGGCGAGCAGAACGCCAAGGAGGCCCGCGCCCTGCTCGCGGACGCCGGATGGGTCTCCGGCGGCCCGGTGAAGAAGAAGGACGGCGAGGAGGCGGCCGGCGCCGAGAAGGCCGACAAGGACAAGGCGGACAAGGCAGACAAGGAAGACGCGGCCGAGAAGGCCGAGAAGGACGCAGCGGAGCAGGACGAGCAGCAGTCCGGGGGCGACGACGACGGCACGTACATCGTCGGCGAGGACGGCAAGAACGACGGCGGTGACGACGCCAAGGACGGCGCCGACCAGGAGAGCGGCGAGAAGCACAGCAGCGGCAAGAACACCGCGCAGGGCGGCGCCCCCGGCGCCTACGCCCCCAAGGGCACCGCGGCCCCGGCCGGCTCGGCGGCGGCCCCGCTCGCCAAGGACGGCAAGGCGCTCACCCTGCGCTTCGTGCTCCCCTCGGGCCCCGGCTCCGAGACCCTGCGCACCGTGGCCGACCGCATCACGGACATGCTGAAGGAGATCGGCATCGGCACCGAGGTCACCAAGGTCCCGGACGAGAGCTACTTCAAGGACCACATCGCCGCCGGCGAGTACGACCTGGCGCTCTACTCCTGGCCCGCCTCCGCCTTCCCGGCCACCGACGCCCGCCCCATCTACGCCAAGCCCGTCCCGGCCGCCGACGGTTCCCTGAACGTCGCGCAGAACTACACCCGGGTCGGCACCGACCAGGTCGACCAGCTCTTCGACCGGGCCATGGCCACCCTGGACCAGAAGGAGGCCCGGGACCTGCTGCGCAAGGCCGACTCGCGGATCTGGGCGGCGGCGGGCTCCGTTCCCCTCTACCAGCGCCCCCAGCTGGTGGCGGCCCGCAAGAACCTCGCCAACGCGGGAGCCTTCGGCTTCGAGACCCCCGGCTACGAGGACATCGGCTTCCTCAAGAAGGGCGCCCAGGGCTCCCGGCCCTCCGCCTCGTCCTCGGCCTCACCCTCGTCCTGAAACCCTCCCGGCAAGCCGCAGCCCCCGGGGCCCCGTACCATTGGGTGAGGCCGTGGCATGTACCGCCCGGCAGGCCCGCGTGACACGGACGTCCGCGAGGGCCGTCCTCACACGCTCCGGGAGTACGCCTCACATGACCGCGTCTACAACGCGTCACGACATCCGCAACGTTGCCATCGTTGCCCACGTCGACCACGGCAAGACCACGATCGTCGACGGAATGCTCAAGCAGGCCGGTGCCTTCGCCGCGCACCAGCTCGAAGGCGTCGACGACCGCATGATGGACTCGAACGACCTGGAGCGTGAGAAGGGCATCACGATCCTCGCCAAGAATACGGCGGTGAAGTACCACCCCAAGGATGGCGGCGACGTCATCACCATCAACATCATCGACACCCCCGGCCACGCCGACTTCGGCGGGGAGGTCGAGCGCGGTCTGTCGATGGTGGACGGTGTCGTGCTGCTCGTGGACGCCTCGGAGGGTCCGCTGCCGCAGACCCGCTTCGTGCTGCGCAAGGCACTCGCCCAGCGGCTGCCGATCATCCTGTGCATCAACAAGACGGACCGCCCCGACGCCCGGATCGACGAGGTCGTCAACGAGACGTACGACCTCTTCCTCGACCTGGACGCCGATGAGGAGCAGATCGAGTTCCCGATCGTCTACGCCTGCGGGCGGGACGGCGTCGCCTCCCTCACCAAGCCCGAGGACGGCACGGTCCCGACCGACTCCACCAGCCTGGAGCCGTTCTTCTCGACGATCCTGGACTACATCCCGGCGCCGACCTACGACGCCGACGCCCCGCTCCAGGCGCACGTGACCAACCTGGACGCCGACAACTTCCTCGGCCGCATCGCGCTGCTGCGCGTGCACCAGGGCGAGCTGAAGAAGGGGCAGACCGTCGCCTGGATGAAGCGCGACGGCTCCGTGCAGAACGTGCGGATCTCCGAGCTGATGATGACCGAGGCGCTCACCCGCAAGCCCGCCGAGAAGGCCGGCCCCGGTGACATCTGCGCCGTCGCGGGCATCCCCGAGATCATGATCGGCGAGACCCTCGCCGACGTCGAGAACCCGGTCCCGCTGCCGCTCATCACGGTCGACGAGCCCGCGATCTCCATGACCATCGGCACCAACACCTCCCCGCTGGTCGGCCGCGGCGCCACCGGCAAGGGCGCGGACAACAAGGCGGTCGTCAAGGACCGCAAGGTCACCGCCCGCCAGGTCAAGGACCGTCTGGACCGCGAGCTGATCGGCAACGTCTCGCTCCGCGTCCTGGACACCGAGCGCCCCGACGCCTGGGAGGTGCAGGGCCGCGGTGAGCTGGCGCTGGCCATCCTGGTCGAGCAGATGCGCCGCGAGGGCTTCGAGCTGACGATCGGCAAGCCGCAGGTCGTCACCAAGGAGGTCGAGGGCAAGACGTACGAGCCCGTCGAGCGCATGACGATCGACGTGCCCGAGGAGCACATGGGCGCCGTCACGCAGCTCATGGGCGTGCGCAAGGGCCGGATGGACAACATGTCCAACCACGGCTCCGGCTGGGTCCGCATGGAGTTCGTGGTCCCCTCCCGCGGTCTGATCGGATTCCGGACGGAGTTCCTCACCCAGACCCGCGGCACCGGCATCGCCCACTCCATCCACGAGGGCCACGAGCCCTGGTTCGGCGCCCTGACGACCCGCAACAACGGCTCGCTGGTCGCCGACCGCTCCGGTGCCGTCACCGCGTTCGCGATGACCAACCTCCAGGAGCGCGGCGTGCTGTTCACCGACCCGGGCACCGAGGTGTACGAGGGCATGATCGTCGGCGAGAACTCCCGCGCCGACGACATGGACGTCAACATCACCAAGGAGAAGAAGCTCACCAACATGCGGTCGTCCTCGGCCGACTCCTTCGAGGCGATCGTCCCGCCGCGCAAGCTCTCCCTGGAGCAGTCCCTGGAGTTCTGCCGCGACGACGAGTGCGTCGAGGTGACCCCGGAGGCCGTCCGGATCCGCAAGGTGAACCTGGACGCCCGCGAGCGCGCCCGGGCCGCCAGCCGCGCCAAGCACGGCTGACCCCACCGCACGACGCACGGCACCGGACGCCACGGCTCACGTGGTGGCCCGGTGCCGTTTGGCGTAGGGAAAACCCTCGATTTCCCGGTGGGGCGGCACGGGGAGGGCGGGCCCGCACTAACCTGCGCGGGAGCACTTCGCCCGGAGTACCGACGGGCGGCCCCGTCCGGAGGACCGGCGGCCGGCGTCGGCACACATGCCGGGCGCGGGACACACCTGCGGCTCAGCTTGCACCCACCGCGCGTTACGCGCAATCAATTTTCGTCGCGCGGACGTCCGTTATACGGACAGTCACCACCGTTAGATGTGTAACAAGTCCGTTTCGCAGCGATCTCGTACCAAACCCTTTGTCCGGATTTTGGAAGATCTAGCCTCTATCTGTGATCGAACCGAGACCTCGAACCAGTGGTTCGTTCCCCGGAGGATGGCAGATAGTTAGGCGCGTAGAGCTCGGACAGACGGGTCACGCGCTGACGGGGCGCAGGCTCGCGAGCGTGAGGGTACGCAGCGATCTCATCATCGGCCGATGGCCGGAATGTGTCGGGTGTTCCTCTTTGCGGTGAACCAGCGGATTCATGAGGAGGAACCCATGCGAGGTGCCACAAGCGCCATATGGGTCGCGTCGTCCCCGATGGCAGGTGTAGGCCCCGCGGGTGCGTTCAGTGCCGTCACGGTGGATGCGGCAGCGGCCCGGCGTCGCGAACTTCCTTGACGTCGTGTGCCGCCGGTCGGTAGTCCCGACCGCGAACCAGGGTTCTCCGGGGGCGTTGTCGCCCCTCCGTCGTTGTTCCCCTCGCGCGCCGCGCAAGACAGACGCCGTGCGAAGGCCGTCGGACCGCTGTGCGCTCCCGACGACCTCCAACCTGTGAAATGGACGAATCATGACGAGTCCAATCGAGATTGAGGGTGCTGAAGCCTCTTCCGTCTTGGACAAAGAGAGCGCGCCGCAGGGTGACGCCCCGAAGCCCAAGGAGCCGGAGGGGCGCAAGCCCGGCCAGTTGATGTGGGCGCGCTTCAAGCGCGACCGGGCCGGTGTGATCTCTGCCTGCGTCGTCCTGTTCTTCTTCGTGATCGCCGCGGCGGCGCCGCTGATCTCGAAGGTCTACGGCAAGGACCCGTACACGCTGTACGGGCAGGACAATCCCGACCTCCTGGACATGTTCACCATGCCCGCCGCGCCCTTCGGCGGCATCGACGGCAACTTCTGGTTCGGCATCGAGCCGGGCCTGGGCCGCGACGTGTTCACCCAGCTGCTGTACGGCATGCGCAATTCGATGGCCACCGCGCTGGCGGCGACCATCATCATGACCGTGCTGGGTGTCCTGATCGGTCTGGCCGGCGGCTACTTCGGCGGCAAGGTCGACTACTGGCTCGGCCGGATCACCGACTTCTTCATGGCCCTGCCCAGCCAGCTGTTCTTCGTCGCCGCGATGCCCGTCATCACCACCGTGTTCGTTGCCCCGGACAAGGAGACGCCCACCTACGTGCGCGCCGCCGCGATCATCATCGTGCTGTCCTTCCTGGGCTGGATGAGCATGGCCCGCATCGTCCGGGGCGCCACGATGTCCCTGCGCGACCGGGAGTTCATCGAGGCCGCCCGGATCTCCGGGGCCTCGCCCTGGCGCATCCTCCGCAAGGAACTGCTGCCCAACATCGTGACTCCGACGCTGGTACAGGCGACGCTGACGCTGCCGAGCACCATCCTCAGCATCGCGTTCCTGTCCTTCGTGGGCGTGGGGTACGTCGAGCCCACGCCGGACTGGGGACGGATGTTCGCCATCGGCGCGGACATCATCGAGCAGGACCCCTACTACATGCTCTTCCCCGGAGTCGCCATGGTGATCTTCATCGTGGCCTTCAACCTCCTCGGTGACTCGGTCCGGGACGCCTTCGACCCCAAGGGAAACCGCTGAGGCCAAGGGGAACCCCCCCCACACCCTCGCCCGGCCGGTTCGGTGCCGCTCAGCCCGGCCCCGGCCACGTACCAGCAGTGCTCACTACTCACAGGCAGGTGGATTCGTCCCTATGAGCATTCTCCGTAACCGCACCGCGACGGCCGCGATAGTCGCAGTCGCCGCCGGCGCTCTGACCCTCACCGCCTGCGGTGGTGGCGACAGCAACGGCTCTGCCAAGGACAACAGCAAGAAGAAGGAAGACGCCAAGTCGCAGTCGAAGCCGGTCCAGATCGGCGACGCGCAGGCGTCCACCGGCCCGGCCGCCGAGGTTCCGGGCGCCAAGCCGGGCGGTGTCGCGACCGTTTACCAGGAGGCGGACTTCTCCCACCTGGACCCGGGCCAGATCTACGTCTCCGACGGCAAGCTGCTCAGCCGCCTCATCTTCCGCGGTCTGACCCAGTACGACGAGGACGAGAACGGCAACCTGACCGTCGTGGGCGACCTCGCCACGGACGCGGGCAAGCAGACCGACGGCGGCAAGACCTGGACGTACACCCTCAAGGACAACTTGAAGGACGCGAACGGGAACCCGATCAACTCGGCGGACATCCGCCACACGGTCGAGCGCCTGTACGCCAACTACATCACCGACGGCCCGACCTACCTCCAGCAGTGGCTGTCCGGTGACGGCACCACCTACCGCGACGCCTACGCGGGTCCGGACAAGGGCAAGCACCTGCCCGACAACGTCCTGGAGACGCCGGACGACAAGACGATTGTCTTCCACTTCAAGACGGCTCGCCCCGACCTCCCGCAGATGCTGACCATGCCCGGTTACAGCGTCGTCCCGGAGGAGACGGACACCAAGGAGAAGTACGACTCCGCCCCCGTCGCCGCCGGTCCGTACAAGATCGCCGACTTCAAGCCGGGCAAGTCCATGAAGCTGGTCAAGAACACCCAGTGGGACCCCAAGTCCGACTCGGTGCGCCACCAGTACGTCGACGGCTTCAACATCGAGATGAACCACGATGACGAGGACCAGACGAAGACCCTCCTCGCCGACCAGGGTGCCGCCAAGAACGCCATGATGTTCACCGGCCAGGTCGCCACGACACAGCTGCAGAAGGTTGTCGGCGACAAGGACGCGATGAAGAACCGCACGATCCAGGGCTACGCCCCCTACGTGTGGCAGCTCAACTTCAACCTGGACCGCGTCAAGGACAAGAAGCTCCGTGACGCGATCACCCTGGCCCTGCCCTCCGACGCGGTCTTCAAGGCCGACGGCGGTGCCTACGGCGGTGAGGTCGCCAACTCGCTGATGTCGCCCACCACCCCGGGCTACGACGACACGTTCGACCCGTTCAACCGGGCCAAGAAGCCGAACGGCGACATCGCTGCCGCCAAGAAGCTGATCAAGGAAGGCGGCTTCGAGGGCAAGAGCCTCGTCTACGCCTACGGCAACACGCCGACCCGTCAGAAGCAGGCCGTCCTGATCGCCGACGCCCTGGAGAAGATCGGTCTGGACATCCAGAAGAAGGAGATCGACTCCGCCACCTGGTACGAGCAGGTCGGCAAGGTCAAGAACGGCTACGACCTGTACATGACCGGCTGGGGCCAGGACTGGCCGTCCGCGTCCACGGTCATCCCGCCGGTGTACGACGGCAAGCAGATCCAGGACGGCGCGTCGAACTACTCGCACATCAACGACGAGCACGTCAACTCGGAGATCAAGCGCATCCAGCAGATCACCGACACGGCAGAGGCCACCAAGGCGTGGGCCGAGCTGAACGAGTACATCTCCAAGGAGGTCAACCCGGCCGCCCCGATCTACTACACGAAGGTCTTCCAGATCTTCGGGTCGAACATCGGCGGCATCCGCTACAGCTCGGACTCGAGCTACGTGGACGTGACGCGGGTCTTCCTCAAGAAGTAGTCCGCACGGTCGGGAAACCGGTGGGGGCGCGCGGCGGAGCGCCCCCACCGGCCCCGGTTCCCTCAGACCTCCCCATCCGACTGCCGCAGTCCTGAGAGCAGCTGTCTGCCATGCTTCAATTCCTCATTCGCCGGTCCTTCGGCGCGGTGCTGATCCTGGTGTTGATCAGTGCCTTCACCTTCTTCATGTTCTTCGCGATCCCGCAGGACCCGGCCCTGCTGGCCTGTGGCAAGAACTGCACTCCGGACGCGCTGGAGATCATCCACAAGAACCTGGGCCTCGACCAGCCGGTCACGGTCCAGTACTGGCACTTCCTGGCCGGCATCTTCACCGGACGCGACTTCGCCGTCGGCCACTGCGACGCCCCCTGCTTCGGCGTCTCCTTCGCCAACAACCAGAACGTCTGGGACACGATCCTCGACCGCTTCCCGCTGACCCTCTCGCTCACCGCGGGCAGCCTGGTGGTCTTCCTGGTGGTCGGTCTCGGTGCCGGCATGGTGGCGGCGAAGAAGCGCGGCACCTGGCTGGACAAGGTGTTCAGCTCCGGTTCGCTCGTCGTCAGCTCGCTGCAGATCTACTTCCTCGGTCCGCTCGTGCTGCTCCTCTTCGTCTACAGCACCGGCTGGCTGGAGAAGCCGAAGTACGTGCCGATCTCCGAGGACGCCGCAGGCTGGTTCGCGGGCCTGTTGATCCCCTGGGTCGTCATGGCCACTATCTTCACCGCCAACTACACGCGTATGAGCCGGTCGTCGATGATCGAGCAACTTCAGGAAGAACACGTGAAGGCGGCCCGGGCCAAGGGCATGTCGGGCAACTACACCTTCTTCCGCTACGCCTGGCGCGGTTCCCTCGTGCCCATCGTCACCATCCTCGGCATCGACCTGTCCTCGCTGCTCGGCGGCGGCATGGTGACCGAGCTGACGTTCGGGCTGGCCGGGATCGGCCGGCTCGCGCTGCAGTCCGTCATCGACAAGGACCTGCCGATGCTGATGGGCGTGATGCTCATCAGCGCCGCGCTCATCATCGTCTTCAACCTGATCGTGGACGCCCTGTACGCCGTCATCGACCCGCGCGTGCGCCTGTCCTAGGAGAACCACCGTGACCACTCAGACCAAGCCCGAAGAGGCCCCGGCCGCCGCCGCGGGGGACGCGTTTCTCTCGGTGCGCGACCTCAAGGTCCACTTCTCCACCGAGGGCGGCGTCGTCAAGGCGGTGGACGGGCTCTCCTTCGACCTGGAGCGGGGCAAGACCCTCGGCATCGTCGGCGAGTCCGGCTCCGGCAAGTCGGTGACCAACCTGGCCGTCCTCGGCCTGCACGACCGCCGCAGGACCGCCGTCGAGGGATCCATCGCGCTGGACGGCCAGGAGCTGACCGAGGCCAGCGAGAAGCAGCTGGAGAAGCTGCGCGGCAAGAAGATGGCGATGATCTTCCAGGACGCGCTCACCGCGCTGTCGCCGTACTACACGGTCGGCCGGCAGATCGGCGAGCCGTACATGAAGCACAACGGGGCGTCCAAGCGGGACGCCCGGGTGCGCGCCATCGACCTGCTGCAGAAGGTGGGCATCCCGCACCCGCAGAAGCGGGTCGACGACTACCCTCACCAGTTCTCCGGCGGTATGCGCCAGCGCGCCATGATCGCCATGGCCCTCGCGTGCAACCCCGACCTGCTCATCGCGGACGAGCCCACCACGGCGCTCGACGTGACCGTCCAGGCGCAGATCCTCGACCTGCTCAAGGACCTGCAGCAGGAGTTCGGCTCCGCGATCATCATGATCACCCACGACCTGGGCGTGGTCGGCAACATGGCCGACGACATCCTCGTCATGTACGCGGGCCGGGCCGTCGAGCGCGGCTCGGTGCGCGAGGTGCTCAAGACGCCGCAGCACCCGTACACCTGGGGTCTGCTGAGCTCGATGCCGAACCTCACCTCCGACGTCGACGAGCCGCTGATGCCGATCCCGGGGTCGCCGCCCTCGCTGCTGAACCCGCCCTCCGGGTGCGCGTTCCACCCGCGGTGCGGCTTCACCGACCTGGTCTCCGGCGAGCGGTGCTCGGGTGAGCGTCCGACGCTTCCGGGCGGCCGGGCCGCCGCCTGTCACCTGACGGGTGAGCAGCGGCAGCAGGTGTTCATCGAGAAGATTCAGCCCCGGCTGGGCTGAGCGGAAACCGGCGACTGGGGCATCACCATGAGCGACAACAGCAAGACCACCACAGCGGTGGCCGACGACTTCCCGCAGCAGCGGGACGGCGACACCGCGCCGCTTCTCAAGGTCAGCGGCCTGGCGAAGCACTTCCCGATCAAGGGCGGCTTCCCGATCAAGCGCACCGTCGGCCACGTCAAGGCCGTCGACGGCGTCGACTTCGAGGTCTTCCCGGGCGAGAGCCTCGGCCTCGTCGGCGAGTCCGGCTGCGGCAAGTCGACCACCGGCCGGCTGCTGACCCGCCTGTACGAGCCGACCCAGGGCACCATCGAGTACCAGGGCAAGGACATCAGCCGGGCCAACCGGCGACAGCTGGCGCCGATCCGGTCCGAGATCCAGATGATCTTCCAGGACCCGTACGCCTCGCTGAACCCGCGGCAGACGGTCGGCACGATCATCTCGGGCCCGATGGAGATCAACGGGATCAACCCGCCCGGCGGCCGGGAGAAGCGCGTCCGCGAGCTCCTGGAGATCGTCGGTCTCAACCCGGAGCACTACAACCGCTTCCCGCACGAGTTCTCCGGCGGCCAGCGGCAGCGCATCGGGGTGGCCCGCGCGGTCGCGCTGCAGCCCAAGCTCATCGTCGCCGACGAGCCGGTCTCCGCCCTCGACGTGTCGATCCAGGCCCAGGTGGTGAACCTGCTGCAGGAGGTGCAGCGGGAGATGGGCATCGCGTTCGTGTTCATCGCCCACGACCTGGCGATCGTGCGGCACTTCTCGCAGCGCGTCGCGGTGATGTACCTGGGCAAGATCGTGGAGATCGCGGACCGCGACTCGCTCTACAACCGCCCCCGTCACCCGTACACGCACGCGCTGCTGTCGGCCGTGCCCGAGGCGGACCTGGACGCCGACAAGAAGGAGCGGATCCGGCTGGAGGGCGACGTGCCCTCGCCGATCTCGCCGCCCTCCGGCTGCCGGTTCCGCACCCGGTGCTGGAAGGCGCAGGACAAGTGCGCCACCGAGGAGCCGCCGCTCGTGCAGCTCTCCGGGAACCGTGAGGGCCACCTGACGGCCTGCCACTTCCCGGAGGAGGGCTCGACGGAGGCCAGGACCGAGGACATCGTCATGGACCCGGGCCTGAAGGCGATGGAGGACGGCGCCGACGGCGGTACGGCGGTCTCCAAGGCCTGAGCGCGACGCAGGGCGACGCCCGGGGCGGCGGCGGGAGGAGGACTCCGGCCGCCGCCCTCGCGCATGCCGCCCCCTCCTGCACCCGTCCGGAGGACACCGGCAACCCGTACGGACCGGACGGGTGTGCGCCCCCGAGTACGCCCCTCGAAGCTGGACCGGAACGGACCAGCGGACGAGTCAGGGCACGAGGAGGCACTCCATGCGCGGAGCCACGTACGCCACACGGGCCGCTTGCGCGGCGGCGGTAGTCCTCGCGGCGACGGCCTGCGGGGGCGGAGGCGGGGACGGAGGCGGCGACGGGGGCGGCGGCGGCGTGCTCAGCTCCTCCTGGGGCGACCCCCAGAACCCGCTGGAGCCGGCCAACACCAACGAGGTGCAGGGCGGCAAGGTCCTCGACATGATCTTCCGGGGGCTGAAGAAGTACGACCCCGAGACCGGCGAGGCCAAGGACATGCTCGCCGAGAAGATCGACACGTCCGACTCGATGAACTTCACCATCACCGTCAAGGACGGCTGGACCTTCAGCAACGGCGAGAAGGTCACCGCCCAGTCCTTCGTGGACGCCTGGAACTACGGCGCGAGCCTGAAGAACAACCAGCGCAACGCGTACTTCTTCGCGTACATCGACGGCTACGACAAGGTGCACCCCGAGGACGGGGGCAAGCAGAGCGCCGACACGCTCTCCGGGCTGAAGGTGACCGGTCCGCGCACCTTCACCGTCAAGCTCAACCAGAAGTTCTCCAGCTTCCCCGACACCCTCGGCTACAACGCCTTCGCGCCGCTGCCCAAGGCGTTCTTCGACGACCACGACGCCTGGCTGAAGAAGCCGGTCGGCAACGGCCCCTACCAGGTCGACAACTACACCCGCGGCTCCCAGATGTCCCTGCGCACGTGGGCCGACTACCCGGGTGACGACAAGGCGCAGAACGGCGGCGTGGACCTCAAGGTCTACACCGACAACAACACCGCCTACACCGACCTGATCGCGGGCAACCTCGACCTCGTCGACGACGTCCCGGCCTCCCAGCTGAAGAACGTCAAGAACGACCTCGGCGACCGGTACATCAACACCCCGGCCGGCATCATCCAGACCCTCGCCTTCCCGTTCTACGACAACGACTGGAACAAGTCCGGCTCCGACAAGGTCCGCACCGGCCTGTCCATGGCCATCGACCGCAAGCAGATCACCGACACGATCTTCCAGCACACCCGCACCCCGGCCACCGACTGGACCTCACCGGTCCTCGGCGAGGACGGCGGATACAAGCCGGGCCTGTGCGGGGACGCCTGCGAGTACGACGCCGAGCAGGCGAAGAAGCTGATCAAGGAGGGCGGCGGCCTGCCCGGCGGGCAGGTCAAGATCACCTACAACGCCGACACCGGCTCCCACAAGCAGTGGGTCGACGCGGTCTGCAACTCCATCAACAACGCCCTGGACAACGACCGCGCCTGCGCGGGCAACCCGGTCGGCACCTTCGCCGACTTCCGCAACCAGATCACCGGCAAGAAGATGAGCGGCCCCTTCCGCGCCGGCTGGCAGATGGACTACCCGCTCATCCAGAACTTCCTCCAGCCGCTCTACTACACCAACGCCTCCTCCAACGACGGCAAGTGGTCCAACAAGGAGTTCGACGGGCTCGTCGACAAGGCCAACGGCCAGACCGACACCGCCGAGGCCGTCAAGACCTTCCAGCAGGCCGAGGAGGTCGTCCGCGACAACATGGCCGCCATCCCGCTCTGGTACCAGAACGGCAGCGCCGGCTACTCCGACCGGCTCTCCAACGTGAAGCTCAACCCGTTCAGCGTCCCGGTCTACAACGAGATCAAGGTCGGCTGAGGGGGCGCCATGGGACGCTATGTCGTCCGGCGGCTGCTCCAGATGATCCCGGTCTTCATCGGGGCGACGCTGCTGATCTTCCTGATGGTCAACGTGATGGGCGACCCGATCGCGGGCCTGTGCGGCGACCGGGAGTGCGACCCGGCGACCGCCGCGCAGCTGCGGCACGAGTTCGGCCTCGACCAGCCCGTGTGGCAGCAGTACGCCACCTACATGGGCAACGTCTTCACCGGCGACTTCGGCACCGCCTTCAACGGTCAGCCGGTCACTGAGCTGATCAGGACGGCGTTCCCGGTCACCATCCGGCTCACCATCGTCGCGATCCTCTTCGAGATCGTCGTCGGCATCGTCCTCGGCGTCGTCACCGGCCTGCGCCGCGGCCGCCCCGTCGACACCGGGGTGCTGCTCCTGACCCTCGTCGTCATCTCCGTCCCCACCTTCGTCACCGGCCTGCTGCTCCAGCTGCTGCTCGGCGTCAAATGGGGCTGGATCGACCCGGCGGTCTCCTCCGAGGCGGCCTTCGGCGAGCTGATCGTCCCCGGACTGGTCCTCGCCTCGGTCTCACTGGCCTACGTCACCCGGCTGACCCGTACCTCCATCGCCGAGAACCGGCGCTCCGACTACGTCCGCACCGCCATCGCCAAGGGCCTGCCCCGCCACCGGGTCATCACCCGGCACCTGCTGCGCAACTCCCTCATCCCCGTCGTCACCTTCATCGGCACCGACATCGGCGCCCTGATGGGCGGCGCCATCGTCACCGAGCGGATCTTCAACATCCACGGGGTCGGCTACCAGCTCTACCAGGGCATCCTGCGCCAGAACACCCAGACCGTCGTCGGCTTCGTCACCATCCTGGTGCTCGTCTTCCTCGTCGCCAACCTCGTCGTCGACCTCCTGTACGCCGTACTCGACCCGAGGATCCGCTATGCCTGAACAGGAGCCCTACGAGCCCGAACGCGCCATCGCCGGTACCGGCATGGGCGGCACGATGGACCTCGGCGCCAGCGAGGCGGTCACGCTGGAGCAGCCGCCCGGGCCGGACGGGGCGGACCCGCGGGACAAGCCCCGCAGCCTGTGGTCCGACGCCTGGCACGACCTGCGCCGCAACCCCGTCTTCATCATCTCGGCGCTGGTCATCCTCTTCCTGGTCGTCATCTCCATCTGGCCCTCGCTGATCGCCTCCGGCAGCCCTCTCAAGTGCGACCTGGCCAAGGCCCAGGAGGGCTCCCAGCCCGGCCATCCCTTCGGCTTCAACGGCCAGGGCTGCGACGTCTACACCCGTACCGTCTACGGCGCCCGCACCTCGGTCGCGGTGGGCATCCTCGCCACGCTCGGCGTCGCCGTCCTCGGCAGCGTCCTCGGCGGCCTCGCCGGGTTCTTCGGCGGCGGCGGGGACGCGGTGCTGTCCCGGATCACCGACATCTTCTTCGCGATCCCGGTCGTCCTGGGCGGACTCGTCCTCCTCTCCGTCATCACCAGCAACACCATCTGGCCGGTCATCGGCTTCATCGTGCTGCTCGGCTGGCCGCAGATCTCCCGCATCGCCCGCGGCTCCGTCATCACCGCCAAGCAGAACGACTACGTGCAGGCGGCGCGGGCGCTCGGCGCCTCCAACTCGCGGCTCCTGCTGCGGCACATCGCGCCCAACGCCGTCGCCCCGGTCATCGTCGTGGCGACCATCGCGCTCGGCACCTACATCTCCCTGGAGGCGACCCTGTCCTTCCTCGGCGTCGGCCTCAAGCCGCCCAGCGTCTCCTGGGGCATCGACATCTCCTCCGCCGCCCCCTACGTGCGCAACGCCCCGCACGCGCTGCTGTGGCCGTCCGGGGCGCTCGCCATCACCGTCCTCGCGTTCATCATGCTCGGCGACGCGGTGCGCGACGCCCTCGACCCGAAGCTGAGGTGAGCCGCCGCATGCTGCTCGAAGTGCGCGACCTGCACGTGGAGTTCCACACCCGGGACGGTGTCGCCAAGGCCGTCAACGGCGTCGACTACGGGGTGGACGCGGGCGAGACCCTCGCGGTGCTCGGCGAGTCCGGCTCCGGCAAGTCCGTCACCGCCCAGACGATCATGGGCATCCTCGACGTCCCGCCCGGCCGGATCACCGCCGGGGAGATCCTCTTCGAGGGCCGGGACCTCCTGAAGCTCAAGGAGCAGGAACGCCGGAAGGTCCGCGGCGCCAAGATGGCGATGATCTTCCAGGACGCGCTGTCCTCGCTGAACCCGGTCCTGACCGTCGGCGCCCAGCTCGCCGAGATGTTCACCGTGCACCGCGGCATGTCCCGCAAGGACGCCCACGCCAAGGCGATCGAGCTGATGGACCGGGTCCGCATCCCGGCCGCCAGGGAGCGGGTGAAGCAGTACCCGCACCAGTTCTCCGGCGGCATGCGCCAGCGCATCATGATCGCGATGGCGATGGCCCTGGAGCCCAAGCTGATCATCGCCGACGAGCCGACCACCGCCCTGGACGTCACCGTCCAGGCCCAGGTCATGGACCTGCTCGCGGAGCTCCAGCGCGAGCTGCGCATGGGCCTGATCCTCATCACCCACGACCTCGGTGTGGTCGCCGACGTCGCCGACAAGATCGCCGTCATGTACGCGGGCCGGATCGTGGAGACGGCCCCGGTCCACGACATCTACAAGGCCCCGGCCCACCCCTACACCCGCGGCCTGCTGGAATCCATCCCGCGCCTGGACCAGAAGGGCCAGGAGCTGTACGCCATCAAGGGCCTGCCGCCCAACCTCACCCGCATCCCGCCCGGCTGCGCCTTCCACCCCCGCTGCCCGATGGCCCGGGACGTCTGCCGCACCGACGTGCCGCCCCTCTACGACGTCACGGAGTCCGACGCCGAGCGGGGCAGCGCCTGCCACTTCTGGAGGGAGTGCCTGCATGGCTGAGACCACGGAGCCGATCCTCGAAGTCCGCGGCCTGGTCAAGCACTACCCGCTGACCTCCGGCATCCTCTTCAAGAAGCAGGTCGGCGCGGTCAAGGCCGTCGACGGCGTGGACTTCGAGCTGGCCCGCGGCGAGACCCTCGGCATCGTCGGCGAGTCCGGCTGCGGCAAGTCCACGGTCGCCAAGATGCTGGTCAACCTGGAGAGGCCGACGGCGGGGGAGATCCGCTACAAGGGCGAGGACATCACCCGCCTGTCGGGCAAGGCGCTGAAGTCCGTACGCCGGAACATCCAGATGGTCTTCCAGGACCCCTACACCTCCCTCAACCCCCGCATGACCGTCGGCGACATCATCGGCGAGGCCTACGACATCCACCCGGAGGTGGCCCCGAAGGGCGACCGGCGGCGGCGGGTCCAGGAGCTGCTGGACGTGGTCGGCCTGAACCCGGAGTACGTCAACCGCTACCCGCACCAGTTCTCCGGCGGCCAGCGCCAGCGCATCGGCATCGCCCGCGGCCTGGCGCTGCGCCCGGAGATCATCGTCGCCGACGAGCCGGTCTCCGCCCTCGACGTCTCCGTCCAGGCCCAGGTGATCAACCTGATGGGCCGCCTCCAGGACGAGTTCGACCTGTCCTACATCTTCATCGCCCACGACCTGTCGATCGTCCGGCACATCTCGGACCGAGTCGGCGTCATGTACCTGGGCCGCATCGTCGAGACGGGCCGGGACGCGGAGATCTACGACCACCCCACGCACCCCTACACCCAGGCGCTGCTGTCCGCCGTGCCGGTGCCCGACCCGGAGGCCCGGGAGCACCGCGAGCGGATCATCCTGGCCGGCGACGTCCCGTCCCCGACCAACATCCCCTCCGGCTGCCGCTTCCGCACCCGCTGCTGGAAGGCGCGGGAGCGCTGCGCGCTGGAGGTGCCGGCCCTGGCCGTCCCCGCAGAGTTCCGCTCGGTCTCCGGCCCCGCGGCGCACGACTCCGCCTGCCACTTCGCGGAGGAGAAGCAGGTGGTGCCACCCGAGGGAGAGGGCGAGGGCGAGGGCAGCGGGCCGGGGTGACATGGTCCCCGGCCCGCTTACGGCACCCGCACGGCCGTACGCGGATCAGCGTCGCGCGGACGTGTGTCGGGTCCGCTTCGGCGAAGTTACCCGCGTGTCAAAGGCGTTGGCATCCGGGTGACGCGGCCGCTCACGCCGGGGCGGGCAGCGACCGCTTGAGGAAGTCCACCTGGAGCCGCAGCAGGTTCTCGGCGACCGACTCCTGCGGGGTCATGTGCGTGACCCCGGACAGCGGCAGCACCTCGTGCGGCCGGCCGGCCGCCAGCAGGGCCGAGGACAGGCGCAGCGAGTGGGCGACCACCACGTTGTCGTCCGCCAGCCCGTGGATGACCATCATGGGCCGGTGCGGCTCGGCGGCGTCTACCAGTCCGGCGTCGTCGATCAGCGAGTTGCGGCGGTAGACCTCCGGCTGCTCGCCGGGGTGGCCGAGGTAGCGCTCCTGGTAGTGGGTGTCGTACAGCCGGAGGTCGGTGACCGGGGCGCCGACGACGGCGGCGTGGAAGACGTCCGGCCGGCGCAGCGCCGCGAGGGCGGCCAGATAGCCGCCGAAGGACCAGCCCCGGATGGCGACGCGGCCGAGGTCCAGCGGGAAGTCGGCGGCGAGGGCGTGCAGCGTGTCCACCTGGTCCTGGAGCACGACGGCGGCCAGATCGTCCCTGACGGTCTTCTCCCAGGCGGGGGAGCGTCCAGGGGTGCCCCGCCCGTCGGCTACGACCACCGCGAACCCCTGGTCCGCGAACCACTGCGAGGTGAGGTGGGCGTTGTGCGCGGCCACCACGCGTTGGCCGTGCGGGCCACCGTAGGGGTCCAGGAGGACCGGGAGGGGGGCGTCACCGTGGTAGTCCGTTGGCATAAGCACGGCGCACGGGACGCGGCGTGCGCCCCCCTGGGTGAGGGTCACGCGCGGGGACAAACCGGGGTCTTCCGCATAGGACGCGATCGTCGCCGCAGGCTTTCCATCCCGCAGTACGCGCACCCGGGCCCCCGGCCGGTCCAGGGTGGCGGAGACGAGCACGGTCACGCCCCCGGCGCGAACCGCCGAGTGCACGCCGGGCTCCTGCGAGAGGCGCTCCACGCCGAGTTCGTTCACCCGGTAGACGTGTACCTCGCCGGTCTCGGCCCCGCTCTCCGCTCCGGCCGCCTCCTCGCCCGCCGAGGCGGAGACCAGCACGTCGTCGGCGCCGACGTCCAGCACCGCCCGCAGGTGCAACTGGGCCCCGGTGAGGGGCCGTTCGCCCACCGCGAGCACCCGCGCCCCACCCTCGTCGGCGATCCGCACGAGCTGACCCGTAGGGCTCCAGCAGGGCACCCCGGGGAAGAGATCAAGCCAAATTGGATCTTCGTCGGCGTGCACCATCCGGGTCGTCCCCGACGCCGTGTCCACCGCCAGGTACAGCTGGCTGCGCTGGTCGCGCGCCTGTACGAGAAGCAGCGGGGCACCCGCCGCTGACCAGTGCACTCGCGCCAGATACGGATACCGCGCCCGGTCCCAGAGGACCTCCGTGCGCCCCCCGTCGAGACCGACGACGAACAGCCGTACGTCCGCGTTGGCAGTGCCCGCCGCCGGGTACGGCACGTGGTGTGGATCACGTCCGGGGTGCGCCGGGTCGGAGATCCACCAGCGCTGGACCGGTGTGTCGTCCACGCGGGCCACCAGCAGCCGGTCCGACTCCGGGCTCCACCAGAAGCCCCGGCTGCGCGCCATCTCCTCGGCCGCCACGAACTCGGCGAGCCCGTACGTGACACCCTCGCCGTCCGCCTCGGCCAGCGCCCTGTCCCCGTCGCCCTCGGCGCCCACGACCCGCAGGGCACCCTGGGCGACGTACGCGACGTGCCGGCCGTCGGGGGAGGGGCGCGGGTCGATCACCGGCCCGGGGGTGGGCAGTTCACGCGCGGTGCCGACCCGCAGCCCGGCCGCGAAGAGCCGCCCCGACAGCGCGAAGGAGGCCAGCTCGACCGCCGCGTCGGTGGCGTAGCCCACGATCCCGGCGCCGCCCTCGCGGCTGCGCTCGCGCCGGGCCCGTTCCTCGGGCGACAGGCGCTCCTCGGCGCCGCCCAGGAGGGCGCGGGGGTCGGCGACGACGCGCTCCCCGCCCTCCTCGACGTCCAGGACCCACAGGGAATTCGCCCGGTCCGTACCGGTACCGGAACGCAGGAAGGCGACCCGTGAACCATCGGGTGCCACGGTGAACGAACGCGGCGCGCCGAGCGTGAACCGCTGGGTGCGGGCGTGCCGTTTGGGGAAGGAGTCGGACTCGGTCGTCATGCCTCGACCATATTGGCCATGCGCCCCCTTGTGCGGCTGTGCGCCGAGAGATGCGCGCGCACGGATAGTTATGATCACTAGCGCATAGTGGGTATCAACCAGGTGCCCGCTGCGTGGATTTATCTGCCCCGAGCTTTGACTGCGACCGATCCCCCGTGTCCCTGGGCCTATTGGAGGTGAGCCGCCGTGGCACTCTCGATTTCGGCGGTTGTGCTGCTGGCGATCATCGTCTTCCTGCTGGTCAAGAAGTCAGGCTTGAAGGCGGGGCATGCGGTCGTGTGCATGCTCCTCGGCTTCTACCTGGCCTCGTCGACGATCGCTCCCACGATCAGTGAGCTGACGACCAACATCGCCGGGATGATCGGGAGCATCAACTTCTGACGCCGGCGGACGTGCGGCCGGCGTCCGGTCGTCCGCCTGGCCGCCGGAGGTCAGCCCGACGATGCCGACGGCCGCGGGTCGCCCCGTGCTCCCGAGGGCGCTCCGCCCGGCGGCGGGCCGGTCGGGGCGCCGCCGGGTGCGGCGCCCCCGGGTGCGGCGCCCCCCGTGGGCTCGGTGCCGGTGTCGAGGGGGACGGTCAGCCTGGCCGTGTACCCGGCCTTCACCGAGCCGGTCACGGTGGCCAGTTGGTGGACGCCGCCGTCGTCGCCGAAGACGTTGTCGGTCTTGAGCGTGAGCCCGGCCAGGTTGCCGACGGAGGACTCGTACCCGTCGGTGGCGAAGACGGTGTCGCAGACGTCCTTCGGGAGGGCCAGCTGCGAGGTCGAAAGGCGCTTGTCGTAGTCGGTGACGGAATCGAGGTCGGGATAGACCTCGAAGTGGATGTGGGGCCAGCGGCCCGAGTAGCAGGCGGGGAAGACGCTGACGAACTCGACCCGCCCGTCGTCGTCGGTGACCTGCACGCCGCGCAGGTAGTTCTCGTCCTCGATGCCGCCGGAGTACAGGGAGTAGTCGCCGCTCCGGTCGCAGTGCCATGCGTAGACGGCCGCGCCGACGAGCGGCCGGCCGTCGTGGACGAGGTCCAGCAGGGTGAACTCGAAGGTCAGGGGGATGCCCGGGGCGGTGGTCGTCGAGCCGCCGAAGCTTGAGCGGATGTCCCGTCGGACGATTCCGTCCCGGTCCAGGACCTGGACCCCGTTGGTGCCGTCCGCGGGGTAGGGGCCGTTGGTCTCGTCGGGGATCTCGGTCGGCTCGGTCGGCTCGGAGGACGACGCTGAGGCCGTGGCCGCGGCCGAGGCGCTGCTGCCCGAGTCCGAGCCGCACGCGGCGAGCGCCGCCATGCCGCCGATCCCTCCCAGGAAGGACAGGGCCCGCCTGCGGGAGAGGGTGCCCAGGTCGAACTTCAGCCCCTGGTCGACCACCTCCTCCCCGGGGCGCGGAAGCAGACGCCCCTGGTAGGCGGGGCCGTCGGGGGTCTGGTGGGCTTTCGGCTCGCGCATGGAGCGCCTTCCGTCAGGAGGTGACAGGTCGGTGGGGGCCGCACCGGCCCCGGGAGCGGGGCACCGGTACCGACCCGTCGGGCAGCCTGGCAACGCGGTCCATGACCCGGCTCTGCGCAGGCTGTGCGCCGGCCGTGAAGGGCTGCCGCCCGGGTCGTGCCGGTGGGCAGGGCCGCGGACCCTCTCCCGTGTTGCGCCGACGCCTGCGCCGCCTCATAGGGTGGACCCATGAAGGAACTGCCCGGCCGGCGTCTGCTGCTGGTGCACGCGCACCCGGACGACGAGTCGATCAACAACGGCGTCACCATGGCCCGGTACGCGGCCGAGGGCGCACACGTGACGCTGGTGACCTGCACCCTCGGTGAGCGGGGCGAGGTCATTCCGCCCGCGCTCGCCCACCTGTCCGGGGCCGCCCTCGGCGGGCACCGCCGGGGTGAGCTGGCGGAGGCGATGCGCGCCCTCGGCGTCGAGGACTTCCGGCTGCTCGGCGGGCCGGGGCGGTTCGCCGACTCCGGGATGATGGGGCTGTCCGACAACGACGACCCCGGATGCCTGTGGCAGGCGGACGTCGACGCGGCCGCGGCGCTGCTCGTCGACGTGATCCGCGAGGTGCGCCCGCAGGTGCTCGTCACCTACGACCCGGACGGCGGCTACGGCCACCCCGACCACATCCAGGCCCACCGCATCGCCATGCGGGCGGTGGAGCTGGCGGCCGAGGCCGGGTGCCCCGTCGCCAAGGTCTACTGGAACCGCGTGCCGCGCTCCTACGCGGAGGATGCCTTCGCCCGGCTCCGGGAGGACCTGCCCGGCCTGCCGTTCGAGAAGGCGGCCGGCACCGAGGACGTCCCGGGCGTCGTCGACGACGAGCGGATCACCACCGAGATCCACGGCGAGGGCACCGCCTACGTCGCCGCCAAGGCCGCCGCGATGCGCGCCCACGCCACCCAGATCACGGTCGCCGAACCGTACT
Organism: Streptomyces violaceorubidus; assembly: GCF_000717995.1. Taxonomy (GTDB): domain Bacteria; phylum Actinomycetota; class Actinomycetes; order Streptomycetales; family Streptomycetaceae; genus Streptomyces; species Streptomyces violaceorubidus. The sequence continues at coordinate 715,147 of NZ_JODM01000001.1, forward strand.
TCGTCCTCTCCAACGACCTGGCCCAGCCGCTCCTGGCCACCGAGCACTACGAACTGGTGCGCGGCGAGCGGGGCGACGGCGACGGCCGCGAGAGCGACCTGTTCGCCGGGATCGCCGGTGCTGCTGGTACCGCCGGTACCGCCGGTGTTGCCGGGACCTCCGCGACCGGGGTGGCCTCGTGAGCGGCCGCGACGAGCAGCCGGGCTCCGTACTCGCCCAGCCGCTGCGCCCGCCCTCGCCCGGACGGGCCGCCCTGTACGTCGGGCTCTTCGTGCTCGGCGCCGTACTCGGCGCGGCGGGCGCGCTGCTGCAACCGGCCTGGTTCCCCGGCGGGCTGCTGCTCGCGCTGGCCGCCGAGGCGGGGCTGTGCCTCGGGGCGGGCCGTGCCGTGGGGCGCCGGGGAGGGGCCGTCGCGCCCGCCCTCGGCTGGGCGCTCGCCGTGGTCCTGCTCACCACCAGCCGACCGGAGGGCGACTTCCTCTTCGCCGCCGGTGCCGGCTCCTACCTCTTTCTGCTCGGCGGGATCGCCGTTGCTGTGATCTGCGCCACCCTCGCGCCGGTCCGGCAACCGGACGGCGGCTCCGCCCGACTTCGCAAGTGACGTACCGCTTCGCCGTGCCATGGGCGTGCGAGTCCCGTGTGGGTTTCCCCTGCGGTCACGGGATACGCGCGAGAAGTGGCCAGTATGGTGGTGCGCGCCGCCGAGCCGCCCGTTGAAGGCGTGACGGGCGGCGGAGCCAACCGGGAGAACCTGCCTTGAGTCGTGAAACTGACAGTTCGTCCTCCGGGCCCCACGGGCGCGGCGGAGCCGCATACCCGTCGGGCACCCCGCCCTACGGGACACCCACGGCTTCCGACGCCGGTGCGGACGCGGGCCGTTCGGCCCCCCGACCGGAGGACCGCAAGACCGAGACGACGCTGACCACCCGGATCCGGATCAACATCCCCGGGTCGCGTCCCATTCCGCCGGTCGTCGTGCGCAAGCCGGTCGCGGACGGCGCCGACGCGGCCGACGCGGTTGACGCCACCGACCACACGGAGGCGGCGGCCGAGCGGCCCGCGCCCGCGTCGGCGCCGAGTGCCCCCGCGCCGTCGGCCGCCGCCCCGGAGGCTCCCGCCGAGACCGCGCAGCCCGCCGAGGAGAAGCCGACGAGCGACTGGTTCGCGCCACGCAAGTCGGGTTCCGGCAAGGGCGCTCAGGGCGGTGGCTCCACCAACGGCGCCGGTCTGCCCGGTGGTTCGACGGCGGCCCCCGGCGCCCCGGGTGCGCAGGGCGCCCGTGGGGCGGGCACCGCGGGTGCTGCCGGTGCCGGTGCGCGGCCGGGCGGCGGGAGTGGCCGTCCCGGTGGCGTCGTCGGCTCCATGAGCGCACCCGGCGGCTCCCGGCCCGGGTCCGTGGGCGGCGGCGCCGCCCGTTCCGGTGCGACCGGCGGGCCCGTCGCGCCCGGCCACGGTGGCGGCACCGGTTCCTTCGACGTGACCGAGGCGCTGGCGGCCGGCACCCTGAACGGCGGCAACGGCAACGGCAGCCGCCCGGGCGCCGACGCCGGTGGCGAGCCTCGCCGTGACGACCTGCCGTACTTCGCGGGCGAGGGGCAGGCCGCCCCGGGCCCCGGCGTCCCCGGCGGGCAGCAGAACGGCCTGAACGGGCAGTCCCCGTACGGCAACGGCCCCCAGGGCCCCGCGGGCCCGACCAGCGGTCCGGTCACCGGAGACGGCCGGCTGGCGCCGCCCCCGGCCAAAGACCTCGGCGACCTGGGAAGGCCCGGCGGCCCCGGAGCGCCGGGCGGGCAGCGCGAGCCCGCACCGACCGGACCGCGCGGCCCGCAGGGTCCCGGCGCCCCGGGCGGCCCCGGCAGGCCCGCCGGCTCCGGTCCCGGCGCGGGCCCCGGCGCCGCCCGGCCCGGCGGCGGGCTCAGCGACGACACCGCGATCCTCACCCCGCAGCGGCCGGTCCCCCCCGGCCCCGGCAACCCGGACAACGTCTCCGGCAACACGGTCACCAGCGGCATCCCCGTCGTACCGGGCGAGCGCACCGCACCGTTCCCGCCCGGGACCGGGGACGGACCGCTGCCGCACACGCCGCCCAAGCTGCCCGAACCGGTCTCCGCGCCCCCGGCGAGCTCCGCCAAGCCCGCCAAGAAGAAGGGCCGCAAGAAGCTCCCGCTGCTCGTCGGCGGCCTGGTCGTCGTCGCCGGTGTCGCCTACGGCGCCGGTCTGCTGATGAACCGCTCCGACGTGCCGAAGGGCACCACCGTGCTCGGCGTCGACATCGGCGGGGGCACCCGCGACGACGCCGTCGAGAAGCTGGACGCGGCCCTCGGCGGCCGCGCGGCCAAGCCGCTCAAGCTCACGGTGGGCGGCGACACCGTCTCCCTGAAGCCGGACCAGGCGGGCCTCCAGCTCGACACCCAGGCCACGGCCAGCTCCGCGGCGACCAGCGACTACAACCCGGTCTCCGTGATCGGCTCGCTCTTCGGCCAGAAGCGGGTCGTCGACCCGGTCATGCCCGTCGACGAGGAGAAGCTGCACGCCGCCCTGGAGAATTCCGCGAGCGGGGCCGGTTCGGTGACCGAGGGCACGATCACGTTCGAGTCGGGCAAGGCCGTGCCGGTGTACGGCAAGGCCGGCAAGGGCATAGACGTCGCCAGGTCGACCGAGGCCGTGCGGGCCGCCTACCGCGCCCAGGTGGAGACGGGCACCGCCACCGCGGTGAACGTGCCGACGACGACCAAGGAGCCCACAGTCTCCAAGGCCGAGGTCGACCGGATGCTGAAGGAGTTCGCCGAGCCGGCCATGTCGGCCAGGGTGACCGTGCAGACGGACGCCGCGCACTCCGTCCAGATGAGCCCCGAGAAGTCCCTGTGGAAGTTCCTCAGGGTCACGGCCGTCGGCGGCAAGCTCGTCGACAAGCCCGACCTGAACGCCCTCAAGGAGCTCTACGGCCAGACCTTCGACGGTGTGCTCATCACCCGGGCCAACGGCGAGAAGACGGCCGTCACCCCCCAGGACGTCTACGGCGCCATGCGCCAGGCCCTGAAGAGCAAGACCGACCGGGTGGCCGTCATCGACACCGACCCCAGCTGACCCGGGCCCGGACCAGAGGGGCGCCCGGCACTCGCCGGGCGCCCCTCTCGTCGTACCCGGCCCGGGTGCCGCATGACATCCGTCATCCGGTACCCGGGACCGCCGACACTGCCGGACGCCCGCCCGCCCCGGCCACGATGAGGGCATGACGAGGACGACGGTGGCCGGCCGCGACCCGCGCCCCGGGCGGACCGCGGCCCGGCCCCACCGGAAGGAGACGCTGGAGGCATGAGCGGCGTCGGCATCGGGCAACGCCCGGGCAACCGCAGGCAGAAGACCGTCAAGGTGATGTGGACGGCCGTCTGGCTGGCCTACCTGGGCGCCCCCGTCAGCGACCTGCTGCACGGCGGCCACGCCGTCGGTGTCCAGGTCCTCGGCTGGCTCGGCCTCGTCGTCTTCGTGGTCTGGTACATGCTGCTGCTCTTCCCCGGCGGCCGCGGCGACCGGAACCACCTCGTCCTCGGCTCCCTCGCCGCCCTCGCCGCCCAGTCCACCCTCCTCGCCCTCACCCTGGGCCGCGAGTGGCTGGTCCTCTTCGTGTACGTCGCCATCGCCTCCGGCGCCGCCCTGCCGCCGAGCCTGGCCCGCTGGACGGTCCCGGGCGCCTCGGCGCTGCTCACCGCCGTCGCGTTCGCGGTGCCGGGCGGGACCTCCTTCATCCCTGGACTGCTGCTCCCGGCGCTGCTGGGCGGCTTCGCCATGACCGGCGTGCGCGAGCTGATCCGGACCACCCTCGCGCTGCGCGAGGCCCGCGCCACCGTCGCCCAGCTCGCCGCCAACGAGGAACGGCTGCGCCTCGCCCGGGACCTGCACGACCTGCTCGGCCACTCGCTCTCGCTGATCACCCTGAAGAGCGAGCTGGCGGGCCGCATGCTCCCCGCCCACCCCGACAAGGCCGCCCAGCAGGTCGCGGACATCGAACAGGTCGGCCGCCAGGCCCTCGTCGACGTCCGCGAGGCCGTCACCGGCTACCGCCGCGCCCGCCTCGCCACCGAACTGGCGGGCGCCAAGGTCGCGTTGACGGCCGCCGGGGTGGTCGCCGCGCTGCCCGGCGAACCCGACCTGACCGGCGTCCCCGAGGAGTCCGAGACCGCCCTCGCCTGGGCGCTGCGCGAGGCGGTCACCAACGTCGTACGGCACAGCGACGCCCGGAGCTGCGTGGTGGAGCTGCTGGAGCGCCGGACGCTGGACGGCGCGGTGCTGGAACTGTCGGTGGAGGACAACGGCTCCGGCCGCGCCGCCTCCGCGAGCGCCCCGGGCAACGGGCTCACCGGCCTGACAGAACGCCTGGAGAAGGCCGGCGGCACCCTCGAAGCGGGCGCGTTCCAGCGGGGGTTCAGGCTGGTCGCCCGTGTCCCGGCGGCTCCGGCGGCCGACGTAGGATCCGGGGCATGAGCCGCACGATCAAGGTCCTGCTGGCGGAGGACCAGGCGATGGTCCGCGAGGCACTGGCCGCCCTGCTCGGCCTGGAGGAGGACATCGAGGTCGTCGCCCAGGTGGCGCGCGGCGACGAGGTGCTGGACGCCGCCCGTGCCCACGGCGTGGACGTGGCCCTGCTGGACATCGAGATGCCCGGCGCGACCGGCATCGAGGCGGCGGCCCTCGTCCATCGGGAACTCCCGGCCGTGAAGCTGGTCGTCCTCACCACCTTCGGCCGCCCCGGCTACCTGCGCAGCGCCATGGAGTCCGGCGCCGACGCCTTCCTGGTCAAGGACGCCCCGGCCGCCCAACTCGCCGAAGCGGTGCGCAAGGTGCTGGCGGGCGAGCGGGTCATCGACCCGACCCTGGCGGCGGCGGCCCTCGCCGAGGGCGCCAACCCCCTCACCGACCGCGAACGCGAGATCCTCCGCGCCGCCGCCGACGGCTCCACCAACGCCGAACTCGCCACCGCCCTCCACCTCTCCCAGGGCACGGTCCGCAACTACCTCTCCACGGCCATCCAGAAACTGGCGGTCAGGAACCGGGCGGAGGCGGTCCGGGTGGCGAGAAACAAGGGTTGGCTGTAGGGGCCCGCCGGGGTCGGGGTCCGCCCAGGCCGCGGGCAGTCGTGCCGCTGGGCTCAGTTCAACATCGCCCGAGCCGCCCGCGCCTCCCGGCGCACCCCCTCGGCGGCATCCTCGTCCACCGCCCCCACCACCTCCGCGTACGCCTCCAACTCCCCGGCCCCCGCCAGGAAGTCCCCCCGCTGCACCAGCAACCGCGCCCGCTCGTACCGCAACCGCGCCGCGTGCGCCGGCAACAGCAGCGCCAGCTCGACCGCCCACAGGCCCACCGCCGACTGCTCCGGCCGCCTGGCCGCCCACGCCCGGACGTTGTTCAGCACCCGGGCCACGACGTCCAACGGCGCCGCGGGCTCCAGCATCGACGGCCGCAGCTTTGCCCCCGTCGCCCCGGCGACCAGCACCTCCGCGTCCTGCCTGCTCAGCAGCCGCCCCCCGTCGAAGGGGTCGACGAGCACCCGCTCCTCCAGCGACCCGCCCCCCGGCCCCGACTCCGCCCCGAACCCGACCACGAAGTGCCCCGGCAGCGCGACCCCGTACACCGGCGCCCCCGCCCGCCTGGCCACCTCGATCCACACCACCGACAGCAGGATCGGCAGCCCGCGCCGGCGCCGCAGCACCTCGTGCAGCAGCGAGGACTCCAGCCGCTGGTAGTCGGCCCCGGCCCCGTGGAACCCGTACCGCCCGCCGAGCAGGTCCCGCAGCGCGACCGCCCAGGCCCGCGGCGTACCCGGCCGGAACGGCAGTTGTCCGGCCAGCCGGTCCAGTTCCACCTGCGCGGCGTCCAGCCCCGGCTCGTCCAGCGTCCCGTCCCCCTCCGCACCCACCAGCAGGCACAGCGTGGCCAGGTCGGGCCGCTCGGACCGCGCCTCTTCGGCGAACCGCCGCCGCAGTTCGGCCGAGCGTTCCGGCGAGGGGGGCTGGGGTGGATGAGGATGGCGCATGGCCGGCTCGTGCCCTTTCACAGCGATGTCACGATGGATGTCACGACGGATGTCACGACGGATGTCACGACGGATGTCACGGCGGATGCCGCGGCGATCACCGGTCCGTCCGTCCCGGCGTCCCCGGCTCCCGGTGGTGGTGGTACGCGTGGTGCGCCGCGAAGCCCGCCCCGGCGTACAGCGCCCGGGCCCCCGCGTTGTCCGTCTCCACCTGGAGCCACGCCGCCGACGCGCCCTCGTCGAGGGCCCGCCGGGCCAGCGCGGCCAGTACGGCGGTCGCGAGCCCCCGGCGCCGGTGCGCGGGGTCGACCTCGACGGCCGCGAAGGAGGCCCAGCGCCCGTCCACGACACACCGTCCGATCGCCGCCGGGGTACCCGCCGCGTCCGCACCAAGCACCTTGGCGAACCACACGGACGGGCCCGATCCCAGCACCCGCAGGGCCACGCCGCTGACACCCCTGCGCCCGTACCGGGCCAGCCACGCCTCGTCCGCCTCCCGGGACAGGACCACCCCGGTGCCCTCGGCCAGATCGGCTACCGGAGCGAGCCCGCCCGTCCAGACCTCGGCCGACACCTCCCGGCCCCAGCCCCGCCGCTCCAACTCCGCGCACAGCGACTCCTGCGTGCCGTCGGCGCCGGTGGCGGTCTGGACGTACGCGGGCAGCCCCCGCTCGCCGTACCAGCGGCGTACGGACGTCAGCGCCTCGTCGAGCGGCAGCCCTGGATCGCCGAGCGGCAGCACGGAATTGGCCCGCCGGGTGAAGCCCCCGGCCGCCCGCAGCTCCCACCCGCCGAGCCGCTCGCTCTCCACCGGGAGCCAGGCCCGCGCGGCGACCCGCACCAGCTCCTCGTAGGAGGCGGCCGGACCGCGACGGCGGGCGGGCGCGGCCGGCACGACCTTCCCCGCGACCAGTGCGGACTCCGCGACACGGACGGATTCGCCACTCTTTCGTGTGATCAGCAGCACACCGTCGGTCCATGATGTGAGAACACCGACCGTGTCGGTGAACTTCTCACCCGCGACACCAGCTTCGCTCAAGCGCCGTACGGAGACTCGTTTGCCCACGTCAGTAGCGGTGATACGGACCTCAAGTCGCCCTGCGGCAGAGAATTCCACGGGTCTGTCCACCCCTCCTGTTCGGATCATGCCCAAGAACGGAGATACTAGGGGCGGGCATCGACGACGCCGCGCTCCCGCGCGCCAGGCGGCGGAGCCTGAGGAGGCCTCGCCAGCGCCCTATCGAGGAGGAACGACAGCGTGACCTACGTCATCGCGCAGCCTTGTGTCGACGTGAAGGACAAGGCGTGCATCGAGGAGTGCCCGGTCGACTGCATCTACGAGGGCCAGCGGTCCTTGTACATCCACCCGGACGAATGCGTCGACTGTGGTGCCTGTGAGCCGGTCTGCCCGGTCGAGGCGATCTTCTACGAGGACGACACTCCCGTGGAGTGGAAGGACTACTACAAGGCGAACGTCGAGTTCTTCGACGAGCTCGGTTCGCCGGGCGGCGCCAGCAAGCTGGGGCTGATCGAGCGCGACCACCCCTTCGTCGCCGCGCTGCCGCCGCAGAACCAGTAAGAGCGGCCCGCACACACGCGCCGCCTCGGTCCCGTACGGCCTGATCACCCCGATCGGCGCCGCACGGGACCGAGGCGTTTGCCGTGCCGGACGCTCACGAGGAAAGGGAGCCACCCACCGTGTCCGCAGTCTCCGACCGACTTCCCACCTTCCCCTGGGACAAGCTGGAGCCGTACAAGAAGACGGCCGCGGCCCACCCCGGCGGCATCGTCGACCTCTCGGTCGGCACCCCGGTCGACCCGGTCCCCGAGCTGATCCAGAAGGCTTTGGTGGACGCCGCGGACTCCCCGGGCTATCCCACCGTCTGGGGCACCCCGGCGCTGCGGGACGCCCTCACCGGCTGGGTGGAGCGCCGCCTCGGCGCCCGCGACGTCACCCACCGCCACGTGCTCCCCGTCGTCGGCTCCAAGGAACTCGTCGCCTGGCTCCCGACCCAGCTGGGCCTCGGCCCCGGCGACAAGGTGGCCTTCCCGCGCCTGGCCTACCCGACCTACGAGGTCGGCGCGCGCCTGGCCCGCGCGGAGTACGAGGCGTACGAGGACCCGACCGAGCTGGACCCGGCGGGCCTGAAGCTCCTCTGGCTCAACTCCCCGTCGAACCCGACCGGCAAGGTGCTCTCCAAGGGCGAGCTGACCCGGATCGTGGCCTGGGCCCGTGAGCACGGCGTCCTCGTCGTCTCCGACGAGTGCTACCTGGAGCTGGGCTGGGAGGCCGACCCGGTCTCGGTCCTGCACCCGGACGTCAACGGCGGCTCGTACGACGGCCTGGTCGCCGTCCACTCCCTCTCCAAGCGCTCCAACCTCGCGGGCTACCGCGCGGCCTTCCTGGCCGGCGATCCGGCCGTCCTGGGCCCGCTCCTGGAGATCCGCAAGCACGGCGGCATGATGACCTCGGCGCCGACCCAGGCCGCCGTGGTGGCGGCCCTCGGCGACGACGAGCACGTCCGCCTCCAGCGCGAGCGCTACGCGGCCCGCCGCGGCGTCCTGCGCGAGGCCCTGCTGGGCGCCGGCTTCCGCATCGAGCACAGCGAGGCCAGCCTCTACCTCTGGGCCACCCGCGAGGAGTCCTGCTGGCACACGGTCGCCCACCTCGCCGAACGCGGCATCCTGGTGGCACCGGGCGACTTCTACGGCCCCGCGGGCGAGAACTTCGTCCGCGTGGCCCTGACGGCAACGGACGAACGCGTCCAGGCAGCGGCCGAGCGCCTGAAGAACTGACCCCGCTGGGTGCCCACAGCCCCCGACGCCGGGCGACGGCCAAGAGACGCCCACCGCACAGGCGTAGGAAACATGAAAACGCCGGGGCCCAGGAATCAACCCTGGGCCCCGGCGCCGCTCGACAAGCCCGGCGCTAGCCGATCGGCAGCCCCTGCACCGGCAGCGCCCCCTTGCCCAGCGCGTCCGTCGGCAGCCCACCCTTCGTGGCGGTCGAAGCCGTGTCACCCACGAGGTCCCCGGCGGAGCCCGCCGCGTCCCCGGCCGCGTTCTGCGCCGCCGGGGTGGCCTTCTTGACGACCGACCCACCGGTCTTGCCGGCGGCCGGCACGGCCTTCTTGACGGCCTTGCCGCCGGTGTCGCCCGCGGTCTCGGTGACGTTCTGGGCCGCGGAGGCGGCGGTGTTGCCGACGTTCGCCCCGTCCAGGGCGGTCAGCCCCCCGAGGTTCGGGGTGGCCGGCAGTTCGGGAGCCGCGCTGGCGGAGCCGGCCGCACCGACCCCGGCAGCCGCTCCCGCAGCGACGAGCAGCGCGGCACGGGCGATCCGGCGGGTCAGGGGGAGGGACATGATGCTCCTTCGACGTAAGTCGACGACAACGATGGGAAATCCGACCGGGCCCGCAGGGCGACCGGTGAGTGATCGACCGGGCTCGGACGCAGTGACTACCGCTCGAGAGCCGGGAAGGTTGCGGCGACCCAACGTAAAGAGTTGGTAATGCGTCGCATTATCAGGTGCACAGAAAAACGGGCAAAAGGGCGCTGGTCGGAAAGTCTGCTGAATCCTTACGGCCCTTGAATTTCCCGGCCTCCGACGCGTTCGGGGGTGCGGGCGCGAAAGCCCGCGCTCCGCGTGGACGCGTCTCACTCGCACAGATGACGCTTCGTACGGGCGCGCTAGCTCACGGACGTGATCCGCACCGGTCCCGCCGCCCGCTCCGCGCCCTTGGCGCCCGCGGTGCCCGTCGGCTTCCACCTGCTGTCCGTGTTGCCCGCGGTCCACTCCCGGCCCGCGTAGGTGACCCGCTGGATGTGCAGCGAGGAGGCGTTGGCCACCGCCCAGTGCGCCAGCTGCCAGCCGCGCCGCCCGCGCTCCTCGGCCGAGCCGGAACCGGTGCCGCCGGTCGCCGGCAGCGTCACGGTCCGCCCGTCGGAACCGGCCGCGGGCCGGGAGGAGGTCGCGGGCCGGGGGGAGGTCGCGGGCCGGGAGGAGGTCGCGGGCCGGGGGGAGGTCGCGGGCCGGGGGGAGGCGGCGGCGCCCACGTCCGCGCCCGCGGTCCCGAGCACGTCCTGCCCGAAGTCCCGCACCAGCGCCGCGCGTACCGCGTCCGGACCCGTCTCGCGGGCCGTGCCGAAGAGCCCGTCACAGGTCAGCGTCGCCGCGGACCGCCCGGTGAGCGCGGCGGCGAGCAGCTCGGCGCCCGGTTCGTGCTGGGCGTAGGCGTACGGGAAGGCGCTGCGCTGCACGCGCTGGGCGGCGTCGGTCAGCGGAAGGTCCAGGTAGCCGGGCACCTCGACCAGGTGGTCGTAGAACAGGCCCGCCGAGTAGATCGGGTCCATGATCTCCGCGGGCCTGCCCCAGCCCTGCGAGGGCCGCTGCTGGAACAGACCGAGCGAGTCCTTGTCGCCGTGGTCCACGTTGCGCAGCGTCGACTCCTGCAACGCGGCGGCCAGCGCGATCGTCACGGCCCGCTCGGGCAGCCCCCGCGCGGTGCCCACGGCGGTGATCGTCGCCGCGTTCACCGCCTGCTCCGGCGTGAACTCGTAGCTCGCCCGGCCGCCCTCGCCGCCGGTCACCCTGCACCCCGGGGCGCCCGCGCCGCCGGTGACGTACTGCACCGCCAGATATCCGGCGACCGCGACGAGGACCAAGGAGGCGGCGCCCGTACGGGCGAGGCGGCCACGGCGTTTGCGGGGTGGGGACGGCTGGAGCACGCGTACAAGGTACTGGAGGGTAGGGTCCGGTGTCCGCCGGGTACGCGCGCTGCCCGAAAGGGCAGGGCGTTAGGGTCGGGGCCATGGCCGATACCCCGCTTGACCTCACGCTGGACGCCGCGGAGCTTACCGCGCGACTCGTCGACCTCCCCTCCGAGAGCGGCACCGAGAAGCCCCTCGCGGACGCGATCGAGAGCGCCCTGCGGGCCCTGCCCCACCTGTCGGTCGAGCGGTTCGGCAACAACGTCGTGGCCCGCACGGACCTGGGCCGGGCGGAGCGCGTGATCCTGGCCGGGCACATCGACACCGTGCCGATCGCGGACAACGTCCCCTCCCGCCTCGACGCGGACGGCGTCCTGTGGGGCTGCGGCACCTGCGACATGAAGGCGGGCGTCGCCGTCCAGCTGCGCATCGCGGCCACCGTCCCCGCCCCCAACCGCGACCTCACCTTCGTCTTCTACGACAACGAGGAGGTCGCCGCCGAGCTGAACGGCCTGAAGCACGTCGCCGAGGCCCGTCCGGAGTGGCTGGAGGGCGACTTCGCGGTGCTCCTCGAACCGTCCGACGGCCAGGTGGAGGGCGGCTGCCAGGGGACGCTGCGGGTGCTGCTGAAGACGGCGGGGGAGCGGGCGCACTCCGCGCGCTCCTGGATGGGCTCCAACGCCATCCACGCCGCCGCCCCGATCCTCGCGCGCCTGGCGGCGTACGAACCGCGCTACCCCGTCATCGACGGACTGGAGTACCGCGAGGGCCTGAACGCGGTCGGCATCACCGGCGGCGTCGCGGGCAACGTCATCCCCGACGAGTGCGTGGTCACGGTCAACTTCCGCTACGCCCCGGACCGGAGCCCGCAGGAGGCGCTCGCCCATGTGCGCGAGGTCTTCGCGGACTGCGGGGTGAGCGAGTTCGTGGTCGACGACCACAGCGGCGCGGCCCTGCCCGGCCTGTCGCACCCGGCCGCGGCGGCCTTCATCGAGGCGGTGGGCGGCACCCCGCAGCCGAAGTACGGCTGGACCGACGTGTCCCGCTTCTCCGCGCTCGGCGTCCCGGCGGTCAACTACGGCCCCGGCAACCCGCACCTGGCGCACAAGCGCGACGAGCGGGTCGAGGTGGCGAAGATCCTCGCCGGTGAGGAGCGCCTGCGCTCGTGGCTGACGGCTTGATCCACCCCGGGTTTACGCGGACGCGTGGCGGACATGCTGAGGTCCCTCGTACGTAACCCGCGTAGATCTACGCTGAGGTGGAAGAACCTGCGACTGGAGGGAGCGCCCATGCCTACTGGCAACCCCGAGGGCAAGAAGCGGCCACCGGAGGAGCAGCGCCTGGGCCCTGTCCTCCGGCGGCGGGGCCAGGTCCAGAAGAGCACCACGGACCAGCGCCTGCTGGACGAGCGCGCTCCGACCGACTGGGTCCACACCGACCCGTGGCGCGTCCTGCGCATCCAGTCGGAGTTCATCGAGGGCTTCGGCACGCTCGCCGAACTCCCGCCCGCGATCAGCGTCTTCGGCTCCGCCCGTACGCCGGTGGACTCGCCGGAGTACGACGCGGGCGTCCGACTGGGCCGCGGCCTGGTGGAGGCGGGCTTCGCCGTCATCACCGGCGGGGGGCCCGGCGCCATGGAGGCGGCCAACAAGGGCGCCCTGGAGGCGAAGGGCACGTCGGTCGGCCTCGGCATCGAGCTGCCCTTCGAGCAGGGGCTCAACGCGTACGTCGACATCGGCCTGAACTTCCGTTACTTCTTCGTCCGCAAGATGATGTTCGTGAAGTACGCGCAGGGCTTCGTCGTGCTGCCCGGCGGCCTGGGCACCCTGGACGAACTCTTCGAGGCCCTCACCCTGGTGCAGACCCAGAAGGTGACCCGCTTCCCCATCGTCCTGTTCGGCTCGGAGTACTGGGGCGGCCTGGTGGACTGGATCCGCGGCACCCTGGTGGCGCAGGGCAAGGCCGCGGAGAAGGACCTCATGCTCTTCCACGTCACGGACGACGTGGACGAGGCCGTGGCCCTGGTCTCCAAGGAGGCGGGCCGGTAGCGGCCGGCCACGGGCGGCGGTGACCCCGGGCGGGGCGGGATCCTAGGCCAGTCCCCGCCGGGCCACCGCAGGCGCCCGGTGCCCGGCGATCGTCGCCACCATGTCCAGCACCTGCCGGGTCTCCGCCACCTCGTGCACCCGGTACACCCGGGCCCCCAACCACGCCGAGACCGCGGTCGTCGCCAGCGTGCCGAGCAGCCGTTCCTTCACGGGCCGGTCCAGCGTCTCCCCGACGAAGTCCTTGTTCGACAGGGACACCAGCACCGGCCACCCCGTCTCCACCATCTCCCCGAGCCGCCGCGTCGCCTCCAGGCTGTGCCGCGTGTTCTTGCCGAAGTCGTGCCCGGGGTCGATCAAAACCGACTCCCGCGGCACCCCCAGCCCCACCGCCCGCTCCGCCAGCCCCACTGTCACCCGCAGGATGTCCGCCATGACGTCGTCGTAGGTCACCCGGTGCGGCCGGGTGCGCGGCTCGGCGCCGCCCGCGTGCGTGCACACCAGCCCCACCCCGTACCGGGCCGCGACCTCCGCGAGCTTCGGGTCGACGCCGCCCCAGGCGTCGTTCAGCAGGTCCGCCCCCGCCTCGCAGACGGCCTCGCCGACCTCGTGCCGCCAGGTGTCCACGCTGATCACGACGTCCGGGAACCGGCGCCGCACCTCCGCGACGAACCCCACCGTCCGCCGCGCCTCCTCCGCGGCCGACACCTCGTCCCCGGGGCCCGCCTTCACCCCGCCGACGTCGATGATCGCGGCGCCCTCGGCCACGGCCTGCTCCACGCGCGCGAGGGCGGGCTCGTCGCGGAAGGTCGCCCCCTGGTCGTAGAAGGAGTCCGGGGTCCGGTTCACGATCGCCATGATCACCGGCTCGTGCGCCGCGAATTCACGCCTGCCCAGCCTGAGCATCCCCTGTGCCATCTCCTCGACCACACCGTTCTCTCGTGCCGTTCTCGACCTCGGGCGCACGGTCCTTCGGCGACCGCCGCCCCGGCTGTCAGACTCGCATGGCACGATCGGACCCGACACAACCGACTCCGGCACAACCGATTCCGACTCCTGCCGGACTTTGACCCGACCATGGGGGCCCCAGCGATGGTCATGTTCCTGTTCCTCGTCATCGCGCTGGCCGTCGTGGTGGCCGCGGTGACGCTCGCCGTGGTGGGCGGCGGCGAGAGCGGGCCGCTGCCCGACGCCGCGCCCGAGCGGGTACGGGACGCGCTGCCCCCGGACCGTCCGGTGGACCGCGGCGACGTGGAGCGGCTGCGCTTCCCGCTGGTGGTCCGCGGCTACCGCATGGCGGACGTCGACGAGGCCCTCGGCCGCCTCGGCGCCGAACTGGCCGAGCGGGACGCCCGGATCGCCGACCTGGAGTCCGCCCTGGCGGGCGCCCGGGCCGCGGCGGCCCACCGCCACGTCGTCATGGACAAGCCGGCCCCGGAGGACCAGCAGTGAGCGCCGGGGAGGCCCTCGCGGGCCCGGACGGCGCGCTGCGCTGCCCCTGGGCGCTGTCCACCGCGGACTACGTCTCGTACCACGACGACGAGTGGGGCCGCCCGGTGCACGGCGACGACGCCCTGTACGAGCGGCTCAGCCTGGAGGCCTTCCAGTCCGGCCTGTCCTGGATCACGATCCTGCGCCGCCGCGCCGGCTTCCGCAGCGCCTTCGCCGGCTTCGAGATCGCCAAGGTCGCGGCCTTCACCGACACCGACCGCGAGCGCCTGCTCGCCGACACGGGCATCATCCGCAACCGCGCCAAGATCGACGCGACCCTGGCCAACGCGCGCGTGCTGGCCGAGTGGGCCCCGGGCGACCTGGACGAGCTGACCTGGTCGCACGCCCCGGACCCGGCCGGACGACCGGTCCCCAGGACCCTCGCCGACATCCCGGCCGTCACACCGGAATCCACGGCGCTGTCGAAGGCCCTGAAGAAGCGGGGCCTGCGCTTCGTCGGCCCGACCACGGCGTACGCGCTGATGCAGGCGTGCGGCCTGGTCGACGACCATCTGGCGACCTGCCTGGCCCGCCGGCCCCGGGGGCCGCGGCATGACCCGCCGGACCGGCCCTAGCGGCCCAGGTACTTCGGCTTCTGCTTCTCGACGAACGCCCGCACCGCGATCGCGTGGTCCTCGGAGGCGCCCGCCCGCGACTGCAGCTCGTCCTCCTTGTCCAGCGTCTCGGAGAGCGAGTGCGTCAGCCCGTAGGACATCGCCTCCTTCAGCGCCGCGTACGCCACCGTCGGACCCTCGGCCAGTGCCCGCGCCGTCCTGACGGCCTCGGCGCGCAGGTCGGCTGCGGGGACGACCCGGGTGGCGATGCCCAGCTCGTACGCCTCCTGGGCGCCGATGCTGCGCGGGAAGAGCAGCAGGTCCGCGGCGCGGCCGGGGCCGACGACACGCGGCAGCGTCCAGGAGATCCCGGAGTCCGCGGTGAGCGCCACGCCCGCGAAGGAGGTGTTGAACGCCGCCGTGTCCGCGACGATCCGGTAGTCTGCCGCGAGCGCGAAACCGAGACCC
Source organism: Streptomyces violaceorubidus (assembly GCF_000717995.1). Classification (GTDB taxonomy): domain Bacteria; phylum Actinomycetota; class Actinomycetes; order Streptomycetales; family Streptomycetaceae; genus Streptomyces; species Streptomyces violaceorubidus. Next base: position 730,443 of record NZ_JODM01000001.1, read on the forward strand.
GCCCCGGCCGCCACCCCGTTCACGGCGGCGACCACCGGCTTCCGCGCCCCGGCGAGCGCCCGCACGATCGGGTTGTAGTGCTCGCGCACCGTGCTCATCGTCTGCCCGGAGCCCGACTCGCGGTCCGCGGCCAGCAGCCCGATGTGCTCCTTGAGGTCCTGGCCCACGCAGAACGCCCGGTCCCCGGCCGCGGTCAGCAGCACCGCCCGTACGGCGTCGTCCGCCGCCGCGGAGCGCACCGCGTCCCGGAGCGCGACCTTGGTCTCGATGTTCAGCGCGTTCATCGCCTCGGGGCGGTTCAGCGTGATCGTCGCGAGCCCGTCGCTCACTTCGAAGAGCACGGTGTCGGCCATGGGAAATCCCCTCCGCGTCGTGTCAGGCAGTGTCGTGCGGCGGCATGCGGTGGCATCCGTCCGGGAGACAGCATGACGGAGATCACCGGGAACGGATCGTTCATGAGGTGTGACCTGCGTCAAAGAAATCCGGTCCGTATCCATTCGGTGGAAGTGCGCAAGGGCGCGCAGTATCGCAGTCACATCGCCGAATTGAGTGGTTTTGCTCGCGCGCGTTGCCCAAGCGATGCCGACCGATGTTGGTCATCGGGTCCTGGGATGCGGGATAATGGCTGGGAAGCAATGTGTTCGATGCCGGTGTCGCGCGTCCTTGCCGGACAGCGCGTGCCCTCACGGGCCGTCGCCGGTGACGGGTGAGCTGGTATCAGGAAGGGGAACGAGCATGGCGGCCATGAAGCCGCGGACGGGCGATGGCCCGCTCGAGGTGACCAAGGAGGGGCGGGGCATCGTCATGCGCGTTCCGCTCGAAGGCGGCGGGCGGCTCGTCGTCGAGCTGACCCCCGACGAGGCCGACGCGCTCGGCGACGCCCTCAAGAAGGTCGTCGGCTGACGCGCGAGCGACCATACCCGTTCAATCGCCCCGGCACCGCACCTGGTGCCGGGGCGATTGTCGTGGGAAGGACCTTCCCGGCGTCGGGTGCCTTTTCCCCGGCATTCGGGTGAGCGCCCCCGGGACACGCGCTTCGGGTCAGCGCTTCACGGCGCACAGCAGTCCGTCGCCCACCGGGAGCAGCGACGGCAACAGCTCCTGGCTCTCCCGCACCGCGCGCAGGAGCTCCCGCACCCGCAGCACCTCGGTGGGCTGCGGTCCGGAGTCGATCGTGCGGCCGGCGCCGAAGACGCCCTCGAAGGCGACGAGCCCCCCGGGACGCAGCAGGCGCAACGATTCGGCGAGGTAGTCCAGGTACTCCAGGCGATCGCCGTCGCAGAAGACCAGGTCGTATCCGGCGTCCGCGAGCCGGGGCAGCACGTCCAGGGCGCGCCCGGGAATGAACCGGGCGCGGTTGCTGGCGAAGCCCGCCGCCCGGAAGGCCTGGCGGGCGAACTGCTGGTGCTCCGGCTCCGGGTCGACCGTCGTCAGCACCCCGTCCGGCCGCATGCCGTGCAGCAGATGGATCCCGGAGACGCCGCAGCCGGTGCCGATCTCGGCGACCGCCTTGGCGTCCACGGCGGCGGCGAGCAACCCCAGGGCGGAGCCGGTGCCCGGGGTCACCGAGCGCAGACCCGCCTCGCGGGCCCGGTCGCGTGCCCAGAGCAGCGCGTCGTCCTCGGCGACATAGGCGTCGGAGAACGCCCAGCTCGTCTGCCGGTTGCCGGTAATGACCCTCTCCTGTCCCCGTCGTTGCCTCGGCGTGACTGTATCCGTTGGCGTCGGGAACCCGCAGATGGGACCAGTCGTTATCAGGGGAAGCAAGAAGCGGACGGAGAGACGACCGAACGGCCGGGGGACGAGCCGTACGGGCGCAGATCAAATTCTCGTAAAACCGCTTATCCGGAGCTAACGGGCGAGGTGGCTATGGTAGGGGCTCCACTGGACACCACCAGAGCCGACAGGGGAGGTGCGGCCGCACCCGCGGATCGGGGCGGAGTGCTGCGGCGCTTCCTCGGATCGGCAGGCAGGCCGAAATCCGTGAACGACACCGCTGCTGACCACAGCCACTCCGACGGTCCCGCCACGGGATCCGCCCAGACCGCGACCTTCTCCAGCGACGCGGACGGGCAGGCGTGGACTCCGCCCACCTGGGAGGAGATCGTCAGCACCCACAGCGGCCGGGTCTACCGCCTCGCCTACCGCCTCACGGGCAACCAGCACGACGCCGAGGACCTCACCCAGGAGGTCTTCGTCCGCGTCTTCCGGTCCCTGTCGACCTACACGCCGGGCACCTTCGAGGGCTGGCTCCACCGCATCACCACCAATCTCTTCCTGGACATGGTCCGCCGCAAGCAGCGCATCCGGTTCGACGCGCTCGGCGACGACGCGGCCGAGCGCCTGCCCAGCCGGGAGCCCACCCCGCAGCAGCTCTTCCACGACGCCCACTTCGACGCGGACGTCCAGCAGGCGCTGGACACCCTCGCGCCCGAGTTCCGCGCCGCCGTCGTCCTGTGCGACATCGAGGGGCTGTCGTACGAGGAGATCGCCGCGACGCTCGGCGTCAAGCTCGGCACGGTCCGCTCCCGCATCCACCGCGGCCGTTCCCAGCTGCGCAAGGCGCTCGCGCACCGTTCCCCGAAGGCGCGGGCGGACCGTCGCTCGTTCGCGGCCGGTGTCCCCGCACTGGGAGGAGGGGGCACGAGCGCGTGAGTGGGTCACGGCCTGAGCCCGAGGGACACCTCGCAGAGCAGCATCTGGGAGACCGACTCTCCGCCCTGGTGGACGGAGAGCTCGGTCATGACGCGCGTGAGCGCGTGCTGGCGCACGTGGCGACCTGCCAGAAGTGCAAGGCGGAGGTCGACGCCCAGCGCCGGTTGAAGAACGTCTTCGCAAAGGCGGCCCCGCCGGCTCCGTCCGAGAGCTTCCTGGCCCGTCTCCAGGGACTTCCCGGCGGCGGTGACGCCGACGGTGGCGGCCCGCCGCTCGCCGGAATGTCCGGAGGCTTCCGCACGTCCGCGAGCTCCGGCGTCTTCGGCCCGCGGCGGGGCGACCGGTTCGAGTTCGACTACGTCCCCGCCCGACCGCACGCCTCGGTGCTGCCGCCCTCCTCGTCGGGGCGCGGCTTCCGCATTCACGACGTGCACCGGCAGGAGGCCGACCGTCCGGCCTCGCGCGGCCTGCGGTTCGCCTTCGTCGCCGCCGGTGCGGTGTCACTGGCCGCGATCGCGCTGGGCGGTGTCACCCTCGGCACCCCGGACACCACCACCGAGGCCCGCGGCTCCGGCAGCGGCAGCAACGTGACGCCGCTGCGCAGCCCGGGCGCGGCCGCGGCCACCGGCTCCGAGAGCCAGCGCCGCCGTACGAGCGGTCCGCTGCTCGGGCAGGGCCAGCGCGTACTGGGCGACACCCCGGTCGCGTCCACCACGGCCTCCGCGCCGCTGCTGCCAGGGATGCCGGCCCCCGCCGGGAGCGACGCACGGCAGCAGGCGGTCCGCGCGCTGACCACCCCGGTGACGGCCGGTGCCGCCGCCATGTCCCCGTTGATACGTCCGCTGGAAGCCGTTCCGCCGCTCTCCCTGAGCTCCTGGTCGGCGGCCCCCGAGGTCAGGCCGCCCAGCATGCTCACCGCCCCCGACCCGGCTCCGTCCCCCTACCCTGCGGCTTCCCCGGCCGCCTCCCACCCTCCGGTTCGCTGACGGGATCTGCGCGCCGGTCCGCGGACCTGATTGAATCCGGGGTGGCACCAGAGCCCTTGGAGCCGACGATCTGCGGCCAGCTGCGGGGGAGAAGATGAACGAGGGGAAGCCCACGAAGGCGAAGTGGTGGAGTCGTCCCCGCTCGTCCGAGGACGCACCCGCAGGCGCGCCCGACGGCGACTTCGAGCTGGAACGCCCCCGCCCGGTCCCCGCCACGGGGCAGGGCCCGGCCACCGACGGCCCGGAGAGCGACGGCGGCGACTTCGAGCTGGAACGCCCGGCGGCGCCCCGCGCGACCGACGAGGGCGACTACGAGCTGGACCTGCCCCGGCCCGAGCGGGACGGGCCCGCGGACGCCGGTGTGCCGCGGCAGGGGGAGCGTCGCACCGCCCCGGCGCAGGACGCGGTCCCGGCGCAGGACGCCGCCGTCCCGGACGCCGACGGCACGCCCGCCGCCGAGCGCCCCAAGCCGCTGCACGAACCCGACCCGTACAGCACCCCGCCGTACGGCGAGCCCGGCCCCTGGGCCCCCGCCCCGCCGGTCCAGCACCCGGCGGCCACACCCGCGCACGGCACCGTGACGCCGACGGCCCCGCACGCGCCCCTCCCGCCCGCACCGGCGGGCCCGCACCCCCCGGTGCCGCCCGTGAGCGGGTCGTCGGTGTCCCCGCCTCCGGGCGCGGTGCCCGACCCGGCGTTCGCGGACGCCCCGCCCCCGGCGCCGCACGAGGCACCGGGGCCGCACCCGGCGGCTGCCCCGCCGTACGACGCGGCACCCCACGCCGCCGCCGACCCGTGGGGGCGCTACGACCCCTGGGCCGCCTCCGCCCTGCGCCACGACGCGGCCGACCGGGCGCCCCGGCGGCGACAGCTCCCGGCCGCGAAGGCGCTCGTCGGCGGGGCGCTGCTCATCGCCGTGGTCTGCGGCGGCATCGGCGGCGCCGTCGGCGCCCACCTGGAACGGAACGGCGGCGTGGGCACCGTCGAACTTCCGCAGGCCGGGCCCGAGACGGCCGAGCGGGACCCGGACAGCGTCGCCGGCATCGCCGCGCGCGCCCTGCCCAGCGTGGTGACCCTGCACGTGAGCGGCAGCGAGGCGGCCGGCACCGGCACCGGCTTCGTGCTCGACGGCCGCGGCCACATCCTGACCAACAACCACGTCGTGGAGCCCGCGGGCGCCGGCGGCGAGATCACCGTGACCTTCAACAGCGGCGACACCGCCGAGGCCACCGTCGTGGGCAGGGACAGCGGGTACGACCTCGCCGTGGTGAAGGTCAAGGGCGTCAGCGGCCTCACCCCCCTGCCCCTCGGCAACTCCGACGGCGTACGCGTCGGCGACCCCGTCGTCGCCATCGGCGCCCCCTTCGACCTGGCCGGCACGGTCACCTCCGGCATCATCAGCGCCCGGGAACGGCCCATCACCGCGGGCGGCGAGGAGGGCGACGGCAGCGACGTCTCGTACGTCGACGCCCTCCAGACCGACGCGCCCATCAACCCGGGCAACTCCGGCGGCCCCCTCCTGGACGCGCGGGGCCGGGCCATCGGCATCAACTCCGCCATCCGCTCCGCCGACAGCGGCAGCGCCGAGTCGGACGGCGGCCAGGCCGGTTCCATAGGCCTCGGCTTCGCCATCCCCATCAACCAGGGCAAGCGCGTCGCCGAGGAACTGATCAACACCGGCAAGGCCGCCCACCCGGTCATCGGCATCACCCTCGACATGGAGTACGCGGGCGACGGCGCCCGGGTGAGCGCCAAGGGCAGCGAGGGCGGACCCGCGGTCACCGCCGGCGGCCCCGGCGCGAAGGCCGGCATCAGGCCGGGGGACGTGATCACCGCGGTCGACGGGCAGCGCGTGCACTCCGGCGAGGAACTCATCGTCAAGACCCGCGCCCACCGCCCCGGCGACCGGCTGGAGCTGACCCTGGACCGCGACGGCAAGGAGACGAAGGTCTCACTGGTGCTCGGTTCCTCCGGCGGCGACTGACGCGGGAAGGTCCCGACAAGGTGCCAGGAAGGCAAACAATTCGGAAAGCGCTCGCATACACCCCCTCAGCGCTCACGGGACGGTACCGGTCGGACAGGATCGACGGGTACCGTGGTGGCGGCCCGGACATCCCAAGGAGCTTCAGGTGTTCAATGACATAGGCGCCCTAGAGCTGGTGACGCTCGTCGTCCTCGCCGTGCTCGTCTTCGGTCCGGACAAGCTCCCCAAGGTCATCCAGGACGTGACGCGCACCATCCGGAAGATCCGGGAGTTCTCGGACAGCGCCAAGCAGGACATCCGCCAGGAGCTGGGCCCGGAGTTCAAGGACTTCGAGTTCGAGGACCTCAACCCCAAGACGTTCATCCGCAAGCAGCTGGACAGCGACGAGCTGGGGCTCAAGGAGATCCGCAACGGCTTCGACCTGAAGAAGGAGATGGCCGAGGTCACCGACGCCATCCACGGCCGCGACACGGAACCCTCGTCCTCCGGGTCGTCCTCGTCCGGCTCGGACGGCGGACGTGTCGACATGTCGAAGAAGCCCGAGAAGCCGGGGGAGACCGACAGGCCCGCCGACGACCGTCCGCCCTTCGACATGGACGCCACCTGATCCACCCGGCGCCCGGCCCGCGGCCCGCGGGGTGCGCGAACGTGACGTGTCTCATACTCCGGACGGGGCGCACAGGCCCTGAGGACGACGCCCGCGCGGCCCACGCGCCGGGCGATTTCCCGGCTGCCGCCGACGGGGTGGCTATGCTGCCCGAGTTGTTGTGCGGACCGGACGAGTGCGCCCGAAGGGGGGCGGGCCGTGCCGGACCGACGAGAGCGAGGAGGCGTCCGGGCACATGGAGACGACGAGTCGGGCAGTCGCGCAGGCGCCGGCCGCGGAGGGCGGACCACAGTCCCCCTCCGGCCGGCGTACGGTCGACGGCTACCTGCGTGCGCCCTTCCCCTGGTACGGCCTCGACGAGGCCTTCGCGGGACGGCGCTGGCTGATGCAGATCGGTACGTCGGCCGACGGGGCCGTGGAGCACGGCTCGATCGGCCACGGCGACGAACCGTCGGTGCGCAACGAGCACGTGGCGGGCGACGAGCAGGACGCCAAGGAGAAGTTCGCGGTCGTCGTGACCGTCGCGGCCAACCCCGACCGGCGCAGCGCCGACGGCACCGGCCTGCTGGAGGCCACCTCGGTGTCCTCGGCGGCCTGGCTGGCCGGAGTGGGACTGCTGTCCTTCACCTGGCCCGGCCAGATGGACCACTCACTGCGCGACGACTGGCTGGAGCAGCAGACGGAGACCGCGTGGGTCCTCGCGGACGACCTCGACGGCGAGGACTGGACGACGCTGTCCCTCCCGGTGGACGGCGTTCCGACGCCCTTCCACTACCGGGAGTCCGAGTTCGGCTGGGTGCTGGCCGGTTCGACCGAGCAGGGCGTGCACCTCGGCGCGTACGGACGGGGCATGAGCGCGTACGGGCTGGCCTTCGCCGTGGTCAAGGACATCGCCGCGTACGCCTAGGGGGTGTCGTTTGGATCTTGCCGGGGGCGCGGGGTCTGGCACGCACATCTGCGGCGTTGTCGTCGGTTGCCAGGGCTCCGCCCTGTCGCCCTCCTCCGCCGTGCAGCTGCACGCACCAGACCCCCCTCGGGTCGGCAGCAGGGCACCGTCGCCCGGAGCCGGCCAGATCCAAACGACACCCCCTAGCCGGGACCCGACCGGCAGCCGTACGTACGACGAGGGGCGCCGTCCCGGCGGACAGCGCCCCCACTCCCGTACGGGAGGTCAGAACTTGTTCTTCGGCGTGATCCCCAGGGACAGCCCCGAAAGGCCCCGCTGCCGGCCGCCGAGCTTGCCCGCGATCGAGCGCAGGGCCGCGCCCGCCGGGGAGTCCGGGTCGGACAGGACGACGGGCTTGCCCTCGTCGCCGCCCTCGCGCAGCCGGACGTCGATCGGGATGGCGCCGAGGACCGGCACCGACGCGCCGGTGGTGCGGGTCAGGCCGTCGGCGACCGTCTGGCCGCCGCCGGTGCCGAAGACGTCGACCATCTCGCCGCAGTGCGGGCAGGGCAGCCCGGACATGTTCTCCACCACGCCGACGATCTTCTGGTGGGTCTGCACGGCGATGGCCCCGGCCCGCTCCGCCACCTCGGCCGCGGCCTGCTGAGGGGTCGTCACGACCAGGATCTCGGCGTTCGGAACCAGCTGCGCCACCGAGATCGCGATGTCGCCGGTGCCGGGCGGCAGATCGAGCAGCAGGACGTCGAGGTCGCCCCAGTACACGTCCGCCAGGAACTGCTGGAGCGCGCGGTGCAGCATCGGGCCGCGCCAGACCACCGGCGCGTTGCCCGGGGTGAACATGCCAATCGAGATGACCTTCACGCCGTTGGCCGAGGGCGGCATGATCATGTTCTCGACCTGGGTGGGACGCCCGTCGGCGCCCAGCATGCGCGGCACCGAGTGGCCGTAGATGTCGGCGTCGACGACACCGACCTTGAGGCCGTCCGCCGCCATCGAGGCCGCCAGGTTCACCGTCACCGAGGACTTGCCGACGCCGCCCTTGCCGGACGCCACCGCGTACACCCGGGTGAGGCTGCCCGGCTTGGCGAAGGGCACCTCGCGCTCGGTCTGCCCGCCGCGCAGGGCGGTGGCCAGCTCCTTGCGCTGCTCGTCGCTCATCACGTCCAGCTCGACGTCGACGCGGGTGACGCCCTCGACCCGCGCCACCGCGTCCGTCACGCGCTGCGTGATGGTGTCCCGCATGGGGCAACCGGAGACCGTCAGGTACACGGCGACCGCGACCGCTCCGTCCGCGCCGATCTCCACCGACTTGACCATCCCCAGCTCGGTGATGGGCCGGTTGATCTCGGGGTCGTTCACCGTCGCCAGTGCTTCGCGCACCGCGTCTTCCGTAGCCATGGACACGATGGTACGGCGCCGCCCACGGGGCGCGGAAAGCCCCGTCAGCGGTCGTGTACGTCACGCCCGGCGGACCGATCCGCCGGGAATACCCCACGTTCGGGACGGTGGCCGTTCTGCCGCTCCTCCAGCTCCTTGAGCGCGTCCTGGAGCTCGGAGCGGATCCAGTCCCGCGTCGCGACCTCGCCCAGTCCGATACGCAGGGCGGCGATCTCCCGGGTCAGGTACTCGGTGTCGGCGATCGACCGCTCGTTCTGCTTGCGGTCCTGCTCCAGGTTGACCCGGTCCCGGTCGTCCTGCCGGTTCTGCGCCAGCAGGATCAGCGGGGCGGCGTAGGAGGCCTGGAGGGACAGCATCAGCGTCAGGAAGATGAACGGGTACTCGTCGAAGCGCAGCCCGCTGGGTGCCGACACGTTCCACACCACCCACAGGATGATGACGACCGTCATCCAGACGATGAACCGCCCGGTGCCCAGGAAGCGCGCGACCCGTTCCGACAGCCGGCCGAAGGACTCCGGGTCCCACTCGGGCAGCAGCCTGCGGCGCGGCGGACGCGGCTGGTCGAGGCGGGTGCGGGTCCGGGAGGAGGCGGTGGCCCCCGACGTGGCGCGCTCCCGGGTCGTCGTCTCGCGCTCAGGCACCATCGGCGCCCACCTCCCCCGCCGCCGTCTCGTCCAGGTGGTACTCGGTCTCCCGCCAGTCGTCGGGCAGCATGTGGTCCAGTACGTCGTCCACGGTGACCGCGCCGAGCAGCGCCCCCGAGTCGTCCACGACGGGCGCCGCGACCATGTCGTACGCGGCGAAGAACCCGGCGACCACGGGCAGCGCGGCATCCGGCTCCAGGGGTTGCAGGTCGTCGTCGAGGATCGAGCCGACCAGCGTGTACGGGGGGTCGCGCAGCAGCCGCTGGAAGTGGACCGTGCCCAGGTACTTGCCGGTCGGCGTCTCCTCGGGCGGACGGCAGACGTAGACCTGGGCGGCGTGCGCCGGGGACAGGTCGGGGTTGCGGATGCGGGCCAGGGCGTCGGCGACGGTCGCGTCGGGCCGCAGCACGATCGGCTCGGTCGTCATCAGACCGCCGGCCGTGTGCTCCTCGTACGCCATCAGGCGCCGCATGTCGGCCGCGTCGTCGGGCTGCATCAGGCTCAGCAGCCGTTCCTTGTCCGCCTCGGGCAGCTCGCCCAGCAGGTCGGCCGCGTCGTCGGGGTCCATCGCCTCCAGGACGTCGGCGGCACGCTCCTCCTTGAGCTTGCCGAGGATCTCGATCTGGTCGTCCTCGGGCAGCTCCTCCAGCACGTCGGCCAGGCGGTCGTCGTCGAGCGCGGCGGCGACCTCGGCACGGCGCTTGGCGGACAGGTGGTGCAGGACGTTGGCGAGGTCGGCGGGGCGCAGCTGCTCGAAGGTGGCCAGCAGGTTCTCGGCGCCCTGCCCCTGCTCCTCGACGGAGAAGCCGGATACGCCGGACCACTCCACGGTCAGCGTCTCACCCCTGTTGCGGCGGAAGGCGCCGCCCTTCCGGCCCTTGCGGACGAAGACCTTGTCGATCTCCCAGTCCCGGCGGGCGGGCAACTGCTGCACCGACAGGTCGAGCACCGTGACCTCCTCACCCGTCTCGGTGAGCGTGACCCGCCGGTCGAGCAGCTCGCCGAAGACGAGGCGCTCGGTGGGCCGCTGCTCGAAACGCCGGACGTTGACCACGCCGGTGGTGATGACCTGGCCGGACTCGATGCCGGTGACCCGGGTCATGGGCAGGAAGATCCGGCGCCGGGTGGTCAGTTCGACGACCAGCCCGAGGACGCGCGGGGGCTTGCGGCCGACGCGGAGCATGACGACCAGATCGCGGACGCGCCCCACCTGGTCGCCGGCCGGGTCGAACACGGCGATGCCGGAGAGGTGGGAGACGAAGATCCGGGGGGCGCCCGCTGCCATGGCCGCGGCTCCTTTCCTCACGCTTCGCGGAGTCGGGTGGGAGTTGGTGGACGTCGAGTGGGGGTGCGTGGAAGTGGAGTAGGGGGCGTGGAAGTGGAGTCGGGGGGCGTGCAAGTGGGGGCGTGAAGGCTGATTCGTACGGTGTCTCTTTTCCGAATTGCCCGCTCGGACGCGCTTCAGGCTAGCCCGTCCCGATCGGCCTCGCCCTGGCGGCCGGTCCGGACGGACTGGCTCCGTTCGCCCCGCACGCCCCCGGTACGCTGCGCCCTGGCCCGGTCGGTTCGCCTCCGACGTCCGTCGGCCCCGTGTCAGCCCCGTCAGAAAGGCAGTCCCACCTGTGTCTGTGACTCCCCGGCGCCGAATCCGCAGGGCCGTGTGGCTGGGCGCGGTGTGCGTCCTGGCCGTGACGGGAGCCGGGCTGACGGGATGCGGCAGCGAGGACCCCGACGCGGGCACCAACGGCCTCGGCAAGCTCCCGGCCGACAAGATCCAGGCGAAGGCCGGTGCGGCCGCGCAGGCCGCCGACACGGTGCGCCTGCACGGCACGGTGGAGGCCGGCGGCAACAGGTACACCCTCGACATGCGGCTGAAGGCCGACGGGGGGACCGGGTCGGTCGCCGCCGAGGGGACGACCTTCGGACTGCTGCGCGTCGGCGAGCAGCTCTTCCTCAAGGCCGACGCCGGATTCTGGAGCCACGACGGCGGCGACGCCAAGGCGGCCGACAAGCTCGCCGGCAAGTACGTGAAGGTGCCGCAGAGCGATCCCGTGTACAAGAAGTTCAGCGGCTTCACGGACAAGGACGTTCTCCTCGACGGACTGCTGACCCTGCACGGCACGGTGAAGACGGACGGCCGCCACGAGCAGGCCGGTGTGCGCACCGTCCGGATCACCGGCGACGACGGCGCGGGCGGATCGCTGGACGTCTCCCTGGAGGGCACGCCCTACCCGCTGCGCCTGGTGCGGGCGGGCAGCGCGGGCACGCTCAGCCTCTCGGACTGGAACAAGGACTTCGCGCTGGAGCAGCCGGCCAAGGACGACACCCTGGACTACGGCAAGCAGCTGCCGTCCTCCTGAGGCGTCCCGTGGCCGTCTGTGCCGTCTGTGCCGTCTGTGCCGTCAGTGCGGTCAGTGCGGTCAGCGCCGTTTGCGGCGCTTGAGCAGCAGGCGCGGCAGCCCGGCCGGCACCGGCTGCCGGGTCGTTGCCGGGCTCGCGAGCGGGGCCTCGGCCAGGGAGGTGTCGGGCAGCGGTGCCGTGCTCCCTGTCGGCTCCAGACGCAGCACCCGGCACTCACGGGCCCAGCGGTCGGTCATGGCCTCGCCGTCCGGGGCGTTCAGCCGCTTGCCCCTGAGGTCGCCGACCGCCGCCTGCCACGCCTCGGAACCGGACGGCAGCTCCACCACCCGCGCGGTCCAGGAGACCAGCCGGCCGCCCTTGTCCTTGCTGCGCACCGTCACCTCGGCCGCTGCCCCGTCGGCCAGCCCCGGCAGCGGCTGCTCGCCCGGACCGTCGCCGACGACGCAGGCCGCGCCCTCGTGCCAGACGTGCCACAGGGCCCGGGCGGGCACGTGGGGACCCTTGACCCAGATGAGGCCGGACTTCTTGGTGGCCTCCTCGACGAGGGCCTGGCCGAGCAGCTCGCTAGTCATGCGGTCAGCCTATCCAGGGGCCCGGGGGCGGGTTCAGAGCCAGCCGTTGCGCTTGAGCGTGCGGTGGATGCCCAGGCAGAGGGCGACCGTGACCGACAGGACCAGCGGATAGCCGAACTTCCAGTGCGTCTCCGGCATGTAGTCGAAGTTCATACCGTATACGCCGCACACCATCGTCGGCACGGCGATGATCGCCGCCCACGAGGTGATCTTGCGCATGTCCTCGTTCTGCGCGACGGACGCCTGGGCCAGGTTGGCCTGGAGGATGGAGTTCAGCAGTTCGTCGAAGCCGATGACCTGCTCCTGCACCCGCGCCACGTGGTCGGCGACGTCCCGGAAGTACTTCTGGATCTCCGGGTCGATCAGCCGCATCGGCCGCTCGCTGAGCAGCTGCATGGGGCGCAGCAGCGGCGCCACCGCCCGCTTGAACTCCAGCACCTCGCGCTTGAGTTGGTAGATCCGGCCGGCGTCCGTGCCGCGCGGGCTGCCCTTGCGGCCCGGCGAGAACACCTCCGTCTCCACCTCGTCGATGTCGTCCTGCACCGCGTCGGCGACGGCGATGTAGCCGTCGACCACGTGGTCGGCGATGGCGTGCAGCACCGCCGAGGGGCCCTTGAGCAGCAGCTCGGGGTCCTCCTGGAGGCGGCGGCGCAGCGCGCGCAGCGAGCCCTGCCCGCCGTGCCGGACGGTGATGAAGAAGTCCCGCCCGGTGAAGCACATCACCTCGCCGGTCTCGACGACCTCGCTGTTGGCGGTGAGCTGGTCGTGGTCGACGTAGTGGACGGTCTTGAAGACCGTGAACAGGGAGTCGTCGTAGCGCTCCAGCTTGGGCCGCTGGTGGGCCTGGACGGCGTCCTCCACGGCCAGCGGGTGCAGCCCGAACTCCCGGGCGATACCGGCGAACTCGTCCTCGGTGGGCTCGTGCAGGCCGATCCACACGAACCCGCCGTCGCGGCGCACCTGGCGCATCGCGGTGTGCGGGGTCAGCGGCACGTCGGTCTCGACGCGGGTGCCGTCGCGGTAGACGGCGCAGTCGACGACGGCGGAGGCGGTCGCCGGGTCGCGGGTGGTGTCGTAGGGACCGCTGTCCTTGCGCACGGAAACGCGGGCCGGGCGGACCACGGCGCGCAGGTCACGGATCATCGACATGGCAGGCTCCTTCGCGGCGGGCGGCGAACGAGGCCGGTGACGGGTGGAACCACCCGGAATGAGGACGTCCTGACTACGCGTGCTCGGCGCGTCCACAAAGCGGGGGGCACCGCACCGTCGCGGTGGCCGGATTCGCTGCTGATTCAGCTGCTGATACGGATCGACGGACAACGCGTCGAAGGATCGGATCAGGCAAAACGAGACGAAGTGCTCTTCCGTGAGAAGGCGCGCACGTGAAGCTGCGGCAGGAAGGTCGAAACAGCTGCGTCAGCGGCCGGAAGAGCGGGTGGTACTGCACGGTCGACTTCGGTCCATGCCGCCCACCTCCTCCGGCCGGTCCCTCGTGAGGGACGATCCATTCCCCTTGTTTGGAGGGGTTCCCCGTAGGGGAGAGTTCACAGCGTCGGGGGCTTGATCGCGACGCACTGCGTGCTGCCCCGAACCGCTGGCCCACAGTACCAGCCGCGCGACGTGTCAAGGCGCCGCTTTGCCTCTTCACGACGAGTTCTATGCTCGCCGCATGGCTGATGTTCTCCCACTGGTCGAGGCCCGGTTGCGCAGCGCGCTGGGCGAGCCGGACGCGCGCGCGGCGGTCACCTTCCTCGGTACCGACCGCATCGAGGTGCTGCGTTTCCCCGCCTCCGGCCAGGAGGGCGACGTCGTCCGCTACGCCACCCTCGGCATGTCGGCCCAGCCCATGGCGGACCCCACGGCGGTGCTCGCCGACCCGGTCGAGGGCCCCCGCGCCGAGCTGGTGCTCTCCGTGCGGGCCGGGGCGGCCGACACCGACAAGGTGCTCCGCCCGCTCGCCGTACTGGCCGCGTCCCCGCAGGTCGAGGGCGTGGTCGTGGCGCCCGGTGCGTCGCTCGACGTGGGCGAGCCGCTGTGGCCCGGGGCGCCGTTCACCTCGGTGCTGGTCGCCGAGCCCGGCGGACTGGTCGAGGACCTGGAGCTGGACGCCCCGCTGGACCCCGTACGGTTCCTGCCGCTGCTGCCGATGACGCCGAACGAGGCGGCCTGGAAGCGCGTGCACGGCGCGCCCGCCCTCCAGGAGCGCTGGCTGAACCACGGAACGGACCTGCGCGATCCCTCGCGCAGGTCCGTTCCGCTGGACTGACGTGGCGGCGTGACGCAACTCACCGGATTTTCTCGTCAGTTGGCGAAAACCGTGACCGAGTCCTCGCTCGCGTGCCGCGGTTCCAGCTCCTCGGCCTCGTGGGTGAGCGCGCGGCGGCGTACGACGACCACGACCGCGCCGAGCAGGGCGGTCACCGCGGCCACCACGAACGGGATGTGGACGTCGGTCCACTCCTCGATCTTCGGCGCGAAGTAGGGGGCGGCCGCCGCGGCGAACCAGCGCACGAAGTTGTAGCCCGCGCTCGCCACCGGGCGCGGCGCGTCCGAGACCCCGAGGGCCAGCTCGGTGTAGACGGTGTTGTTCACCCCGATGAACGCGCCGGACAGGATCGTGCAGACGATCGCCGCGGTGTGGTTGCCGTAGCCGAGGACCAGGACGTCGGCCGCGAGCAGCACCAGCGAGCCGCCGAGCACCTTGAGCGAGCCGAAGCGCTTCTGCACGCGCGGCGCCACCAGCACCGAGAAGACGGCGAGCAGCACGCCCCAGGCGAAGAACACGGCACCCGACTTGTACGGCGTCATGTTCAGCACGAACGGGGTGAAGGCCAGCACGGTGAAGAACGTGTAGTTGTAGAAGAACGCCGAGACCGCGGCGGAGGCGAGGCCGCCGTGGCCCAGCGCCCTGACCGGGTCGAGCAGCGAGGTCTTGCGGGCCGGCTTGGGCTGCTCCTTGAGGAACACCGTGATGCACAGGAAGCCGATCGCCATCAGGAAGGCCGTGCCGAAGAACGGGTAGCGCCAGCTGGCGTCGCCGAGCAGCGCGCCCAGCAGCGGGCCGCAGGCCATGCCGAGGCCGAGGGCGGACTCGTACAGCAGGATCGCGGCGGCGCTCCCGCCGGCCGCCGCGCCGACGATCACGGCGAGGGCCGTGGAGACGAACAGCGCGTTGCCCAGGCCCCAGCCCGCCCGGTAGCCGACGAGCTGGCCGACGGTGTCGGAGGTGCCGGCCAGGCCCGCGAAGACCACGACGAAGGCCAGGCCGAGCAGCAGGGTCTTGCGGCCGCCGATGCGGCTGGAGACGAAGCCGGTGACCAGCATCGCCAGGGCCGTGATGAGGAAGTACGACGTGAACAGGAGGGAGACCTGACCGGCGCTCGCGTCCAGGCCCTTGGCGATGGACGGGAGGATCGGGTCGACGAGCCCGATGCCCATGAAGGCCACCACGGACGCGCCCGCGGTCGCCCACACGGCCTTGGGCTGCCTCAGGATGCCGCCCGCACCCGCGTCGAAGGGGTCCATGCTTGCTCTCCCATGCCGAGAATTGGTTGGTGTATACACATAGTAAGTTAGGTCTGCTAATTAATGCAACATACATCTAGTCGGGTGGAGGCAGGTCCGTCCGGGGCCCTTCCGTCCGGACGGGTGATCGTCCTTGACGTGGGGGAGCGAGGGTAGGACCGTGGGGCCCTATGAGGGGCGAACCCAGTTGCCCGAAGTGTGGTGGCCGGGTCAGGGCTCCCGGCCTCTTCGCCGATTCCTGGCAGTGCGACCTGCACGGGACCGTGCATCCCGTCCAGCCCGTACTCCCGCCCAGCGTCGAGGCGCTCGGCGTCGTGGTGCACCGCACGCAGGTGCCGGTCTGGATGCCCTGGCCGCTGCCGGTCGGCTGGCTGTTCACCGGCGTGGCCTGCGCGGGCGACGACCGCAGCGGGGGCAGGGCGACCGCCGTCGCCTGTTCCGGCCCCGGGCCGCTCGGCGGCATCGGTGAGCTGATCCTGGTCGCCGAGGAGCTCGGCGTCGGCCTCGGGGCGCGGTACGCGGGGCTCGACGCCCCGGATCCGGGGCCCTACCTGGACGTCGAGAAGCCGCCCCAGGCCAAGGTCCTGGCGGCGGGCCGCCCCACCCCGCTCTGGCACGTCTCCGGCGGCCCGGCCGACCGTGCCGTCTTCGCCGGGGAGGCCCTCGGCATGTGGCTGTGGGCCGTGGTGTGGCCCGAGCGGTCGGGGCTGCTGATGTACGAGGAGCTGGTCC
This sequence comes from Streptomyces violaceorubidus, assembly GCF_000717995.1. Lineage (GTDB taxonomy): Bacteria > Actinomycetota > Actinomycetes > Streptomycetales > Streptomycetaceae > Streptomyces > Streptomyces violaceorubidus. The sequence goes on from NZ_JODM01000001.1 coordinate 746,814, forward strand.
TGACCGACCTGCGGGACGCGGGCGCCGAGGTGGACCTGGTGCCGTGCGGGGCGCTGTCGCCGCGGCTGATCGAGCCGACGGTGCCGTAGCGCACGGGTGCTGCGCCGCTTTGCCGAGCTGTGTGCGGTGCCGCTGCGCCGTGCCGTGTCGTGTCGCTGTGCCGTGCCGTGCCGTGCCGTGCCGTGCCGCTGTGCTGTGCCGTCCGTGCCGTGCCGTGCCGCTGCGCCGTGCCGCGTCGTCGCGGGCGCGGCGGGTGTCCAGGTCCGAGTGGGGCGAGTGAGGCGAGTAGGGGGCGCAGGGGCGCTGCGGGTGTGACGGCGGGGGGTCGAGTTCCGGTTATCCTTGGGCGTCCCCCTCCGTCCCGTCACCGCTTGGAGTCAGCGTCGTGCGCATCGATCTGCACACCCACTCCACCGCGTCCGACGGCACGGACGCCCCGGCCCAGCTGGTGCGCAAGGCCGCCGCCGCCGGGCTCGACGTCGTGGCGCTGACCGACCACGACACCACCCGCGGCCATGCCGAGGCCGTCGCCGCGCTCCCCGAGGGGCTCACCCTCGTCACCGGTGCCGAGCTCTCCTGCCGCCTCGACGGCGTCAGCATGCACATGCTGGCCTACCTCTTCGACCCCGAGGAGCCCGCCCTGCTCGCCGAGCGCGAGCTGGTCCGGGACGACCGGGTGCCGCGGGCCCGGGCCATGGTCGCCAAGCTCAACGAGCTGGGCGTGCCCGTCACCTGGGAGCAGGTCGCCAGGATCGCCGGGGGCGGCTCGGTCGGCCGCCCGCACGTGGCCTCCGCCCTCGTGGAACTGGGCGTCGTCCCCACGGTGAACGACGCCTTCACCCAGGACTGGCTGGCCGACGGCGGCCGGGCCCACGTGGAGAAGCACGAGACCGATCCCTTCGAGGCGATCCGGCTGATCAAGGGCGCGGGCGGGGTCGCCGTCTTCGCGCACCCGGCCGCCGTCAAGCGGGGCCGGACCGTGTCCGAGGCCGCGATCGCCGACCTGGCGGCCGCCGGGCTCGACGGCATCGAGGTCGACCACATGGACCACGACGCGGACACGCGGACCAGGCTGCGCGGGACGGCGAGGGAGCTGGGGCTCCTGGTGACCGGTTCGAGCGACTACCACGGCAGCCGGAAGACCTGTGTGCTCGGCGAGTACACGACCGACCCCGAGGTGTACGGGGAGATCACGCGACGGGCGTTCGGGGCGTTCCCGGTGCCGGGGGCCGGCGGGGCCTGAACCTCCGCGCGTCCACCCTTCCATTCCTCCGCAAGGCCAGTAGCACACCCATGTTCGACGTCGCCGTCTTCGGCTCCCTCTTCCTGACCCTTTTCGTCATCATGGATCCCCCCGGGATCACCCCGATCTTCCTCGCCCTGACCTCCGGCCGCCCCGCCAAGGTGCAGAAGCAGATGGCCTTCCAGGCCGTCTGCGTCGCCGGTGGCGTGATCACGGTGTTCGGTCTGCTCGGGCACCGGATCCTCGACTACCTGCATGTGTCCGTGCCCGCCCTGATGATCGCCGGCGGCCTGCTGCTCCTGCTGATCGCCCTCGACCTGCTCACCGGCAAGACGGACGAGCCGAAGCAGACCAAGGACGTCAACGTCGCCCTCGTACCGCTGGGCATGCCGCTGCTCGCCGGGCCCGGGGCGATCGTGTCGGTCATCCTGGCCGTGCAGAAGGCGGACAGTGTGACCACCCAGGTCTCGGTGTGGGCGGCGATCCTCGCCATCCACGTGGTGCTGTGGCTGGTGATGCGCTACTCGCTGCTGATCATCCGGGTCATCAAGGACGGCGGTGTGGTCCTGGTGACCCGCCTGGCCGGCATGATGCTCTCCGCGATCGCCGTGCAGCAGATCATCAACGGGGTCACCCAGGTGATCCAGAGCGCGTGAGCACGAGAACAGGGCCCCGCACGGAATCCGTGCGGGGCCCTGTTCTCGTGTGTGAAGGGTCCGCGTTACATGGCCGAGGTTTCGGCGGGGCGGATCCACAGGCGCTGCCCTATGGCGGCGGCCTGCTGAACGATGCGGTTCACGGAGGCGGCGTCCACGACAGTCGTGTCCACGGGGGTCCCGTCGACGTCGTCGAGTCGCATGACTTCAAAGCGCATGGCCTCTCCCTTGATCTGGTCATCCTCCTGCGGAGAACTACTGGTGTGGCTCCTGGGTCGTCGGTGCCCGGGCTTCCGTAGGGGTCAACGGGATGCCCTCTGCAAACATTCCCTACGCTAAGGAAATTTTTCGCACGACTAATTACTGGCAAGTAAGCCGCTTGTTACGAGGTGGCCGAGGCGGCGGGGTGTCGCGGTTCGTGGCGTAAGTGACAGGTGTCCGGTACGGGACTGACCGGGACCGGTTGTGTTCGTAGCGTGACCGCCGGGACAATGGAGGCGATGAACGACGACCTCGCGCCCCTGAACGCTCGTATCGATCGCACGAACGAGCTGCTCCAGCGCATGCTCGCCGAGGTGGCGAAGACCCCCTCGACCCACGCGATCTTCGTCGACGCCGGTTACCTGTACGCGGCGGCGGGGCGACTGGTCGCCGGGACCGAGGACCGCCGGGCCTTCGACCTGGACGCCGAGGGGCTGATCGAGGCGCTCATCGACAGGGCCCGCTCCGTCTTCGCGGACAGCCGCCTGCTGCGCGTGTACTGGTACGACGGCGCCCGGCGCCGCATCCACACCGCCGAGCAGCAGTGCATCGCCGAGCTTCCCGACGTCAAGGTCCGCCTGGGCAACCTCAACGCCAACAACCAGCAGAAGGGCGTCGACTCCCTCATCCGCACCGACCTGGAGTCGCTGGCCCGGCACCGCGCCATCAGCGACGCGGCCCTGCTCGGCGGCGACGAGGACCTGGTGTCGGCGGTCGAGGCCGCCCAGGGGTACGGCGCCCGCGTCCACCTGTGGGGCATCGAGGCCCCCGAGGGTCGCAACCAGGCCGAGCCGCTGCTCTGGGAGGTCGACAGCCAACGCACCCTGGACCTCGACTTCTTCAAGCCCTACGTCTCCCGGCGCACGACCCACACCGGCGAGGCGCAGGGCGGCCCGCGCCCCGGCCGCGAGGACGTCCGCTTCGTGGGCGCGCAGATCGCGGCGAAGTGGCTGGCCTCCCGGGGCCGCGCAGCACTGGTGGAGCTGCTCCCCGGCCACCCCTACCTCCCCGGCTCCGTTGACCAGGACCTGCTGGTGGAGGCCGAGGGGCTGCTCCAGTACTCGCTGCGCGGCCAGCCCGAGCTGCGACGGGCGCTGCGGGACGGCTTCTGGGAGCACCTGCGGGCGCAGTACTAGGGAGCGGCCTCAGCGCGCCTACGGCCGGGGCGGTACGGGATGGTCGTCCCAGAAGTCGGCGAGGGCGCGGGCCGTCGGCAGGGGCTGGTCGGTGTTGGGGGAGTGCTCGGCGCCCGCGACGACCGTCCGGCGCGCGCCCAGCCGTAGGGCCATCTCGTCCAGGAGGGGCACGGGCCACGTGTCGTCGAAGGCGCCCGACAGCACGTGGAACGGCAGCGGTACGGCGGTCAGCTCGGCGACACGGTCCGGCTCGGTGCACAACTGACGCCCCGTGGCGAGCAGTTGGGCCGGTCTGGTGCCCAGCCAGCGCTCACGCAGCCGTTCCGGGTCCTCCGGGCCGTGGGCGGGGGCCGGGGCACCGACCTCCTCCGGCGGCCCCATGGTCTGCATCACCTTCCAGACCTCCGCCATCGTCATCGTGTCCAGCGCGTCCCGCAGGAGCTTCACCCGCTGCCGCTGCGACGCGGAGATCCGCGCCGGACCGGAGGACATCAGCGTGAGCGACAGGAACGGGGCGGCATCGAGCAGGACGGCGGCCCGTGCGATCTGGCCGCCCAGGGAGTGTCCGACGAGATGCACGCGCGTGCCGAGGGCGGCGGCCTGCGCCAGCACGTCCCGGGCCAGCTCGGACCGCGCGTACCCGGACTCGTCGTGCTCGGGCCCGTCCGACTCGTACTGCCCGCGCCCGTCCACGGCGACCGTGCGGTAGCCGCGAGCCCCGAGCGGCCGGTGCAGCAGCGTGAAGTCCTCCTTGCTCCCCGTGAACCCGGGCAGCATCATCACCACGCCCCGCGGCGCGACGCCGTCGGCCACGGGAGAGTCGACGACGGCGAACTCACCGCGGGCGGTACGCAGCCGGTACGCACGGGCGTCCGGGGGCGGGCTGAAGGCGGCGTTCCTGCTCACGGGCAGAGGCTATCGGGCGGCGGCCGACGGACGGCGGCACGGGGGCGACAACGCCGTCGGCCCGGCCCCGCGTGTGGATCGCGGGACCGGGCCGACGGTCTGGGACGAGCGGCGCGGATCAGCTCTCGCCGACCTCCACGGGCTGCGTGGTGGCCGCGGCCGTCTTCCGGGTGCGGCGGGCCTTGGGCTTCGTCTCCGCCGTCTCCGCCGCCTCGGCTGTGTCGACGGTGGCCGCGGCCTTACGGGTCCGGCGCCGCGGTGCGGCCTCCGGCTCCGGCGAGGCCTGGGCCGGAATCTCGGCGGTGGCCTCGGGGGCCGCGGCCGTCTTCCGGGTCCGGCGGGTCTTCGGCTTCGCCTCCGCCGCCTCGGCGGTGTCGACGGCGGTCTCCGCCTTGGCGGCGGCCGTCTTCCGAGTACGGCGGGGCTTGGCCTCGGCCGCCTCCGGAGCGGGCGCCTCCTGCTCCTGCGGAGCCTGTACGGCCGGTTCGGCGGCCTTGCGGGTGCGGCGGGTCTTCGGCTTCGCCTCCGCGGCCTCGGCGGTGTCGACGGCGGTCTCCGCCTTGGCGGCGGCCGTCTTCCGGGTGCGGCGCGGCTTGGCCTCGGCCGCCTCCGGGGCCTGCGCGGGCTGCGCCGGGATGCCGGCCACGGCCTCGGTGCCCTCGGCCGGTTCGGCGGCCTTGCGGGTGCGGCGGGTCTTCGGCTTCGCCTCCGCGGCCTCGGCGCTGTCGACGGCGGCCTCTGCCTTGGCGGCGGCCGTCTTCCGGGTGCGGCGCGGCTTGGCCTCCGCGGCCTCCGGGGCCTGCGCGGCCTCGGCGTCGGCGACGGCGGCCTTGCGCGTACGGCGGCGCGGCTTGGACTCGGCCGTTTCGGACGCGGCCTCGGTCGTGCCCTCGGCCGTGTCGAGCGCGGCCTCGGCGGCCGTGGCCTTGCGGGTCCGGCGGCGCGGCTTCTCGGCGGGTGCCTCGGCAGCGGGTGCCTCGACGACCGTCGGGCCCGCCACGGCCGCCGGGGTCTCCACGACCGTCGTGTCGGTGACCGTCGCAGCGGCCTCCGGCGAGGCGGCCGGGGTGGCCTCGGCCGACTTGCGGGTGCGGCGGCGGCGCGGCTTCGCCGGGGTCTCCACGACCTCGGTGGCCTCAGCCGTTTCGACGACCGCGTCCTCGGACGGCGCGAGCGCGGCCTCGGCGGCTCGCGCCACCGGGGTGTCGGGCGTCGCGGCGGTCTCCGGGCGGCGCGAGGGCTCACCGTTGCGCGTACGGCGCCGGCGGCGCAGCGTGCGGGGACCCTGGGCGGCGTCGGTGCCCGCGACGGCGGTGCTCTCGGCGGCGCCGGTCACGGCCTCGGCCGCGGGTGCCGCGGAGGTCTCCGCGTCCACCGGCGCACCGCCGCGCATCCGACGGCGGCGACGCGGCGTCGTACGGGACGAACGGTCGCGGTCGGCGGTGTGCGAGTCGTCGCGGCCACCACGGCCACCCCGGTCGCCGCGCCCGCGGCCACCACGACCGCCCGGCTCGCCCAGGTCCTCCAGCTCCTCCGCGTCGAGCCCGGCGCGGGTGCGCTCCGAACGCGGCAGGACGCCCTTGGTGCCCTCGGGGATACCGAGGTCGGTGTAGAAGTGCGGGGAGGTGGAGTAGGTCTCCGCCGGGTCGCTGAAGCCCAGGTCCAGCGCCTTGTTGATCAGCTGCCAGCGCGGGATGTCGTCCCAGTCGACCAGCGTGATCGCCGTACCCTTCGCGCCCGCGCGGCCGGTGCGGCCGATGCGGTGCAGGTAGGTCTTCTCCTCCTCCGGCGACTGGTAGTTGATGACGTGCGTCACGCCCTCGACGTCGATGCCGCGGGCGGCGACGTCGGTGCAGACGAGGACGTCCACCTTGCCGTTGCGGAAGGCGCGCAGGGCCTGCTCGCGGGCGCCCTGGCCGAGATCGCCGTGGACCGCGCCGGAGGCGAAACCGCGCTGCTTGAGCTGGTCGGCCAGGTCGGCCGCGGTGCGCTTGGTACGGCAGAAGACCATGGCCAGACCGCGGCCGTCGGCCTGCAGTATGCGGGCCACCATCTCGGGCTTGTCCATGTTGTGCGCGCGGTAGACGAACTGCTTGGTGTTCGCGACCGTCGCGCCGGCGTCGTCCGGCGAGGTGGCGGAGATGTGCGTGGGCTGCGACATGTAACGGCGGGCCAGACCGATGACCGCGCCCGGCATCGTCGCCGAGAACAGCATGGTCTGGCGCCTGGCCGGAAGCATGTTGATGATCTTCTCGACGTCGGGCAGGAAGCCCAGGTCGAGCATCTCGTCGGCCTCGTCCAGGACCAGGCTCTTGACGTGCTTCAGGCTCAGCTTCTTCTGGCCCGCGAGGTCCAGCAGGCGGCCCGGGGTGCCGACGACCACGTCGACGCCCTTCTTCAGCGCCTCCACCTGCGGCTCGTAGGCGCGACCGCCGTAGATCGCGAGGACACGCACATTGCGGACCTTGCCGGCGGTCAGGAGGTCGTTGGTGACCTGCTGGCACAGCTCGCGCGTCGGGACGACGACGAGGGCCTGCGGGGCGTCGGTCAGGGCCTCGGGGGCCTCGCGGCCCGCCTCGACGTCGGCGGGGACGGTGACGCGCTCGAGGAGCGGGAGACCGAAGCCCAGCGTCTTGCCGGTGCCGGTCTTGGCCTGGCCGATGACGTCCTTGCCCGACAGGGCTACGGGGAGCGTCATCTCCTGGATGGGGAAGGGAGCGGTGATGCCGACGGCTTCGAGGGCTTCGGCGGTCTCGGGGAGGATCCCGAGGGATCGGAACGTCGTAGTCAGGGTGCTGCCTCTTCTGTGTGCGTGGTGCGAGGCGAGCGCGCGGGTCGTGCCGGACCGTGTCGGGGACGTCGGCTGCCCTTACGGGTGAGCCGTAGGACACGGGACCTCTGTCGACGCTCCAGCGCTCGTACCACTGAGGGTCCCCCTCCGGATTCCGTACGCAGCATGGCGTACGGCAGGGAGGGCTGTCGGGTCGGAGCCGATCGGGCCACCGACCGGGCATCCTCATGCGTGCGGCCCGACGACGATGTCACGTACCCGTACGTCACATACTCGGCAGGCGCATTACCACCATACCCCGGAATCGCGCACACGCGATGGCCGATTTGCTCACGTAGTCGTCGTCACACTGACTGACCAGGGACTTACCACCGCCGAAGAGCGGGCTATTGTGCGCTGCATGACGAGCTCTGACAAGCCTGGCACCGCCGCAGACGCCCCCGCCGAGACCGCCGAGATCGCCGAAACCGCGGGTACCGCCGGAGCCACGCCGGTCGCCGCCCGCGACTGGGCGACGGCCGCGTCCGACCCGCAGTACCGTGCCGCGGTCGTGGACCTGCTCGGCGCGCTCGCGTACGGCGAGCTGGCGGCGTTCGAGCGGCTCGCGGAGGACGCCAAGCTGGCGCCCACGCTGGCGGACAAGGCGGAGCTGGCGAAGATGGCCTCGGCGGAGTTCCACCACTTCGAGCGGCTGCGCGACCGGCTGGCCGAGATCGGCGAGGAGCCCACGGGCGCCATGGAGCCCTTCGTGGCCGCCTACGACGGCTTCCACCGGCAGACGGACCCCTCGGACTGGCTGGAGGGCCTCGTCAAGGCCTACGTCGGCGACTCCATCGCCAGCGACTTCTACCGCGAGGTCGCCGCCCGTCTGGACACGGACACCCGCGAGCTGGTCCTGGCCGTGCTCGACGACACCGGGCACGCCGGCTTCGCCGTGGAGAAGGTGCGCGCCGCGATCGACGCCGACCCGCGCGTGGGCGGGCGGCTCGCCCTGTGGGCGCGACGGCTCATGGGCGAGGCGCTCTCGCAGTCCCAGCGGGTGGTGGCCGACCGGGACGCGCTGTCGACGATGCTCGTGGGCGGGGTCGCCGACGGCTTCGACCTGGCCGAGGTCGGCAAGATGTTCTCCCGGATCACCGAGGCGCACACCAAGCGGATGGCCGCGCTGGGGCTGGCCGCCTGACCCGCCTCGACGCTGCCCCGTCGCGATGGGCGGCTGCCTCTCTGGCGGCTGCCTCTCAGGCGGCCGCCGAGCTGCGCCGCAGGCGTCCCGCGGGGCGCAGCAGCAGCGACAGCGAGGCCGCGGAGAGCGTCGCCGCCCCCAGCAGCACCAGCACGAACCCCCCGGCGCCCAGCGCCGTGTGCGTGACGAACGCCCCGAACAGGGCCCCGGCGACGCCGGTCGGCAGGACCAGGAGCGGGGCGGGCAGGCGGTGGGGCAGACGGTGCGCGGCGGCCCATGCGAGGGCGAGGCCGAGGAGTGCGGCGCAGAGCGCTTCCAAGATCATGTCGGGGTCCCTCCCACGCGGCCGGCCTGCCCCAAACGGTCACAGCCGACTTACCCCTGACCTGCGGAACGCAATCCTCCCCCTGTGGGTGAACCGTGCTCCGCCCGTGAACGGGGCGGGAGGGGAGCGGCAGGGAAGTAGGAACGGAACCGGGCACACGGGTGGGGCCCGGCGGTGTGTCACCGCCGGGCCCCACCCGTACCTCGTTCGCAGTCCCGCGTCCGCCGGCTACAGCGCGCCGAAGCCCACCTTGCGCGGAGTCGGCTCACCGATCTCGATGTAGGCGAGCCGGTCGGCCGGCACCAGGACCTTGCGGCCGTGTTCGTCCACGAGGCTCAGCAGCTGCGACTTGCCGGCCAGTGCCTCGCCCACCACGCGCTCGACCTCCTCGGCGCTCTGACCGCTCTCCAGAACGATCTCGCGGGGCGCGTGCTGCACGCCGATCTTGACCTCCACGGCTATGTCCCTCCGACGGTCAGTAAGTGCGCGATCTTCCGCGCCGTACCAGCACACATTAGCCCGGTGAGGGGACGTACACGCTGCGCCGGAGAACGCCAGGAGCGAACAGCCGGCGGGAACACGACCCGCGCCGCGGCGGTCAGTGCTGCTCGATGCCGTGCAACGGGAAGCCGGCGATGCCGCGCCAGGCCAGCGAGGTCAGCAGCTGGACCGCCTGGTCGCGGGGCACACTGCGGTCGCTGTGCAGCCAGGAGCGCGCCACCACCTGCGCGAGGCCGCCCAGGCCGGAGGCCAGCAGCATCGACTCCGCGCGCGAGAGGCCCGTGTCCTCGGCGATGACGTCGCAGATCGCCTCAGCGCACTCGTTCGTCACCTTGTCCACGCGCTCGCGCACGGCGGGCTCGTTGGTCAGGTCCGACTCGAAGACCAGGCGGAAGGCGCCGCCGTCGTCCTCGACGTAGGCGAAGTAGGCGTCCATCGTCGCCCGGACGCGCTGCTTGTTGTCCGAGGTCGACGCGAGCGCGCTGCGCACGGACTGGATCAGCGCCTCGCAGTGCTGGTCCAGCAGGGCGAGGTACAGGTCGAGCTTGCCCGGGAAGTGCTGGTACAGCACCGGCTTGCTGACACCGGCGCGCTCGGCGATGTCGTCCATCGCGGCCGCGTGGTAGCCCTGGGCCACGAACACTTCCTGTGCGGCGCCCAGCAGCTGGTTGCGTCGGGCTCGGCGGGGAAGGCGTGTGCCCCGCGGGCGTACCGCCTCTGTCTGCTCGATGGCTGTCACGCCGCCTCCCATAGTCGTCCTCGTGCGGTGTGCGCCGCGTCGACATCGTACTTTTCGGTAACCGTGGTGTGTGTGCTGCGAGCGCAGAATTTCACGGACCGGACGGTGGCGAAAGCTGCACAACAGGTTTCAAAAGGGCTTGGACCGGGCAAAAATCGGCCTCCCTTCCGGGCGGTGGATCCGCTCCGCCGCCTGGTGGCGCGTCGCGTCTCCGCCGTTCGACGGTCCCCGCCGTTCAGCGGTAGTCGTCCTCGTCGTGCGAGACGACCCGGGCCTGCTCGGCCAGGTCGGCCTCGTTGGCGCGGTCCGGCTCGACGCCGGTCAGCGGTTCGTCGCGCTCCTGCCCGAGGTCCGCCCGCTGCTCGGCGGCGTCGGCGTCGGGCGCCTCCACGTCGCGGTCCTCCGGATCCGGTGCCTGTGCCTCGTCCTCGAAGGTCTCGGGGTCGGTCGGGTCGACGGTCATGCTGGGCTCCCTTTCCACTTTCCTGCGGACGTCCCCGGGATGCAGGGCTCACACGCGGGTGCCCACTTCACGAGCGTAGGAGACACCCGATCCGGACGCCATGCGTCGCCGGTCCCGGTCCTGGGTGCGGGGTCCTGCGTGTGCGGTCCTCCGTGTCGTGCCCCCGCGTCCCGCCCCCCCCGTCTCCGGTACTGCGGGCAGGTCCTGGCGCCGGGGGCGGGCGCCGACGGCATCCGTACCCCGTCGACGTGCCGCCGCAGCACCGCTTGTGACGGCGAACACATGAGCCACCGCGTGATCGTCTCGTAACATTGCCGCATGCCTTCGACCGAGCCGCCGTCCGTGCCGCCCGCCAACGTGCTGCCGAAGGTCGCGGCCGTCAAGGACGCGGACGGGGAGCAGCTCAGGTCGGTCCACCTCCCCGGCATCACCCTGACGGTGCGGTCGAGGCGGCCCGCCCGCGAAGGACTGCCGCCCGCCCTCTACGTCCACGGCCTCGGCGGCTCCTCGCAGAACTGGTCGGCGCTCATGCCGCTGCTGGACGGCGTCGTCCACAGCGAGGCCGTCGACCTGCCCGGCTTCGGCGAGTCCCCGCCGCCGGACGACGGCGACTACTCGATCACCGGCCACGCGCGCGCGGTCCTGCGCTACCTCGACGCGTCCGGGCGCGGTCCGGTGCACCTGTTCGGGAACTCGCTCGGCGGCGCCGTCGTCACCCGCGTCGCCGCGGCGCGCCCCGACCTGGTGCGGACGCTGACCCTCGTGTCGCCCGCGCTGCCGGAAATCCGCGTGCAGCGCTCCGCCGTACCGACGGGACTGCTGGCGCTGCCGGGGATGGTGTCGCTGTTCAGCAGGCTCACCCAGGAGTGGACGGCGGAGCAGCGGGTGCGCGGCATAACCGCGCTCTGCTACGGCGACCCCGGGAGGGTGAGCGAGGAGGGCTTCCGCAATGCCGTCGAGGAGATGGAGCGGCGGCTGCAACTGCCGTACTTCTGGGACGCGATGGCGCGCTCCGCACGGGGAATCGTCAACGCGTACACGCTCGGCGGCCAGCACGCGCTGTGGCGACAGGCCGAGCGGGTTCTCGCACCCACGCTCCTGGTCTACGGTGGACGGGACCAACTCGTCGGCTACCGCATGGCCCAGCGGGCCGCGCGCGCCTTCCGCGACTCCCGGCTGCTGACCCTGCCGGACGCGGGACACGTGGCGATGATGGAGTACCCGGAGACCGTGGCCACGGCGTTCCGTGAACTCCTCGCCGACACGGCGGACTCGGCGGACACGGTGGACACCGGGAAGTCGGCGAGTGGCGAGAGCACCGACGGGGCCGCGGACAGCGAGCCCGCCAACCAGACCACAGGAGGCTGAGGCGCGACGTGGGACGCCACAGCCGCCGCGGGCCCGCCCCCAAGGCAGATGCCGCGGACGCCGCCGCAACACCCGACAACCGGTCCGGGCTGCCCGACCCGCGCCGGACGAGCGGGCCGCCGCGGGAACCGCAGGGCCCGTACCGGCCGCAGGGGGCCGACGGGACGCCCCGCGAGGCGGTGCCGGGCGACACCCCGGGCCTCCGTCAGGGGCACGCGGGCCCCGGCCCCGGACCGGGTCGTGGCCCGGGCGCTCGGTTCCCGGACGGCACGCCGGCCCACGGCTTCCCCCGGGCGGCGGACGGCACGCCCGCGCGGGGCGTGCCGAGGTTCCCCGACGGCACCCCGGCCAACGGCGTTCCCAGGTATCCCGACGGCACCCCGGCGCACGGTGTGCCGCGGGTCCGGGGTGGCCATCCCGAGCAGCGGGAACCCGGCGGGGGCTGGGGCGAGTTGGGCGGGCGGCCCGGCGCCGGGCACGGGCCGGCGGGGTCGACGGGTCCGGCTGGGCCGACTGGTCCGGCTGGGCCGACTGGTCCGACTGGTCCGACGGCTGGACCGCGTACCGGGGCCCCCGCGTCTTGGGCGTCCTTGGCCCCGTCGTCGCCGTCCGGGCCGCCCTCGACCTTCCCGAGGCAGCGGCAGGCGCCGGCGCAGAGGCCGCGGCAGGACTACCTGGACGCCTTCGGGGCGGACGACGACGTCTTCGCGGCCCGCTCCCCGCGGCGCGCTCCCGGTGCGTCGCGGCCCGCCGACCCGTACGCCTCCGTCACCGACTGGAGCGCCGTCGACGGAGGCGGTGCCGGAGGCGCCGGGGACGGTGGCCTTTCCGGCGGCGCGGGTGCGGACGCCGACGACCAACCGCCGACGGGCGAACCCGCACCGGTCAAGGGCGCCAAGGGCCGGGCCTTCACCGGCATCGCGGCGGCCGCCGTCACCACCGTGCTGGCCGTAATCGTGGCCGGTCAGGTCGCCGACGGTGCAAACGGGGGCGACACGCGCGCACAGTCCGCCACCGACCAGGCCCGGGGCGCCCACGACCCGGCGTCACGGGACGACACCCGCCCGACGCCCTCCGTGTCCCAGGCCGCGAAGCCGCTGACGTACGAGCAGAAGATGGGCAGGACCTATCCGCTCGGCGCCACCCTCAAGGCCTCGGGGAAGTTCGACGCGGTCCCGGGCATCGCCAAGGGGCCCGGGAGGGGGCAGAAGTACACCTACCGCGTGGACGTCGAGCAGGGGCTCGGCCTCGACGGCGCGCTCTTCGCCGAGGCCGTGCAGAAGACGCTCAACGACGACCGGAGCTGGGCCCACAACGGCGCCCGCAGCTTCGAGCGCATCGAATCCGGGCAGCCCGACTTCGTCATCACCCTGGCCAGCCCCGGCACCACCGCCGAGTGGTGTGCCAAGTCCGGCCTGGACACCACCGAGGACAACGTGTCCTGCGACTCGGCCGCCACCCAGCGGGTGATGATCAACGCCTACCGCTGGGCCCAGGGGGCGGCGCCGTACGGTGACGCGATCCACGCGTACCGGCAGATGCTGATCAACCACGAGGTCGGTCACCGCATCGGCTACAACCACGTCTCCTGCGACAAGGACGGCGAACTCGCACCGGTCATGCAGCAGCAGACCAAGTTCGTCGACCACGACGGAATCGACTGCCGCCCCAACGCCTGGGCGTATCCGAACGGCTGACCGGGCAGGCCCGGGTCAGGGCGCCACGCACAGTGACTCCTTGATCCCTTAGCGCGACCGAACGCGCCTCGCACGGGAAAGTTACGACCGTTCACCCCTTTTGGTGGCGCGATGGACAACCGTCCATCGCGCCACCTCCTTGTCCGCATACGTTCTTCCCGCTGCGAGCCGCCGGGCCAACGGCGGCTCCCCAAACGGGAGATCGGGGGTGCGCGCGTGCGCATCGGACTGCTTACGGAGGGTGGCTATCCGTATGTGAGCGGTGAGGCCGGACTCTGGTGCGACCGGCTCGTACGCGGCCTGGAGCGGCACGAGTTCGACATCTACGCGCTCAGCCGGAGCGAGCGCGAGGAGGCCGCGGGCTGGGTCCCGCTGCCGCCGCAGGTCGGCCGGGTGCGCACCGCCCCGCTGTGGGAATCCGTGGACGACGGAATCGTCCACGGACGGCGCGCGCGCCGGCGCTTCGCCGAGTGCTACGGCGAGTTGGCCACGGCCCTGTGCGCCGGGGGCCCCGGGATGGCCTCCGGGGGGCCGGAGGGAGAGCCTGAAGGGCAGTCGGCCCTTGAGGCGGACCGTTTCGCCAGTGCGCTGTACGGCCTTGCCGACCTCGCCCGCGACGAAGGCGGACTGCCCGGCGCACTCCGCTCGGAGACCGCCGTACGCGCTCTGGAACGCGCCTGTCGCGCGCCCGGCGCCCACCGCTCCGCGCGCGAGGCGCGGGTCCCCGATCTGCTGACCGTCGCCGCGCGCCTGGAGCGCGCCCTGCGCCCCCTGTCCCTCGACTGGTACGAGGACGACGACCTCGGCTCGGTGGACCTGTGCCACGCGGCCTCCGGCGGTACGGCCGCCCTTCCGGGCCTGCTCGCCCGGCACTTCTGCGACGTGCCGCTGCTGGTGACCGAGTACGGCGTGCGGCTGCGGACGCACTACCTGACGGAACCCGATTCCTCGCCCGCGATACGGTCGCTGCTCGCCGCCTTCCACGGCCGGCTGGCCGCCGAGACCTACCGGCGCGCGGCCGTGATCACCCCCGGCAACACGCACGCCCGGCGCTGGCAGGAGCGCTGTGGCGCCGACCGCGCCAAGCTGCGCACGGTCCACCCCGGCATGGACGCGGCCCCGTTCGCCGAGGCGGGGGAGTCCCCTGAGTGCGCCGACCCGCAGACCATCGTCTGGGTCGGCCGTGTCGAGCCGGCCAAGGACCTGGTCTCGCTGCTGCACGCCTTCGCCGAGATCCGCAGGGCGGAGCCCGGCTCGCGGCTCAGGATCGTCGGAGCGCCCTCGGGCCCCGAGGGCGCCGCCTACCTGGCCCACTGCAAGGCGCTGGCCGCGCAGCTGTTCCCCGACGAGGCCGACGGTCCGCACTCCGTCGGCCGAAACCCGGTCTCCTTCGAGGAGACCGGCGGTCCCGAGCTCCCCTCCCGCGCCGACGCGTACGCCTCGGGCGCCCTGGTGGTGCTCTCCAGCGTCGTCGAAGGCTTCCCGGCCGGGCTCGTCGAGGCCATGTTCTGCGGCCGCGCGACGGTGTCCACGGACGTCGGCGCGGTGGTGGAGGCCATCGGCGGCACCGGGCTCGTCGTGCCCCCGCGCAATCCGCGGGCGCTCGCCGAGGCATGCGTCGCGCTGCTGCGCGATCCGGAGCGTCGCGACCGGCTGGGCGCCGCCGCCCGCGCCCGGGCACTGGAGCTGTTCACCGTCGAGCAGAACATCGCGGCATTTCACGGCATTTACCTGGAGATCCTCTCGCGCGCACCGGCACGCCGCGTCCTTCTCGACGACACCGGCGCACCTCTGCCCTTCGGCGTCCCCGCCGAGGCCCACGTCCCCGGTCGCTGGAGCCACCCGACGGCCCGTGTCGTGGCCAGGGGAGGTCCCGGAACGGCCCGGAGCAGCCCCGGTTGGGCGACGGAGACCCATCCGGTCCGGGCGAGCACGTCCGTTTCGGCGGGCGAGGGGGCGGTCCGATGAGCGGCCTCGGTGAACTGGACCGGCCCGAGACCCCGCGCAGCCCGGGCGCCTGGGACGAACGCTCACGGTCCTCCCTGGCCGACGGGGCCGACGGTATTGGCGGGGCCGGCGGCGCCGATGCGGCCCTCGACGCGCGGGAGGGTGAGGGGGGCGGTGGGCGCCCGTTGGCGTTCGGGGGCCCGGTGGAGGGCCGGAGCCCGGAGGAGGGCGTGCGGCCTCGTGGAGAGGCGGCCGGTCGTCCCGATGCGAGTCGTGAAGGCGCGGATCGTCCAGGTGCGGGTCGTGAAGGTGCCAGATGTGAAGGTGCCAGATGTGAAGGTGCCAGACGTGAAGGTGCCAGTCGTGAAGGTGCGGGTCGGGCAGTGGGTGTCGCCGTCGGGGAGGCGCGCGACGGCAGCAGGCAGTCACCGTCCGCGTCCGCCGTACGCCGTTCCGCCGCGGACCCCGTGAAGGGGTTGCTGCACCGGCACCGCGAACTGTGCGAACGCGCCGTAGACCCACTGGAGATCGCGGCGGGCCTGGAGGCACACGGTGTCACCGACCGGACCGCCGCGCGCTTCCGTCACCGTGACGTGTTCTCCCTCGCGGAGGAGATGTACGCCCGTGTCCCGCGCGACCGCGACACCTCTGCGCCCGCCGAGGACACGCCTGCCCCCCGGCCGCGCGGACCACGCGCCGCCGGGGTGGTGCTCGCCCTGTTGCCCGGTGCGCTGTGCGCCGCCGCCGCGGCCGGACTGCGCCTGACCGAGGGCCGACCGCGCCTGATCGTGGCCGTCGTCGGCGTCCTCGCGGTGTCCCTGGCCCTGGGGGCGGCATTGCGGCGCGGGCCGCTGAGCGCCGCCACGCGCACCACCAGCACCTGGACCTGCTGGCTCGTCGGCTACGCCCTCCTCGGCGACGGACTCCTGAACGCCGCCGTCAGCGGTGGTCCCGACGGTCTGCCCGACGGCACCGCCGACGGTCCCTGGCCCGTCACCGTCGTCCCCGTCCTGGCGCTCGCGCTGTCCTACGCCCCCGCGGCCGGGTGCGCCCACCTCTTCGCCGCGGGCGCCCGCGGCAAGCTGACGTCCAGCCGGGGCCTGGCCGACTTCTCCGCCGCCGTACGCCCCCTGCTGGTCGGGGCGTTCGCCCTGTACCTGGGGGCCCTCGCGGGTCTGCTCGCGCTGACCGGCGCCGTACTCGGAGAGCCCGCCGGGCTCTCCGAGGGCCTCGGCCTCGGGGCCCTGCTGCTGCTTGCCCGGCTGCTCATCGTGCACGGACACGCCCACGCCCCCACGCTCGTCCTCTCCGCCGCGGCCGCCGCGGAGGCGGTCGCGGCGGCCACGCTCTTCGCCGGCCGCCTCCCCGGCTGCGGCTTCCTGGCCGCCCCCGTGGAGGCCCTGATCGCCGTCTGGGGCCCGGCCGGTGTCCCGACGGCCGTCTGCGGCCTCGGCGCCCTGGCCCTCCTGGTCCACGCGTGTCGCCGCCTGACCAGGGCGTCGGCCCACGCCTCGACGGGACGAACGCGGTGAGCGCGCGCCCGGACAGCCCTTCGCACGCCCCCCAACACCCTCGCATCACCCTTGAAGGAGCCCCCAGATGACCACCTCCCGACCCGACGCCTCGGCACCGGGAGCCGCCCGATGAGAGTCCTGCTGATCGGAGCCAACGGCTACATCGGCCGCTTCGTCGCCGACCGTCTGCTCGCCGACCCCGCCGTCCAGCTCACCGCCCTCGGCCGGGGCGACGACGCCGACGTCCGCTTCGACCTCGCCACCGGAAGCCCCGGCGCCCTCACCCGCTTCCTCGACGCGGTCCATCCCGGAGTGGTCGTCAACTGCGCGGGCGCCACCCGGGGCGGCGCCCGCGAACTCACCCGGCACAACACCGTCGCCGTCGCCACCGTCTGCGAAGCCCTGCGCCGCAGCGGCTGCGGCGCCCGCCTGGTGCAGGTCGGCTGCAGCGCCGAGTACGGCCCCAGCCAGCCCGGCTCCTCGACCGCGGAGGACGCCGTGCCCCGCCCCGGCGGCCCCTACGGCGTCAGCAAACTCGCCGCGACCGAACTCGTCCTCGGCTCCGGTCTTGACGCCGTCGTCCTGCGGGTCTTCTCGCCCGCGGGGCCCGGCACGCCCGCCGGTTCCCCGCTGGGCCGGCTCGCCGAGGCGATGCGCCGGGCGATGCAGTCCGGCGACGGCGAGCTGCGGCTCGGCGGTCTCGGCGCCCAGCGGGACTTCATCGACGTCCGTGACGTCGCCCGCGCGGTGCACGCCGCCTCGCTCTCCGCCGCCCAGGGCGTCATCAACATCGGCTCCGGCCGCGCCGTCCGGCTGCGCGACGCCGCCGCCACCCTCGCCCGGGTCGCCGGGTACGGCGGCTCCCTGCACGAACTCGACGGCCCTCCGGGCGCGCTGCGGCCCACCATCGGCCACCCCCGTACGGAGTCCGTCGGCCACCGCGTCGACGCCCTCGGTCACCACCGGACCGACGCCCTCGGCCATCACCGCCCGGACCCCCTCGCAAGCCGGGGCGAGCGCGCCGACTCCGAGCACCCGGCACCGGCCCCCCACCCGTACCCCGACGGCTGCGGCAGCTGGCAGCAGGCCGACGTGCGCACCGCACGCGACCGGCTCGGCTGGCGGCCCCGGATCGCCCTCGAAGAGTCCCTCGCCGACATCTGGATGGAGGCGGCATGTCGTATCTGACCAGCGCCAGGGCAGGCGTCGCGAGCACCGGCGTCCGCACCGGTCTCGGTGTCCCGGGGCTGGCCCACCCACTCGTCGCTCCCGACGAGTGGGCCGCTCTCACCCGGCCGGGCACCCCGCTGCACTGGGTCGTCCTCAACATCGACGACGGTCCCGGGGCGCACCCGGATCCGCGGTGCCTGGAGGCCGCCGGGCGCCTGCGCAACGCCGGCGTCCGCGTCCTCGGCCACCTCGACACCGCGTACGGCGCCCGGGGCTTCGGCGAGCAGATCTCCGACGCCCACCGGTACCTCGACTGGTACCAGGTCGACGGATTCCTCCTCGCCCGTTGCCCGTCCGACCGGGCCGCCCTCCCCGAGGTCCGCCGCACGGTCACCACCCTCCGGACGATCCGTGA
Organism: Streptomyces violaceorubidus; assembly: GCF_000717995.1. Lineage (GTDB taxonomy): Bacteria > Actinomycetota > Actinomycetes > Streptomycetales > Streptomycetaceae > Streptomyces > Streptomyces violaceorubidus. The sequence goes on from NZ_JODM01000001.1 coordinate 765,129, forward strand.
CGCTGCCCACATCGTCCTCGGCCACGGCACCCATCCCTGCCCCGGCTACGCCGAGAACGCCGACCAGCTCGTCACCTTTTCGGGCACCTGGGCCGACTACCGGTGGTCCCAGGCGGCCGAGTGGAGCGCGGACTATCCGCCCGAGCGTTTCTGCCACTTCGTGCACGGCCTGCCGCGCGGGCACATGGAGGAAGCGCTGCGCATCGCCCGGTGGCAGGGAGCCGCGACGATCTGCTTCACCGACCGCACGGACGGCGGTGGCCGAGCCGACACCTGGGAGACGATGCCCGGCTACTGGGACGAAATCGTCTCGCGAGTCGGGACGGGTGTCTCGGAATGAAAAAGGCCGTGGCAGTGTTACTTGCAGAACAACCGTAATCACTGACCGACCAACGGAGTCCCCGTGTCGCTGCCACCCCTGGTCGAGCCGGCCGCCGAGCTCACCGTAGACGAGGTCCGCAGGTACTCCCGCCACCTGATCATCCCCGACGTGGGGATGGACGGGCAGAAGCGGCTGAAGAACGCCAAGGTGCTCGCCGTGGGCGCGGGCGGCCTCGGCTCGCCGACCCTGATGTACCTGGCGGCAGCCGGTGTCGGCACGCTCGGCATCATCGAGTTCGACGAGGTCGACGAGTCGAACCTGCAGCGGCAGATCATCCACAGCCAGGCCGACATCGGCCGGCCCAAGGCCGAGTCCGCCCGTGACACGGTCAAGGGCATCAACCCGTACGTGGACGTGGTCCTTCACCAGGAGCGGCTCGAGGCCGACAACGTGATGGACATCTTCAGCCAGTACGACCTGATCGTCGACGGTACGGACAACTTCGCGACCCGCTACCTGGTCAACGATGCCTGCGTGCTGCTGAACAAGCCCTACGTCTGGGGCTCGATCTACCGCTTCGACGGCCAGGCCTCCGTCTTCTGGTCCGAGCACGGTCCCTGCTACCGCTGCCTCTACCCGGAGCCCCCGCCCCCCGGCATGGTCCCCTCCTGCGCCGAGGGCGGCGTGCTGGGCGTGCTGTGCGCGTCCATCGGCTCCATCCAGACCAACGAGGCCATCAAGCTCCTCGCGGGCATCGGCGAGCCGCTGGTCGGCCGCCTGATGATCTACGACGCCCTGGAGATGACGTACCGCCAGGTCAGGGTCCGCAAGGACCCGAACTGCGCGGTCTGCGGCGAGAACCCGACCGTCACCGAGCTCATCGACTACGAGGCCTTCTGCGGCGTCGTGTCCGAGGAGGCCCAGGCGGCGGCAGCCGACTCCACGATCACTCCCAAGCAGCTCAAGGAGTGGATCGACGACGGCGAGAACATCGAACTCATCGACGTCCGCGAGCCGAACGAGTTCGAGATCGTCTCCATCCCGGGCGCCCGGCTGATCCCGAAGAACGAGTTCCTCATGGGCTCGGCCCTGGAGAGCCTTCCGCAGGACAAGAAGATCGTCTTGAACTGCAAGACGGGTGTCCGCAGTGCGGAAGTCCTCGCGGTCCTCAAGTCCGCCGGCTTCTCGGACGCCGTCCACGTCGGCGGCGGCGTGATCGGCTGGGTCAACCAGATCGAGCCGGAGAAGCCCGTCTACTGACCGGTCCCCGGACCCGCTTCCCGGACGGCGGGGGTTTCGCGCACCGTGGGTGCTCGAAGCCCCCGCCGCCGTCATGAGCAGACCTTGCCGTCCTTCGGTACCGTCCCCTTCAACAGGTAGGCGTCCACCGCGGAGTCGACACAGTCGCTCCCGCTCCCGTACGCGCCGTGTCCCTCGCCCTTCCAGGTCAGCACCACGCCGACGTCCTTGCCCAGCTCGTCCGCCATTCTGCGGGCGCCCTCGTAGGGCGTGGCCGGGTCGCCCGTGTTGCCGACGACCAGGATCGGGGCCGCGCCGGGTGCGCTCACCTCCGGCGTCTCGTGCTGACCGGCCACCGGCCAGTCGTGGCACCATCCGGCGGTGTCCCAGCCGAGGAACGCGCCGAAGACGGGCGAGACCTTCTCGAACCTCGGCAGCAGCTTCTTCGTCTCCTCCGCGGTCGGCCGCTGCTTGTCGTCCAGGCACGATATGACCCGTTGCGAGTGGGTCGTCGTGCCGTAGCGCCCCGAGGGGTCACGCTCGTTGTAGCCGTCGGCGAGCGCCAGCAGCTCCGAGCCGTCGCCCTCCTCGGCCGCCTCCAGCGCACTGGTCAGGGACGGCCAGCCGCTCTCGCTGTACAGCGGCAGCACGATCCCGGTCAGCGCGAGGGTCTGCGTCAGCTTGCGTCCCGACGACGAGGTCGGCAGCGGCTCCGCGTCCAGGCGCTCCAGCAGGTCGGCGATCTTCCGGGACCCCTCCGCGGGATCCTGGCCGGTCGACTTCAGGTAGTCGTCCAGCGCGCGCTGGAAGCCCCTGGCCTGGTTCTCGGCGTGGCCCATCGTGTCGGCACCCGGGTCGACCACGGCGTCCAGGATCACGCGTCCCACGTGCTGGGGGAACAGGTGGGCGTAGACGCCGCCGAGTTCGGTGCCGTAGGAGATGCCGAAGTAGTGCATCTTCTCGTCGCCCAGGACGTGCCGCATCAGGTCCATGTCGCGAGCGGTGTCCGTGGTCGAGACGTGCTCCATGAGCTTGCCGGCGGCCTTCTGGCAGCCCTTGCCGAAGTCCGCGGCGTCCTTCAGGTAGGCCTGCTCCTCGGCCGGGGTGTCCGGCGTGGAGTCCACCGACTCGGCGGCCTCGATCGCCTCGTCGGTGCGGCAGCGGACGCCCTCGCTGGCGGCCACCCCTCGCGGGTCCCAGCTCACCAGGTCGTACCGCTCGTGCAAGGAGGAGACGGTGTCGGCGTAGGACGGCATCGTGGAGACGCCGGAACCGCCGGGGCCGCCGAAGTTGAACAGCAGGGAGCCGATGCGGTCGTCCCCGCTGGCCCGGGACCGGATCAGCGCGAGGTCGATCGTCTCGCCGTCCGGGTCGGACCAGTCCAGCGGTGCCTTGAGCGTGGCGCATCGCCAGTCGCCGTCCGGAGCCGGGGCGTCGGCGGTGCCCTTGCAACGGGCCCAGTCCAGCGTCTGGGACGCCAGCTCTTCCGGCACTCCGGACGGGGCCGTCGCCGAAGGCGCCGCGCTGCTCCTGCCCCCGTCGTCCTTGTCCTTGTCGGACGAGCCGCCGCCGCACCCCGCTGTCAGCAGTGCGGCGGCGGCCGTCAGAGCCGTCCACCGGACGAGACGCGCCATGTCCTCTCCCCCCTGGCAAGCCGTCCGCGCCGTGCGGCGGATGGCGTTCCTGCCATGGTAGGTGGCGCGGGCAGCGCCTGCCGACGCCTGTGGATAACGCTCTGACCTGCCGGTTCGCCCGACCCGTCGTGCCGTCCCCGATCAGGAGCACACGGTTTTGGCCGCCGGCACCCTGCCGTCGAGCAGATAGCCGTGCACGGCGTCCTGCACGCACCGGTTCTTGCTGTCGTAGGCACCGTGCCCCTGGCCCTTGTAGGTCAGCTCCACGCCGACGCCCTTGCCGAGCGCGTCCACCATCCTCCCGGCGCCCTCGTAGGGCGTCGCGGGGTCGCCGGTGTTGCCGATCACCAGGATCGGGGGTGCCCCCGGGGCGCTGACGTCCGGGTGGTCCGCGGCTCCGGCGACCGGCCAGTCGGTGCAGCTGAGCATGGACCAGGCGAGGTAGTCGCCGAACACCTCGGAGGCGTCCCGGAACTCGGGCAGCTTGCCCTGCACGTACGCGGAGTCGTACCGGGGTTTGTCGTCGGCGCAGTTGATGGCGACGTTCGCCGCAGTGATGTTGCTGTACTCGCCGTCCTCGTTGCGCCCGTTCAACGCGTCCGACAGCACCATGAGGACCCGCCCGTCCCCGTCGTAGGCCTGTTGCAGGCCCTCGGTGAGGTACTCCCAGAAGTCCTTCGAGTACAGCGCCTGGGCGATGCCGCCGGTCGCGGCGGTCTCCGTGAGTTCGCGGGGGAAGACGCCGGGGATCGGTTTGCGGTCGAGCTGCTTCAGCAGCCGGGCGATGCGCGCCTTGACGTCCTCGGCCGTGTCCCCGACGGGGCAGTCCTCGGTCTTCGACACACAGTCCTCGGCGAAGTTGTCGAGCGCCAGCTGGAACCCCTTGGCCTGGCCCAGAGAGCTCTGTTCCGCGGTCTGCGTCGGGTCGACCACCGCGTCGAAGACGGCCCGTCCCACGTGCTCGGGGAAGAGGTGGGCGTAGACGCCGCCGAGTTCGGTGCCGTAGGAGATGCCGAAGTAGTGCAGCTTCTCGTCGCCGAGTACCTGGCGCATCAGATCCATGTCGCGGGCGGCGTCGGTCGTGCGCACCTGCGGAAGGATCTTCTTCGAGTGCTTCTCGCAGGCCGCGTTGAACTCCTGCGTGTTGTCCACCAGCTCGGTGCGCTCGGCCTGGTCGTCGGGGGTGGCGTCCTGCTGGAAATAGGCGTCGAGCTGTTTGTCGTCCAGGCACTCCACCGGGTCGCTGCGTCCGACGCCGCGCGGATCGAAGCTGACCAGGTCGTAGCGGGTGCGCAGTTTCGCGTAGTCCTGGCCGAAGGCGGGCAGCGTGGTGACGCCCGAGCCGCCCGGCCCGCCGAAGTTGAAGACGAGCGAGCCGATCCGCCGGTCCGCAGCGCCGCTGGCCCGGGCGCGAATCAGCGCGAGGCCGATCGTGTCGCCCTTGGGGTCGCCCCAGTCGAGGGGGGCCTTCATGGTGGCGCACTGCCACTGGTCGCCGTCCGGCAGCGGGGAGGGCGCCGCGCCACCTCCCTCGGCCTCGGACGGTGCCGGGCAGTCCTTCCAGTCCAGTTTCTGGGCCGTCAGGTCCTCGTCGTCCTCCTGCGACCCGCCGCCGCAGCCCGCCAGCAGGACGGACAGCACGAGTGCGGTGGCGGTCAGGGCGGCGGCGCGCAGCCGGGTGGGATTCGGCATGCGTCCATCGTGCGGTCGAGGGAGAGCACGTGCTCGGGGCCAGGGCCGTACGGGGGACGGGGCGCCCCTCCGGGGCCGGTCACAGCGCCTCCTTGCGCGTGAGGTGGTTGAAGACCAGCCAGCCCGGCAGTACCGGCAGCCACAGGGTGAGCAGCCGGTAGAGGAGCACCGCGGGCGCGGCGACCTCCTTGGGAAGGCCGACGGCGATCAGACCGACCGTCAGCGTCGCCTCCACCGCGCCCACACCGCCCGGCGTCGGCGCGGCCGACCCCAGGGCGTTGCCCGCGAGGAAGACGACCGCGACGCTCGCCAGACTGATCGACGAGGAGTCGTCGCCGAAGGCGCGGATCGAGGCGTCCAGGCACATCACGAAACAGGCCGTGAGCAGCAGCATGCCGCCGATGCCGGTGATCAGCTTCTGCGGCCGCTGCAGCACGTCCAGCATGCGCGGCACGACCCCGGCAAAGAGCGACCGCACGCGCGTGACGACGAACTTGCGCAGGAACGGCACCGATGTCACCACGAGCACCAGGACCGCGACCGTCAGCAGACCGGCGATGACCGTGCGGGACGGCGACAGGGACGGCGTCTTCTCGGTGCCGGTCAGGTAGCCGAAGGACAGCAGCATCAGGATGTGGCAGCCGAGCCCGAACAGCTGGGACGCGCCGACACTCGCCACCGCGAGCCCGGGGCGCACGCCCGCGCGTTGCAGGAAGCGGGTGTTCAGGGCGACGCCGCCGACCGCGGCGGGGGCGACGATCTTCACGAACGATCCGGCGACCTGCGCGGCCACGGTACGCAGGAACGGCACCCTCTCGGGCACGAAACCCAGCAGGGACATGGCCGCGGCGACGTAGCTCGCGGCCGAGAACACCACGGCCGCGGCCACCCAGCCCCACTGGGCGTTCGAGATCAGGGGACCGAACTCGATGTGGGTGAGCTGCGTCAGCAGGAAGTAGGCGCCGATCGCACCGGCGATGAAGCTGATCAGGGTGCGCGGCCGCACCCGCTCCAGCCGGGCCGGCTCGACGGGGGCCTGCGGCCTGATGCGCAGCACCGCGTGGCGGATCTGGGTGAGCAGGTCCTCCTCGCGCGCCTCCTCGATGGCCTCGTCCACGGCCCTCTTCTCGGCCCGCTGCTCGGCACGTACGGCCTTCTTGTCCGGTTTGTCTGCCTGGGGTGACGTGTCGGTCTGCTCGGCCGCGGAGCTCGCGGTGTCGCCGGCAGCCGCCTCCGCGCGGGCCAGCTTGGCCTGCCGGGAGGACTCCAGCACGGCCTCGCGCTCGCGCTGCGCCCGTTCCCGCGCCAGCCTGCGCAGGGTCGCGCGGGTGGAACGGCTGAGCGCGATGGGCTGGAGCATGGGCAGACAGTCCGCCACCGCGTCGGGACCGAGGACACCCACCGCCGAGGCGACCGCGCGTTCGGCACCGACCCGCAGGCCGAGCGTCACCAGGAGCTGGGAGATGTCCATGCGCAGCAGCAGGTCTCCGGCGGCGATCTCGCCGATACGCAGGTCGGTGAGGATCACCGCGCCGGAACGATCCACCAGGATCGCGTCGCCCACCAGCCTGCGGTGCGCGATGCGCCGGGACTGCAGCGCCCGCACCTGCTCCCAGGTCTCACGCAGCAGGCCGTCGGTGATCTCGTCGTCCGCCAGCGAGTCCAGCGAGCGCCCGCCGGTGTGCTCGTAGACGAGCATCACGGCGTCGGGGCCCAGCTCCGAGGTCGCGATCAGCTTGGGGGCGTTGGCGCCGGCCGCGATCGCCGCGTAGGCGAGCAGCGCCTCCTGCTCCAGCGCCTGGCGCAGGGAGGGCAGGCTGCTGCGGGTGGCGAAGCCGCGCAGCGTCAGGTTGCGCCACGCGCGGTAGAAGAAGCCCTGTGCCTGCTGCTCGCGGTCCACCACCGTCACGTCGAGCGGCCGGCCGTCCTCCAGCGTGACGAAATAGCGGCGCCCGCGGTCACCGGTCTCGACACTGTCGGACGGCGCTTCCTGCCGGGCGGCGGTCACCGGGCGGAAGCCGACGTGCCGCAGGCCGGCCATCAGCGTCCGGCCAGTGGGCCGCACGTTCGGGGAGCCGACGGCGTACAGGGTGCCGTAGGCGACGGTCCAGCCGATGAGGACGGTCAGGATGATCGAGAACGGCGTCGTGTAACCGGTGACGAGCATCGAGAAGGCGTCGAGGAGCAGCACGACCCACAGCACCGCGCGCCAGCGGGGTCTGCGGGACATGCCGACGGCCGTCATGTACGCGATGACCGGGGCGAGGTAGCCGTGCACGGGATCGGTCAGCGCGTGTATGTCACCCGGCGACGGCTGGGTGAGCGCCTCCTGGATGGAGCCGGGAGCGGCCTTGGCGACCCACAGGTCGGTGGCGAGGGTCACACCGTGCGCCAGGACCGCCGCCAGCACGCCGTCGGCGATCCGCAGCCCGTCCCGTTTGATCAGCCGCTCGATCGCGAACGCGACGGGCACCAGGAGGATCGCGATGCTGGAGGCCAGCCCCGCGATCTTGATGAGCAGGTCGGGAGCCTGACCGGTGCCCTTGTTGATGTCCTGTTCGAGGCCCGAGGTGGTGCCGTGCGCGAAGGCGGCGATGGCCAGGAGCACGGCGACGGCGAGTACGCCCACCAGGAGGCGCACCAGGTCGGAGGGACGGTGCACGCGCGCGGGGAGCAACGGTTCGTCGCCCTCGACCTCGTCGATGTGCGCCACGTCGTCGGGGTCGGCGGCCGTCGCCGAGGGGCCCTCGGTCACCCGCTCGCCGCTCTCCCCGTCGCCCGCGTCCGTGGTGCCCGCGCGCGGGGCGGCGTCGGACGCGCGCGCGGAAGCGTCAGAGGTGCCCTCGGCGTCCTCGGGGTGCACACCCTGCTGCTCCATCGCCTCTTCTTGCTCTCGTATCACTGGTCACCGCCCGCACGATGGTGGCATGCCGCGCCGGACTCGGCAGGCATCAGGGTGCCCGTGCGGGCCGCACAGTCTGCCCGAAGCGCCGCTCGCGGGCGAGGGACGCGGGCCCTCGGGAGTGCGTCGCGTTGTCGGCGGGGTACGGCAGGATGGGGCGGATGAGCGAGCAGAGCCTTCCGGACGGGGAGCGTCCGGAACACGCGGACGCGCTGCCCGAGTACGCCGAGCGGGTCCTCGACGTGACCGAGGTGATCCCGCCGGGCCGCGTCATGACGTACGGGGACGTGGCCGAGTACCTGGAGGAGGGGGGACCCCGCCAGGTCGGCAGGGTGATGTCCCTCTACGGGGGAGGCGTTCCCTGGTGGCGTGTCGTCCGCGCGGACGGGGTCCTGCTCGCGGGACACGAGCTGGAGGCCCTCGACCGCTACCGGGAGGAGGGCACGCCCCTGAAGGAGGCGAGCAGGGCCGCCGAGGGGCACCTGCCGCGCCTCGACCTGAAGCGGGCGCGGTGGGACGGCGGTGGACGCTCGCAGGAGCACGACGGACGCGCACAGGGTCACACCTGACAGCTTCCGCCATGCGACCGACCGATGTGTGACATGTGATCCGTACGAGGTAAACCGGGCGCTTCGGGCATGTCCGTGGCATGACGTACGTTCGTGGGGCAGGGGGCGTTCGTGCCATGAGTGACCCGAGGGAAGAAGGGGAAGCGCTGCTTCCGCCTCTTTCGTCGGCGTAGCGTCGGCCGCACGCGTCCCCCTCATCCCGCGGCCACCGCCCCACCCGCGGCGCGGACGGCCCACCAGAACACCCACCAGGACCGGCGAACCACGTGAGCTCCTCTTCCTCCACCGGACACCCGTCGCACCCCCAGGCGCGACGGGGGAGCCGTGGCGCTTACCGACTGGTGCGTACCCCGCCGGCACGCGTGGACCCCCCTCGTCTGGACGCCACCCAGCGCGCGGTGGTTGACCACCGGGCCGGACCGCTGCTCGTCCTGGCGGGTCCGGGCACCGGCAAGACCACCACACTGGTCGAGTCGGTGGCGGACCGGATCGCCAAGGGCGGCGACCCCGAGCGCATTCTGGTGCTCACCTTCAGCCGCAAGGCGGCCGTCGAACTGCGCGACCGGATGGCGCTGCGCATCGGCGCCGCGCGTGCCCCCCGGGCGACGACCTTTCACTCCTTCGGTTACGCCCTCGTCCGCGCCCACCAGGACAGCGACCTGTTCGTGGAGCCCCTGCGGCTGCTGTCCGGCCCCGAGCAGGACGTGACGGTGCGCGAACTGCTCGCCGGCCAGGTGGATCTCGAACGGCTCGGGCTCGCCCACGTGCGCTGGCCCGACGAGCTGCGGGCCTGCCTGACCACACGCGGCTTCGCCGACGAGGTCCGCGCGGTGCTCGCCCGCAGCCGCGAACTGGGACTCGGCCCGGACGCGCTCGGGGCCTTCGCCCGGCGCATCGGCCGCCCCGACTGGCGTGCCGCCGCCCTCTTCCTCGCCGAGTACCTCGACGTGCTCGACCTCCAGGGCGTGCTCGACTACGCCGAACTGGTCCACCGCGCGGTGCTCCTCGCCCGCCGCCCGGAGGTCGCCGCCCACCTGACCGCCCAGTACGACGCGGTGTACGTGGACGAGTACCAGGACACCGACCCGGCCCAGGTACGGCTGCTGCACGCCCTGGCGGACGGCGGGCGCACCCTCGTCGCCTTCGGCGACCCGGACCAGTCGATCTACGCGTTCCGGGGCGCGGACGTGAACGGCATCCTGGGCTTCCCGACCGCCTTCCCGCGCGCGGACGGCCGTCCGGCGCCGGTCGAGGTGCTGCGGACCTCGCGCCGGTCCGGGGCCGATCTGCTGGCCGCCACCCGGCTGCTGACCCGGCGCATGCCGCTGACCCGCCTTCCCGCCGACAAGGTCCGTGCCCACCGCGAGCTGACCCCGGCGCGGGACGGCGGGCGGGTCGAGGTGTACACGTACCCGACCTCCGGCACCGAACTGGACAACATCGCCGACATCCTGCGCCGGGCGCACCTGGAGGACGGCGTCCCGTGGTCCGAGATGGCCGTTCTGGTGCGCGCCGGCTCGCGCACCATCCCCACGCTCCGCCGCGTGCTCACCGCGGCCGGCGTTCCCCTGGACATCGACGGCGACGACCTCCCCCTGCGCCACGAGCCCGCGGTGGAGACGGCATACGAGATAGCGTAGCGTCTCGTGGGCTCGGAGATGTGTATAAGAGACAGGCCCGACCCCGACCCCGACCCCGAGCCCGACCCCGAGCCCGAGCCTGCCGACGCGAGCGCCGCCGCCGTCGACTCCGAGGCGGACCACGACCCCACGCGCGGTGAAGACGCGCACCGCGCGGGCGATCCGTGCTGGCTCTCCACGGAGACGGCCCTCTCCCTGCTCACCTCGCCCCTAGCCGGGATGGACGCCGCGGACCTGCGCCGGCTCGGCCGCGCCCTGCGCGACGAACAGCGCGCGGCCGGCAACCCCCTGCCGCCGCCCTCGGACGAACTGCTCGCGCGGGCGCTGGCCGAGCCGGAGCGGCTCGCCGTGCACGACCCCGCGTACGCGCGCGGCGCACAGCGGCTCGGCGCGCTGCTGCGCAAGGCACGTGAGCGCCTGGCGGGAGGCGGCAGCGCCGAGGAGGCACTGTGGGACCTGTGGGACGGCACCCCGTGGCCCACCCGTCTGGAGCGCTCCGCCCGGCGCGGCGGCGCGGCCGGACGCAACGCCGACCGCGACCTGGACGCCGTGTGCGCGCTGTTCGCCACGGCCGCCCGCGCGGAGGAGCGCACCGGTGGCCGGGGCGCCCTGAACTTCCTCGAGGAGATCGACGCCGAGGACATCGCGGCCGACACCCTCGCACGGCGTGCCGTACGCCCCGACGCCGTTCGCCTGATGACCGCCCACCGCTCCAAGGGGCTGGAGTGGCGGCTGGTGGTCGTCGCCGGAGTCCAGGAGGGGCTGTGGCCTGACCTGCGTCGCCGCGGCTCCCTCCTGGAGGCCGACCGGATCGGCCGCGACGGACTCGCCGAGCCCCTCAGCCCCGGAGCGCTGCTCGCCGAAGAGCGCCGCCTGTTCTACGTGGCCGCCACGCGCGCGCGTGAGCGACTCGTCGTGACCGCGGTGAAGGCACCGGCCGACGACGGGGACCAGCCCTCCCGCTTCCTGACCGAACTCGGCGTCGAACCCGCCGACGTCACGGGTCGTCCGCGCCGCCCCCTGGCCGTAGCCGCGCTCGTGGCCGAACTGCGGGCCACCACCGTCGACCCCCGCGTCTCCGCGTCCCTCAGAGAGGCCGCCGCGCGCCGTCTGGCCCGCCTCGCCGCGCTGACCGACGAGGAGGGCCGCCCCCTGGTGCCCTCCGCCCATCCCTACCGCTGGTGGGGCATGTGGGACCCGACCGAGAGCAAGGTGCCCCTGCGCGACCGCGACCAGCCCGTCACCCTCTCCGGAAGCGCCCTGGACCAACTGGCCAACACCTGCGCCCTGCAGTGGTTCCTGGGCCGTGAGGTGAAGGCCGACGCGCCCGCGACCACCGCCCAGGGCTTCGGCAACGTGGTGCACGTACTCGCCGACGAGGTGGCCTCCGGGCACACCCCGGCCGACCTCGCCGTTCTCATGGAGCGCCTGGACTCCGTGTGGAACGCGCTCGCCTTCGACGCGCCCTGGAAGTCGGCCCAGGAGAAGGCCAACGCGCGCGTGGCGCTCGAACGCTTCCTGAAGTGGCACGTCATGGACCGCGCCGGGCGCACCCCGGTGGCCAGCGAGCACGACTTCGACGTGACCCTGGAGGCGGGCGACTACGAGGTGCGTATCCGGGGCCAGATGGACCGCGTGGAGACCGACGGCGACGGCCGCGCCTACGTCGTCGACTTCAAGACCGGCAAACAGGCGCCCACGTCCTCGGAGGTGGCCCGCCACCCCCAGCTCGCCGTGTACCAGCTCGCCGTCCGCGAGGGCGCCGTCGACGAGGCCTTCGACGGCGTACGCCCCGAACCGGGCGGCGCCGAACTCGTCCACCTCCGCCAGGGCGCGCCCAAGCGGGACGGCGGCGAGACCCTGCCCAAGGTGCAGACGCAGGAGTCGCAGCAGGGGCCGGAGGGCGAGTGGGTCGGCGACCTGCTGGCCACGGCCGCGGGCAAGGTCCTCGACGAACGGTTCACCCCGACCACGGGCCAGCACTGCACCCACTGCTCCTTCCGTGCCTCCTGCAGCGCACGGCCCGAGGGGCGGCACGTCGTGGAGTGAGCGACGGGACCCGGGGACCGGAGCGGGGGGCCGGCCCCGGCCCGCCGAAGCCGAGCGGCCGGTGTGACACGTCCCACCCCACGGGCTGACCTGGGCTTCCCCCGCCCCGGAGAGGTGTTCCCGCACCCGCTGTCAGTGGGCGCCGCTAGCCTCTTTGACGTGCCCGCCCACATCACCGATCCCGAGCAGCTCAAGGAGCTCCTCGGCATCCCCTTCACCCCGGAGCAGACGGCCTGCATCGTCGCGCCGCCCGCGCCGCAGGTGATCGTGGCCGGAGCCGGGTCGGGCAAGACGACGGTGATGGCGGCCCGCGTGGTGTGGCTGGTCGGCACCGGCCAGGTCGCCCCGGAGCAGGTCCTCGGCCTCACCTTCACCAACAAGGCGGCCGGCGAACTCGCCGAACGCGTCCGCAAGGCCCTGATCAGAGCGGGCGTGACCGACCCGGACGTGATCGACCCGGACCACCCGCCGGGCGAGCCCGCGATCTCGACGTACCACGCCTTCGCGGGCCGCCTCCTGACCGACCACGGCCTGCGCCTCGGGCTGGAACCGACGTCCCGCCTCCTCGCCGACGCCACCCGCTACCAGCTCGCCGCGCGGGTCCTGCGCGAGGCACCCGGGCCCTATCCGGCGCTCACCCGGTCCTTCGCCGACCTGGTCAGCGATCTCCTCGCCCTCGACGCCGAGCTCGCCGAGCACCTGGTACGCCCCGAGGACCTGCGCACCTGGGACGCCGCTCTCCTGGACACCCTGGAGGGCGTCCGGCTCAGCAACGCCGATCTGCGCAAGGTCCCCGAGGCCGCCGCCGCCCGCCGTGAACTGGCCGAGCTGGTGATCCGCTACCGGGCCGCCAAGCGCGAGCGGGACCTGCTCGACTTCGGCGACCAGATCGCCCTGTCCGCGCGGCTCGCCGGACTCCCCGAGGTGGGCCGAGTGCTGCGCGACGAGTACCGCGTCGTGCTGCTCGACGAGTACCAGGACACCTCCGTGGCCCAGCGCATCCTCCTGGCGGGCCTGTTCGGCGGCGGGACCGGCCACCCCGTGACCGCCGTGGGCGACCCCTGCCAGGCGATCTACGGCTGGCGCGGCGCCTCCGTCGCCAACCTCGACGACTTCCCCGAACACTTCGCCCACGCGGACGGACGGCCCGCGGCGCGTCAGGCGCTCAGCGAGAACCGCCGCAGCGGCGGCCGTCTCCTCGACCTCGCCAACGGCCTCGCCGAGCCCCTGCGCGCCATGCACGCGGGCGTGGAGGCCCTGCGGCCCGCCCCGGGCGCCGAACGCGACGGCACGGTCCGCTGCGCCCTGCTGCGCACCCACGCCGAGGAGATCGACTGGATCGCCGACTCCGTCGCCCACCTCGTGCGCACCGGCAAGGCACCCGGCGAGATCGCCGTCCTGTGCCGCACGGCGACCGACTTCGCCGAGATCCAGGGCGCGCTGGTGGCCCGCGACGTCCCCGTCGAGGTCGTCGGCCTCTCCGGGCTGCTGCACCTGCCCGAGGTGGCCGACCTGGTCGCCGTCTGCGAGGTGCTCCAGGACCCGGGCGCCAACGCCTCCCTGGTGCGCCTGCTCTCCGGCCCCCGCTGGCGCATCGGCCCGCGCGACCTGGCCCTCCTGGGCCGCCGCGCCCGGCTGCTGGTCAGCCACGCGCGCGTGGAGGCCGACGACGATCCCGACCGGAGGCTCGCCGAGGCAGTCGAGGGCGTCGACCCCTCCGAGGTGATATCGCTGGCGGACGCCCTGGACACCTTCCTGGAGACGCCGCTGGACGGCACCGGGGACGACGACGGACTGCCCTTCTCGGCGGACGCGCGCGTGCGGTTCGCCCGGCTGGCCACCGAGCTGCGCGATCTGCGCCGGGCCCTGTCCGACCCGCTCATGGACGTCCTGCACCGCGTCCTCGCCGTCACCGGCCTTGAGGTCGAACTGTCGGCGTCCCCGCACGCCCTGGCAGCCCGTCGCCGCGAGACCCTGTCCAACTTCCTCGACGTCGCCGCGTCCTTCGCCGCGGGCGACGGCGAGGCGACCCTGCTCGCCTTCCTCGGCTTCCTGCGCACCGCGGCGCAGTACGAGAAGGGCCTGGACAACGCGCTGCCCGGCGGCGAGAACACCGTCAAGGTGCTCACCGCGCACAAGTCCAAAGGCCTCGAGTGGGACGTCGTCGCCGTACCCGGTCTCGTCACCGGCACCTTTCCCAGCGGCCAGGGCCGCGAGAAGTGGACCGCCCAGGGCAAGGTGCTGCCGCACGGCCTGCGCGGCGACGCCGAGACCCTGCCCGACGTCGGGTCCTGGGACGCCCGCGGCCTGAAGGCCTTCCACGAGGCCATGAAGGACCACCAGCACACCGAGGAGCTCCGCCTCGGCTACGTCACCTTCACCCGCCCCCGCTCCCTGCTCCTCGGCTCCGGACACTGGTGGGGACCCAGCCAGAAGAAGCCCCGCGGACCGTCCGACTTCCTCACGGCCCTCTACGAGCACTGCGTCGCCGGACACGGCGAGATCGAGGCCTGGGCGGACGAACCCGCCGAGGACGAGGAGAACCCGGCCCTGCACCGGGCGACCGCGGACGAGGTCTGGCCCCTGCCCCTGGACGACGAGGCACTCGCCCGACGCCGGGCAGCCGCCGAGACGGTCCTCGCCCACCTGGACGGCCTCGCCGCCGGAGAGGACGGCCTCCCCTCCGACCCCGGCACCTACGACGACCCGGACTGGCCGCCCCCGGCGGACGACGAGGCACCCCCGGAGGACACGGATCCCGATTGGGCCGGGGACCCCGCCGACTGGGACACCTGGACCACTGACCGGCCCGGCGCTCCGCAGGACACCACGGACCGCCCCACCACCCCGCGGCAGACGCCCACGGTCCCGCACCAGGCGACGCCCCGCGAACAGCCACCGGGCCGAGCACCCGCATCCGCACCCGTCTCCGCTCGCCTCACGCCGGAGGAGGCCCGCACCGTCGCCTCCTGGGACCGCGACCTGGACGCGCTCACTGGCGAGCTCCTGCGCGCCCGCGAGAGCGTCACCGACGTGCACCTGCCGGCGTCCCTGACCGCCTCCCAGCTGCTGAGCCTGGCCGCCGACCCGGACGGCTTCGCCCAGGAGCTGGCCCGCCCCATGCCCCGCCCGCCGCAGCCCGCCGCCCGCCGCGGCACCCGGTTCCACGCTTGGGTCGAGGCCCGGTTCGAACACCTGACGCTGCCGCTGCTGGAACCGGAGGAGCTGCCCGGCGGCGACGCCGAGATCGCCGACGAACAGGATCTGGAGTTCCTGAAGGACGCCTTCGAGCGCACCGAGTACGCCCGCCGCACGCCCTTCCGCGTCGAGGCGCCCTTCCAGCTCTCCCTCGCCGGACGCGTCGTACGCGGTCGCATCGACGCCGTCTACAAGGAGGGCGAGGGCGACACCGCTACGTACGAGATCGTCGACTGGAAGACGAACCGCGCCGCCACCGCCGACCCGCTCCAGCTCGCGCTCTACCGGATCGCCTGGGCCGAGCAGCAGCACGTGCCGCCCGCGTCGGTGACGGCAGCCTTCCTGTACGTGCGCACCGGCGAAGTCGTACGGCCCCAGGGGCTGCCGGACCGCGCGGCGCTGGAGAAGCTGCTGCTGGCCGAGCCGGTCGGTGACGAACCGCACGATCGGGGTGTCCGCGCGGGCCGATAGGCTCGTAGGCATGAGCCACCCCGTTGACAATGCTGTCAGCGCTGTCCGCACGTACATCGAACAGCACCGCGCCGCCTTCCTCGACGACCTCGTCGACTGGCTGCGCATCCCGTCCGTGTCGGCCCAGCCCGACCACGCGACCGATGTGCGCCGCAGCGCCGACTGGCTCGCCGCCAAACTGAAGGAGACCGGCTTCCCGACCGCCGAGGTCTGGCCCACCCCCGGTGCCCCCGCGGTCTTCGCCGAGTGGCCCTCCGGGGATCCGCAGGCGCCGACGGTCCTCGTCTACGGCCACCACGACGTACAGCCCGCCGCCCGCGAGGACGGCTGGAACAGCGACCCCTTCGACCCCGTCGTCCGCGAGAACCGCCTCTACGCGCGCGGGGCGGCCGACGACAAGGGGCAGGTGTTCTTCCACACACTCGGTGTCCGCGCCCACCTCGCCGCCACCGGCCGCACCGCCCCCGCGGTGAACCTCAAGCTGCTGGTCGAGGGCGAGGAGGAGTCCGGCTCCCCACACTTCCGCGCCCTCGTCGAGGAGCGCGCCGAGCGGCTCACCGCCGACGCGGTGGTCGTCTCCGACACCGGCATGTGGTCCGCGGACACCCCCACCGTCTGCACCGGCATGCGGGGCCTCGCCGAGTGCGAGATCCGTCTGCACGGGCCCGACCAGGACATCCACTCGGGCTCCTTCGGCGGCGCGGTCCCCAACCCGGCCACCGCCGTCGCCCGCCTTGTGGCCGCCCTGCACGACGAACACGCGCGCGTGGCGATCCCCGGCTTCTACGACGGAGTGCGAGAGCTCACCGACCGCGAACGCGAGCTCTTCGCCGAGCTGCCCTTCGACGAGCGGCAGTGGCTGCGCACGGCCAAGTCGTACGCCGCCCACGGCGAAGAGGGACACACCACCCTGGAGCGCATCTGGGCCCGCCCCACCGCCGAGGTCAACGGCATCGGCGGCGGCTACCAGGGCCCGGGCAGCAAGACGATCATCCCCTCGTCCGCCATGGTGAAGCTCTCCTTCCGTCTCGTCGCCGGCCAGGAGCCCGACGACGTGGAGAAGGCAGTCCGCGCCTGGGCCGCCGACCAGGTCCCGCCGGGCATCCGCTGCGAGATCACCTTCGGCTCCGCCACCCGCCCGTGCCTGACGCCGCTGGACCACCCGGCCCTCAGGTCCGTGGTCCGCGCGATGGGCAGCGCCTTCGGCAAACCGGTCCGCTTCACGCGCGAGGGCGGCTCAGGACCGGCCGCCGACCTCCAGGAGGTCCTCGGAGCGCCGGTGCTCTTCCTCGGCATCTCCGTACCGTCCGACGGCTGGCACGCCCCCGACGAGAAGGTGGAACTGGATCTCCTCCTCAAGGGCGTCGAAACCTCCGCCCACCTCTGGGGCGACCTGGCGGAGCACTGGCGTCACGCCCCCTGAGCGCCGCGCACGTCCGGGACCCGCCCGGCGTCGCGCGCGGCACACTGGAAAGGCCGCCCGACACCGCCCGCCACCGCCGAGCCCTCCCGGACCCGGTCACCGCCCGCCGTACGAACCGCTGAACCCGCCTGCCGAACCGAACCGCTCACCGGGGGAGTTGGAAGCACCCGTGACCACCTGGACCGACCACACCGCCGACCGTCCCATCTCGTTCACCGCTCCCAGCGGCATCGACCGCGCCGCCCACCACCGCCTCGACGAGGCCTGGCTCGCGGCGGCGTGGAGCCACCCCTCGACGCGCTGCTTCGTGGTCTCCGGCGGCCAGGTCCTGATCGACGAGACGCCCGACGGCGCCACCGAACTCGTCATGACCCCCTCCTTCGAGGCCCCGCTCACCGAGGCGCACCGCTACTTCCTGGGCACCGACGAGGAGGGGACCAGCTACTTCGCCCTTCAGAAGGATTCCCTGCCCGGCCGCATCGACCAGTCCGCCCGCCCCGCGGGCCTGCGCGAGGCGGGCCTGCTCCTGTCGCCCCGGGACGCCGGACTGATGGCCCATGCCGTCGCCCTGGAGAACTGGCAGCGCCTGCACCGGTTCTGCTCCCGCTGCGGCGAGCGCACCGTCATCGTCGCAGCCGGCCACATCCGCCGGTGCCCCGCCTGCGGTGCCGAGCACTACCCGCGCACCGACCCGGCGGTGATCATGGCGGTCACGGACGGGGAGGACCGCATCCTGCTCGGCCGCCAGGTGCACTGGCCCGAGGGCCGCTTCTCGACCCTGGCCGGCTTCGTGGAGCCCGGGGAGTCCATCGAGCAGTCGGTGCGCCGAGAGGTCCAGGAGGAGGTCGGCGTCACCGTCGGGCCGGTCGAGTACGTCGCGAGCCAGCCGTGGCCCTTCCCGTCCAGCCTGATGCTCGGCTTCATGGCCCACGCCACCTCGACCGAGATCAACGTCGACGGCGACGAGATCCACGAGGCCCGCTGGTTCTCCCGGGAGGAACTGGGCGCCGCCTTCGAGTCCGGCGAGGTGCTGCCGCCCTACGGCATCTCGATCGCGGCCCGCCTCATCGAGCTCTGGTACGGCAGGCCCCTGCCGACGCGCAGCGCCTTCTGATCCCGAGGCCACAAGAGGGGCGGCCCCTCCCGTTGCGGGAGAGACCGCCCCTCTACGACTTCTTCCAACTTCTTCTACGACCGACTGCGTATCGGCCCGTCGGCTACGCGCCGATCTTCTGCTTCACCTGCGCCAGCGACGGGTTCGTCAGCGTCGAGCCGTCGGGGAAGAGCACGGTGGGCACGGTCTATAGACTTCCCTCTCAGTGAGGGTGGCCAGTCACGGCTGCCCCATGTCCGGGAGGGGAGACCCGTGGACGAGAAGCCCAGGGCTCTTGGCGTGATCCGTCTGTCTGTCGGCAACGAGAACCAGACGGGGGAGGAAACGCAGCGCACCCGCATCAGCAAGCGGGTGGACGCGGAGGAGATGGATCTCGTCGACTTCGCCGTCGATATCGACGTGTCGGCGTCCATCTCGCCGTGGATGCGCCCCTCCCTGGGGGACTGGCTCAACAACAAGCGGGACCAGTTCGACCACATCGTCATCCTGAAGATCGACCGCATCGCCCGGTCGGTCCGTCACCTCTCGGACGTCATCGAGTGGTGCGAGGCGAATGGCAAGGGGCTCATCTCCTGTGAAGAGGGGTTCGACCTTTCCAAGCCCTGGGGCAAGACGATCGCCAAGATCCTGGCCGTGGTCGCAGAGGCCGAGTTGGACGCCATCAAGGCCCGCAACAAGGCTTCCCGGGAGACCATGCGGCGCACTGGGCGCTGGCCTGGCGGTCTCGTTCCGTTCGGCCGTAGAGCGGTCAAGGGAGACGACGGCTTCACTCTGGAACTTGACCCGGAATACGGCCCCGTCCTAGTCGAGATGATCCGCCGCTTCATCAAGAAGCCGAGCTTCTCGGCGGTGGCCGACTGGCTCAACGACAAGGGCGTGCCCACGGCCCAGGACATCGCTCGCATCCGTGCAGCGACAGGGGAAAGCACGACTCGCCTTGCGGCCCCGAAGCCACGTGGCAGCCGGTGGACGGCGACCACGGTCCAAGCTGTACTCACCAGCCGGTCTCTCCTGGGGGAGTACATCCGCGCCAACGGCACGGTGGTACGCAACGACGACGGCACGCCCGTCATGCGGTCGGAGCCTGTGCTGAACGAGGAGGAGTGGGCGTCCCTGTCGGAGGCTGTCACCTCGGTCAAGTACAAGAAGCAGAAGGGCTCGACTTCCCCGACGGTCGGCATCTCGTTCTGCATGCCGTGCGGTAGCCCGATCTACTACGTCAAGGGCGACCCGGCCAGGGGCAAGCGCGACCGGTACCGCTGTCACGGCAACAAGAGCAAAGGCATCAAGGCGTGTTCGAAGCAGACCTTCTTGGCTGACGACTTGTACCCGTGGCTGGAGTCGACGCTCCTCGGGGAGATCGGACACCTGGAGCGGATGGAGTCCAGCACGACCATCGACGACAGCCGCGCGGCGAAGCTGGCCGTCATCGACGGCAAGATGAACCAGCTCCTCAAGGAGCTACGAGAGGGCGAGATCAGCGCGGTCGTGTACTCCTCGCGTGTCGCCGAGCTTGCGCAGGATCGGGAGAAGGTCACCAGTCAGGATGGGCCGAAACCGGTCACGGTGTGGACCGGTACCGGGGAGAACTACGCCGAGTGGTGGCAGCGATCCAGCGTGGACGAACGGCGCGAGTTCCTGAAGAAGCATGAGGTGAAGGCGCACTTCAGGACTGACGTACTGGCCATCGACCCGGGGGACTTGATCGACAACCTTCGGATGCAGGGCACACGTCGGGTTGATGTTCACACCGCGCCGTCCCAGATCGTGGAGCCGCTCGAAGCGATCGTTCTACCTGGAGGAAAACCCGTGACGAAGCTGCCGATGCTGACCGGCGCGAAGTCCGAGATCGTCAGTAGTTGGAAGGACTTCGAGGAACGCCGCCGGGTAGCCGCAGAAGGGTGCTGAACGGTCTTACAGCCCCCGGTCCGGGTTTTCCTGGGTCGGGGTTTCTCGTGCCGCGAGGACCCCATAGCAAGTCGTTGACCTGGGCGGCTGTACCATGCCTGGCAGGTCGCCGCCGTCACTCCCGATCGCACGAGACCGAGTCCGGGCGCAAGCCTGGGCGACCACCTGTGAAGCGCCGTGCTCACCGCACGACCATCCCCGCGAAGAAAGGGAGGCACATGTCCCGCCGTCCGGCGGGGGTCACTGGCGCACCCGTGTGCGCTGCACAGGAAGGAGCCACAGTCAGTGGCTATCAGCTTCGGTCACGACCGCCCGTGGGGCGGCGTCTCCCAGCACGAGTACCGCCGCATGGCACAGCACCCCGGGCATCTCCTTGCCTACCGCGTGCACTTCGCGGCCATCGGTTGGGCGGACAGGCAGGGGCACGCAGCCTTTGAGCCGGGCCGTCTCGCGACACTGCTTGGCAAGAACGGTAAGCGGCTCTCCGACCAGAGCACGCGCAACGCGATAGGACGGGCCAAGGATCTGCACCTTGTTTCGCCCCGCTCCGGGGCGGCATGCCTGGTGCTTCCGCCTCACCTGTTCCAGAAGGCCAAGGGCGCTCCCGTTCCATGCCGCGTTCACCAGGACCGCACGCCCTGCGTGTAGGCGGAGCACGTCTGACGTATGCCGCTACCTGCGCTGAGCTGCGGAAACGTTCGCGTCCTCTCTTCTCTATTTGGGGTAGGTCCAGTGCGGCCCCCTCCGGGGCCGACAGAGTGAAGACACTTCGACCAACGGCAAGGGCATACCGGGGCGCGGCAGCGCCCCCACCTGCGTAAGTCGCAGCGGCGGAAGAGTCACCAGGGAGGGGCGGCTACGCCGCCACGGAGCAAAGGCCTTCAACGGTGCGGCCCCGCAGGGGCCGAAATCTGGAAGACCAGGAAGCTACACAGTGGGGACGCTGGCGCGCCCTCATAGGGCGAAGCCGCAAGGGGTAAGGCGCTTCCCGTTGGGGGCCGCTACGCGGCCACAGAGCGAAGACGCTTACGCCAAGCCTCGAAAGGCTCCACTCTTGTGCAGGCTTCCGCCGCCGGCTGGAGCCTCACCATTGCTCTGGCCTGCGGCTTTCCTCTTGCGCCACTCCTCGTCGTCGCCCTGGCGCCCCCTGGAACCGTGGCGGAATCTGAGCTGCTAAGACATGGAGGTCGAAGCCTGCCCCCTTCGGGGGTCATACCCCCACCTCTGCGTCGTCGCTCGTGTCCTTGCCGACGGGCACTGCACTGCCGGGCAGTGCCCACAGGGCGACAGATCAGGGTGTCGCGTAAACGGTCGGTTGCGCGACAGTGCGCCACGCGTCGACCCGTGTCCGATTCGCCCATGCCTTGCTGTCGCGTAACCCGTCGCAAAAGATCACGCCCCGTCTAGCTTTCGCGACACCTATGTGCGACAGTCCTCGGCATGATCATGAACACCCCGGCCGATCAGGTCGAGCGCCACGACTGCCCCAAGTGCCAGGCTCCCGCAGGAAGTCCCTGCCGTACCGGCGCGGGCAAGGTGGCAGCCAGCTACCACACACGGCGCTTCGCCCTCGTGCCCGCCTTGAAGGCGGAACTCACCGTGAAGACCCCGGTTGACCGCAACCCCCGCAAACGATGGACGCAAGGGGCACCCATTCCCCAGGTTCCCGACGCCGTACCGGGCGCAGCGATCCGGCTCGGCTACGCCCGCACCTCGACTGCCAGTCAGGAACTCCAGTCCCAGTTGGATGCCCTTGCCAGGGCGCAGTGCACCCGCGTGTTCTCGGAGAAGATCAGTAGCCGGGTGAAGGAACGGCCGGAACTGGAGAAGGCCCTCACCCTGGCGCGGGAGATCAAGCAAGCCGCCCCCGGCCAACAGGTCATCCTGACCGTGCTGGAGATGAAGCGCCTTGCCCGCAGTGCGGCCGAGTTGATGACCCTGTCGTCCACCCTCCAGGCGGACGGCATCCAACTGGAACTCCTCTCCGGTCCCCTCCAGGGCGTGTACGACCCGAACGGGGCGGGAGCCATCGTGTTCGCCGTTCTCGCCGTCAGTGCGGAGGTCGAGCGGGAGGGCATCCGGGAGAAGACGATGGAAGGGCTCGAAGCTGCCGCCCGCAAGGGCAACGTGGGCGGACGCCCGTCCGTCATGGACGATGACAAGCTGGCCGTGGCCCGTGCCCGGCACGCCAGGGGCGAGAGCGTCACAGCCATCGCCAAGGGCCTGGGAGTCCACAGGGCCACCTTGTACCGGCACCTGGGAGAGAGCGCCTGAGACAGGCGCACAGCCGTTCTGGTGAGCCCCTGGCGTACGCGTCGGGGGCACCGTCATGTCCGGCATGGGTGAGCCCCTGCCAGCCACGGGGGCGACTGACAGGGGCACTTGTCCCTCACCGCGCGCCGGGTGGTTGCACGGCACCCCGCATACGAGGGCGGACCGGGGCGAGGGCCTGAGCACGTCAGCTCAAGCGGAGACACGACCTGCCTCCTGCCCAATGCTTGTCCGATCGGGGGACAACTGGCCTGCCCTCACCGCGTCGCGCCGCCGCGATCACGGGAAGGGCAGGGGTCTATACCTAATCGGCGCGCACCACCATCGCGAATGACGTACGCGCCCGCCGGAAGCCCTTGTGGTTGCTCCGGCCCGTGTGGCTCATGCACTCCACGTCTACAGCCGCACTGTCCGTCGACGGCTGCGCCGTCCAGTTGCAGTGCAGGCACTCCGCCTCGAACGTCACATCCGTATCCGGGTGCTCCGTGATCCGGTGCTGCACGTACCGCAGGGCTGAGCAGCTCACCGCGCGACCTGCCGAGCCCTCATCGCCTCTGCCATCCGCTCGGCAACATCCGCACGCACCATGCCCATGTGTACATACGGCGTGCCGTTGTAGGTGACGACGGGACGTAACGCCTCCCACGCCCTCTCTGGGAGGCCAAGAGCCGCAAGGGCATCCCGTAACGCGGAGGTCGCCTGTTCGGCCGTCATGTGGCCGTCTCGCCACGTTTGCATGTCCATCACTCGGCGCCGTGCCCTTCCCGCAGGTGCGTCCGCAGGACCACGTTCGCATCGGACACCTTCGAGTAGTCCCCGACCGAGCGCGCATTGGCCCGAGTCACCGCGATACCGAGGCACTCGCCGCAGCCTGCCATGGTGTCCGGCTCCCCGAGCGGAACCGTCAGATGCACCGGGTCTGCCATCGTCGTCTTCGGTGTACTCATCCTGTACGGCCTCCCGACTGAGCGAGAAACCAGTTTCATCCGGACCACCCGGAGAACCCAGGACTATTGGCGTAGTCGGGTAAAGATCATGGCCCAATCGCTGAGGAGCGACCGGCAATCCTCCCCGAAGACGGCATGGGATTCGTACCGCTCGAAGTCCTCACGGTATGCACTGACATCCCTATGGTCCCGAAGTATCAAAGCCCCCGTGTGGGTCTCGACTTGGGCCAGCCGCCGGTCATAGACCGTGAAGACGCTGAGCGGCGTCTCAGCGATAGGGCCGGCTAGTCCAAGGGGGATCACACCGAGCCGTACGTTTGGAATGCGGGAGACGGAAGCTAGGCGGTCGAGCTGCATTGCCATAGCCAGGGGGGAAGCGAGAGGCCAGCGCACGGCCTGTTCCGTGAGAAGGAACGTGAAGAACTTCGAGGAGTCCAAAAGGATCTGCCGGCGCTCCAGCTTCTTCGCGACCGTCTTGGACATGTCGCCGGAGTTGCGCGAGAGACTGGCCCGCACATAGTCAGGCGTTGCCAGGAGACCCGTAATCATGGTCGGCAGGAAGAACCGGAACTCTGTGGTGACGGCTTCCAGCCGGGCCAACTCGTTCCGCTTCTTGTCTAGTCCTCGCCGCTGGGAACCCCAGTGGTCCTGCCACTCCGTGTTTGCTGCGCGGGCGAGAGCGAGGATCTCGGTTGCCACCGTCCCCCTCTGCTCCAAGAGCTTCGAGGATCAGTTCCACATCCACTATGGCCGGGGTCAGCTTTCCGCTCTCGATATTGCTGACCCTGGTCTGGCTCATGTTGCAGCGCTTCGCGAGCCGGACTTGAGTCCACCCGGCCCGCTTGCGCTCGTTCTTCAAGACCCCTGCCAGGTCAGACCTGGATCGACCTAGGGTCTCCGGATCAAAGGTCAAGGCCCTTCACGTACTCCTCGAAGGGGACTGATTCGGATACCGCGATCCTCTGGTATTCGAGGAACGGTTCAGCGGAACCGTCGTGGACCTCTCGGCTGATCTGTCTGCCGTCCGGGTGGTAGTTCATGAGCACCACTTCGGACTGATCGAACATCCAGAAGTCATGCACCCCATCCAGGGGATTGGGCCTATCCGTAACGTCGAGAATGCGGATCTGCTCACCCGCCATGGCGTGAGCCTTGTAGTAGTGGTGGAATTCGAAGCGCAGGTAATCCGACAGGGGACGAGTGACGACATGAACACGCCCCTGGGTGCGCCCCTCCGTGGCCTGTCGGCGTAGCCGGTCGGTGTACTCGTTCGTCACCCTCTCCGGGTCGATGCGCGCCCCGGCGCGGAAGGCTGCGAACTCCTCTTCCTCCTGCGGCATGAGGTACTGCGGCAACGCCTCAAGCCGCCACGCCTCCCGCGTGAACCGCTCGAATCGCGCTGCCCATTCCTCACCAGCCAAGAACACGGAACGCCTCCCTCAACGTCTCCTCCGGGATCTCCACGAGCCCTTCCCCGTCAGGGGCGTTGAACGCCTGCGACACGTCACCTTGGACAACGAACGAGCCGGACGCGGTCCGGTAGACGTTCGGGCAGTCGTCCTTGCCGCACGTGCCGTTCCCGTTACCGGTCAGCCGGGTCAGTTCCTCACGAGCCATGGTGAAACCCCCTGTCCCGCGCCCCCTCGTGGGACGGCTCCACGACCGTACGGAGCAGGCGTCACCGCCGTCTATGCGGTCACGCCAATATTGGCGTTGTCGCCTAAAGAGGGGGCTTAGGAGGGGCAGGCTCGTGGGAACTGTGCCTACTCGACCGGTCGACCATCGAGTGCCCGCGAAAGGATCGGGGGTAGTCGACCACGCCGAACTGCCGGCGCGAGCCGCTCGCTAGGCTGAGCTTGTCCGCTCCGTGTGGGGCTGCCCGGCTTGGCGGGACGGAGAGGGCTTGTCACGCGATACCGGGAGGGTGAGGTCGTGAGCCGTGCGGCGGACCTAGACGAGGTCAAACAGCGCGTACGAACGCTGCTGGACGAGTGCGTGGGCGGGGAGCTGGGAGGCTATGACACCTTGCGCGCGGCACTCGATGAGGAGATAGCGCACAGGCAACTGGCCGATCTCGCGGAGGACGAGCGCGAGGGCCTATACGGCGGTAGCTTCGGCGCAGCTCAGGCCGATAAGGCACGGCGAGAGTTCCAGGCCAGCCTCGCGGACGCTCAGGCTCGTATGGGTGTGGCTCTGCAACGGATCGAGCGCTACAAGGCCAGGGTCCGTAGTCAGTAGTAAGAGGCGACCATGCAGAGGCCCCCGGCGCGAGGTCCGAGGGCCTGTTTGCATGCGGGGCCCAGCGTCAGGCGAGTGCCTGCTTCACCTGCGCGAGACTCGGATTCGTCATGATCGACTCGGCGCCCGATCCGGCGGAAACTACACGGACCGTGGGCACCGTCTGGTTTCCGCCGTTCGCCTTCTCCACGAACGCGGCGGACTCCGGGTCCTGCTCGATGTTGACCTCGGTGTACGCGATGCCTTCGCGGTCCATCTGGCTCTTCAGCCGACGGCAGTAGCCGCACCACGTGGTGCTGTACATCGTCACAGTGCCCGGCATGTCTCTCGTGCTCCTTCGGCGACTCGGGAAAGCGGCGGCTCGGGGATGAGGTCGCAGGAGGGGAACGTCCGCGGCGGCGAGACCATTCCCGCCGCCCCTTCCCGCCGCGCACTCCTTTCGGCGCACTGCCTCCGCGCACTGCCTTCCTGCACTGCCTTCGTGCACTGTCTCCGCGTAGTGCCTTTCCGCACTGCCTTCGCGTGATGCCTGTCGCATCAGTACGACAATCGGGGCGTGCCTGTGGACAACCGACTCATCCGTCTCGCGAGACCTGGCAGCATGGCGGTGTGACAGCAGCAACGCACTCCACCCTCTTCCCGCAGGTACCGGACTCGGCCGACGCGGTGCTCGAAGGGCTCGACCCCGAGCAGCGCGAGGTGGCGACCGCCCTGCGCGGCCCGGTGTGTGTGCTGGCGGGAGCCGGTACGGGCAAGACCCGGGCGATCACCCATCGCATCGCCTACGGGGTGCGCGCTGGGATCCTGCAGCCCTCCACCGTGCTCGCCGTCACCTTCACCAACCGCGCGGCCGGTGAGATGCGCGGTCGGCTCCGCCAGCTCGGCGCCGCCGGTGTACAGGCCCGCACCTTCCACTCGGCGGCGCTGCGCCAGCTCCAGTACTTCTGGCCGAAAGCGATCGGTGGCTCCCTGCCCCGGCTCGTCGACCGCAAGATCCAGCTCGTCGCCGACGCTGCCGCCGCCTGCCGCATCCGCCTCGACCGGGGCGAGCTGCGCGACGCCACCGCGGAGATCGAGTGGTCCAAGGTGACCCAGACCGTCCCCGCCGACTACCCCCTGGCGGCGGCCAAGGCCGGCCGCGAGACGCCTCGCGACCCCGCCGAGATCGCGCAGCTGTACGCCGCCTACGAGGACCTCAAGCGCGCCCGGTCCGTCATCGACTTCGAGGACGTGCTGCTGCTGACGGTGGCGGTCCTCCAGGACCGGCACGACGTCGCCGAGCAGGTCCGCGCCCAGTACCAGCACTTCGTGGTCGACGAGTACCAGGACGTCAGCCCCCTCCAGCAGCGGCTGCTGGAGCTGTGGCTCGGGGACCGCGACGACCTGTGCGTGGTCGGGGACGCCAGCCAGACGATTTATTCGTTCACGGGAGCAACCCCCGACCACCTGCTCGACTTCCGTGGCCGCCACCCCGGCGCCACCGTGGTCAAGCTCGTCCGCGACTACCGGTCCACCCCCCAGGTCGTCCACCTCGCCAACGGCCTGCTCGCCCAGGCCCGCGGCCGGGCCGCCGACCACCGGCTGGAGCTGGTCTCCCAGCGCCCCGCCGGCCCCGAGCCCGTCTACACCGAATACGCCGACGAGCCGGCCGAGGCCGAGGGAGCGGCGCGCCGCATCCGCGAGCTCATCGACTCCGGTGTTCCGGCCGCCGAGATCGCCGTCCTGTTCCGTACCAACTCCCAGTCCGAGACCTACGAGCAGGCGCTCGCCGACGCCGGGGTGCCGTACCAGCTGCGGGGCGCGGAGCGCTTCTTCGACCGGCCGGAGGTGCGCAAGGCCGGTAGCGCCCTGCGGGCCGCGGCCCGCTTCGGGGGCAACGACTCGCTCCTCGACGACGTCGTCGACCTGCCCTCGCAGGTGCGGGCGGTGCTGTCCGGGGAGGGCTGGACGACCGAGCCCCCGGCCGGGTCCGGTGCCGTGCGGGAGCGCTGGGAGTCGCTGGCCGCCCTGGTCAACCTGGCTCAGGACTTCTCCGCCGCCCGGGCGGGCGCCACGCTGAGTGATCTCGTCGTGGAGCTCGACGAGCGGGCGGGTGCCCAGCACGCCCCGACGGTGCAGGGCGTCACCCTCGCCTCCCTGCATTCGGCCAAGGGCCTGGAGTGGGACGTGGTGTTCCTGGTCGGCGTCGCCGAGGGCATGATGCCGATCACCTACGCAAAGACCGACGAGCAGATCGAGGAGGAGCGCCGCCTCCTCTACGTCGGTGTCACCCGCGCGCGGGAACGCCTGCACCTGTCCTGGGCGCTGGCCCGGTCGCCCGGTGGCCGGCCGAGCCGCAGGGCCAGCCGCTTCCTGAAGGGTCTGCGTCCCGGTTCGGGCACGGCGGGCGGGCGAGCGGCCGTCGGGGGCGGCGGAGGAGTGGAGCGTGGGTTCCGCGGCGGCGGTGCCCAGGTCGCCGCGCCCAGACGGACCCAGCGGACGCCGGCGCGCTGCCGGGTCTGCGGACGCACCCTCACCGACGCCGGTGAGATGAAGCTGATGCGCTGCGAGGGCTGCCCGTCCGACATGGACGAGGGGGTCTACGAGCGGCTGCGCGAGTGGCGGGCGTTGCAGGCGGGACGCAGTGGACAGCCCGCGTTCTGCGTGTTCACCGACAAGACGCTGATGGCGATCGCCGAGTCCGTCCCGGAGGACGAGCGGCAGCTGGCCCGGATCCCCGGGGTCGGGGCGCGCAAGCTCAACCGCTACGGGGCCGAAGTCCTGGCCATCTGTGCAGGCCAGGAAGGCGTGGGAGTTGACGAGGACGACTGATACAAACTCGTCGAAAAAATAGTTTGCGCATGCCCCGGGAATCCCCATAGGTTCTTGGTCACGGGAACAGCGGCCTTCCCGGAGGCCCTGAATCCGTGTTGTACTTGCATATCCGCGGACTGGTTCGTCCCAGTCCCCCGAGACGCCGAGAGGAGGCGAGTCCAGTGATCAGCATCAAGAGCAGCTTCGTCGTCAGCTTCACCGCCAAAATGACCGATCGCTCGGCCGTCTCCCTGTGCATGCTCGGCGCTTCTCACTCGGGCACCGGTCTGTCCGGCCTTCGTGCCGTCCGTCCGGCCGCCGCCGCTGTCGCCCCCGCGGGCCTTCCCGTCCGCGAGCGCAATGAGCGACCGACCAAGGCACTGGAAGCAGCAGTAACGGCACAGGCACAGGCCTATGCCTTTACCGCGACCGGTGCCGGATTCCGGAAGCAGACGACGCAGCACCACCTGATGTGGGCCTTCCGTGGGCCAGAACCCTGGAGTGATCCAGCCTGATCGTTGATCAGGCCGGCGCCTTCAGGGCCGCGGAACCCCACCCGGGATCCGCGGCCCTTCTGTTTGTCCCCGAACGGGGGCGACAGCACGAAGGAGCCTCGGGACAAGAAAAGAACCCGGTACCAAGCCGCCACCCGGTCAACCGGCCGGAACGAACAGACGAGGAAGACCACCCGTGCAACTCGAAGCGCACGCCCCGTCCGTACCGCCTTCCGACACGATCCCCAAGCCCTGTTCCACGGAGGAACCCGCCTTGACCCCGCTCACCGCGCTCACCGCGCTCGACGACGCCATCGAGAACCTCGGCGTGCCCGTCCCCTGCCGCTCCTACGACCCGGAGGTCTTCTTCGCCGAGTCGCCGGCGGACGTGGAGTACGCCAAGTCCCTCTGCCGCACCTGCCCGCTGATCGAGGCCTGCCTCGCCGGTGCCAAGGAGCGGCGTGAGCCCTGGGGTGTCTGGGGTGGCGAGCTGTTCGTCCAGGGTGTCGTCGTCGCCCGGAAGCGGCCCCGTGGTCGCCCGCGCAAGAACCCGGTTTCGGCATGAACACCGCAGGAACGATCGACCGTCCCCTCACGTACGACCCCCAGAAGCAGGCCCCGATGAAGCCGTCCACCCACGACATCGCAGGCACCACGCCTGAAGACTTCACCACCAGCGGCGCGAAGGACTCGCGCCAGAACAGGACCCGCGAAATGCAACTCATCCCAGAAGCCCTGGCACGTGCGCATATGCACGACCGCCTGCTTGAGGCCGAGCAGGAACGCCGGGCGCTGCGCCTGGCGACCGCTCGCCGGATGCAGCGCCGCGCGGAGCGCGCCTCGATGCGCGCCCGGCGTGCGCTGGCCATGGCGGTCATGCAGTAACCGACACTTGAAGCGGTGGTCTCCCGGCGGGAGACGAAGCTCCGCCCGCGGGGGCCGGTCCGTCCGAACGGACCGGCCCCCGCGGCGTGTTCGGACCCGGTGGATCAGGCCTCCGCGGCCGTCTCCTCCACCTCGTACACGTCCGCGTCCTCCTCGGTGACGTCCTCGTCCGCTTCGTCGGCTCCGTCCTCGGCGAGGAAGCCGACCAGCCACTCCTCCAGCTCGTCGCGCAGCCGAACGGTGGCCCCCAGCTGGCACAGCACACCGATGGTGCTCAGGGTCACGCGGTGGATCAGGAGGTACGCCGGCGGCAGGTTGAGCTGCTTGGCCAGCTGGTACGCGGGGGAGCGCGGATCACCGATGCGGGCGGCCTGGCTCCGCATCCAGCCGCGGGTGAAGGTGAACGCGTCGACCCTGGCCGGCTCGATGATCGGCAGGAGGTAGTCGAGAACGGCGTCGGGGTCCAGCTCTATCGACTCCTTGACGAAGCCCTCCGCGCAGAGCATCTCGTAGACGGCCTCCGCCTCGCCGTCCAGCGTCATGCGCAGGGCCTCGCCGATGGGCTCGGGCAGTCCGCCGGGGAGGCGGTCGACCGTGCCGAAGTCCAGGACGCCCAGCCGCCAGTCGTCCTCGCCCTCGGGCCCGCCGGGCAGCAGACGGAAGTTGCCGGGGTGCGGGTCGGCGTGCAGGAGCCCGGTGCGCGCCGGGCCGGAGAACAGGAAGTGTGCGAGCAACTGGCCGGCCCGGTCGCGCTGCTCCTGCGTGCCGTTCGAGATGATCTCCGACATCGGGATGCCGTCGATCCACTCGGTGATCAGCACCTGCTCGCGCTGGTGGACGACGTCCGGCACCACGATGTCCGGGTCGTCCTCGAACACCTCGGCATGCGTCCGCTGGGCCTGCGCCTCCAGGTCGTAGTCCAGCTCCTCCGAGACCCGGTCCTTCAGATCCGTGATCAGCGGCTTGATGTCCATGCCGGGGACCAGCGGGCCGAGCAGGCGGGCGAAGCGGCTGAGCTGGTTCAGGTCGGACAGCAGGGCCTCGCCGGCGCCCGGGTACTGCACCTTGACCGCCACCTCGCGGCCGTCGTGCCACACCCCCCGGTGCACCTGGCCGATCGAGGCGGCCGCGGCGGGCTTGTCCTCGAACTCCAGGAACAGGTCCTGCCAGTCCTCACCGAGGCGCTCCGCGAGCACGGAGTGCACGGTGCGCGTCGGCATCGGCGGTGCCGCCTCCTGCAGCTTGGTCAGCGCCGCCCGGTAGGGGCCGGCGACCTCCTCGGGCAGCGCCGACTCGAAGACGGACAGCGCCTGCCCGAACTTCATCGCCCCGCCCTTGAGCTCGCCCAGCACCTTGAACAGCTGATCCGCGGTGCGCTGCTGCAGCTGCTGGCCGACGATCTCCGCGGACTCGCCCACGATCCTCTTGCCCAGCCCCCAGGTGGCCCGCCCGGCGAAGCCGAGCGGAAGCGCGGCGAGCTTGGCGGTCCGGGTGACCGCCTTGCGCGGAAGATCAGACATGCGCCCTCCAAGTCCCAGCCGGCCGTGTCGGTTCCGCCTCGTGGCGTACTTCCGTCGACGGCCCTTGCCCAGCCATTGTCGCGCGCCGCACCCCGTCCTCGGGGATGTGTTCCTGCTTACCTTTCCCGGCCGCTCCGCAGGGGCACTCGGGGTGGGGCACGACCGGCCGCAACCGCCATCGCAGACCGGGCAGCGCGACCTCCCAGCGCCCGGCGGTGCTCGACGGCGTCCGACCGTCCAGGAAGGCGAGCGCGTGAGCGGCCGCGAACCCGGCGACCGTCGTCGCGAGGGTGAGGTCGCAGGGCGGCACCCGGCGCTGCCGGCCGGAGCGCCACTGCGCCACGAGACGCGGCCAGGCCGGGTCCCGGTCGGTGCGGTCGGCGTGCAGACACCCGGCGCACCCCGTCTCGCCGGGCAGGACGAGGGGGCCGACGACGCCGGTTCCCTCCACGACACCGGCGTACAGGTGGGGCGTGCCGGAGGCCATCAGCGCTTCCGCGGCGGCCGGGTCGGGTGTGTGCACCGCGACGTCGTCGCGCGGGGCGACGACCACCAGGGACAGGCCCGGGGTGTCCTCCTCGGGAGGCGTCGCCGGGCCCCTGCGCGGCGGGCGGTCGGGGGCTGCCCGCCGCACCGCCCGGCGGGCCGTCTCGTCCCGGCGGTCGCCGACGGACTCGGCGGGCAGGCCGCCCGGAGCGACGTCCCACGGCTGGACGCGTCCGCCGTCGCGCACGTCGATCTCCCCGACGCCCGCGCCCGACAACAGCCCCGCCAGCACCGCGCCCACCCGTCCCGCACCTCTCACACCCACCCGCAGGGCCCGGCGGGCGGCCAGATGTCTGATCGCGTCGCCCGGTTCCGACGTGGTCAGGGACAGTGAGGCCAGGTCGGGACGGAGCCGGTCGAGGACCTCCTTCTTCTCCCGCAGGGCGTCGGCGGCCGGCCCGCCGCCCCGGGAGTCGTCGAGGAGCCCGGCCCGCGCCAGTCGCTCCACGACGCGGTCGACGTGCCCGTCCGGCAGGTCCATGCGCCGCCCCGCCTCACGCAGGAGAGCCGGGCCGCGGGTGCCGTTGAGCAGTTCGAGGAAGCTGCCCGTCGCCGTGTCGACCGGTGCCAGCGTCAGTGCGTGCGCCGGTGTCATCCCGAACTGCACGGTGTTCAGATCGCGCCAGCCGCGCCTGAGCGCGGGCTTCACCATCGGATGCATGCCAGATCCCCCGTTCGTCCAGCGGTGTCCTGCCCTGTCCTGCCGTTTCCGAGCCCTCATGTGCCTTCACGCGCCTTCATGGGTCTTCACGCGCTTTCCTGCGGCCACATGCGTCGTCGGTGTCCGGTCGCGGATCCGTCCGCGAGTGCCAGCATGCCCGGACGCGCTCGGAGGCGTCGAAAGTTGTCCACAGGCAGTGGGTATTCGTCGTACTCGTCGTACGAATCAGCCGCCCGTTTCCCAGGACGAGTGGTGCATAGCCACCGATGCGTCCCGGAGCCGGGACTTCCCCCTGTGCAGCGGGTAACGTCGTGGCGTGTCCGCCGACCCACTGCACCGTGCCGGAGCACCCCCGCGCACACCGACGAATCCGCCGCCGAACGGCTCGGGGACGAGCGCGATCGAAGTGCGCAGGAGCACCCGGCGCCGCCGGACGGTGTCCGCGTACCGCGAGGGCGACCGCACCGTCGTGCTGATCCCCGCCCGGATGTCCGAGGCGGAGGAGCAACGCTGGGTGAGCGTCATGCTGGACAAACTGGCCGCCCAGGAGAGCAAACGCGTCCTCGGCGACGCCGAGCTGACCGCGCGCGCGGAGCGCCTGTCGGGGCAGTACTTCCAGGGCCGGGCCCGCCCCGCCTCGGTCCGCTGGGTCACCAACCAGAACACCCGCTGGGGCTCCTGTACCCCGTCCGAGGGAAGCATCCGACTGTCGCACCGCCTCCAGGGGATGCCCGAGTACGTCGTCGACTACGTCCTGCTGCACGAACTGGCGCATCTGCTGGTCCCCGGGCACGGGCCCCGGTTCTGGCGACTCCTGGAGGCCTACCCGCGGACCGAGCGCGCCAGGGGCTACCTGGAGGGTGTGGTCGCCGCGGACCGGCTGCCGCACGTACCCGGCGCCCGCAACGAGTAGCACGCGCGACCCGGGCGGGTGCCTGCCACGGCCCCGCGCGGGTTTCGTACCGGGTCTGTACCGACTTCCTTCGGTGTCGGTGTTTGCCGTTAGCCTGTCGCGACGCACTCACATTCGGATGGGGGACGGTCGTAACGCATGGCCAGGGAATTTCAACGCGGCCACAAGGCCAGGATCAGTGACCTCACGGCGGGCACGGATCTGTACGTAGGCGTGCAGATCTCCGGCCCCGGGCTGAGCTTCGACATCAGCTGCTTCGGTCTCGACGCGGACGAGCGGTTGTCGGACGACCGGTACTTCGTCTTCTTCAACCAGCCGAAGACCCCGGAGGAGTCCGTCCAGCTCCTGGGTGCGCAGGCGGGTGACACGGAATCCTTCCGGGTCACCCTGGACAGGATCCCGCAGCAGATCCAGAAGCTGTCCTTCACCGCGACGATCGACGGCGCGGGGCAGATGTCGCAGGTGGGATCCGGGTACATCCGGATCGTCGCGGGCGGCGAGGAGGTGGCCCGGTACCCCTTCAGCGGCGCCGAGTTCTCCACCGAGCGTGCCGTGATGCTGGGCGACTTCTACTTGAAGGACGTGTGGCGGTTCGCCGCCGTCGGTCAGGGCTTCGACGGCGGTCTCGACGCGCTGCTCAGGAACTTCGGCGGCGAGGTGGCCGAGGACGAGGCACCCGCCCCCCAGCAGCCGCAGGCCGGTGGCGCACCGGGCTTCGCCCCGCCCGCCCAGGCCTCGGCACCGCCCGCCTTCGGCGCGCCCGCCGCGCCCGCACCGGCTCCGGCCCCCGCCCAGTCCGCCCCGCAGGGCTTCGCCCCGCCGCCCGTGGCCCCGCCGTCGGCTCCCGCTCCGGCGCCCGGGCCCGACGTGCACGCCGCGCAGACCATCGTCGCGCCCATGAGCACGCCGTCCGGCGGTGCCCCGGTGCCGCCCCCCGCCCCGGCGCCCGCGCCGTACGGTCGGCCCGGTCATCAGCCGCCGTACGGTCAGGTCCCCGGCCAGAGCGCGCCGCCGCCCCCCGGCTACGGCCAGCCGCAGGCCCCCCAGGCACCGGCCCCGCCGCCGGGATACGGCCAGCCGACCGCCCCTCCCGGCTACGGCCAGCCCGGCCCGCCCGTGGGCCACGGCCAGCCCGCACCCCCGCCCGGCTACGGCCAGCTGCCTCCCCAGGGCACGCCCCAGGGAGCACCGCAGGGCGCCGGTGTGACCGCGGCGCTCCAGCAGTTCCGGGAGACCGCGCCCGGGCAGCGCTGGACGCAGCAGAACAAGAAGCTGGTCCGCGTCGACCTCGGAGCGGAGGGTCAGCCCGTGCTCGCCCGGCAGGGCAGCATGGTGCTCTACCAGGGCAAGGTCGACTTCAGCTACAAGGGCGCCGGATTCGCCGGCCGGGTCGTGGGCAACGCGACCGGTCAGGAGATGCAGCTGATGCGCTGCACCGGCAAGGGACAGGTCTTCCTCGCCGACAACTCCGCGATGCTGCACCCCATCGAGCTCCAGGGCGACGCCGTGTGCGTCTCCGCGGAGAACGTCCTGGCCTTCGACGAGAGCCTTCAGTACGAGGTCCGCCGCATCGAAGGGCACGGCATCCCGGGCGGCGCGCTGTTCACGATGCAGTTCCAGGGCACCGGCACGATCGTCGTCAAGACGCGCGGTGTGCCCGTGGTGCTGCCGGTCACGCCCACGACCTTCGCCGACTGCAACGCCGTCGTCGCCTGGTCCGCCGCCGCCCAGGTGGTCGTCTCCAGCCAGGTGCGGATGCGCCGCAACTCCTACGCGGGCGACACGGGCGAGAGCGTCAACCTGCAGTTCCGGGCCGCGCCCGGCAGCTTCGTCGTCGTCCAGCCGTACGAGATCTGAGGGAGAGCCCGACATGAACCAGCCGCTCGCGGGCTACGCTCCCGCACCCGTCGCCGCCCGCATGGAGAACCACGGCAACCACATGCTGAAGGTCGCCATGCAGACCGGAAACGACCTCCTCGCGCGCGTGGGCTCGATGGTCGCCTACGAGGGCTTCGTCCAGTACGAGCCCAACCCGCCGGCCGTCCGCCAGATCGCCAAGGACTGGATGACCGGCGAGGGCGCGCCCCTGATGAAGTGCTCCGGCGACGGACTGCTCTATCTCGCCGACTACGGCGCCAACGTCGTCGTCATCAACCTCAACGGCGACGGGATCTCCGTCAACGCCACCAACCTGCTCGCCTTCGACGCCCACCTGACGTGGGGCGTGGAGCGGGTCAAGGGCCTGGCGAAGTTCGCCGGACAGGGGCTGTGGAACACCAAGATCTCCGGGCAGGGCTGGGTCGCGCTCACCTCCCGGGGCAAGCCGATCGTGGTCGACTGCGGCGGCGGCGAGGACGAGACCTATGTCGACCCCGACGCGCTCGTCGCCTGGTCCCCGAACCTCAAGGTGAAGGGCAAGCGCAGCTTCAAGGCGCAGTCGCTGATCGGCCGCGGCAGCGGCGAGGCCTTCCAGATGGCCTTCTCCGGTCAGGGCATCGTCGTCGTCCAGCCCAGCGAGGACAGCACCGACCGACTCCGGGTCCGGGGCTGAGGGGGAGCCAGAACATCATGCAGAGCCCGATTTTCGCCTACAACGACCAGCAGTCCCAGGAAGCCTGGAGCCTGCAGAACAAGCACATGCTCCGCGTCGCGCTGACCGGCCACGACGACGTGCTCGCCCGCAAGGGCACGATGGTCGCCTACCAGGGGCTCGTCGAGTTCGACGCCGAGTACCAGAGCAACAACCAGTCACGCGCGCGTGCGCACACCGGTGAGGGACTGGACCTGATGCGCTGCCACGGGCAGGGCACGGTCTACTTCTCCAACCTCGCCCAGTGCGTCCACGTCGTGGACGTCGACCAGGACGGTCTCACCGTCGACAGCAGCTACGTGCTCGCGATGGACTCGAACCTGCACCACGAGGTCATCGCGGTCGACAGCCTCTACGGCATCTCCGGCTCGGGGAAGTACCAGCTCAACATCACCGGCCGGGGCAAGGTCGCCCTGATCACCTCGGGCTCCCCCCTGCTCCTGCAGGTGACGCCCGACAAGTACGTCAACTGCGACGCCGACGCGATCGTCGCCTGGTCCACCGGCCTGCGCGTGCAGATGCAGGCCCAGACGCACTCCTCCGGGGTGTGGCGGCGCCGGGGCAGCACCGGGGAGGGCTGGGAGCTGAGCTTCATGGGCAGCGGCTTCGCCCTCGTCCAGCCCAGCGAGCTGCTGCCGCCGCAGAACGCCCAGGTCGGACAGGGGGTCGCCGCCCAGTTCGGCATGGGGCAGCACGGGGCCCGCGGTCAGAACCAGGGCAACGTCTGGAGCTGAGCGCACCCGCGGCCACAGTCCGGTAAGGGGCGATCGCGTAAGGGGCGATCGCCAGGGCGGTCACCCCTTACCGGTCACAGGCGGGCGCGGGTCGCCTCCAGCAGGCGCACGACCGACTCGTCAGCCACGTCCGCGACCTCGGCGTACGGGAACCAGCGCAGGTCGAGGGACTCGTCGCTGATCACCTCCACGGCCCCCTCGGGAGCCAGGGCCGCGTACTGGACGTCCAGGTGCCAGGCACAGGGCGTGTGGTGGCGGTCCAGCCGCACGGGGCCACCGGACAGCAGGGTCAGTCCCGCGATGCCCGACTCCTCCGTGCCCTCGCGCAGGGCCGCCCGGGCCAGCGTCTCGTCGACCGGCTCGCAGTGACCGCCCATCTGCAGCCACATACGCATCTTCCTGTGCAGGGTGAGCAGGACCCGCTCGCGCGAGGGATCGATCACCAGGGCGCTCGCCGTGACGTGCCCGTCCGCGCACGCCTTCCACATCCCGTCCGGGTGGGTGGCGAGATGGTCCAGGTAGACCTGTCGCAGCCCGTGCTGGCCCTCGTACGCCTTCAGGACCAGGACCGCGTCGTCGTGGAGGCTCACTCGCCGCCTTCGCCCTTGGTCTCGTCCCCGCTCTCGCCCGGGTCCTTCTTCTTCAGGTCGGGCTTGCCCGCCGCCTCGCCGAGCATCTTGTCCAGCTCGGAGAAGTCGAGCTGCTCGCGGTGCACGAAGCCGTCCGGGTCGTCCAGGTCGGTCGCGGTCGGCAGCATGTCCGGGTGGGCCCACAGGCCGTCCCGGCCGTCGACACCGTGCGCGTCCGTCAGCGACGCCCACAGGCGGGAGGCGTCGCGCAGCCGGCGCGGGCGCAGCTCCAGACCGATCAGAGTCGCGAACGTCTGCTCCGCGGGACCGCCCGAGGCGCGACGGCGGCGCAGCGTCTCGCGCAGCGCGTCGGCGGAGGACAGACGCGGCTTGGCGGCGGTGTGCACCACCGCGTCCACCCAGCCCTCCACGAGCGCCAGGGCCGTCTCCAGACGGGCCAGGGCCGCCTTCTGCTCCGGAGTGTCCTCCGGCTGGAACATGCCCTGCTGGAGAGCCTCCTGCAGCTGCTCGGGGTTCTGCGGGTCGAACTGGCCGACCACGTCCTCCAGCTTGGCCGTGTCGACCTTGATGCCACGGGCGTAGCCCTCGACGGCGCCGAACAGGTGCGAGCGCAGCCACGGCACATGCGCGAAGAGGCGCTGGTGGGCGGCCTCGCGCAGGGCCAGGTACAGCCGCACCTCGTCCTGCGGCACACCGAGGTCCTTGCCGAACGACTCGATGTTCACCGGCAGCAGCGCGGCCTTGCCGGCCGGGCCGAGCGGCAGGCCCACGTCGGTCGAGCCGACGACCTCGCCGGCGAGCACGCCGACGGCCTGTCCGATCTGCGTGCCGAACATCGCGCCGCCCATGGAGCGCATCATGCCGATCAGCGGGCCGGCCATGGCCTGCATCTCCTCCGGCAGGACGTCACCCATGGCGTTGCCGACGCGCTCGGCGACCGGGTCGACCAGCTCGCGCCAGGCGGGCAGGGTGGCCTCGACCCACTCCGCGCGGCTCCAGGCGACGGCGGTGCCCGCGCCCGACGGCAGGGCCGTCGCGTCGTCGAGCCACAGGTCGGCCAGGCGCACCGCCTCCTGGACGGCATTGCGCTCGGCGGGACCGACACTGGCGTCCTTGCGGCCGTCCGGCGTGCCCTGGGAGACCGTCTGGCGGGCGATCTGCTTGGCCATGTCCCAGTTCACCGGGCCGCCCTCGTAGGAGAGCATCTGGCCGAGCTGCTGGAACGCGGCGCCCAGGTCGTTGGGGTTCATGGAACCGAACATGGCAGCGAACGGGTTGTCCGCGCCGGGGCCGCCCAGGCCTCCGGCTCCGGACATCCCGAAACCGAACGGGTTGGCCGGTCCCTGACCACCGCCGCTCTGCTGGTCCTTCTTCTTGCCCTCGTCGCCGTCGTCCGGCTCCTCCGGCGGAAGGCCGAATCCGAATGGGGTGTCACTCACGGGGTTCCTCGGCTGGTAAGGCCACCGGTTCTTTCCGGCGGCACGGCTGCCCGACTTCACCACCCAGCGTAGACACCCGAAGCCGTTCGGGCCTCGGTGCTTCGCCGACTGACGGCCTGCGGCAGGATGGATGCCACCTGGTACGCACGCGTCGCTCGCGCTCGTACTGAAGACAACCTCTGGAGACGCCCGGTGAGTTCCCCAGATCCGCAGGTTCGCGCAGCGCGAAACCAGTCAACCAGCTCCGCCCGCCCCGGCGCGCGCGGACCCGTCGTCGCGGTCACCGGTGCCGCGTCCGGGGTCGGGGCCCTGCTCACCGAGCGGCTCGCCGCGTCCGCCGAGGTCAGGCAGGTCGTGGCCATCGACGAACGGCGCGGGGCGTGCGAGGCGGCCCAGTGGCAGATCCTGGACGTACGGGACCCGGCCATCGCCGAGAAACTGCGTGGTGCGGACGTCGTGGTGCACCTGGCGCTCGACCTCGACCTGGAGACCGACGCGGCCGCCCGTACGGCTTACAACGTCCGGGGGACGCAGACCGTTCTGACCGCCGCGGCGGCGGCCGGGGTGCACCGTGTCGTGCTGTGCACCTCCGCGATGGTCTACGGCGCCCTCCCGGACAACGAGCTGCCGCTGTCCGAGGACGCCGAGCTGCGCGCCACGGCCGAGGCCACGGGCGTCGGGGACCTGCTGGAGATCGAGCGGCTCGCGCGACGCGCGCCCCGGGCGCATCCCGGCCTGAACGTCACCGTGGTGCGGCCCGCCGTACTGGTCGGAGGCGTGGACACCGCGCTGACCAGGTACTTCGAGTCGCCCCGGCTGCTGGTCGTGGCCGGATCGCGGCCCGCCTGGCAGTTCTGCCACGTCGACGACCTGTGCAGTGCCCTGGAGTACGCCGTCCTGGAGAAGGCCGACGGTGAGCTGGCCGTCGGGTGCGACGGCTGGCTGGAGCAGGAGGAGGTCGAGGAGCTCAGCGGCATCCGGCGGATGGAGCTGCCCTCCGCGGTCGCGCTCGGCGCGGCGGCCCGGCTGCACCGGATCGGACTGACGCCCTCCCCGGCGGGGGACCTGGCGTACACGATGTACCCCTGGGTCGTGAGCGGCAGCCGCCTGCACGACGCCGGATGGCGTCCCAAGCACACGAACGAGGAGGTCCTGGCGGAGCTGCTGGAGGAGGTCTCCGGGCGGCACACGGTCGCCGGCCGGCGCCTGGGGCGCAAGGACGCGACGGCGGCGGGGGCCGCGGGCGCGACGGTGGCGCTGCTGGGCGCGGCCGCGGTGGTGCGCCGCGCGCGCAAGGCCCGGCGCCGCATCTGAGCGGGGCACCGGTCGGCCGGCCGCCCCTGCCGGCGGCTTCCTGGAGGAGGCTCCAACGCCGTACGCGCGCGTGCCGGACGATCACGCTGTTCCGCACCGTCAGTGGCGTGGGGCACGATGGGCGTATGGCAACCACGAACGACCACCCCGGTGAGCTGGCCGCAGCGGACCCCGTCAAGCTGATCGGCATCCGCGAGACCCCCCTGTCCGTGGACGAGGTCTTCCGCGCGGTCGGGGACGACGCGTCCGGCGGCACCGCGCTGTTCGTGGGCACCGTGCGCAACCACGACGGCGGCACCGACGTCGACCGGCTCGGGTACTCGTGCCACCCGAGCGCCGAGGCCGAGATGCGGCGGATCGCCGAGAAGGTCGTCGCCGAGTACCCCGTACGGGCGCTCGCGGCGGTGCACCGGGTGGGGGACCTGGAGGTCGGGGACCTCGCGGTGGTCGTCGCCGTGTCCTGCCCGCACCGGGGCGAGGCCTTCGACGCCTGCCGGATGCTGATCGACGACCTGAAGCACGAGGTGCCCATCTGGAAGCATCAGACGTTCTCCGACGGTACCGAGGAATGGGTGGGCGCCTAGGGCCTCCGGCCCGGTGGCGGAGCGGCGCCCGGCCCGTGGCTCCGGTTGCGTAACCCGCCCCCCGGCGTGAGCGTTGTCACTGCGAATGGTTAATCTGCTGATCAGTCAGTCGCGGACGCTCATGGGGTTGGGAGGTCGGCATGGCAGCGCTTGCCTGGTTGCTCATTCCGCTGGTGGCCGCTGTCGGTGCGGGCCTGTGGGGCAGTTGGGCCAACCGGACCCGCAAGGCGCGGAGCGACGGTCCCGAACTGGACGGGTACGCCCGGTTCCGTGAGGCCATGGAGAAGCCCCGCACGGGTGCCTGACGGCCTCCCCGGGGCCCCGCCCTGACGGTGCTCCGACAGCAGGGTCCCGTACTGTCGTGCCATGCCACGCCGCACCGCGACGATGCTCGCCTCCACCCTGATGCTGATCGCGCTCCTGTGCGCGGGTGTGTTCATCCCCGTGCCGTATTCGGAGATGTCACCCGGGCCGACGGTGAACACCCTGGGGGACCACGACGGCGAGCCGGTGCTCCAGATCACCGGCCACAAGACCTACGAGGCGAGCGGTCATCTGAACATGACCACCGTCCGGGTCACCAGCGCCGAGTACAAGATGAACCTCGTGGAGGCCGTCTACGGCTGGCTGGCCCACGACAACGCCGTGGTGCCGCACGACACCCTCTACCCGGACGGCAAGACCGAGGAGGAGGCCACCCAGGAGAACGCGGAGGAGTTCAGCCAGTCCCAGGAGAGCGCGAAGGTGGCCGCCCTGAAGGCGCTGGACATCCCGGTGAAGTCCTGGGTGGTCGTCTCCGCCGTCGTCAAGGACTCCCCGTCGCAGGGCAGGCTGCACGCCGGTGACGTGATCAAGGCCGTGGACGGTACGACCGTCAAGAAGCCCACGGACGTCGCCGAGCTGGTCACCAAGCACGAGCCGGGCGAGGACACCGTCTTCACGATCGTGCCCGCCAAGGAGCAGGCCGCGGCGGAGAAGGAGGGCCGGACGGCGACGAAGACACAGAAGGTCACGGTCACCACCGAGACCTCCGACGACGCCGGCGAGAAGCGCGCCGTCGTCGGGATCTCCGCCGGAACCGACCACACGTTCCCGTTCGACATCGACATCAAGCTGGCCGACGTCGGCGGCCCGAGCGCCGGTCTGATGTTCGCCCTCGGCCTCTACGACAAGCTCACCCCCGGCGACCTCACCGGCGGCAAGTTCGTCGCCGGCACCGGGACGATCGACGACAACGGCAAGGTCGGCCCGATCGGCGGCATCGGCATGAAGACCATCGGCGCGCACGACAAGGGCGCCCAGTACTTCCTGACCCCCGCGGACAACTGCGCGGCGGCCGCCGAGGACACCCCCGACGGCCTCACCCTGGTGAAGGTCGACACCATCGACGACGCCCTCGGCGCGCTGAAGGACATCCGCTCCGGAAAGACCGCCGACCTGCCGAAGTGCTCGCAGAGCTGACCTCGCCCGCACGGCCCTCCCGGCGGTCGGCGTCCGTCGGGGTCTACTCCTCGAAGGTCGCCGTCAGCGCCTCGGCCAGACCCGGCACCAGGTCGGAGCCCGTCAGGACCTCCGTCGCGGTGTCCTTCTCCCGCAGCCGCAGGGCCGAGTCGCGGGCGCCGTCGCGCAGGACCGCGACCGTCATGCGGACCTCCTGGCGGTCCGGGTGCTCCGCCACCCACTGCGCGAGCTTCGCCTCGTTGAGGCCCGAAGGCACCTGAGCCTCGGCCGAGGGCGGCAGCATCAGGCGCTCCACGGCGAGCGCGCAGCCGACCACGGCGTCGGGCCAGGCGATGGTGCCCAGGAACTCGTCGAGCGCCTGGCCCGTTGGAATCTCGTCCTGCTCGATCGGGGTCAGGCCGGAGGTCTC
Source organism: Streptomyces violaceorubidus (assembly GCF_000717995.1). Lineage (GTDB taxonomy): Bacteria > Actinomycetota > Actinomycetes > Streptomycetales > Streptomycetaceae > Streptomyces > Streptomyces violaceorubidus. The sequence goes on from NZ_JODM01000001.1 coordinate 807,679, forward strand.
CGGTTCGTCCCGCAGACCGAGCCGGTCCGCGAGTGAGGGCTGGTCGGCCCGCAGCCGTGCGGTGTCGACAAGTGCGAAGAGGCGTGCGGGCTGGTCCCAGCCGAGGCCGGAGACGTACTCGTCGATCTCGAGTACGGCCCGGGTGAGGGGGCTCGCTGCCATGGGGGTGTTGGACATGGTCACAATCCTGCCTCGTTCATGGCCCGAATCGGGAACCGAGTAAACGATGAGTAAGTTGCATAAGTGTGGGCCCACGATCACGGGGGCGCACGGGGGGCCCGCGAACCCGAGGGCCTGACGGATCAACAGCGAACTTCGAGGTGCGCACCTTGGCTTTCCAGATGCCGGACCGCGGCGGAGGCCCCCCGACGGGGCCGCGGATCAGAGTGGGCCGCCCGTCCCGGCGTGTCCGAACCCTGCTGCTGACACTTGGTGTCCTAGCCGTGCTCCTCATGGCGTTCACCATGTTCGCGGGATTCTGGACGGACTGGCTCTGGTACCGGTCGGTCCACTACTCGTCGGTGTTCACGACGACCCTGTGGACCAAGATCGGTCTCTTCTTCGTCTTCGGCCTGCTGATGGCGCTCGCCGTCGGGTTCAACATCTGGTTGGCCCACCGCCTGCGCCCGCCGCTGAGCGCCATGTCGATGGAGCAGCAGAACCTCGACCGGTACCGAATGGGCATCGCCCCGTACAAGAAGTGGCTGCTGTTCGGCATCACCGCCCTGGTCGGCCTGATCGCCGGCGCCTCGGCCTCCGGTCAGTGGCGGACCTGGCTGATGTGGGTCAACGGCGTGCCCTTCGGGCAGAAGGACCCCCAGTTCAAGCTGGACGTCTCCTTCTACGCCTTCGACCTGCCCTGGTACCGCTTCCTGCTCGGCTTCGGCTTCGCAGCAGTGATCATTTCCGTGATCGCCGCCGCGCTCACCCACTACCTGTACGGCGGGCTCCGCGTCACCAGCCCGGGCGCGCGTGCCACGGCCGCGGCCACCGGGCACCTGTCGGTGCTCATCGGCGTCTTCGTCGCCCTCAAGGCGGTCGCCTACTGGCTCGACCGGTACGGCCTCGCGGTGAAGTCCAGCGACTTCAAGGCGACCGACAACTGGACGGGCCTCAGGTACGTCGACGCCAACGCCTACCTGCCGGCCAAGACGATCCTGTTCTGCATCGCGGTCATCTGCGCCCTGTTGTTCTTCGCCACCCTGTGGCGGCGTACCTGGCAGCTGCCCGTGATCGGCTTCGGCCTGATGGTGCTCTCCGCGATCCTCATCGGCGGCCTGTACCCGGCGCTGGTCCAGAAGTTCCAGGTCCAGCCGAACGAGCAGGCCAAGGAGGCGCCGTACGTCGAGAAGAACCTCGCGGCCACGCGCGACGCGTACGGCATCGAGGGCACCCAGGTCACCGAGTACCCGGGCAAGAGCGAGACCAAGGACAAGACCAAGCTCCGTGACGACGCGGACGCCGCGGCATCCGTCCGGATCATGGACCCGAACATCATCTCGCCGACGTTCCAGCAGCTCCAGCAGATGCGTAACTACTACGCGTTCCCGACCAACCTGGACGTCGACCGCTACGCCAAGGACGGCAAGGACCAGGACACGGTCATCGGCCTGCGCGAGCTGAACCTGGCGGGCATCCCGAAGAAGAACTGGATCAACAACCACTTCCGCTACACCCACGGCTACGGCGTGGTCGCGGCGAAGGGCACCCAGGTCGACTCCGAGGGACGCCCGGTCTTCACCGAGTCCAACCTGCCGTCCGAGGGTGACCTCGGGAAGTACGAGCAGCGGGTCTACTACGGCGAGAAGACCACCACCTACTCGATCGTCGGCGGTCCCCAGAAGGAGATCGACTACTCCGACGACACCGGGGAGAAGACCTTCAGTTACCAGGGCGACGGCGGCGTCGACCTGTCCAACCCGATCAACCGGGCGGCGTACGCGGCGGCGTTCAGCGAGCCGCAGATCCTCTACTCCGGTGCGATCGGCGAGGGTTCCCGGATCCTTTACAACCGCACGCCCAAGGAGCGCGTCGAGGCGGTCGCGCCCTGGCTGACCATCGACGGCGACGCCTATCCGGCGGTGGTGGACGGCCGTATCCAGTGGATCGTCGACGCCTACACGACGACGAACGGCTATCCGTACGCCTCCCGTACGACGCTCGGCGACACCACGGCCGACTCGCTGACCGCGAACAACAACTCGCGCGCGGTGGTGGCCCAGCAGAACCAGGTCAACTACATCCGCAACTCCGTGAAGGCGACCGTCGACGCGTACAGCGGTGACGTGAAGCTCTACCAGTGGGACACCCAGGATCCGATTCTGAAGACCTGGATGAAGGCGTTCCCGGGCACGGTGCAGGACAAGAGCGAGATCTCCGGCGAGCTGATGGCGCACCTGCGCTATCCGCAGGACCTGTTCAAGGTCCAGCGCGAGCTGCTCACGCGCTACCACGTGAAGGACGCCAACACGTTCCTCAGCGGCAGCGAGGTGTGGCAGGTGCCGGACGACCCGACCAACAAGTCGGGCGACGCGGTGCCGCCGTACTACCTGAGCATGAAGATGCCGGACCAGAAGGCACAGGCCTTCTCGCTGACGACGACGTTCACCCCCAACGGGCGTGACAACCTCAGCGCGTTCATGGCGGTCGACGCCGAGGCGGGCACCAGTGACTACGGCAAGATCAGAATCCTGAAACTGCCGACGAGCACGACCGTCGACGGACCCAAACAGGTGCAGAGCCAGTTCAACTCCGAACAGGACATCGCCGAGTCCATCAGGCTGCTGAGGGGCGGCGACTCGGAGGTGGAGTACGGCAATCTGCTGACGGTGCCGCTGGACGGCGGACTGTTGTACGTCGAGCCCGTCTATGTGCGCGGTGGCGACCTCAAGTACCCGTTGCTGCGCAAGGTCCTGGTGAGTTACGGGGGCAACACGGCCTTCGAGAACACGCTCGACGCGGCCCTCAACAAGGTCTTCGGAGCCCAGGCCGCGGAGAACGAACAGCCACCGGCGGACGAGGGCGACGACACCACCCAGCCACCGCCGTCGTCCGACAACCCGACGGTCCGGGAAGCGCTGAGCGATGCGCAGAAGGCCTTCGACGCCGGCCAGAAGGCCCTGGAGCAGAAGGACCTGGCCGCGTACGCCGAGGCGCAGAAGGACCTCGAGCAGGCGCTCCAGCGGGCCGAGGACGCACAGGCCAAGGCCGACCAGAGCGCCGGCGGCAAGAACGGCGACGACAAGAACAGCGGGGACAAGGCCGCAAGCGACAAGGGCGCAAGCGACAAGGCCGCAAGCGACAAGGCCGCAAGCGACAAGGCCAGTGCGGACGCGACACCGGCCGGCGATGCCGGGGCGGGAGCGGACACCGGCTGACCGCAGGCCCCGCGCCGGGCGTTCGCAACGGGCGTTCGGGCTGGTCAAAGCCCATCCCGCGCCGTGTTAGGGTTGTGAACACAACGGCGCGGGGTGGAGCAGCTCGGTAGCTCGCTGGGCTCATAACCCAGAGGTCGCAGGTTCAAATCCTGTCCCCGCTACTGACGTCGTGAGCTGGTTGCGAACGACCACGAAGGCCCGGATTCCCACAAGGGATCCGGGCCTTCGTGATATGCGAACGCATGTCCCGGCGAAACACGACGGCCGCGCCGCCTCGGGGAGTTGGGCAGTTCTGTGTTTGACTTGTCTCCCTGTGGGCATGTCGACAAAACGCTGAAGTGACCTCACTGACTGCGGTATACCGGGTGTGCCGAGGTTGCGGGTGGTGCGACGATGAACGTTATGGGGGACATGGCAAATCTGTTCGGGACAGGGCGTTTTGCGCAACCGTCCGGTCAGCCGTCGGGTCAGGAGGAGGCCACGGACGAGGCCCAGGAAGCCGCCGACGAGGCCGCCGAGGAAGTGCGGCTGCGGCTTGCCGTCGACGGCGGTGACGTCGAGGCGATGAGCGTGCTCGGCGCGATGCTGCTGCGCCGCGGCGACTTCGACGGGGCCGAGTCGCACCTGCGTGCCGCCACCGCGGCCGGCGACCGGGCCGCCGCCAACAACCTGGGCGTCCTGCTGCACCAGCGCGGATACGCGGACGAGGCCGCCGGGTGGTGGCGCATCGCAGCCGTCGCCGGATCCGCCGCCGCCGCGCACGCGCTGGGCCGGCACTACCGCGAACGCGGGGACGAGCCCGCCGCCGAGTACTGGCTGTGCCAGTCCGCGGAACAGGGCCACGTACTGGGCGCCTACGCGCTCGCCGACCTGCTGGAGCACCGCGGCGACGACACCGGGTCCGAGCGGTGGATGCGGGCCGCGGCCGAGCGCGGGCACCGGGAAGCGGCGTACCGGCTGGCGCGGACGCTGGACCGACGGGCCGGGCGCGAGGGCGACGACAAGGCCGCCGCACTCGCGGCCGACGAGGCCGAGCAGTGGTACCGGCAGGCCGCCGCGCGCGGTCACCGGCGGGGCGCCCTGCACCTCGGGACGATCCTGGAGAGGCGCGGCGAGCTCAAGGAGGCCGGCCGCTGGTACCTCACGTCCGCCAAGGACGGCGAGGCCCGCGCCGCCTGTGCGCTCGGCTTCCTGCTGCGGGACGCCGGGGACACCGAGAGCGCCGCCGTGTGGTGGCTGCGCGCCGCCCAGGACGGCGATGGCAACGCCGCCAACGCCCTGGGCGCGCTGCACGCCGAGCGCGGCGAGACCCAGACCGCGGAGCGCTGGTACCGGGCCGCGATGGACGCCGGCGACGACAACGGGGCGTACAACCTCGGGCTGCTCTGCGCCGAGCAGGGGCGCACCACGCAGGCCGAGCAGTGGTACCGGCGGGCGGCGTACGCCGGGCACCGGGAGGCCTCCAACGCGCTGGCCATCCTGCTGCTGCGCGCCGGGGACGAGAGCGGCGCCGAGCCGTGGTTCTCCAAGGCCGCGGAGGCGGGCAGCGTCGACGCCGCCTTCAACCTCGGGATCCTGCACGCCGGGCGGAGCGAGGAGCGGGCGGCGCTGCGCTGGTACGAGCGGGCCGCCGCGGCCGGGCACACCGAGGCCGCGCTCCAGGTCGGGATGGCACGGCTGCGCGACGGAGACGAGCGCGAGGCGGAACGCTTCCTGCGCTGTGCGGCGGGCGGCGGCAGTGCCGAGGCCGCCTACCGGCTGGCGACGGTACTGGACGCGCGTCGGCCACCCCCGCCCGCGCACGAGCTCGGTGAGCCGGCGCAGGAGAAGTCCGAGTGCGAGGAGTGGTACGAGCGGGCGGCCTCCCAAGGGCACCGGCGGGCCCAGGTGCGGGTCGGGATGCTGGCCGCGGCGCGGGGGGACGTGGTGGAGGCCGCGCGGTGGTACCGCGAGGCGGCCGAGGCCGGGTCGCGCAACGGCGCGTTCAACCTCGGGCTGCTGCTGGCGCGCGAGGGGAGCGAGCCGGAGGCCGTCGTGTGGTGGCGCCGGGCGGCCGACGCCGGGCACGGGCGGGCGGCGCTGCGGCTGGCGCTGGTGTTCGCGCGGCGGGGGGAGCTGGCGGAGGGGCAGCGGTGGGCGGACCTGGCGGTGTCGCTGGGGCCGGCGGAGGTGGGGGAGCGGGCGGCTCGGTTGCGGGACGCGTTGCGGCAGGAGCTGTCGGCGTGAGGCGTGAGGCGTGGGGCGTGAGGCGGGACGCTGTGCTGAGCCCGTGCGCTTCTTGAACGTGCCCGGCACCAACCTGAGCCGGCGGTGGGTGCGCGGCCTGGCGCAGCGGGGTGCCGCTGCGCCCACCCACGACTGCCTGCCCGCAGTAAGGAAGACGCACCTAGGGCCGGAATCCGATCGGATTCCGGCCCTAGGCCTTCAGTAGCGGGGACAGGATTTGAACCTGCGACCTCTGGGTTATGAGCCCAGCGAGCTACCGAGCTGCTCCACCCCGCGTCGATGAATGGAACACTACGTCAACCTGAAGACGAGAAGCAAATCCGCGCTCATGCCGCCGCGCAGTTCGGGCAGGTGCCGCGGTACGTCACCTCGACGTCCGACACCGTGAAGCCGAATCGCTCCGCGTCGGGGAGGTCGGCCAGCGGGTTGCCGTTCGGGTGGACGTCGCGGATCGCGCCGCACTGGGAGCAGACCAGGTGGTGGTGCGGCCGGTGCGCGTTCGGGTCGTAGCGCTTGGCGCGCTTGTCCGTGGCCACCTCCAGCACCTCGCCGAGCGAGACCAGCTCGCCGAGGGTGTTGTAGACCGTCGCCCGGGAGATCTCGGGGAGCTTGCCGACGGCCCTGGAGTGCACCTCGTCGGCCGTCAGGTGGACGTGTTCGCCGTCGAGGACCTCGGCCACCACCCGCCGCTGCGCGGTCATGCGCCAACCGCGCCCGCGCAGCCGTTCCAGAAGGTCACTCATACACATCAGCCTAACAGCAACGGGGACCAGGTCCCGAATGGGTGTGATTTTGGAGCCTTGCTTGACTTAGACATTGTCTATTGTAGGATCGGCAACGATATTAGCCAAGAGGTAGGCCGGCAAGGACCGGCAGGACCGCCAGGATGGCCAAACAGGAGGAGCTCGTGACCCAGGGACCGCTCACTACGGAGACAGGTGCTCCCGTAGCCGACAACCAGAACAGTGAGACGGCGGGCGTCGGCGGCCCCGTGCTCGTCCAGGACCAGCTCCTTCTCGAGAAGCTGGCCCACTTCAACCGTGAGCGCATCCCGGAGCGCGTCGTGCACGCCCGCGGCGCCGGCGCCTACGGCACCTTCACGGTCACCGCCGACGTCACCGGGTACACGCGCGCGGCCTTCCTCTCCGAGGTCGGCAAGGAGACGGAGACCTTCCTCCGCTTCTCCACCGTGGCCGGCAACCTGGGTGCGGCGGACGCCGTCCGCGACCCGCGCGGCTTCTCGCTGAAGTTCTACACCGAGGAGGGCAATTACGACCTCGTCGGCAACAACACCCCGGTGTTCTTCATCAAGGACGCCATCAAGTTCCCCGACTTCATCCACACCCAGAAGCGCGACCCCTACACGGGCTCGACCGAGATGGACAACGTCTGGGACTTCTGGAGCCTGTCGCCGGAGTCGACGCACCAGGTGACCTGGCTGTTCGGCGACCGCGGCATCCCGGCGTCGTACCGCCACATGGACGGCTTCGGCTCGCACACCTACCAGTGGAACAACGAGGCGGGCGAGGCCTTCTGGGTCAAGTACCACTTCAAGACCGACCAGGGCATCAGGAACCTCACCCAGGCCGAGGCCGACCGGCTCGCCGGCGAGGACCCCGACTCCCACCAGCGCGACCTGCGCGAGGCCATCGAGCGCGGCGACCTCCCGTCCTGGACCGTCGGTGTGCAGATCATGCCGGTGGCCGAGGCGGCGACGTACCGATTCAACCCGTTCGACCTCACCAAGGTGTGGCCGCACGCGGACTACCCGATCGTCTGGTTCGGCAAGCTGGAGCTCAACCGCAACCCGGAGAACATCTTCGCCGAGGTCGAGCAGTCGATCTTCTCCCCGGCGCACTTCGTGCCCGGCATCGGGCCGTCCCCGGACAAGATGCTCCAGGGCCGCCTCTTCGCCTACGGCGACGCCCACCGCTACCGCGTCGGCATCAACGCCGACCAACTGCCGGTGAACCGCCCGCACGCCACCGTCGCGCGCACCAACTCCCGTGACGGCCACCTGTACGACGGCCGCCACAAGGGCGCGAAGAACTACGAGCCGAACAGTTTCGGCGGCCCCTTCCAGACGGACCGGGCCCTGTGGCAGCCGGTCGCGGTCTCCGGCGTCACCGGCGAGACCCGGGCGCCCTCTCACGCGCAGGACGACGACTTCGTCCAGGCGGGCAACCTCTACCGGCTGATGACGGAGGAGGAGAAGGGGCGGCTGATCGACAACCTGGCGGGCGCCCTCTCCAAGGTCTCGCGCGACGACATCGTCGAGCGCGCGGTCGGCAACTTCCGTCAGGCCGACGGTGACTTCGGCAAGCGGCTGGAGGCCGCGGTCCAGGCCCTGCGCGGCTGACGTCCAGCACTGGACCGCTTGTCGTAGCGGCGGGCCGGATCCCCGGGGACGGGGGTCCGGCCCGTTCGTCGCTCCGTCCCGTCAGGCGGTCACCACCGGCGCGTGGTGCGGAGCGCGCTCCGGCGCCCAGCGGCGGATGATGTCGCGCACCGAGACGATGCCGACCGGCTCGCCGCCCTCCAGGACGATGAGATGGCGGAAGCCGCCGTGCGCCATCGCGCCCGCCGCCTCCTCCACCGTCCAGGTCGGCGCGGCGAAGACGACGTCGGTGGTGGTGTGGCCGTGCGCGCGCTCGGTGTCCGGGTCTTGGCCCCGGCCCACGGAGACGAGGACGTCGCGTTCGGTGAGGATCCCGATGCCGCCGGCGTCGGGGTCGTACACCACGGCCGCGCCGACACGGCGGGCGGACATCAGGGCGGCGGCCTGGCGGAGTGTGTGGGCGGGACCGATGGTGAGGACGACCGTGCTCATGACTTCGCGGACGAGCATGGGTGGAGCCACCTCCTGCCGTGATCCATGAGTTCGTTCATGGATTCACAAGTTCACAAGTGGGGGAGCTCTCAGAGTGACAGGTAAAGCACGGGTCAACAAGGGGGCGCGGAGGGTGAGTCGACGGGCGCTCAGTAGCGCTGGTTGAGATACCCGAGCAGCTCGTCGTGGAGCCGGCCGTTCGACGCGGCCGCGTTCCCGCTGTGCGGGCCGGGGCGGCCGTCGAGGCCGGTGAAGGTGCCCCCGGCCTCCGTGACGATGATCGCGTTGGCGGCCATGTCCCAGAGGGAGAGCTCGGGTTCGGCGCAGATGTCCACCGAGCCCTCGGCGACCATCATGTAGGGCCAGAAGTCGCCGTACGCGCGCGTGCGCCACACCTCGCGGGTCAGGTCGAGGAAGCCGTCGAGCCGGCCCTGCTCCTCCCAGCCGCTCAGCGAGGAGTACGCGAAGGAGGCGTCGGAGAGCGTGGAGACCTGCGAGACGTGGATCCGGGAGGCGGAGGTCAGGCTGCGGCCGGTGAACGCGCCGTGGTCCTCCACCGCCCACCAGCGGCGGCCGAGCGCGGGCGCCGAGACGAGGCCGACGACCGGCTGGTAGCCGCCCTCCCTCGCCTCCATCAGGGCGATGAGGGTGGCCCACACGGGGACGCCGCGCACGTAGTTCTTGGTGCCGTCAATCGGGTCCACCACCCAGCGGCGCGGCCCGGTGCCCGCCACGCCGAACTCCTCGCCGTGGACCGAGTCACGGGGGCGGGCGCGGGCGAGGTGGCCGCGGATGAGTTCCTCGGCGGCCTTGTCCGCCTCGCTCACCGGGGTCATGTCCGGCTTCGTCTCGACCTTCAGGTCGAGGGCCTTGAAGCGGTCCATCGTCGCGGCGTCGGCGGCGTCGGCGAGGACGTGCGCGAGGCGGAGGTCGTCGAGGTAATCGGGCATGCCGTCACGCTATCTGCCGCGGGCGGGGCGGGGCCACCAGGGCTTTGGCGGGCGTGGCGGGGGGCGGCCGGGCGGCGCGAGGACCCTTGACAGTGCCCCCGTACCCGTCAAATCTGGCAGCAAGCCGCTCGGCACATCCGGCAGCATTCGCTTCGGCACATCCGGCAGCATTCGCTCGGCCCGAGGGAGGCGAGGGTGCCTGCAGCCCGGGAGTCCCTGCTCGATGCCGCTTGCTCGGCTCTGGAGCGCCGGCCGTGGTCCGCCGTGCGGATGGTGGACGTGGCGGCTTCCGCCGGGGTGTCCCGGCAGACCCTGTACAACGAGTTCGGCAGCAAGGACGGCCTGGCCCGGGCGCTGGTGCGGCGGGAGGCCGACGGCTATCTGGCCGGAGTGGAGCGCGCGCTCTCCGGGCCCGGTGATCCGCGCTCCGGGCCCAGCGACCCGCACGAACGACTCACCGCCACCGCCGAGTGGATGATGTCGGCCGCCCACGACAACGCGCTGGTCCGGGCCATGCTCACCGGCTGCTGGAGCGAGCGGCTGCCCTCGCCGGCCCTGTCGGCGGTGCCCTCGTCCTCCGCCGCGCCGGCCCAGCGGCGGGCCGACGGTCCGCTGCCCTCGCCCGGCGACTTCGTGGGCCTCGTCCGCGACCGTGCCGTGGCCGTCCTCGGCGGCTCCGGTCGGTCGGCGCCGTCGGACACCGCCGAACTGGCCCGCTCCTGCGAACTGGCCGTGCGGCTCGCCCTGTCCTGCGTCGCCGCGCCGCCCGCCGAGGGCGCGGTGGCCGACCTCCTGCGCGCCGTCCTGCCACGCCGGTCGACGGCGTAGCGGCGGCCGACGGCGCCCGGGGGAGGGGTCCTAGTGCGCCGAGCCGGACAGTTGCAGGCCGATCACGCCGATGATGACGAAGCTGATCGAGACGATCTTCAGGGTCGAGACCAGGTCGCCGAGGAAGACCATGCCGTAGATGGCGGTGCCCGCCGCGCCGATGCCGGTCCACACCGCGTACGCGGGGCCGACGTCCAGCTTCTTCAGGGACATCGTCAACAGGCCGAAACTGCCCAGTGCGAAGGCGCAGAAGGCGATGGTGGGCCAGAGCCGGGTGAAGCCGTGCGACAGCTTCAGACAGACGGCGAAGCCGGTTTCGAGCACTCCTGCCACTATGACCAGCAGCCACGCCATGTCTCGTCCTCCCGTGGTCCCCTACCGCGACCGCTGCGTCGGTGTCGACCAGTGGCTACGTCCGACAGCGACTTCGTCCGGCTTTTGCTCGGACTTGGTTCCGGCTTGGTGCGATTATGCACTTACCGGCCGCACGGCACGCCAAACAACGCGGGGGTCAGTCCCCTTCCTTGCGTTCCCGCGTCGACAGCAGTCGGCGCAGCGAGTACAGCCGGGCCGGATCGGCGTGTCCCTCGGCGACCCAGGCGTCCAGCGCGCAGTCGGGCTCGTCGTGGCTGCACGCCCGCGGGCAGCCCTCGGTGCCGGGCACCAGATCGGGGAAGGCGTTGATCACCCGGGACGGGTCGATGTGCGCGAGCCCGAACGACCGTACGCCCGGGGTGTCGACGACCCAGCCGCCCTCGGCCGAGGACAGCGGCAGGGCGAGGGCGGAGGTGGTGGTGTGCCGCCCGCGGCCCGTCACCGCGTTCACATGCCCCGTCACCCGGCGGCGGTCCTTTGGCACCAGGGTGTTGACCAGGGTCGTCTTGCCGACGCCGGAGTGGCCGACGAAGGCGGTGATCTTCCCGTCCAGGTGTTCGCGCACCAGGTCCGCGGCGGCGCCGTTCTCCAGCTCCTCCCGGCTGGTGACCACGTACGGGATGTCCAACGCGCCGTACAGCTCGAGGAGTTCGTCCGGCGGCGCCAGGTCCGACTTGGTCATCACCAGCAGCGGGGTGAGGCCGCCGTCGAACGCCGCGACCAGGCAGCGGTCGATGAGGCGGGGGCGCGGCTCGGGGTCGGCGAGGGCGGTGACGATGGCGAGCTGGTCGGCGTTGGCGACGACCACCCGCTCGTAGGGATCGTCGTCGTCGGCCGTGCGGCGCAGCAGGGAGACGCGTTCCTCGATGCGGACGATCCGCGCGAGGGTGTCCTTCTTGCCGGACAGGTCGCCGACCAGGGCCACCCGGTCGCCGACGACCGCCGCCTTGCGGCCCAGTTCACGGGCCTTCATCGCGATGACGATCCGGTCCTCGACCAGACAGGTCAGCCTGCCGCGGTCCACGGTGAGGACCAGGCCCTGCGCGGCGTCCTCGTGCTTGGGCCGGATGTGCGTACGCGGCCGGTTGCCCTTGCGGTTGGGGCGGGAGCGGATGTCGTCCTCGTCGGTGTGCTTGCCGTAGCGGCGCATGGCGAAACGTCCCTACGCCCCGAGCATCCCGGTCCACAGGTCGGGGAAGTCGGGCAGGGTCTTGGCGGTCGTCGCCACGTTCTCGATCCGCACCGACTCGACGGCGAGGCCGATGACGGCGCCTGCGGTGGCCATGCGGTGGTCCTCGTAGGTGTGGAAGACGCCGCCGTGCAGCCGGCGCGGGCGGATGTGCAGGCCGTCGGCGGTCTCGGTGACGTCACCGCCCAGCTCGTTGATCTCCTTGGTGAGCGCGGCCAGGCGGTCCGTCTCGTGCAGCCGCAGGTGGGCGACGCCGCGCAGGGTCGAGGGGGAGTCCGCGAGGGCGGCGACGGCCGCGATGCCCGGGGTCAGCTCGCCGACCTCGCCGAGGTCGACGTCGATGCCGTGGATCGCACCCGTTCCGCTGAACACGAGCCCCAGGTCCGTCAGTTCGCAGGAACCGCCCATGTCGGTGAAGATCTCGCGCAGCCGGTCCCCGGGCTGGGTGGTGCGCAACGGCCAGTCGGGGATCACCACCTTGCCCCCGGTCACCAGCGCCGCCGCGAGGAACGGCTGGGCGTTGGACAGGTCCGGCTCGATCGTCAGGTCCCGGCCGAGCAGCGCGCCCGGCGTGACCCGCCAGACGTTCGGCTCGCCGCCGGACTCGGGGGTGTCGACCTGGGCGCCGACCGAGCGCAGCATGTCGACCGTCATGCGGATGTGCGGCATCGAGGGCAGCGCGGAACCGGTGTGGCGCACCTCGACACCCTGGTTGAAGCGTGGTCCGGACAGCAGCAGGGCGCTGACGAACTGGGAGGAGGACGAGGCGTCGATGTCGACCGGCCCGCCCTCCAGGGCGCCGCCGCCGTGCACGGTCAGCGGCAGCGCGCCGCGCCCGTCGTCGTCGACGCGGGCGCCCAGCACGCGCAGCGCGTCGATCACGCCGTGCAGCGGACGCTCGTACGACCGCGGGTCGCCGTCGAAACGGACGGGGCCGTCGGCCAGCGCGGCGACCGGCGGGAGGAAGCGCATGACCGTGCCCGCGTTGCCCACGTCGACCGTGGCCGGGCCGCGCAGGCCGGCCGGGATGACCCGCCAGAACTCGCCGGTGCCCTCGGGGCCGACGCCCTCCTCGATCTCGACGCCCATCGTGCGCAGGGCCTCGGCCATCAGCAGGGTGTCGCGGGAGCGCAGCGGGCGGCGCAGCCAGCCGGGCTCGGAGGCCAGGGCGGCCAGCACCAGGGCACGGTTGGTGACCGACTTGGACCCGGGCACGTGGACGGTCGCGTCGACGGCTCCGCTCGCGTGCGGGGCGGGCCAGAGGGTGGTGTGCGCGGGGTTCACGGTCATGGGCCCCACTTTAATGGCTGAGGACGATCGGAGATCTTGATCAAAAGCGGTGAAACCTGACCGAAAGTGCAACAGTGCACGTGCCGTGCATATATGCGCGGCGCGCCGGCGGCGGCCGGGGCCTCACAGCCCCAGCAGCCAGCGACCCCCGCCGATCAGCGAGCACAGCGACACCGCGTGGAACAGGAAGAACCACACCCCCGCCGGCGCGTGCGTCAGCCGCGCCAGCTGGTCCGCGTCCGAGTCCCCGGCGCCGCCCCGCGACCGCTTGGCCTGGAGCTCGAAGGCCGGGCGCACCCCGCCGAGCAGCAGGAACCACACCACCGCGTACGCGAACGCCGCCTGCACCTGCGGCCCGGCCAGCCAGGACACCAGGACGAACGTGCCGCCGGTGACCACCACCGTCAGCACCCCGTACGCGTTGCGGACCATCACCAGCAGGGCCACGAGCAGCGCCGTCGCCAGCCACAGCAGCAGGGTGATGCGGCCCGCGGCCAGCAGCGCGGCGCCGCCGAGGCCGAGCAGCGGGGGAGCGGTGTAGCCGGCGACCGCGGTGAGGATCATGCCGATGCCGTGCGGCTTGCCCCGGCTCACCGTCAGGCCGCTGGTGTCCGAGTGCAGGGTGATCCCGGTCAGGGTGCGCCCGCTCAGCAGGGCCACCAGGCCGTGGCCGCCCTCGTGGGCGATGGTGATCGCGTTGCGCGCTATCCGCCACGCGGCGCGCGTCACGACGACGGCGAGCGCGGCCACCAGGGTCGCGACCACCACCCACAGGTCGGGATCGGGCTGGGTGCCGGAGACCTCGTCCCACAGGGAGGTGAGCGAGGCCGTCGCGAGGTGGTCCATGTTGGGTGAGGGCTCCTCGTTCGTGCGCGGGGTCTGGCAGTGTGGCACGTATGTGCGGACGGTATGCGGCCAGTCGTCGACCCGAGGATCTCGCGGGAATCTTCGAGATCGAGAAGTGGGAGCCCGAGGAGAGCTTGGATCCCGACTACAACGTGGCCCCCACCAAGGAGGTCTACGCCGTCCTGGACCGTCCCCTGAAGGACGCCGAGGACCCGAAGCCGGTTCGCCAGCTGCGGAAGCTGAAGTGGGGCCTGGTCCCCTCCTGGTCCAAGACGCCCGAGGGCGGCGCCCGGATGATCAACGCCCGCGCGGAGACCGTCCACGAGAAGCCCTCCTACCGCCGCGCCTTCGCCGCCCGGCGCTGCATCCTGCCCGCCGACGGCTACTACGAGTGGGTCACCGGCAAGCAGGAGCGGGACCTGGAGGTCGAGGGGCGCAAGAAGCGGCCCCGCAAGCAGCCGTACTTCGTGACCCCCGCCGACGGTTCCGTGTTCGCCATGGCCGGGCTCTACGAGTTCTGGCGGGACAGGACGCTGCCCGACGACCACCCGCAGGCGTGGTGGGTGACGTGCTCGGTGATCACCACCGAGGCCGAGACCGCACCGCTCGCCGTCGCCCCGGCCGACGGCCCGCACGCCCTGGCCGACATCCACCCCCGGATGCCGCTGATGCTGACGCCGGACCGCTGGGACGACTGGCTCGACCCGGCGCGCACCGACCCCGACGAGCTGACCTCCCTGCTGGCACCGCCGCCCGCCGGGCTGATGCGGGCCTTCCCCGTCTCCACGGCCGTGAGCAACGTCCGCAACAACGGACCGGAGCTGCTCAAGGAGCTGGAGGCACCGGAAGAGGGCACACTCTTCTGACGTGACCAGCGACACCACCGAGACCATCGAGATCACCGGCACCGAGGCGGGCCCCGCCCGCATCACCTGGCACCCGGCGACGCGGCCCCGGCTCGTCCTCGCCGTGAGCCACGGCGCCGGCGGCGGCATCGAGGCGCGCGACCTGAAGGCGCTGGCGGCCGCACTGCCCGCCCACGGGGTGAGCGTCGCCCTCGTCGAGCAGCCCTGGCGGGTGGCCGGCAAGAAGCTGGCGCCCGCGCCGAAGACCCTGGACACCGGCTGGCGGGGCGTGTGGCCCGCGCTGGCCGCGCCGGGCCTGCCGGTGATCTCGGGCGGCCGCAGCGCCGGCGCCCGCGTCGCCTGCCGCACCGCGGGCGAACTGGGCGCCCACGCAGTGCTCGCCCTCAGCTTCCCGCTGCACCCGCCGGGCAAGCCGGAGAAGTCCCGTGCCGAGGAACTGCTCGGGGCCGGGGTGCCCACCCTCGTCGTCCAGGGCGGCAACGACCCCTTCGGCAGGCCGCGGGAGTTCCCCGAGGCGCCCGCCGGGACCTATGAGCTGATCGAGGTGCCCCACGGCGACCACGGTTTCGCCGTGCCCAAACGGGCGGAGATCGGCCAGGAGGAGGCGCTGGAGCTGATCACCGACGGCGTCGTGAGGTGGACCGGCTCACTCGGCTGAACGCCCGGGAATGACCGGCGCGCGGCGACTGTTGTGCCGTGCGTACGTTGCTGAGAACCAGCACCGACGCCGTAGGAGAGGAAGTCCGCCGCATGGGTTCAGCCTTCTGCCCGAGCCGGAGCAGCCGGTCCGACCTGGACTGGACTGTGCTGCACGCGGCGAAGACCGCCCCTATTCGGGCGGCGGGCGGACCGGATCGTCGTCTATCCTCCGATTCGAGTGGGACCGGTCTCGGTTTCACGACGTCATTGGAGGAGGTGGGTCCGGTCACTGGGACCGACGCAGGGACCGAACACGGCCAGGCGGAGCAGCCCGAGGGCCGGGGTACGGGCGCGGAGTCGACCGCGGAGCGCAGCGCGCGCTTCGAGCGGGACGCGCTGGAGTTCCTCGACCAGATGTACTCGGCCGCGCTGCGCATGACGCGTAATCCGGCCGACGCCGAGGACCTGGTGCAGGAGACCTACGCCAAGGCGTACGCGTCCTTCCACCAGTTCCGCGAGGGCACCAACCTCAAGGCGTGGCTGTACCGCATCCTCACCAACACCTTCATCAACTCGTACCGCAAGAAGCAGCGCGAACCCCAGCGCAGCGCGGCCGAGGAGATCGAGGACTGGCAGCTCGCGCGGGCCGAGTCGCACATGTCGACGGGTCTGCGCTCCGCCGAGTCGCAGGCGCTCGACCACCTGCCCGACTCGGACGTGAAGCAGGCGCTCCAGGCGATCCCCGAGGAATTCCGTATCGCCGTGTATCTGGCGGACGTCGAGGGCTTTGCCTACAAGGAGATCGCGGACATCATGGGGACACCCATCGGTACGGTGATGTCCCGGCTGCACCGTGGGCGTCGTCAGCTGCGCGGCATGCTGGAGGACTACGCCCGCGACCGCGGCCTCGTCCCCGCCGGCGCCGGAGAGTCGAACGAAGCGAAAGGCTCGGGGTCATGAGCTGCGGAGAGCCGCACGAGACGGATTGCAGCGAAATCCTCGATCATCTCTACGAGTTCCTCGACAAGGAGATGCCGGACTCGGACTGCGTGAAGTTCGAGCACCACTTCGAGGAGTGCTCGCCCTGCCTGGAGAAGTACGGGCTGGAGCAGGCGGTGAAGAAGCTGGTCAAGCGGTGCTGCGGACAGGACGACGTACCGGGTGACCTGCGCGCCAAGGTCATGGGCCGGCTGGACCTGATCAGGTCCGGGCAGTCCGTGCCCGAACACGACGTCGCGACCACGCCCTCGTCGGCTCCGCAGGAGTCCTGAGCCGGTCCGCGTCACTCGTACGTGCTAATCCGCGGGTTATCTGCCCGCGGCCTCGCCCCGCCGTCCTAGGCTCCGGAGCCTGACAGACGTGGCCGGGGGAGGGGCTCATGGACGCGGTACCGGCACGGGCGCGTGTCTACGTGACCGCCGTCGCCCTCGCCGCCCTGCTCTGCCTACGTCCGCTGCCCTCGGTGCACGCGCCCTGGTGGGCGGTGCTGCTGCTGGCCGCACTGTACGCGGGCTCCGAGCTCGTCGCGCGGTCCCGTCTCGTCGGGACCTGCTATCCCGTCCTGCTCGCCGGCGCCTTCCTGCTGCCGCCGCCCGCCGCCGCGCTCGTGGCGCTGCCCGGGGCCCTGCTGTCCCCGGTGCCGCGCCGGCCGTTCGGCCTGCGGCGCGTCTGGCGGGCCGCACAGCTGACGCTCGCCGTGTGGGCCGCCGCCTGGGTCCACGGGCGGCTCGACGGTCCGGACGCGGTCGGCGAGCCCGCCTTCCCGTACGCCCTCGTGCCCGCCGGGGCCGGCGTGCTCTCCTTCTGCCTGGTGCTCGCGGTGCTGGACGGCGGGATCCTCGCCCTCGCCGACCATGTTCCGCCGAGCCGGGCCTGGCGGGGGCTGCTGCCCCGGTCGCTCGCGCCGATCGCCGTGCACGGGCTCGCCGGGCTGATGATGGCCGTCCTGTGGCGCAGCCCCTACGGTCCGGTGGCCGCGCTGCTCGTCCTGCTGCCGATGTGCGTGGCGTGGTGGGCCTTCGCCCAGTACCACCGCGAGCGGGCCGCCCACCAGGCGACCATCCGTGCCCTGGTGCAGGCCGTCGACATCAAGGACGGCTACACGCGCGGTCACAGTGAACGCGTCGGCCAGGCCTCCATGATGATCGCCCGGGAGCTGGGCATGGACGACGAGCGCGTCGAGACCCTGCGCTTCGCAGGCATCCTGCACGACGTGGGCAAGCTCGGTGTGCCCACCCGGCTGCTGCGCAAGGACGGGCCGCTGACGCCCGAGGAGCGCCGGGTGATCGAGCTGCACCCCGAGTACGGGCACGAGATGGTGCGCGGCATCCGGTTCCTGGGGGAGGCGCGCGCCGCGGTCCTCCACCACCACGAACGGCTGGACGGCAGCGGCTACCCCTACGGACTGGCCGGCGACCGCATCCCCGAGTCGGCCCGGGTGGTGGCCGTCGCCGACGCCTTCGACGCCATGACGTCCACGCGCTCCTACAGCAGGGCCCGCCCCGTCGCGGCGGCCCTGGAGGAGCTCCAGCGATGTGCCGGGGGACAGTTCGACCCGCGGATGGTGCGGGCGCTGGTCCACGCGCTCGGCCGCCACGGCTGGCGCCCGGCGGTGACGGCGGACGGCCCGCCCGGCCTCCCCGCCGAACGGGCACCGGGCCTCGCCGAGGGCGCGCGGAACGGCGTCGGCCGGGGAGCACCGTGACGGCCCCGCGGCCGCCGGCGCAGTCCCCGCCCTCGGCGGCCGTTCTCCTGGTACCCGGCTGCGCCGGTGTCCTCGCGCTCGGATGCCTCGCCTCCGTGCTGGCGTCGGGGTCCGTGCAGCGGCCCGTCGCGCTGGCCTTCGGCTCCCTCGTCGTCCTCGGTGAGCTGACCCGGCGCCCCGGTGCCGAGGCCCGCGAGGCCGCCCCGCTCGGGGCCGCGGGCGCGCTGGCGTACGCGCTGCTCCAAGACGTCGCCGGGCAGCCCGCACACCACGGTGTCACCCAGACCGTCACCGTCGTGCTCGCCGCCTCGCTGCTCGGCAGCGTGCCCTACGTCGCCCGCGGCAGCGGGCCCGTCCTCGACCACCTGGCCCGGCGGGTGCTCGCCGTCGGCTTCGCCGCCGTGTGCTTCCGTCCGCTGTCCAACCAGGGCGCCTTCGACGACTGGAGCGGTCCCGCCGCCGCGCTGCTGCTGGTCGCGCTGCTCGCCCTGACCACCCTGTGCGACGCGGTGCTCGCCGCGGCACCCGCGCACGCCCGGACCGGCTGGCCCTTCGGACCGCTGCTGCGCGAGGAGCTGCGCGGCATGGTCGGGATCACCTCGGCGGTCTGCGCCACCGGAGCGGTGATGGCGCTCGCGGTGAGCGTCGCGGGACTGTGGGCGCTCCCCGTCTTCTGCGTGCCCCTGCTGCTCGCCCAGCTCTCCTACCGGCGGTACGCGGCCGTCCGGGCCACCTACCGGCAGACCATCGCCTCCCTGGCCCGCGCCACCGAGATCGCCGGGTACACCCCGGCCGGGCACGCCCGCCGCGTCGCCTCACTCGGCGTGGCCGTCGGGCGGGACCTGGGGCTGTCCGGGGCGGAGCTGACCGTGCTGGAGTACGCGGCGCTGATGCACGACATCGGCCAGCTGAGCCTGGTCGATCCGGTCCCGGCGGGCGCCACCGCGGAGCTGCCCGTCACCGAGCAGCGTCGGATCGCGCTGCTCGGCGGGGCCGTCGTCCGCCAGACCGGCGTCGACGCGGCGGTCGCCGTGGTGGTGGAGCGGCAGGCCGACCCCTGCCGGGAGCAGCCGGTCGCCGCGCGGATCGTGCGGGTCGTGAACGCCTACGAGGAGAAGGCGCGCGACGCCGGTCCGGGCGGTGCCCTGGCGGCACTGGAGGAGCTGCGCCTGGCCGCCGCCGGCGACTACGCTCCCGAGGTGGTGGAAGCGCTGGCCCGGGTCCTGGCCCGGAGCAGCCTTAGCGAGCCCGCGGCTGGGTAACCCATGGGTAATGAGCGCCTCTGCAGCCGTACGTGGTTTGATGCCCGGGAGAGGGTGTCCGGGGGCGCGAAAGGCACAGCCAGCCCACAGAACGGAACTGGCAGGCGGGAATCGTGAGGATCTTCGGCAAGGCACGGCACCGGCCCTCCGCCTCCTGGCGGCAGGCCACCGACCGCGCGTTCACGCTGATCGGCGACGGCCGGTACGAGGACGCGGGTGCGCTGCTGACCCGGGCGGCCGATCTGGAGCCCTGGCTGTCGGAGTCCTGGTTCAACCTGGCGCTGCTGCACAAGTTCCGGCACGACTGGGAGCAGGCCAGGGCGGCCGGCCTGCGGGCCGTCGCCCTGCTCGACCGGGACACCGGCGCCCCCGACTGGTGGAACGTCGGCATCGCCGCGACCGCCCTGCAGGACTGGCCGCTGGCCCGCCGGGCCTGGCAGGCCTACGGGCTGCGCACCCCCGGGGACGCCACGGACGCCGGTGAGCCGCTCGGCATGGACCTCGGCAGCGCGGCCGTACGGCTGTCGCCGGAGGGCGAGGCCGAGGTGGTGTGGGGACGGCGGCTCGACCCCGCCCGCGTCGAGGTGCTGTCCATCCCGCTGCCCTCCTCGGGGCGGCGCTGGGGCGAGGTCGTCCTGCACGACGGCGTGCCGCACGGGGAGCGGACGACCAGCGCCGGGCACTCCTACCCCGTCTTCGACGAGATCGAGCTGTGGGCGCCCTCGCCCGTGCCCACCTGGGTCGTCCTCCTGGAGGCCGCCACCGAGTCCGACCGCGACGCCCTGGAGCAGCTGGCCGCCGACGCCGGGTTCGCCGCGGAGGACTGGTCGTCCTCGGTGCGGCTGCTGTGCCGGATGTGCTCGGAGTCGCGGATGCCGTCCGACGAGGGCGAGGGCGAGCACCTCGACCCGCACGACCACAGCGAGCCCGGGCATCCCGGCCCGCTGGGGCACCGCACCGACGGGCAGCTGTGGGTGCCGGAGCGGGAGTGCGGGGTGGCCGCGCCGGCGGGGCTGGTGAAGGGGTTGCTGGACGGGTGGGTGGCGGACAGTCCGGACTCGCGTGACTGGCGGGATCTGGAAGAGGTCTGCTGAGCGGCCCCGTAGTCTTTGTCAGGACCCTCCAGCAGCGGTCACCATCAGCATCACCCTTGGTTGTACGAGGAAGGCATACGTCGGTCATGGCCCAGCAGGACACCGATCAGCAGCACCCTGGCGTGCTCCCCGTGGACGACGAGGGGTTCGTCGTCGACACCCAGGACTGCGAGGAGCGTGAGGCCGAATGGCGCGGGCGCGGCACCTCGCGCCCGATCACGGTGGTCGGCAACCCGGTGCTGCACAAGGAGTGCGAGGACGTCACCGACTTCGGCGAGGAGTTCCAGCAGTTGGTGGCCGACATGTTCGCCAGCCAGCGCACCGCCGAGGGTGTGGGTCTGGCCGCCAACCAGATCGGCGTCTCCAAGAAGGTCTTCGTCTACGACTGCCCCGACGACGGGGGCGTCCGCCACGTCGGCGTGGTCTGCAACCCCAGGCTGGTCGAGCTGCCGGCCGACCGCCGCCGCCTGGACGACAGCAACGAGGGCTGCCTGTCCGTGCCGACCGCCTACGCGCCGCTCGCCCGCCCCGACTACGCCGAGGTGACCGGGCAGGACGAGAAGGGCAACCCGGTGAAGGTGCGCGGCACCGGATACTTCGCTCGGTGTTTGCAGCACGAGACGGACCACCTGTACGGGTACCTGTACATCGACCGGCTCTCCAAGCGCGAACGCAAGGACGCGCTGCGGCAGATGGCCGAGAACGAGCCCCGCTACCCCGTGGTCGCCAACGACTGAGAACGCCTCACGGGTCACACCTCTCCCTTGCGCACGGCGCCTGTTCGGGTCTTCCCCGAGCGGGCGCCGTTCGTCTGTGTGCGTCAGTGGAAAGCCGCCACACAACAGGAGAATTCCGGCATCGGGGGTAGTGAATGAAGCAAATCCGTTCCCAGAACGGTCAGTTGTGGTGCTGAATGGGAAGTGCGGGGATACGCAACGGCGCACGCCCCGCTCAGCGAGAGGGGTGCGCCACCGGCGGCTGAGAGGGGTTTGTTCGTGCATGCTTTCCCACACGGCACCACAGCGACACCGACCGCGATCGCAGTACCGCCATCGCTCCGCCTCCCGGTGATCGAGGCGGCATTTCCCCGGCAACTGCACCCGTATTGGCCCAGGCTCCAGGAGGCAACGCGCACCTGGCTGCTCGAAAAACGGCTCATGCCGGCGGACAAGGTCGAGGAATATGCCGACGGCCTGTGCTACACGGACCTCATGGCGGGCTACTACCTCGGCGCGCCCGACGAGGTCATGCAGGCGATAGCGGACTACAGCGCGTGGTTCTTCCTCTGGGACGACCGGCACGACCGTGACATCGTCCACGGCCGTCCCGGCGCCTGGCGGCGACTGCGTGGCCGACTGCACACGGCACTGGACTCACCCGGGGACCACCTGCACCACGAGGACGCACTGGTGGCCGGGTTCGCCGACAGCGTGCGGCGGCTCTACGCCTTCCTGCCGGCCACATGGAACGCCCGGTTCGCCCGGCACTTCCACGCGGTGATCGAGGCGTACGACCGTGAATTCCACAACCGCACGCGCGGAATCGTGCCCGGCGTGACGGAGTACCTCGAACTGCGCCGGCTCACCTTCGCGCACTGGATCTGGACCGACCTGCTGGAGACGAGCTCGGGCTGCGAACTCCCCGACACCGTAAGAAAACACCCGGCATATCACCGTGCGGCGTTGCTGAGTCAGGAATTCGCCGCCTGGTACAACGATCTCTGCTCGCTGCCCAAGGAAATTGCGGGGGACGAGGTCCACAATCTCGGAATCAGTCTCATCACCCACCATTCACTCACGCTGGAAGAAGCCATCGCAGAAGTCCGCAGACGCGTCGAGGATTGCATCACCGAGTTCATCGCCGTGGAGCAGGACGCCTTACGGTTCGCCGACGAACTCGCCGACGGAACCGTACGCGGAAAGGAACTGGGCGGCGCCGTGCGGGCCAACGTCGGCAATATGCGGAACTGGTTCAGTTCCGTCTACTGGTTCCACCACGAGTCCGGCCGGTACATGGTCGACAGCTGGGACGACCGGTCCACGCCCCCGTACGTCAACAACGAAGCGGCAGGTGAGAAATGACCGTCGAGTCCGTCAACCCCGAAACGCGCGCACCAGGGGTACCGGAGCTGCGCGAACCGCCCGTCGCGGGCGGCGGCGTGCCGCTGCTCGGCCACGGATGGCGGCTGGCCCGCGACCCGCTGGCCTTCATGTCCCAGTTGCGCGACCACGGCGACATCGTGCGCATCAAGCTGGGCCCGAAGACCGTCTACGCGGTCACGGACCCGGAGCTGACCGGTGCCCTCGCCCTGAATCCCGACTACCACATAGCGGGCCCGCTGTGGGAGTCGCTGGAGGGGCTGCTCGGCAAGGAAGGCGTGGCCACCGCCAACGGCCCGCTCCACCGCCGCCAGCGGCGCACCATCCAGCCGGCGTTCCGGCTCGACGCCATCCCCGCCTACGGGCCGATCATGGAGGAGGAGGCGCACGCGCTCGCCGAGCGCTGGCAGCCGGGGAGGACCGTCGACGCCACCTCGGAGTCCTTCCGGGTCGCCGTGCGCGTCGCGGCCCGCTGCCTGCTGCGCGGGCAGTACATGGACGAGCGGGCCGAGCGGCTGTGCGTCGCGCTCGCCACCGTCTTCCGGGGCATGTACCGGCGCATGGTGGTCCCGCTCGGACCGCTGTACCGGCTGCCGCTTCCGGTCAACCGCCAATTCAACGACGCGTTGGCCGATCTGCACCTGCTCGTCGACGAGATCATCGCCGAGCGCCGCGCATCCGGTCAAAAGCCGGACGATTTGCTCACGGCATTGCTGGAGGCGAAGGACGACAATGGCGACCCGATCGGGGAACAGGAGATCCACGACCAGGTGGTCGCGATACTCACCCCCGGCAGTGAAACCATCGCGTCCACGATCATGTGGTTGCTCCAGGCACTTGCCGACCATCCGGAACATGCCGACCGCATACGCGACGAAGTCGAAGCGGTCACCGGCGGGCGTCCCGTGGCATTCGAGGACGTGCGCCGGCTGACGCACACCGGCAATGTCATCATGGAGGCCATGCGTTTGCGTCCCGCCGTATGGGTATTGACGCGGCGCGCGGTGGCCGAAAGCGAACTCGGTGGCTATCGCATTCCGGCCGGTGCGGACATCATCTACAGTCCGTACGCAATCCAGCGCGATCCGAAGTCGTACGACGACAACCTGGAGTTCGACCCCGACCGGTGGCTTCCGGAACGCGCGAAGAATGTGCCGAAATACGCCATGAAGCCCTTCAGTGCGGGCAAGCGGAAGTGCCCCAGTGACCACTTCTCGATGGCTCAGCTCACCCTGATCACGGCCGCGCTCGCCACCAAGTACCGCTTCGAGCAGGTGGCGGGCTCGAACGACGCGGTCCGGGTCGGCATCACGCTGCGCCCGCACGACCTGCTGGTCAGGCCCGTGGCCCGGTGACGCGGCCTGGCCCGGTCAGGCGGCGGCCTCCGGGCCCCGGAAGGTGCGCCGGTAGGCGTGCGGGGTGGTGCCCAGGGACCTGGTGAACTGGTGTCTCAGGGCCGCCGCCGTGCCGAATCCGGCGCGCCAGGCGATCGTGTCCATCGTCTCGTCCGTCGCCTCCAGGAGGCGCTGCGCCAGCAGGACGCGCTGGCGCAGGATCCAGCGGTAGGGGGTCGTCCCCGTCTCCTGCTGGAAGCGGCGGGCGAAGGTGCGCGGGGACATGTGCGCCCGGGCCGCGAGCTGCTCGACGGTGACCTCCTCGTCGAGGTGCTGGTCCATCCAGGCCAGCACCTCGCCGACGGTGTCGCAGGAGGAGCGCGGCAGCGGCCGTTCGATGTACTGCGCCTGTCCGCCGTCCCGGTGCGGCGGCACCACCATGCGCCGGGCGATCCGGTTGGCGACCTCCGTCCCCTGCTCCTTGCGCACGAGGTGCAGGCAGGCGTCGATGCCGGCGGCGGTCCCGGCGGACGTGATCACCGGGTCCTCGTCGACGTAGAGCACGTCCGGCGCGACCCGGGCCCGCGGGTACTGCCGGGCCAGCTCGGCCGCGTGGTGCCAGTGCACCGCGCACCGCCGCCCGTCCAGCAGTCCGGCGGCGCCCAGCACGAAGACGCCGGAGCACACGCTCAGGACGCGGGTGCCCCGGTCCGTCGCCCGGCGCAGGGCGTCCAGCAGCTCGGGCGGGTACTCCCGGCGCACGAAGTCGCTGCCCGCCGGCACCGCGATCAGGTCGGCCTCCTCCAGCCGGTCGAGACCGTACGGCGTGGAGACGGTCAGTCCGCCGACGTGGGTGCTCAGCTCGGGGCCCTCCGCGGAGACCACCGCGAAGTCGTACCGAGGCAGGCCCTCGTCGCTCCGGTCGATGCCGAAGACCTCGCAGACGACGCCGAGTTCGAAGGGATGCGCGCCGTCCAGCAGGACGGCGGCCACGTTCTGCAACATGCCGCCAGTGTGCCTCGTCGGTGGCAGGAAATCGAGGTATTGCGGCAGTCCTGCCACTCCCGGTAAGGAGTATCCGGCGTGACAGTGGTGTCATGACCGGAAACCAGATCGAAGCCCTTGTCGGAATGCTCGCGACCTTCGGACTCCTCGTCCTCATGGTCCTCCCCTCCGTGATCGGCATCGTGCGCGACCGGCGCATCGACCGCCGGATCAGGGAGGCCCAGGAGAAGAGGAGCCAGGAGGAGAGGAGCCGGGGGAAGGAGACTCAGAAGTCCTCGTCCAGGTCGACGGTGCCCTCCACCGCCACCTGGTACGCCGAGGGACGCCGCTCGAAGAAGTTGGTCAACTCCTGAACCCCCTGCAACTCCATGAAGGAGAAGGGGTTCTCGGAGCCGTACACCGGGGCGAAGCCGAGCCGCGTCAGACGCTGGTCGGCCACGCACTCCAGGTACTGCCGCATCGAGTCGGTGTTCATGCCCGGGAGGCCGTCACCGCACAGGTCGCGCGCGAACTGCAGCTCGGCCTCGACGGCCTCCCCCAGCATGTCGGTGACCTGCTGCCGCAGCTCGTCGTCGAACAGCTCCGGCTCCTCCTTGCGCACGGTGTCGACGACGTCGAACGCGAAGGACATGTGCATGGTCTCGTCCCGGAACACCCAGTTGGTGCCGGTGGCCAGGCCGTGCAGCAGGCCCCGGCTGCGGAACCAGTAGACGTAGGCGAAGGCGCCGTAGAAGAACAGGCCCTCGATGCACGCCGCGAAGCAGATCAGGTTGAGCAGGAAGCGGCGGCGGTCGGCCCGGGTCTCCAGGCGGTCGATCGACTCGACCGAGTCCATCCACCGGAAGCAGAACTCGGCCTTCTCCCGGATGGACGGGATGTTCTCCACGGCCGCGAAGGCGGCGGCGCGGTCCTCCGGGTCGGGCAGGTAGGTGTCCAGGAGCGTCAGGTAGAACTGGACGTGGACGGCCTCCTCGAAGAGCTGACGGGACAGGTACAGCCGCGCCTCGGGGGAGTTGATGTGCTTGTAGAGCGTCAGCACCAGGTTGTTCGCGACGATCGAGTCACCGGTGGCGAAGAAGGCCACGAGGCGGCCGATCAGGTGCTGCTCCTCGGGGCTGAGCTTCGCCAGGTCGGCGACGTCCGAGTGGAGGTCGACCTCCTCGACGTGCCAGGTGTTCTTGATGGCGTCCCGGTAGCGCTCGTAGAAGTCCGGGTAGCGCATGGGGCGCAGGGTCAGCTCGAAGCCGGGGTCGAGCAGGTTCTTGGTGGTCATTACTGGCAGGCCTCGCAGGACTCGGGGTTCTCCAGGGAGCAGGCGACCGCTTCGGGGTCCGAGGCGGCCTGCACGGGGACGGCGGTGGCTCGGGCCGCGGCCCGGGCGATCCGGGTCGCCGGGCGCGAGCGCAGGTAGTACGTGGTCTTCAGGCCCTGCTTCCAGGCGTAGGCGTACATCGAGGAGAGCTTCCCGATGGTCGGCGTCTCCAGGAACAGGTTCAGCGACTGGGCCTGGTCGAGGTACGGGGTGCGGGCGGCGGCCATGTCGATCAGGCCGCGCTGCGGGATCTCCCAGGCGGTGCGGTACAGCGCGCGCACGTCCTCGGGGATCCAGGAGAAGCCCTGCACCGAGCCGTTGGCCTCGCGCAGCGCCTCCCGGGTGCGCGCGTCCCACACGCCGAGCCGCTTGAGGTCGTCCACCAGGTAGGAGTTGACCTGGAGGAACTCACCCGACAGCGTCTCGCGCTTGAACAGGTTGGACACCTGCGGCTCGATGCACTCGTAGACCCCGGCGATGGAGGCGATGGTCGCGGTCGGCGCGATGGCCAGGAGCAGGGAGTTGCGCAGCCCGGTCGCGGCCATGCGCTCGCGCAGCGCGGCCCAGCGCTCCGGCCAGACGGGCTCGACGCCGTAGTGGTCCGGGTGCAGCACGCCCCGGGCCGTACGGGTCTTCTCCCAGGCCGGCGCGGGCCCGTCGCGCTCGGCGAGGTCGGCGGAGGTCTCGTACGCGGCGAGCATGATCCGCTCGGCGATCCGGGTGGACAGGGCCTTCGCCTCGGGGGAGTCGAAGGGCAGGCGGAGCTGGAAGAAGACGTCCTGGAGGCCCATGGCGCCGAGGCCGACCGGGCGCCAGCGGGAGTTGGAGCGGCCCGCCTGCTCGGTCGGGTAGAAGTTGATGTCGACGACCCGGTCCAGGAAGGTGACCGCGGTGCGGACGGCGGCGTCCAGGCGCTCCCAGTCCATGTCGCCGGACGCGGGGTCGGTGAAGGCGCCGAGGTTGACCGAGCCCAGGTTGCAGACCGCCGTCTCGTCGTCGTCCGTGACCTCCAGGATCTCCGTGCAGAGGTTGGAGGAGTGGACGACGTGGCCCGGGGTCGCGGTCTGGTTGGCGGTGCGGTTGGCGGTGTCCTTGAAGGTCATCCAGCCGTTGCCGGTCTGCGCGAGGGTGCGCATCATGCGGCCGTACAGCTCGCGGGCGGGCAGCGTCCTGCGGGCGAGCCCCGCCTCCTCGGCCCTGCGGTAGGCCGCGTCGAACTCCTCGCCCCACAGGTCGGTCAGCTCCGGCACGTCGGCCGGGGAGAACAGCGACCAGGTCCCGTCGGCGTCCACGCGGCGCATGAACTCGTCCGGCACCCAGTGCGCGAGGTTCAGGTTGTGCGTACGGCGGGCGTCCTCGCCGGTGTTGTCCCGCAGCTCCAGGAACTCCTCGACGTCCGCGTGCCAGGTCTCCAGGTAGACCGCCGCCGCGCCCTTGCGCCGGCCGCCCTGGTTCACGGCGGCGACCGAGGCGTCCAGCGTCTTCAGGAACGGGACGATGCCGTTGGAGTGCCCGTTGGTGCCGCGGATCAGCGAACCCCGGGCGCGGACGCGGGAGTAGGCGATGCCGATGCCGCCGGCGTGCTTGGAGAGGCGGGCGACCTGGTGGAGGCGCTCGTAGAGGGAGTCCAGCTCGTCCCTGGGGGAGTCCAGGAGGTAGCAGGACGACATCTGGGCGTGCCGGGTGCCGGAATTGAAGAGGGTGGGGGAGGAGGGGAGGTAGTCGAGGCGGCTCATCAGGCCGTACAGCGCGCCGACCTCGTCCACGGCGCGGGGCGTGTCGTCCTCGGCGAGCCCGGAGGCGACCCGCAGCAGGAAGTACTGGGGGGTCTCGACGGCCTTGCGGGTGATCGGGTGGCGGAGCAGGTAGCGGCTGTACAGGGTGCGCAGCCCGAAGTAGCCGAAGCGGTCGTCGGCGGCCGGGTCGATCAGCGCGTCGAGGCGGGCCGCGTGCAGCCGGACGAACGCGGCGGTGCGGTCGGCGATCAGACCCTCGCGGTGTCCGGTGGCGACGGAGCCGGTGAAGGAGGTGACGCCCTGGGACGCGGCCTCGGCACGGATGCCGATGGTCAGCAGCCGGGCCGCCAGCCGGGAGTAGACCGGGTCCTCCGAGATCAGGCCGGCGGCCGCCTCGGTGGCCAGCTCGCGCAGCTCGGCCTCGTCGGCGTGGGCGGACCGGCCGCGCAGCGCGGCGGCGGCCACCCGGCCGGGGTCGGCGTCGGGAAGGTCGGCGGTCAGCTCGGTCAGGGTCCGCAGCAGTGCGGCACCGGGTCCGTCCGGTTCTCCGGTCGCCGTCACCGGGGTCGCTGAAGCCGGATCGGCTGGCGCGATGGTCACGTGGAGCACTCCCTCGCTCGGCACGGGGCCTGGCGGAGGGCAGGGGGCAGCACGAGCGCACGCGGCGTCGCGTCCACCGGCCCACTCCACGAGGCCCGGACGTCATGGCACCCCGGCCGGGACGGCCGGGCGCACTGTCGGCAGGTCCTCGGACTGGACAGGCGTGCGCGCACGTGCGAAGACGTACGGATGCACGCAAGTACACCGTTGCGGGACAGTTCCGGATTCGCACCGGATTCCCCTGCGGCGACAGCGAGCATGAGCATACATCTTGTGCCGGGCTCCGCCAGCACCCCCAGATGTTGTGTCTCTGTGGCGATTCGAGAGGCGCGCCGGGTCATGTCCGGTCGCCGTCGGAGCGTCAGAGCGTCAGAGCGTCAGTCCGTAGGTGAGCAGCATGATGTCGTCCAGCTCCGGCACGGGGTTCCAGTCCCGGTCCGGCGTACGGACGAAGCCCAGACGCCCGTAGAGGCGGTGGGCGGTGTGCATGGCCGCCTGGGACGACAGCACGACGCCCGTGCAGCCCGGCACGGCGCGGGCGCGGTCGACGCAGGCCCGCACGAGGGCCTCGCCGGCTCCCCGGCCGCGTGCCTCGCGGGCGACGGCGAGCATGCGTATCTCGGCCTCGCCGGGGCCCGCGATGTCCGCCATGGGGCCGCCGGACGGCACGAAGGTCACGCCGCCGAGCACCAGGCCGTCCGCCGCGGCGACCAGCACCTCGGCGGCAGCCGCCCGCTTGGCCACGTCCCGCAGCTCGTCCAGGTAGGAATCGCTCTCCCCGAAGTCGAGGAGGCCGTCGCGCAGGTAGGCCTGCGCGGTGATCTCGCCGAGGGTGTCGTACTCCTCGGCCGTCGCCCGCCGGATCACGAAGTCCATGACGCCGAGTGTGCCCGACGGCTACGACAACGGGCCGCCGGAGGTCTCCGACGGCCCGCTGAGGAACGCCGCTAGTGCGAGCTGCCCGCCGTGGCCGGCGGCAGTTCCACCTGGACGCCGGGGTCGCCGGCGTCCGCCGTGTAGTCGCCCGGCTTGGTCTCGTCGATGCCGTCGGGCGCCTTGACCGCCCGCAGCACGAAGGTCAGGACCACGGTGACCAGGATGTTCAGCACGAAGGCGGTGAGACCGATGTAGCCGATCTCGCCGATGCCGGGGATCTCGTCGGAGGACCCGCCGAAGTGCTTCTGCGTCGGCGAGGCCACGCCGTAGGCGGCGACCGTGCCGTAGACCATGCCGACCGCCCAGCCGCCGAGCAGCGCCCAGCGGTGGAACCAGCGGGTGAACAGGCCGCCGACCAGGGCCGGGAAGGTCTGCAGGATCCAGATGCCGCCCAGCAGCTGGAAGTTGATCGCGACCGTCTTGTCCATGCCCAGGACGAAGATCAGCGCACCCACCTTCACCAGCAGCGACACCAGCTTGGAGACCTTGGTCTCCTGCTGCGGGGTGGCGTCCGGCTTGATGAAGTCCTTGTAGATGTTGCGGGTGAAGAGGTTCGCGGCCGCGATCGACATGATCGCCGCCGGGACCAGGGCACCGATGCCGATCGCCGCGAAGGCCACGCCCGCGAACCAGTCCGGGAACATGTCCTCGAACAGCTGGGGGATCGCCAGCTGGCCGTTCTGCACCTTGACCCCGGCCGCGATCGCCATGAAGCCCAGCAGCGCCAGCAGACCCAGCATCAGCGAGTACAGCGGCAGGATCGTGGTGTTGCGGCGGATCACCTCACGGCTGCGCGAGGACAGCGTGGCGGTGATCGAGTGCGGGTACATGAACAGCGCCAGGGCCGAACCGAGCGCGAGGGTCGCGTACGTCCACTGGCCGCTCGCGTTGGGCACCACCCCGCCCACCCCGGTCTCGGTGAACTTGTCGCTCGCCGACGCGAAGATGTCGTCGAAGCCGCCCAGCTTGATCGGGATGTAGATGATCGCCACCGCGATGACGATGTAGATCAGCGTGTCCTTCACGAACGCGATCAGCGCGGGGGCGCGCAGTCCCGACGAGTAGGTGTACGCCGCCAGCACCCCGAAGGCGATCAGCAGCGGCAGGTCCTTGATGAACCAGTTGGTGTCCTCGCCGCCGCCGACGCCCATCACGTCCAGCACGGCCTGGATGCCGACCAGCTGGAGCGCGATGTACGGCATGGTCGCCAGGATGCCGGTGACGGCCACCGCCAGCGACAGGCCCTTGGAGCCGAACCGGCCGCGCACGAAGTCCGAGGTCGTCACGTACCCGTGCTTGTGCGAGACCGACCACAGGCGGGGCAGGAAGGTGAAGATCAGCGGGTACACCAGGATGGTGTACGGCACCGCGAAGAAGCCGGAGGCGCCCGCCGCGTAGATGGCCGCCGGGACGGCCACGAAGGTGTACGCGGTGTACAGGTCGCCGCCCAGCAGGAACCAGGTGACCCAGGTGCCGAACGAGCGGCCTCCCAGGCCCCACTCGTCGAGGCTGTGCTCGTTCGCCGCCCTGCGCCAGCGGGCGGCCAGGAAGCCCATGGCGGTGACGAGGACGAAGAAGAAGATGAAGACGCCGAGTGCGACGCCGTTCACGCCGTCGTTCATCGCGACTCACCGCCCTTCGCGGTGGCGGGGGCGGTGGAGTGGGCCGCGCGCCCGCGCTGGTCGCGCTGCCACAGCTTGTAGGCGATCACCGTCAGCAGGGTGGAGATCAGCACCCAGGCCATCTGGTACCAGTAGAAGAACGGGACGCCGATGAAGGCCGGGTCCGTCTTCGCGTACGACCCGACCCAGATCATCGCGACGAACGGTGCGACGAGACAGAGCCCGATGACGACGCGCACCGGCGTCACCACCGGCCCTCTGCTCACCTGGGTGTCTTCTGGCATGAGCGGTTCCGTCCCCTCGCTGATCACCACGTGCAGTGCGCACGCAATGTAGGTGACGGTCTCAGGACAGCGGAAGACCTCGTCCGTATATCGGTCCCCAACTGCAACGTGACGCCGCTGAGCGGGGAGGCATGCCGGACATGTCCCTAGTCCTGGGGCCGCTTGAGGCGTGCCACGAACTTGTAGCGGTCGCCCCGGTACACCGAGCGCACCCACTCCACCGGCTGGCCGGTGCGGTCCTGCGAGTGACGGGAGAGCATCAGCATGGGCAGGCCCACGTCGGTGCCGAGCAGTCCGGCCTCGCGCGGGGTGGCCAGTGAGGTCTCGATGGTCTCCTCGGCCTCGGCGAGATGGACGTCGTACACCTCGGCGAGCGCGGTGTAGAGGGACGTGTACTTCACGAGGGAGCGGCGCAGGGCGGGGAAGCGCTTGGCGCTGAGGTGGGTGGTCTCGATGGCCATCGGCTCGCCGTTGGCCATGCGCAGCCGCTCGATGCGCAGCACCCGGCCGCCGGCCGTGATGTCGAGCAGGGCGGCGAGCCGGTCGTCGGCGGTGATGTAGCCGATGTCCAGCAGCTGCGAGGTGGGTTCGAGTCCCTGGGCCCGCATGTCCTCGGTGTACGAGGTGAGTTGCAGCGCCTGTGACACCTTGGGCTTGGCCACGAAGGTGCCCTTGCCCTGGATGCGCTCCAGGCGGCCCTCGACGACCAGCTCCTGGAGGGCCTGGCGCACGGTGGTGCGCGAGGTGTCGAACTCGGCGGCCAGGGTGCGCTCGGGCGGGACCGGCGTGCCCGGGGTCTGGGTCCGGGTCATGTCCAGCAGATGCTTCTTCAGTCGGTAGTACTTGGGCACGCGCGCGGTACGGACGGTCGCCCCACCCTCGTTCTCCGCACTGCTGACGTCGGTGCTCATGCTCTGCCTTCCCGGCTCCGGGTGCCGAAGCGACCGCTATCCCTGTCGGCCACGGCTCACATCGTGGCACGGCTTCGTGCCGGGATGGCCCCGCACGCTCCGTGATCCCTTCTGTATACCCGCGGGAACACCCTTGGTCTAGTCCACAGATGCGTCGGGCGCCCCTGGTGTGCGCGTTCGGAGCCGTCCGTGCGCGTCATTCGGTGGGGGTGGTACACCCGGTCCCGGTCCGCCCGAACTGTCGCTTGCGCAATGAAAGGTCCCTGCATATCTCGGTCCCATCACGGACGCGGGGGCTCAGTTTGAACACCCTTGACAGTCCTATTGGTCTGGGCCAAGCTCCCCGTACTGGTCTACACCATTGGTCCAGGTCCCGGCCCCATGGGCGGTCCGCGTCGACGAGCAACCGCGGGGAGGCAGGGGGGTTGTGTGGCATCCCTGAGGAGGGTTGGCGTGAAGCGCAAGCTTATAGCCGCGATCGGTATCGCGGGCATGATGGTCTCGATCGCCGCGTGCGGGGGCGACAGCGACGACGACGGCAAGAAGGCCGGGGCCGACGGCTACGCCGGCCAGACGCTCACCGTCTGGGTGATGGACGGCTCCTCGCCGGACGACTGGCAGGCCGACCTCGCCAAGGAGTTCGAGGCGAAGACCAAGGCCAAGGTCAAGTTCGAGATCCAGAAGTGGAACGGCATCCAGCAGAAGCTGACCACCGCCCTCTCCGAGGAGAACCCCCCCGACGTCTTCGAGATCGGCAACACCCAGACCCCGGCCTACGCCAAGACCGGCGGCCTCGCCGACCTGAGCGACCTCAAGGGTGAGATCGGCACCGACTGGTCCGAGTCCCTCAACAAGTCCGCCGTCTTCGACGGCAAGCAGTACGCGGCCCCTTGGTTCGTGGTGAACCGCGTCGTCGTCTACAACAAGAAGATCTGGGCGGACGCGGGCATCAAGGAGACGCCCAAGACCCGCGACGAGTTCTACAACGACCTCAAGACGATCGGCGAGAAGACCGACGCCGAGCCGATCTACCTGCCCGGCCAGAACTGGTACCACTTCGTGGGCCTGGCCATCGGCGAGGGCGCCGAGCTGGTCAAGAAGGACGGCGACAAGTACGTCTCCAACCTCTCCGACCCGAAGATCGCCGCCGCCACCGAGACCTACAAGAAGTTCCAGGCCCTCTCCAAGGCGCCCAAGGACAAGGACGAGGCCACCCCGCAGCAGGGTGAGATCTTCGCCAAGGGCAAGACCGGCTCCTTCATCGGCATGGGCTGGGAGGGTGCCACGGCGATCGCCACCAACCCGGCGATCGAGAAGGACCTCGGCTACTTCACCATCCCGGGCGCCGCGGCCGGCAAGCCCGAGGGCGTCTTCCTCGGCGGCTCCAACCTGGCCGTCGCAGCCGGCAGCAAGAAGCAGGAGCTGGCCAAGGAGTTCCTGAAGCTCGCGCTCTCCGACAAGTACGAGGGCGGGCTGGCCAAGGCCAACGGCGTCATCCCGAACAAGGAGGCGCTGCAGGGCAACCTGAAGGGCAACGCCGCCGCCGAGGCCGCCGCGCCGGCCGCCGGTACCGGTGACACCACCCCGCTGATCCCGGAGTGGGCCGCGGTCGAGAACGACCCGAACCCGATCAAGACGTACCTGACGGCCGTCATGAAGGGGAAGTCCCCCGCCGAGGCCGCCAAGCAGGTCGAGGGCGAGTTCAACAAGCGCCTGGCGCAGCAGCAGTAGCACCGGGTGAGCCGGGGCGGGGGCTGCCACACGACGGCCCCCGCCCCGGCGTCGAGGTGAACAGGTCGAGAAGAGAGAGACCCCGAGCATGACCGTGCAGACCGAACGGCCGCCCTCAGGCCCGTCGGACGTCCGCAAGGCGGACGGTGGGGGAACCGGCGGGCCGAAAGCGAGGGCCGCCTCGCGCGCCGGCGCGCTGGCCCCGTATCTGCTGCTGCTGCCCGCCGCCGCGGCCACCGTGCTGCTGCTCGGCTGGCCGCTGCTGAAGGACGGCCTGCTGTCCTTCCAGAACCTCAACATGGCGCAGCTGATCCAGCACGTCACCGAGTGGACCGGCTTCGACAACTACAAGGAGGTCCTCACCGGCGAGGACTTCTGGCGCGTCACCCTCCGCTCCATCGTCTTCACCGCGGTCAACGTCGTCCTCACCATGCTGGTGGGCGGTCTGATCGGCCTGCTGCTCGCCCGCCTCGGCAGGGCGATGCGGTTCGTGCTGATGATCGGCCTGGTGCTGGCGTGGGCCATGCCCGTGGTGGCCGCGACCACCGTCTACCAGTGGCTGTTCGCCCAGCGCTTCGGCGTCGTCAACTGGGTGCTCGACAAGCTCGGCTGGCACTCCATGGCCGACTTCAGCTGGACCGGCAGCCAGTTCTCGACCTTCTTCGTCGTCACCGTGCTGATCGTGTGGATGTCCGTGCCGTTCGTCGCGATCAACCTGTACGCGGCGACCACCACCATCCCCGGCGAGCTGTACGAGGCCGCGGCCCTGGACGGGGCCGGCACGTGGCGCAGCTTCACCTCGGTCACCCTGCCGTTCCTGCGTCCGTTCCTCTACGCGACGACGTTCCTGGAGATCATCTGGATCTTCAAGGCGTTCGTGCAGGTCTACACGTTCAACGGCGGCGGACCGGACCGTCTCACCGAGATCCTGCCCGTCTACGCCTACATCGAGGGCGTCGGCAACCAGCACTACGGCATGGGTGCGGCGATCGCGGTCCTGACCATCCTGATCCTGCTCGGCCTGACCGCGTACTACCTCAGGATCGTGCTCAAGCAAGAGGAGGACGAGCTGTGAAGCGCTCGCTCTTCGGCCGCGTGTGGCCCAACGCCACGGCCGTCGTCCTGTTCATCGGCCTCGTCTTCCCCGTCTACTGGATGTTCGCCACGGCCTTCAAGCCGACCGGTGACATCATCTCGGAGGACCCGGTCTGGTTCCCGACCGACGTCACCTTCGAGCACTTCAAGACCGCGACCGAGGCCGACCACTTTTGGACGTACGTGAGCAACTCGCTCATCGTCACCGTCTGCGCGGTCGTCTTCTCGCTGATCATCGCGCTGGCCGGGTCCTTCGCCCTGGCCCGGATGCGGTTCAAGGGGCGGCGCGGCTTCATCGTCGGCTTCATGCTCGCCCAGATGGCGCCCTGGGAAGTCATGGTCATCGCGATCTACATGATCGTGCGCGACGCGTCCATGCTGAACAGCCTGGTGCCGCTCACGCTCTTCTACATGATGATGATCCTGCCCTTCACCATCCTGACGCTCCGCGGCTTCGTCGCCGCCGTGCCGAGGGAACTGGAGGAGTCGGCGATGGTCGACGGCTGCACCCGGACCCAGGCCTTTCGCCGCGTCATCCTGCCGCTGCTCGCCCCGGGCCTGATGTCCACCTCGATGTTCGGTTTCATCACCGCCTGGAACGAGCTGCCCCTCGTCCTGGTCGTCAACAAGGAGGCGGAGTCCCAGACCCTGCCGCTGTGGCTGACCAGCTTCCAGACCGTCTTCGGCGACAACTGGGGCGCCACCATGGCCGCCTCCTCCCTGTTCGCCGTCCCGATCCTGATCCTCTTCGTCTACCTCCAGCGCAAGGCCGTCAGCGGCCTGACCGCCGGCGCCGTGAAGGGATAGCACCACCGATGACGACCCTCGCAAGGGCCACCGACACCCTCACGCGCGACGCGCTCACCGTCCTCCAGCCCGGCTTCGCCGGCACCACGGCCCCCGACTGGCTGCTGCGCCGTATCGGCGAAGGGCTGGCCTCCGTCGCCCTGTTCGGGCGCAACGTCACCTCGCCCGAGCAGGTGGCCGCCCTGACCGCACAGCTGCGCGCCGAGCGCGAGGACCTGCTGGTCGCCATCGACGAGGAGGGCGGCGACGTCACCCGGCTGGAGGTGCGCACCGGCTCCTCCTTCCCCGGCAACCACGCCCTCGGCGCGGTGGACGACGTCGGACTCACCCGGGCGGTGGCCGCGGAACTGGGCCGCCGGCTCGCGGCCGCGGGCGTCAACTTCAACTGGGCGCCGTCCGCCGACGTGAACTCCAACCCGGACAACCCCGTCATCGGCGTGCGGGCCTTCGGCGCCGACACCGACCTGGTCGCCCGGCACACCGCGGCCTACATCACCGGGATGCAGTCCGCGGGCGTGGCCACCTGCGCCAAGCACTTCCCCGGCCACGGCGACACGGGCATCGACTCCCACCACGCCATGCCGCGCATCGACGTGGACGCCGACGTGCTGGCGGAGCGCGACCTGGTCCCGTTCCGCGCGGCCGTCGCGGCCGGCAGCCGCGCGGTGATGAGCGCCCACATCCTGGTCCCGGCCCTGGACCCGGACCGTCCGGCAACGTTGTCCCGCCGCATCCTCACCGATCTGCTCCGGGGCGAGTTGGGCTACGACGGGCTCATCGTCACCGACGGCATCGAGATGAAGGCCATCGCGGGCACGTACGGCATCGAGCGCGGCACGGTCCTGGCCATCGCCGCGGGTGCCGACGCGATCTGCGTGGGCGGCGGCCTGCACGACGAGGGCACCGTCCTCCGGCTGAGCGACGCGCTGGTCGAGGCCGTCCGCACGGGCGAACTGCCCGAGGAGCGCCTGGCCGACGCGGCGGAACGCGTACGGTCCCTGTCCCGCTGGGCCGCGGCGAACCGTCCCGCCGACGGGGCTTCGGACACCGCCGACGGCGACGTGGGCCTGCGTGCGGCACGCCGTGCGCTGCGCGTGACCGTCGCCGGGGACCAGGTCCCGCTCGCCGAGCCGCCGTACGTCGCCGCGCTCACCCCGGTGGCGAACATCGCGGTGGGCGACGAGACCCCGTGGGGCGTGGCCGCCGAGCTGTGCCGCCTGCTGCCGGGCACCGAAACCGGCAGCTTCAACGGGGCCGACGCCGGGCGCGAGGCCCTGGCGGCGGCGGGCAGCCGCCGTATCGTCGCCGTCGTCCGGGACGAGCACCGCCACCCGTGGATGGCCGCGGCCCTCGACGTCCTGCTGGCGGCCCGCCCCGACACGATCGTCGTCGAGATGGGCGTCCCCCGGGCGGAGCCCCGCGGCGCCGTCCATCTGGCCACCCACGGCGCGGCCCGCGTCTGCGGCATCGCGGCGGCGGAGGCCGTCGCGGGCGCCTGACGCCCACCTCGCCGTCACACCGAAGGCGCCGGTCCCTTGGCGGGGCCGGCGCCTTTCGTATGGGGCGGGGGGACGGTCAGAGGCCCTGCCAGTCCGGCTTGTGGGCGTAGGTGTGCCGGAAGTAGTCGGCGAGCTTCAGCTTGGACGCGGCGGCCTCGTCGACGACGACCGTGGCGTGCGGGTGCAACTGCAGCGCGGAGGCCGGGCACACGGCCGCGACCGGGCCCTCGACGCTCGCGGCGACCGCGTCGGCCTTCCCCTCGCCGGTGGCGAGCAGAACCACGTGCCGCGCCTCCAGGATGGTGCCGATGCCCTGGGTGATCACGTGGTGCGGCACCTGCTCGATGTCGCCGTCGAAGAAGCGCGCGTTGTCGACCCGGGTCTGCTCGGTCAGGGTCTTGATCCGCGTCCGCGAGGCGAGCGAGGAGCACGGCTCGTTGAAACCGATGTGCCCGTCGGTGCCGATGCCCAGCAGTTGGAGGTCGACGCCACCGGCCCCGCCGAGCGCCTCGTCGTAGGCCTCGCACGCCGCCTGCACGTCCGCGGCCGTGCCGTCGGGGCCCATGAACGCGTCCATGGCGATGCCCAGCGGTTCGAGCACCTCGCGCCGGAGCACCGAGCGGTACGACTCCGGGTGCTCCGCGGGCAGCCCCACGTACTCGTCGAGCTGGGCGATCCGCGCCCGCGCGGTGTCCACGGCACCCGAACGCACCTTGGCCGCCAGCGCCTCGTACACGGGCAGCGGCGTCGAGCCGGTGGCCACCCCGAGCAGGGCGTCGGGCTTGCGCCGGAGCAGCTGCGCCATGGCCTCGGCTATGAGTTCGCCGCCCGCCTTGGCATCGGGAACGATGACAACTTCCACGCTGGCCTGCCGTTTCGAAGAGAGGACTCACCCGGGGCCCGGGACTGGCTATGTGGTTTAGACCAATCTAACAGAGCGGGGCCGCGCGAGCGCGCCGAAACGGTCAGGCGAGTGGTGCCGCGGCGGCGCTGGTGCCAGGTCGGTGGACGCCTCGTGGCGTCCACCCGGCTTCCCGGGAGGCGCTCGCGGAAATTGCCCCGGCGGTCCGGCCCCGAGGTTGGCCCATCAGGGTTAGGCTTCTGGCGGCTGCTCCGGATGGCGGTGCGGTCGGCAGTAGTCACCAACAACAAACGACGTCCACCGCATGGACACGGTTAGTGGTCTAGTCCACAATGGTCACCGAGACACCGACCGTGTCACTCGCGCAAGGTGATCGTCAGGCTTCCGCCCTCCCCGCACAGGAGGACGGACCGAGGAACCGGAGCTCTCTGCCCTGACTGCCCCGGCTCCTCATCCTTCGGCCGACCGGGACCGCACACCCCACGGCCGATGTTGCTCCGGGCTGCGGTGCCGGGAGGGTTGAGGGTCCCTCCCAGGCGCCGCGGCCCGCGGGTGTCTCCGGGCGCCTTCCGAGCCGCGTCCGGGAGCGGGGGAGCAGTGCGCAGTGGCTGGTTTCGATCGCCGTCCGTACCGCCAGGTACGCTCAGCCCCGTGCCCTCCATGAACGAACTCGTACGCCAGCACACCGCGCTCGACGACTCCGACCTCGAGTGGCTGCATCTGCTGGTCTCGGAGTGGCAGCTCCTCTCCGACCTCTCCTTCGCCGACCTGGTCCTGTGGGTCCCCACCCGCGACGGCACGCGCTACGTCTCCGTCGCCCAGATGCGGCCCAACACCGGACCCACCTCGTACCAGGACGACATGGTCGGCCACCTCGTCCCGCGCGGCCGGCGGCCCATGCTGGACGCCGCCCTGGACGAGGGCCGCATCGTGCGCGAGGGCGACCCCGAGTGGCGCGAGGAGGTCCCGGTCCGCGTCGAGTCCATCCCCGTACGCCGCCAGGGCCGCGTCCTCGGAGTCATCGCCCGCAACACCAACCTGCTCACCGTGCGCACCCCGAGCCGTCTGGAGCTCACCTACCTGCAAAGCGCCTCGGACCTGGCCCAGATGATCGCGGCCGGTGCCTTCCCGTTCGAGAACCAGCAGGTCGACATGGACGCCTCACCGCGCGTCGGCGACGGCCTGATCCGGGTCGACGGCGACGGCATCGTCCAGTACGCCTCCCCGAACGCCCTGTCCGCCTACCACCGCATGGGGCTCGCCGCGGACCTGGTGGGACATCACCTCGGCCGCACCACCGCCGAACTCGCCCCCTCCCGCGGCCCGGTGGACGAGGCCCTCGCCAAGGTCGCCAGCGGCTGGGCCCCGCGCGAGTTCGAGATCGAGGCACACGACGGGGTGATCCAGTTCCGCGCCATCCCGCTCAAGCCCAAGGGCACCCGCATCGGTTCCCTGGTGCTCCTGCGGGACGTGACGGAACTGCGTCGCCGTGAGCGCGAGTTGATCACCAAGGACGCCACCATCCGGGAGATCCACCACCGGGTGAAGAACAACCTCCAGACCGTGGCGGCCCTGCTGCGTCTGCAAGCCCGGCGCATCGAGTCGGACCGGGGCCGCGAGGCGCTGGAGGAGGCCGTGCGCCGGGTGGGCTCGATCGCGATCGTGCACGAGACGCTCTCCCAGAACCTGGACGAGCGCGTGGAGTTCGACGAGATCGCCGACCGCGTGCTCGCGATGGTGGCGGAGATCTCGCCGGGCAAGGTCACCGGCCGGCGCACCGGACGCTTCGGCATCCTCGACGCCGAGGTCGCCACTCCGCTGTCCATGGTCCTGACCGAGGTGCTGCAGAACGCCCTGGAGCACGGCTTCCGGGACGGCGACACCGGCACGGTCGAGGTCTCCGCGGTCCGCGGCGGTACGACGAAGGAGGCCCGGCTGCTGGTCACCGTCCAGGACGACGGCGTGGGCCTGCCCGAGGGCTTCGACCCGAACCGCTCCGGCAACCTCGGCCTGCAGATCGTCCGCACCCTGGTGGCGGGCGAGCTGGGCGGCAGCTTCGACATGGTCCCCGCCGCGGAGCGCGGCACCCGGGTGATCCTGGACATCCCGGTGCCCGCCGAGAAGTAGGAGAGAAGCAGGGCGGGGCAGCGGCTCGCGACGCGGAGAGGCGCCAACAGCAAAAAGCCCCGGACCGGTGAAGGTCCGAGGCCAGTGCTCGTGCGATACATCGTCCGATGAGCATCGGGGGGTACTGCGCGCTGCGGCTCGGGAGCGGGGGATGCGTACTCGCTGTACGCGCCGCCAAGCTGAGGCTGTCAGTAGGGGTGGGTTGTCAGGCGGAGGCCTGACGAGCCCGGTTGCGGGCGGCACGGCGCTTCATCGCGCGGCGCTCGTCCTCGCTGAGACCACCCCAGACGCCGGAGTCCTGGCCGGACTCGAGCGCCCACTGCAGGCACTGCTCCATGACGGGGCAGCGACGGCAGACGGCCTTGGCTTCCTCGATCTGCAGCAGCGCGGGACCGGTGTTGCCGATGGGGAAGAAGAGCTCGGGGTCTTCCTCGCGGCAAACGGCGCGGTGACGCCAGTCCATGGCTGCTACCTCTCCTTGGTATTACATGCTGGGCTGCTTGTGAATGTGAACGCTTTCACGAATCCCTCAACAAGGGAAGGGCCTACAGCCAGGTTCCCTGGCGTGGTCCTGTGGTTTGAAGAGGGGTTCCGGTGATCTGTGGATGCCGGTCCTGCGGGCTGTCCCGATCGCCAAGAAGAGACTCGCAAACCTCGGCGGCGGATACAACCCCTTCCGGAAAGTTTTTTTTGATTCTTCGGTGTCGACTAGGTCACAGCCGTACTTCCATGGGGTGGACCCTGGTCTAAACGTTCGAGTGAAAGGACTTTCGCCCCTTCTGCTCACACAATCACACGCAGTGCACGGCGTACGCCTGTGAACGTCACGCTGGTTCGCAAGCCCAGGTGGTCACCGTCCATCTGGAGGGGCAGGGGCACCTTCGAATGCAAGGTGAAGTCGGTCAGGTCGTGCAGGGCGACCGCGTGCCGACCGCGCGGCCCCCGCTCGGGGGACGAAGTGAGCAACTGGGTGCCATACCGGGCGACGGCGGCCGTGGACAGGCGGCTGAGGCCGAAGACGTCGAGCGCGGTGTCGAACGACGCCTTCGGGGAGGCGTAGATCGGGCGGTTCCCGAGGAAGGTCCAGGGGCAGGTGTTCGACACTATGGACAGCACCAGATCGGTGACCGGGTCCTCGCCCGCCCGCTCCAGGGTGATCGTCCCGCTGCGGCGGTGCGGCTCGCCGATGAGCTGGCGCACCACCTGGCGGACGTAGAGGGCGTGCGTCGACTTCTTGCCGCGCTCGCGATGCTGCTCGACGCGGCCGACCACACCGGCGTCGAAACCCAGACCGGCGTTGAAGGTGAACCAGCGGGCCGGAACCGCCTCGTCCTCCGAGCCCGGCGTACCCGACGCCAGGCCCAGACCGACGGTGCGCTCACTGCCTTGGCGCAGGGCGTCCAGCAGGGCTCCGGTGGCCTCCACCGCGTGGTTGGGCAGACCGAGGGCGCGGGCGAAGACGTTGGTGGAACCGCCGGGAACCACCGCCAGACCGGGCAGGTGATCGGGGTCGGGGCCCGCGTGCAGCAGACCGTTGACCACCTCGTTCACCGTGCCGTCGCCGCCGAGGGCCACCACCAGGTCGACGTCGTCGCTCTGCGCCGCCTGCCGGCCGAGGTCGCGCGCGTGGCCGCGGTACTCGGTGGTGACCGCTTCCAGCTTCATCTCGCTCGCCAGGGCGTGGATCAACACGTCGCGCGTGCGCGCGCTCGTGGTGGTTGCCGCCGGATTGACCACGAGAAGTGCACGCATGGTGTGCAGGGTACCTACTGGGTGGTACTCGGCCCAGACCGAGGTGAAGAACCCCACCCGCGCACCGTGCCCGGGATACGCCCGACACCCGGGCGGGCGCCCGCACACCGAGGGCTACCCTTCAGGGGTGAGCAGTGAGCAGATCCCCGCCCCCACCTCCACGGCCGCCGAAGAGGCCGGCCCCCGCCCCGGCCGGGTGACCGCCGCGGCCGCCCTCGCCGCCCTGGAGGGGCTGGCGCTCGTCGTCGGCGGTGCCTGGATCCTCGTGGAGGGCCTCACCGGGCACCCGGACGACCGGACCTCGGCCGTCACCGGCGGCGTCACGCTGATCGTCCTGGCCCTGCTGCCCCTGCTCGCCGCCCGCGGACTGATCGGCCGCAAGGGCTGGAGCCGGGGACCCGCCGTGATCACGCAGATCATGGCCCTGCCCGTCGCCTACAACATGGTGCGGGCGGACAGCCTGGCCGTTCCGTCCGGCATCGTGCTCGGAGTCGTGGCCGTCGCCGCGCTGGTCCTGCTCGTCAATCCCACCACCACCCAGGCGCTGGGCATCCGGGGGCCGGGCAGCGCCGAGAAGTAGCTCCGGGGGCGCCCGATGACGGCGCCCAGGGGACGCGGCCCGGCGGCTACTCCTCGACCAGCAGCTTCTCCCGCAGCTCCGCCAGCGTGCGGGCCAGCAGCCGGGAGACGTGCATCTGCGAGATCCCGACCTCTTGCGCGATCTGGGACTGGGTCATGTTGCCGAAGAAGCGCAGGAGCAGGATGCGCTTCTCGCGCGGGGGCAGGTCCTCCAGGAGCGGCTTGAGCGACTCCCGGTACTCCACCCCTTCGAGGGCCTCGTCCTCGGCGCCGAGGGTGTCGGCGACCGCCGGGGACTCGTCGTCGGTGTCCGGGACGTCCAGGGACAGGGTGGAGTACGCGTTGGCCGACTCCAGGCCCTCGAGGACTTC
Organism: Streptomyces violaceorubidus; assembly: GCF_000717995.1. Lineage (GTDB taxonomy): Bacteria > Actinomycetota > Actinomycetes > Streptomycetales > Streptomycetaceae > Streptomyces > Streptomyces violaceorubidus. The sequence continues at coordinate 850,817 of NZ_JODM01000001.1, forward strand.
CTCCTCCGAGATCGACAGCTTCTCGGCGAGCTCGTGGACCGTCGGGGAGCGGCCGTGCAGCTGGGAGAGCTCCGCCGTGGCCGTCGTCAGGGCCAGCCGCAGCTCCTGGAGCCGGCGCGGCACGCGCACCGCCCAGCCCTTGTCCCGGAAGTGCCGCTTGATCTCGCCCACGACCGTCGGGGTCGCGTAGGTGGAGAACTCCACTCCGCGGTCCGGGTCGAAGCGGTCCACCGACTTGATCAGCCCGATGGTGGCGACCTGGGTGAGGTCGTCCAGGGGCTCCCCGCGGTTGCGGAAGCGGCGCGCGAGGTGCTCGACCAGCGGCAGGTGCATCCGGACCAGCCGGTTGCGCAGCTCCGCGTACTCCGGGCTGTCCTTCGTCAGTGTGCGCAGCTCGGCGAACAGGAGGCGCGCACCGCTGCGGTCCTGCGGGTCGTGCCGTGTGCCCTGAGCGCCCCGTGCGCCCGGCGTGTGGCCCTCGGAGTGTCGCTCGTGCTCGCTCATCGTCCCGCCCGTTGCCCTTTCCCGAGCCCCCGCCTCCGCTCGGACGGGCCGGACGGGGGCCTCCCCGGTCCGCTGCCCGTCGCCCGGAAAGGCGGCCTCGGGCGAGGTCTCGTCCTCCGGATGCGGCCGGGCCTGCTCGGGGATGCCGTCGATGCCGTCCGCCGTGCGTCGTGCCTCGTTCGGAGAACGTGTGCCCTCGGCCGGCAGCTTCCGTGTACCGCGCTCTTCGTCCCGCACCGGCCCGTCCCCGTCCCTCACGTCGGCCCGGGTCCCGCGCCGCGCTGTTTGTAGAGGCTGATCGAAACGGTTTTGTCCTCGTCCACGGCGGAGGAGACCTTGCCCGCGAGGGCGGAGAGCACCGTCCAGGCGAAGGTGTCCCGCGAGGGGGCGTGGCCGTCCGTGGTCGGCGCTGAGACGGTGACTTCGAGCGAGTCGTCGACGAGGCGGAAGACGCAACTGAGCACCGAGCCGGGCACGGCCTGCTGGAGCAGGATCGCGCAGGCCTCGTCGACTGCGATGCGCAGGTCCTCGATCTCGTCGAGGGTGAAGTCCAAACGGGCTGCGAGGCCGGCCGTCGCCGTACGCAGCACCGACAGGTAGGCACCCGCGGCCGGCAGCCGGACTTCGACGAAGTCCTGGGTCGCGGGCTCGCCTGCGATCTGGGACACCCTCACCTCCAAGGTGGTACAAGCGTTACAGGGCCGAGGGACGCCCCCCGGGTTAACGCGACACGTGGTTCAGCGGTGACGTTATCGCGCTCCGAAGTTTCCTGTCCCCGAGACCCCAACCCCATGCTGTCACTCATAGTAAACACGCGAACACGCACAGTGGCTAGGGGGTTGGCGGGCTCAAATCGGAAGAGCGCGCGCCGGGTTGACGTACCCAGACGTCAGACGGTCGAACCGTCCCGCACCGAGGTCACACCAGGACGTGATCGACGAAGCACCAGCGCCAGCTCTCCCCGGGCTCGAAGGTCCGCATCACCGGGTGACCGGTCTCCTTGTAATGCGCCGTCGCGTGCTGCCTCGGCGAGGAGTCGCAGCAGCCGACGTGGCCGCAGGTGAGACACAGCCTGAGCTGCACCGGGTCCGTGCCCTGCGCCAGGCACTCCGGACAGGTCTCGCCGCACGGCTCGGGTTCCGGGTGCGGCAGCGCGTCGGCGTGCGTGCACTGTTTCATGATTGCCAGGTTACGACGGGCGTGCGGATGACCGCGCGGAATACGAGGGCGGGCGAGGACGATGGACGTGATGCCGCTGCTGTTGCTGGTGGCGGGCAGCGCCGCGGTCGCGGGGGCGGGACGGCGCGTGCCGGTGCCGGTGCCGCTGCTGCTGGTCGCGGCGGGTCTGGCGGTGAGTTATGTGCCCGGTGTGCCCGACTACACCCTCGACCCGCACATCGTCCTGCCCCTGCTGCTGCCCCCGCTGCTCTACACGGCGGCCACCGACAGCTCCTACCTGGATCTGCGGGCGCAGGCCCGGCCCGTGGCGCTGCTGTCCGTGGGGTACGTCCTGTTCGCCACCTTCGTCGTCGGCTGCGCGGCCTACCTCATCGTGCCGGGGCTGCCCCTGACCGCGGCCCTGGTGCTCGGCGCGGTCGTGGCCCCGCCGGACGCCGTCGCGGCCACGGCGGTCGCCCGCCGGGTGGGACTGCCCTCCCGGATCACCACGATTTTGCAGGGCGAGTCCCTGGTGAACGACGCCACCGCCATCACCGCCTTCAAGGTGGCACTCGCGGCGGCCGTCGGCGAGGGCGCGACCTGGGCAGGCGGGATGGGCGAGTTCCTGATCGCGGCGGTGGGCGGCGTCGGCGTCGGACTGGTCATGATGGTGCCGCTGCACTGGCTGCGCTCCCACCTGAAGGAGGCGCTGCTGCAGAACACCCTCTCCCTGCTGATCCCGTTCGTCGCCTACGCGGTCGCCGAGCAGGTGCACGCCTCGGGGGTGCTCGCGGTGGTCGTGGTCGCGCTCTACCTGGGGCACCGCGCGTGGGAGGTCGATTTCGCCACCCGGCTCCAGGAGGAGGCGGTGTGGAAGATGGTCGCGTTCGTCCTGGAGTCGGCCGTGTTCGCCCTCATCGGGCTCCAGCTGCCCGTCGTCCTCAAGGGCCTGGGGGAGTACGAGGGGATCGACGCCGCCTGGTACGCCCTCGCGGTGTTCCTGGTGGTCGCCGTGGCGCGGTTCGTGTGGGTGTACCCGGCGACCTTCCTGCCCCGGCTGTCGGCACGGGTACGCGCGCGCGAGGGCGACCTCTCCTGGAAGGCGCCGTTCGTGATCGGCTGGGCCGGGATGCGGGGCGTGGTCTCCCTGGCCATCGCCTTCTCCATCCCGCTCACCGTGCACGGCGGCGAACCCTTCCCCGAGCGCAACCTCGTCCTGTTCCTCACCTTCACGACCGTCATCGGCACGCTGGTCGTCCAGGGCGTCAGCCTGCCGCCGCTGATCCGGCTGCTGAAGTTCCCCGCGCACGACCTGCAGGCCGAGACGCTGGCGGAGGCCAACGCGCAGGCACAGGCCTCGCGGGCCGCCGAGCGGCGCCTGGACGAGCTCCTGGCCGACGAGCGCAACGCCCTGCCGGCCCCGCTCGCCGACCGCCTGCGCATGGTCCTGGAGCGCCGCCGCAACGCCGTCTGGGAACGGCTCGGCCAGGTCAATCCCATCACCGGCGAGACCGTCGACGACACCTACCGGCGGCTCTCCCGGAAGATGATCAGCGCCGAGCGCGAGGTCTTCGTCCGGCTGCGGGACGGCCGCTACATCGACGACGAGATGCTTCGGACACTGCTGCGCCGGCTGGACCTGGAGGAGGCCGCCGCGTACCGCGAGACCACCTGAGCGGACGCATGTGCGTGCGGGCGGCGCCGGGCCGGCGGTCCCGTCCGCTCAGGGGAAGGGGCGGCCGGTGACGACCGCCGCCAGGGTCGTCCCGCGCGGGAAGGCGCCCTCCTCGGTGAGCGCGAGCAGGGCGTACAGCATCTTGGCGACGTAGACGCGCTCCAGGGGGAGGCCGTGGCGGCGCTCGAAGTCCTCGGCGAAGGCGTCCAGCCCGGGGGTCGTGCGGGCGTAGCCGCCGTGGTGGAAGCGGTCGTCCAGGCTCCAGGCGCCGCGCGGCCCGCCGAACGCGCGGTCCTGGAGCCGCCGTATGTCGCCCTCCAGGAAGCCTCCTCTGAGCACCGGTATGCCGAGGGCCCGGCGCCCCCGGGGAAGCCCGGCGGCCAGCCCGGCGAGCGTGCCACCGGTGCCGCAGGCGATGGCGGCCACGTCGGCGTGTTCGCCCAGCTCCTCGCCCAGGGCACGGCAGCCGCGTACCGCCTCCGCGCTGCTGCCGCCCTCCGGGACCACCACGGCGTCCTCGGCGTCCACCGCGCGCAGCAGGGCCGCGAGGACGTCGGGTTCGGCCTTGCGCCGGTATGTCGAGCGGTCGACGAAGTGCAGCCGCATCCCGTCGGCGGCGCACCGGGCCAGTGAGGGGTTCAACGGCCGGCCGGCCAGCTCCTGGCCGCGCACCACGCCCACCGTGGGCAGCCCGAGCAGCCGGCCCGCGGCGGCCGCGGCCCGCAGGTGGTTGGAGTAGGCGCCGCCGAACGTGACGACGGCACGGCCGCCCGCCGTGGCGAGGGTCGGCGCCAGCTTGCGCCATTTGTTGCCGACCAGCTCGGGGTGGATCAGATCGTCCCGCTTGAGCAGCAACCGGACACCGCGCCGCCCGAACCGTTCGTCGGCCACCTCGTGCAGGGGGGAGGGCAGACGGGGCCGCAGGGCGGCGAGGTCGCGGGTGTCGGTGCCGGTCACCCCGCCATTGTCACGCCACCGCGCGGCGGTCACCGCACTTCGGCCGGACACCGCACTGCGGCCGGTCCCGGGATCACTTCAGCCGGTCCCGGGATCACTTCAGCCGGTCCCGGATCCGCTCCCGCATCGACGCCATCGTGAACCCGCGCGGGTCGACCTTTCCGGGCTGCCACTCCAGGTGGCCGATCACCGAGCGCTCGTTCCAGCCGTGGTGGCGGCACACGGCCGCGGCGGCCCGCTCGATCGCGTCCAGCTGCGCCGCCGGCCAGGGGTCCTCGCCGTCGCCGAGGTTCTCGCACTCGAAGCCGTAGAAGTGCCGGTTGCCGTCGGTGTTCGCCTCGTTGTCCCGGGGCAGCG
>NZ_JODM01000002.1 GCF_000717995.1 Streptomyces violaceorubidus
CGAGGTACGCGCCGAAGGGGTGCCCGAGGAACTGGTCCCGCACAAGACCTTCCGCGGCGACCACCCGACCACCACCATCCTGGCCCGCGAGCTCACCCCCTCCGTCCTCGGCCAGCTCATCGCGCTGTACGAGCACAAGGTGTTCGTACAGGGCGCGATCTGGAACATCGACTCCTTCGACCAGTGGGGTGTGGAGCTGGGCAAGGTGCTCGCCAAGCGCGTCGAACCCGCCCTCACCGAGGGCGCGGACGTGCCCGGTCTCGATCCGTCCACGGCCGCGCTGGTGGCCGCCTACCGTGAACTGAAGGAAGTGCACTGACATGCAGATCGGTCTTGTGGGTCTCGGCAAGATGGGCGGCAACATGCGCGAGCGGCTGCGCAACGCCGGCCACACCGTCGTCGGATACGACACCAATCCCGAGCGGGCCGACGTCGACAGCCTGGTCGAGATGGTCGACCAGCTGGAGCGGCCGCGCGCGGTCTGGGTGATGGTGCCGGCCGGCGGCGCCACCCAGCACGTCATCGACCAGCTGGCGACGCTGCTCAAGCCCGGCGACACCGTCATCGACGGCGGCAACTCGCGCTGGACGGACGACGAGCGGCACGCAGAGGAGCTCGGCAAGCGCGGCATCAACTTCGTCGACGCCGGGGTGTCCGGCGGCGTGTGGGGGCTGAAGAACGGCTACGCGCTGATGGTCGGCGGCGACAAGGAGACCGTCGACGACCTCAAGCCGGTCTTCGACGCGCTCAAGCCGGACGGCCCCTACGGCTACGTCCACGCGGGCCGGGTCGGTGCCGGGCACTTCGCCAAGATGGTCCACAACGGCATCGAGTACGCCATGATGCAGGCCTACGCCGAGGGCTGGGAGCTGCTGGAGAAGGTCGACTCCGTGGACAACGTCCGCGAGGTCTTCCGCTCCTGGCAGGAGGGCACGGTCATCCGGTCCTGGCTCCTGGACCTGGCCGTCAACGCCCTCGACGACGACCACCACCTGGAGAAGCTGCGCGGGTACGCGGAGGACTCCGGCGAGGGCCGCTGGACCGTGGAGGCGGCCATCGACAACGCCGTGCCGCTGCCCGCGATCACGGCCTCCCTCTTCGCCCGGTTCGCGTCCCGCCAGGAGGACTCGCCGCAGATGAAGATGGTCGCCGCGCTGCGCAACCAGTTCGGCGGGCACGCCGTGGAGTCGGCCAAGAAGTAGCGGCCGGGAAGCAGGCGGTCCGCGAAGCGCGTTGACGTGATCGGCCGGTTCGGGTCAGAGTCCCTCCCTGATGGAGACCAACGACCTGACACCGGCCGAGTCGCGTCTGTGGCGGGCGTTCGCCTCGGGCACCGAGGTGGACCTCCGCACCGGGCACTCCTCCTCCGGCTCCTCCGCCCCGGACCCCTCCGCCCCGGACCCCGACGACCCCGCCCGCGGCGGCACCTGGGGGCCCGAACGGACCGTGCGCGCGAACGTGCTGCGCTCCCTGCTGCTGGACGGCCCCCGGGAGGACGGCCGGGTCGCGGCCCTCAGCCTGGCCGGTGCCCGGGTCACCGGGCAGCTGGACCTCCAGTACGCGACGGTCGACCACCCCGTGCGGCTGCGGCACTGCCACTTCGACGAGCCACCGAGGTTCTACGGGGCCCGGCTGCGCGAGCTGAACCTGAGCGAGTCCGTGCTGCCCGGGCTGATCTCGCACGCGGTCCGGGTGGAGGGCGTACTGCGGCTGACCCGGGCCCGGTTTTACGGGAATGTGCGGCTCGCGGGGGCGGAGGTCACCGGCAGCGTGTACCTGGAGAGCGCCCGCATCGAGGCGACCGACACCGAGTGGCCGGCGCTCCAGCTGAACCAGGCGGTGCTGGGCGCCGACCTGTGGGCGCCGGGGCTGCGCGCGGCCGGCGAGGTCCGGCTCAACGGCGCCCGGGTGGCCGGCACGGTCAACCTCACCGACACGGTGCTGGAGGGGCCGGGCGGCACCGCCGTCCAGGCCGAGACGCTCGCCGCCGAGGCCGACGTGCTGATGCGGCGCGCGGACGTCCGGGGCCGTCTGGAGCTGCGCGGCGCCCGGATACCCGGCCGGCTGGACCTGTCGCACGCCCGGCTGGCCAACGCCGGGGACACCGCGCTGCGCGCCAGCAGCTGCGTGATCGGCGAACTCTGGCTGCGGGAGGGCCCGGCGGTGCGGGGGGCGCTCAATCTGCGCCGCGCCCAGGTGGACGTGCTGTTCCTGCAACCGGAGATGGTGCCGGACCGGGTCCAGCTCAACGATCTCACCTACACCTCGCTCATCCCGCACGAGCCCGCCGAGCGGCGGCTGCCGATGCTGGAGAAGGGGGACGGCTATCTCCCCTTCACCTACGAGCAGTTGACCGCCGCCTACCGGCGGATCGGTGACGACGACGCCGCCCGCCTGGTGCAGCTCGCCAAGCAGCGCCGGCGCCGGCGCACCCTGCCCTGGTACGGCCGCCTGTGGGGCCATCTCCAGGACACGGCGGTTGGGTACGGCTTCCGTCCGCTGCGCGCGGGCGGCTGGCTGCTCTCGCTGCTGGCGGTCGGCTCGGTGGCGTACGGGCTGCATCATCCGCCGGCGCTCAAGCCGGACGAGGCGCCCGGCTTCAACCCGGTCTTCTACACCCTCGACCTGCTGCTGCCGGTGATCTCCTTCGGCCAGGAGAACGCCTTCTCGCCCGAGGGCTGGTACCAGACGCTCTCCTACGTCCTGATCGTCACGGGCTGGATCCTGGCCACGACGGTGATCACCGGCCTGACCCGCACGGTCAGCCGCCAGTGAGGAGCTCCGGGCCGGGCCCGGGCGTTCCGGGGAGCCGCGAACCGGGTATGCCGGACGCGTCCCGGACGAACGGTCGAGGAGAGCGATGGCGATGCCACCCCTGCGCCAGGAGGTCGACGCGCGTGCGGCCGGGCTGGATCCCGAGGCGCTCGACCGCCTCGACCTGCACTTCGCCCGGCAGGTCGAGGAGGGCCGGTTGCCCGGGTTCCTGGTGGCCCTGGCGCGCGGCGGTCGCGTGGCCCATCTGACGGTGCACGGACTGCGGGACGTCGCGGCCGGGCTCCCGGTGACGGCCGACACCCTGTGGCGGATCTACTCCATGACCAAGCCGGTCACGTCCGTGGCCGTGCTGACCCTGGTGGAGGAGGGCCTGCTGGCGCTGGAGGACCCCGTGGCCCGCCATCTGCCGGCCTTCGCCGAGCCGCGGGTGTACGTCTCGGGGAGCGGGGAGGACGTCGTCACCCGTCCGGCCGCCGGTCCGGTGCGGGTCCGGCACCTGATGACCCACACCGCGGGGCTGACGTTCGGCTTCTACCGCACCCACCCCGTCGACGCGCTGTACCGGGCGGCCGGTGTGGAGTCCTCGGTGCGGCCGGGCGCCGACCTGGCCGAGACGGTCGACCTCTACGCGAGCCTGCCCCTTCAGTTCGAACCGGGCACCCAGTGGAACTACTCGGTGGCCAGCAACGTACTGGGCCGGCTGGTCGAGGTGGTGTCCGGGCAGCCCCTCGACGTGTTCTGCGCCGAGCGGATCTTCGGTCCGCTCGGCATGACGGACACCGGCTTCCACGTCACCGACGCGCAGGCGGGCCGCCTGGCCGAGCTGTACGGCGAGACGGAGGACGGCGGCATCGCACCGGTCGCCGGGCTGCCGCTGCGGGGCCGTCCGCGGTTCCTGTCGGGCAGCGGCGGCCTGGTCTCGTCCGCGTACGACGTGCACCGCTTCGCGGAACTGCTGCGGCGCCGCGGCACACTCGACGGGGTCCGGCTGCTCGCCCCGGCGACGGTGGACCTCATGACCCGCGACCACCTCCCCGACGGCGCCGACCTGCGCTCCTTCGGCAGCCGCCCGGCGCACGACCAGCCGGGCAACGACGGCGTCGGCTTCGGCCTCGGCGTCTCCGTGGTGACCGACCCGAACCGCACGCGGTCGCCCTCCGGGCTCGGCACGTACGGCTGGAGCGGAGTGGCGACGACGACCTTCTGGGTCGACCCGGGGCGTGATCTGACGGTGCAGTTCATGACCCAGGTGCGGCCGAGGTCCTCGCACACGGTCTATCCGGACCTGAAGCGGCTGGTGCACGAGGCCGTCGCGGACTGACCCCGGGCGGCGCACACGGGCCCCTCACGGTCCGAAGGACACGTGCGCCATCGCGTCCAGGTGCGGCAGGTGGTGGTCGAGCCGTTCCCGCTTGGTGCGCAGATAGGTGATGTTCGACTCGCACGGCGGTATCAGCAGCGGCACCTGCTCGGCGACCCGGATGCCGTGCCGCACCAACGCCTCCCGCTTGCGCGGGTTGTTGGACATCAGCCGCACCGACCGCACCCCGAGGTCGTCGAGGATGCGGGCGGCGACGCCGTAGTCCCGGGCGTCCACGGGCAGGCCTAGGGCGAGGTTCGCCTCCACCGTGTCCAAACCCTCCGCCTGCAACGCCATCGCGCGGAGCTTGGCCAGCAGACCGATGCCGCGCCCCTCGTGACCGCGGAGGTAGACCACGACGCCGCTGCCGTGGTGGGCCACCTGCCCGAGCGCGGAGACGAGTTGGGCGCCGCACTCGCAGTGCTGGGAGCCGAAGGCGTCGCCGGTCAGGCACTCCGAGTGGAGCCGGGTGAGCACGTCCTCGGCGCCCGGGTCGCCGTGGACGAGGGCCACCTGTTCGACGCCGCGTTCGTGGTCGACATAGCCGTACGCCCGGAATTTCCCGTGGACGGTGGGCAGTGGTGTCACCACGATCCGCTCGACGTCCGTGCGCCGGGATGTTTTCCTGCCAAGTACACCGAATTTTTCTGTCATGATTTTCGCGTTCCTCAACAGATTGCTCAGCCGAGATGAAAGGCCGTGCGGAAATGGATGTTTCACTGGTGCCGTCGGACACGAGCGACGACGTGCGCGAACACGGCTCCAAGGTCGCGGTGCTGCCGGTCGGGAGCCACGAACAGCACGGCCCGTACCTGCCGCTGGCGACCGACACACTCGTCGCGTGCGCCGTCGCCCGCGAGTTGGCCCGGGCGTATCCGGTGCGGCTGCTGCCGCCGGTGACGATCGGCTGCTCGCACGAGCACGCGGACTGGCCCGGGACCGTCAGCGTCTCCGCCCTGACCCTGCACGCGGTGGTGCGGGACATAGCGGACTCCCTGCGCCGCTCGGGTGTCCAGGCGCTCGTCGTGGTCAACGGGCACGGCGGCAACTACGTGCTGGGCCACGTCGTCCAGGAGTCCTCGGCGCGCGGTGGCCGGATGGCGCTGTTCCCTGCCGCGGAGGACTGGGAGACGGCGCGGCGGCGGGCCGGGGTGGCCACCTCGCTGCTCACCGACATGCACGCGGGGGAAATCGAGACCTCCATTCTTCTGCACGCGCACCCCGAATTGGTCCGACCCGGTTACGCGGCCGCCGATTTCGTGGCGGACGACCGGCGCCATCTGCTCTCCCTCGGTATGTCCGCCTATACCGCTTCCGGTGTCATCGGGCGTCCTTCACTGGGTTCGGCGGAAAAGGGGAAGGAACTGCTGGCGGGCCTCGCGGATTCCTTCGCGGAATGTTTCGCGCTGCTGACGGCGGTGGAGGTCACCGTGTCCGACGAGGAGCGCGCGTAGCGCACGGCGGGCCGGCGGGCGAGAAGGACGGCGGCACCGGGCAGGCTCGCCACGAGGCTGAGCACGCCGTACACCACCGCCGTGCCCAGCCCGATTCCCGCGCCCAGCCCCGCCGCGCCGAACGCCCAGGCGGTGACGCCCTCCCGGGGTCCCCAGCCGCCAACGTTCAGCGGCAGCCCCATGGCGAGCAGCGCCAGCACGGCCAACGGGGCGAGGACGGCGAGGGAAGCCGCGCTGCCGGCGACCCGGGCGGCGAGCACGAACATCGTGAGGTGCCCGGCGAGCACGACGGCGGAGGAGAGGGCGACGCCCGGCAGGGTCCGCCGGGACAACAGCCCTGCCCGTGCCTCGTCGAGCGCCGCCCGCAGGGCCCGGCACCGGCGTGCGGGGGGCCGGTTCATACGCAGGGCGAGGACGACGGCGAGCGCGCCGGCCAGGGCGAGGGCCGCGGGCGGTGCGATCCGCCGGGCCTCGGTGAGCACCGGGGACGGCAGGGTGAGCAGTACGGCGATCCCGGCACCGGTCAACGCGAGCTGCCCGGCAGCGCGTTCGAGGACGACGGCCCGCACGCCCCGCCCGAGGTCCCCGGCGCTGCGCCCGTGCCGCACCGCGCGGTGCACGTCGCCGAGGACACCCCCGGGCAGGGCCGCGTTGAGGAACAGGGCGCGGTAGTAGTCGGCGACGGCCGCCGAGAGCGGCAGTCGGAGGCTCAGTCCCCGGGCCACCAGGGCCCAGCGCCAGGCACTGAAGAACGTGGTCATCAGCCCGATGCCGAGGGCGGCCAGCACCGTGGCGCCGTCGATCCGGCCGAGCCCGTCCAGCAGGGCGCCGGTCCCCAGCCGCCACAGGACCACGGCGAGGACGGCGGCGCCGGCGAGCGTGCCGAGGTGGGTGCGCAGGGCACGGCGGCGGGGTGCCGGAGCGTCGTCGGGGGTGTCCGGGCGCGGCGGCGCCGGCAGGTCCCGCGCCGGTTCGGCCGGTGCCTTCGGCGGTGTCGGTGCGCTCACGGGGCCCCGCCCGCCGGCCGGCACAGCGCCAGCAGGTCGGTGTGGTGGACGACGACGCGCAACTCCCCGGCCGCACCGGCCGCCAGGCGCTCGTCCAGGTACCGGTCGGCCCGCTCCCGCAGTTCGGGGCGCTGTTCGACGGCCGCGCCGACCCAGCCCCGCAGCCACTGGGCGGTGAGCCCGGCCTCGCCGGGACCGAGGCGCCAGGGACTGGGGTGCGTCCGTACGGTGGCGCCGTGCCCGGCGAAGGCCTCGGCCGCCGCGTCGACCGCGTCCGGACCGAGCATGCCGGTGCGCCGCTGGTGGTCGTTGAAGGCCTCGGTGATCTCGGCGTCCAGGGGGTGGGCCGGGCCGAGTTCGACGCGTCCGGCGACGGAGAGGGTCAGCAACGCCGGGCAGCCGGCCGCGGCACAGGCGGCGGCGAGGGTGCCGACCTCCTCGGCGGTGAGGACGTCGAGCAGCGCGGAGGCGGTCACCAGCGCGGCACCGGTCAGGGCGTCCTGGGTGAGGCGGGCGAGGTCCCCGCGCCGCGTCTCGACGGTGACCCGGCTGCCGTCGGCGGCGGTGCGCGGGGCGGCGACGGCGGCGAAGTGCAGGAGGTAGGGGTCGCGGTCGTGCAGCACCCAGTGCTGGGCGCCGTCGAGCCGCGGGGCGAGCCAGCGCCCCATCGATCCGGTGCCGCAGCCCACGTCGTGCACCACCAGCCCGTCCGCCCGCCCGGGCAGGTCGGCGAGCCCGATCCGCAACGGTTCGAGCAGCTCGTGCGCGCGGGCCTCGGCGTCGGCGGGCTCCCGCAGGCGCAGCCACTCGGGTGCGTAGCGCGGGGGGTCGTCGGGGTGCTCCCGGTCCGGTGCCTCGCGGAGGAGGACGGTGGCACGCTCGGCGGGGGACCGCCCGTGCCCGCCGCGCCGCCCCGCCGTCCGACCGCCGCCAAGCGGCCGGACGGAAGCCCGCCCGCCCGGGGCCGCCGTCCCCCCAGCGGGCTCGTCCAGCCCCCGTGCGGCACGGTGACCGGCGCCACCCTCGGACCCCTCGGCACGCCGATCCGTCCGGTCCCCACCCGCCCCGTCCCCGACGCCGGGCGCGGGCCGCTCCACAGGGCCCACGGCAACCTGCCGGGCCGGGCCCGCACCAAGGACGACGGCGCCCGCGGGGTCGGGAGCGTCCGCGGAGTTGGCGGCGCCCGACCCCGGTGCGGCACGGTGACCGGCGCCACCCTCGGACCCCTCGGCACGCCGATCCGCCGGGGCCGCCCCACCCGGCCCGTCCTCCAGCTCGGCCACGGGCCGCTCGACAGGGCCCACGGCAACCCGGCGGGCCGGGACCGCGCCGGGGACGGTGGGGCCCGGCGAGGCGGGGGCGTCCTGGGGGGCCTGCTGGGCCGGGGTGTTGCCCGTGGTCGGTGGGGTGGGCTTTGTTGCGCTCATGCCGCACTCCTCGGCTCGCCCGGCAGTCGGTGCAGGACGCCGGCCAGGCTCTGGGCCGTGCTCGCCCAGCCGTTCAGGGCGGCGCGGCGACCGCGGGCGGCGGCCTTCAGCCGGCGTCGTACGTCCGCCTCGCGGAACCAGCCGCGCAGCTCCGCGGCGAGCGCGACCGGGTCCTCCGGCGGGACGAGGATGCCGGGCACTCCACCGTCGGGTGCGCGTCCGACCGCTTCCGGGAGGCCGCCGACGTCCGTCGCCAGCACCGGGATGCCGCGCGCGAGGGCCTCGGTCACCGCCATGCCGTAGGTCTCGGCGTAGGAGGTGAGGACCATCAGGTCGGCGGAGGCGTAGGCGGCGTCCAGGTCGGCTCCGGCCCTCGGCCCGGCGAGCACCAGCCGTTCCTCCAGGCCGTGCCGTGCGATCAGCGCCCGCAGGCGGTCGACGTACGCGGGGTCCTGTCCGAGCCCGCCGACGCACTCACAGGTCCACGGCAGGTCGGCCACGGCCGCCAGCGCCTCCACCAGCCGGTGCTGGCCCTTGCGGGGCGTCACCGCGGCGACGCACACCAGGTGGGAGACGCCGTCGGTGCCGGGCGCGAGGGGCGCGATGTCGGCGCCGGGGGCGGCGACGTGGACCCGGCCCGGATCGAGGCCGTGGTGGGAGACGAGGCGGCGCACCGCCCAGTCGCTGGTGGCGACGACGGCCGGGACCGCGCGCAGCACGGTGCGTTCGCGGGCGTCCAGTTCGGCGGCGACCGCCGGGTCGAGGCCGGTCTCGTCGCCGAGCGGGAGGTGGACCAGGACGGCCATGCGCAGCCGCTCGGCCTCCGGGACGACGGTCTCCGGCACCCCGCAGGCGACGAGGCCGTCGAGGAGGACGACGGCGCCGTCCGGCAACCTCCGCAGAACGCGGGCGAGTTCCGCGCGGGCCGCGTCGTCCGGCCGGGGCCAGTCGCCGGGCACGGGCAGCCCCCGTACCCGCCAGCCGAAGCCGGGCAGGTCGAGCCGTACCCGCCGGTCGTAGGCGTTGCCGCCGCTCGGCGCGGCCGGGTCGTCGACACCGCCCGGCATGACGAAGTGCACGGAGCGCAGGGACATGGGGACGATCCCCCCGTTCCTCGGGACCGGGACCGGGACCGGGCCTGGGTCCTGGACCGGATCGGTCCAGGACGGTGGGGAGGGGACGTGGGCGAGCCGGGCCCGCCGCACGGTGGACGCGCCGGTCGCCGCCTCCACGGATGTGCCGGTCATAGCGCACGCTCGTAACTCGCCCAGGCGACATGCGACTCGTGCAGCGTGACGGTGAGCCCGGCCAGGCCCCTGGCGCCCTCGCCGAGCGCGCCCTTGTGCACGCGCTCGGCGAGCCGGTCGGCGATGACCTTGGCCAGGAACTCCGTGGAGGTGTTGACGCCGGCGAAGTCGGGTTCGTTGTCGAGGTTGCGGTAGTTCAGTGCGCCCACGACGGCTCCCAGCTCCCGGGTGGCCAGGCCGATGTCGACGACGATGTTGTCCTCGTCCAGCTGCTCGCGCCGGAAGGTGGCGTCCACCAGGAACGTGGCTCCGTGCAGGCGTTGCGCGGGCCCGAAGACGTCGCCGCGGAAGCTGTGGGCAATCATGATGTGATCGCGGACGGTGATGCTGAACAACGGACGACCCTCCAGGTGTGGCACGTGTGACCCCCGCCGATCGCCGCGCGGGGTGCCGTCTATTACGGCTGGATGCCTTCCCCTGTTCAGTGGGTCGTACGTCTGTCCTCAAGATCGGGCGCCGGTGCCGGCGCCCGGGTCGCCGCCGGGGCCGGTCCCGTCCCGGTCGTAGCGGATCCGGTGGCACAGTGCGGGGACCTCGCCGGAGGCCAACCGGGGCATCAGGGCGGGGAGTTCGGTGAACGCGGACTCACCGGTGACGAGCGCGTCCAGCGCCGGATCGGCGAGCAGTTCGAGGGCGAGGGCGAGCCGGTCGCCGTAGGTGCGGGTGGTGGCGCGGGCCGGGGAGACGGTGCCGACCTGGCTGCCGCGCAGGGTCAGACGCCGGGAGTGGAAGGCCTCACCGAGCGGCAGCGCGACGCGCCGGTCGCCGTACCAGCTCAGTTCGACGACGGTGCCCTCGGGGCGCAGCAGCTCGAGCGACCGGGCGAGCCCGGCTTCCGTCGCACTGGCGTGCACGACGAGGTCGCGGTCCCCGGCGGCGTCGCCCGGGGACGCGAAACCGACGCCGAGCGCCTCGGCGACCCTCGCCCGGGCCGGGTCGGCGTCGACCAACTCCACGCGGACGCCGGGGAACCGGGCCAGCAGGGCGGCGACCGAACAACCGACCATGCCACCGCCGACCACGGTGACCCGGTCGCCGACCAGGGGTGCCGCGTCCCACAGGGCGTTGACGGCGGTCTCGACGGTCCCGGCGAGCACGGCCCGCCCGGCGGGGACCTCCGCGGGCACGGGGGTGACGGCGGCGGCCGGGACGACGTACCGCGTCTGGTGCGGGTGGAGACAGAACACCGTGCGTCCGACGAGGCGTTCGGGCCCGTCCTCCACCACGCCGACGCTGAGGTAGCCGTACTTCACCGGCCCCGGGAAGTCGCCCTCCTGGAACGGGGCGCGCATGGCCGTGTACTGGTTCCGCGGCACCCGGCCGTCGAAGACGAGGGTTTCGGTGCCGCGGCTGACACCGCTGAAGAGCGCCCGCACCAGCACCTCGTCGGCGCCCGGTTCCGGCAGCTCCACCTCGCGGATCGCGCCCCTGCCCGGTTCCTCGAGCCAGAACGCACGTGCCCTGCGTGTCATCTCAACTCCTCCTGAACGATCCGGAAGCCACTCACGTACCGAGGGACGCACGAGCCGCGGACAAGGCAGCGGCGTTGATCGACTCTGTCACACGGCCGGAGGATGTGCGGTGGCCCTGAACAACACGTACGACGCGGGCGAGGCGTATGACGACTGTGCGGCGAGGTCCGTTCGGCAGGAGACGGCGGTGGGGGCCGGCGCCCAGGTCCTGCTGCTGGCGGTGCTCGGCACCGCGATCGGCTTGGGCGCGGCGGGCTGGCTGACCGGCCTGGTGTTCGCGTTCGCGAGCTGGGCGGTGCTCTCCCGGGCCCTGCACCGCTCCCGGCCGGCGGTGTTCGGCCCGGCCAACCGGGTCACCCTGGGCCGGACCACCCTGGTCGGCGGGGTCACCGCCCTGGTCGCCGACTCCTTCCGCGGCGCGCCGCCGGTCTCCCTCCTCGTCGGTCTGACGGCCGTGGCGCTGGTCCTGGACGGCGTGGACGGCAGGGTCGCCCGCCGCACCGGCACGACCACCGCGCTGGGCGCGCGCTTCGACATGGAGGTCGACGCGTTCCTGATCCTGGTGCTCAGCGTGTACGTCGCGAGGGACCTGGGGCCGTGGGTGCTGCTGATCGGCGGCATGCGGTACGTGTTCGTGGCGGCGGCCCGGGTGTGGCCGTGGCTGACCGCCGCGCTGCCGCCGAGCACGGCCCGCAAGACGGTGGCGGCGCTCCAGGGCGTGCTGCTGCTCCTGGCGGGCGCCAACCTGCTGCCGCGCGCGGCGGACGCCGGGGTGGTGGCGGTGGCACTGGCCCTGCTGGTCTGGTCGTTCGGGCGGGACGTGCGGTGGCTGTGGCGGCGGTCGCGGGTCCCCGCGGTGCCCGTCACGGCGACGCGGGAGCTCGTGGCCCGGTGAGGTCCGACGCCGCCCGCCGCTCGGCCCGCGTACTGCCGCCCGTACGCGTCAGCCGCGCCGGGGCAGCGTCCCCACCGCCACCAGCGGTACGGCGGCCAGCACCAGCCACGGCACCGCGACCGGCAGGCCGGTGTCCATCAGCAGGCCGGTCGCGGAGCTGCCGGCCAGCACGACGATCCCGGAGACCGAGGACAGCGCCCCGGTGTACAGCCCGAGCCGCCCGTCCTCGGCGAGGTCCGGCACCCAGGCGCGGGCGACGGGCGCGACGAGCATCTGGCCGACGGTGAGCAGGGCGACGAACCCCGCGGCGGGCACCAGTCCGCCCGCCCCCGTCCATCCGGCGGGCCGTGCGAGCCCGACGGCGGCGAACCCGAGGGCGATGAGCACCAGCCCTGCCACCATCGACCGGCGTGGCGCCAGCCGCTTGCCCGCCCACCGGGTCACCGGCAGCTGAGCGGTCACCACCAGCAGCGACGACAGCGCGAACAGCCAGGCCAGCGGAGCCTGCGAACCGGTCGCCCGCTCCACCTCGGCGGGCAGCGCCAGGTAGAGCTGGTTGTAGGCGAGCAGGTAGGCGCCGTAGGCACAACACAGCGCGAGGAAAGGCCGGTTGCGCAGCAGGAGCCGCGCCCCGCGCTTCATCCGGACCCGGGGCCGCCCGGGGACGCGTTGCGGCAGCAGCCACGCGTGCCCGGCGAGGACCAGGACGAAGACCCCGGCCCCGGCGAGGCAGGCGGTACGGAAGTCGACGGCGAGCAGCAGCGCCCCCAGCAGCGGCCCGACGAAGGCACCGGCCTGCCCGGCGACGGTGAACAGCGCGAGCACCCGGGTCCGGTCCCCGCCCCCCTCCTCCTCCCGCAGGACGGCCTGCCGGGCGACCTCGGACTCGACGGCCGGCGAGAAGAGCGCGGCGGCGAACCCGATCAGCAGTACGGCGCCGACGACGGCCCAGGTCCGCTCGGCGAACCCGAGCCAGACGAATCCGGCGATCCGCAGCACGCACCCGGTGAGCACGACGGGCCGGATGCCGTAGCGGTCGGTGAGCGCCCCGCCGACCACGAACAGCCCCTGCTGGCTGAAGGTCCGCAGCCCGAGCACGAACCCGACCAGCCATCCCGCCATGCCGATGGACTGCCCGAGGTGCTCGGAGAGGAAGGGCAGTACGGCGAAAAAGCCGAGGTTGAAGGCGAGTTGGGTGAGGACGAGCAGCCGGAGCAAGGGGGTGAGCGTGCCGAGTGGCACGGTGCGGCGGCCGGATGCCCGCGCGGATCGCCCGGCGGAGGCGGGTGCGGAGGTCATGTCAGCGCACTCCGGCCGTTTCCGTCTCCGCCGCCGGGACGGACCGCCGCTCGGCCTTGTCGCCCGGGTCGGCCCCGTCGACGGCGGGTGAGGGGCGTCGCCGGGACGGTCGGCGCAGTGCGCCGGCGGCGCTGACGGCCAGGGCGCCGAGCAGGGCGAGGACGGCGGCGGGGGCGAGGACCGCCCAGGGGGCGCGCTCGGCGTAGGGCTGGTTCTCGGCGAGGAGCAGGCCCCACTCGGGGGACGGCGGCTGGGCGCCGAGGCCGAGGAAGCCGAGGGAGGCGAGCGCGAGGGCGATGCCGGGCAGCCGCAGCAGGGCGTGTCTGAGGACCGGCGGGACCACGGCGGGCAGCAGTTCGTGCCGCAGCAGGTGGACCCGCCCCGTACCCAGCCCCTTGGTGGCGGTGATGTGCAGCGTGGCCCGCTCCTGCCGCAGCAGGGAGGAGGTGTGCGCGGCGAGCGGCGCCCAGGCGACGGCGCCCACGGCGAACGCGGGGGTGGCCGCTCCGCTCCCGGCGACGGCGGTGACGAGCAGCGCGACGAGCACGGGCGGCACGGCGTTGACGGTGTCGACGAGCGGCCCGGAGAGCCGGGGCACGAGACCGAGCAGCACGCCCACGAGCAGGGCGGCGGCGCTGATGGCGGCGGCGAGGAGCAGCGTGTCCAGCGCCCCGTGGCCGACGCGGGCGAGCAGGTCGCGCCCGAGGGCGTCGGTGCCGAAGGGATGGTCGAGGGAAGGGGCCCGCAGCCGTTGCCCCGTGTCGAGCGCGAGCGGATCGCGGGCCAGCCCGGCGCCGACGACGGCGAGCAGGGCGGCGCCGTGGAGCAGCGGCAGCACTGTGCGGGCGGGCGGGGCGGGCCGGTGCAGCGAGGACAGGGCGCCGTCGCGTACCGCGGGCCCGGTGAGCAGCCGGGCGGCGAGGCGGGTGGCGCCGGTCGCGAGCGCGGCGACCAGCACGAGGGCGAGGGTGCCGGCCTGGAGGACGGGGAGGTCCTGCGCGAGGGCGGCCTGGAGGGTGGTGCGCCCGAGACCGGGGATGTCGAAGACCTGCTCGACGGCGACGGCCCCGCCCGTCAGCCCGACGGCGAACAGTCCGAGGTTGGGCAGCAGCGCGGGCAGGCACCGCCGTAGGGCCTGGCGGGCGATGGACCGGCCGGTCAGCCCGCGGGCCGCGGCGGCCAGCGCCCAGGGCTCGCCGAAGGCGCCGGGCAGCAGGTCGTCGAGGAGCCGTCCCAACACGGCGCCCGCGGGCAGCCCGAGGGCGAGCGCGGGCAGCACGGTCCACTGGGGCCCGTACCAGCCCAGCGCGGGCAGCCATCCCCACTGCACCCCGACGACGGTGGCGAGCACGGAGGCGACGAGGAACTCGGGCAGCGAGGCGAGTACGGCGGAGGCGCTCCCGCCCGCGCGTCGCCCGCCGAGCCGCCGCCGGGCGCCCAGCCGCAGGGTGCGCGCGCAGACCGCCCCGGCGGTGAGGACGGCGACGAGCAGCGCGACCCCCATGAGCAGGAGCGAGGCACCGAGCGCCCGGAGCACGTCGGGCAGTACATCGGTCCCGGAGATCCACGACTGCCCGGCGTCCCCGCGCACGAGTCGGCCCAGCCAGCCGGTGAGCACGTGCAGGGGTCCGCCGTCGATCCCGAGCCGGCCCCGGATGTCGGCGAGCACCTCGGGCGTGGGCTCGCGCTCGGCGGACCGCGCCTTGAGGACGGTGTACGCGGGGTCGGTGCGGGTGAGCCAGGGCAGCAGCCCGACCCCGCACACCAGCCCGACCGCGAGGAATGTCCGCCACCCGGCGCCGGCCAACCGCTGCCACATGGTTCAGCGCCGGGTGCCGGTGCCGACGAGGGTGCGCTCGTACGGGTCGAGGATCACGCCCCGCACGGAGCCGGCGACGCCGGTGATGACGCGCTGGTGCACGAGCGGCACGACGGCGTCGCTGCCGAGGATGCGGGCCTCGGCGGCCATGGCGGCGTCCTGTCGCTCGGCGGTGTCGGCGACCTTCTCGGCGTCGGCGACGGCACGGTCGACGCCCTTGTCGCACAGCTGGGCGATGTTGAACCCGCCGTCGCAGGTGTAGTCGCCGGCGAGGACGGCGACGGGGTCGCCGGTGTCCAGGAGCGTGTTCCGGGCGAGCACGAAGGCGTCGAACTTCCCGTCGAGGGCGTCGCCTTCGAGTCGCGAGTACTCCCGCACGGTGAGCTTCACCGTGAACCCGGCCTTCTCCAGCTGCTGCTTGACCACCTGGGCGACCTCGGGCAGTTCGGGCCGGTTGTCGTAGGTGGCGAGCTCGATGGCGGCGCCGCCCGGCTTCTTGGCCGCCGTCCGTCCGACGGGGGCGGTCCGCTTGCCCTCCGCCCAGGTGACGGCGGGGCCGTAGACGCCGGCGGCCGGGTCGGCATGCCCCTCGTACACGTCCTCGGCGAAGACCGAGGTGTCGAGCGCGCCCCGGGCGGCTGCGCGCAGTCCGGCGTCCTTGAAGGTCCCGGACGAGGCGTTGAGGAGCAGGCTGGTGGTCCGGGTGGTGGCGGTGTCGCGCCGGGTCTTCTCGTCGAGCGACGCCGCCTGGGCGACGGGAACGGCCTCGGCGATGTCCAGTTCCCCGGTCCGCAGCGCGTTGGCGCGGGCGGTGCCGTCGGCGACGAAGCGCGCGTCGATGCCGGCGGCCTGCGCGCGGCCACCCCAGTAGTCGTCGAACCGGTCGAGGGAAGCGGAGCCGGCGCCGTTGACCTTGGTCAGCTCGAAGGGCCCGGTGGCGTGGCCGACGGGGTCGACTCGGCCGCTGTCGCCGTAGGCGTCCTTGGACAGGATGGCGAGGCTGGGGCTGGAGAGCCGCAGGGGCAGTACCGGGTCGGGCTCGGTGGTGGTGACCCGGACGACCCGGTCGCCGCTCGCCTCGGCACTGAGGGTGACACCGGCGAGGGCGGCGGGGGCGGGCTCGGCGTCGGTGGCGTGGGTGAGGGCGTCGGCGACGGAGGCGGGGGTCACTTCACCGCCGTCCTGGAAGGCGGCGTCGCGCAGGGTGAACTCCCAGACCTTGTCCCCGTCCCTGCGCCAGGACTCAGCGAGCGCGGGTGCGGCGGAGCCGTTGGCGTCGAGGGCGGTGAGGCCCTCGGTGACGCCGAGGCGGCTGAGCAGGGTGGCGTCGGCGCCGCACGGCGAGAGGTTCTCGGCGGGCGGGAAGGCGAGGGCGACGCGGAGACGGGCGCCGTCCCCGTCCTTGCCGTCACCGGACGCGGAGTCCTCGCCCCCTCCGGAGGCGAAGCATCCGGCCATCAGCGGGACGAGCAGGAACGGGGCGAGCAGCCGGGGGCGGCGGTGGGAGCGCATGGTCCTCGGATCGATCAGGTGCGGGGCGGGCGGGCGGGGAGACGGGCGGGAGCGAGAACCGGAGCCTACATGAAAACGATTTTCATGCCTACCTCACCCCAGGGGAACATCGAAGTGCACGATCCCCTGCCCGCCACCCGCGTCCTCCCGCTCGTCGTGCACGACCTTGGCCAGCGACCGCCAGAAGGGCTCCGCCCCGGTGACGGCGGGGTCGGTGTGCAGATAGACGGCCCGATACCCCCCGTCGGCGGCGGCGAACGCCAGCAACTCCTCGACAAGTCGACGCGCGAGCCCACGCCGCCGGTGCTCGGGCCGCACGTACACCCGCCGCAACTGCGCGGTCACACCGGAGGGGTACCGCTCGGCGACCTGCGCGGGGTTCGGCGGATGCGCGGGCCCCCGGGAGTCGAGAGCACCGGTGGCGACGACCTCGCCCTCCGCGTCCACGGCGACGAGGAGCGTGTGCCGGGCGGGCGCCAGATAGGCCCCGGCCAGGTCGATGACATCGGCATGCCAGCGCGGGACGTACCCGGTCCCGAAGTCGCGGTAGACGGTGTCGAGCATCACGGCTCGGGCGCCGTCGAGGTCGGCGGGGGCGGCTGGGCGGATGCAGTAGTCACTGGTACGCACTTGCACATCGTACGCAGCAACGAATCCGACGCCGCCACCGGAGGCACCCGCGACCTCACCGGTCCTGTGCTGCTCATCGCAGCGGGAGCGTGGGGGCCGCGGAGCCGCCCCGCAGGCGTGCGTTCTCGGTGCTCTCGCGCTCAGGGTGAGCGCAGCCAGGTCAGTCTTTCCTCGGCGGCCCGCAGGCGGGGGTGTCCGGGGCCGTGCAGACGGCGGTAGTCGCGTACGCAGCGGTCGAGCAGTTCGGCGGCCTCCGCGTGGTGGCCGGCGTCGATCAGCACGTTGGCGAGGTTGTCCCGGGTGGCGACCGTGATCGGGTGGTCGTCACCTTGGAGTGCCGCGCGCCTGCTCAGGACCGCGCGCAGGAGGGGCACGGCCTCCTCGTAGCGTTCCTGGGCGTGCAGGACGGCCGCGAGATTGTTGCGGGCGGTGAAGGTGGTCTCGTGGTCCGGGCCCAGCGCGGCCTCCGTCGAGCGGACCACGGCGCGGATCTGCTGCTCCGCCTCGGCATGGCGGTCCAGTCGGACCAGGACGGCGCCCAGGTTGCTGCGGGCCGCGATCGTCTTCTCGTGGTCGGGTCCGTACCGGTTCACCAGTCGGGGCACGAGGGCGCCCAGGGCTCGCTCGGCCTCCTCGTGACGGCCGCACTTGAGCAGGGAGGCGGCGTGCGCGTTGGTGGAGGACAGGACATCGGGGTGGTCACGGCCGAGCTGCCGGATGCGGCGTTCCAGGACGTCCCTCGCCAGCGGCTCCGCTTCGTGGGCCCGGCCCAGGTCCTCCAGGACCGCCGCGAGCCGGGTGGCGCTGTGCAGCGCGTCCGGGTGGTCGCGGCCGAGCGTCTCCGCCTGGGCGCGGAAGGTGTCGCGCCACGCTGTCTCGGCGAGGGCCAGTTGACCGGTGGTGTGGAGCGCGCCGGCCAACTCGGCGGAGGTGCGCAGGGTTTCCTCGTGGCGGTCGCCGAGCGTGGTCCACTGGGTGCGGGCCACATGCTGGTAGAGCTCTACGGCTTCCTCGCCCCGTCCGGGGATCGACACCAGGACCTGGGCGAGTTCGCGGATGGCGGTGAGGGTGTCCGGGTGCTCGGAGCCCAGGGTGTCGATGGCGGACCGGGCCCGCATGGTGTGGATCTCCTCGGCGGAGAGTTCCACGCGGGCGATCTCGTGCTCCGGCCGGCCCTCCGTGACCTCCGTGAAGGTGATGTGTCCGCCGACCAACCGCCGTGGTTTGCCGGGTCCTTGGGAGTCGGGTTCCGATGGCGGTTGTCCGGCCGCCGTGCGGTCCCGGGGGGTCTGTCCGCCCTCCTGTGCCTGTCGGGGCTGCGGAGGCTGTGCGCCGGCGGCCCCGCCGTCCTCCGCGGCTCGTCGCCGCCACCATCGGGTCATCGTGACCGCCTCCTCGGTTGCTTTCGGTCTCCTCGGTGCTTGCGTTGCCCGCCTGCGTCGTCAGGCGCCCGCGTGCACGTGTGCCGCCCACAGACTGGGACTGGCCGCGAAGGCTGCGCGGCACCGGTGGACCGCCTCGTGCAGGGCGTGGGCCGTCCTCGTGTCGTCCAGCTCCGCGACTTTGCCGGCTCCTTCGGTGCACAGCTCCCGGTAGAGGAGGCGGGTGACGCGGACGGCCACCGCGTCGTGCACCGGCCAGAGCGTCCCTACGGCGTTGGCGTACCCCGCGAGCTGGAAGGCGGAGGTGATGTGGATGGACTCGTCGGCCAGTTCGCCGCCACCGCGCGCCGTCTCGCACGCGGACATCACCGCGAGCCGTGCCGCCGGCAGTTCCAGGCGGGAGATCGCGCGAACCGTCAGTGGACGGGTGGCGTGGTCGTGCACCAGGAGCCGGCCGTTCGAGGGGGCGGCGGGCTCGCTGACGCCGTGGCAGGCGAAGTGCACGCACGGATGACGGGGCAGGGCGTCCATCACCTCTTCGAAGGTGGCCTGCTCATCGGACAGCACCTCGGTGGGCAGGAGTCCGCGCAGGATCTCCACCTCGCGCCGTGCGCCGCCGAGCGGCCGGGCACCGGGCGTCTCCGGAAGCGCCACGGCCAGCACCGGGCCGTGCGGGCGCGGGACGGCGGCCCGGGCCCTGGCATACCGGAGGGCGGCGACGGTCGGTGTGTAGGAGGACACCACCCGGTCCAGTACCGTCCGTGGTTCCGACGGGCCCGCCGCCGGGTCGGGCACGGATCCACCGTCCGGTACGGCGTCGGGGAGGCCGTCGTGGTGACCCGCCGCGTGCAGGGGCAGCGAGGCCAGTGCGCCTCCCGGCGACCACCACAACCGCTGCCACGCACCGTCGCGCGTGGGCCCGTTCATCCCGAGCCGGTCGAGCACGGGTCCGGCGACGTGGTCCCACGTCCAGGCCAGTACCTCGCCGACGCTCCGCTGGGCCGCCCGGTCGCGGGCCGGGTCGGCCGCGTCGGCGAGCGCCCGCTCCAGGCGGTCCGCCTGTTCGCCGACGGCGTGCGGGGTGGCCTGCGGCAGGGGGACGAGGAGGACTTCGCCGTCCCGCAGCACCAGGGCGTCGCTGCGGAACTCGCTGCAGTAGGCGAGCACCACCGGGCCCCGGTCGGCGCAGGCCAGCACCGACGGCAGGGTCGGTGCGCCCAGGAAGTCGGAGAAGCCGGGCCGGGTGCGGATCTCGGCGACCAGGTGCTCCAGTTCGGCCGCGAGGGTGTGCCGCAGATCGGCGGTGCCGGTCGGCGGCCGCCCGCCCCGGGCGACGTCCGCGGTGTACGAGGCGTGCGTGGCGTCCGTGGCGTCCGTGGCGTACGTGGGGTCTGTGGCGTCCGTGGTGTCCGTGGTGTCTGTGGCGTCCGTGGTGTCCGTGGTGTCTGTGGCGTCCGTGGGGTACGTGGGGTCGGCCGTGTTCGCGGTATACGCGGTATACGCGGTGCACTCGGTGTCGGCGGTCTCGAGCGCGTCGAGCCGTTCCCGGAGGTGCAAGAAGCGGTCGGCGAGTTCCGGGTGGGCGCCGCGCAGCCGGCCGAGCCCGTCGCGGGTGGCCATGGCCCGGCCCAGCAGGACGCCCCGGCCCTGTTCCAGCAGCAGCACCGCGTGTTCCGTCCGGCCGGCGTTGACGGCGCAGGCGGCGGCTTCGGCGGCCAGGCCCCGCACCCGGGACAGTCCGCGTTCCTGGTCGCCCCGGACCAGTCGACCGGAGGCGGCGAACGGCAGAAGGTCCAGGGCGAGTTCGTAGCCCGGCAGGGCCTCCTCCCATCGGTTGCCGCTCGCGGCGGCGGCACCCCATTCCCAGGCCGCGAGGACCCGTTCGTAGGCGGGCAGGGACCTGGTGCGGGCGGCCTGCCGGTAGGCGTCCTCGGCGGCACGGAGCACCCCCGGGTCGCCGTCCCGGTGATGCAGGGCGCGCAGCGCGTCGCCGTACGACGTGAGGTAGGTGCCGTGGGTCGAGGTGCCCTCGGCCACGGCCCATACGGCGCGGCCCAGTTCGCTGACGGCTTGCGCCAGCTCGCCGGGTTCGCCGGTGGCGTGGTGCTTGGTGAGCCGGGCGGAGCCGAGGTTGGACAGGGTGACCGCGAGGGACGGATCGCCGTAGGGGACCTGCCGGGCGGCTTCCTCCAGCAGGGCGACGGCCTCGTCGAGGTCCGCCACGTCGGCGGTGGACGCGAACCGGGCCCGCAGGGCGTTGGCGAGGTGGTTCAGCCGGTCGGCGCGCGGCCCCCCGGCCGCGGGTGCCAGCGCTAGTGCCTGCCGGGCGACGTCGATCGCCTCGTCGGCGGCTGTGGTGTCGCCGGTGACCTCGTGCCAGCTCTGCAGGACCACCCCGAGATTGCCGAGCCGTCCGGCCCGGAGGACCTGGGGGTTGCGTGATGCGTGGAGCGCTTCCCTGGCCAGTCGGGAAGCTTCCCGCAGTGAGGTCAGGTCGTCGGTCTGGAGGGCGCGCTCGCGCAGGGTGACGGCGAGGTTGGCCAGGGTCCCGGCGTACGCGTCCGTGCCGGGCTCCTCCTCGGCGAGGGCGGCGCGCAGGGTGGTGACGGCCTCGTCCAGCAGCGCCGCGTCACCGGTCCTCTGCGCCAGTCTGTGCAGCGTGTTCCCGAGGCTGTTCAGCTTCCTGGCGCGCTCCGCGGTGCCGGGGCGGGAGACGGGCAGTGCCTCGCGCAGCAACGCCGCGGACTCCTCCAGCAACGCCTGGTCGTCGGTGTCCTCGGCGGCCAGGCGCAGGGCGACGCCGAGGCCCGCGAGCAGGTCGGCGCGCTCGGGGCGGCCCGGCGGGCATTCGGCCAGGGCCATGCGGTGGATCCGCAGCATCTCCTGCCGGTGTGCCTCCTCGGGAGCGTGCTCGTGGCGCTCGCGCAGGCCCAGGGTGAGGTTGCGCAGGACGGCCAGGCGGGCCGCCCCATCCGGGGACAGGCCCTCCAGTGCGGTGCTCCACAGGTCGAGGGCCTCACGCAGGGCGCTGAAGTCTCCCTCGGACAGATACGCGTCGTGGCGCATCGCGCCCAGGTTGCTGAGGTAGCCGGGGCGGTCGTCCGATCCGGCCGGCAGCACGTGGAGCGCGCGACGTTGGGCGTCCGTCGCGCGCAGGAGGTCCGTGGGGGCGGGGGGTTCCTCCCGGGCCGTGGCGCGGTCGACGGCGAGCTTGTGCCGCATGTGCAGCACCCCCGCGAGGGCACCGAGCGACTGCGCCTCGGTCTCGGCCTCCTGGGGGAGGCGGGCGGCCCGGTCGAAGGTGTCCACCGCTCGGTCGAGGTCCTCGGGCCGCCCGTGCAGCGCGAACCTCTGCTGGTATGCGAGGCCCAGGAGCCGTACGTCCTGCGGGCGAGCCGGTTCGCACGCCGCCCGTTCACGGCCCAGGTGGATCAGTGCCTCCACGTCCTCGGGGCGCCCCAGCAGTTGGTAGCGAGTCTGGAGGGCGACCATCAGGTTGGCGGCGACCCGCGCGACATCCCGTCCGGCATCTCCGGTACGTTCCTTCCGCTCGGTGTCCGGCGCCGACGTGGCGAGAAGCTGCTGGTAGAGCGCGATCGCCTGGTCGAGGACGTGCCGGTCGCCCGTCCTGAGGTGGTGGGACAGCAGCCGGTCGGCGTGTGCTTCCTCGGCCCGTCCGTCCGCAGTTCGAGCGCGACCCGCGTTGAACACGCCCACCCCCGGTGTGACACGGCCCGACCGAGGTCCCTCGGCAATTGCGGGGCCCCTGCTCACGATAGCGAACGGACCGGGGGTGCGACGGTGTACGGCGAACCGCGTGGTGCAGCCGACCGCCGTACACCCGACGTACAATCGCGGCCGTCCGACGACCGACTTCGGCGTCCGAGGGGGAACGGTGGAGATCCAGGCTGACGGGGCAGGCGAACCGCCAGGTGGTCACGCCCGGTTGGAGGGGCTCTGCCGACGGCTGGCGGACATGCCGGGATCGCTTGAGCTCGGTGAGCGGGGACTGCGGCTCGTCGAGTCCCTCACCGCCGATCTGCGCGCCGGGCGGTCGCCCGCCGAACTCGAGGACGTCTTCGACGAGTTGGAGGAGGAGTTGCTCGCGGCCGGACACAGCGCCGGTCTGGGCTCCTACCGCACCACACCGACGCCGTTCCCGCCCGGCTTCCAGCGACTCCCGGTCGCCGGGCGGGCCCAGCCGACGCTGCACTTCCTCGCTTGCCCGCGGGGCCGCTGCGGGCGGGTGGAAGCGCCGGACGACGACGGCCCGTACCCCGGCTGCCGGATCTTCGACCAGCCGCTGCGCACGGTGCCCCTCCGGTGACCAGCGGCTTCCTCAGCGCGCTGGGCGGCCGGATCGCCGAACGGTGGCTGGCCGCGCTGGCCCTGCCGGGGCTGCTGTTCCTCTCCGCCGTCACCACGGCCGTGGTCCTCGGCCACGGGCACTGGTACGACGTCGAGCGACTGCGGGCCTGGATCGACACGTTGGCCGACTCCCCCGCGTCCCACAGCGCCGGCACCGTGGTCCTGGTGGCGGCGGGCGTGCTGGCCGGTGCCGCGGTGGCCGGCGCGGCCGCCCAGTCGCTGGGCACCGGCGTGGAGCTTCTCTGGTGCGCGGAGCCGTACGGACCCGTACTGCGGTACCTGGCCGACCGTCGGTCGCGCCGCTGGCGCGCGGCCGACGCGGCCTTCCGTTCGGCGCTGGTGGCTGCGGGCCGGGCCCGCATCGCAGGACGGGACGAGGCCGACCGGCTCGCCGACATCGCCGAACGCCGTTACGCCGACCGCGACCGACTCGGCCCGGCCGTGCCCCGCCATCCCTTCGGGACGGGCGACCTTCTGGCCGCCCCCGCGCAACGGCTCTGGCACGCCCACCAGTTGGATTTGACGGCCGCCTGGCCTCATCTGTGGCTCCTCGCCTCCGACGGCACCCGTGCCGAACTCCAGGGCGCCCGCGCCAGGTTGACCGATTCGGCGCGCCTGTGCGCCTGGGGTGCGGGGTATCTGGTGCTGGGGCTGTGGTGGTGGCCCGCCGCCCTGGCCGGGGCAGTAGCCGTCACCTCGGGCGTACGGCGCGGACGCGCGGCCGCAGAGGCCTTCGCCGAACTCACCGAGGCCCTGGCGGACCTCCATGTGCGCGACCTGGCGACCGCGCTGGGCATCGAGCACGAAGGGGTCGACGACCGGGTACTCGGCGAACGCCTCACCCGGCTGCTGCGCAAAGAGAGGCGGGCGGAGTAGGGCGGTCCGGACGCCGTGGGCCTGCCGCCGTGGTCCCTGCCGCCCGCAGTCGGCGTCACCCGGGACGACTCCAGGCCCCCGCGGCGGGTGCCGGTCCGGCCGGGCCCGCCGTGCGCCCGCTGCCATGCCAAGATGATGTTCCGACAGGCACTCACCCAGGTGCCCACCCCGCTTCTGCCGTGGGTGGCCCACGAGTTGAGGACGGAGCCACCCCGCATGACCTCCCTGAGCAGGGGCGAGAACGCCGCCCACCCCGACCGGATCGACACGAGCAGGCCCCATCCCGCCCGCATGTACGACTACTTCCTCGGCGGGAAGGACAACTACGAGGTCGACCAGCGGGCCGCCGAGCAGTTCATGAAGGCGGCTCCCGAGGTGCGCGAGGGGGTCCTGGCCAACCGGCACTTCATGCACCGCGCGGTGCGGCACGTGGTGGCCGAGGGTGGCATCCGCCAGATACTCGACGTGGGCACGGGCCTGCCCACCGAGCCCAACGTGCACCAGATCGCACGGTCCCTCGCGCCCGAAACCCGGGTCGCGTACGTCGACAACGACCCGATCGTCGCGACCCATTCCAGGGCGCTGGCGGACGACCCGGACACCGCCGTCGTCCTGGCCGACCTGCGCGATCCGCGTGCGATCCTCGACCATCCCGGCGTGCGGGCGGTCATCGACTTCGACCGGCCGGTGGCCCTGCTGCTGGTGGCGGTCGTGCACTTCGTCGCCGACGCGGAGGACCCGGCGGGGATCGTCGAAACGCTCCGCGAGGCGCTGCCGACCGGTTCCTACCTCGTCCTGTCGCACGCGACGGGTGACGTGCACGAGGACCGCCGCGAGGGCGCGGCGGCCGTCTACAACAAGGCCACCGCGTCCCTCAACCTGCGTTCGCACGCCGCGGTCCTCGACCTGTTCGGCGACTTCTCCATGGTCGAACCGGGGCTGGTCCGGGTCACCGACTGGCGCCCGGAGCAGGCGCGGCGGCCCGACGCCCCACCGATCGGCATCTACGGCGGTGTGGCGAGGAAGGGCGCCTGACGCGCCGGGGACGGGCGGCCGTGGTGGGCGCGGACTCCCGCGTTCGCGCCCACCACGGGGACTCAGGCGGCCGTGCGCTCCCTCCCCCGCGCCCGGCCGATGATGTCGGCGTAGTGGTGGCCGCTGCCCTTGATGGTGCGGACCTGTGTCGCGTAGTCGACGTGGACCAGGCCGAAGCGCTTGTCGTAGCCGTAGGCCCACTCGAAGTTGTCCAGCAGCGACCAGGCGAAGTAGCCGGCCAGCGGCGCTCCCCTGCGGGCGGCGGACGCGCAGGCCGCGAGGTGGGCGGTCAGGTACTGCTGGCGCTCGGGGTCGTCGACGGTGCCGTCGGGGCGGACCACGTCGGGGAAGGACGAGCCGTTCTCGGTGACGTACAGCCTGCGCGCCCCGTACTCGTCGGTCAGGCGCAGCAGCAGGTCCTCGATGCCGCCCGCGTCGATCTCCCAGTCCATGCCGGTGCGCGGGACGCCGACGCGGCGGACGGTGCGCACCCGCGGTGCGGGGCCGGTGGGGTCGTCGGCGACGGTCTGGGGGAAGTAGTAGTTCAGGCCCAGCCAGTCCGGTCCGGCGCCGATCAGGCGCATGTCGCCGGGCTGTTCGGGAAGTTCGACGCGGTAGACCTCGCGCATGTCCTCGGGGAAGCCGCGGCCGTGGACCGGGTCCAGCCACCAGCGGTTGGTGTGGCCGTCCATGCGGCGGGCGGCGGCCAGGTCCTCGTCGCGGTCGGTGGCGGCGTGGATGGTGGAGAGGTTGTTGACGATGCCCACCTGGGCGTTCGGGGCCGCCGCGCGGATGGCCTCCATCGCCAGGCCGTGGCCGAGCAGCAGGTGGTAGGAGGCGCGGACGGCCGCCGTCAGATCGGTCCAGCCGGGGGCCATCTTGCCCTCCAGGTGGCCGATCCAGGCCGAGCACAGCGGCTCGTTGAGGGTGGCCCAGTGCTCGACGCGGTCGCCGAGGCGTTCGGCGACGACGGAGGCGTACGCCGCGAAGTGCTCGGCGGTCGCGCGCTCCGGCCAGCCGCCCTGGTCCTGGAGCACCTGGGGCAGGTCCCAGTGGTAGAGGGTGACGGACGGGGTGATGCCGGCCGCCAGGAGGTCGTCGACGAGCCGGTCGTAGAAGGCCAGGCCCTTCGCGTTGACGGGGCCGTCGCCGCCCGGCAGGACGCGCGGCCAGGCGACGGAGAGGCGGTAGGCGTTGGTGCCCAGCCGCCGCATCAGCGCGATGTCCTCCCGGGTGCGGTGGTAGTGGTCGCAGGCGACGTCGCCGTGGTCGTTGTTGTCGATCTTCCCTGGGGTGTGCGAGAAGGTGTCCCAGATCGACGGCGAACGTCCGTCCTCCGCGACCGCTCCCTCGATCTGGTACGCCGATGTGGCCGTGCCCCACAGGAAGTCGTCCGGGAGTGCGGCGAAGTCGATGGTCACGAAGGTCCTTTCGGGTTGGGTGGAGTTGCGCGCGGGGACGGCGGTCACTTGACGGCTCCGGCCGTCAGACCCGCCACGAGATAGCGCTGGAGGAGCAGGAAGCCCGCGACCACGGGGACGCTCACGACCAGCGAGGCGGCCATGATCTGGTTCCAGTACACGTCGTTCTGCGTGGAGTAGCCCTGGAGCCCGACCGCGAGGGTGCGGGTGGCGTCGTTGGTCATGACGGAGGCGAACAGGACCTCGCCCCAGGCGGTCATGAAGGCGTAGACGGCGACCGCGACGATGCCGGGGACCGCGGCGGGCACGACGACCTTGAACAGGGCGCGCAGTGGCCCGCAGCCGTCGACGAGGGCCGCCTCGTCCAGGTCGCGGGGCACCGAGTCGAAGTACCCGATCAGCATCCAGATCGAGAAGGGCAGGGAGAAGGTCAGGTAGGTGAGGATGAGGCCGCCGCGGGAGCCGAACAGGGCGATGCCGGTGGCGTTGCCGATGTTGACGTAGATCAGGAACAGGGGCAGCAGGAAGAGGATGCCCGGGAACATCTGCGTGGACAGGACGGCCACCGAGAAGACGCGCTTGCCGCGGAACTCGTAGCGGCTGACGGCGTAGGCGGCGAACACGGCGATGACGACGGAGCAGGCGGTCGCGGCGCCGGCCACGATCAGCGAGTTCACGAAGTACTTCGCCAGCGGGACCGTCGACCAGATGTCGATGTAGGGGCGGACGGTCAGGTTGCCGGGCAGCCAGTGGAACTGGCCGGCGACGTCCTCGAGCGGTTTGAGCGAGCTGGAGACCATGACGTACACCGGCAGCAGGACGAAGCCGGTGAGCAGGGTGAGGAAGACGCGGCGGGTCCAGGTGAAGGAGCGCGGCGCCGCCATCGGGGACCTAGGCATCGGCCGTCCGCCTTTCCTCGTGCTTCCGCGGCGTCCGTGGGGCCCTGGTGGCCCGGGAGGTCAGGAACAGGTACACGCCCGTCACCAGCAGCAGGAAGAGCAGCAGCAGGACCGACATCGCGGAGCCGGTGCCGAAGTTCCAGGTGACGAACGAGGACTGGTAGATGTGGAGGGAGATCAGGTCGGCGGCCTCCGGCGCCGCCTTGCCGAACAGGACGAACGGTGTGTTGAAGTCGTTGAACGTCCACAGGAACAGCACCAGGACGAGGACCTGGTTGACGGGGCGCAGCGACGGCAGGGTGATGCGGCGGATCTGCTGCCACACGCCGGCGCCGTCCAGGGCGGCGGCCTCGTACAGCTCCCTGGGGATGTTCTGGAGTCCGGCCATCACGATCAGGAAGGCGAACGGCCAGCCCTTCCACACCGACACCACGAGCAGCGCGACGAAGCTGTTGTCGCCGATCAGCCAGAAGGAGGGTTTGTCGGTGAGGCCGAGCTGGTCGTGCAGGACGTGGTTCACCAGGCCGTTGTCGTGCTGGAACATGAACGCCCAGGTGATGACGGCGGCGTAGACCGGCAGGGCGTACGGCACGAGGAAGATCGCGCGGAGCAGGCCCCGGCCGCGGAAGGTGTCCTGCATGCAGATCGCGGCGGCGGTGCCGATCAGCCAGCACAGGCCGACGGAGAGGACCGTGAAGGCGCAGGTGACGAGGAAGGAGTGGAGCAGTGCCTCGCCGACGGGGGCGTCGAAGTCCACCGACATGGTGAAGTTGTCGAGGCCGGTCCACGGGGCGGTGGTCCAGTCGCGGATGTAGAACTGGGTGAGTTCCTTGAAGCTCATCACGACGCCGATGACCATCGGCACCAGGTGGACGAGGAGTTCGAGGAGCAGGGCCGGCAGGAGCAGCAGGTAGGGCAGGCCGAGGCGGCGGATCCGCCCGGGGCGGCGGCGGGGTCCGCGCGCCGTCCCGGGGGAGCTCTTGCCGACCGTCCGCTCACCCGGCTGCGCCGAGGCGGTCGTGGTGGTCATCGCTGGGTCCGTGTCCGTGTCGGAGTCGGTGGGGCCGGTTCGAAGTCGAAGGTGGGGGCGCTCACTTGTTGGGCATCTGCTGCTGTGCCTTGGCGAGCTTCTCCTTGACGGACTCGGTGGTCACCTCGCGGCCGGCCGCGGCGTCGGCGAACAGTTCCTTCACGGCGGTGCCGACCGCCGTCTCGAACTGCGACTCGTCGGACACCTGGGGCAGCGCGGCGGCGCTGGTGGCGAGGGTCTCGCGCAGGACGGCGGTGGCCTGGGTGTTGAACGCCGGGTCGGACTGGGCGGCCTTGACGGGCGGGATGGAGCCGTAGGCCTTGTTGAGGAGCTTCTGCTCGGCGTCACTGGTCATGAACTTCACGAACCGGGTGGCGCCGTCGAGGTTGTCGCTGTTCTTGAAGACGGCCATGTTGATCCCGGCGACCATCGAGTTGGTGGCCCGGTCGGCGCCGGGGGTGCCGGACGGGACGGGGGCGGGGGCGACGCCCCACTCGTCGTCCTTCATGCCCATGGTCTTGAAGGTCGCGGAGGCCGTCTGCCACAGCACCATCGCGGTCCTGCCCTTGGCGAAGTCGCTGAGCGACTGGTTCTGCGCGTACTCGGCGTTGCCGGGCGCGACGACCTTGTCCGCGGCCATCAGGTCGACGTACTGCTTGACGGCGGCGACGGCGCCGTCGGAGGTGAAGTCGGGCTTGCCGTCGGCGGTGAAGAAGTCGGCGCCGTGCTGCTTGCCGAGGACGAAGACCTGGTGGATGTTGTTCGACAGGTTGGCCCCCTCGGCGCCCAGGCCCCACTTGCCGCCCTTGGAGATCTTCTTGCCGGTCGCCACGAGCTCGTCCCAGGTGGCCGGGGGCTTGGTGATGCCGGCGTCGGCGAACATCCGCTTGTTGTAGTAGAGCGCGTACGCCATCGAGTACAGCGGGACCGCGGCGGGGTCCTGGCCCTGCACGCCGGTGGAGCCGAGCGCGGAGTCGACGAAGCGGTCCCTGCCGCCGATCTTCTCGAAGTTCTTCGCGTCCCAGGGCAGCAGGGCGCCGGTGGCCTGGAGGGAGGCGCTCCAGGTGTTGCCGATGTTCAGGACGTCGGGGCCCTGTCCCGAGGTGGTGGCGGTGAGGATGCGGTTCAGCAGGTCGGACCAGGGCACGACCTCCAGCTTGACCTTGATGCCGGTCTCCTTCTCGAACTTGTCGAGTTCGGGCTGGAGGACCTTCTTGTCGACCTCGACGCCGGCACCCTGGTTGGACGCCCAGTAGGTGAGTTCCTTCGGCGAGTCGTTGGATCCGCCGCCCGAGGAGGAGCCCCCTCCGCAGGCCGTGGCGGCGAGTGCGAGAGACAGGGTGACGGCGCCTACGGCCGCGGCTCGGATGCTGCGCATGGCTCCTGGGTTCCTTCCGGGAGTCGGTCGGGAAGTCCCGACGGCGGCTTCGGCTGTTTCCCTTCCGAAGCCCCTCATGGCTTAATTTAGGACGTGAGTTAAACCCCGAGAGAAAGACTCGTCAAGGTCTCGCGCACGGTCGGCGCTCGCGCGCGGCCACGGAGGGAAGGGGCCGGATGGGCGGGCACGGCGGGCGTACGGTCCGTGACCTGCGGCGGGAGAGCCGCAGCAGCGTTCTGCAACGGTTGTATTTCGACGGGCCGATGAGCCGGCTCGCGCTGGGTTCGGCGGCGGGCCTGAGTTCGGGTTCCGTCAGCAATGTGGTCGCCGAGCTGATGGCCGACGGACTGGTGGAGGAGGCGGGCACCCTCGCTACGGACGGCGGCCGGCCGCGCACCCTCGTCCGCTTCGCGGCGGGCCGGGGGCGCCTCGTCGGGGTCGACGTCGGCGAGACCCGGGTACGCGTGGAGCTGTTCGACCTGTCGATGTCCGAACTGGCCCGAACGGAGCGGGTGTTGCCGGGCCACGGAGCGCGCTCGTACGACGCCGGCG
This sequence comes from Streptomyces violaceorubidus, assembly GCF_000717995.1. GTDB lineage: Bacteria > Actinomycetota > Actinomycetes > Streptomycetales > Streptomycetaceae > Streptomyces > Streptomyces violaceorubidus. The sequence goes on from NZ_JODM01000002.1 coordinate 29,899, forward strand.
TCGTCGCCGGGCACATCCTGGACGGCGTCGCGGAGGTGCTCGCCCCGCAGGGAGCCACCCAGGGCCCCGCGCCGGGCCCCGGAGAGCTGCTGGGCGTGGGCATCGGTGTCCCCGGCATCGTCGAGCGCACGGCCGACGGCACCCTCGTGCACGGCCAGACCGTCGGCTGGGACGCGGTGCCGCTGGAGGGGCTGCTGCGCGGCTCGGGCCGACTGCCGCCGCACGTACCGCTGTTCGTCGAGAACGGCGCCAAGACGCTGGGGCAGGCCGAGATGTGGTTCGGCGGCGGGCGCGGCGCGCGCGACGTCCTGGTCGTGCTCTTCGGCTCCGGCGTCGGCGCGTGCGTCGTCACCGACGAGGTGGAGCGGGGGCGCGCGCTGGAGTGGGGGCATCTGACGGTACGGGTGCGGGGGCGCCGGTGCCGGTGCGGGGCGCGGGGGTGCCTGGAGGCGTACGCCGGTGCGGAGGCGCTGCTCGCGCGGTGGCGGGAGGCGGGCGGTGAGCCGCCGCCCGGCGCCGACGAGGAGGCCGCGCTGACCGCCCTGCTGGCCGCGGCCGGACCCGGCGACGGGGGCGCCGCCGACCCGGTGGCGGCGCGGGTGCTCGCGGAGACCGCGGAGTACCTGGGCGCGGGGCTGGCCGACCTGGTCAACCTCTTCCAACCCGAGCGGATCCTGGTGGGCGGCTGGGCCGGGCTCCAACTCGGCCCCGCGTTCCTGGAGTCGGTGCGCACCCACACGCTGGCCCACGCCCTGCGCCACCCCGCCGGGCGGGTGGGCATCGCCCTGGGCCGCCTCGGTCCCGACGCGGTGACGGTGGGCGCCGCGATCCTGCCCCTGGCGGCGTTCTTCGCCCGCGGCGGCCGGCGTCCACCGGTCGACTCCCCCGCGCCGGTCCCGGCGTGGCGGGCGGCCCTCGGGGGGAGGCTCGCCGGGCAGCGGGGCAGGGGGTGAGGGCATGCGCGCGGCGAGGGCAGCGGCAGGTGCGTGGACCGGGCCGAACCGACCGGGAGGGGTCAGGCGGGAGCGACAGGGAGAACGGCGCGATGCCAACGGGCCCGTTCGTGGAGCACTTCAACAAGTACGACGTGCAGTGGAACGGCGAGCGCGGCCGCACGGTCTTCTTCCAGAACGAGAAGGCCTACGACGCCCCCCGACCAGGCCGCGATCCAGAACGGCTCGGTCAAGGGCTACGCCGCCTGCAAGGTCGGGGACGACGTCACCGACCACGAGGGCCGGGACCTGGGCAGCTACTGCTACTGCTACTGCTACTACAACGTGAACCCGTCCATCGTCCAGCACCACGGATTCGCCGCTCCGAACCATTCCGGTGTGCGCTTCCACGGGCTGCTCGCCGTGTCGCTCGGCGGCAACGGGCAGTACGAGTGCGTCATCAACGACACGGGCTCCCCCACATCGGGGACGGACACCGTGCCGTCGAAGGTGGTGCAGTACCCCTGAGCCGAGTCGCCCCGGGCACCCCCGAGTGGGGGTGTCCGGGGCGGCCAGGGACCTGGCCCGGGGCGCGGCCGTCGGCGACGGCCGCGGAGGCGGTGCCCGGTCGGGGTCGACCAACCTCCGGGTGCCACGCCTGTCGACGCCGTCAGCCCTCGGTTCGGCGACCGCACTCCGGGTGGGACCGGGGGCGACCGGCACCCCTACCGCGTGGTCGTGACGGCCGTCGCCGGTGGCGCCGGCGCGTAGCCGGTGGGCCGGGCGGTGAAGGTGCCGCGGCCCTGGGTGCGGCTGCGCAGCCGGGTCGCGTAGCCGAACAGCTCGGCCAGCGGGACCGTGGCCGTGACCACCGCCGCGCCGCCCCGCCGGTCGGAGCCGGTGACCCGGCCGCGGCGCGCGGCGAGGTCACCGAGCACGCCGCCGAGCCCGTCCTCGGGCACGGTGACCGTGACCTCCACGACCGGTTCGAGCAGGACCATCCCGGCGGTGCGCAGGGCGTCGCGGAGGCCGAACCGGCCCGCGGCGCGGAAGGCCGTCTCCGAGGAGTCCTTCACATGGGTCTGGCCGTCGGTGAGCGTGACCCGGAGGCCGGTCACCGGGTGCCCGCCGAGCGGACCCTCGGCGAGGGCGTCCCGGCAGCCCGCCTCCACGGCCCGGACGTACTCCTGCGGCACGCGTCCGCCGACGACCGTCGACCGGAACACGAAACCGCCGCCCGCACCGTCCGCGTCCCCCTCACAGGGCTCCACGTCGAGCACGACGTGCGCGAACTGCCCGGCACCGCCGTCCTGTTTGACGTGCCGGTGGACGAAGCCGGTGACGCCCTCGCCGACCGTCTCGTGGTACGCCACCCCGGGACGGCCCACCGTGACCTCCAGGCCGTGCTCGCGCCGGACGCGCTCCGCGGCGACCTCGAGGTGCAGTTCGCCCATGCCCGACAGCACGGTCTGTCCCGTCTCCGGGTCGGTCCGCACGGCCAGCGAGGGGTCCTCCTCGGTGAGCCGGGCGAGTGCCGCGGCCAGCCGGTCGGTGTCGGTGGAGCGCCTGGCCTCCACCGCCACGTGCACGACCGGTTCGGCCACGCCCGGGGGTTCCAGGAGCAGGGGGGCGCCCGGCGCACACAGGGTCGAACCGGCGCGGGCCGACTTCAGTCCGACCACGGCGACGATGTCCCCGGCGACCGCGCGCTCCAGCGGGTCGTGCCGGTCGGCCCGGACCCGCAGGATGCGGCCGACGCGCTCGCCGCGGCGGGTGCCCGCGTCCCACACGGTGTCTCCCTTCTCGATCGTGCCCGAGTACACCCTCAGGTAGGTCAGCCGTCCCGTCGGGGTGGCGTGCACCTTGAACGCCAGTGCCGCCATCGGCGCCGCCGGGTCGGCGGGCCGTTCGCGCTCCGCGCCGTCGTGGGTGCCGTGCACCGGGGGCACGTCCAGGGGTGAGGGCAGGTAGGACACCACGGCGTCCAGCAGGGGTTCGACGCCCCGGTTGCGGTAGGCCGAGCCGCACAGCACGACCACGCCGTCGCCGGTGCGCGTCAGCTCGCGCAGGGCGGCGGTGAGGGTGGCCTCGGTGAGCGTCTCCCGGTCGCAGAACTCCTCCAGCGCGGCCGGGTGGCGTTCGGCGACCGCTTCCTCCAGCAGCCGCCGCCTGCGTACCGCCTCCTCGCGCAGGGCTTCGGGCACCGGCCCCTCCTCGGCCGTGTCCGCGCCGTCGGCCCATACGAGGGCGCGCATGCGCGGCAGGTCGACGACGCCGGTGAAGCCGTCCTCCGTACCGATGGGCAGCTGCACGACCAGGGGAAGGGGGTGCAGCCGCTCACGGATGGAGGTGACGGCGGCGTCGAGGTCGGCGCCCGCCCGGTCCATCTTGTTGACGAACGCGAGCCTGGGCACGCCGTGCCGGTCGGCCTGCCGCCACACGGACTCGCTCTGCGGTTCCACCCCCGCGACCGCGTCGAACACGGCGACCGCGCCGTCCAGCACGCGCAGGGAGCGTTCGACCTCGTCGGCGAAGTCGACGTGGCCCGGGGTGTCGATGAGGTTGATCCGGTGGCCCGCCCAGGTGCAGCTGACGGCCGCGGCGAAGATGGTGATGCCGCGATCGCGTTCCTGCGGGTCGAAGTCGGTGACGGTGGTGCCGTCGTGCACCTCGCCGCGCTTGTGGGTGGTTCCGGTGGTGTAGAGGATCCGCTCGGTGACGGTGGTCTTGCCGGCGTCGACGTGGGCGAGGATGCCCAGGTTGCGGACGGTGGTGAGCGGGTTGGTGCGCATGGCCCGAAGCCTTTCGGAGGACCGGAAAAGGGCAGCGCGATCTCCCGCGGCGCACGTGCCGGACGCTCCTGGCGAGGGACGTCGGCGGTCAGAGGTGCGTGGCGGGCATCCGGTGTCGGCCGCGCAGCGGACACCGGACGGCCGAGGACACCAGGATCACCTCGCGCCGGGACGGGGGGACGACGGGTGCGGTGCGGATGCGCACGGCCCTGCTCCCCTCACTCGGTCTCGGTGTCACGGCGAGTGTAGGAAGGGCGGGACCGGCGGCGCACCGCAAATTTCGACGGCCCGCGGAACGAGAAACGCCGACCGGGAAATCCCGGTCGGCGTCTCGTCTGCCTGATCTTGTGTCCGAGGGGGGACTTGAACCCCCACGCCCGATAAAGGGCACTAGCACCTCAAGCTAGCGCGTCTGCCATTCCGCCACCCGGACCAGGTGTCTGTCGCGGTGCGGGGGTGACCCCCGCGGCGACATGGACAACCATACCAAGGTTTCGCGGTGCCCTTCACCTGCGTTTCCTTCCCCTGAGCGGCGGTCCGGGGACGGCGGCTCCGCTCCGCCTAGGGTCGCACCATGAGTGACTGGATGGTTACGCAGGGGGCGCCCCGGCGTCGTCGGCCGCGGGCGTTGTCACCGCTCAGGGAGCATCTGCGGGACACGTTCTGGTTCGCGCCCACCGCGGCCATGGTGGGGGTCTTCATGGTGTGGCTGGTGGCCCAGGAGCTCGACGCGGCGCTGGTGCGATCGTTGCAGGAGGACGGCGACTACGACACGCTCGACGATCTGCTGCGCTTCGCGGACGACGCGAGGACGGTGGTCTCGGCGGTCGGCTCGGCGATGATGACCTTCATCGGTGTGGTGTTCAGCATCTCGCTGGTCGCGGTGCAGATGGCGAGCGGGCAGTTCACCCCGCGGGTCGTGCGGCTCTTCGTCCGCAGCCGGATCACCAAGGCGACCTTCGCCGTCTTCCTCGCCACCTTCGTGCTGACGCTGCTGGTCCTGACCAGCTACGACAGCGGGGCCGACCCCCGCACCGCCACGTCCGTCCCGCTGGTGCAGTCGGTGCTCACGCTGCTCATGGTCGCGCTGAGCCTGCTGCTCTTCGTGATGTACGTGAACGCGACCCTGCGGCTGATGCGGGTCAGCCATGTGATCGCCCGCATCGCCGCCGAGTCCTTCCGGGTGGCGGCGCTGATGCCCGTACCCGCGGACGGAGGCGGGCCGTCCGGGCTCGGGCCCGTGACGGCGTGGATCGCCCACGACGGGCAGGGCGGTGTGCTGCGGGACGTGCACGTCGCCCGGCTGGTGCGGGGGGCCCGGGGACACGGGGTGGTGCTGCGGCTGGTGCCGCGGATCGGTGACTTCCTGGTGCCGGGCACCCCGGTCCTGGCGGTGCACGGCGGTGCGGCTCCGCCACGCCGGGCGCTGCGGTACGCCCTGTCCGTGGGGGTGGAGCGCACCTTCCACCAGGACCTGGGGTTCGGGCTGCGCCAGCTGTCGGACATCGGACTGCGCGCCCTGTCCCCCGCGGTGAACGATCCGACGACCGCCGTGCAGGCGCTGGACCGGGTCGTGCAGATCCTGGCCTCGCTTGCCCGGCGGCCGCTGGACGCCGCGCTGCACCGGGACCGGCGCGGTGTGGTCCGGCTGGTGCAGCCCGTGCCCGGCTGGGCGGAGCTGGTCGACCTCGGGTTCGCCGAGGTGCGTGCCTGCGCGGCCGGGTCGCCGCAGGTCACGCGGCGCCTGCTGGCGGGCCTCGACGACCTGCTGCGGCTCGCGCCGCCGGAGCGGCGCGCACCGCTGCTGCGCCACCGCGAGCTGCTGCGGCAGGCCGTGGAGCGCACCGCGCCGACCCCGGCGGACCGGGCCTTCGCCCTGCGGCCGGACCGGCAGGGCATCGGCTGACCGGCCCGGGACGCCCACCGGGCCGGTTCGCCCTCTCGCCCCGCCTACGGCATGAGGTGGTGGTCCGGGAAGTTCCCCGGCAGCCGCTCCCCCGCCGGGCCGCGCGTCACGGCGCGCACCAGCAGCTCACCGCCCACGAAGGCACCGCGCCAGGACGCCCCGTGCCCGCCGAACAGCTCGTCGCGGTCCCCGCGGGAGCGCGGGACGCCGTGGCCGACCTTGAACGCGCGGATCTGCGGCGCGAGCCGGTCGTACGTCGTCCGGTCGTCGGTGGACAGGGTGGCGACCAGCGCGCCGTTGGAGGCGTTCATCGCGGCGAGCAGCTCGGCCTCGGTGTCGACCAGGACGATGGTGTCGACCGGGCCGAAGGGTTCCGCGTGGTGCAGCGGCGAGGACCGGGGCGGGTTGAGCAGCGTGACCGGCTGGACGTAGGCCGAGGTGTCCTGGCCGGGCAGGAAGCGGGAGTCGGCCGCGCTCCCGCGGTGCAGCGGGACGGCGCCGCGGTCGACGGCCTCGGCGACCTGGTCGTGGAGCTCCTTGGCCTTGGCCGCGTTGATCACCGGGCCGAAGTCCAGCGCCGGGTACGGGTCGTCCGGTGCGGCGACGGCGAGCGGGTGGCCGACGCGCAGGGTGCGGACGGCCGGGAGGTACGCCGCGAGGAACGCGTCGAACAGCTGCCGCTGGACGACGAACCGCGGGTAGGCGGTGCAGCGTTGCTTGCCGTAGTCGAAGAGCTTCGGGATGACCCGTGTGAGCGCGTCCCAGTCGGTGAAGTTCCAGATGCCCCAGGTGTTGAGTCCCTCCTGTTCGAGGATGTGCCGCTTGCCGAGGTCGGCGACGGCGGTGGCGACGGCGGCGCCCGCGTCCCGGCCGCCGACGAAGGAGACGCAGCCGATCTCGGGCGCGCGCACCAGCGCCTGGGACAGCTCGCCGCCGCTGCCGCTGACGAGGGTCACGGGCAGTCCCTCACGGGCGGCGAGCGCGCAGGCCAGGGTCAGGCAGGCGACGCCGCCGTCGGTCGGGGTCTTGGCGATGACCGCGTTGCCCGCCAGTGCTTGGACCAGCAAGGCGTGAACGAGCACGCTCATCGGGTAGTTCCAGCTCGCGATGTTGGAGACCGGGCCGTCCAGCGGGGCGCGCCCGTCGAGCATGCCGTCGATGCCGTCGACGTACCAGCGCACGCCGTCGACGGCGCGGTCGACGTCGGCCCGCGCCGACCGCCAGGGCTTGCCGATCTCCCACACCAGCAGCAGCGCCAGCAGGTCGCGGTGCTGGGCGAGGGCGTCGAGGGTGGCCGCGACCCGGGCGCGGCGCTCGGGCAGGGGGACGTGGCGCCAGGCCCGGTGCTGGTCGAGCGAGGCGCGTACGGCGTGCTGGGCGGTGACGGCGTCGATCCTGGGCGGTCCCGTGATCGGGGTGCCGTCGACCGGGCTGGTGGCCGGCAGGACCCGGCCGTCCGCCCGCCATGCGGCGGCCCAGAGGTTGAGGACGCGGTCGTCGCGGAACACCTCGGGCGCCGCGGTGCGGCAGCGCTGCCAGGCGTCGGCCCAGGAGGTGCCCGACTTCAGGGTCAGGGGTCCGGCGTCCCGCGCGTCGGCCGTCATGCGCGGGCTCCTTCGCGGGCCGCACCGTCGGCTGCCGTCCCATCGGCTGCGGCTGCGTCGGGTGCGGCTGCGTCGGTTGCGGTGTCCGCGAGTGCCTCGAGTACGTGCCGGGCGGTCTCCGTCGGGGTGCTCCCGACCCGTACGCCGACTGCCTCCAGGGCCTCCTGCTTCGCGCGCGCCGTGCCCGAGGAGCCGGACACGATGGCGCCGGCGTGGCCCATGGTCCTGCCCTCGGGCGCGGTGAATCCGGCGATGTAGCCGACGACGGGCTTGGTGACGTGCTCGCGGATGTGGGCCGCCGCGCGTTCCTCCGCGTCGCCGCCGATCTCGCCGATGAGGATGATCAGTTCGGTGTCGGGATCGTTTTCGAAGGCGGTGAGGCAGTCGATGTGACTGGTGCCGACGACCGGGTCGCCGCCGATGCCGACGCAGGTGGTGAAGCCGATGTCGCGCAGTTCGTACATGAGTTGATAGGTGAGGGTGCCGGACTTGGAGACCAGGCCGATGCGGCCGGACTTGGTGATGTCGGGTGGGATGATGCCGGCGTTGGACTGGCCGGGGGTGATCAGGCCGGGGCAGTTGGGGCCGATGACGCGGGTGCCCCTGGACCGGGCGTGGGCGGTGAAGGCGACGGCGTCGTGGACCGGGATGCCCTCGGTGATGACGACCGCGAGCCCGATGCCGGCGTCGGCGGCCTCCACGACCGCTGCCTTGGCGAAGGCCGGCGGTACGAAGACCACGGAGACGTCGGCGCCCGTGCTCTCGATGCCCTCGCGGACGGACCCGAAGACGGGTACGGCACGGTCGTCGAAGTCGACGCTGCGGCCCGCCTTGCGCGGGTTGACGCCGCCGACGACGTCGGTGCCCGCGGCCAGCATGCGGCGGGTGTGCTTCATGCCCTCGGCTCCGGTCATGCCCTGGACGAGGACCTTGCTCTCCTTGGTGAGGTAGATCGCCATGTCGTCCTGTCTCCTTATCCGGCGGTGGACGCCGCGGTGGCGAGTCGGGCGGCACGGCGGGCGGCGCCGTCCATGGTGGTGGCCTGTTCGACCAGGGGATGCGCGCGTGCGTCGAGCAGGGCCCGGCCCCGGGCGGCGTTGTTGCCGTCGAGGCGTACGACGAGCGGCTTGGTGAGCCGGACCTCGTCCAGGGCCCGGACGATGCCGTCGGCGACCGCGTCGCAGGCGGTGATGCCGCCGAAGACGTTGACCAGGACGGACTTCACGCCCGGGTCGGAGAGGATGACCGACAGCCCGTCGGCCATGACCCGCGCGGAGGCGCCGCCGCCGATGTCGAGGAAGTTGGCGGGGCGGGCGCCGCAGCCGGCGACCACGTCGAGCGTCGACATGACCAGTCCGGCCCCGTTGCCGATGACGCCGACCTCGCCGTCGAGCTTGACGTAGTTGAGGCCCTTGGCAGCGGCCCGTGCCTCCAGGGAGTCCTCGGAGGCCGGCCGCTCCTCTCCCCAACGGGACTGCCGGAACAGGGCGTTGTCGTCGAGCGTGACCTTGCCGTCGAGGGCGACGATCCGGCCCTCCGCGGTCCTGACCAGCGGGTTGACCTCGACCAGGAGGGCGTCCTCGCGGACCAGGACCTTCCACAGCCGCACCAGGGCGTCGACGGTCTGCGGCGGCAGGCCCGCGGCGTCGGCGATGCGCACCGCGGTGGCGGTGTGGACGCCGGTGGCGGGGTCGACGGGGATGCGTGCCACGGCCTCGGGCCGCCGGGCGGCGACCTCCTCGATCTCCATGCCGCCCTCCGCGGAGGCGATGGCGAGGAAGCCCCCACGGGCCCGGTCGAGCACGTAGGAGACGTAGAACTCCCGCTCGATCGCGCAGGGTTCGGCGACCATGACGGTGCCGACCCGGTGGCCCTTGATGTCCATGCCGAGGATGTGCCGTGCCGCTTCCTCGGCCTCGGCGGGGTCGGCGGCGAGGCGCACTCCGCCCGCCTTGCCGCGCCCGCCGGTCTTCACCTGTGCCTTGACGACGGCGCGTCCGCCGAGTTCGCGGGCGATCTCCCGGGCCCGTTCGGGCGAGTCGGTGACCTCGGCCCTCGGCACCACGATCCCGTGTTCCTTGAAGAGTTCCCTTGCCTGGTGTTCGTACAGGTCCATTTCGGCTCCTGACTGAAAGTGCCGCACGCCCCCTGGACACCACCCACCGGATGCGGGATAACAAGCTTCATACAGTATTCGTCGACTGTATGCAATGTACTGCGAGAGCGCCCCAACCCCTCGTGAAGGGACAGGACTTCGCCATGCCCGACGACAACCAGGACGTCATCTCCGGCGGCCACCTCGTTGCCAAGGCACTCAAGGCCGAGGGGGTCGACCGCATCTACACGCTGTGCGGCGGCCACATCATCGACATCTACGACGGCTGCGTCGACGAGGGCATCGAGGTCGTCGACGTACGCCACGAGCAGGTCGCCGCGCACGCCGCCGACGGCTACGCCCGTATCACCGGCAAGCCGGGCTGCGCGGTGGTCACCGCGGGTCCGGGCACCACCGACGCCGTCACCGGGGTCGCCAACGCCTTCCGCGCCGAGTCGCCCATGCTGCTGATCGGCGGTCAGGGCGCGCACACCCAGCACAAGATGGGGTCCCTCCAGGACCTGCCGCACGTCGACATGATGACGCCGATCACCAAGTTCGCGGCCACCGTGCCGGACACCGCGCGCGCCGCCGACATGGTGTCGATGGCCTTCCGCGAGTGCTACCACGGCGCGCCGGGGCCGTCCTTTCTGGAGATCCCGCGCGACGTGCTGGACGCCAAGGTGCCGGCGGAGAAGGCGCGGGTGCCGCAGGCCGGGGCCTACCGCGCCTCCACCCGGTCGGCCGGGGACCCCGAGGCCGTCGAGAAGCTCGCCGACCTGCTGGTGCACGCCGAGAAGCCGGCCGTCCTGCTGGGCAGCCAGGTGTGGACGACCCGCGCGACCGAGGCCGCCGTCGAGCTGGTCCGCACGCTGAACGTCCCGGCGTACATGAACGGTGCCGGCCGCGGCACGCTGCCCCCGGGCGATCCGCACCACTTCCAGCTCTCCCGCCGCTACGCCTTCTCCAACGCCGACGTGATCGTCATCGTCGGCACGCCCTTCGACTTCCGGATGGGCTACGGCAAGCGGCTCTCCCCGGACGCCACCGTCGTCCAGATCGACCTCGACTACCGCACGGTCGGCAAGAACCGCGACATCGACCTCGGCATCGTCGGCGACGCGGGGCTGGTGCTGAAATCGGTGACCGAGGCCGCGTCCGGGCGGCTCAACGGCGGCGCGTCCAAGCGCAAGGAGTGGCTGGACGAGCTGCGCGCGGCCGAGCAGACGGCGCTGGACAAGCGGCTGCCCCAACTCCGGTCGGACGCCTCCCCCATCCACCCCTACCGGCTGGTCAGCGAGATCAACGACTTCCTCACCGAGGACTCGATCTACATCGGCGACGGCGGCGACATCGTCACCTTCTCCGGGCAGGTCGTGCAGCCCAAGTCACCCGGGCACTGGATGGACCCGGGGCCGCTCGGCACGCTCGGCGTCGGGGTGCCCTTCGTACTGGCCGCCAAACAGGCGCGGCCCGACAAGGAGGTCGTCGCCCTCTTCGGCGACGGCGCCTTCTCCCTCACCGGCTGGGACTTCGAGACCCTGGTCCGCTACGACCTCCCCTTCGTCGGCATCGTCGGCAACAACTCCTCGATGAACCAGATCCGCTACGGCCAGGCCGCCAAGTACGGCAAGGAGCGCGAGCGGGTCGGCAACACGCTCGGCGACGTGCCCTACGACCAGTTCGCCCGGATGCTGGGCGGCCACGGCGAGGAGGTCCGCGACCCCGCCGACATCGGCCCCGCGCTGCGCCGGGCCCGCGAGTCCGGCAAGCCGTCCCTGATCAACGTCTGGGTGGACCCGGACGCGTACGCCCCCGGAACCATGAACCAGACGATGTACAAGTGAGGTGACCCCCATGACCGGCACGACGGGAACGTCAGCGAAGGCCCTTGAGGGCATCCGCGTCCTGGACATGACGCACGTGCAGTCCGGGCCCTCGGCGACGCAGCTGCTCGCGTGGCTCGGCGCCGACGTCGTGAAGCTGGAGGCGCCGAGCGGCGACATCACGCGCGGGCAGCTGCGCGACCTGCCGGACGTCGACTCCCTCTACTTCACGATGCTCAACTGCAACAAGCGGAGCATCACCCTCAACACCAAGACCGAGCGCGGCAAGGAGATCCTCACCGAGCTGATCCGCCGCTCGGACGTCATGGTCGAGAACTTCGGGCCGGGCGCGGTGGACCGGATGGGCTTCACCTGGGACCGCGTCAAGGAGATCAATCCACGGATCGTCTACGCCTCCATCAAGGGGTTCGGCGAGGGCCCGTACACCGCCTTCAAGGCGTACGAGGTCGTCGCGCAGGCCATGGGCGGATCGATGTCCACCACCGGTTTCGAGGACGGGCCGCCGCTGGCGACGGGGGCCCAGATCGGGGACTCGGGCACGGGCGTCCACGTCGTGGCGGGCATCCTCGCCGCCCTCTACCAGCGGGAGCACACCGGACGCGGTCAGCGGGTGAACGTGGCCATGCAGCACGCGGTGCTCAACCTCTGCCGGGTGAAGCTGCGCGACCAGCAGCGCCTGAGCCATGGTCCACTCGCCGAATATCCCAACGAGGACTTCGGCGACGAGGTTCCCCGGTCCGGAAACGCGTCCGGCGGCGGGCAGCCGGGCTGGGCGGTCAAGTGCGCGCCGGGCGGGCCCAACGACTACGTGTACGTCATCGTGCAGCCCGTCGGCTGGCGGCCGCTCAGCGAGCTGATCGGCCGGCCCGAGCTGGCCGACGACCCCGAGTGGGCCACCCCGCAGGCCCGGTTGCCGAAGCTGAACAAGATGTTCCAGCTGATCGAGGAGTGGTCGTCCACCCTGCCCAAGTGGGAGGTGCTGGAGCGGCTGAACGCCCACAACATCCCGTGCGGACCGATCCTGTCCACCAAGGAGATCATCGAGGACGACTCCCTGGTCGCCAACGAGATGGTCGTCACGGTGCCCCATCCCGAGCGGGGCGAGTTCGTGACCGTGGGCAGCCCGCTGAAGCTCTCGGACTCCCCGGTGAAGGTGACCAGTTCACCGCTGCTCGGCGAGCACAACGAAGAGGTCTACGTCGGTGAGCTGGGCCTCGGCGACGAGGAACTGCGGCTGCTCAAGTCGAACGGAGTGATCTGACGTGATGGCCGAGGACCGCCGGACGCGGGTGCGCGGGCTCCTGGAGGCCGTACGGGCCGAGGGGCGCACCGCGCTCACCGCGCCCGAGGGCAAGGTGATCGCCGACGCCTACGGGATCGCCGTACCGGGTGAGGAGCTGGCGCGGGACGTCGACGAGGCGGTGGCGTGTGCCGCGCGGTTCGGCGGGCCGGTGGTGATGAAGATCGTCTCGCCGGACATCCTGCACAAGACCGACGCCGGTGGCGTGGTCGTGGGCGTGGAGGGCGCGGCGGACGTGCGCGCGGCGTTCTGCCGGATCATCGACAACGCCCGCGCCTACGACGCCTCCGCGCGGATCGAGGGCGTGCAGGTCCAGGAACTGCTGCCGCGGGGGCAGGAGGTCATCGTCGGGGCGGTCACCGACCCGACCTTCGGCAAGGTGGTGGCCTTCGGGCTCGGCGGGGTGCTGGTCGAGGTCCTGAAGGACGTCACCTTCCGGCTCGCGCCCGTGGACGCGGACGAGGCCCTGTCCATGCTGGACTCGATCCGGGCGGCCGAGGTGCTGCGCGGGGTGCGCGGGCAGGCCGGGGTGGACCGCTGGGCGCTGGCGGAGCAGATCCGCCGGGTCTCCGAACTGGTCGCCGACTTCCCGGAGATCGCCGAGGTGGACCTGAACCCGGTGATCGCCACGCCCGAGGGCGCGCTCGCCGCGGACATCCGGGTGATCCTGGCGACCGACACGCCGAAGGAGCGGCGCAGGTACACGCGCGAGGAGATCCTCACCTCGATGCGCCGCCTGATGCAGCCCGCCTCGGTGGCGGTGATCGGCGCGTCGGGCGAGCCGGGGAAGATCGGCAACTCGGTGATGCGCAACCTCGTCGACGGCGGCTTCGCGGGCGAGATCCACCCGGTGAACCCCAAGGCCGATGACATCTTGGGCCGCAAGGCGTACAAGAGTGTCACCGACGTTCCCGGTGAGGTGGATGTGGCGGTCTTCGCGATCCCCGCGCGGTTCGTGGCGGCGGCCCTGGAGGAGGTGGGGCGCAAACGGATCCCCAACGCCGTACTCATCCCCTCCGGCTTCGCCGAGACCGGGGAACAGGCCCTCCAGGACGAGATCGTGGCGGTCGCCGAACGGCACGGCATCCGGCTGCTGGGCCCGAACATCTACGGTTACTACTCGACCTGGCAGGACCTGTGCGCCACGTTCTGCACGCCCTACGACGTCAAGGGCGGGGTCGCGCTGACCTCGCAGTCCGGCGGCATCGGGATGGCCATCCTGGGCTTCGCGCGGACGACGAAGACGGGCGTGTCCGCGATCGTGGGCCTCGGCAACAAGTCGGACCTGGACGAGGACGACCTGCTGACCTGGTTCGGCGAGGACCCGCACACCGAGTGCATCGCGATGCACCTGGAGGATCTCAAGGACGGCCGGGCCTTCGTCGAGGCCGCGCGGGCGACCGTGCCGAGGAAACCGGTCGTGGTGCTCAAGGCGGGGCGTACGGCGGCGGGCGCGAAGGCCGCCGGCTCGCACACCGGGGCACTCGCCGGGGACGACGCCGTGTACGACGACGTCCTGCGGCAGGCCGGCGTCATCCGGGCGCCGGGGCTGAACGAGATGCTGGAGTACGCGCGCGCGTTGCCGGTGCTCCCCGCTCCCCGGGGCGACAACGTGGTCATCATCACCGGCGCGGGTGGCAGCGGGGTGCTGCTCTCCGACGCGGTGACGGACAACGGGCTGTCGCTGATGGAGATACCGCCCGACCTGGACACGGCGTTCCGCGCCTTCATCCCGCCCTTCGGCGCGGCGGGCAACCCGGTGGACATCACCGGGGGCGAGCCGCCGTCGACGTACGAGGCGACGATCCGGCTGGGGCTGGAGGACCCGCGCATCCACGCGCTCGTCCTCGGCTACTGGCACACCATCGTCACGCCGCCCATGGTGTTCGCCGAACTCACCGCGCGCGTGGTGGCCGAGTTCCGCGAACGCGGCATCGAGAAGCCGGTGGTGGCCTCCCTCGCGGGCGACGTGGAGGTGGAGGAGGCGTGCCAGTACCTCTTCGAGCGCGGCGTCGTGGCCTACCCGTACACGACCGAGAAGCCGGTGGCCGTCCTGGGCGCCAAGTACCGGTGGGCCCGTGCCGCGGGGGTGTTGGGGGGCGGTTCATGACGTGAGACGGCGAGGGCCGGCCGACGGGTGCGCGTCGGCCGGCCCGGGACCCGCGCGCGCACGGAAGGCATGGGACAGGGGGCGCTGGCCAGATCTTTCGACGCTAGGGGTGCAAACGACATGACAACCACCGATGTCACACGGGTCGCCTCCTATCGGGAGGTGACCGACAGGAACGGACGCGTCTATCGCGTGGGCGAGTCCGACATCGACATCATGGGACGCAAGCGCAAGTGGATGGTGATCCTGCCCTGGATCGGCATGATGGGCATCTCCTCCGCCGAGTACGCGTTCGCGTCCGCCGAGGACACGCTGCACGAGGCCCACCACTGGTCGAGCGGCAGCATCTACTGGATGATGACCGCCTGGGTGTTCTGCCAGGCCGCGGTCGCGTTCCCGGCGGGGCGGCTGCGGGAGAGCGGCAAGCTGCCCGCGCGCTGGGCGATGATGCTGGGTTCGGTCGGCACGCTGCTGGGCTACCTGTCGCTGGCGTTCGCGCCGCACGTCTCCCTCGCCTTCATCGGGTTCGGCGTGTTCAGCGGTATGGGCGCGGGCATGGTGTACGCGACCTGCGTCAACATGGTCGGCAAGTGGTATCCGGAGCGCAGGGGCGGCAAGACCGGCTTCGTCAACGGCGGGTTCGCCTACGGCTCGGTGCCTTTCGTCTTCATCTTCCACGGCTACATGGACGGCACCAACTTCCGCTGGGTGCTGGTCTCGGCGGGGGTGTTCCTCGCCGGGATGGTGGCGCTCGCCGGCTTCTACTTCCGGGACCCGCCGAAGAACTGGTGGCCGGCCGCCATCGACCCGCTGAACCCGCCGGACGACCCGCGGGCCCGGCGTTCGCTGGAGAAGAACCCGCCGGCCGTCAAGCAGTACTCCCCGATGGAGGCCTGGAAGACCGGCCGGGTGGCGCTCATGTGGTTCTGCCTCGCCTGCACCTCCGGCGTGAACATCTTCGGTATCGCCTTCCAGGTCGACATCGGCGAGGAGGCGGGCTTCGCGGCCGGGATCGTGGCCGCCGCCATGTCGCTGAAGGCGATCGTCAACGGCACCGGGCGCGGCGTCATCGGCTGGCTCTCCGACCTCTACGGCCGCAAGCAGTGCCTGCTCTACGTGTGCGCGATCCTGGGCCTCGCCCAGTTCGGCATCATCTGGGCGGCCGAGATCAAGAACCTGCCGTTGTTCCTGATCTTCTCCGCCATCTCCGGTTTCGGCGGCGGTGCCATCTTCCCGATGTTCGCGGCGCTGACGGCGGACTACTTCGGTGAGAACAACAACGCGACCAACTACGGGATGGTCTACAGCTCCAAGCTCGTCTCCGGTCTCGGTGCGGGCATGGGTTCCGTGGTCGTCGGCGTCTGGGGCTACAACGGCGCCTTCAGCCTGGCGGGAAGCATCTCGATCTTCGCCGGGTTCGTGGCCCTGTTCCTGCATCCGCCCGGACGCTCGAAGGACAAGCGCGTCACGCCCAACCCCCGTCCGCTCGGAGAGGGGTGAGCCGGCGAAACCTCTCCCCGCACGGACCGGGCGGCCCCTCCCGCAGCACGCGGGAAGGGCCGCCCGGTCCGTGGTTTCGTCAGTGGCGCCGCTTGCGCAGGGCGGCCAGGTTGTCGTAACTGATCTTGGCCTCCCTGAGCGACTGCGAGGGGTCGCTCGCGCTCGGGGAGTTGTCGTCCTCGATCATCGGGTTGTGGTAGTTGCGCTGCCCGACCCGGGAGAAGAACGTCGTGTAGTCGATGACCCCGGTTCCGAAGGGCACCATGTCGTAGCCCATGCCGTTGGTGGTGCTGACCACGCCGTCCTTGGCGTGGAAGAGCGGGTAGCGCCGGTTGTTGCGGACGACCAGCCCGGCCGGGTCGAAGACGTTCTTCCGGGTGGATCCGTCGTGGGCGGTGTACTCGCGGAACTTGTACTGGGCGACGTGCGCCCAGAAGATGTCCATCTCCAGCCAGACGACCTTCGGGTCGGTGACCTTGAGGAAGTACTCCAGCTTCCGGATGCCCGAGCTGCGGGTCGGACGGCCCTGGTCGTCCAGCGGGCCGCCGTCGAGGAGGAAGCCGTAGGCGCTGTCGTGGTTGTGGGTGTAGAGCTTGATGCCCTCCCGGTGCGCGATCGCGCCCAGCGCGTTCCACTTGTCGGCGGCCACGTCCCAGTCGGCGCGGTAGGAGCTGCCGGTGGGGTCGCCACCGGTGCCCATGTGGTCCATGCCGAGGATGTTGGCGATCTCCAGGTGCTTCTTGAAGGTGTCCTTGTCCGCCGTGGTCAGCGGCCAGGAGGACGGGATGAAGCCGTGGTTGCCCTGGGCGCGCAGACCGTACTCGTCGAGCCAGGAGCGCAGCAGCCGGGCGCCCTGGACGGATTCCAGGGCGGCGCCGCCCGGTGCGTTGGCGTGCTGGTTGTATCCGGCGAACTCCACCTGCCGGTAGCCGTGGCGGGACAGTTGCTTGAACACCTCGCGGAAGCCGGAGGGCAGGTCCGAGGCGAGGGGGTCGCGGGCAGTGGCGTCACGGACGGTGTAGAGGATGATGCCGCGCTTGTCCGCGGGGACGAGGATCTGCCCGCGACCGTGGTCGTGGTCTCTGCCCCCGTCGTGGGCGAGGACCGGGGAGGCCCCGAAGACGGGGGCCGCCACGGCTCCGGCCGCCACGGCGGTGCAGGTGCTGAGGAAGCGGCGCCGGTTCACGCCGAGGGCGCGGCGCAGGTTCTCGTCCGGGGCGTCGGCGGCCGTGCCGGAGTCGGTGCGGGAGGGGTCGGTGAACGGGGTCACGGGTGCCTGCCTTCTGGGTCGTGGCCTGCGCCGATGCGGCTCGGGCGGGCCGTTGTCAGTGCCGTGTGTTTCACTCTCGGTAGTCGGATTTCGGCGGGCGTACCGGGTGGTGCGTCAGCCGAGTCCGGCCAGCCGGAGCAGGAGTTGTTTCACGTCGGTGGCCGCGACGCGGTCTCCGACAGCGCGGGGGGTGGAGCAGATGAGGAGCGGACCGTCGTCGTCGCTCGCGGGGAGGCGGCCGTGGCTGCCTCGAATAGGTGAGGGGTCCAGCGGCACGACCGCCATGCGGTAGCGCATGCCGAGCTTCTTGCGGGCCAGGGCGCCGGCCGCCTTGACCTTGACGTAGGGGTCGAGCGGGTCCATGAACAGCTCGACCGGGTCGTAGCCGGGTTTGCGGTGGATCTCGACGAGCTGCGCGAAGTCGGGCGCGCGGTCGTCGTCGAGCCAGTAGTAGTACGTGAACCAGGCGTCCGGCTCGGCGAGGGCGACCAGCTCGCCGGCCCGGGGGTGGTCGAGGTGCTGGGCCTTCTTGCCCTCGTCGTCGAGGAGTTGCTCGATGCCGGGCAGTCGGTCGAGGGCGGCGCGGGTGGCGTCGAGGTCCTCGGGGCGGCGGACGTACACGTGGGCGACCTGGTGGTCGGCGACCGCGAAGGCGCGGGAGGCCATCGGATCGAGGTACTCCATGCCGTCCTGGGTGTGCACCTCCAGCAGCCCGGCGCGGCGCAGGGCGCGGTTGATGTCCACGGGCCGGTTGACGGGGGTGATGCCGTACTCGGACAGCGCGACGACGGTGCGGCCCTCGGCGCGGGCGTCGTCGAGCAGCGGGGCCAGCGCCGCGTCGAGGTCGGCGGCGGCCTTCAGGGAGCGCGGGTCGTCGGGGCCGAAGCGTTGCAGGTCGTAGTCGAGGTGAGGGAGGTAGCAGAGGGTCAGGTCGGGGTGCCGGGTGGTCATGATGTGCCGGGTGGCGTCGATGATCCACTGGCTGGAGACCAGGTCGGCGCCGGGCCCCCAGAAGTGGAAGAGAGGGAAGGTGCCGAACTTGTCGGTGAGTTCGTCGTGCAGGGCCGGGGGCCTGGTGTAGCAGTCGGGTTCCTTGCGGCCGTCGGCGTAGTAGACGGGACGGGGGGTGACGGTGTAGTCGGTGTCGGCGCCCATGGCGTACCACCAGCAGATGTTGGCGACGGTGTAGCCGGGGTGGGCGCGGCGCGCGGCGTCCCAGAGTCTGTCGCCGGAGACGAGTCCGTTGTGCTGGCGCCACAGCAGGACGTCGCCGAGTTCGCGGAAGTACCAGCCGTTGCCGACGATGCCGTGCTCGGCGGGCATGGTGCCGGTCAGGAAGGTGGACTGGGCGGCGCAGGTGACGGCGGGCAGCACGGTGCCGAGCGGCGCCCGGGAGCCGGACTGGCCGAGCTGCTTGAGGTGGGGCATGTGGTCGAGCAGGCGGGGGGTGAGACCGACGACGTCCAGGACGAGAAGGGGGGTCGGTCCGTCGGCGGGGGTGGGTCGGGTCATGGCAGTTCCTTCAGGCCGAGGTCCGTCAACAGGTCGCGGGCGAGGGTCAGCTCGGCGGCGATGCCGTCGGTGAGCTGGGCGCGGGCTCGGGGCCGCAGCTCGGGCGGGAGGGCCTGCCAGGTGTAGGTCTCGACCTCCAGGTGCCGGGTGAGCGGGTGCGGGCCGCCGACGAGCCTGGTCAGTGCGGCCTCGAGTACCGGGAGGGTGGAGGTGAGCGGCGCGGCGGGGGCCGCGTGCAGGGGGACGTGGAAGTGGGCGCGCCAGGGCGCCGTGTCGGGCAGCGGGCCGCCGTCCGCGAGGGCCTCGTCGAGGTCGTCGGTGCCGTGCAGGCCGCCGGCGAGGGTGGTGGTGCGGGTCTGGTGCAGGAAGCGCGGCTCGGCGAAGGCGGCGAGGGCTTCGCGGACCGCGGGGTCGGCGGGGTGTTCGGCGTGCAGCGCGGCGGACAGCTGGGACTTGACGACGGGCACGCGGGCGTCGGTGAGGGCGTCCAGGGCGGTGTGCGGGTCTTCGAAGGAGGTGGCGAGGTGGCAGGTGTCAACGCAGACGCCGATGCGGTCGTGGCCGATCGCGGTCAGCGGGGCGAGGGCGTCGTGGGTGGTCTCGACGACGCAGCCGGGTTCCGGTTCCAGGCCGATGCGGATGGAGCGGCCGGTCAGTTCCTGGAGCGCGTCGAGGCGTTCGGCGAGGGTGACGAGGGCGGCGCGCGCCTTGTCGGCCCTGGTGTCGTCGTAGGCGGTGCGCCAGGCGAGCGGCAGGGTGGAGATGGTGCCGTCCGTGACGTCGTCGGGCAGCAGTCCGGCGAGGAGGCGGGCCAGGGAGGTGGTGTGTTCGAGGCGTTCGGGGTCGGCCCAGTCCGGCTTGTAGACGCGGTACTTGACCTCTTCGGCACCGAAGCCCTCGTAGGGGAAGCCGTTGAGGGTGACGACCTCCAGGCCGCGCCGGTCGAGTTCGGTGCGCAGGCCGCGCAGGGCGGCGGGGTCGGTGACCAGGGCGTGGGCGGCGTCGCGGGCGAGCCAGAGCCCGATGCCGAGGCGGTCGCGGCCCAGGCGCTTGCGGACCGGCTCGCAGTGGTCGCGGAGCTGGGCGAGGACGCCGTCCAGGGTCTCGGCGGGGTGCACGTTGGTGCAGTAGGCGAGGTGGACGGTGGAGCCGTCGGGGTGCCTGAAGCGCATGGCTCACTCCCCGCCGCGCAGGACGGAGTTGCCCTCGTGCGTGGCCCCGCCGGAGCTCACGTCGAGTTCCAGCCGTCCGCTGAGGCCGTAGAAGGCGACGGGGTTGCGCCACAGCACCCGGTCGACGTCGTCCTCGGTGAAGCCCTCGGCGAGCATCAGGTCGCCGACCTTGCGGGTCTTGAGCGGGTCGCTTCTGCCCCAGTCGGCGGCGGAGTTCACCAGCACCTGTTCCGGACCGTACTCGCGCAGCAGGGCGACCATCCGGGCCTCGTCCATCTTGGTGTCCGGATAGACGGAGAAGCCGAGCCAGGCGCCGCTGTCCTTGGCCTCCTTGACGGTGGTCTCGTTGAGGTGGTCGACCAGGACCCGTTCCGTCGGCAGTGCGGACTCCCGGACCGCGTCCAGGGTGCGGCGCAGGCCGGCGAGCTTGTCGCGGTGCGGGGTGTGGACGAGGGCGGGCAGGCCGTGGTCGGCCGCGAGCTGGAGCTGGGCGGCCAGGGCGGTGTCCTCGGCGGGGGTCATCGAGTCGTAGCCGATCTCGCCGACGGCCACCACCCGGTCCTTGACGAGATAGCGGGGCAGCTCGTCGAGGACGGGCAGGCACCGGGGGTCGTTGGCCTCCTTGGGGTTGAGGGCGATCGTGCAGTGGTGGGCGATGCCGTACTGGGCGGCGCGGAAGGGTTCCCAGCCGAGCAGGGCGTCGAAGTAGTCGCGGAAGGAGGCGGGTGAGGTGCGGGGCTGGCCGAGCCAGAAGGACGGTTCGACGAGGGCGCGGACACCTGCCGCGTACATGGCCTCGTAGTCGTCGGTGGTCCGGGAGGTCATGTGGATGTGGGGGTCGAAGATGCGCATCAGGACTCCTTGCCGTGGGGGTCGGCCGTGCCGGGCGCGGGGCGTCCGGACTCGGTCAGGGCCAGGACGCGGTGCAGGTCTTCGGGGACGGCGCGGTCCGCGGCGGTGCGTTCGGCGGCGTAGTCGGCGAGCATCCGGGCGAGCTCGCCGTCGCCGCGGGCCCGGCGGGCGAGGTCCGCCACGCTGTCCACGGGGACGCCGGTGAACAGGCACTTCAGTACGGCGTGCCGCCACTGGTGCGTGTCGAGGTGCCGGGCGGCGTACGGGCCGAGGGCGGCGGCGACGAGCCGGGTGTCGTTGGTGCGCAGGGCGTCCTCGACGAGCGGGAGGGCGTCCGGTCCCGGCACCAGGTGGGGCAGGGCGTGCAGGACGGCGCGGCGTTCGTCGGCGGTGCCCTGGGAGTAGACCCGGGTCAGGGCGACGGTGTCGGCGCGGGCGGCGTGCAGGACGAGGACGCGGGCGGCGTCGGCGTGGGCGGGCCCGCAGCGGCGGCCGGCCTCGGCGAGGCGCAGTTCCCACACCGAGATGGGGCCGTGGGTGCCGGGGTGGGCGGCGGCCTCGTCCAGTGCCTGGTCCAGCCAGGCGCGGGCGGCTGGGCCGAGCCGGGCGGAGAGGACGGCGCGCAGGTCGGCGGGCGGGACGTGGGCGGGGGTGGTGCCCTGGGGGTCCTGTCCGGCGGAGGTGCCGTCCGTGTCCTTGGTGTCGGGGGTGACGTGGGCAGCGTGCGGCTGCGTCATGGTGTGGCTCCCTTCAGTGGGTGGCGGAGGGCTCGCCCGAGCGGTTGGTGCGCGTCGGCGGCGCCGGTGCGGCGCGGCGCAGGAACGGGAGGGAGCGTGCGGCGAAGTGGGGTCCCGCGTGGGAGTGGCGGGGCAGTTCGACGACGGTCAGGCCCTGGTAGCCGGTGGCGGCGAGGGCCTCCAGGACGGGCGGGAAGTCGATCTCGCCGTCACCGAAGGGGAGGTGTTCGTGGACGCCGCGGCGCATGTCCTCGATCTGCACGTGGCGCAGCCAGGGGGCGGCGGCACGCACGCAGTCGGAGGGAGGGAGCGGTTCGAGGCACTGGCAGTGGCCGATGTCCAGGGTGAGGCCGAGGTGTTCGGGGTCGCCGAGGGCACGGCGCAGGGTGTGGAAGTCGGCGAGGGTGGCGAGGAGGTGCCCCGGTTCGGGCTCCACCGCGAGGGGGACGCCCGCGGTGACGGCGGCGTCCAGCACCGGGGCGAGGGTCTCGGCCAGCCTCTTCCACGCCGTGTCCGCGTCCGTGCCCGCCGGGGGCACGCCGCTGAAGCAGTGCACGGCGTGGGCCCCGAGGTCGGCGGCGACCTGGACGGCGCGCACCAGGAGGCGGGCGCGGCGGGCGCGGTCCTCCGGGTCGGGGTCGAGCAGGGAGGGGCCGTGCTTGCGGCGCGGGTCGAGTACGTAGCGGGCGCCGGTCTCCACGGTGACGCCCAGACCGAGCGCGTCCAGTCGCCGGGCGACGCGACGGGTGCGGGCGGTGAGGTCCTCGGCGAGCGGGTCGAGGTGCATGTGGTCGAGGGTCAGGCCGACGCCGTCGTAGCCGAGGTCGGCGAGGAGGCCGAGGGCGTCGTCGAGGCGGAGGTCGGTGAGGCCGTTGGTGCCGTAGCCGAAGCGGAGCGGGTGCGCGGCCGTCCCGGCCCCGGCCCTGGCCCCGGTCCCGGTCCCGGTCCCGTTCGCTCCCGTGCTCGGCCCCGGCGTCGGCGCACGGTCCGGCCGCTCCGGCGTCCGTCCCCGCACCGGCCGGCGCTGCGGCCCCTGCTCCGGCCCCTGCTCCGGCCCCTGCTCCGGTCCGTGGTCTGGTCCGTGGTCCGGACCGTGCTCCGGGTTCCGGCTCATGTGATGCTCACCTTCCTCATGGCGGACCGCCTGGCGAACAGCCGGCCCGCCGGGGCGAGGGCCGCCACCAGGAGCGCCGTGACACCGGCACCGCGCGCACCGGAGCGGGCGGCGAGCGCGGCCTGGAGCGGGATCGTGGCCCGGATGCCGCCGCCCACGGCGCGTTGGGTGAGCGGGGGTGAGGGGTTGAGCACGGCGTGGAGGTAGGGGCGGGCCGCCGTCGCGGCGTAGGCGGCACCCAGCGCGGCGGCGAGGACATCGGCAGCGGCGGGGGGCGGGGCGGCCCCGAACAGACGGGGGGCGGCGGACGCGGGGCCGGAGCCGGACACACCGGGGACGGCGGACACCGGGCCGGGACCCGACACACCAGCAACGCCAGACACCAAGCCGGAACCCAACACACCAGGAGCAGCGGACACCGGACCGGAACCCGACACACCAGCAACGCCAGACACCAAGCCGGAACCCGACACTCCAGGAGCAGCGGACACCGGACCGGAACCCGACACACCAGCAACGGTGGGCGC
Organism: Streptomyces violaceorubidus; assembly: GCF_000717995.1. Taxonomy (GTDB): domain Bacteria; phylum Actinomycetota; class Actinomycetes; order Streptomycetales; family Streptomycetaceae; genus Streptomyces; species Streptomyces violaceorubidus. Next base: position 53,169 of record NZ_JODM01000002.1, read on the forward strand.
CGGGACGGAGCCCGGCAGGCCGGGGGCGGCTGCTGCCCGCCGGCCTGCCGGGAGTCGGGTGAGGCGGAGGGCGACCAGGCCGGTCAGCGCCCCCGTCGTCGCGAGAGCCGCCAGCGGGGCCAGCACGGAACCGCCCGTGGTCTCCCGGCGGGAGACGGCCGTGACCGCGAGGGTGTGGCTGCCGAGCAGCGCGGCGGAGGGCAGCGCGGCACGGGTGCCGCCGCCGGTGGTGGCCGCGCCCAGGAGCAGGTCGAGCCCGCGGGCCGCCGCCATGGCCGCCGGACCGGCCGGCGTGTGCTTCAGGGCGAGGTCGTAGGCCCAGACGGTGGCCGCCAGCGGTGCCGCGACCGCGAGCGCGGGGCGTCCCGCACCCGCCGCCAGCGCCAGCCCGACGCCGGTGAGGACCCCGGCGGCGGTCAGCGCGGCAGCGGGGCGGATCCGGCCGGACGGGAGGGGGCGGTGCGGACGTTCCACGGCGTCCTCCGCCCGGTCGGCCCAGTCGTTGAGGGCCATGCCGGCCTCGTACAGACACAGGGAGGAGCCGATGGCGAGCAGGGTGCGGGGCCCGGGGCGCGCTCCGGCCGCCGCCGCACCGGCCAGGGCGTCGCCGGGGACGGTGAACAGGGCGGGCAGGCGCAGCAGTTCGGCCCAGGCGACGGCGCGGGAGGGCCGGGTGCCGGGTGTGCTCGGCCCCGGACGGCCGGAGGGCGGGGCGGTGGGCCGGGCGCCGGGGGTGTCCGCCGGTCGGGTCCCGGCCGCCCGCCCGGTCGTCTCCCTGCCGGGCGTGACGGTGCGGTTCATCGCCGCGCCCCGCGTCCGTCGGCGTCGGCGTCGGCGTCGGGGGCGGGGGCGGGGGCGAAACCGGTCTCGGAGTCGGCGTCGGCGTCGTCCGCCAGCCGCCCGGCGAAGCGTTTCAGCTCCGCGTACTGCTCGGCCAGGGACGACGGGCCGTCCCCCACCGGGTCCTTGAAGTAGAAGCCCAGTTCGCCCAGCGGGCCGGTCAGCCCCCTCTGGTGGGCGCGAACGACCAGGCGGGCCAGGTCGAGGACGAGCGGCGCGGCCAGGGACGAGTCGCAGCCCTGCCAGGTGGTCTGGAGGACCATGCGGGCGCCGAGGAAGCCGTCGAAGGCGATGTGGTCCCAGGCGGTCTTCCAGTCGCCGAGCGCGGGCACGTCGTCGATGTGGACCTCGCCCTCGACGGGGGCGCCGAGGGTGTCGGCGAGGACGCGTTCCTTGCCGGCGTTCTTCGCCGCCGCGGCGGCCGGGTCGGCGAGTGCGGCGCCGTCTCCACCGCCCAGCAGGTTCGTGCCCGACCAGGCACGCACCGCGAGCGCCCGCTGCGCGAACATCGGGCCGAGCACCGAGCGCAGCAGGGTCTGCCCGGTCTTGCCGTCGCGGCCCGCGTACGGCAGGCCGCTCGCCGCGGCCGGTGCGGACAGCGCGGGGTGGTGCAGGCCGGTCGACGGGGTGAAGTTGACGTACGGGCAGCCGGCGCGCAGGGCGGCGGCGGCGTAGAGCGAGCTGGCGGGGAGGGCGCCGCCGGTGGGCACGGGTTCGGTGGAGGCCACGTTCACCACCACGGTCCGGTCCGTTCCCGAGCGGCGTGCGAAGTCGGTGATGTCCGCGGCGAACGCGGCGATCAGCGCCTCCTCGTCGCGCAGGTCGCCGGGCAGCGGGCCGCCCGGTCGGATCTCGCGGTCGGCCGCGGCCAGCTCGGCGCCCACGGCCGAGGGCAGTCCGTGCGGCAGCACGCCCCCGGCGGCCAGGGCCTCCGCCCGCTTGGGCAGGGGGCAGTCGACGGTGTCGTGACCGCCGAAGACGAGGGACGGGAGGGCCGGGAGCCCGGCGTCGGCGAAGTCGGGGGTCTCGGTGACCATGCCGGTCGGGGGGTGCAGCCCCGCGGTCACGGCGGCGCAGCCCGCCACCACCGTGGTGGCGACGGAGCCGCGGGCTCCGATCAGCCAGACACCGGTACGGGAGCCGCGGGAGGAAGCGGAGGGGGACGCGGACATGGGCAGCCTCCTTGTCGAGCGCGTCGGGCACACACGAGCGGTGGTACGGCCGGGTGGTCGAGTTCGGGGTGACGGCGGGCGGAGGTCCGGCGTCCTCCGCCCGCCGCCGTTCCGGTCGCCCCCCTCGTTCAGGGGGGCGGGGTCGCCCTAGGAGGGCAGTTCCTTGAGCTGGATGTTGCGGAAGGAGACCTGGTCGTCGGCGCCGTGGTTCTGGAGGCCGATGTAGCCGTCGGTCAGGCTCCGCTCGGGGTCCTTGTTGGTGAAGTCGTTGATCTTGACCCCGTTGAGGAACACCTGGAGGCGTTCGCCCTGGACCTTGATCTCGTAGGAGTTCCACTGGCCGGGCGGCCGCAGGACCTGGTCACGGGCCTTGATGTTCGCCGCCTTGAACGTGTAGATCGCACCGGTGGTGCGGTCCACGGCGTCCGTGGCGTCGATCTGGACCTCGTAGCCCTTGTTCACCGCGGACCAGGGGTCGTCGGAGGCCGGGAAGCCCACGAAGACACCGGAGTTGTCGTCGCCCCGCATCTTCCAGTCGAGCTTGAGGGAGTACGACTTCAGCTCCTTGGCCTGGTACCAGAGCAGGCCCATGCCGCCCTCGGACTCCAGGACGCCGTCCTTGACGTTGAACTTGCCGGGTCCGGCCTGCTTCCAGCCCTCGAGCGTCTGGCCGTTGAAGATGTCCCGGTAGCCCTTGGCCGGCTTGCAGTCCCCCTTGACCTGGCCGGTGGCGTACTGCATGCCGCCGAGCAGGTGGCCGCGGAAGGCCTCGTCCGCGTAGGACTCCTTGGTGTGGCCCATGCCGGTGTAGAAGGAGCGGCCGCCGCCGTAGCTCTGGCACCAGGCGATCGGGTGGTCGCCCTTCATGGTGCCGCCGGAGTAGGTCGTCTCGTCCAGGGTGGCGAGGACCTTGGCCTGCTCACGCGGGTTGGTGCGGTAGTTGTACCACTCGTCGGTGCGCTCCCAGGCGTCGTCCAGGTGCGCGGTGGCCGGGTGGTCGTGGTCCTCGACGCGGACGGTGGCCTTCTGGATGGCCGGGTGCGAGTCGAAGTAGGCGCCGACGAGGCCGCCGTAGAACTCCCAGTCGTACTCGGTGTCGGCGGCGGCGTGGATGCCCAGGTAGCCGCCGCCGTTCTTGACGTAGTTCTCGAACGCCTTCTGCTGGTCGGCGTTGAGGACGTCACCGGTGGTGGACAGGAAGGCGACCGCGTCGTACTTGGCGAGGTTGGCCGTGGTGAACTGCCCGGCCTCCTCGGTCGCGGTCACGGAGATGCCGGCCGGGGTGCCCAGCTCCTTCAGGGCGGCGATGCCCGCCGGGATGGAGTCGTGGCGGAAACCCGCGGTCTTGGAGAAGACCAGGACCTTCTTGCCGGCCTGGAACGGCTCCGTGGAGAACTCGAAGTCGTCGATGTCGAACAGCGCGCCCTCGCCGCCCCTGAAGACCAGGTAGACGTCGGTGGTCTTCTTGGGCAGGGCCCGCAGCGGCACGTCGACGTTCTGGAAGGTCTCCCAGCCGCCGGTCGGCGGGATGTACGCCGAGCCGTGCAGCGGGCCGGTGGGCGAGCCGGTGCGCACCTCGACGTAGCCGCCGGCCCCGCCGGAGGAGGCCCGTACGGTCAGCTTCTTCTGCCCGTCGAACTTGTAGGGGCTGAAGGAGATCCAGTCGCCGTCGTCGATGTTGCCGACGGTCTTGCCGCCGTTGGCGCCGGTCTTGTCGATCGGCGCCACGCCCTGCTGGGCGGTGAAGTGCTCGGCCTGGCGGTGCGGGGGCTGGATCACGGTGCGGGCGGTGCCGGTCAGGGCCTCCTGGCCGTTCGCCCCGCCGTCGGTGTAGCTGGCGCCGACGACGCCGTAGATGTTGGCGTTGGGGTCGTGGCCGCCGTCGCCCGGCGGCGGGTTGAGGGTGCCCTCACAGCCCATCTCGCTGGTCAGCTCGTGGGCGTGGGAGTCGTGTCCGAGGCTGTAGGCGACCTTGACCTTGGAGCAGTCGATCGTCTCCTCGGGGTCGGTGACCTTCACCTTGAAGGGGATGGGCTGCCCCATGGGAAGGAGGGTGCCGTTGCCGGGGGTCTCGATGACCACCTTGGGCTCGGTGTTGCCGACCACGATCCGGACGCTGGCGTGGCCGGTGTTGCCCTCGGGGTCCTTGGCGGTGAAGGTCGCGGAGTAGGTGCCGACCTTCTTGTACTGGTGCGTGGGGGTGAGTCCCTCGCCCTTGGTGCCGTCGCCGAAGTCCCAGGCGTAGGTGAGGTCCGGGGAGTCGGCGTCCTTGGCGGAGCCGGTGAAGGCGACCTTCAGGCCGGCGGCGCCGGACGTCTTGTTCGCGCTCACCTCGGCGATCGGGGAGAAGCCGTCCGCGGCGTTCTCGATCCGGTACAGGGCGGAGTCCTTGTCGCCCTGGAACCAGGACAGGCCGTAGTCCAGGACGTAGAGCGCGCCGTCGGGGCCGAACTCCATGTCCATGATCTGGGTGCCGGTCCACGGGAAGTCGTTGATCTTGGCGACCGCTCCGTCCTCGGTCTGCTCGATCCGCTTGATCCACCGGCGGCCGAACTCACCGGCGAAGAAGTCCCCGTCGTACTCCTCGGGGAACTTGACGCTGGAGTCGAGCTCGGGGTCGTAGCGGTAGACCGGGCCGCCCATCGGGGACTCGGAGCCGCTGCCGAACTCGGGCACGGAGTCGTCGTCGTACGGGATCCAGGCGGCCTGCGCGGGCGGCAGGTCGGTGAGACCGGTGTTGTGCGGCGAGGTGTTCTTCGGGGCCGCGCAGTCGAAGGTCTCGCCGGAGGTCCTGGTGGCGAAGTCGTAGTCGACGTACGGGTCGTTGTCCCCGGTGCAGAAGGGCCAGCCGAAGTTGGCGGCCTTGGTGACCTTGGCGAACTCGACCTGTCCGGCCGGACCGCGCTTCGGGTCGGCGGCGCCGGCGTCGGGACCGTAGTCGCCGACGTAGACCGTGCCGGTCTTCTTGTCGACGCTGATCCGGAACGGGTTGCGGAAGCCCATCGCGTAGATCTCGGGCCGGGTCTTGTCCGTGCCCGGCTCGAAGAGGTTGCCCTCCGGGATGGTGTAGGAGCCGTCCTCGGCGACCTTGATGCGCAGCAGCTTGCCGCGCAGGTCGTTGGTGTTGCCGGCGCTGCGCCGGGCGTCGAAGGCCGGGTTGCGGTCGGCGCGCTCGTCGATCGGCGTGTAGCCGTCGGAGGCGAAGGGGTTGGTGTCGTCGCCGGTGGAGAGGTAGAGGTTCCCCTCGGCGTCGAAGGCGATGTCGCCGCCGACGTGGCAGCAGGTGCCGCGCGAGGCCGCGACGTCCAGGACCTTCTTCTCGCTGGCCATGTCCAGCGTGCCGTTGGGGTTGAGGACGAAGCGGGAGAGGCGGTTGACGCCGTCGAACTTCTTGAAGTCCTCGGCGGTGCCGTTCTCCGGGGCGTCGCCCGCGGGGGTGTCGAGCGGCGGGGCGTAGTAGAGGTAGATCGCCCGGTTGTTCGCGAAGTCCGGGTCGATGCCTACGCCCTGCAGGCCCTCCTCGTCGTGGTTGTAGACGGGGATCTTGCCGGCGACCTTGGTGACGCCGCCCTGGTCGGTCAGGCGCAGTGTGCCGTCGCGGGCGGTGTGCAGGACGCTGCGGTCCGGGAGCACCGCGAGCGACATCGGCTCGCCCATCTCGGGCTCGCCCTTGGCGAGCGGTACCTGCTGGAACTGTCCCTCGGCCGCCGCCGTCCCGTCGTGCTCCGGGTGGCCCGGATGGGCGCCGGCGACGGTGGCCGGGGTGCCCACGGCCAGCAGCAGGCCGGTGAACAGGGCGAGGGTGGTGCGAAGCCTGGGGCGCCTCGCGGTCGTGGTGCCTTTGAGTCTGGTTCTGTGCACGAAGTCCCTCCGGGAACGGGTGGGCCGTACGGGATGGGTGCGAAGACGTGCGATGCGGGCGCCGGGGTGCGCCGTCACCCCGGAGGCGTGAGTGTCCTGGACACTTCAGGGACGGTAACCGCGTTCTTCCGGGGCGAACACCCCTTGGACCGGGGCTGGTTGAACTTTTTCCCAACTCAGGACAAAGCGGGATTCGGGCAGGCCGGACTGGGGACCGGCGGGTGGTCCGGTCCCCGTCCCGACCTGCTGCTCGGGCTCACCGATCGGCTGGGGACCGGCTGCGGTCCCCGCGGATCAGCTGTTGAACGCTGCGTCGAAGGACGCGCTGGGCGGCTCGAAGTCGAAGGCCTTGAGGCGGTTCAGGGCCTCGGGTGCGCCCTGCAGCCGGTCCATGCCGGCGTCCTCCCACTCGACGGAGACGGGTCCCCGGTAGTCGATGGAGCGCAGCATGCGGAACACGTCCTCCCAGGGGACGTCGCCGTGCCCGGCCGACACGAAGTCCCAGCCGCGCCGGGGGTCGCCCCACGGCAGGTGGGAGCCGAGCCGTCCGTTGCGGCCGTCGAGGCGCTTGCGGGCCTCCTTGCAGTCGACGTGGTAGACGCGGTCGCGGAAGTCCCACAGGAAGCCGACGGGGTCGAGGTCCTGCCACACGAAGTGCGAGGGGTCGAAGTTGAGGCCGAAGGCCGGCCGGTGGTCGACCGCTTCCAGCGCGCGCTGCGTGGTCCAGTAGTCGTAGGCGATCTCGCTGGGGTGCACCTCGTGGGCGAAGCGCACGCCCTCGGCGTCGAAGACGTCCAGGATCGGGTTCCAGCGGTCGGCGAAGTCCTGGTAGCCGCGTTCGATCATCGACTCGGGCGCGGGCGGGAACATGGCGACCAGGTGCCAGATGGCCGAGCCGGTGAAGCCGATGACGGTGTCGACGCCCAGACGTGCGGCGGCCCGTGCGGTGTCCTTGATCTCGGCGGCGGCGCGCTGCCGTACGCCCTCCGCGTCGCCGTCGCCCCAGATCCGCGCGGGCAGGATGGCCTCGTGGCGCTCGTCGATGATGGCGTCGCACACCGCCTGGCCGACCAGGTGGTTGGAGACGGCCCAGCACTTGAGGCCGTACTTGTCGAGCAGTTGGTGCCGGGAGTCCACGTAGGAGGGATCGGCGAGGGCCTTGTCCACTTCGAAGTGGTCGCCCCAGCAGGCGAGTTCCAGGCCGTCGTAGCCGAAGTCGCGGGCGAGGCGGCAGACCTCCTCCAGGGGAAGGTCCGCCCACTGACCGGTGAAGAGCGTGAAGTTGCGCGGCATGTCGCTGCCAGCCTCCTCAGGGGGTGATCGGGGTGTAGACGGAGTTCTTCTCGGCGCTCTCCTCCACGGCCGCGAGCACGCGCTGCACCTGCAGCCCTTCGGCGAAGGAGGGTTCGGGCGCGCGGCCCTCGGCGACGGCGTGCACGAGGTCGCGCACCTGGTGCACGAAGGTGTGCTCGTAGCCGAGTCCGTGGCCCGGCGGCCACCAGGCGTCCAGGTAGGGATGCTGGGGCTCGGTGACCAGGATCCGGCGGAAGCCCGCGTGCTCCGCGGATTCGGTGGCGTCGTGGTACTCCAGCTCGTTGAGCCGTTCCAGGTCGAAGGCGAGCGAGCCGCGCTCGCCGTTGAGTTCGATGCGCAGGGCGTTCTTGCGGCCGGTGGCGTACCGGGTGGCCTCGAAGGAGACCAGTGCGCCGGAGGTGAGGCGGCCGGTGAACACGGCGGCGTCGTCCACGGTGACCTGCCCCGTCACCCCGTCCGCCGAGCCCGCGGACAGGCCCCGGGAGGCGCCGGCGGGCAGCGGGCGCTCCCGTACGAAGGTCTCGGTGAGGGCGGAGACGCCCGCGATCCGCTCCCCCGACAGGTACTGGGCGAGGTCGACGATGTGGGCGCCGAGGTCGCCGAGCGCCCCCGACCCGGCCAGTTCCTTGCGCAGCCGCCAGGTGAGCGGGGCCCTCGGGTCCACCAGCCAGTCCTGGAGGTAGGTCACCCGCAGGTGCCGCAGGCGGCCGACGCGGCCCTCGGCGACCATCCGCCGGGCCAGCGCGGTGGCCGGCACCCGGCGGTAGTTGAAGCCGACCATCGCCAGCTGCCCGCGCATCCTGGCCTCGTCGGCGGCGCGGGTCATCGCCTGCGCCTCCTCGACGGTGTTGGCGAGCGGCTTCTCGCACAGGACGTGTTTCCCGGCGGCGAGCGCGGCCAGCGCGATCTCGGCGTGGCTGTCGCCGGGGGTGCAGATGTCGACGAGGTCGATGTCGTCCCGTTCGACCAGGGTCCGCCAGTCGGTCTCGGTGCTCGCCCAGCCGTGCCGGTCGGCCGCCAGGCGGACGGCGTCGGCGTCCCGTCCGCAGATCGCGGCCTGCACCGGGTTCAGCGGCAGGTCGAAGACCCGGCCGGCGGTGCGCCAGCCCTGGGAGTGGGCGGCACCCATGAAGGCGTAGCCGACCATGCCGACGCGCAGGGGCGGTCTGGTCGCGGACGCCCCCGTCGCCGCCCCGGCCCCGGCGTCGGTCCCGGTATCGGTCCCGCTGTCGGTCCCGGCGGCTGCCTCTTCGGCGCCGGCCCCCTCGGGCTGCTGCGGCTGTCCCATGCGGATGTCCTCCTCGTCGTGGTGGCGCGGTGGGGGTGGGCCCCGCCCCGGCGGACCGGCTGGTCGGGCCGCCGCCGGGGCGGCGCCCGTCACTTGAAGCCGGTGGACATGTACTGGTCGACGTTGTCCTTGTCGACGACGGCCGAGTAGCAGGTGACGGTGGAGGGGATCTCGAACTCGGCGAGGCCGCTGACGCCCTTGCCCTGGCCCAGCGCGCGGGCCAGGTCGATCGCGGAGGCCGCCATGGTGGGCGGGTAGAGCACCGTCGCCTTCAGCACGCCGCGGTCGGCCTTGATGGCCTCGAAGGCGGAGAGCGCGCCCGCGCCGCCGACCATCAGGAAGTCGTCGCGTCCGGCCTGCTCGATGGCGCGCAGGGCGCCCACGCCCTGGTCGTCGTCGTGGTTCCACAGGGCGTCGAAGTCCGACTGGGCCTGGAGCAGCTGGGCCATCTTGGCCTGGCCGGACTCGACGGTGAACTCGGCGGCCTGGCGGGCCACCTTCTTGATGTTCGGGTAGTTCTTCAGTCCGTCGTCGAAGCCCTGGGTGCGCTGCTGGGTCAGTTCCAGGTTGTCGATGCCGGCCAGTTCTATGACCCGGGCGTTCGGCTTGTCCTTGAGCTTCTCGCCGATGTAGTGGGCGGCGTTGAGGCCCATGCCGTAGTTGTCGCCGCCGACCCAGCAGCGGTAGGCCTGGGGGCTGTTGAAGATGCGGTCCAGGTTGATGACCGGGATGCCGGCCCGCATCGCCTTGAGGCCGACCTGGGTGAGCGCCTTGCCGTCGGCGGGCAGCACCACCAGGACGTCGACCTTCTTGTTGATGAGGGTCTCGATCTGCCCGATCTGCTGCGCGGTGTCGTTGGAGCCCTCGGTGACCTCCAGGGTGACTTCCGAGTACTTCTCCGCGCGCTTCTTGGCGTTGTCGTTGATGGCGTTGAGCCAGCCGTGGTCGGCCTGCGGTCCCGCGTAGCCGATGGTGATCGGCTTGCCGGGCTTGTCGTCGGCGGCCGGCTGGGTGTCCGCGGCGGCCTTGTCCTCGCCGTCGTCGGGGTCGTTGCTGGTGCACCCCGTGAGGACGGCACCGGCGGACACGGCGGCGGCTCCGAAGAGCAGCCCTCTGCGACTCGTGAGCTTCGTCATGACGGTGAACCCTTTCCTCAGTGCGTGCTTGCGGTACGGCGCTGGACCAGCACGGCGGCGACGATGATCGCGCCCTTGGCGATCTGCTGCACGTCGGTCTGCAGGTTGTTCAGGGCGAAGATGTTGGTGATCGTGGTGAAGATCAGGACGCCCAGCACGGAGCCGAGGATGTGGCCCCGGCCGCCGGTCAGCAGGGTGCCGCCGATGATCGCGGCGGCGATGGCGTCGAGTTCGTAGAGGTTGCCGTTGGTGTTCTGGCCGGAGCCGGCCAGGACGATCAGCAGGAAGGCCGCGATGCCGCAGCACAGCCCGGACAGCAGGTAGAGGTAGAGCCGCTGGCGGCGGACGTCGATGCCGGCGAGACGGGCGGCCTCCGCGTTGCCGCCGACGGCGACGGTGCGCCGTCCGAAGGTGGTCCGGTTGAGCACCAGCCAGCCGATGACGGTGACGGCCGCGAAGACCAGGACCAGCGGCGGGATGCCGAGGATGTAGGCGTCGCGCTCGCCGAGGTCCAGAACGCTGGAGACCGTGACGACCTGGGTGCGGCCGTCGGTGATCTGGAGCGCGAGGCCGCGGGCCGAGGCCAGCATGGCGAGGGTGGCGATGAAGGGGACCATCTGGCCGAAGGCGATGAGCACCCCGTTGACCAGTCCGCAGCCGACTCCCACCACGACGGCGGTGAAGAGGATGCCGAAGAACCCGTACTCCTGGGTGGCGACCGTGGTGGCCCACACCGAGGCCAGGGCGACGATGGCGCCGACCGACAGGTCGATGCCGCCGGAGACGATGACGAAGGTCATGCCTACGGTGACGACGCCGATCACGGACGCCTGGGTGAGCACCAGCTGGAGGTTGCGGGTGTCGAGGAACGAGTCGGGCTGGGTGATGCCGCCGATCAGGACCAGTACGGCGAGCACGCCGAGCAGGGTGAGGGTGCGGACGTCGGCGCGGCCCAACCGGACCCGCCAGGCGGGCGGACCGTCCACGGGTGCCGCCTTGCCGGTGCCGTCCCGCGGCGGGGACACGTGCTGCGTCATGACGCCGGACTTCCTTCCATCACGAGGTCGAGTACGCGGTGTTCGTCGAGTTCGCGGGCGGGGGCCTCGTGCACGACGCGGCCCTCGCGCAGTACCAGTACGCGGTCGGCGAGACCCAGTACCTCGGGCACCTCGCTGGAGACCAGCAGGACGGCGAGGCCCTCGTCGGCCAGGCGCCGGATGACCGCGTAGAGCTCGGCGCGGGCGCCGACGTCGACGCCGCGGGTGGGTTCGTCGAGCAGCAGGACCCGGCAGCCGCGCAGCAGCCAGCGGGCGAGTACCGCCTTCTGCTGGTTGCCGCCGGACAGGGTGCGCACGGGCACGGACGGGTTGTCGGGCCGCAGCGACAGCTCGCGGGTGGCCTTGCGGGCCGCGCCGAGTTCGGCGCCGCGGTCGATCCAGCCGCCGCGCGAGAAGCGGGACATGGCGGAGACCGACACGTTGCGGGTGACGGACTCCAGCATCAGCAGGGCCTGGGCCTTGCGTTCCTCGGGGGCGAGCCCGAGCCCGGCGCGCACCGCGGCGCGCACGCTGCCCGGCCTGAGCGGGCGCCCGTCGACGAGGACCTGGCCGGCGTTCGCCTTCCGGGCGCCGTAGACGGTCTCCAGGATCTCGGAGCGGCCGGAGCCGACCAGTCCGGCGAGGCCGACGATCTCGCCGGGGCGCACCTCCAGGTCGAGCGGGGCGAACTCGCCCTGGCGGGCCAGTCCCCGCACGCTCAGCACGGGTTCGCCCGCGGGCGGGGCGCTGGGCCGCTCGGGGAAGACGTACTCGACGTTGCGTCCGGTCATCAGCGCCACCACCTCGCGGGTGGGCGTCGACTCGGCGGGCAGGCCGCGGGCCACCGCCCGGCCGTCCTTGAGGACGGTGACCCGGTCGCCGATGCGGCGGATCTCCTCCAGGCGGTGCGAGATGTAGACGACGGCGACTCCGTCGGCGGTGAGGTCGGCGACGATGCGGAAGAGGTTGTCGACCTCGTCCGGGTCGAGCGCGGCGGACGGTTCGTCCATCACGATCAGCCGTACGTCGTGCGAGAGCGCCCGGGCCATGGACACGATCTGCTGCTGCGCCGCCGACAGGTCGCCGACCAGCCGCCCCGGGTCGACCTCGGGGTGCCCGAGCCGCTTGAGGAGCGCGGCCGTCGACGCCTTGGCCGCCCTGCCCCGGACGACGAAGCCGGCGGCGGTCGGCTCGTGTCCGAGGTGGACGTTCTCGGCGACCGACAGGTGCTCCACCAGGTCGAGTTCCTGGTAGATGGTGGCGATGCCCAGGCGCATGGCCGCGATGGGCGAGCGCAGGGTGACCTCCTCGCCGCGCCAGCGGATGGTGCCGGTTTCGGGCTGGTGGGCGCCGGCCAGCACCTTGATGAGGGTGGATTTCCCGGCGCCGTTCTGGCCGAGGAGGCAGTGCACCTCGCCGGCCTGGACGTCGAGGTCGACGCCGTCGAGGGCCCGGACTCCGGGGAACGACTTGGTGATGCCGGACATGCTGAGCAGCGGTGGTTCTGGTGCCATGTGAGGTCCCCTCGGCGGGCGTGCGGGCCGGTGTCAGGGCAGAGCAGAGCAGGGCGTGGCGGAACGGGGCGTGGCGGTACGGAGCAGAGCAGGGCGTGGCGGTACGGGGCGTGACGGTACGGAGCAGAGCAGGGCGTGACGGTACGGAGCAGGGCAGGGCCGGGTGGAGCGCTGTGCTGGATGGAGCTCGGGAACCGAACGGTGCTACGCGGGTGAGAACAGGTGGTCGCTGATCAGCCGGGCCGCGCCGATGACTCCGGCGGTGGGTCCCAGCTCCCCGAGGACGATGGGCAGGTTGCCGGTCGCCAGCGGCAGCGACTGGCGGTAGACCTGGGTGCGGATGGCGGCGAGCAGGTTGTGGCCGAGGCCGGTCACCCCGCCGCCGATCACCACCAGGCCCGGGTTGAAGAAGCTGACCAGGCCGGCGATGACCTGGCCGGTGCTGCGGCCGCCCTCCCTGATCAGGTCCAGTGCGGTGGCGTCGCCCGCGGCGGCCGCGGCGGCGACGTCGGCGGCGCTGAGGCCGCCGTTCGCCGCCAGCCGGTTCGCGAGTTCGGCCGACTGACCCTGCTGGGCGGCCTCCGTGGCGTCGCGGGCCAGGGCCGCGCCGCTGAAGTGGGCCTCCAGACAGCCGCGGTTGCCGCAGGCGCACGGGCGTCCCTCGGGCACGGCCTGGATGTGCCCGATGTCGCCCGCGCTGCCCGTGGTCCCGCGGTAGACCTCTCCGCCGACGACGATGCCGCAGCCGATGCCGGTGCCGATCTTGACGACGAGGAAGTCGTGCTGGGTGCGGGCGACGCCCGCGTGCTGCTCGCCCAGCGCCATCAGGTTCACGTCGTTGTCGACCATGACCGGGCAGCCGAGCTCCTGGCTGAGTGCCTCCCGTACGGGGAAGCCGTCCCAGCCCGGCATGATCGGCGGAGCCACCGGCACGCCCTCGGGGAAGCGGACCGGCCCCGGGACACCGATGCCGGCGCCGTCGAAGCCCTCCGCGAGCCCGGAGGCGCGCAGCTTGGCGGCCATGGACAGCACCTGCTCGAAGACCGCGACCGGGCCCTCGCGCACGTCCATGGGCTGGTTGATGTGCCCGAGGATCTCCAGTTCGGCGTTGGTGACGGCGACGTCGACCGAGGTCGCGCCGATGTCGACGCCGAGGAAGCGCAGTTCGGGGTTGAGGCGGACGTTGTGGCTGCGGCGTCCGCCGCGTGAGGCGGCGAGTCCGTCGGCCACGACGAGACCGGTCTCCAGCAGCCGGTCCACCTCGACGGCCAGCTTGGACCTGGAGAGGTCGACCTGGTCGCCCAGCTGGGCACGGGAGTTGGGCCCGCCGTCGCGCAACAGCCGGAGCAGTCGCGCCTGGTGGGCGTTAGCGGGTCGTGCGGTCATGCGTCTCACGAGCCCCTCCCCGCCTCGATCGGCCTTGGGTCCGCCGGTTTCCGGCCACGTTCCTGACGTGCTCCCGTGGCGTGCTTTCGGAGGGAACGTAGCAGCGGGCGCCGGGTGTGGGAAGAAGTCACGCATGAATTGCTGCGAACTTTCTCCTCTGAGTGGACAAAGAGGGGGGCGGCGGCCGACGGCACCGGACACGACGAGGCCGCCCGGCCAGGGTGCCGGACGGCCTGTGAACGCCTCCTGAACGTGCGCTGACCTCAGGATTCTCCGCGCGCGTGGTAGGAACGGCGGGTGTGTTCCGTGTGCTCGCGCATCAGCCGGGTCGCCGTCTGCTCGTCCCGCTCGGTGATGGCGGCGATCAGCCTGCGGTGCTCGATCCAGGACTGGCGTCCGCGCTGTCGGGCGATCGGGGTGTAGTACCAGCGGACCCGCCGGTCGACCTGCGCCGCGAGCTCGGCGAGAACGGCGTTGCCCGCCAGCTCCATCACCTTGCGGTGGAAGCCGGCGTTGAAGGCGACGGCGGCGTCCACGTCCTCGGCGGCGACGGCCCGCTCCCCCTCCTCGCACAGCTCCTCCAGCGCGGCGATGCCGGCGGTGGAGGCGTTGGCCGCGGCGAGCCGCGCCGCCTCGGCCTCCAGGAGCGTACGCACCGTCAGGAGCTGGTCCGCCTCCTCCTCGGTCGGCTCGTGCACGAAGGCGCCCTGCGCGGGGCGCAGATCGACCCAGCCCTCGGTGTTGAGCCGCTGCAGCGCCTCGCGCACCGGCTGCCTCGACACCCCGAGGTGACCGGCGAGTTCGCTCTCCACGAGGTGCTGGCCGGGCCGCAGGGCCCGGGTGGTGATGAGTTCGAGCAGCGCCTCGTAGACACGGTCCCGCAGCGGGCCCGGCCTCTCGAGCCTGGGCACCGCGCCCTGCGGCAGTCCTGCGGACAACATCAGTCCCCCCTCGACGGCCCGAACGCAATCAATAGGCAAAGTATTGATTGTCTTTCGTCTACAGTCTACGGCGCACTCGTTGGTGCGAGCGGGGTGTAGGCCACGTCACATCGAGGGGGCCGGGGTCGTCAGGGGCAGCGGACGACCTGTCCGGCGTAGGAGAGGTTGCCGCCGAAGCCGAAGAGCAGCACCGGGTCGCCGGTGGTGATCTCGCCCCGCTCCACCAGCTTGGACAGCGCGAGCGGGATGCTGGCCGCCGAGGTGTTGCCGGACTCGACGACGTCGCGGGCGACCACGGCGTTGACGGCACCGATCTTCGCGGCGAGGGGTTCGATGATGCGCAGGTTGGCCTGGTGCAGGACGACCGCGGCGAGGTCGGGCGGGGTGAGGCCGGAGCGCTCGCAGGCCTGGCGGGCGAGGGCGGGCAGCCGGGTGGTCGCCCAGCGGTAGACGCTCTGCCCCTCCTGGGCGAACCGCGGCGGCGTCCCCTCGATGCGGACGGCGTTGCCCATCTCGGGCACCGACCCCCACAGCACCGGGCCGATCCCCGCCTCCTCGCCCGGCGCGCAGCCCTCGACCACGGCGGCCCCCGCCCCGTCGCCGACCAGCACGCAGGTGGTGCGGTCGGTCCAGTCGGCCACCTCGGACATCTTGTCCGCGCCGACGACCAGCGCCCGGCTCGCGGAACCGGCGCGGACGGCGTGGTCGGCGGTGGCCAGGGCGTGGGTGAAGCCGGCGCACACCACGTTGAGGTCCAGCGCGGCGGGGCCGGGGATGCCGAGGCGGGCCGCGACGCGGGCGGCCATGTTCGGGGAGCGGTCGATGGCGGTGGAGGTGGCGACCACCACCAGGTCCACGTCGGCGGGGGTCAGCCCGGCCGCCGCGAGCGCCTTCGCGGCGGCGTGGCCGGCCAGCTCGTCGACCGGCTCGTCGGGTCCGGCGATCCGGCGCGAACGGATGCCCACGCGGCTCGTGATCCACTCGTCGCTGGTGTCGACCATGCCCGCCAGGTCCTCGTTGGTGAGGATCCGGGCGGGCTGGTAGTGGCCGACGGCGGTGATCCGGGAGCCGTGGTGCATGGGTGGAGTCCTCGCTGCCTCGGGGTACGGGATCCACCAGTGTGATCAGTGACCGACGGGTACGACGGCAGGTGATACGACAGGAAACCGGCGCACGGCTTGTCGGCTTCGGTCAGCACCTTCCGCCGCCCCCTGCGGTCCGCCCGCCGGCCCGCCCTCACCCGGTGAAGAGCTGGGTCGCCTTCCGCACGAGCTCGTACAGCCCGTAGGCGAGCGGCGCGCCCACCCAGAGCCAGGTGAAGGCGACCAGCGGCCGCCGGCCGGGCCCTTGGGCCGGCTCAGGCGGACTCTGGCTGCTGTCGGATGACATCGTTGCCCTCCTTCGGCGCGGGGACGGTGGTCGCGGGCTCGTGGTGCCGGGCGTGGACGGGACGGACGAGTTCGTTGGCGGCGAAGCCGACGACCAGCAGCCCGATCATGATGTGGAAGGAGGTGTCGTACAGGGCCGAGCCGTGCCGCCCGGCCTCCTCCTGGTGGTCGGCGATCCAGTTCACGATCAGCGGCCCGAGGACGCCGGCCAGCGACCAGGCGGTGAGCAGCCGCCCGTGGATCGCGCCGACCTGGTAGGTGCCGAAGAGGTCCTTGAGGTAGGCGGGAGCCGTGGCGAAGCCGCCGCCGTAGAAGGAGAGCACGACCAGGGCGCACAGGACGAACAGCGGCTTGGAGGAGTCGCCGAACAGGGCGATCAGGGTGTACATGAGCGCACCGACGCCGAGGTAGACGCGGTAGATGTTCTTGCGTCCGATCAGGTCGGAGGTCGAGGACCAGCCGATCCGGCCGGCCATGTTGGCCGCCGACAGCAGGGCCACGAACCCGGCCGCCGCGGTCGCCGACACCGGGGTGGAGGTGTCGGCGAAGAAGTCCGTGATCATCGGCGCGGCCTTCTCCAGGATGCCGATGCCGGCCGTGACGTTCATGCAGAGCACGATCCACAGCAGCCAGAACTGCGGGGTGCGCAGGGCGGAACGGGCCGAGACCTGGACCCCTTCGAGCGGTGCGGACCGGCCGTCCGCCCGCTGCCGGGGCCGGGGCACCCGCACCAGCAGCACGCCGAGCAGCATGAAGACGGCGTACGTCAGTCCGTGCACGAGGAAGGCGAGAGCGATCCCGGAGTTGTCGCTGCCGAAGGACTTCAGCATCTGCGCCGACCAGGGCGAGGCGATGAGGGCGCCGCCGCCGAAGCCCATGATGGCGATGCCGGTCGCCATGCCCGGCCGGTCCGGGAACCACTTGATCAGCGTGGACACGGGCGAGATGTACCCGATGCCGAGGCCGATCCCGCCGACGAAGCCGTAGCCGAGGACGATCAGCCAGTACTGCTCCACCGCGGCGCCGAGCGCGGAGAGCAGGAAACCGGAGGAGAAGCAGACCAGGGCGACGGTCATCGCCCAGCGCGGCCCGTGCCGTTCCACGAGCGTGCCGCCGAAGGCGGCCGACAGGCCGAGCATGACGATGCCGAGCTGGAAGGGCAGCGCGCTCTGCGTGCCGCTGAGGCCGAGCGCGGACTCCAGGGGCGGTTTGAACACGGACCAGGCGTAGGCCTGCCCGATGGAGAGGTGGACCGAGAGTGCGGCCGGGGGGACGAGCCAGCGGCTCCAGCCCGGGGGTGCGACGGGGGGACTCATGGGTCCCCAACCGTAGGCATCCGGAAAGCGCTTGAGAAGACCGTTGAGCACACCACTGCGGAAGCCGATCGCGCGACTACGGACCACCACCGCTGCTGCGCAAAGCCTTGCCGCCCCAACTTCCATACTGTAGACAATATTTCGTCGACATCATTGAGTCCTCTCGACCGATTTCCTCCCGGTTCCTCGGTATCCCTCGACCGAACGGAGCTCCCCCGCCATGAAAGTCGCAGTCCTCGGCGCCGGGGCGATCGGCGCCTACGTCGGCGCCGCGCTCCACCGTGCGGGCGCCGACGTGCATCTCATCGCCCGTGGACCGCATCTGGCGGCCATGAGGCAGTACGGAGTACGGGTGCGCAGCCCGCGCGGGGACTTCACCGCGCATCCGCGCGCCACCGACGACCCGGCCGAAGTCGGCCCGGTCGACTACGTGTTCCTGGGGCTCAAGGCCAACTCGTACGCGGCGTGCGGGCCGCTGATCGAGCCGCTGCTGCACGACACCACAGCGGTGGTGGCCGCCCAGAACGGCATTCCCTGGTGGTACTTCCACCGGCACGGCGGCCCCTGGGACGGCCGCCGTCTGGAGAGCGTGGACCCGGCCGGCGCGGTCAGTGCGGTGCTCGCGCCCGAACGGGCCGTCGGCTGCGTCGTGTACGCGGCCACCGAACTGGAACAGCCGGGCGTCGTACGGCACGTGGAAGGCACCCGGTTCTCGATCGGCGAGCCCGGCCGGGAGGTCTCGCCGCGGTGCCTGGCGCTCAGCGAGGCGATGCGGGCGGGCGGACTGAAGTGCCCGGTCGAGCCGGACCTGCGCAACGACATCTGGCTCAAGCTGCTGGGCAACATCTCCTTCAACCCGATCAGCGCCCTGGTCCGGGCCACCATGCGGCAGATGTGCCGGCACGGCGGCACCCGGGAGGTCATCGAGACCATGATGACCGAGACGCTGGCGGTCGCCCGGGCTTTGGGCTGCGAGGTCGGCGTCTCCATCGAGCGCCGGCTCGCGGGCGCCGAGAAGGTCGGCGACCACCGCACCTCCACGCTCCAGGACCTGGAGCGCGGCAAACCGCTCGAACTCGACGTCCTGCTCGCGGCCGTCGTCGAACTGGCGGAGATCACCGGGGTCCCGGTGCCCACCCTGCGCACCGTGCACGCCCTGTCGGACCTGCTCGCGCTGAGGAGCGCCGCATGACGAAACGCGACCGAACCCCCAAGACCTACACCCGCCTCACCCACCCCCTGGTCCGGGACTCGCGCGAGGAGCCCCTGCGCCGGGCCACCTGGGAGGAGGCCCTGGACCGCACGGCCCGGGGCCTGGGGGCGGCGCGCGGCGCGTTCGGGATGTTCTCCTGCGCACGGGCGACCAACGAGATGAACTACGTGGCGCAGAAGTTCGCCCGCGTGGTCATGGGCACCCACAACGTCGACTCCTGCAACCGCACCTGCCACGCGCCGAGCGTGGCGGGCCTGTCGGCCGCCTTCGGCTCGGGCGGCGGCACCTCCTCCTACGAGGAGGTCGAGCACACCGACGTCATCGTGATGTGGGGCTCCAACGCCCGCTTCGCGCACCCGATCTTCTTCCAGCACGTGCTGAAGGGCATCCGGGGCGGCGCCCGCATGTACGCGGTCGACCCGCGCCGCACCTCCACCGCCGAGTGGGCGGAGGGCTGGCTCGGGCCGAACGTCGGCACGGACATCCCGCTGGCGCACGCGGTCGGCCGCGAGATCATCCACGCGGGCCTGGCCAACGAGGCCTTCATCGAACGCGCGACGACGGGCTACGAGGACTACAAGGCCCTGGTCGAACCCTGGACCCTCTCGCTGGCCGAGAAGGTGACGGGCGTACCGGCCGCCGCCATCCGCGAACTGGCGCACGCCTACGCCCGCGCCGAACGCGCCCAGCTGTGCTGGACCCTCGGCATCACCGAGCACCACAACGGGACGGACAACGTCCGCGCCCTGATCAACCTCTCCCTGCTCACCGGCCACGTCGGCCGCTACGGCTCCGGTCTCCAGCCCCTGCGCGGCCAGAACAACGTGCAGGGCGGCGGCGACATGGGCGCCATCCCCAACCGGCTCCCCGGCTTCCAGGACGTGCTCGACCCGGAGGTCCGCCGGAAGTTCGAGACGGCGTGGGACACGGTGGTCGAGCCGCGCCACGGCCTCACCCTGACCGAGATGTTCGAGGCCATGGACGAGGGCACGCTCCGCGCCGTCTACTGCATCGGCGAGAACCCGGCCCAGTCGGAGGCGGACGCCGAACAGGCGATACGCCGCCTGCGCGCCCTGGACTTCCTGGTGGTCCAGGACATCTTCCTCACGAAGACCGCGGAACTGGCCGACGTGGTCCTCCCGGCGACGGCCGGCTGGGCGGAGACCGAGGGCACCACCACCAACAGCGAGCGACGCGTCCAACGCGTCCGCAGGGCGGTCAGCCCGCCGGGGCAGGCCCGTGAGGACATCGACATCCTCTGCGACCTCGCCGCCCGCCTCGGACACGACTGGAAGTACGCCGACGCGGAGGCGGTCTGGAACGAGCTGCGCTCCCTGTCCCCGGACCACCACGGGATGACGTACGCCCGCCTGGAGGAGCTCCAGGGCATCCAGTGGCCGTGCCCGAGCACCGAGGAGCTGGAACCGACCTATCTGCACGGCAGGCTGTGGGCGCCGGACCCGGCCGACCGCGGCCGCCGCGCCCCCTTCGGCATCGTCCGGCACGACCCGCCCGTGGACCTCACCGACGAGCAGTATCCGATCCGCCTGACCACGGGACGCCGTCTCGACTCCTACAACACCGGGGTGCAGAGCGGCGGTTACGCCTCTCCCCTGCGCCGCGGCGAGTCCGTCGAGCTCTGCCCGGAGGACGCCGAACGCTACGGGGTCGTGGTCGGCGAGGAGGTCCGGGTCACCTCCCGGCGCGGTTCGCTCCTCGCGCCCGTCTGGGTCGACACGGCCCTGCGCCCCGGGCTGGCCTTCATGAGCTTCCACTTTCCCGACGAGGTGGACACCAACCAGCTGACCATCGAGGCCAACTGCCCGATCGCCGGGACGGCGGAGTTCAAGGCCTCGGCGATCCGGATCGAGAAGGTGAGCGCCAGTGGACCTGCGCTTCGGTGACAGCAAACCCACGGACGAGGAACGCGCGGCCGTCGACGCCCTGCTCGGCCCGCCCGAGTCCTCCTGGGAGGGCGCGGACCGCTCCGACGCGGACCTCAGATGGGCTCGCGGCGGCCGGGAGGCCCGGGACCGCCGCGACCAGCTCCTGCCCGCCCTGCACGCCCTCAACGACCGCGTCGGCTGGATCAGCGAGGGCGCCCTGGACTACGTGTGCCGCCGCCTGACCGTCCCCCCGGCGGAGGCGTACGGGGTGGCCACCTTCTACGCCATGTTCTCGGTCCGTCCCCGCCCGGCGACCGTCCTGCACGTCTGCGCGGACCTGGCGTGCACGGCGGCGGGGGCCCCCGCCCTGTGCGCGGACATCGAGTCCCGCCTGGGCCCGGAGAGTGGCGTCCACGTCGAACGCAGCCCCTGTTTGGGCCTGTGCGAACGAGCCCCGGCGACACTGACCGTACGCGCCGGGGTTGCTTCAGCCCGTCTGGGGGCACCCCCTCTGGGGGAGTTCGAGGACGAGGCCGTCCAGGCCGACAGGGGGTCCGGGGGCGCGGCCCCCGGGGTCGGGAACGGAGAGGGGCGGCGGGGGCGAAACACCCTCCACACGACGGCCGTCTGCGCCCCCGCGACCCCGGCCACCGCCGTCGCCGCGGCTACCACCCCCGAATCGGCCCCCGCCGAACCCACCCCGGAGGCCGCCGTCCCCCAGGCCGGCACCCCCACGCTCACCCTCCTCCACCGCATCGGCACGGTCGACCCCGCCTCCCTCGACGACTACCGCGCCCACGGCGGCTACACCGCCCTGCGCCGCGCCTTCGCCCTCGGCCCCGCCGGTGTCATCCGCGAGGTCACCGACTCCGGCCTGCTCGGCCGCGGCGGCGCCGCCTTCCCCACCGGACGCAAGTGGCAGGCCACGGCCGCCCAGCCCGACCACCCCCACTACCTCGTCTGCAACGCCGACGAATCGGAGCCGGGCACCTTCAAGGACCGCGTCCTCATGGAGGGCGACCCGTACGCACTGGTCGAGGCGATGACGATCGCCGGGTACGCCACCGGCGCGCACAAGGGCTATCTCTACCTCCGCGGCGAGTACCCGCGCGCCCTCGCCCGTCTCACCCACGCGATCACGCAGGCCCGCACCCGCGGCCTGCTCGGCGACGACGTCCTCGGGCAGGGCTACGCCTTCGACATCGAGATCCGGCGGGGCGCGGGCGCGTACATCTGCGGCGAGGAGACGGCCCTGTTCAACTCCATCGAGGGCTACCGGGGCGAGCCGCGCTCCAAGCCGCCGTTCCCGGTGGAGAAGGGCCTGTTCGGCAAGCCCACCGTGGAGAACAACGTCGAGACCCTGGTCAACGTGCTGCCGATCCTCACCCTGGGTGCTCCGGCGTACGCGGCGATCGGCACGGGCACGTCCACCGGCCCGAAGCTGTTCTGCGTCTCGGGCAGCGTGGCCCGCCCCGGCGTCTACGAACTCCCCTTCGGCGCCACGCTCGGCGAGCTGCTCACCCTCGCCGGGGTCCGCGAGGGCCTCCGCGCGGTCCTGCTCGGCGGTGCCGCCGGCGGCTTCGTCCGCCCCGACGAACTGGACATCCCGCTCACCTTCGAAGGCACCCGCGAGGCGGGCACGACCCTGGGCTCCGGCGTCGTCATGGCCTTCGACGACACCGTCCCGCTCCCCCGCCTCCTGCTGCGGATCGCCGAGTTCTTCCGCGACGAGTCGTGCGGTCAGTGCGTGCCGTGCCGGGTCGGCACCGTGCGCCAGGAGGAGGCGCTGCACCGGATCGTCGACCGAACGGGTGCCGACGCCGCCGTGGACATCACCCTCCTGCGCGAGGTCGGCCGCGCGATGCGGGACGCCTCGATCTGCGGTCTGGGGCAGACCGCGTGGAACGCCGTGGAATCCGCCATCGACCGTCTGGGGGCGTACGAATGACCGCGATACCGCTCGGAGTGCCGCGCCGCCTGGTGGAGTTCACCCTCGACGGGCAGGAGGCCAGGGTCCCGGAGGGGTCGACGATCCTCGACGCCTGCCGGGCCGCCGGGAAGGACGTGCCGACGCTGTGCGAGGGCGACACGCTCACCCCGAAGAACGCCTGCCGGGTCTGCGTGGTGGACGTGGAGGGCGCCAGGACCCTCGCGCCGGCCTGCTCGCGCAAGGCGGAGCCCGGCATGGTGGTGCGCACGGACACCGAGCGCGCCCGGCACAGCCGCAAGGTGGTGCTCGAACTGCTCGCCTCCTCGGTCGACCTCTCCACGACCCCCTCGGTCGCGCAGTGGATCAAGGAGTACGAGGCGAAGCCCGACCGCTTCGGCCCGAACGCGGCCCGCGTCGACGAGGAACCGCGCGTCGACAACGACCTCTACGTCCGCGACTACGGCAAATGCATCCTCTGCTACAAGTGCGTGGACGCCTGCGGCGACCAGTGGCAGAACAGCTTCGCCATCTCCGTCTCCGGCCGCGGCTTCGACGCCCGGATCTCGGTCGAGCACGACGGCCCGCTGACCGACTCGGCGTGCGTGTACTGCGGCAACTGCATCGAGGTGTGCCCCACCGGAGCCCTGTCCTTCAAGTCCGAGTTCGACATGCGGGCGGCGGGCACCTGGGACGAGGAGCGGCAGACCGAGACGACGACCGTGTGCGCGTACTGCGGTGTGGGCTGCAATCTCACGCTGCACGTGCAGGACAATGAGATCGTGAAGGTCACCTCTCCGCACGACAACCCGGTGACCCACGGCAACCTGTGCATCAAGGGCCGCTTCGGCTACCAGCACGTACAGAACCGGGACTGACCGGCACACCGACCGGCGCAAGGGGCACGAACATGGGACGCGTCACGGAACGACGCAAGGTCATCCGCATCAGGGACGGGGCGGTCTCCACCCGCCCGGACACGCTCGTCGCCGAGGAACCCCTGGAGATCCGGCTCAACGGCAAGCCCCTCGCCATCACCATGCGCACCCCGGGCGACGACTTCGCGCTGGCGGCGGGTTTCCTGGTCAGCGAGGGGGTGCTCGCCGAACGGTCCGACCTCCAGAACATCGTGTACTGCGCGGGCGCCACCGGTGGGGGAGGCTCCAACACCTACAACGTCGTCGACGTACGGACGGCCCCCGGCGTGCGCGTCCCGGACATCACCCTGGAGCGGAACGTCTACACCACCTCGTCCTGCGGGCTGTGCGGCAAGGCGAGCCTGGACGCGGTGCGTACGACGGCCCGCTGGCCCATCGCCGACACTCCCCCGGTCCGCGTCACCCCGGAACTGCTGGCGGACCTGCCCGACCGGCTGCGCGCGTCCCAGCGGGTCTTCGACCGGACCGGCGGGCTGCACGCGGCGGCGCTGTTCACCGAGGACGGCGAACTGGTGGACGTACGGGAGGACGTGGGCCGGCACAACGCGGTCGACAAGCTGGTCGGGCGTGCCGTGCAGAACGGGGACCTGCCGCTGTCGCGGTCCGTGCTGCTGGTGTCGGGCCGGGCCTCGTTCGAGCTGGCGCAGAAGGCCGTGATGGCGGGCATCCCGGTGCTGGCCGCGGTGTCGGCGCCGTCCTCGCTGGCCGTGGACCTGGCCGCCGAGACCGGACTGACCCTGGTGGGCTTCCTGCGCGGCAGCTCCATGAACGTGTACGCGGGAGAGGACCGGGTCGCCCTGCGGGCCGCGGCCGCCCAGGGCTGACCTCCCTTCCCCGCGTCACGGCGGCGGGGCCCCTGCCGGCGAGGAGCGCCCCCTGCGCCCCGGGGGCCCCGCCTCAACCGCGCCGGCCGTCCGCGCCGGCGTCCGGGGCTCACGTCCGGGGCGCACGTCCGCGTCAGACCTCGGCCTCCGTACCGGCGATCCGCCGGACCAGGTCCGTCAGCCGCGCCCGCTCGTCCTCGGTGAGCGGGGCGAGCAGTTCGTCGTCGGCCGCGCACGCCGCCGCCTCGCAGCGCGCCGGGACCCGGCCGCCCTCCTCCCGCTCGCGGCGGCCGCGACCCCTGACAGAGCCCGACCCGCTCCCGCCCCGACACGCGGGAACCGGCGCGGTCCCCGCGGACACGGGACGCCTCTTGTACTCATGTCCGGACGAAGGACCCCCTCCCACCAGCCGCCCGAAGGGCAGACCGCGCCATGCCGCCACGACCTCCCCGCCCCCTCCGGCTCGCCCTGGCCGCCTCGTGCGCGCTGGCCCTGTCCCCTCCCCCGGCGCACGCGCGACCCGTCGACCGCGCACCCGCGTTCGAGGAGCAGGTGCTCTTCGACGCGGCCCGCGACCCCGGCGGATACGCCTGCTTCCGCATCCCGGCGATCGTGCGCACCACGAACGGCACCCTGCTCGCCTTCGCCGAGGGCCGCGTCCTCGACTGCGGGGACGCCGGCGACATCGACGTCGTCCTCAAGCGCTCCACCGACGGCGGACGGACCTGGGGCCCGCTCCAGGTCGTCAACGACGGCGGCGGCGACACCCACGGCAACCCGGCCCCGGTCGTCGACCGTGCCACCGGCCGCGTCCTCCTGCTGGAGACGTACAACGCGGGGCGCACCGACGCCGCCAACTGCGCGGTGCCCTGTGCCCGCACCCCGCACCTCCAGCACAGCGACGACGACGGCCGCACCTGGTCGGTGCCCCGCGACCTGAGTGCCGAGATCCTGCCGCCCGACTGGAACTCCTGGTACGCCACCGGCCCCGTGCACGGCGTCCAGCTCACCGGCGGCGCCCACCCCGGCCGGCTCGTCGTCGGCGTCAACGCCGAGACCTGGGACGGCGAACAAGTCACCGCCCACCACGCCGCCCTCGTGGTCAGCGACGACGGCGGCGAGCACTGGCGGACCGGCGCCACCGACACCTGGCCCGTCGCCGCCGACGGCACCTTCCGCCAGAAGCCCTCCGAACTGACCCTCACGGAGCGCGCCGACGGCGCGCTCCTGGTCAGTGGCCGTGAGGAGAACGGCACCGACCTCGGCCACCGCACCCAGGCCCTCAGCCGCGACGGCGGCGACACCTTCGCCGCGCCCTTCCAGGCCCTGCCCGACCTCTACGCCCCGCAGGTGCAGGGCGCGGTACTGCGCCTGGGCGAGCGCACCCTGCTGTCCGTACCGGCCGACCCCGACCGCCGCCGGAGCATGACGGTCCGCTCGTCCTGGGACGGCGGCGCGACCTGGGACGGCGTGGACCGCGGCACGCTCGTCACCCGGGACTGGTCGGGCTACTCGGACCTGGTGGCCGCCGACGACGACACCGTCGGCCTGCTGTACGAGGGCGGGACGTCCGACGCCCGCGACGAGATCCGCTTCGCCCGCTTCACCGAGGACTGGCTCGGGCCGCGCCGGCCCGCCGGCCCGACCACTTCCGACCTGGCGTCCGGTGCGCTGCCCGGGGTCGTGCTCGGCGGCGCCGGGACGACGGACGGCGCGGTGGGCGGCGCGCTCGCGTTCGACGGCGCCGACGACGCCGTACGACTGCCCTTCGACGGGCGGCAGGCGCTCGGGGAGGGGGACTTCACGGCGTCGCTGAGGTTCCGGTACTCGGCGGCCGACGGGGAGCAGCCGCTGCTGTGGATGGGCGGCATCGGCACGACGCAGCCCCAGGTGTGGCTGCGCGCCGAGCCGGGCAACGGGCGGGTGCAGGGCCTGATCACCGCGCGGGACGGCGCGGCGGCCCCGCGAGCGGCGTGGGTGCGCACCGACGGGGCCCTCAACGACGGGCGGTGGCACCGTCTGTCGCTGCGCCGCGGCGGGGGCCGGCTCACGCTGTTCGTGGACGGCACGGCGAGGGCGGACGCGGCGGACGTGCCGGGTTCGGTCAGCCGGAACTCGCCCTTCGGGGTGCACGTCGGCGAGCGGATGGACGGCCGGGCCCGCTTCACCGGCGCCGTCGACGACGTACACGTGTGGAACCGGGCCCTGACGGACGCGGAGATCGCCGCGGACGATCCGCCCGCCGCCACCGGCGACACCGTCCTGCACCTGCCCCTGGACCGGGTGGACTCGGCGGGCACGGGCGGCTGACCGTCGCCGCGCGGGTGCCCCGGGGCCTCAGCCCAAGCGGCCGCCGGCGCCGATCGCGGTGCGTGCCGGGGCGGCCTCCTCCTCGTGCGCGAGCGCCTCCGGGTCGCGCGAGCGCCGCTTGGCGATCACCGCGCACACCATCAGCTGCATCTGGTGGAAGAGCATCAGCGGCAGGACCGCCAGGGACGCCTGGGCGCCGAACAGGACGCTCGCCATGGGCAGTCCGGCGGCGAGCGACTTCTTGGACCCGGCGAACTGGATCGCGATCCGGTCCGCCCGCCCGAAGCCGAGGCCCTTCGCCCCGTACCAGGTCAGGAACAGCATCACGGCCAGCAGTACCGCCTGGACGGCCAGCAGCCCGGCCAGCCGCACCGGGCTCACCTGGTGCCAGATGCCCCGGACCATGCCCTCGCTGAACGCCGTGTAGACGACCAGGAGGATCGAGCCGCGGTCGACGAGCCCGAGCACCTTCTTGTGCCGGGCGACGAAGCCCCCGATCCACCGGCGCAGCAGTTGCCCGGCCACGAAGGGCACCAGCAGTTGCAGCACGATCTCCACCACCGAGTCGGCGGAGAACCCGCCGCCGCTGCCGCCCAGCAGGGCGGCGGCCAGCAGCGGTGTGACGACGATGCCGACCAGAGAGGAGAAGGACCCGGCGCAGATGGCGGCGGGCACGTTGCCGCGGGCGATGGAGGTGAAGGCGATCGAGGACTGGACGGTCGACGGGACCAGGGTGAGGAAGAGCAGGCCCTGGTAGAGGGGGTCGGTCAGGAAGACCGGGACCAGTCCGCGCGACGCGAGTCCGAGCAGCGGGAAGACCACGAAGGTGCAGGCCAGCACGGTGACGTGGAGGCGCCAGTGCCGTACGCCGTCCATCGCCTCACGGGTGGACAGGCGGGCGCCGTAGAGGAAGAAGAGGAACGCGATCGCGCCGGTCGAGGCGCCGGAGGCGACGTCCGCGCCGGTGCCGCGGGCCGGCAGCAGCGCCGCGAGGCCCACCGTGCCGAGCAGCAGCAGGATGTACGGGTCGATCGGCATCCAACGCGGCCAACGCAGGCGTTTCACGGTGCTCCACTTGCTCGCTGCTCACTCGTTCTGCTCGTTCGGCGGGGTCACGGGTCCCCGCTCCATCCTGCTCCCCCACCCGGCGATCGGGAATCCGGTATACCGCTCTGACTGTCATCACGATCACCGATGACCGCGCTAGTCTGGCGGACATGTACGACCCCTCCCACCTGCGTACCTTCCTGTCGGTGGCCCAGACGCTGAGCTTCACGCAGGCCGCCCGGCGGCTCGGGCTGCGTCAGTCGACGGTGAGCCAGCACGTGCGGCGCCTGGAGGACGCCACCGGACGGCAGCTGTTCAGCCGGGACACGCACTCCGTGGAGCTGACGGAGGACGGGGAGGCGATGCTCGGGTTCGCGCGCCGGATCCTGGAGGTGCACGAGCAGGCGACGGCCTTCTTCACGGGCACCCGGCTGCGCGGACGCCTGCGGTTCGGCGCGTCCGAGGACTTCGTGCTCACCCGGCTGCCGGAGATCTTGGAGGGCTTCCGGCACGACCACCCCGAGGTGGACCTGGAGCTGACCGTGGAGCTGTCGGGGACGCTGCACGAGCAGCTGGCGGCCGGGAAGCTGGATCTGGTGCTGGCCAAGCGGCGGCCCGAGGACCCGCGGGGCGAGCCGGTGTGGAGCGACCGGCTGGTGTGGATCGGCGCGCCGCGGCTGCGCCTGGAACCGGACCGGCCGGTGCCGCTCATCGTCTACCCGCCGCCGGGCATCACCCGCGCACTGGCTCTGGACGCCCTGCAACGCCAGGGCCGGGCCTGGCACGTCGCGTGCACCAGCGGGAGCCTGAACGGCCTGATCGCCGCCGCCCGGGCGGGCCTGGGGGTGATGGCGCACTCCCGCGGCCTCGTCCCGCCCGGGCTGGTGCGGGTGCCGGACCGGGCCGGACTGCCCGAGCTGGGCCGAGTCGACTTCGTGCTGGTGCACGGTCGTCGCCGCCCCTCGGCCCAGGGCGCCGCGGACGCGCTGGCGGCGGCGGTCCTGGCGGGCGGCGACCGGCTGCACCGCCTCAGCGCACGGGACTCGGATAGGTGAGCTGCTTGACCCGGCGCAGGAAGGGCGAGGCCTCCACGTGCTGGACGCCCTCCAGGCGGCCGAGCGGGCCGCTGAGGTAGGCGTAGAGCTCGGCGGTGTCGCGCACGACCGCGGTGGCGACGATGTTGGACGGGCCCGCGGTGGCGGCGGCGTGGGCGATCTCCTCGTGAGCGGCGAGGGCCTCGCCGACCCGGTGCAGCGCGGCCGGGCTGGTGGTGAGCCACAGCACGGCGGCGGTCGGATAGCCGAGGATCTCCGAGTGGTACTCCACGTCGATGTACACGGCGCCGGAGCCGAGCAGCGCGGCCAGCCGGCGCTTGACCGCGGACTCGGAGCGGCCGGTGGCGCGCTGGAGTTCGGGGTGTCCGGCGCGCCCGTCGCGCTCCAGGACGTCGAGCAGCGGCTCGTCCTCGGGTTCGATGCGGGCCGGACCCGCGGGGCGCGGCGAGGTCTCCGGCCGCAGCGCCGCGACCTGGTCGTCGTCGAGGACGCGGAACTTGCGGAGCCAGCCCCTGGGTCCGCCGTAGAAGCGGTGCAGGATCTGGTGGGCGTGGATCTCCAGGACGCGCGGGGTGCGCGGCAGCTTGCCGAGGAGCAGGTCGTCCCGGTCGCCGGGACTGCGCGGCCGGGTGCCGAAGATGATCTCCGTGCCGCCCGCGGCCAGCCCGATCCAGCTGGTGTCGGGCCGCTTGGCGAGGGCGTCGGCGATGGCCGGTGCGCTGTCGGGGACGCAGCGCAGCCGCAGCGTCCAGTGGTCCTGGCCGAGCCGCTCGGCGTCCCGGACGGCGACCACCCGCAGCCCGCCCTCGGCGCACAGCCTGCGGTAGCGGCGGGCGACGGTCTGGTCGGAGACGCCGAGTACCGCCCCGATGCGGCTGAAGGAGGCGCGGCCGTTCACCTCCAGCGCGTCCAGCACGCGCAGGTCGAGTTCGTCGAAGCTGTCGGATTCCATCCGCAACGCAGGCTCTCCCATCGGATTCCGTCACGCGAGCGCCGTTGACGGGGCCAATCTGCCGGTGTCGAGTCATCGTACGGAGACACACGCACTCGTAGCACACAGGAAGAAGAGGGAACATGCGTACATGGGGGCCGCTCACGGCGGTGTGCCTGGGGACGTTCATGCTGCTGCTGGACGTGACCATCGCGGTCGTCGCGCTGCCGGACATGGCCAGGGGACTGCACGCGTCGCTGAGCGATCTGCAATGGGTGATGGACGGCTACGCGCTGGCGCTGGCCGCGCTGCTGCTGGGGCTGGGTGCCGCGGCCGACGTCCTGGGACG
Organism: Streptomyces violaceorubidus; assembly: GCF_000717995.1. Taxonomy (GTDB): domain Bacteria; phylum Actinomycetota; class Actinomycetes; order Streptomycetales; family Streptomycetaceae; genus Streptomyces; species Streptomyces violaceorubidus. Next base: position 82,842 of record NZ_JODM01000002.1, read on the forward strand.
GCGCCGGGTGCACGTGGCGGGCGTGGTGCTGTTCGCGGTGGCGTCGCTGCTGTGCGGGCTGGCCACCGGGCCGGGGATGCTGGTCGCCGCGCGCGGGTTGCAGGGGCTGGGCGCGGCGGCGATGTTCGCCACCACGCTGCCGCTGCTCGGCTCGGTCTACCAGGGGCGCCGGCGCTCGATGGCGCTCGGGGTGTGGGGCGCGGTCAGCGGGGCGGCGGCGGCCGTGGGACCCGTGCTGGGCGGACTGCTCACCGACGGTCCGGGCTGGCGCTGGATCTTCTGGGTGAACCTGCCGGTGAGCGTGGCGGCGGTCTGGCTGACGCTGCGCGTGGTGCCGGAGTCCCGCGGGGCGGCCGGACGCCGCGTGGACTGGGCGGGTACGGCCCTGTTCGCGGCCTTCGCCGGGGCGCTGACGTACGGGGCGGTGCGGGCCGGGTCGCACGGCTGGACGGAGGGCGGCACGCTCGTCTCCTTCGTGCTCGCGGCGGCGGCACTCGGCGCGTTCGTCGCCGTGGAGCGCCGGGTCGCCGATCCGCTGCTCGACCCGCGGCTGTTCCTGCGGCCCGCGTTCTCGGGCGTGATGCTGGGCGGGCTGGCCTTCAACGCGGCGGCGTTCGGTGTGATGGCCTACACCTCCATCTGGCTGCAGACGCTGCTGGGGATGAGCCCGGTGCGGGGCGGGCTGGTGTTCGTCTGGCTGTCGCTGGCCTCGTTCCTGGTGGCCGCGGCGGGCGGGCGGCTGCTGCACGGCGTGCCGGCGCGGCTGACCATCGGGGGCGGGCTGCTGCTGATCGCGGCGGGCCAGTTCTGCATGGCCTTCCTGGACGCGGGCTCCACCGCGTCCGCCCTGGTGCCGGGGCTCCTGCTGGTGGGGGTCGGGACGGGTCTGGTGTCGCCCGGCATCGCGGGCGCGGCACTCGCCGCGGTCCCGGCGGAGCGGTCCGGCATGGCCGGGGGCGCGGTCAACACCTTCCGGCAGCTCGGGTACGCGCTCGGCATCGCCGTGTTCGGCACGGTGCTGACCTCGCGGATGCAGGAGACGCTGCCCCACGACGCGGCGCACGGTCTGGCGGGCGGTGCGGCATCGGCCCTGCGCGGAGTGTTCGGCGAGCACGCGCTGCGGACCGCGTTCGCCTCCGGACTGAACGCGGCGGCGGTGGCCGCGGGCGCGGTCGCGGCGGTCGCCGGGGTGCTGGTGCTCATCCTGGTGCGGGCCGATCGGGGCGGCCGGGACGCCGGTGTGACGCGATCCGCGCCGCCCGCGCTGGAAGAGGAGGAGACCGCTCCGGCCACCCCGTACCGGCGGTAAGCGGGTCGTACAGATTCGGTGGAGATAAGGGCACCGAACCTTGCTCATCCCTCGCTCATCCCTCGGGAAACTGTCCGACCCTTCCCCATGTGAGCGCATTTCCTCTCGCTGACCAGCGCGAATCTGAGCCCTGTTCGATTTTGGCGCCCCTCCCGTCCCCGCGCCGGGTGGGGTAGCTTTCACCGCGCTGTGCGGGGGCGTCATCGGAAAGCGGGGATCGGGGTTTGCGCGAGTTCAGCAGTCCTCCGTTGACGTCGGCACCACCGGTGGGCGGTCTGGCCGACGTCGTCTTCGACCATGCCCAGAAGGATCCGCGGCACATCGCACTCGGCCGCAAGGACGAGGCCGGGCAGTGGCGGGACGTCACCGCCGGCGCCTTCCGCGACGAGGTGCTGGCCCTGGCCAAGGGGCTGCTGGCCCAGGGCATCCGCTTCGGCGACCGGGTCGCCATCATGTCCCGCACCCGCTACGAGTGGACCCTCTTCGACTTCGCCCTGTGGACGATCGGCGCCCAGGTGGTGCCCGTCTACCCGACCTCCTCGGCCGAGCAGTGCATGTGGATGCTCCACGACGCCGAGGTGACGGCCGCGGTCGTGGAGCACGAGGACCACGCGATGACGATCGCCACCGTCATCGACCGGCTGCCGCGCCTGCGCGGCCTGTGGCAGCTGGACTCCGGCGCCGTGCAGGAGCTGTACGACGCGGGCGCGCACCTCGACGACGAGGTGGTCCACCGGCACCGCAAGGCGGTCACCCCGGAGTCGGTGGCCACCGTGATCTACACCTCCGGCACCACCGGGCGCCCCAAGGGCTGCGTCCTGACCCACGGCAACTTCATGTACGAGGCGGACACCGTCATCGCCCGCTGGGAGCCGGTGTTCCACTCCAAGCGGGGCGACGAGGCGGCGACCCTGCTGTTCCTGCCGCTGGCGCACGTCTTCGGACGGATGGTGGAGGTCGCGGCGATCCGCGGCCGGGTCCGCTTCGGCCACCAGCCGCAGCTCAACGCCGCGGCCCTCCTGCCCGACCTGGCCGCCTTCCGGCCGACCTTCGTCCTGGCGGTGCCGTACATCTTCGAGAAGGTGTTCAACGCGGCCCGGCGCAAGGCCGAGAAGGAGGGGAAGGCAGGTCCTTTCGAGAAGGCCGTCGAGGTGGCCGTGAGGTACGCGGAGGCGGTGGAGGCGAAGGCCTGGGGCACCGGGCCCGGCCCGTCGGCGGGGCTGCGGATGCAGCACCAGCTCTTCGACAAGCTCGTCTACACCAAGGTGCGCGCCGCGATGGGCGGACGCATCCGCAACGCCATGTCCGGCGGCTCGGCGATGGACCGGCGCCTCGGGCTGTTCTTCGCGGGCGCGGGGGTGCAGATCTACGAGGGCTACGGCCTGACCGAGTCCACCGCGGCCGCCACCGCCAACCCGCCCGAGCGCACCCGCTACGGCACCGTCGGGCAGCCCGTGCCGGGCGTCACCGTGCACCTCGCGGACGACGGCGAGATCTGGCTCAAGGGGGACAACGTCTTCGGCGGCTACCTGAACAACCCCAAGGCCACCGACGAGACCCTGCACGACGGCTGGCTGGCCACCGGCGACCTGGGCGCCCTGGACGAGGACGGCTACCTCACCATCACCGGGCGCAAGAAGGAGATCCTGGTGACCTCCGGCGGCAAGAGCGTCTCCCCGGGCCTCCTGGAGGAGCGGGTGCGCGACCATCCGCTGGTCAACCAGTGCATCGTCGTCGGCAACGACCGCCCCTACGTGGCCGCCCTCATCACCCTCGACCAGGAGGCGGTCGAGCACTGGCTGACGATGCGCAACAAACCGCGGATGTCCCCGGCCGACCTGGTGCACGACGCCGACCTGGAGACGGAGGTGCGGCGCGCGGTCGTCGCCGCCAACACGCTGGTGTCGCAGGCGGAGTCGATCCGCACCTTCCGCATCCTCGCCCAGCCGTTCACCGAGGAGCACGGGCTGCTGACCCCCTCGCTGAAGCTGAAGCGCAAGGCCATCGAGAACGCCTACGGCACCGAGGTCGAGGCGCTTTACACGGTGTGAGTTCCACGGTCAGGAATGCGTCGGGGCTCGTGATCGTTGATCATATGAGTACCACGTGACCACAACCGAAGGATCAAGAGCTCGTGAGCAGCAAGGTCCCCCCGATCATCCTGAACAACGGCGTCGAGATGCCCCAGCTGGGTTTCGGCGTCTGGCAGGTGCCGGACGACGAGGCGCAGACCGCCGTCGCCCAGGCTCTGGAGGCCGGGTACCGCAGCATCGACACAGCGGCGGCCTACGGCAACGAAGAGGGCACCGGCAGGGCGATCGCCGCCTCCGGCCTGGCCCGCGAGGATCTCTTCGTCACCACCAAGCTTCGGAACAGCGAGCACGGATACGACTCCACCCTCCGCGCCTTCGACGCCTCGATGGCGAAGCTCGGCCTGGAGTACCTCGACCTCTACCTGATCCACTGGCCGCTGCCGGCCAAGAAGACGTACGTCGACACCTACAAGGCGTTCGAGAAGCTGTACGCCGACGGCCGGGTGCGCGCCATCGGCGTCTCCAACTTCCTGCCGGAGCACCTGGAGCGGCTGATCGCCGAGACGTCGGTGGTCCCGGCCGTCAACCAGATCGAGCTGCACCCCCACCTCCAGCAGCACGCCGCCCGCGAGGCGCACGCCGAGCAGGGCATCGCCACCGAGGCCTGGTCCCCCCTCGGCTCCGGCAAGGGCATCCTGGACATCCCGGCGATCGTCGCGATCGCCCAGAAGCACGGGCGCACCCCGGCCCAGGTGGTGCTGCGCTGGCACCTCCAGCTGGGCAACGTGGTGATCCCCAAGTCCGTGACGCCGTCCCGGATCAAGGAGAACATCGACGTGTTCGGCTTCACCCTGGACACCGAGGACCTCGCGGCGATCAGCGCGCTGAACGAGGACCGGCGTATCGGCCCGGACCCGGCGGCCGTCAACTCCTGAGCAGTGACACCCGGGAGGGCCCGCACCGCGCCCGCGGTGCGGGCCCTCCTCTGTCCCGCCGACTCCGGCCCCGCCCTCAGGCCGGCCGGACCGCCGTGTACACGGTGTGCGCCACCAGCACGAACACGTCCCGGCGCCGGTGCACGCCCGCCTCGTCGGCGGGGTCGAGCAGCCGGTCCAGGGTGGCGAGGTCGTCGGCGTCGAGGCCGTCCCCGATCCGCTCGCGCAGCCGGGACAGCGACGTGACGACGTAGGCGCGGGCGGCGTCGGACAGGGGCGCGGGCAGGTCGAGGAGGAAGCTGCGGGTGCCGGTGTGCTTCAGTCCGGCGGCGGTCAGCATCGCGGGCCAGTCCTCGGTCTCGGCCACGGAGTCCGGCAGGTCCGCGCGCATCTCGGCGAACGCGTCCTCCTCCGCGGCGCGGATCCTGGCCTGGAGCCCGGGGCGACCGATCCCGATGTCGCGGGGCAGGAACCGGGCGGGCAGTCCGCCCTCCAGGATCGCCAGGGTGCCCCCGGGTGCGAGGTGCCCGCCGAGTGCGGCGAGGGCCCCGCGCTGGTCGGGCAGGTGGTGCAGGCTCTGGCTGGCCCACATCAGGTCGGCGGGGTAGTCCAGCTCGGACAGTGCGCCGGGCAGGTCCCCGGCGAGGGTGCCGAAGCGGTCGGCGAACCCCAGGCGCCCGGCACGCGCGCGGGCCCGCTCCAGCAGCGGTCCGGCCCCGTCGGCGGCGACGACGCGGGCGCCGGGGAAGGTCTCGGCGAACAGGCAGGAGACGACGCCGGGTCCGCTGCCCACGTCGACGACCAGTCCGGGCTCGGTCACCTCCCGGGCCAGCCAGGCCAGGGCCTGCCGGTACAGCGGCGTGTACAGCTCGGCCTGCGCCTCCAGGTGGGGGGCCATCTCGGCCCAGTCGATGTCGGCGTGGTCGTGCGTGTGCCCGTGGCCGTGCTCGTGGGCGGGGCCGTGCTCGTGGGCGGGGCCGTGGGTGTCGTGGTGATGGTGGTCGTGCGCCATGCTGGTCAGCCTCCCGTTCGCGGTGCCGCCAGAGTGCGACGACTCACCGGACGGGCGCAACAGGAGTTGCCGCTCCCGCAAAAAAGAGGAGGCCACCGGGGCCCGGCCCGCAAGGACCGGGCCCCGACGGCTCACCCGCGCGGTGTGCGCGGCCACCCGCTCACGACAGGGGCGGGTAGGCGTTCTTCATGAGCTCCTGGAACTGCGCGGAGAACCACTTCCCGGAGATGGGGGCGTCCGGGAGGGCACCGGACATGTTGTTGCCGTTGCGCGCGTTGCCGGTGTACGTCGGGTCGCACATCCGGTCGAATCCCTTGCCCTCGTCGTTCGGGATCTCCTTGCTCGCGCCGTCCGACTCGCCCGGCGGCTTCATCCACACGTAGGCGTCGATGCCGGGCTCGGGGTTGGCCTTCGGCCGTTCGCCGAGGCCCGCCCCGGACTGGTTGCACCAGTTGCCGAGGTGGATGCGGCGGTCGTACTTGCCGCCGTTGACGTACGTGTCGACGTTCGTCGTGGCGCCGGGACCGGTGGGCCGCTGGGTGCCGCCCCAGCCGTTGCGGGAGGTGTCGATCAGCATGCCGATCTTCGAGTCGAAGCCGATCGAGACCAGCTTGTCGCGCATGGCCTGGGCGTAGGACAGCTCGTCGGTGTAGCGGTTCCAGTCGACCCACTTGGACTGGCGCACGGACGTGCCGTTCACACTGTCCGTGATCTTGAAGTTGTCCTCCTTCAGCGCGCTGTAGTTGGCGGTGTTGACGATGAAGCCGTGGACGTCGCCCACGGTCGCGCCCTCGGTGGTGGCCGCCGCCTTGAACATGTCGGCCGAGGGGCCGAAGTTGTCGTCCCAGCCCAGCCAGCCGTGGTGGCCGGCGTCGATGTAGTTGTAGACGTTGCCGATGTCACCGAACTTGTTCAGGGCGTAGCCGACGCCCTTCTGGTAGTTGCCGTTGGCCTTCATCACGTCGCAGTTGGGCACGGCGGTCGGCCGGCCCGAGACGTTGGTGACGAGGTTGGGCAGCGAGTCGATCTCGACCGTGGTGACGATCCGGAGGTCCGCGTACTTCGGGTCCGAGAGGATCTCGGCGATCGGGTCGATGTACTCGGTCTTGTACCGGTCGATCTCGGTCGGGCCCAGTTCGCCGTTGGAGGCGAGGGCGGAGCAGTCGCGTCCGGGCAGGTTGTAGATGACGAGCTGGATGTACAGCTCGTCGGAGCCCTTCTGCTTCAGCGCCTCGTCGAGGTGGTCGCGCAGGCCCATGCCGCCGTTGGCCCCCTCGATCGCGGCGATCCGGTCCAGCCAGACGCCGGTGGGCTGGTTGGCGATCCGGCTGCCGCCGGCCTCGGCCGCCGCCTTCTCGGACCACTCCGGGTTCACGTATCCCTTGGCGCCGGCGTAGGGGTTGTCCACCCGGTCGGACGGACCGGTGGGATCGGTCGGGTCCGTGGGATCGGTCGGGTCCGTGGGATCGGTCGGGTCCGTGGGATCGGTCGGGTCCGTGGGGTCGGTGCCGCCGTCGACGTTGCAGGTCACACCGTTGAGGGTGAAGGTGGCCGGGACGGCGTTGCTGCCGCTGTAGGTGGCCTGGAAGCCGAAGCTCGCCGAACCGCCGGTGGACAGGGTGCCGTTGTACGACTCGTTCGCCGCGGTGACGGCGGCACCGCTCTGACTGACCTTCGCGTTCCAGCTGTTGGTGACCTTCTGACTGCCGGCGTAGGTCCATCCCAGCGACCAGTTGGACGTGGCGGCACCGTTGTTGGTGACGGTCACGGCAGCGGTGAATCCGCTTCCCCAGTCGTTCTGCACCTTGTAGTCGACGGTGCAGGCGGCGGCCGCGGCTCCGGCGCTCGCGGAGTGGGCGGCCAGTGCCGTGCCGGAGGCGCCGGCGACCAGCGTCAGGGCGGCGAGCATCGCGGTTCTGGTACGGGTCATGAGTGCGGGTTCCTTCTTTCGTGGGGGTGCTGCTGTCGTCCGGGGCCGCGCTCGCGTCGGCGCGGCCCGCTGCCGATCGGCATGGGTGTTGTCGTGATCGGAGGTCAGGAACGACCCGCGGGCGCGGTGGAACCGCCCGAGGGCTGAGCGATCCGGCACATGGGCCGGCGAGGCGTCGGACACGTAGCGGCCACGGCTGCGGCAACGGCTAAAAGTCCTGAACGCGGGGGGTGGAGCGGGGGGTGGCGCATGAGCGACTCCTTGCAGTTCGGGCGCGCCGTGACCGACGCGTCGACTGGTGGAACCGCTCCCACTGGTGCAGCGAAGGTAGCGCCAAGTGACGGTAAAGAACAGAGGAGTTACCGACTTTCTCCGCGTCGGCGCTGTCGAATCTTTTCGACTCGCCACACATCTTGACCGCACTAGGCACCCTCCCCACTATGGGAGCGCTCCCACTGGTTCAAGGCTTGTTGCTCCTCCCCCACTCCCTCCCCGAGCCGCAAGGAGGAACCAGCACCATGCACCCCGGACACAGACACAGACGCCGCACCGCGCGGCGCTGGTGGACCGCCGCGCTCGCGGCGCTCGCACTGCCCCTCACGATGCTGGGCACGGGTTCGACCCCGGCCCAGGCGGCCGCACTCCAGTGCAGCGTGGACTACAGGACCAACGACTGGGGCGCCGGCTTCACCGCGGAGCTGACGCTGACCAACCACGGCTCCGCCGCGATCGACGGCTGGACGCTGACCTACTCCTACGCGGGCAACCAGAAGCTCACGAACGGCTGGAACGGCACCTGGTCCCAGTCCGGCCGCAACGTCACCGTGAAGAACGCGTCGTACAACGCGCGGATCGCCGCCGGGGCCGCGGGACGCCGCACTGCGCGCCGCGTACCGGCGGGGCGTGCCGGTGGAGGTGCTCGCCTCCCGGACACGGCTGACGCAGCGGTGGGTCAGGACGGTGGTCACCGGCGGGAAGCCCCCGCCGGTGGACGAGGCCGCGTGAGAATCAGGGCGTGTAGACCGACGACCTCGGGGCCGTGGGCCTGCCCCACCGCCCCGGCCTGGCAGAACACCGCCTACAACCAGCCCCCGCAAGCGGGTGTGGGGGTGCCTCACGGGACGAACCTCCTGGAGGACGGACGGATTCCGCCTCTCAGTCGCCGCCCGGGTCAGGCGCGTTGCCGCCCTTCGCCCACGATTTCCTGAACGCCGCGAGGGTGAAGACCGGGTCGGGGCGGGGGGTGTCCTGGTCGGGCAGGGCGGCCAGCCGCAGCGCGAACTCCTCGGCGAGCGGCTCGCCCGGCGGCAGGGTGACGAACCAGCCGCGCCGCAGGTCGGCGACCGTCCGGCGGGGGCTGCGGCCCTGGCCGTGGCCGGTGAAGCGGGCCCGGCCGACGGGAACCAGGCCGTGCTCGCGGGCGTACGCCTCGACCAGGTGGGCGGCGTCGTGCGCGGTGCTCGGCGGGCGGGCGGCGAGCACCGCGTCGATGTCGCTGCCCACGTTGTGCGAGGCGCCCTTGTCGACCGTGGTCACGTACGTCCCGCCGGGCCGCAGGACGCGGGCGCACTCGGCGACGATCGCCCGCACGTTCTCGGCACCGCCGGCGAGGTGCAGCAGCCACACGCTGGTGACGGCGTCGAACTCCGCCCCGGCGAAGGGCAGTCGGCGGCTGTCGGCGAGCACGACGGCGCCGGGCAGGCGGGCGGCGGCGCGGTGGGCCATGGCGGGGGCGAGGTCGACGCCGGTCACCCGCAGGCCGTCGCGCGCGGCCACGATCCGCCGGGTGACGATGCCGGTGCCGCAGGCCACGTCGAGCAGCCGGCGGGCCTGCCCGGGCACCAGGCTCAGTACGGCCTGTGCCGCCGCCGCGGCCCGGGGTTCGCCGCCGCGGGAGTCGTCGTACCGTTCCGCTTCCTTGTCGTAGTCGAGCACACCGTCAGTGTGCCCCGTGACCGGCGGCCAGGTCCTCCACCCTGCGGGCGAGCTCGACGTCCTTCGCGGTGACGGCGCCGCCCGCGCTGTGGGTGTGCACGGCGAGGGCGACCGTGTCGTAGCCGAGGGTCAGGTCGGAGTGGTGGTCGAGCTCCTCCTGCACCTGGGCGATGTGGACGACCATCGCGGTCGCCGCGAAGTGGGAGCCGAGCCGGTAGGAGCGGGTGAGCCGCCCGGCGTCGAGGGACCAGCCGGGCAGGGCGGCCAGGTGCTCCTCGATCTCCTGCGGCGACAGCGGTTCGACGGGCATGGGCTGCGCTCCTTCCCCGGGCGGTTTCGCCCCAGCCTGCCACAGCACGGCCGCTCCGGCGCGCCCCGGCGTCGACTACCGTTTTCCGTATGACCGCACTCGTGTCCGGCACCTCCCCCACCACCGACCCGGGCGTGGGGCCGATGCTGCGTGCCTGGCGGGAGCGGCGGCGGGTCAGCCAGCTGGAGCTGGCACTGCGCGCCGATTCCTCCGCCCGGCACATCAGCTTCGTCGAGACGGGCCGCTCCCGGCCGAGCGAGGAGATGGTGCTGCGCCTCGCCGAGCACCTGGACGTCCCGGTGCGTGAGCGCAACGCGCTGCTGCTCGCGGCCGGTTACGCCCCGCGCTACCCGGAGACCCCCCTGGACGACCCCGCCCTCGGCGCCCTGCGCGAGGGCATGGAGCGGCTGATCCGGGGCTACGAGCCGTATCCGGCGCTGGTCGTCGACGCGACGTACCGGGTGCTGGCGGCCAACCGGGGGATCACGATACTGACGGCCGGCGTCGCGGAGCACCTGCTCGCGCCGCCGCTGAACGCGATCCGGCTGACGCTGCACCCGCAGGGCCTGGCGCCGCGCATCCGCAATCTGCGCGAGTGGCGCGGGCACCTGCTGGAGCAGATGGAGCGGCAGATCGCCCTGCACCGCTCGCAGCCGCTGCGGGAGCTGTACGACGAGGTGGCGGCCTATCCGGTGCCGGACACCGGGCCGGTCGGCGAGCCGGAGGAACCGGTGCCGTACTTCGCCCTGCCGATGCAGATCGAGCACGAGGGCCACGTCCTGTCGTTCATCTCGTCCATCTCCACCTTCAACACCCCGATGGACGTGACGGTCGCCGAGCTGGCCATCGAGACGCTGCTCCCGGCCGACCCGGCGACGGTCAAGTACCTTCACTCGCTGCTGCCCTGACCCTGCCTGAGCGCCCCGTACTGGAGCAGCGCGAAGCCGGTCACGACGACGGCCTGGAGCACCGTCCACAACGCTCCGGCCGTGGTGGGCGTGAGCCAGAGGGCGAGCGCGACGAAGCTGACGGCCGCCCAGGCCAGGTTGGCCTCGACGACGGCCCGGACGGCCGGCGCCGGGGGCCGGGTGCGGGTGGCCAGCAGGCCCACGCACCCGGCGTAGACCGCGAGGAAGGCGCCGAGGGCGAGGAGCAGGCCGGAGCCGGTGCCGAGGTAGCGGCCGAGGGGGCCGGAGAGTGCGAGGTAGGCGAGCGCGTTGGTGCCGGTCACCGCCGCGTCGAGGGCGAGGAAGCGGCGGAGCATCAGCCGCGGCTCGGCCGTACGGGCGAGTGCGGCAAGCTGGTGCGTGGACATGACGAGTCACCCTCCGTCGGGTCGGACATGCTGTGGTGTGGCCGGGTCCCGGGCCGGAGTGCGCCGGACCGGAACCCGGTGGCACCACGATCCCGCCCGGCACGGGCGCGGTCGATTACCCGCCGGGTAATGCGTCCGGCCCGGGAATGATCCACGAACACCCCTGTGAGACTGACAGAGGAACATGACAGACTGCGGTGAGACTTGGGCGCGTTGGGGAGGCGTGGCGTGAGCGAGCGGCGGGCCGCACCCACCGTGGGCCAGGTGGTCCTCGGCAGACGGCTGCAGGAACTGCGGGAGGCGGCGGGCCTCAAGCGCGAGGAGGCCGCCAAGGTGCTCCGCGTGGCCCCGGCGACCGTGCGGCGCATGGAGATGGCCGAGGTCGCGCTGAAAATACCGTATGTCCAGATACTGCTGACGGCGTACGGGGTCGCCGCCGAGGAGGTCGCGGCGTTCGTCGCGCTCGCCGAGGAGGCGAACCAGCCGGGCTGGTGGCAGCGGTACCACGACGTGCTGCCGGACTGGTTCAGCCTCTACGTGAGCCTGGAGGGCGCCGCACGGATCGTCCGTTCCTACGAGCCGCACTTCGTCCCGGGGCTGTTGCAGACCGAGGACTACGCGCGCTCGGTCATGGAGGCCGGGACGATCGGCAACGCGGGCGCCGACGCGGTGGAGCGGCACGTGTCCCTGCGCATGGAGCGGCAGCGGCTGCTGGACCGCCCCGACCCGCCCCACCTGTGGGTGGTGATGGACGAGACGGTGCTGAGGCGGCCGGTGAGCATCCACGGCCGGGTGATGCGCGAGCAGCTGGACAAGCTGCTGGACTTCGCCGCCCGGGACCGGGTGACACTCCAGGTCGCCGAGTTCGAGGACGGGCCGCACCCGGGGACGTACGCGCCGTTCACCCTGTTCCGGTTCGCCGAGCCGGAGCTGCCCGACATGGTCTTCACCGAGTACCTGACGGGCGCCCTGTACCTGGACTCCCGCACCGAGGTCTCGGCGCACCTGGAGGTTCTGGACCACATGACCGCGCGCGCCGCCTCGACCCAGCGCACCGAGAAGATCCTGCGCGCCTACCGTGAGACCTTCTGACCGCGACGGGACGCCACGCAGCCCCGAGGAGACGCCACCGCAGGACCGGACCCGAAGCCGCGCCCCTCGACACGAGCAGGCCGCACCCGGCCCGGGACTTGGACTGGTGTGCTGGGCGGCAGGGACAACTACCCGGCGGACGAGGAGCCGGCCCGCAGGATCCTCGCGGCGGACAGCACGGCGGACCGCCCGGTGCGCGAACCGGCGGTTCACGCACCGGGCGGTCCGCACCCTCGCCGAGGCCGGGATCCGCCAGTTCCTGGACGTGGGACCGGCATCCCCATCGAGCCGAACCCGCGCCAGGTGGCCCAGGCGGTGGCCCCGGCTCGCGGATCGTCCACGCCGACAACGACCCGATCGTCCTCCGGCACGCCCAGGCGCTGCCGCACGGCTCGGCGCAGGACGCCACCGACCACGTCCACGCGGACGTCCGGGACCCGGACCTGATCGTGTCCTGACCCGTACGGGCGCCGCGAACGGGTGCACTCCCGCGCCCGGCCCTAGGTTCGGGAACCAGGGCGAGCAAGGGAGCGCACGTGAGCGACACGCGGACACCGCCCACCGAGCCGGGCGCGGCGCTGCTGCGCGCGGGGCGGTTCTTCCGGCCGGGCACCGCCGCACCCGACCTGCACAGCATCGGGCTGGTCGGCGGGCGGGAGTCGGACGCCTTCTACCGGGACCGCTGGAGCCACGACAAGGTCGTCACGTCGACGCACGGCGTGAACTGCACCGGGTCGTGCCGGTGGAACGTGTTCGTCAAGGACGGCATCATCACCTGGGAGACCCAGGCCACGGACTATCCGTCGGTCGGCCCGGACCGCCCCGAGTACGAGCCGCGCGGCTGCCCCCGGGGCGCGGCGTTCTCCTGGTACACCTACTCGCCGACCCGGGTGCGCTACCCGTACGTGCGCGGGGTGCTCCTGGAGATGTACCGGGAGGCGAAGGCCCGGCTGACGGACCCGGTACTGGCCTGGGCCGACATCCAGGGCGACGCCGAGCGCCGCCGGCGCTACCAGCGGGCGCGCGGCAAGGGCGGTCTGGTCCGGGCGGGCTGGGACGAGGCGGTCGAGATGATCGCCGCCGCGCACGTGCACACGATCCGCACCCACGGCCCCGACCGCATCGCGGGATTCTCGCCCATCCCCGCGATGTCGATGGTGTCGCACGCGGCGGGCGCCCGCTTCCACTCGCTGATCGGCGCCCCGATGCTGTCGTTCTACGACTGGTACGCCGACCTGCCGGTGGCCTCCCCGCAGGTCTTCGGCGACCAGACGGACGTGCCGGAGTCGGGCGACTGGTGGGACGCCGCGTACCTGATCATGTGGGGCACCAACGTGCCGGTGACCCGCACGCCCGACGCGCACTGGATGGCGGAGGCCCGCTACCGGGGCCAGAAGGTCGTGGTGGTCTCGCCCGACTACGCCGACAACACCAAGTTCGCCGACCAGTGGCTGCACCCGCACCCCGGCACGGACGCCGCGCTGGCGATGGCGATGGGGCACGTGGTGCTCAAGGAGTTCTTCGTCGAGGGGACCACCCCGTTCTTCGACGACTACGTGCGGCGCTTCACCGACCTGCCGTTCCTGGTGACGCTGACCGAGCGGGACGGGGCGTACGTGCCGGGCAAGTTCCTGCGCGCCGCCGACCTCGGGCAGGGCGGTGCGGACGCCCACTGGAAGACGGTCGTCCTGGACGAGGCGACGGGCCGCGCGGTGGTCCCGAACGGCTCGCTGGGCTTCCGCTGGAACGAGACCGACCGGGGGAAGTGGAACCTGGACCTGGGGGAGGTACGGCCCGGGCTGAGCCTGCACGGCCACGAGATGGCGTCCGGCGTTCAGGTGCTGCTCCCCCGCTTCGACACCGAGGGCGGCCCGCACGGGCAGGGACGCGGCGACGTGCTGCGCCGGGGGGTGCCGGCGACGCGCCTCGGCGGGGCGACCGGTCCGCTGGTGACGACGGTCTTCGACCTGCTCCTCGCCCAGTACGGCGTGGGGCGCGAGGGCCTGCCGGGCGACTGGCCGGCGTCGTACGAGGACGCCGACGCGCCCGCCACCCCCGCCTGGCAGGAGACGCACACCTCGGTCCCGGCGGCGGCCTGTGTGCGCATCGCCCGCGAGTTCGCGCGGACGGCGCAGCGGTCCAAGGGCCGCTGCATGATCCTGATGGGGGCCGGCACCAACCACTGGTTCCACTCCGAGACGATCTACCGGGCCTTCCTCGCCCTGCTCCAGCTCACCGGCTGCCAGGGCCGCAACGGCGGCGGCTGGGCGCACTACGTCGGCCAGGAGAAGTGCCGTCCGGTGACCGGCTGGGCGTCCCTGGCCGCCGCGTCGGACTGGTCCCGGCCGCCGCGCCAGGCGATCGGCACCGGGTACTGGTACCTGCACACCGACCAGTGGCGCTACGACCGGTTCCACGCCGACGTCCTCGCCTCACCGCTGGGCGAGGGGCGGCTCGCGGGGATGGCGGGCGCGGACTGCCTCGCCCTGTCGGCACGCACCGGCTGGATGCCCTCGTACCCGACCTTCGACCGCAACCCCCTCGAGCTGGGCGAGACCTCCGGCGACCCGGTGGCGAACGCGGTGGCCGAACTGCGGTCGGGCACCCTCAAGTTCGCGGGCGAGGACCCGGACGCGCCGGAGAACTGGCCGCGGATCGTCACCCTGTGGCGGGCCAACCTGCTCGGTTCCTCCGGAAAGGGCGCCGAGTACTTCACCAAGCACCTGCTGGGCACCCAGTCCTCGCTGCGGGCCCAGGAGGCGGCGCCCGGCGAACGGCCCCGGGACGTCGTCTGGCACGAGGAGGCACCGGAGGGAAAGCTCGACCTGCTGCTGTCGCTGGACTTCCGGCACACCTCGTCCACCCTCCTCTCCGACGTGGTGCTGCCCGCCGCGACCTGGTACGAGAAGCACGACCTGTCCAGCACGGACATGCACCCCTACGTGCACGCCTTCTCCCCGGCGGTGGACCCGCCGTGGCAGGCGCGCACCGACTTCGACACCTTCAAGCTCCTCGCGGAGAAACTGAGCGAACTGGCCGAGGACCACCTCGGGGTCCGCAAGGACCTGGTGGCGGCCCCGCTCCAGCACGACACCCCCGGCGAGATCGCCCAGCCGGGCGGTGTCGTACGGGACTGGCGGCGCGGGGAGTGCGAGCCGGAGCCCGGCAGGACCCTGCCGAACCTCGTCGTCGTGGAGCGCGACTACACGGCGGTCGGGGCGAAGTTCGCGGCGCTCGGCCCGCTGGTGGAGGCCAAGGGGCTGCCCGCCAAGGGCATCACCCTGAAGCCGGACGAGGAGGTGGCGCGGCTGCGGGACCTGAACGGCACGGTGCGCGGCGGCCCGGCCGACGGGCGTCCGGCGCTGGACACGGCGGTGAAGGCGGCCAACACCGTCCTGGCCCTGTCCGGCACCACCAACGGGCGCCTGGCCACCCAGGGTTTCCGCACCCTGGAGGCGAAGACCGGGCAGCAGATGGCCCACCTGGCCGCCGAGCACGAGGGCAGGCGGATCACCTACGCCGACACCCAGGCGGCGCCCGTGCCCGTGATCACCTCGCCGGAGTGGTCCGGCAGCGAGGCGGGCGGGCGGCGCTACACGGCGTTCACGCTCAACACCGAGCACCTCAAGCCCTGGCACACCCTCACCGGGCGCCAGCACTTCTTCGTGGACCACGACTGGATGCACGAGCTGGGCGAGGCGCTGCCGGTGTACCGGCCGCCGCTCGACATGCACCGGCTGTTCGGCGAACCGCGACTCGGCCCCGACGGGCACCGCGAGGTGACGGTGCGGTACCTCACCCCGCACAACAAGTGGTCCATCCACTCCGAGTACCAGGACAACCTGTTCATGCTGGCGCTGTCCCGGGGCGGGCAGAGCATCTGGATGTCCGCCGAGGACGCGGCGGCGATCGGGGTCGCGGACGACGACTGGATCGAGGCGGTCAACCGCAACGGCGTGGTCGTGGCCCGCGCGATCGTCTCGCACCGCATGCCGCCGGGCACGGTCTACATGCACCACGCCCAGGAACGCACGGTCAACGTCCCGCTCGCCGAGACGACCGGCAGGCGCGGCGGCGTCCACAACTCGCTCACCCGCCTGCTCCTCAAGCCGACCCATCTCATCGGCGGCTACGCCCAGTTGTCCTGGGCGTTCAACTACCTGGGCCCGACGGGCAACCAGCGTGACGAGGTGACGGTGATCCGGCGCCGCTCCCAGGAGGTCGAGTACTGATGCGCCCGATGGCCCAGGTCGCGATGGTCATGAACCTCGACAAGTGCATCGGCTGCCACACCTGTTCGGTCACCTGCAAGCAGGCGTGGACCAACCGGCGGGGCATGGAGTACGTCTGGTTCAACAACGTCGAGACCCGCCCCGGACAGGGCTACCCGCGCCGCTACGAGGACCAGGAGAAGTGGCGGGGCGGCTGGGAGCTGAACCGGCGCGGCGCGCTGAAGCTGAAGGCGGGCGGCCGGTTCAGGAAGCTCGCCGGGATCTTCTCCAACCCCCGGCTCCCGGAGATCAAGGACTACTACGAGCCCTGGACGTACGACTACAAGAACCTCACCGACGCGCCGCTCGGCACCGACTACCCGGTCGCGCGCCCGGTCTCGCAGCTCGACGGCAAGCCGATGAAGATCGGCTGGTCCTCCAACTGGGACGACAGCCTGGGCGGAGCGCCCGCCTACGGCGACCTGGACCCGATGGTGGAGCGCACCCGGCAGCAGGCTTCGGAGAAGGTGCGGTTCGCCTACGAAGAGACGTTCATGTTCTACCTGCCGCGCATCTGCGAGCACTGCCTGAACCCGTCGTGCGTGGCCTCGTGCCCGTCCGGGGCGATGTACAAGCGCGCGGAGGACGGCATCGTCCTGGTCGACCAGGACCGCTGCCGGGGCTGGCGGATGTGCGTGACCGGCTGCCCGTACAAGAAGGTGTACTTCAACCACCGCACCGGCAAGGCCGAGAAGTGCACCTTCTGCTACCCGCGCATCGAGGTGGGCCAGCCCACCGTCTGCTCGGAGACCTGCGTGGGACGGCTCAGGTACCTCGGGGTCGTCCTGTACGACGCCGACAAGGTGACCGGGGCCGCCGAGACGCCGGACGAACGCGGCCTGTACGAGGCGCAGTTGGGCGTCTTCCTCGATCCGGAGGACCCCGGGGTGCGGCGGGCCGCGGAGGAGGCGGGGATCCCGTTCGACTGGATCGAGGCGGCCCGGCGCTCCCCCGTGCACGCGCTGGTCAGCAAGTACAAGGTCGCGCTGCCCCTGCATCCGGAGTACCGCACGATGCCGATGGTCTGGTACATCCCGCCGCTGTCGCCGGTCGTGGACGCGCTGACGGAGACCGGGCACGACGGCGAGGACGCGGACAACCTGTTCGGCGCGATCGACACGCTGCGCATCCCGCTGGAGTACCTGGCCGAGCTGTTCACGGCCGGGGACACCGGTCCGGTGCGGGCGTCGCTGGAGAAGCTGGCGGCGATGCGCGCCCACATGCGGTCGGTGAACCTCGGCGAGGAGCCGGACCCGGCCGTGTGCGCGGGCGTCGGCATGCGCCCCGAGGAGGTCGAGGAGATGTACCGGCTGCTGGCGATCGCCAAGTACGAGGAGCGGTACGTGATCCCGACGGCGGCCGTCGGGGACGCGCACCGGCTGGAGGCGTCGGCCCTGCCGGACACGTGCAGCCTGGACACCGACGGCGGGCCGGGCATGGGCGGCGACGGGCCGTTCGGCCAGGACTCGGGACGCCGGCGGCTGCCGCTGGTGCCGGTGGAGAACTTCCACATCCTGCGCAGGCGGCAGACCGCGGACGACGAGAGGGAGGTCTGATCCGATGCCCGGCTTCGAGGTGCTCCACCAGGCGGCGGCGCTCTGTCTGACGTATCCGGACGACGACTTCCGCGCCCGGCTGCCCCTGCTGCGCGAGGCGGCGCCCCAGCTGCGCGGCTTCACCGACCACGCGGCGGTGACCGGGCAGGGCGAACTCCAGGCGCACTACGTGGAGGTCTTCGACTTCAGGAACCGGCACAGCCTGTACCTGAGCTGGTGGACCGACGGCGACACCCGCAACCGCGGGATGTCCCTGGTCCGCTTCAAGGAGCTGTACCGCGCGCACGGCCTGGAGTTCACCGGCGAGGAGCTGCCGGACTTCCTGCCGGCGGTCCTGGAGTTCGTCTCCCGCACCGGGGACATGACCATGCTCACCGAGCACCGCGACGCCCTCGGCCAGTTGCGCTCCCGGCTCACCGCCTTCGGCACGCCCTACGCGTGCGTCCTGGACGCCGTGTGCGCCACCCTGCCGCCCGCCCCCGCCGGAGAGCGCCGATGAACGTCTTCCTGTGGGGCGTGCTGCCCTACGCCGCCTTCGCCCTGCTGATCGCGGGCCTCGTCTGGCGGCACCGCTACGACCGCTTCGGCTGGACGACCCGCTCCTCGCAGGTCTACGAGTCCAGGCTGCTCAACATCGCCTCACCGGTCTTCCACTACGGCATCCTCTTCGTGCTCGCCGGCCATCTGATCGGCCTGTTCGTTCCGGCGTCGTGGACACGGTCGATCGGCGTCAGCGAACACGCGTACCACCTGTTCTCCCTGTACGGCGGCACCTTCGCCGGGGTCCTCGCGGTCGCCGGGATCGGCGTCCTGATCTACCGGCGCCGCACCAACGCTCCGGTCTTCCGGGCCACCACGGCCAACGACAAGCTCATGTACGTCTTCCTGCTCGGCGCCCTGCTCCTGGGCATGATCGCCAAGCTGTCCGACACCTCGGGCAACGGGTACGACTACCGGAGCACCATCGCCCCGTGGGCGCGCAGCCTGTTCACGCTGAACCCGAAGACGGAGCTGATGGAGGGCGTCCCGGTGCTGTACCACGTGCACGCGGTGGTCGGCATGGTGCTGATCGCCCTGGTGCCCTACACGCGTCTGGTGCACATGTTCAGCGCGCCCCTGCAGTACCTGACCCGGCCGTACGTGGTCTACCGGTCGCGCGACCCCCGGCAGCTGGGGCCGCGCCCGGACCGGCGGGGCTGGGAGCGCACGGGCTCCTGAGCCGTGCCGCCTACCCCTCCGCCACCGGTTCCGGTCGCAGCATCAGGGCGCGGAGCTGCTCACGGGTCAGCGGCGGGGTCCGCAGCAGGGGGCCGAGCTGTCCGTGGCCGCGGTAACCGGCGCTGTCGCGGACGAACAGGGTCCGGCCGTCGGGGAGCGCGAGCCGACCGGTGAGTTCCTCGCCCCACCGCGGACCGTCCTCGTTCCGCTCCCGCGGCTGCCGCCAGATGGTCAGCACCCGGCCGCCGGCCAGTTCCTCGCGCACGCAGTCGGCACGGGGCGGCTCGGTCCCGGTCCGCGCGCAGAGGTCCGCGGCGGGGCCCTGCCGGTCGGGGAACTTCGCGTCCAGGTACTTCTGGTCGTGCAGGGCGATCCCGAGGTAGCCGACGCCGTCCGGCCGGCGGACGGCGTACCAGCCGTCCAGGGCGCCCTCGGTCGTGCCGCCGGTGGCGGTCTCCAGGTCCGCGTCCTTCAGCAGCACGGCCAGCGAGACCTCCTCGACCTCCCCGGCGTCGGCGGGCAGCAGCCCCGCGAGCCGCTGCTCCCGCCCGGAGCCCCCGGTCAACTCGGTGTGCGCCCCGGGGGTGTCGGTGGGGGCGGCCGCGGCCGATGTCCGGTCCGCCCCGCCCGAGGGCACGGCGGACACGGTGAACAGCGCGCCGGCCACGACGGCCAGGGCCCCACCGGCCACCACGGCGCGGCGTCTGCGGCGCACTGCGGACGCCCGGGCGAACACCGCCGCCGGGTCGAACGAGGGACCGCCGGCCCCCTCGGCGGCCCGGGCGAGCAGGCCGCGCACCTCGTCGTCCATGGTGTCGCTCATACGAACTCCTTCCCCACCTCGGCGCGGAGCGCCGCCAGCCCGCGGGCCGTGTGGCTCTTCACCGTGTTCTCCCGCATGCCGAGCACCGCGGCGGTCGCCTCGACGCTCTGGTCCTCCCAGTAGCGCAGCACCAGCACGGCCCGCTGCCGCGGGGTGAGGCGGGCCAGCGCGGACCGCACCACCATCCCGGTCTCCGAGTCGGTCTCGGGGGCGGCCCGTTCCGGCAGCTCCCCGTACGCGTGCTCACGGCGCCAGAACCGGCGCCTGCCCTCGATGAATGTGTTGAACAGCGTCTTGCGGGCGTACGCCTCGACGTTGTCCAGCTGCTGCAGGCGCCGCCAGCCGAGCACCACCTTGACCAGGGTCGTCTGCACCAGGTCCTCCGCCTCCTCGCGGTTGCCGCACATCAGGAAGGCGCTCCTGAAGAGCGCCAGGCGTCTGTCGCGCACGAAGTCGTGCAGCGCGTCCTCACCGCGATCCACCCCGCCCCCCTTTCTCCGCCCGCCCGCGCGGACCGGTCTCACCGTGCAAGTGCGGTGGCCCGCCCCTTTGGTTGCGGTCCGGGCCGTCGGATCAAAGGCGGCGAGAAAGGCGGCGGACACCGCAACGTCCTGATGGCGCCACCGCATTGAGAAGGAGTGCACGACGGGGTCAACGGCGAACTCGTGGACCTGGAGGCCCGCGGGCCGAACGACGTCTGGGCGGCGGGCCGGAAGCTGAACGACGACGAGGACCCGGGGCACGCGCTGCTCGCGCACTGGGACGGCCGCTCCTGGAAGCAGGTGCCGACGCCCGCCGGCACCGGTCGCGTGAACGACCTGACCCTCGCACCGGCCGGAGTGGCGGTCGCCGGGGAACAGCCGGACGGCACACCGTACGTGACGCGGCTGCGCCGTGGCCGGTGGTCGCAGCCGACCGTCCCGCCCGGCGGAGCGGACAGCACCCGGTACCTGACCGGAGTGGCCTGGACCCCGCGGGGCGTCACCACCGTCGGGTACGACGAGGAGCGGGCGACGGGCCTTCCGAGCCCGCTGCTGCTGACCGGCGGGCGCTGACCTCGCGGGGACGGCGCGCGCCCTCCGGCACGGGACGTGAGGGTGCCGGAGGGCGCGCGCCCGGGTCAGGCCAGCTTGGCCGACAGGGTGATCGTCGTGCCGGTCAGGGCCTGGCTGACCGGGCAGTTCTTCTTGGCGTCCTCGGCGGCGGCGACGAAGGCGTCGTCGTCGAGGCCGGGGACGGTGCCCTCCACGGTGAGGTGGATGCCCGTGATGCCCTCGCCCGGCTGGAAGGTGACGTCGGCGGAGGTGACGAGCTTGGTGGGCGGGGTGCCGGCGCCGGCCAGGCCGTGCGACAGCGCCATGGAGAAGCAGCTGGAGTGGGCGGCGGCGATCAGCTCTTCGGGGCTGGTCTTGCCGTTCGCCTGCTCGGCGCGCGACGGCCACGACACCGGCTGCTCGCCGATGCCGGACGAGTCGAAGGTGACGACACCGTTGCCCTGGAGCAGGTTGCCTTCCCAGACGGTGTGTGCGGAGCGCGTGGTTGCCACGGCGGGTCCTCTCGAATTCGCTTGCTGTACCGGGGTGGTGGTAGCCCGTGCCCGGGTTCCCGCCCCCATCCGATCACACTCCGGCCGGGCTCACCCGCAAGACCGGCTCTCGCGGGCGACGCACTCCGGCAGGCAGCCGGGTCACGGTGCGGTGGGCTCCTGCGCGCGCCGCCTGCGGGCCGCCATCACCGCGTACACGAGGACGCCCGCGAACAGGAACAGCACGCCCTGGTAGACCGCGGCGTAGCCGGCGCCCGCGACCAGCCACAGGGAGAAGGCCGCCGCGACCGCCGCGACCACGCCGTCCCGCACCAGGCGCGCCCGGTCGACCTTCCCGCCCTGCCCGGAGACCAGGTGGAAGAGCTGGGCGGCCGTGGCCAGCAGGTACGGCACGGTGGCGGTGAAGGTGGTGACGAGGACCAGGACCTCGAAGACCTTCGCCGAGCCGGAGGTGTAGTTGTAGACGGTGAGCAGCGAGGCGAGGACGACGGTGACGCCGACGCCCACGGTGGGCACTCCGCGCCGCTTGCGGGCGAAGGCGGCCGGGAAGAGGCCGTCCCTGGCCGCCGCGTAGGGGGTCTGGGCGCTGAGCAGGGTCCAGCCGTTGAGGCAGCCGGTCATCGAGACGAGGGCGGCCAGTGCGACGGCCCAGCCGCCCCAGGCGCCGCCGAACATGGCGTTCACGGCGTCCGAGAAGGGGGCGTCGGAGGTGACCAGGCGGTCGTGGGCGACGGTGCCGAAGACCGAGAGGGTGCCCAGGAGGTAGACGAGGGCGGCGCCCGCGGCGCCGATGACGGTGGCCCGGCCGACCGTGCGGCGGGGGTCCTTGACCTCGCCGGCGCTGACGGCCGCGGACTCCACGCCGAGGTAGGAGAAGAGCAGGATCGCGGCGGCGGCGGAGACCGCGCCGATGCCGCTGGAGCCGCTCGCGTTGAACGGGCCTAGGTTGTCCAGGTCGAAGAAGAACAGCCCGCCGACCGCGACGAGCAGCAGCGGAGCGAACTTCAGCACGGTGGAGACCATTTGGACGGCGCCCACCCAGCGGGTGCCGGCGAAGTTGGCGAGCGCGGGCAGCCACTGGATGACGAGGGCGGCCAGGCACGCCGTCCAGCGGTGGTCGTTCACCGGGATCAGGACGTCGAGGTAGCCGACCGCGGCGACGGCGAGGGCCGCGTTGGACACCCAGGTGGTGATCCAGTACGCCCAGGCGGCGAGGAAACCGGCGAAGTCGCCGAAGGCCTCGCGGGCGTAGACGTAGGGGCCGCCGGTGCGTGGGTCGCGGGCGGCGAGGCGGCCGAAGACCAGGGCGAGGGCGACGGCGCCGACGGTCAGGACGCCGAAGGCGAGCAGGCTGATGGTGCCGAAGGGGGCGACGGAGGCCGGGAGCAGGAAGATGCCGCCGCCGATGATGTTGCCCATGACCAGGGCGGTGGCGACGGGGAGCCCGAAGCGGCGGGCGTGCCGGCCGTTGCCGGGGGCGGCTGCGGCGCGGGCGGTGTGGTCGGGGGCCGCGGGGGTCGCCTGCGGTTCCGGAGCCGATGGGGGGACGGTCCCGGTGACGTGCATGGGGTGGTGCGCCTCTCATGGAACGGGTGCCCGGGATCGCCGGACGCGCCCATGGTCCGGCACCGTCCCACGCCGTTCCACATCAGGCGCTTTTGTCCTGTACGAACCCCTCTGTGGCGGGAAAAGGTGCGCTGTCCACGACGTCCGGCCGCGAATCCTCCGCGGGGCCCACGGGCACCTGCGGGCCGTTCGACTCGCGCAGCCAGCGGCGCAGCACCCGGTGGACGTGTTCGGCGCCGACGATCTCCGCGTCCTCGGCGACCGGCGCGGACAGGACGACGGGCGACAGCAGGAAGGCGTGCGACTGGGCGCCGCCGAGTCCGCCGTGCGAGCCGATCTGCTCCTCGAAGGCGAGGACCTCTCCGTCCGCCGGGTCGTGGAAGGAGTTGACCATGATGTCGGCGGTGTGCGGGAAGGAGTGCGTGCGGCGCACGGCGTCGGCGGCGCCGGGGCCGAAGGGGGCGAGCGGCCCCGGCTCCTCGTCGAGGCGGTCCAGGGGCACCTCGGCGCCGCGCGCGCCGAGCACGATTCCGCCGTGTTCCTCGCTGCGCACCAGCAGGAAGCCGATGCCGGGGTGGTTGGCCAGGGTCGGCAGCAGGGCGGGGTGGCGGGCGTCGATCTCCTCGCGGGACATCCGGTGCGGCACGTCCGGGAAGGAGACCAGGCCCAGATTGCCGGAGGCCAGGACGATCGGCTCGGAGCGGCGCCCGGTGGGGGTGTCGGCGGGCCGCTGCTGCTCGGCGCCCTCCTCGACGGGACGGTGCAGTGCGGCCCGTACGGTGTTGCGCGCCTCGGCGCCGCTGCGGGTGCGCCGGGCGCTGCGCGGCACGAGCAGTCCGCAGCCGGCCCGCACCAGGTCGGCGAGGGTCAGGCCGTAGCGGGCGCGGAAGGTCTCGCCGGGGCTCTGACCGTGGTCGGAGAGGACCACGATCCGGTACGTGCGGGGGGCGTGCTCGGCGACCTTCTCGATCAGGGCGAGGGACCGGTCCAGCCGCTTGAGGACCTGGGCGGCGTCCCGGCCGCCCGGACCGGAGTGGTGGGCGACCTCGTCGTAGGCCACCAGGTCGGCGTAGACGGCGGTGCGGCCGGCCAGCATGTCGCCCATGACCGCGGCGACGACGACGTCGCGTTCGACGACGGTCGCGAAGGCGCGCACGAACGGGTAGAGACCGCCGCGGGAGACGCGCGGGCGGACCTTGTGCACGCGGGCGCAGGTGGACTGGCCGATCTCCCGGCACACCTCGGCGAGGAACGACATCGCGGTGCGCACGGCGTTGGCGGGGTCGGAGAAGTAGGCGAAGTAGCCGGATCTGGAGCGGGTCTCGCGGCTGCGGCGGCGGGTGGCTATGGACAGCACGAGGGCCTGCTCGTCGGCGCCACCGCCGAACAGGTTGCCGCGGCTGGCGCCGTCGAGGCTGAGCAGTCCGCCGTCGCCGGTGCGCCGCACGGCCCGGTACTGGAGTTCGGCGGCGCTGGTCGGGTGGTTGCAGACCATGACCTCGCCGCTGTCCTTCTCGTACCAGCGGAAGGCGGGGACGTCGTGGTTGCTGCCGTGCAGGATGCCGAGCTGGCTGGCGCCGGTCTGGCTGGACCAGTCGGTGCGCCAGGAGGCGAGCCGGTGGGTCGCCGAGGCGCCGTCGCGTCCGAGCCAGCGGGCGACGGTGGGCATCGCGCCGCGGTCGACCGCGTCGAGCAGGACATCGTGACCGAGGCCGTCCAGTTGCAGGAAGACCGTGCCGGGATCGGTCGGGCAGGGCGGTCCCGATCTGCGGCGGCGGTCGGCCAGGCGGTACAGGCGCCGCCGGTAGGCGTCGTCGTCGCGCACGGCCAGCGCACCGCCGGTGGCGGAGGCGACGGCGGACATGACGGCGGCCACCACGACCGCCGTCTCGGGGGCGACGCCGCCCCGGCCGGCCGGGTTGACGTCGAGCGCGAGGAGCAGCAGCCCGCCGTTGAGGAAGAAGACCAGCAGACCGAGGACGAGGGCCGGCACCAGGAGCAGCAGACGGACCAGGAGCGGCCAGACCAGGGCCGAGAGCAGACCGAAGGCTCCGGCGCCGACCGCGGCGGTCACGGCGATGTCGGTCGCGCTGTCCCCGTCGGGCGACTGGAGCCGGAAATCGGGCAGGATTCCGGCGAGTGCGAGCATGGTGACGGTGGAGACGGCCCACACCGCGACACTCCGCCCGATCTGACTGGCGACCCGGCGCCAACGGCCTCCACCCACGCTCCGCACACCTCACGTCCCGGCCCGACGTCCGTGCGGGCCTTCCCCACCTTGCCACAACGCCCCGGAGTGCCCGTTTGTCCCCCCCTGGTCCGGTTCACACCCCGCGGTGGCGGTCAGCGGCCGTCGTACCCGGCCGTCGGCATCGACAGCCTGCGGTGCACGCACGCCTTCATCCGGGCGTCGTAGGACGGTTCCGCGTGGCCGACGGTCTCGACGCGGACGCCGCGCCGCGCGCACTCGGCGGCGAAGTCGTCGACGGAGGACAGCGCGCTCTCCAGCACCCGGCGGCTGGGCGCGACGAACAGGTCCTGTCCGGGGCGCACTCCGTCCCACAGGGCGTCGTGGTCGTGCCGCAGACCGCTCACCAGCAGCTGTCTGGCGACGACGTAGCCGTGCTCCGCGGCCCAGCGGGCGCACATGGCGTGCTGGCTGCGGGAGTCGACCAGGAAGGGGTCGTCGTCCAGCTGCTCCAGTGGCGTCAGACTCGCGATCGCCGTCACCCGCACCGGCCCCATGGTGTCCCCCCTCACCTCCCGTCACCTCCCGTTTTCGCCGCCGACCCTACTCCTGGACGTAGGCTTCGGGGAGTCGCGCGAAGGAGGCATAGGGGTGCCGGTGGAGCTCACGTGGTGGGGTCACGCCACCTGTACGGTCGAGGATTCGGGCATGCGGGTGCTCACCGACCCTCTGTTCGTCCGCAGGCTCGCCCATCTGCGCCGCAGGCGGGGCGCGGTGCCGCCGCCCGAGGCCTGGCGCGCGGACGTGGCGCTGGTCTCCCATCTGCACGCCGACCATCTGCACGTGCCGTCGCTCGCGCGGCTCGCGCCGGGCACGCGCCTCCTTGTGCCCCGGGGCGCACGACGGGCGGTGCCGGGGCTGCGCCGGCTCGGACACCTGGAGCTGACCGAGGTGGCGCCGGGCGACGAGACGATCGTCGGTGACCTGCGTGTACGGGCGGTCTCCGCGCGGCACGACGGGCGGCGGCTGCCGGTCGGACGGCACCGCGCCCCCGCGCTCGGCTATGTCGTCGAGGGCGAGGCGCGGACGTACTTCGCCGGGGACACGGGTCTGTTCGACGGCATGGAGAAGGAAGTCGGGCCGGTCGACGTGGCGTTGCTGCCGGTGGGCGGCTGGGGCCCCTACCTCGGTGCGGAGCACCTGGACGCGGGGCGGGCGGCCGAGGCTCTGGCCCGGCTGGCGCCGCGCACGGCGGTGCCGGTGCACTACGGCACGTACTGGCCGATCGGGATGGACGCCGTGCGCCCCCATGAGTTCCACACGCCCGGTGAGGAGTTCGTGCGCCTGTCGGCGCTGCGCGCGCCGGGCGTGGCGGTGCACCGGCTGGGGCACGGCGAGAGTGTGCGGGTGGAGGTCGCGCGGTGAGCTGGCTGGCGGCCGTGACGCTGGACATACCGACGGAACCGACGCAGCAGGCGCTCGGCTACCCGTCGCTGTTCCTGCTGGTGCTGATCGGGGCGCTGGTGCCGGTGGTGCCGACGGGGGCGCTGGTGAGTTCGGCGGCGGTGGTGGCGCTGCATCAGACGCTGCCGTTCGCCATGCTGATGGTGTTCGCGACGGCGTCGCTGGCCGCGTTCTGCGGGGACATGGCTCTGTACTGGCTGGGCCGGCGCGGGGTCGGCTCGAAGAACGGCTCGCGCTGGCTGGAGGCGATCCGGTCCCGGGCGCCCGAGGACCGGCTGGAGCAGGCGCAGCAGAAGCTCGCCGAGCACGACGTCGCGGTGCTGGTGCTCTCCCGGCTGGTGCCGGCCGGCCGGATACCGGTGATGCTGGCCTGCCTGCTGGCGAAGTGGCCGCTGCGCCGCTTCGCCCGGGGCAACCTGCCGGCCTGTCTGGCCTGGACGGTGACGTACCAGCTGATCGGGGTCCTCAGCGGCGCCCTGTTCAGCGAGCCGTGGGAGGGCGTGGCCGCGGCGATCGCCCTGACCGTGCTGGTCAGCCTGGCACCGGGGGTGTGGCGCCGGTTCCGACGCCCGGCGAAGGCGTAGGCCTCCGGCGGTCGTGCGGGGGACACGCGGGGGCGGGGCCACGACGCCCCGGCGGGCAGGTGGGCCCGACGCGGGCCCCCGACGCGGGCCGCCCGAGGCGGGCTACCCACGGCGCGAGGACGACCGGCACGAGGACGACCGGCGCGGGGACGACCGGCGCGGTGTTGGGTTCCCCGGTGGGAGGGGTGGCTCGGGCGAGCCGGTCGGGTGGGAAGGTGCGACCGGGGGGCGGCACACGACCCGTGTGCTAAGCGCTACCCCTCTACCTGCTTCTTCGCAGGTCAGCGCGTGATTTGTGTTCCGCTGGTGTCCGTGGATGTGCGGGGAAATCCGTGGGTGTTGCCGTCGCTACTGCCGTCAGGAGTCGGGCGGCGGTGCTGGTGCCATTCTCGCTCCGCCGGTCACCGCGAATTTTGTCGGGCCACCGTGTATGCGGTGGGGCCAGTAAGCCCTGTCCCTGTGCCGTCGAGCATGTCCAGGACCTCGAAGCCGGCGGCCTCCGCGTAGCGTTCGAGCTCCTGGGGGAACAGGACACGTCTGCGGATCTCGTCTCGGGCCTCGTCGCCCGAGGGGAGCATCCAGTGCCGGTGCATGGTGTTGATCTGGGTCCGCAAGTCCCACGTGTGGCGGATGGTGACGGTCGCGGATCCCGTCGGGGTGTCGACCATAGCGGTGGTCGGCTCGGCCTGGGTGATCGGGGCGACGGGGGAACACAGCACGAGCAGCGCTCCTGGCCGGGCGTGGGCGGCGAAGGTGGCGAAGACCTGGCTGATCGCCTCGTTGTCGTGCACGTAGGCCAGGCTGTTGCCCATGCACGTCACCACGTCCATGCGGCTGCCGAGTCGTGCGGTGCGCATGTCGCCGGTGCGGATGTCCAGCCCGGGCCGGGCCTGGTGGGCGTACTCGACCATGCCGGGCTGGAGGTCCACGCCGATGCACTCGAAGCGCTTGGCGAGGATCTCCAGGTCGCGGCCGGTACCGCATCCGAAGTCGATCAGGGTCCGGGCGTCCGGGCGGTGCAGTTCGATCAGGGTCTGGCACATTCCGGCGCTCGTGCTGTCGGACTGGACCACGTCGTAGAGTGCAGGATCGCGGTACAGGAGGTTGGTGGCTTCCACGTCCTCGGCTTCCGTGTCGGGGCTGGTCACATGAGGCTTCGCAGTCCGATCTCCAGGGCGAGCACGTCGCACAGCAGGTTGGGGACGACCGGCGCAGCGTCGGCGTCCTTCCGCGCCTTGGCGAGAGCCTTCCCATCAACGTAGCCGAGGTCCACCAGGATGGACTCTTTCAGCATGTCATCCAGTACGGGCAAACCGTAGGAACGCAGGCCCCTTTCCAGAACGGCCAGGAAGTTCTCCGGTTCGGCCGGCGCGGCCACCCACTCGGGTACCCCGGCCCGTCTGATCCGGTCGCGGAACAGCGCCTTGCCGCGCTTGTGCTCGCGCGGCAGCTGCTCCATGAACCGCACGATCCGCGGGTGCACGAGCGGGCTCACTGGCCAGATTCCGGCCCGGAGGAATCCGGGGTTGTGCATCCCGAACGCCATCAGGGTCGGTACGGGCAGTACCGGGATGGGCGCCAGATGCTCGTTCACCTCGGCGAGTGCTCGGACTGCCTTGACTCCGAGCCACGGTACGGGTTCGGGTGTCGGCAGTTCGGCCTGTGTCCTGGAGTGGTGGGCGTTGATCTCGTCGCCGCCGCTGCCCGTGAACATCACCTCGCACCGCCGGGCGGCTGCCTGCTCGCGCACGACATCGAACGCCTCCTGATAGAAGGCTCCCGCCGGATCGTGCGGCTTGCACAGATCGCGCACGCCTCCAGCGCAGAAGGGTGGGTGCTGCATGGCGGGGGTGGCCGTGTCCCGGAAGCCGCAGTGCTCCACAAGGGCCCGACGCCGCTCGCTCTGTTGCCTGCCGGTGCTTCCTCCCACCAGCAAGCCGAAGCTGTACACCTCGGGGAAGCGGGCCGCCTTGATGGCCAGGGCGACGTTCCCGGAGTCCGCGCCGCCCGACAGTTCGACGCCCACGCATCCGGTTGCCGTCGGCGCCTGGCGGATCACGTCGGTCAGCAACTCCTCCAGAGCGGCGAGTGGATCAACGCCGGGACGCAGCGTACGTGGCTCAAGTACGTGTTCGGCGGGGTCGGGGTAGTGGATGCTGAGTCCCGAAGGGGTGAACGTGACCGCTGCCCGTTCGGTGAGGCGGTAGACGCCTTGGAAGAGCGTCTCGGACGTGTAGCGGTGCTGCCTCGTCAGCGTGCGGGCGACGACACGCGCCACCAGACGGTCGGCCCGCAGATGCGGTCGCAGCAGTGTCAGGTCCCACGAAGCGTGCAGTTCGCCGGCCTTCTCTGTCAGATAGAGCGGGGCTGTGCCGAAGACGCCCGCCGCCAGGCGGGCTTGTCCGGGCTCCATGGTGAGTTCGACGAAGTCGGCCTCGTCCCGCTTGCACTCCTTCACCCGGACCCGTACGCGCGGCGCTTGGTCGTCGTTGACCTCCATGACGAGGGTGGACACGTTCGCGGGCTCGATCCAGCTCTCGCCGTTGATCCAACGGCCGCCCTGCGATCTCCACTTGGGCTCCTGGAGATCGGCCAGGCGCAGACGCATCGACAGCATGTCGTCCCTTTCCGATGTCGTGCGGCGGGGCGGGGCCGCGTACGGCCCCGCCCCGCCTGGCGTCAGCCCTGGATCACTTGCTGCAGTGGTCGCCGTTGTTGTCGCCGCCGCCCGGCATCTTGTCGAGCAGCGCGGCTTCGACGGCCGGGACGCCGGTGATCAGGTCGCCGGTGAACAGCTCGTCCACGTTCATCGTTATCTCCCTTACGGTTTTCAGTGGACTCCGCGGCGGATGCTGCGGAGTTGGACCCGTCCGGCTGCCGGACCCTTGCGAAGAAGGCAGCCGGACGGGGTGCCCACCGCTTCCGACGGCGGGCCCTCCCTCATCACAGGTGGGGAGCCTGGATGCATGACGGGGAGGAGTCAGGTGGGGGTGGATGCGGCGGCGACGCCCAGGACGAAGCCGGCCGATCCCGAGATAGTGATGATCAGGAGTGGTCCGGCGTAGCGGCCGACGGCTGCGGCTAACCGGTTCACAGCCGCTCTCCGCGGCTGCGCTGGTTGGCCTCGCGTACTGCGACGCTCAGCTTCTCCGCGCCGTACTCGGGCGTGGCCCTGCCGTGCTGCGGGCAGAGACACGGCGAGAACCGGTTCGAACCCGGCGGCAGGTCCGCGCCCTCGTAGGAGTCGATCCTCAACACCCCGTCCATGCCCCGCTCCTCGGTCATCCGAGCCAGACGGGCCCGTGCTTCGCTTCTCATCCCTCAGCCCTTCAGACGACGGCTGCGGCGAGGACTCGCCGTTGCCTGCTGTCTCTACGCAACCGCACGACCACGCTCAGCGGTACCGTTGCCGCAGCACCAGGACTTGAAAGCCTTGAAAGTTCGCAAGGTCACGGGGAGTTGAGGGCATGGCCAAGCGCGAACCGAACGCGGCGCTCGGGCGCCTGCTCACCGAGAGCCGCTGGACTCACCGCCAGTTCGCACGGGCGGTGAACCGCGTCGGTACGGAGACCGGGATCCTCCTGCGTTACGACGAGTCGGCGGTGAGCCACTGGCTGGGCGGCACCGTCCCTCGGGGTGCGGTGCGCGGATGCATCCTCGAAGCTCTCTCCCGCCGCCTCGGCCGCCCCGTCACCCATGCCGAGGCCGGGCTGCCCGTTCCACGCAATCGCTCCTCCACGGCTGCGGATACCGTGGAAGGGGTGATCGACCTGGGGAGGCTGGATATGGACCCGTCCCGCCGGAGTGTCCTGGGTGCTGGCCTGTTCTCCGTGGCCGTCACCATTCCCGGCTGGCCTGATGTAGTCGGGCGTGCCGATGCCATTCAGTCTGGCCGCACGAGTCGCATCGGTATGAACGAAGTGGACATGGTCATCGCCATGACCGAGCGTGTTTCGGAACTGGACGACGAGTTCGGCGGTCGTCACGCACGCCCCATGGCGGCCTCGTTCATGGTCAACACCGTGGCCTCCTACCTGCGCGCCGACGCACCCGAGGACGTACGCAAGGCGATGCTGTCCGCCGCCTCGGACCTGCTCTACCTGACCGGCTACATGGCCGTGGACGAAGGTCTGCACGGTCTCGCGCAGCGCTACTACGTCAAGGCCCTGGAGCTGGCGGGCGCGGCGGAGGACCACCTGACGTACTGCACCACCCTGCGGGGCATGAGCGTCCAGGCGGTCGACCTCCGCCACGGAGCGAAGGCCATGGAGCTGGCCGACGCCGCTGCCGCCGCCTCCCCGAAGGCCGGCCCTCGGATGCTGGCCTTCCTCGTCGGCCAGCAGGCACACGCCGCCGCGCAGACCGGCGACCGTACGGGTGCGCTGCGCTGCATCCGGGAGGCCGAGGCGGCCATGGACCGTGCCGAGTCACGCGGCAAGGCGTTCGGCTCGTATGACCCCTCTTCGCTCAACTACCACGTCAGCCAGGTCCGTTACGAACTCGGTGACAAGGCCGGAGCCGTCGACGCCATGCAGCAGGCGGACCGGCTCCGCCCAAGCGTGTACCAGCGCACACGAGTACACCGTCGTGGCCTGTTGGCAGAGCGGCAGTTGGAACTCGGCCACCTTGAAGCGGCCTGCGCCACCTGGCACCAGGCCCTCGACGACTACCCCAAGGTGCAGTCCGGCCGCGCCGACGACCGCGTGAAGGTGATGTTCGGTCTCCTGCGCCCTCATCTGAAGAACGCGACGGCGCTCGACCTGTACGACCGAGCACGGACGCTCGCACCACCGTCGCTGGTCACCTGATCCCCGTCGCTC
The DNA here is from genome assembly GCF_000717995.1 of Streptomyces violaceorubidus. Lineage (GTDB taxonomy): Bacteria > Actinomycetota > Actinomycetes > Streptomycetales > Streptomycetaceae > Streptomyces > Streptomyces violaceorubidus. The sequence goes on from NZ_JODM01000002.1 coordinate 114,749, forward strand.
CTTCACGCTCAGCCACAGAAAGTCAGCCACGACGGCGGGTGCGCCAACAGATCACCCGCCACGTGTGCTTCCAGCAACCCCGCACCGGCCTCAACCACGCCTCTTCCTTCCGTCACAGCATCCGCCCCGCTCCGGCCTGGCCGCTCGGCAGCGGGACGGGCTGCTCGATCTGTGGCTTCGTCTGTGCCCCACGCCGACGACGATCGATCGTGGTCGGCCTTCGGTTGTCGCAGCCTGACGTGGTGCTGTGCGGCGTTCGGCGGAGTCGGCCTGGCGGCGCCGCTGCGGTTGCTTCCGAGATCGGAGTCGGCTCGCTTGCCTACCCCTCCCACCTGACCGCCGACCCCGCCCTGTGCCTGGACGCCCTCCTCGACACCGCCGACCACACGGGCCCCGGCGACGACGGGCCGGGCGGCCCGGCCGTCTCCCTGGGCAAGCCCTGAACGCCCCGATCCCCACGCCCCGAGAGGAGGCCCCGCGCATGGCGGAGGAACGGTTCACCCGGTACACCGTGACCGTGGTCATGGCGATCATCGCGGCCCTGGCCTTCGTCTTCTCCTTCGGCAACGTCTGGGCGCTCGCCCTGCGGCTGGGCGTCCCCCGCCCAATCGCGCCGCTGCTCGCGCCCATGGTGGACCTGTCCGTCGTCGGACTCCTGGTCGCCCTGCGGTTCCTGGCCCTGCGTGGCGTCCCCGAGCACGACCTGAAGGCCGGCACCCGACTGCTGCACCTGTGCGGGCTGCTCACCCTCGCGCTGAACACGGCCGAACCCCTGCTGACCGGACGCTACGGACGGGCCTGCTTGGATACCGTCGCCCCGCTCCTGCTCCTCGGCTGGGGCCACGTCGGCCCTACCTTCCTCGCCCACTTCCACACGGCCGCACACGTGGAGGACGCCACCACCTCTGCCCCAGCCCCCGCACCCATCGCTGAGCCGGTGCCCACCTCGGCGCCCGCTCCCGAGACTGCGGCCCCGGCCCCTGAGCCGGTCCCCGCCGCGACACCTGCGCCGCCTCCGGCCGAAGTGCCTACCGTGATCGAGGTGCCCGACTCCGCCCCCGCCCCGGCCGTCGCCAAGGCGCCTGCCACCGGCTCGCGCCCAGCCCTGCCCGCCGCACTGCTGAGTGCGGCCCGGCGCATCGCGGACACCCACCACGCCGAGCACGGAACACCGGTCACCGCCGCCCAGCTCGCAACCCGCATGGGCGTCGCCCTGCCGGTGGCAACCGCCGCCCTCGCTCAACTCTGAGCCACCCCGGCAACCGGCCGGATCGCCTCTCCCTGAAATCCACGCCCACTCAATGGGCCTGGTTCGTCATGCCCCGAGCAGCACCAACACGCCCACAGATCCGGCTGGTTGCTGCTCGGGACCACCCACCCGACAGAAGGGACACGCCCCGAATGGTCACCCTGGACCTGCGCCACGTGGCAAGCCCCGCCGTGCGGGACCTCCTCCACCTCGTCAACCACCCCGACTTCGACCGCGCACAGCAGCAGATCGAGCACCTCGGCGGCTGCACCGAACCCGTCCGCCTGACCGGCCGCACCGCCACCGTCGACACGACGACCGGCGAGGTCCTACGTTCCTACTCCACGACGGAAGAACCGACGGGGAGCCTGCTCACCGCGTGCGGCAACCGTCGCTCCTCGCGCTGCCCGGCCTGCTCTCGCCTCTACGCCGCCGACACCTACCACCTCATCCGCGCCGGCCTCTCCGGCGGCAAGACTGTCCCCGACACAGTCCGCACCCACCCTCGCGTCTTCGTCACTCTCACCCCGCCGCCCTTCAGCCCCGTCCACAACCGCCCCACCACACCAGGCGGCGATGTCCGGCCCTGCCGCTGCCGTAAGCTCCACGAACCGACGGACGCCCTGCTGGGCACGCCGCTGAACCCGGCGACGTACGACTACGCGGGCGCGGTCCTGTTCAACGCCCACGCCTCCGCCTTGTGGGCACGCTTCACCACCTACCTGCGCCGCGAGCTCGCCGCCCGGCTCGGCATGACCCAGAAAGCCGCCCGCGCGGTCCTGCGCCTCTCCTTCGCCAAGGTCGCCGAGTACCAGCAGCGCGGCCTGGTCCACTTCCACGCCGTCATCCGCCTCGACGGCTCGGACGGCACCAGCCAGCCCCCGCCGCCGTACGCCACCATCGCCGTGCTCACCGACGCCGTCCGCGCCGCCGCCGCGCGGGTCCGCGTCAGGGCCGAGTCGGACGCGGTCGGGGAACGCGAACTTGGCTGGGGCGAACAGCTCGACGTACGTGAGATCTCCGCCTTCGGCACCAACGCCGAATTCACCGATCAGGCCGTGGCCGCCTACGTGGCGAAGTACGCCACCAAGTCCGCCGACGCCTCCGGCACCCTCGACCGCGCACTGTTCTGCCGCCCCTGCCAGGGACGCGGCGCCACCCTCCTACCCCACGGAACCCCGCTCCCCTGCACCGCCTGCGACGGCACCGGACAGGCACGGCCGCTGCCTCGGCTCGCCGTCGCCCGGCACATGCGGCAGATGATCCGCACGTGCTGGGAGCTGGGCCGCCTGCCGGAGTTCAACCACCTGAAGCTCTGGAAGTGGGCGCACATGCTCGGCTTCCGGGGCCACTTCTCCACCAAGTCCCGCAGCTACTCGACCACCCTGGGCGCGCTGCGCGACGCTCGCCGCGCCTGGCGCACCGAACAGGTCCGCGCCCACGCCGGCCTGCCCGAACCGGGTCCGACGACCACGCTCGTCGTCGGCCACTGGGACTACCTCGGCTCGGGCTACAGCCCCGGCGCGAGCCTCCTCGCCGCCGACGTCTGGCACCGCAAGGAACAGGAACGGCAGTTCATCGCGGAAGGCGGCTGCTCGTGACCTCGCCCCCGCCCGCCGCCCTCCACCCAGAAGCGGTCCCGGTGCTGGATCTGCTCACAGTGCCCCAGGTAATGGCCCGTCTCCAGCTCGGCCGCTCCGCTGTCTACGACCTGCTGCGCTCCGGGCAACTCGCCTCGATCACTCTCGGGCGCGCCCGCCGCATCCCCACCCACGCCCTCACCGACTTCATCCACACCCGACTCGAACAGGACGCCGCTTGATGACCACCCCCCGCGACACCCCCGCCTCCCGCCGCGTCCGCGCCAACGGCGACGGGACCGTCTACCAGCGCAAGGACAGCCGCTGGGAAGCCGCTGGATACGTCCTCGCGCCCGGCAACACCCGCAAGCGCATCCGCGTCTACGGCACCACCAGGAAGGAGGCCCTGGCGAAGCTCACGGAGAAGATCGCCGCCAGCAACCGCGGCCTCCCCGTCCCGTCCGCTCAGGGCAGCCTGGCCGCGTACCTGGCGTACTGGCTTGACGCTGTCGCCGTCCACCAGCTCCGCGAAAACACCCACACCCGCTACACCGCCGTCACCCGCCTCTACCTCATCCCCGGCCTCGGACGGAAGAAGCTCGCCAAGCTCACCGCCAAGGACGTCCGCACCTGGCTCAACCAGCTCCGCACCACCTGTCAGTGCTGCACCCGCGGCCTCGACGCGGCCCGTGAACAGCCCCTTTGCTGCGCTGCCGGGAAGTGCTGCGCAAGGCGGCTCTCGCCCCTGACCCTGGCCTACGTGCACTCCGTGCTCAAGTCGGCCCTGGAGCACGCGGTACGCGAGGAGGAGATCCCGCGCAACGTCGCCCGGAACGTCCGCATCGGCACGCCTCGGCCCCGCCGCTTCGAACCCCTCACCGCCGACGAAGCGCGCCAGTTCCTTGCCGCCGCGCGCGGACACCGGCTGCACGCCCTGTTCGAACTCGCTCTCCACACCGGCCTCCGCAAGGGCGAACTCCTCGGCCTGCGCTGGGAAGACCTCGACCTGGCCGGCGGAACCGCCAGCATCCGACGCACCCTCCAGCGCACCAACTCCAGCGGCCTGACCGCCCTCCCGACGAAGACCCAGAACTCGGAGCGACGGATCGCACTGCCCACCGCGTGCCTGCGCTCCCTCGAACAGCACCGCGACCGGCAGCGTCACGAACGCGAAGCGGCGGGGACGGGCTGGAAGGCAAGCGGCTACGTCTTCACCCGGCCCGACGGCTCCCCAATCGAAGGAGCCACCCTCACCCGCCACTTCAACAACCTGCTCCACCGGGCCAGGCTCCGCCGCATTCGTTTCCATGATCTGCGGCACTCGGCCGCGACCCTCCTCCTGGAACAGGGCGTCGAACTCGTCGTGATCAAGGAGCTGCTGGGGCACGCCCACATCGGCGTCACCGCCGCCGTGTACGCCCACGTCCGGCTCCGCCTCCAGCGCGACGCCATCGACCTCCTCGGCCACGCCCTCCGCAGCCCCACAGAGAACACCAGCAAGCCCGACGACGGCGACGAACCACCCCTCGCCAGGTCCACCGTCCGCTGACGTTGCCGTCAACTACTGCCGTCAAGCCCACCAGAGTGCCCCACCAGGAACAGTCGCTGGTGGGGCACTCTGGCAATTCCTGGTCACCCATAGGCAACCGTACTTGTTTTCTAGAGCGACGCAGAAAATCGGTCTAGCTCTCTCCGGATGGGACCAGAGCGCGGAATACGAACCCACCACCATCCACGCGCTTTAGGCTCATCACTAGCCAGCCGAAGGAGGGCGCCCAGTTCGTCGACTTCCGTATACGAGAGAAATCTCGAATCTACCTCACCGAGAGCGGCAATAAAATTGCTCGACTCTTTCTCGGAAACCAACTCCAAACCCCTGGCGATGAAATCTCGAAGGGAGTCGGCTGCGATCAAGTCATGCGCACCCCAGACAGACCTGTCAGAATCGGGAAGCTCAAGCTCTCTCTCCATCCGCGCCACGTGCTCATACCAACCAAGCAGCAACGTGACCAGGCCCAACGAGCGTGTAGGGGCCACGCTGACCACAGTCCGCTCAAGTTGGTCCGCCTCGACGACTCCCAGGTGGCGACCAAGCCACTCTCGGGCTTGAATTTCTGACATGACATCACCGTCCCGGATAGTAGGCTGTCGATTTCCACGGCATATCCCAGTTAACGATGACGCGAACCCCGTCATAGTCAAATCGGGATGAATTCTGCCCTTCAAGCTGACGCGGCCCAGCTTGCCTCAACGTTGTCTCAACCTCCGCCGCCGAAGGCCTACCCATTGCCGGATTTCCATCACCCGTATGCCCATTCACGAACTCGGTGATCTCATCCAAGGAATACTCGCTACCGTGGAAGTCTTCTCCGCCAAGGTGGTCGCCATTCTTACCTCCAAGCGGAACCCCGCAGTTCGGTCCTGAATTGTGAACGAGGACCGGCGTCTGACCAGCAAGTACATAGTACGTGTCGTGCGGGGTGCGGCCGAGTGGCCTTTCCCCAAGCGTGCGGCTCGCGCGGGTGTGCGCCCCGCGGGTCGGCGGCGGGGCGGAGTCCCGGGCGGGGCGGGCGACCGACGCGTGGCGCTGGTCGGGGCAGCCGCTGGGCCCGGTCGGGGCGTGCTCGGCGGGCGCCGCGTCACTCCAGTACCCGGGAGCCGCCGACCGGCAGGTCCCACAGGCGTTCGCGGGGCAGGCCCGCCCGCTGCCAGGCGGCGCGTACGCGGGTGAGGGGTTCCAGTACGGGTTCCGCGGACAGGACGAACGTGCCCCAGTGCATCGGCGCCATGTGGCGCGCGCCGACGTCCTGGGCGGCCCGTACCGCCTCCTCCGGGTCGCAGTGCACGTCGCTGAGCCACCAGCGGGGGTCGTAGGCGCCGATGGGGAGCAGGGCGAGGTCGATGCCGGGGTAGCGGCGGCCGATGCGGGTGAACCAGTGGCCGTATCCCGTGTCGCCGGCGAAGTAGACGCGCCGGCCGTCGGGGTCGGTGAGGACCCAGCCGCCCCACAGGGTGCGGCAGGTGTCGGTGAGGGTGCGCTTGGACCAGTGGTGGGCCGGGACGAAGTCGAACCGGACCCCGCCCAGCTCGGTCGCCTCCCACCAGTCCAGCTCGGTGACCCGGGTGAAGCGGCGGCGGTGGAACCAGCGGCCGAGACCGGCGGGCACGAGGACGGGGGTGTCGCGCGGGAGCCTGCGCAGGGTGGGCGCGTCCAGGTGGTCGTAGTGGTTGTGGCTGATGACGACGGCGTCGACGCGGGGCAGGGCGCTCCAGGCGACGCCGACGGGGGTGACCCGGGGCGGGGTGCCGAGGATCCGGCGGGACCAGACCGGGTCGGTGAGCACGGTCAGGCCACCGATCCGCACCACCCAGCTGGCGTGTCCGGCCCAGGTGACGGCGACGGTGCGCGCGTCCACGCGGGGCAGCGGACCAGGGGCGCAGGGCAGCCGGGGGATGTCGACGAGTCCGGCTGGGCCGGGTCTGACCGCGCCCTCGCGGGCGAAGCGGGCGAAGGCCTTCAGACCGGGCAGCGGCGCGGTCAGCCGGTCGTGGAAGGTACGCGGCCACACCCTGCGTTCGGCCGGCGGCCGGGGTGCGGCGAGCGGCGGGTGCGCGGCGGCGGTGTCCTCGGCGGCGGCGGAGCTGCTCGTGGTCGACCGGGGCTGCTGCGTCATCGAGGTGACTCCCATCGCTGAGCGTCGCGGAGACCGCCGAAGACCGACTTCAGATGGGTCAACGCGCGTTGCACGTGTGGCAGTTCCAACGGGTCCGAGGAGGTGAGGCAGTGCGCCCGCCGCTCGTCGGTGCCCGCGTCGAGCAGGGGCCCGGTGGCGAGCCGGACGCGCAGGGCGGGCAGTTCGTCCCCGAAGCGGTGGCCGCCGGGGGCCGGCATGCCGAGCCGGGCGCTGAGGAAGTCCTCCAGCTCCTGGGCGTCGCCGACGCCCTCGGCACCGAGCGCGTCGCGCAGCGGGCCGAGGTCGGCGTACAGGTGGCGGCCGGCCTGCGGGGGCCGGGCGGTGGCCCCGGCGGCGACGACGGTGGCGTGCACGGCGGCGGCCACGCGCGCGTGCAGACGCACAGCGGCGGCCCGGCGGGCGGTGACCGGCTCGGGTTCGCCGAGCGCGTACCCGGCCGCGGCGGCGACGGGGGCCGCGACGCGGGCGCCGAGCGCGGTGAGGACGTCGAGCACGCGCGCGTGCAGGCCGTTCCCGGCGGCGGAGGCGGGGAAGCGGGCGACGGCGGCCGGCCAGGCGGGCGGCAGCAGCGCGCCCGCCAGGTCGGTGACGACGGTGACCCGCTCGGGCAGCATCTCGGCGGGACTGAGGAGCACGGTGGCGTGCGGATCGTGCAGGGTGTCGCGCCAGGTCTCGTCGCTGACCAGGTGCAGCCCCTCGGACGCGGCGGCCTCCACGGTCTCGTGCAGCAGCTCGGGCGGCGCGACGGTGCCGGTCGGGTCGTCGGCGACGGACAGCACGAGCAGGCGGGGGTAGCCGCCCTCGGCACGGACCCGGCGGACGGTCTCCAGCAGGGCGTACGGGTCGGGTACGCCGCCGGACTCGGCCGGCGTCGGGACGTGGAAGACGGGTCTGCCCAGCAGCCGTGCGTACGGTGCCCACCAGGCGGCGCAGGGACGGGGCACCAGCACGTCGCCGTCCAGCGCGGCGGTCAGCGCGAGCAGGAGGGCGCCCGCGCCGGGGGCGGCGGCCAGGTGGGCGGGTGCGGTGGTCAGGCCGCGCCGGTCCCAGTAACGGCTCGCGGCCTCCAGCAGGGCGGGGGCTCCGCCGGCCGGTTCCCCGAGTGAGCGGCCCGCGGCGGCGGCGAGTACGGCGGACAGCTCGGGCAGCACCGGCAGCCCGTCGTCGGGGAAGTGTGGGCCGTAGCGGACGGGACCGTGCCCCACGGGTCCGCCCCCGGCACCGGTACGGCCGCCGGGGCCGGGGCCTGCGATGCCCGTGGCCGGGCCCTCGGGGTCCGTGCGCCGCATGCGTACCTCCGCGCGGTCCGTGCCGCGTGTCCGTGCCCTGTCCGTGCCGTTCGTGTCCGCTCGCCGCTCGTTGATCCCAGTACCCACCGTGCCGCCCCGCCATGGCTCCGGGCTCCGGTTGCGCACGTCACAGCCGGACCCGGAGCCCGCGCGGGGTCAGCGCTCGCGGTCCTCCCCGCGCAGCCGCAGCCGCAGCCGGTGCGCGGCCGCACCGCACGCGCCCGCGATCAGGACGCCACCGGCGACCAGGGCGGGCACCGAGTCGCCGAAGGTCCCGCCGGTACCGGCCCGTACCCCGTGCTCCGCCGTCGCACCACCGCAGGAAGTGCCCTGCGCGGCGGATTCACCGCGCGGGGCGCCGGCGTCGGGGCAGGCGGGCTTGGTGGGCTTGGTGGTGGGGGCGCAGGGCGTGCCGTGCGCGGAGGTCCCCGCGTGCGGGGCGGCGGTTTCCCGGCACGCCGGCTGGGTGGCGCCCGGGACGGCACCGGCACCGCTCTCCTCCGGCACGCTCATGGTCGCGCTCCAGGGGTCGCCGCCCTCGCCGCCCGAGGCGTCCGGGCAGGCGCCGTCGACGGTCCAGTCCTCGCCGGTCCCGGCGGCGCCCTCCGTCTCCGCCCAGTCCTCCGTCCCCGCCGAGCCGGTGTCCCCCGAGCCGGTCTCCGCCGAGCCCTCGGTCCCCGCCGAGCCCTCGGTGTCCGCCGCACCCTCCGTGCCCGTCGGGTCCTCCGTGCTCCCCGTGCTCCCCGTGCTCCGTTCGGCCGCGAAGTCCTCGGCGGTCGCTATACGCGCGGTGCCCCGGTAGGCGGGCCCGGACGCCGTACCCCCGTCGTCCGTCACCTTGCGCAACTCGACGGTGCCCTCCTCGAAGGCCGCGGAGGTGGCGTCGAGGCTCGCGGGCGCGGTCCCGCCGGTCGGGCCGCACGAGACCGAGACGGTGACGGTGTCGCCGGGGGCGGCGTCCGCCGGGCTGACCCGTGCGGCGGGCTGCCCGGCGGACGGCGGGGACACGGCCGCCGGGTCGTCGGCGGACGGCGGGGCGGGGGGCTCCCCCGCCTCGGCGGGTGGCGGCGGGACAGCCGGGTCGGCCGCGCCGATTCCCGCGGAGAGACCGAGGGCGGCACTGGCCAGCACGGCGACGGACAGGGCGCGGGCGGTGCTGCGCATGGGACGGGCTCCTTCGAGCGACGGCTTGCGGGGCACTGCACTCGCGCCCCTCGGCCATCACAGCCCGCCCGGCCCGGGGACGCCCGTCACCGTGCTCCGTTCGCGCGATCGGAGCGTCCGGGCGGGTGAGCCCGGGGTTTCACGCTCCCGGATCCCGCAGCACCTGCTCCCGCACCCGGTCGCAGCAGCGGGTGATCAGGCGGGAGACGTGCATCTGGGAGATGCCGAGCTGTTCGGCGATGCGGCTCTGGGTCATGTCGTCGAAGAAGCGCATGTAGAGGATGGCGCGCTCGCGCGGGGGCAGGGCGGCCAGCCGGTCCCTGACGGCCTCGCGGTCGACGACCGTGTCGAGGGCCGGATCGGGGGCGCCGAGCGCGTCGCCCAGCGAGTAGCCGTCCTCGCTGCCGGGGAGTTCGGCGTCCAGGGACAGGGCCGTGAAGCTCTCCAGGGCCTCCAGGCCGGTCCGGACGTCCTCCTCGCTCAGTTCGGCACGCTCGGCGATCTCGGCGACGGTGGGCCTGCGGCCCGGGGTGGTCTGGGACAGGTCCTGGCCCGCGAAGCGCACGCGGTTGCGCAGTTCCTGGACCCGGCGCGGCACGTGCAGGGTCCACATGTGGTCGCGGAAGTGGCGCTTGATCTCGCCGGTGATGGTCGGCACGGCGTAGCTCTCGAAGGCGTTGCCGCGCTCGGGGTCGTAGCGGTCCACGGCCTTGACGAGACCGAGGGCCGCCACCTGACGCAGGTCCTCGTAGCTCTCGCCGCGGCTGCGGAACCGTCCCGCCAGGCGTTCGGCCATGGGCAGCCAGGCCTCGACGATCCGGTCGCGGAGCGCGTCGTGTTCGGGACCGTCGGGAAGGGTGGCGAGCCGGCGGAAGGCGTCGGCGGTGTCGGGGGCGTCGTCGTGCGGGTGCTTCGCACTGGCGTGGATCGGCATGGTGCGTCGCAACTCCCTCGGAGTGCGGGGTCCGTCGTCGCACCGGACGGGCGTCCGGTCGGCGCGGCCCGCTCCGGGCGGCCGGGGGCGGGGGACCTCCGGCTCGCGGGGCGGGCGGAGCCGTACGACGACACGGCCCTTGGTCGGGCGGTCACCGCGGGAGGGCGTCCGGGCCGGCACGGACGCATCCGTGGCGGCGTGGCGCCGCTCCCACGGACGTGCCTCCTGTCCGAAGCACTGACCTTGCGCCTGCCCCCGCTCCCCCGGGGCAAACACCGGGATTCTCAGCGTTCGCGCGGCTGCTTGAAGCGCACCATGTTGCCGGCCGGGTCGCGGAAGGCGCAGTCGCGGACACCGTAGGGCTGGTCGACCGGTTCCTGGAGGACCTCGGCGCCCGCGGCGCGGACGTGCTCGAAGGCTGCGTCGACGTCGTCGGTGGCGAGGACGACCCCGCGCAGGTGCCCCTTGGCCAGGAGTTCGGCCATCGCCTCCCGGTCGGCGGCCGACGCGTTGGGGTCGGCGAGCGGGGGTTCGAGCACGATGTCCACGCCGGGCTGGGCCGGGGAGCCGACGGTCACCCAGCGCATTCCCTCGAACCCGACGTCGCCGCGGACCTCCATGCCGAGCACGTCCCGGTAGAAGGCGAGCGCCGTGTCGTGGTCGTCGACGGCTATGAAGCACTGCGAGAGGCTGATGTCCATGCGCGTCACGCTACGGGCGGCGGCGCGGGCGGCGCTTCTCCGTTCCTGACCGGCTCTCCCTTCCTGACCGGCTCTCCGTTCCTGACCGGCTCTCCGTTCCTGACCGGCCGGGTGTAGACCTTGGCGACGCAGGCCGGGACGGCGGCGCCGTCGGTGTGCTCGCGGTCCCGGTAGGCGCTCGGGCTCTCGCCGACCAGTTCGGTGAACCGCGAGCTGAACGAACCCAGCGAGGTACAGCCGACCGCGAAGCACACCTCGGTGACGCTCAGGTCGCCGCGCCGCAGCAGCGCCATGGCGCGCTCGATGCGGCGGGTCATCAGGTAGCTGTACGGCGTCTCCCCGTAGGCGGCGCGGAAGCTGCGGGAGAAGTGGCCCGCCGACATGAGGGCGACGCGGGCCAGCGCCGGCACGTCGAGCGGCTCGGCGTACTCGCGGTCCATCAGGTCACGGGCCCGGCGCAGCCGGGCCAGGTCCTCCAGCGTGGTCACCCGACCACGATCCCACAGCGCCGGACACCGCCGGTAGCGTCTCCGGCGCCGGGGGCCGCGCCGGCGTCAGGCGCCGACGTAGGCGGCGAGGTGCTCACCGGTGAGGGTGGAGCGGTCGGCGACGAGCTCGGCGGGGGTGCCCTCGAAGACGATCCGGCCGCCGTCGTGACCGGCGCCGGGGCCGAGGTCGATGATCCAGTCGGCGTGCGCCATGACGGCCTGGTGGTGCTCGACCACGATGACCGACTTGCCGGCGTCGACGAGGCGGTCGAGCAGTCCGAGCAGTTGTTCGACGTCGGCGAGGTGCAGTCCCGTGGTGGGCTCGTCGAGGACGTACACGCCGCCCTTCTCGCCCAGGTGGGTGGCCAGCTTGAGCCGCTGCCGCTCGCCGCCGGACAGGGTGGTGAGCGGCTGGCCGAGGGTGAGGTAGCCGAGCCCGACGTCGGAGAGCCGCTGGAGGATCCTGTGCGCGGCGGGGGTGCGCGCCTCACCGGCGCCGAAGAACTCCTCGGCCCGGTCCACCGACATCGCGAGCACCTCGCTGATGTCCCGGCCGCCGAAGCGGTACTCCAGCACGGCGGGCTGGAACCGCTTGCCCTCGCAGTCCTCGCAGGGGGTGGCGACGCCGGCCATCATCGCCAGGTCGGTGTAGATGACACCGGCGCCGTTGCAGGTGGGGCAGGCGCCCTCGGAGTTGGCGCTGAACAGGGCCGGCTTCACCCCGTTGGCCTTGGCGAAGGCCTTGCGGATCGGGTCGAGCAGTCCGGTGTACGTGGCCGGGTTGCTGCGCCGCGAGCCCTTGATGGGGCTCTGGTCGACGGAGACGACGTCCGCCCCGGCCGGGACCGAGCCGTGGATCAGGGAGCTCTTGCCGGAGCCGGCCACGCCGGTGACCACGCAGAGCACGCCGAGCGGGACGTCGACGTCGACGCCCTGGAGGTTGTGCGTCCGCGCGTCGCGGATCTCCAGGGCTCCGGTGGGCTTGCGGACCGACTCCTTGAGGGCGGCCCGGTCGTCGAGGTGGCGGCCGGTGACGGTGTCGGCGCCCCGCAGCTGCGCCACGGTGCCCTCGAAGCAGACGGTGCCGCCCTCCGCGCCGGCGCCGGGGCCGAGGTCGACCACGTGGTCGGCGATCGCGATCGTCTCCGGCTTGTGCTCGACGACCAGGACCGTGTTGCCCTTGTCCCGCAGCCGCAGCAGCAGGTCGTTCATGCGCTGGATGTCGTGGGGGTGCAGGCCGACGGTGGGCTCGTCGAAGACGTACGTGGTGTCGGTGAGCGAGGAACCGAGGTGGCGGATCATCTTGACGCGCTGGGCCTCGCCGCCGGACAGGGTGCCCGCCGGCCGGTCGAGGGAGAGGTAGCCGAGGCCGATCTCCACGAAGGAGTCGAGGGTGTCCCGCAGCGCCGTGAGCAGCGGTGCCACCGACGGTTCGTCGAGTTCGCGGACCCATGCGGCCAGGTCCCGGATCTCCATCGCGCAGGCGTCGGCGATGCTGATCTTGCCGATCACCGACGAGCGGGCGCCCTCGCTGAGCCGGGTGCCCTCGCACTCGGGGCAGGTGGCGAAGGTGACCGCCCGCTCGACGAAGGCCCTGATGTGCGGCTGCATCGCCTCCTTGTCCTTGGACAGGAAGGACTTCTGGACCTTGGGGATGAGGCCCTCGTAGGTGAGGTTGACGCCGTTGACCTTCACCTTGACCGGCTCCCCGTACAGGAAGTCCCGCAGCTCCCGGTCGGTGTAGTCGCGGATCGGCTTGTCCGGGTCGACGAAGCCGGACTGGGCGTAGACCTGCACGGTCCACTGGCTGTCCGACTTCCAGCCGGGGATGGTGAAGGCGCCCTCGGTGAGCGACTTGGAGTCGTCGTAGAGCTGGGTGAGGTCGATGTCGGAGACGGTGCCGCGGCCCTCGCAGTGGGGGCACATGCCGCCGGTGCGCTGGAAGGTCGCCTTCACCGCCTTCTTGTTGCCGCGCTCGACGGTGATCGCGCCGCTGGCCCGGACCGAGGCGGTGTTGAAGGAGTACGCGCTGGGCGGGCCGATGTGCGGCTCGCCGAGGCGGCTGAAGAGGATGCGCAGCATCGCGTTGACGTCGGTGGCGGTGCCGACGGTGGAGCGGGGGTCGGAGCCCATCCGCTGCTGGTCCACGATGATCGCGGTCGTGAGGCCCTCCAGGACGTCCACCTCGGGGCGGGCGAGGGTGGGCATGAAGCCCTGGACGAACGCGCTGTAGGTCTCGTTGATCAGCCGCTGCGACTCGGCGGCGATCGTGTCGAACACCAGCGAGCTCTTGCCCGAGCCGGAGACGCCGGTGAACACGGTCAGCCGGCGCTTGGGGAGGTCGACGCTGACGTCCTTGAGGTTGTTCTCGCGGGCGCCGTGCACACGGATCAGGTCGTGGCTGTCGGCGACGTGCGACCCGGGTCCCCGCGTGCCCGGCCTCTTGGCACTGCTCATCGTGTCTCCATCCGTCGGGGGCTCGGTGAAGGTGACGCCCTCACTGCCTCGGTGGTCACACGCTAGAGCGGGCCCGGCGGCCCGCGCTTCTCGATTACTGATCCGCTCCCCGGGCCGCGGAAATCGGAGCGGACCCGTCCGGATGAATCCGTGTCGGCCCGCGGTGTCCGGGTACGCGGTCGGCACCCCCTTAAGGATCTGGAGGGAGACATGCAGCGAGGCAGCGACCGGATGAGCGTCCACCGCGACGACGAGATGAAGCACGAACTGCAGGGTCTGCTCAGGTCCGGGCACCCCACCCGCAGCGAGGAGTGGAACGACCCGGAACCGGCCGCCGAGGACGATCCGGACGTCATGTACGGACCGGTGACACCGGGCCGCGGACCGACGTACCTGGAGGCCCTGCGGCTGGAGCTGGCCCGGAACCTGACCCGGGGCAGCTTCCCCGCGGGACCGCGGGAACTGACCCGTGCACTGCGCCGCGGCAACGCGCCGGACGCCCTCGTCGAGGGGCTGGACCGACTGCCGCACAAGGCGCGCTACGACAACGTCCAGGAGCTGGCGGTGGCCCTCACCGAGAGCGGCCGGCCCGGCTCGCGGGGCGCGTAGGCGCCGGAAGGGAAACCGAACTTCATGCGCATCGCATTTCTGACCGCGCCCGAGGGCGTGGAGCAGGTGGAACTGACCGAGCCGTGGCGGGCGGCGAAGGAGGCGGGGCACGATCCGGTGCTCGTCTCCACGCAGTCCGGCGAGATCCAGGGCTTCAACCACCTCGACAAGGCGGACACGTTCCCCGTGGACGAGGTGGTGGGCGACACCTCCGCCGACGCGTTCGGCGGTCTGGTCCTGCCCGGCGGGGTGGCCAACCCGGACTTCCTGCGGACCGACGACAAGGCCGTGGCGTTCGTCAAGGGCTTCTTCGAGCAGGGCCGGCCGGTGGCCGCCATCTGCCACGCGCCGTGGACGCTCGTCGAGGCGGACGTCGTCCGCGGCCGCACCCTGACCTCGTGGCCCAGTCTGCGAACCGACCTGCGCAACGCGGGCGCCACCTGGGTCGACGAACAGGTCAAGGTCTGCGACGCGGGCGACAACGTCCTGATCACCAGCCGCAAGCCGGACGACCTGAAGGCGTTCTGCGCGACCTATCTGGCGGAGTTCGCGAAGGCGGCCGGCTGAGGCGGGCCACCGGCAGCGGACGGAGGGTGACGGCGGGCCACCGGCGAGGTGTCGCGGGTGGCCCGCCGTCACGCTCAGCCACCGGGGGCGGGTCGCGCTCAGCCACCGGGAGCTGCACTCTGGCCGCAGCCGCGTTCCCGGGCGCCCTCACGGGTGCGGCCCGCGGCCACCGGGCGGCGGGGATTGCGGCGCAGCCACTCGCCCTCCAGCCGGGCCATGCGGTCGTTGTGGGCCCGCAGCGCGTCGTTCGACCCGTACAGCAGGGTGTCGTGGCGCGTGCGGTGGATGGTCTCCAGTTCTTTCATCAGCTGCTGGTCGTCCAGGCGGCCCGGGTCCACTCCGGTCACGGTGTCGTCCCGCGTGTCGTGTTCGTTCATGCGTCCCGGGTACCCGCCCCCGAGCACTACCACCCCCGAGCGGCACCCGGGAGGGCAGCCACATGGATCTCGCGTTTCTGCACCCCCTCTACGAACACCAGGGACCCTGGGCCTCCGTCTACGTCGACCTCTCCCGCAACACGGAGGACACCGCGCACGAGCGGGAGCTGACGGCCGCCGCGGTGGCCCGGGAGCTGGCGGAGCAGGGCGCGGACGACGCCACCTGCCGGGCGGTGCGGGAGGCGGTGGACGAGCTGCGGCACGCCACCGATCCGCACGGGCGGGCCCTGTTCGCGCGCGCCGGGCAGGTGGTCCTCGATCCGCCGCTGGCCCGGCCCCCGTACGGCGGCACCACCGCCGACTGGGCCCCGCTGCCGCACGTCACGCCGCTGCTCGACCTGGCCGGGGAAGACCCGGTGTGCGTGGTGGCGTACGTCGACCGCAAGGGCGCCGACTTCGAGCTGCGCTCCGCGCTGGGCAGCTCGGACGCGGGCGGTGTGACCGGTCGGCAGTGGCCGGTGCACCGCACGAGCAGCGCGGACTGGTCGGAGCGCCACTTCCAGCTCCGGGTGGAGAACACCTGGGAGCACAACGCGGCGGAGATCGCGGACGCGCTCGCCGTGTGCCAGGAGGAGACGGGCGCCGACCTGCTGATCCTGGTGGGCGACGACCGGGAGCGGCGCTCGGTCCACGAGCGGCTGCCCGCGCGTCTGCAGGAGCGCGTCGCCGAGGCCTCGCGCGGCGCCGGCAGCAGGCTGCTGGACGACGAGGTGGAGGGGCTGCGCGAGGACCACGTCCGGGCGCGGGCCCGGGAGGACCTGGACCGCTTCCTGGCCGCCAGGTCGCCCGACGACAAGGGCCGCTCCGGCGCGGCGGAGGGCGTGCCCGCGCTGGTGGAGGCCGCCCGGGAGCACCGCATCGACGAGCTGCTGGTCATCCCGGACGCCCCCGACACGCACCGTGAGGTGTGGATCGGCGAGGACGCCGACCAGGTGGCGGTGCGCCGTACGGAGCTGAAGACGCTGGGCGAGCAGAACTCCTGGTCGGCCCGGGCGGACGACGCCCTGCTGCGCTCGGCGGTGATGACCGGCGCCCCGGCGATCTCGGTGACGCCGGTACTGCCCCCGGAGACCACGGAGAAGGCGCCGGTGGGCGGCCTGGGGGCGCTGCTGCGCTGGAGGTGACCCGCGGCGCCCCGGCGACCTGAACCGCCGGATGGGCCCTACCGGGCCCGCTCCACCCGGCGCTCGTCCCAGACCGGCTCCGTCGTCTCGCGCACCCGCCCGTCGCTGCCGAAGACCAGGTACCGGTCGAAGGCGCGGGCGAACCAGCGGTCGTGGGTGACCGCGAGGACCGTGCCCTCGAAGCCCTCCAGGCCTTCCTGGAGGGCTTCGGCCGATTCCAGGTCCAGGTTGTCGGTGGGCTCGTCGAGGAGCAGGGCGGTGACGCCCTGGAGTTCCAGCAGCAGGATCTGGAAGCGGGCCTGCTGGCCGCCGGAGAGCCGGTCGAAGGCCTGCTCGGCCTGCTGGGTCAGCTCGTAGCGGCGCAGCCGGGACATGGCGGCGCCCCGGTCCTGGGCGTGCTCGGTCCACAGGATGTCCAGGAGGGTGCGGCCCAGCAGCTCGGGGTGGGCGTGGGTCTGCGCGAAGTGCCCGGGCACCACGCGCGCCCCGAGCTTCCAGATCCCGGTGTGCGCGACGTCCTCGCCGGCCAGCAGCCGCAGGAAGTGCGACTTCCCGGAGCCGTTGGAGCCGAGGACGGCGACCCGCTCGCCGTAGAAGACCTCCAGGTCGAAGGGCTTCATGAGGCCGGTGAGTTCCAGCTGCTCGCAGGTGACGGCGCGGACGCCGGTACGGCCGCCCTTCAGGCGCATCCTGATGTCCTGCTCGCGCGGCGGCTCGGGCGGCGGCCCGGCCTCCTCGAACTTGCGCAGCCGGGTCTGGGCCGCGGCGTAGCGGGACGCCATCTCGTGGCTGACCGCGGCCGCCTGGCGCAGCGACAGGACCAGCTTCTTGAGCTGCGCGTGCTTCTCGTCCCAGCGGCGGCGCAGTTCCTCGAAGCGGGCGAAGCGTTCCCTGCGGGCCTCGTGGAAGCTGTCGAAGCCGTCGCCGTGCACCCAGGCGTCGGCGCCCGCGGGTCCGGGCTCGACGGAGACGATCTTCTGTGCGGCGCGGGCGAGCAGCTCCCGGTCGTGGGAGACGAACAGCACGGTCTTGCGGGTCTCGGCGAGCCGCTCCTCCAGCCAGCGCTTGCCGGGCACGTCGAGGTAGTTGTCCGGCTCGTCGAGCAGCAGCACCTCGTCGGTGCCGCGAAGGAGCGCCTCCAGCACGAGGCGTTTCTGCTCACCGCCGGAGAGCGTGCGCACCTGCCGCCACTGGGCCTGCTCGTAGGGCACCCCGAGGGCGGCGGTGGTGCAGATGTCCCACAGGGTCTCCGCCTCGTACCCGCGCGCCTCGGCCCAGTCGGCGAGGGCCTGCGCGTACGTCAGCTGGGCGGCCTCGTCGTCCACCGTCATGATCGCGTGCTCGGCGGTGTCGACGGCGCGGGCGGCCTCGTGGATCCTGGGCTGCGCCACGGACACCAGCAGGTCGCGCACGGTCGTCTCGTCCCGTACGGAGCCGACGAACTGGCGCATGACGCCGAGTCCCCCGGTGACGGTGACGGAGCCGCCGTGCGGTTTCAGCTCGCCGGCGAGGAGACGCAGCAGGGTGGTCTTGCCCGCGCCGTTGGGTCCGACGAGGGCCACGACGGCCCCCTCCCCCACGCGGAAGGAGACGTCACCGAGGAGCGCCCTCCCGTCGGGGAGGTAGTACTCCAGGTGCGCGGCTTCGAGGTGACCCATGGGACCGGATTCTGCGGCTCCGGCCGCCTTCGGGGCAAACCCTTTTCGTCCGCCGCGCCCGCGCCCCGGGCACGTGACCGGCGCCACCGGCGGGGCACCGGCAGGAAACGCCGTCCGCAGGGTAGGCGGGACCCATGAGTCCCGACGTAGACCTCACCGCCGCCACGCCCGGCCCGCACCCCTTCCGCACTTCTCTTCTGCGGCTGGATCAGCGGGCGTTCGAGGCCGTCGCCGCCCGTACCTGGCCGGGTGCCGACCCCTTGCTGCCCCGGTTGAGCCGCGGCGCCAACCACGGGGTGCTGTGGTTCGCCGCGGCCGCCGCCCTGGCCGCGTCGCGCACCCCGAGGGCACGTCGCGCGGCGGCCCGGGGGATCGCCTCGCTGGGTCTGGCCTCGCTGACGATCAACACCCTCGGCAAGCGCTCGGTGCGCCGGCCCCGCCCGGTGCTGGACCCGGTGCCGCTGGTGCGGCAGCTGAAGCGGCAGCCGATCACGACGTCCTTCCCGTCGGGACACGCGGCCTCGGCCGCCGCCTTCGCGACCGGTGTGGCGCTGGAGTCCCCGGCGTGGGGTGCGGCGGTGGCTCCGGTGGCCGCCGCGGTCGCCCTGTCCCGGGTCTACACCGGTGTCCACTTCCCGAGCGACGTGCTGGCCGGTGCCGCCCTCGGGGCGGGTGCCGCGTTCGCCGTACGGGGCCTGGTGCCGACCCGCGCCCAGCACATCCCGCCCGCCCGGCCGCGTGCCGAGGTGCCCGCGCTGCCCGGCGGCGAGGGGCTGGTCATGGTCGCCAACATCGGCTCGGGCACCTCGGACCGGGTGCGGGCGCTGTGCGACGCGCTGCCCGACGCGGAGGTGGTGGAGTGCGAACCGGCGGACGTGCGGGCGGAGCTGGAGAAGGCGGCCGGTCACGCCCGGGTGCTCGGCGTGTGCGGCGGCGACGGCACCGTGAACGCCGCGGCCGAGGTCGCGCTCCGCCACGGGCTGCCGCTCGCGGTGCTGCCGGGCGGCACCCTCAACCACTTCGCCTACGACCTGGGCGTGGAGGACGTCCGGGATCTGTGCGGGGCGCTGGAGCGGGGCGAGGGGGTGCGGGTGGACGTCGGCCGGTTCGCCTCGGGCGGGCGGCGCGGGGTCTTCCTGAACACCTTCAGCCTCGGCGTCTACCCGGAGCTGGTCAACGAGCGGGAGCGCTGGTCGCCCCGGATCGGCGGCTGGCCGGCCGGGGTGCTCGCGGCGGTGCGGGTGCTGCGCGCCGACCGGCACCCGCTGGAGGCCGAGGTGCGCGGTCGCAGGCGTCCGCTGTGGATGCTGTTCGCGGGCAACGGCACCTACCACCGCCGGGGGCTCGCCTCGGGGCGCCGGCTCGACCTGGCGGACGGGCAGTTGGACGTACGGGTGGTGCACGGGGGGCGTCGGCCTGCCCTGCGGCTGCTGTCCGCGGCCCTCGCGGGACCGCTGACCCGCTCGCCCGCCCACGCGGCGATGCAGGTGCCCCGGCTGCGCCTGTCGGGCGTCGCGCCCGGCACGCTGATGGCGTACGACGGTGAGCTCACCGAGACGGAGGGCGACCTGACGCTGGAGAAGCTGCCCGAGGCGCTCACGGTGTACCGACCGCTGCCCGGGGGCGGTCTACTGTCCTGACGGGGCAGCGGCGAGCCGCACAGCGGCAGTCCACATCATGAAACGCGGGTCTCATCATTCGGCCAGTGGGCGTACCGTGAGCGCACTGCCGGAGAGGGGATCCACCATGCCGAAGCCGCATGAGACCGCCGTCTACACGCACGGGCACCACGAGTCCGTGCTGCGCTCGCACACCTGGCGCACCGCCGAGAACTCCGCCGCCTACCTGCTCGGATCCCTGCGGCCCCACATGCGGGTCCTGGACATCGGCTGCGGACCGGGCACCATCACCGCCGACCTCGCGGAGCTGGTACCGGACGGCCACGTCACCGGCGTGGACCGGTCGCCGGAGATCGTGGAGCGGGCCCGGGCCACGGCCGCCGCGCGGGGGCTCGGCAACACCGACTTCGCGGTCGCGGACGTGCACGCGCTGGACTATCCGGACGACACCTTCTGCGTGGTCCACGCCCACCAGGTGCTCCAGCACGTGGGCGACCCGGTGCGGGCGCTGCGCGAGATGAAGCGGGTCGCCCGGCCGAACGGGTTCATCGCCGTCCGCGACTCCGACTACGGCGCCATGACCTGGTACCCCGCGTCCCCGGGCATGGACGACTGGCTGGACCTGTACCGCCGGGTGGCCCGCGCCAACGGGGGCGAGCCGGACGCCGGGCGCCGGCTGAGGGCCTGGGCGCTGGAGGCGGGGTTCACCGACATCACGTCGACCTCGGCCACATGGACCTTCGCCGCACCGGACGAGCGGGAGTGGTGGAGCGGGCTGTGGGCGGACCGGACCCTGGAGTCGGCATACGCCGACCGGGCCACCGAGGGCGGCCACGCGACTTCCGAGCAGTTGCGCGCCGTCTCGGCGGCCTGGCGGGAGTGGGGAAAGCGCCCGGAAAGCTGGTTCAGCGTCCTGCACGGAGAAATCCTGTGCCGAAAAGAAGCAGGACCGACGCCTGTCCGGTGAATTTCGGGACACCAGTACGACAGGAGGTTCAACATTATGGTTCCGCTTCTGCTCGTACTGCTTCTCGCGATCGTCCTTTTCGGTGTCGGATTCGCGGTGAAGGTGCTCTGGTGGATCGCTCTGGCGGTTCTGGTCCTGTGGCTGATCGGTTTCCTGGCCCGCGGGACGACGGCCGGCGGCGGCAGGGGCCGCTGGTACCGGTGGTGAACGACAGCAGGTGGTGAGGCTGCTGCCCCGGGAGGCTCACTCCCGGGGCAGCAGCGGTCCCAGCGGCCCGAGGTCCAGGTTCAGGTCCTCGGGCCGCAGTCCGTAGCGGTCGCGCAGTTCGGTCATGCGGTCGTCGAGGAGCATCAGGGTGAGCCCGATCCGCTCCTCCTGGTCCTCGCTCAGGTCGCCCTCGTCGACGCGGCGCAGGGCCTGCCGCTCCATGAGCTGGCGCAGCAGTTCGACGACCGTCAGCACCAGCTTGATCAGGTCGCGCTCGACGGTGTCGGGTTCGAGGTCGAGGCGGCGCCTGGGGGACTCGGCGGGCTCGGGGTGTTCACTCACGTCATCAGTCCCCGAACGGTGAGGGTACGTTGCGGTTGACCGAGCTGATCAGCGCGTTCAGGTCGATGCGGACCAGGTCGACGTCCGCGATGCGCAGCGTGACGTCGCCGGTGATGACCACTCCGCCGGCCAGCAGCCGGTCGAGCAGGTCCACCAGGGCGATCTCCCGGCGCTCCACGACGGTCACGATCCCTCCCCCTCTGTCTCTCCGGCGAAGGAATAGGCCGCCCAGGGACCGGTGAGTTCCACGCGAATTCCGGGGGCGTCGTCCTTCGTACGGTCCACCGTCTCGACGAATTCCTCGGACGCGTCGCGGGGCACCAGATAGGCGGCGTTGAGAACGTTCCGTCCGGCGGCACCGGAAAGGCGGGGATTCTGCGGCGCGTGCAGCCGCGCGTCGTCGGCCCGCTCGGACAGCCTCGTGTGCAGTCCCGTGGCGAACCCCTCGGCCCTGCTCCACAGGTCGTCGTCGGCCCGGGTCTGTTGGCGCCGCTGCCGCAGGTAGTCCCGGCCCGAGACGGGCTTGGCCGCGGGCCGTTGCGACGCCTCGGGCCGCTCGGACTTCGCCCGCTGCGCGGACTCCGCCTCGACGTAGACCTTCACGCCCCACTCCACCCGGCCCTCCAGCCGCTCCAGCGTGCGCCGGAAGGCCGCCTCGCGCTCCTCCAGCATCACGCGGACGCCGCTGTCGTCGCGGAACACGGTGGCCAGCCGGAGCGGCAGCGGGGTGGTGACGGCGGTGAGCGCGTCGACCACCTGCTGGTGGGCGCGGGCGGTGGCGGTCAGCCAGTCCAGGTCCTCCAGGTGGGCGCGCAGCGCCTCCTCGCTGAAGTCGGCCTCGGGCACATGACTGACGACGGCGACCAGGTCGCCGTGCGGCAGCAGCCGGGGCGGATCGCCCGCCACCCCCGTGAGCTGGGCCTGGAGGGCCGCGTCGAAAGGGCGGCAGACGGCGTAGACGTAGCGCAGTCCGCTCACGGGGCCTCCCTCGGTACGCGGCCCGGGTCCAGCTCACGCAGGCGTTCGCGGAGCGCCGCGTTCTCCCGGGTGAGTTCGTCGTGCCGGGCGCGCGAGGACAGCGCGGGATCGCTCTCCCACCAGTCGATGCCCATCTCCTTGGCCTTGTCGACGGAGGCGACGACGAGCCGCAGCTTGATGGTCAGCAGCTCGATGTCGAGCAGGTTGATCTTGATGTCGCCCGCGATCACGACGCCCTTGTCGAGCACCCGTTCCAGGATGTCGGCGAGGTTGGCGCCCTGTCCCTGGCCGTAGGGGTCGGGCAGCCGGCTGGGGGTGGTCATCGACGGCTCCCGCCCTCGGCGTCCTCGTACTCACCCTCCGGCTCGTCCTCGTACTCTTCTTCGGACTCGCCCTCGGGCTCTTCCTCGTACTCGCCCTCGGGTTCTTCTTCGTACTCGCCCTCGGGCTCTTCTTCGTACTCGCCTTCCGGCTCCTCCTCGGACTCCCCCTCGGGCGCCTGCTCCTGCTCCTCTTCCTGCTCCTGCCCTTCCTCGTGATCCTGCTCCTGCTCCCGCTGCTGCTCCTCTTCCTCCTCCGCGACCGCGTCCTCGTGGCTGCGGACGACCTCGCCGTCGCGGATCTCGCCGCGCCAGCCGTCGTCCGCCTCGCCCTTGAAGGTGATGTGCCGGACGTAGTTCTTGAGGTCGAGGCGGGCCCGGCGGCCCTGGGCGCGCCAGATGTTGCCGGTCTTCTCGAACAGGCCCGACGGGTAGTACTCGATGACCAGGACCACGCGGGTCAGGCTGTCGGCGAGCCGGTGGAAGCTGACGACACCCTTGGTCGAGCCCTTGGCGCCCTCCGACGTCCACGAGATCCGGTCGTCGGGCACCTGCTCGGTGGTCGTCGCCTTCCAGCTGCGGTTGGACCACAGGACCTTCAGCTGCCAGTCCGAGGTCGTGTCGTCGGCGCGGTTCGCACTCTTGACGCCCTTGGCGAAGGTGCTGAAGTCCTGGTACTGCGTCCACTGGTCGTAGGCGGTGCGCAGCGGCACGCCGACGTCGACGTACTCGATGATGACCGTCGGCTTCTGGCCCCCGCCGCCCTTCTTCTTGCCGCCCTTGCCGCCGGTGAGGTTCTTGAAGGCGCCGACCACGTTGTCCTTCACCTTGCCCGCGCCGACCTCGAAGGCGGCCCGCATCGGGCTCTTGCCCTCGGCCAGCTTGCGTCCGCCGTCGAGGGCGAGCTTGGCGAATCCCGGGCTGTTGCCCTCGGCGATGTCGTTGAGCTTGCCGGTGGTCTCGCCGAGCTTGGTGCCGACGCCGGTCAGCAGGCGGGTGGCCTGGGCGGCGAGGTAGTCCTGCACCTCGGCCTTGAGCCGGTCGGCCGCCTCGCTCCGCGCCACGTCGGCCAGCGGGTTGTTCTTGGCGGCCTTGCCCGCCGAGGAGGCCGCGGACCCCAGGGTGTCGCTCATCGTTCACCACCGCCCTTCGACTGCCGGGCACCGGCCCCGCGGGCGGCGCTCCTGGTCGCGGCCGTCTTCTTGCCGACCGCCTTCTTGGCGGGCTGGGCACGCTTCGCCGCCGCCTTCTTCGCGGGGGCCTTGGCGGCGGCCTTCTTCGCCGGCGTCCTCCCGGCCGTCTTCCGCGCCTCGGCCGGTGCCTTCTTCGCGGGCCGCTCACGCCGGGCGGCGGGCCGCTCCTCCGGCTCCTCGGCCTCCTCGGCCGCCTCGGGCTCGTCGGCCCCCTCGGGCTCCTCGGCCCCTTCGGGCTCCTCGGGCTCCTCGCTTTCCTCGGGCTCCTCGCTTTCCTCGGGCTCACCGCGCTCGTCGGGTGCCCGGGACGCCACGCCGGAGAGCTGGTCGCGCACCTCGGCGGTGCGCCCGTGCAGCCGGTCGGCGAGCGCGTCGATCTGCCGCTCGACCATGGCGCCCGAGGCCGCCTTGCCCACGCCCCTGAGGTCGGTACGCAGTTGGTCGCCGATCTCCTTGAACTGCGGGTTGTTCTGCAGTTGGCCGGAGACCAGTTCGGCGATGCCCTTGGGGGTCAGGTTCATCTTCTTGCCTGCCACCATGGTGCCCACGGCGACCGCGAGTTTCAGCTTCTTCGTGCGCCCCAGCAGGTATCCGGCCCCTATCGCGAGGCCCAGTCCCACTCGATTCATGGTGCCGTCCCGTTGCCCAATCCCGCGCTCGTGCGCGTAGCGATCTCCAGCCGGTCCAGAAGCTCGTCCTCCTGTCGGTCGAACTCCTCCTCGGTGATCTCACCGGCCTCCAACTGCTCCTCCAGGCGGGCAAGTTCGGCCCTCACCGTGGCGGGGTCGTAGTAGATCCGCTCGGCCTCCTGCAGTACCTGTCTGATGGCCCACGCGCCGCCGCGTGCTGGTGCGAGCGGCAGCAGCAGGACCTCCGATATCAGTCCCATGACGTCACCCCGCTTCGGCGTCCGCTCCGCCGGCCGCCGTGCCCGCGGGCTCGGCCGGGCCGGGCTCGACGAAGCTGTACGGCGGCAGCGGGCCGTTCACGCGGACCTCCAGGTGCGGCATGTGGCCGCGGGCCCGCTCGACGGCGGCCAGGAACTCGTCGGCCACCTCCCGCTTCACCAGGAACGAGACGTTCGCCAGCCAGCCGGTGGACTCGGGTCCCACGCTCACGGCGTCGGCGGCGGGCTCCAGGGCCCGCTCCAGCGCGGTGGCGTCCTCCGCCTCCTTGTCCTTGACCGCGGCCGCGACCATCTCGCCGAGCTGGATCTTCGTCTCGTACGTCCCGCCGCCCGCCTGCCTGTTGGACTCGGCGAGGGCGCGGATCTCGGGATTCGAGGCCATCACGTGGTGCAGCACGGCCTCTTCGACGTGGTTGGCCTTGATGTTGTACTCGACCCGGCCGTCCAGTGCCTTCAGGCGTTCCGCGTAGTGTTCGGCGCGCTCGGCGAGGACCCCGGTGACCGCCTGGTCGTCGGGGGCGACGCTGCCGAAGCGCATGGGCAGCACACACCCGTCCGCGCCGATCTCGCTCAGCACGTTCTGGTGGGCGAGCAGCTCCCTGCGCTTGGGCCGCAGCCCCTCGGGGGCGTCACTGACGACGGCCGCCAGCGCGCCCTCCTTGAGGATCCGCACCTGGCGCGGCGGGTCACCGACTCCGCTCGTGTTCTCGGGGAGCGAGGGATGTGTGGCGGCGGTGATGCCGTAGACGTAGGTGCTCACTCCTGCTCCTCCTTCCGGCGCGAGGGCGCGGCCTTGCGGGCGCGCGGACGCGATGACGTCTCCCGCTCGGAGCCGCCCTCGTCACGGGCCTGCTTGAACGCGTCGGAGATGGTCTCGGCGGCGCCGGACAGCGCCCCCTTGGACTTGCCGCGGGCGCCGGACTCGGTCATCTCGCCGACCAGGTCGGGCAGCCCCGGGTCCTTGCGCGGCCCGGCCTCCAGGTCGAGCCGGTTGCACGCCTCGGCGAAGCGCAGATAGGTGTCCACGCTGGCGACGACGACACGGACGTCGATCTTCAGGATCTCGATGCCGACCAGGGAGACGCGCACGAATGCGTCGATGACGAGCCCCCTGTCCAGAACAAGCTCCAGCACGTCGTAGAGGCCGCTGCTGCCGCCTCCGCCGCCGGTCTGCTGTGCCGGTACGACAGTCATGCCTGCTGTTCCTCCATCTTGTCGGTGGTGTGAGTGGTGTTCGCGGGTACGGGTGGGCGCCCTGCGCCGGCCTAGCGGCTGCCGCGGGAGTCGGCCCGGCCGCGCTCGTAGCGCCGTACGCGCCGGTAGCCCGTGAGCTGCCCTTCGGCGTCCAGTTCCACCTGGTAGCTCGCCATCAGGCTCATGGTGTCCGGCACCCGCTCCAGTTCCAGGACCTCGACCTCCAGTACCCATCCGTCCTCCGTCCGTTCGAAGGAGGACACGGACTCGGCAGTCATCCCGGTGAGTTCCGCGAGCTGGGCGCGCGCCTCGCGCAGAACCTCCATCGGCTTGGGACGGCGCGGCTCCTGTGATGACTGTGACGACTGCGATTTCTGAGACGTATGTGGCTTTCGTGAACTCTGTGGTGAATCTTGTGAGTCTGATGTGCTTTTCGTGTTCGACATGGCCACCTCCCCCTCCGTGTGGCCGCATGTGTGTTCGTCAAACCTCGCCGAGTTGCGCAGTCCGCTCAGCCGTGCAAGGCGTTCAGTCGCCGCCTGGCGGGGCCCAGGGCCCGGGCACGGTCGGTGAGCCCGGCCCAGGGCCGGGTGCGGGCCTGTTCCACGGCGTCCGCGACACTCCAGCGGCGGGCGTGCAGGGCGGGGTCGTCCAGCTGGTCCCAGGAGATGGGCGTGGCCACGGGGGCGCCTGGGCGGGCGCGCACGGTGAAGGGGGCGACCGCGGTCTGGGCGTAGGCGTTGCGCTGGATGTCGAGGTAGAGCCGGTCGCCGCGGTCCTTCTTGCGGGCGGCGGTGGTGAGCCGGTCGGGGTGGGCCGCGGCCAGGACGCCGGCGACGGCCCGCGCGAACTCCCTCACGTCGTCGAAGCCCCGGCGGCCGTCCAGGGGGACGACGATGTGCAGTCCCCGTGATCCGGTGGTCATCGGTGCCGAGGGCAGCTTCAGCTCGTCGAGCAGCTCGTGCAGCAGCCGGGCGGCCGTCCGCACCGCCTCGAAGTCGTCCTCGGCCGGGTCGAGGTCGAAGACCATGCGGTCCGGCCGGTCGACCCGTCCGGCCCGGGACAGCCAGCGGTGCAGGGTGAGCGCGGCCTGGTCGGCGAGGTAGACGAGGGTGGCGGAGTCGTCGCAGACGGTGTGGCGGACGGTGCCGCCCTCCTTGCCCACCTCGAGCCGG
The DNA here is from genome assembly GCF_000717995.1 of Streptomyces violaceorubidus. Lineage (GTDB taxonomy): Bacteria > Actinomycetota > Actinomycetes > Streptomycetales > Streptomycetaceae > Streptomyces > Streptomyces violaceorubidus. The sequence continues at coordinate 141,603 of NZ_JODM01000002.1, forward strand.
TCGATCCACTCGGGGTAGTGCTCCGGGGTGTTCTTCTGCATGAACCGCGGTCCGTCGATCCCGTCCGGGTGCCGTTCCAGCATCAGCGGGCGGCCCCGCAGGTGCGGCAGCATGAACGGGGCGACGGCCCGGTGGTAGTCGACGAGATCGCCCTTGGTGTACTCCTCGGCCCCGCCGTTACCGGCCGGGAACAGCACCTTGTCCGGCCGGTGCACCTCCACCGCGCGCCGTCCGGCCCGCACGGTCCGGGCACCGCCACCACCACCGCCACCCCTGCCCCTGCCCCTGCCACTGCCACTGCCACTGCCACTGCCACTGCCACTCACGGAACGATCGCCTGCTCCACGAGCATCCGTGCGGTCGCCTCGATGGACGCGGCGTCGATCCCCGCCGCGTGCAGTTCCTCGGCCGGGGTCGCGGAGCCCGGCATCGTCGTCACCGCGAGCCGCACCAGCCGGGGCACGGGCCGTCCGTCCGTGAACGCGTCCAGCACGGCGTCGCCGATGCCGCCCTCCGGGCGGTGGTCCTCCACGGTCACCAGGCAGCCGGTCTCCTCGGCCGCCGCGCGCAGGGTGGCCCGGTCGACGGGCTTGACCGAGTACAGGTCGATCACCCGGACCGGGATGCCGTCCGCCGCGAGGGCGTCGGCCGCGGCGAGTGCCTCGTGCACGGTGACTCCGGCGGCGACGACGGTGAGCCGGTCGGCGTCGGAGGAACGCAGCACCTTGCTGCCGCCGACGGGGAACTCCTCGTCGGGTCCGTAGATCATCTCGCTCTCGCCGCGCGAGGTGCGCAGGTAGCGGATGCCCTCCAGGCCCGCCATCCCGGCGACCAGGCGTGCGGCCTGGTTGGCGTCGCACGGGTACAGCACGGTCGAGCCGTGGACGGCCCGCATCATCGCGAGGTCCTCCAGGCCCATCTGGCTGGGCCCGTCCTGGCCGATGGCGACGCCCGCGTGGGAGCCGACGAGGTTGATGCCCGAGCCGCTGACCGAGGCCATGCGCACGAAATCGTGGGCGCGGGTCAGGAAGGCGGCGAAGGTGGTGGCGAACGGCACCCAGCCGCGCGCCGCCATGCCCACCGCGGCGGCGACCATCTGCTGCTCGGCGATGTAGCACTCGAAGTAGCGCTCGGGGTGCTCCTTGGCGAAGAACTCGGCCCGGGTGGAGTCGCCGACCTCGCCGTCGAGCGCGACGACGTCGCCGCGTGCGGTGCCGACCGCGGCGAGCGCCTCGCCGAACGCGTTGCGGGTGGCGACCTCGTCGCCCTTGTCGTAGCGGGGCAGCTCGGTCTGTCCGGTGCCGGTCGAGTGCAGGGCCCGGGCGTCCTCGGGCGCGTGCACGCGCACCCGGATGTCACGGGGCCCACCGAGTTCGGCGACGGCCTCCTCGGCCTCCGGCAGCGGCTTGCCGTGCTGTCCCTCGCGGTCCTCCACCGCCCGCACGCCCTTGCCCTTGAGGGTGCGGGCGATGATCGCGGTGGGCTGGCCCCTGGTGGACAGGGCCTCGCCGTAGGCACGGTCGATGGCGTCGACGTCGTGGCCGTCGATTTCGATGGTGTGCCAATCGAAGGCCCGGAAACGGCGCGCGTACGCGTCGAGGTCGTGGCCGTGCCGGGTGGGGCCGCGCTGGCCGAGCCGGTTGACGTCGACGATCACGGTGAGGTTGTCGAGGTGTTCGTGTCCTGCGTGCTCGGCGGCCTCCCAGATCGATCCCTCGGCCAGCTCGCTGTCGCCGCACAGCACCCACACCCGGTAGTCGGTGTGGTCGAGGCGCTTGCCGGACAGCGCGATGCCGACGCCCACGGGCAGCCCCTGCCCGAGCGATCCGGTGGCCGTCTCGACCCACGGCAGCCGCTGCGGAGTGGGGTGCCCCTCCAGGCGGCTGCCCAGCTTGCGGAAGGTGAGCAGTTCCTCGTCGTCGAGGGCGCCGGCCGCCTTGAAGGCGGAGTAGAGCAGGGGTGAGGCGTGTCCCTTGGAGAGCACGAAGCGGTCGTTGCCGGGGTGGGCGGGGCGCTCGAAGTCGTAGCGGAGGTGGTTGGCCAGGAGTACGGCCATCAGGTCCGCGGCGGACATCGACGACGTCGGGTGCCCGGAGCCGGCGGCGGCGGACGCCCGTACGCTGTCGACGCGCAACTGCTGTCCGAGGTCGACGAGTTCACCGGTGTTCATGAGTCTCCTTCCGCGGCACGGCCGTCGGTGCGCCTGACGGGGCCGGGGGCGATGTCGGGTCCGGGGGGCGGCTGGTTCGCCGGGGGTTGGGGACCGGGGTCGGTGGGCGGGCCCGCGGACCGGCTCGGTCCGGACGGGGCGGTGGACCGCTTCCCGACGGAACCTGCCCCCGAGGCGCGGGGGGCCTTGCCCGGCTTGCCCGAGCCTCCCCGGACGGGGCGCGGTCCGGCGGCCTCGACGGCGCGGCGCGGCTTGCCCGACGCACGGGGTGAGCCGGACCGGCCCCGCTTCGCCCGCTCACCGTGCGCCTGGTTCCCGGCGTCAGCGGTCCCGGCACCGGATCCGCCCTTGGCCGGTTCACCACCCGGCTGCCCCTTGGCCGGTTCACCACCGGGCTGGCTCCTCGCGGGCTCGCCACCGGGCTGGCTCCTCGCGGGTTCACCGCCCGCCTGCTCCTTCGCGGGTTCGCCGCTGTGCTGGTTGTGCGGGTTCTGCTGGTTCTGCGGGTGCTTCGTCTGGTCGCCGGCGGGGCGCTCCCCGGCGGGTCCGTCGTCCTTCCCGGTCCGCTCCGGGGCGCCCGGTACCCGCGCGACCTCCGGCGACGACGACTCCAACGGCACGGACCAGGACCGTACGAGGCCCAGCTGCACGGCCTGACGGGGCAGCACCGCGTCCAGCAGCCAGTCGGCGGCGACCCGCACGCGGTTGCCCGGCATCGCCGCGAGGTGGTAGCCGCGGGTGACCGCACCCGCCGCCGGGCCGGACATCGGCACGCCCAGCGGATTGGCCGCGGCCTTGGCGCCGCCGAGGTCCACGACGAACCCCAGGTCACGGTGGCGGTAGGCCCGCCGCTCCCCGATGCCGAGCGAGGCGGCGACGTTCCGGGCGCAGACCTTGCCGTGCCGCCAGGCGTGCTGTGCGGTCATCGGCGTGTACTGGCCGGGCTGGGCCAGGTCGGGCACGGCGGCCACGTCACCGCAGGCGAACAGCTCGGGCCGCCCCGGCACCTGGAGGTGGGGGTCGACGAGGAGCCGGCCGCGTTCCATGGGCAGGCCCAGGGACTCCACCAGCGGGTCGGGGCGCACGCCCACGCACCACACCAGCGTGCGGGTGTCGACGGTCGTGCCGTCGGTCAGCAGGACGCCGTCGTGCGTGGCCTCCTTGACGGAGATCCCCATCCGCACGTCGACGCCCCGCTGCCGCAGGACCCGCTCCGCGGTGCGGGAGAGCCGTTCGTCCATCTCGGGCATGACCCGGGGCGCCACGTCGAGCAGCATCCAGCGGGGCCGCATGCCGGTGCGCATCGGGTGCTTGCGGACCTGCGCGTCGGTGTACATCGCGCCGTGCGCGGCGACCTCGGTGCCGGTGTATCCCGCGCCGACCACGACGAACGTGCACCGCGCGGCGCACTCCGCCCGGTCGTCCGAGGCCGCGGCCAGCTCCATCTGCCGGGTCACGTGGTCGCGCAGGTAGAGCGCCTCCGGCAGCCCGCGGAAGCCGTGGGCGTGCTCGGCGACGCCGGGGATGGGCAGCAGCTTGTTGACGCTGCCCGCGGCGAGCACCAGGCGGTCGAAGGGCAGGGTGCCCTCCTCGCCCTCCGGGCCGGTGTAGCGCACGGTGTGCCCGTCGAGGTCGATGCCGTCGGCCTCGCCGAGCACCAGCCGCACGTGCGGCAGCGTGCCCGACAGGGAGACGCTGACCCGGCGCGGTTCCAGGATTCCGGCGGCGACCTGGGGCAGCAGGGGCAGGTAGAGGAAGTAGTCGGTCGGGTTGAGCAGGGTGATGTCGGCCTGGTGCCGGGTGAGCCGGGACAGGGTGCGGGCCGTCCGGTACCCGGCGAAGCCGGCACCGACGATCACGATGCGGGGTCGGCTCACGGTTCGCCTCCGGGCTGTCGCGTACCTCGTGAGCCTTCCGCGTCCCCTTGGCCGGGGCGCCCAAACGTCCGCACGCAGGCCTCGCGGGCGGCCCGGAAGCCGCCGCGCCGCCGGTTTCCGGCCCCGCGCCCGGGTACCCGGCCCCGGAACCATCCGCTCCCTGTCCGGAGGCAACCCCCCATGCCCGAATACGGCTATTTCCTCTCGTGCGAGCAGTACGGTCCCGCGGAGCTGATCGAGCAGGCGCGGATGGCCGAACAGGCCGGTTTCCAGGCGCTGTGGATCTCGGACCACTACCACCCCTGGAACGGCGAACAGGGCCAGAGCCCGTTCGTGTGGTCGGTGATCGGCGCGCTGTCGGACGCGGTGTCCCTGCCGGTGGAGACGGCGGTGACCTGCCCGACGGTGCGCATCCACCCGGCGGTGGTGGCGCAGGCCGCGGCGACCAGCGCGGTGATGACGCAGGGCCGCTTCCGGCTGGGCGTCGGCACCGGCGAGGCGCTGAACGAGCACATCTTCGGCGACGCCTGGCCGGCCGCGCACGTACGCCTGGAGATGCTGGAGGAGGCCATCCTGATCATCCGGCGGCTGCTCACCGGCGAGGAGGTCAACCACCACGGCACCCACTACACGGTGGAGAACGCCCGCCTGTACACGGTGCCCGACGAGCCGGTGCCGATCGACATCTCGGGCTTCGGCCCGGCGGCGACGAAGCTGGCGGCCCGGGTCGGTGACGGCTACATCACGATGATGCCGGACGCCCCGATGGTGGAGCAGTACCGGAAGGGCGGGGGCGGCGGGAAGCTGGTCAGCGGAGGCACCAAGGTCTGCTACGACACCGACAAGGACGCCGCCGTCCGCACCGTGCACCGGCTGTGGGCCAACGAGCAGCTGCCCGGCGAGCTGAGCCAGGTGCTGCCCTCGCCGAAGCACTTCGAGCAGGCGCAGACTCTGGTCACCGAGGGCATGGTCCGCGACAGCCGGGTGTGCGGCGACGACGTGGACGAGCACGTGGCGGAGCTGAAGCGGTTCGCCGACGCCGGTTTCGACCGGGTCTACGTCAACCAGATCGGCCCGGACCTGCGCGGCTTCTTCGACCTCTACCGCACCAAGGTGCTGCCGCAGCTCCAGCAGAGCGCCTGACCCGCAGAGCGCAGGGGTACGCCCGCACGGCCTCCGTGCGGGCGTACCCCTGCGGGCGGCCGGTCAGGCGCGGTCGTGCGTGCCGCCGGGGTCGGCGTCGTGCCGGCCCGGTGCGGCGGGCGTGCCGCCTCCGGGGACGCGGTCGTGCCCCGAGGAGTGGGCCGGGCCCGGCCCCGACGGGTGCGGGCGGGCCGCGCCGCGCAGCAGGTACGCCGCGACGCCCAGGAGGGCGGCCGTGATCAACGCGGCGGCCCAGCCCGGGAGCACGAGGGCGAGCGCCAGTCCCACGGCGAGCGCGACCGCGGCGCCCGCGTACAGGGCGGCGGTGCCGGAGGCGGCGTACAGCGTGGCCCTGCGGCGCTGCCTGCGGGTCTGTTCCCGCAGTTCGTCGCGCACGGTCTCGCGTGCCACCTGCGCCAGTTCGTCGACCAGTTGCCTGTCCAGGTGTTCCAAGTGATCCATGCGGTTCATGTGTTGCGGGTACCCGCGGGCCCGGCTTCCATGGCCGGACGGCCGGACGGGAGTGGATGGCCGGCCCTTCCAACTAGGCTCGTCCGTATGGACATTCTGGGAGCCACACTGCGCGTCTACGTCGACGACCTGGACAAGGCGATCCCCTTCTACGAGGGTCTGGCGGGCGGCGAGGCCCTCCGCTTCGAGCGCGGCGGCGTCCAGGCCGCCGCCATCGGCTGCTTCCTGCTGATGAGCGGGCCCGAGTCCCAGCTCGAGGTGTTGCGCAAGGTGGCCGCGACCATCGCCGTGTCGGACGTGGAGGAGACCGGTCGCGTACTCGGCTCCCTGGGGGCCGACATCATCGCCGGCCCGGTCGCCACGCCCGGGGGCCGCAACCTGATCGCCCGCCATCCGGACGGGGCGATCTACGAGTACGTGGACCGGCGGCAGTAGCGTCCGTGCCGGGCGGGGCTCACTCCTCGTCCGGCCACATCCGGAAGTCGTAGCGGGCCGGGAGCGGTGCGTCGTCCAGCCTCGCCCACAGCAGGCCGATGCTGTCGGCGCCCTCCCTCAGGTCGGCGACCTCGAAGCCCTCGTCGAACACGGCCCGCGCGTCCCCGGTCCGGCCCTCGGCGGCCAGCAACTCGGCCTCGGTCAGCCGGAACCGGCCGCGGGCCCGCGTCCCGGGGTCCAGCCGCTCCCACACGGTCCGGGCGTCCGCGGTGCGCCCGACCGCGAGCAGCGCCCCGATCGACTCCCGGCCCACCGCGGCGGTGACGGCCGCCCACGTCGAGTCCCCGTCCGCCGCCGCGTCGGCCCGGCGTGCGCACAGGTCGTCGAAGGCCTCCAGGTACCGGTCGGCGGCGCGCTCCGGGTGGCCGTCCTGCTGGTCGGCGACGGCGAGGCAGCGCAGCAGCGGCCAGCGGTCCGCGGCGGACTTGAGCCCGCGCTCCCAACTGCGCACCGCCTGCGCCCGGTCGTCGCCGTGCCACTGGGCGACGCCGAGGTGGTACTCGGCGAGGGGGGTGGCGGCCGTGGTCTCCAGCATGTCCCGCCAGGGCCGGGCGACCAGCGTCCCGCCGGGCGGCTCGTGGTGTTCCGGTTCGGGCAGTGACCCGGCGCGCAGCAGGTGCAGCCAGGGCTTCTGCTCCTCGCCCAGGGTGTCCTCGTCGAAGGGGGTGCCGGACAGCTTCCAGCCGGCCCGCAGCACCTCGAGCGCGCCCCAGCCCGACCCGGTGGCCAGGCGTTCGCCGGGCTCGGTGTCGGCGTGCGGGCGCCAGGCCTCGTACGCGGCGTCGACGTCGGCCCGGGGCAGGGCGGCCTCCAGCCGGTCCTCGGCCCGGCGCAGCACGGTGTGCCAGTCGCCGTCCGGCGCGGTGTCGAGCGGCCCGTACGCCTCCAGCCAGGACACCTCGCTCTCCGCGTCCAGCCTGACGTGTTCGAGCTGGGTGCGCACGAGCCCGGCCTGGATCTCGCAGTAGCCGCCGGTGCCGGGCTCGGTGAGCCACTCCTGCCAGCGGCGTCCGCCGGGTTTGGTGCCCCACACGAACAGCTTGCGGCCGCGCAGCAGGTCGGTCGAGGTCTGCACCAGCCCGTGGCCGTCCGCGTCGAGGGCGGCGATCCAGCGGCGCCGGTCGTCCGGCACCTCGTAGAAGTAGTCGGCGGCGTAGGTGCTGTTGAGCGGGTACGTGCGGTCGACACCGTCGTACGTCGGGACGGGCACCCTGCGCAGCCGTCGTTCGTACCCGAAGTGCCAGGCCTCGTCGGCGGGGGCTAGGACGCGGCGGTCCTCGGGGACGGCGATGTTGGACCACCAGTAGGTGGGCACCGGACGCTCGTGCGGGTTGCGGACGCGGACACCGACGTAGAGGAAGTCCGAGCCGTCCGGCAGCCACAGGTCCACCTGGAAGGGCAGGTCGCGCAGCCGCTCCCACTCCCACAGGCGCAGTATCTCTCCCCCACCGCCCGAGGGGCGGTGCCCCCGGCCGTCGGGGGCGGGGACGCGGGCGGCGTGCACGGGCGAGCAGGACAGGGTGGTGTGGCCGGTGGCGCCGATGTTCCACTCGATGCCGCCGGAGAACCAGGCGCCGTTGAGGGCGAAGTTGGCGGGCTGGAGCACGGGGTTGACGTAGAGGAGTTCGCGGTCGGTGGGCTTGTGGTGGAGGGAGGCGATGCGTCCGCCCAGGCCGGGCAGGACGGTGGCCCGCAGCCGGTCGTTCTCGATGACGACTGCGTCCACCTCGCGCGGTGCGCGCTCCCGGTCGTAGCCGTCGCGGACCTGGACGGGCAGCAGGCTGCGCAGTGGCGCGTAGTCGACCTGGCGGGCCATGTCGCGGGGCAGGCCCGCCCGGTCCCGGTCGTCGATGCGGTGGGCCTCGTCCAGGGGGCGCAGCGGCGGCAGGGGGTTGTCCGGCCCCAGCGGCGCGGCGGGCAGGGTCAGTACCTCGCGTCGGATCGTCGTCACGGTTCCCCATGGAAGCCGGTCCCCGGCGCGGTGAACAGGGGGTCCGTCGGCCGGGCCGGGGCGATGTGGCTCACGTTTAATCCGCTGGGGCGCGGTTGGGGCGCGGACGTAGGCTCGGGCGGTCGAAGCGGCTACGAAGACTGAGGAGAGACGCACGTGAGTGAGCGGCCCGTGAGTGAGCAGCACACCTACCGGGTGATCGTCCGGGGCACCTGGGAGGGGCTGAGCGAGGAGGCCCGCGCCCGGTTGCTCGCCGAGGCGGGCGAGCACGGGATGGCGAGCATGCGCTTCACCGAGGAGGGCTCGCTGTCGTACGAGCCCGCGCCGCTGAAGCACTTCTCGATGCGCTACGTGGTGCTGTCGGACGCGGCGGACGGCGAGGAGATGGCGGGCGCGCTCGCTCAGGACCGGGCCGAGACCACGCTCCGCGGGCTCGGCTACGGCTTCGGCGAGCTCAGGTCCACGGTGACGGACCTGGACACGATGAAGATCAACCGGAAGGCACGGTCTCGGCGGTGATCGCCCAGCGCTGGTGGTCGCGCCAGGCGCCGTCGATGTAGAGCATCCGCGGCGAGAAGCCCTCCAGGTGGAAACCGCAGGCACGGGCCAGGGCGATCGAGGCGGCGTTGCCCGGTTGGACGTTGATCTCCAGCCGGTGCAGGCGCATCGGTCCGAACGCGTGGCGCACCACGAGGCCGAGCCCCTCGCGCATCAGCCCGCGGCCCGCGGCGTGCGCGAAGACGCCGTAGCCGAGCGCTCCGCTGCGAAAGCCGCCCTCGACGATGTTGTTGATGTTCACGAACCCGGCGATGGAGTCGCCGGGTACGCCCCCGGAGATCGTGTCCGTGTCCTTCTCGCACACCAGGAAACCGGCCTTGGTGGGGTCCTCGATCAGCCGGCCCGCGTAGGCCTCGTACGCCTGGGCGCTGTCCGGCGGCAAGAGCCAGGGGTGGTGCAGGTCCTTGCTCTGCCGGGCCCGGGCGGTGAACTCGGCCCCGTCCGCGAGGGTGAAGTGCCGGATGCCCACGCGCGGGCCCTCGGCGAGGTGGCGGGACGGGGTGTGCGGCATGGGGCCAGCCTACGACGGTCAGCGCAGCGCGGGCCCCTCCAGGGTCAGGGTGCCCGCGTCCGCGTCCAGTTCCGCCGGTACGCCGAACGGGACGGTCAGCGCCCCCTCGCAGTGTCCGAACCCGAAGTCCTCGGCGACCGGGACGCCGAGCCCGCCGAGCCGGTCGGCCAGCAGGGGACGCAGCCGCTCGTAGGGCTCGCACTGGGCCCACGAGCCGAGCAGCACGCCGCCGACCCCGTCGAGCCAGCCGGCGCGGAGCAACTGCGTGAGGTAGCGGTCGATGCGGTACGTCTCCTCCCCCACGTCCTCCAGGCACAGCAGCCCGCCGCGCGCGGAGGGCCGGGCGTGCGGGGTGCCCAGGTCGGCGGCGAGCAGGGCGAGGCAGCCGCCCAGGGTGACGCCCCGGGCCCGGCCCGGCACCAGCGGTGTGCCGCCGGAGGTGATCACGCGGACCGTCTCCGGGTCGAACAGGGTGGCGCGCAGGTGCTCCTGCGCCCGGGCGTTCTTGATGAAGTCGATCCCGGCCGCCATCGGCCCGTGCAGGGTGACCAGGCCGAGGCGGGTGGCGAACGCCTCGTGCAGTGCGGTGACGTCGCTGAAGCCGACGAACACCTTGGGGCCGGCCGCGCGCATCGCCTCCCAGTCGAGCAGGTCGGCCATGCGCTGGACGCCGTACCCTCCGCGGGCGCACAGCACCGCGTCCACGGCCGGGTCGCACCAGGCGGCCTGGAGGTCGGCGGCCCGGTCGGCGTCGCTGCCCGCGAGGTAGTCGAAGGTGCCGTGCCGGTCCAGGACGTGCGGGGCCACGACCGGGTCGAGGTCCCAGCCGCGCAGTACGTCCAGGCCCGCCTGGAGGCGCTCCTCGGGCACAGGTCCGCTGGGCGCGACGACGGCCACCCGGGCGCCGGGGGCGAGCCGGGCCGGCCGGACCAGCTCGCCCACCCGGCTCATCGGGTCAGCTCCAGGGTGGGGACGCCGGGCGGGGTCAGCCCGAAGACCTGGGCGTAGAGGGACAGTTCGGCCTCCAGGGCGCGCACCATGGTCTCCGCTCGGCGGAATCCGTGGCCCTCGCCCTCGAAGGTGAGGTAGGCGTGCGGCACACCGCGGCCCGCCATGCGGTCGAGGAACCGCTCGCACTGCGCGGGCGGGCAGATCACGTCGTCCAGCCCCTGGAGCAGCAGGAACGGGGCGGTGACGCGCTCGGCGTGCTCGGCCGGCGACCGCTCGGCGTAGCGTTCGGGGACCTCGGCGTACGGGCCGATCAGGCCCTCCAGGTACCGCGACTCGAAGTCGTGGGTCTCCCCGGTCCCCCAGCCGGTCAGGTCCAGGATCGGGTAGCTGATCGTGCCGCAGGCGTAGACGTCGGTGGTGGCCAGCGACGCGGCGGACGTCCAGCCGCCCGCGCTGCCCCCGCGCACGGCGAGCCGCTGCCGGTCGGCGGTGCCCTCCTCGGCGAGGGCGAGGGCGACGGCCGCGCAGTCCTCGACGTCGACGACGCCCCACTGTTCGCGCAGCCGGTTGCGGTACTCCCGGCCGTGGCCGCTGCTGCCCCCGTAGTTGACCTCGGCGACGCCGATGCCGCGGGAGGTGAAGTAGGCGATCTCCAGGTCGAGGACGAGCGGGGACCGGCTGGTGGGTCCGCCGTGCGCCCAGATGACGTACGGCGGCAGTTCACCGTCCGGGGCGCGGCAGCCCGGGTGGTGCGGCGGGTAGAGGTGGGCGTGGATCTCGCGTCCGCCCGGGCCCGTGAAGGTGCGGATCCGCGGCTGCGGGTAGTACGCCGGGTCGACGGTGTCCTCGTGCGGGGCGCCGATCACCCGGGCGCGGCCGGTGCGGGCGTCCAGCTCCACGACCTCGTAGCCGCTGTGCGGGCCGGCGCCGACGCCGACGACCCGCTCGCCGTGCGCGGCGAGGGCGGGCGCGAACTCGGTCCAGGGGCCCGCGGCGTCGACGACGTCACCGGTATCGGGGTCGAGTATGCCGAGGACGGCGGCCCCGCGGCCGTGCAGGACCGCGACGAGGCCGCTGTCCAGAGGCGCGAACCAGCGCTGCCCGAGCTTCCACAGCGGTCCGCCGAACTCCTCCTCGCGGGCGCACAGCGGCCGTCCGTCGCGGTAGAGGTTCCACCAGCCGGTGCGGTCGGAGGCGTACAGCAGGGCGCCGTCCGGGGCCCAGTCCGCCTGGGCGATCGACTCCTCGGGCCCGCCGGCGAGAGTCCGGACGTCCTGGAGGGTGCCCTCGTCGCCGACGTCGGCGACGATCAGCTCGGTGCCGTCCCAGGGCATGCGGGGGTGGTCCCAGGCGAGCCAGGCGGCTCGGCGTCCGTCGGGCGAGAGGCGCGGCCCGGTGACGAAGCGGTGCCGCTCGGGGGTGAGTTCGCGGACCGCCCCCCGGTCGTCGGCCGCGGAGCCGTCCAGCGGCACCGCCACCGGAACACGGCGCAGGTCGGTGGGGCCCTCGCCGGTGAACTCCTCCAGGACGCACCACACCTCGCCGCGCTCGGGGCGCGGGTCCGGCTCGACCCAGCGCAGCCCGCCGCCCACCGGGGAGAGCGGGGTCAGCGGGCGCGGCTCGTCGCCGCCCGGGGTGAAGGCGTACAGCCGCTGGTCGGCGAAGTTCACGAAGACCAGCAGCGGACCGGCGTCGGTGGTGGCCGCTCCCCACGGACGGCCGCCGTACTCGATGACGCGGCTGCGCACGTTCCACGGGGCGGGCAGCACCGGTTCCTCGGTGCCGTCGGCGTGCCGCCGCACCAGGGTGCGCCGCCCGCCCTCGGTGGGCCGGGGCGCGGTCCACCACACCTCGTCACCGACGAAGCCGACGTCGTCGGGCCGCCCGTCGTGCGCGGCGGCGAGGGCCGCGTCGACGGGCGAGGGCCACGATCCGTACGACAGAGTCCGCACTGACTCCCCCACTTCTCCTCCAGCTGCTTGCTCGTCCGGGCGGTGCCCGGGTCTTTACGCCGTGCGCAGGAAACGGTCCAGGACACGGACACCGAAGTGCAGCGCCTCGACCGGGACCCGCTCGTCCACACCGTGGAAGAGGGCCTGGTAGTCGAAGCCCTCGGGCAGCTTCAGCGGCGCGAAGCCGTACCCGGTGATGCCGAGCCGCGAGAACTGCTTGGCGTCCGTGCCCCCGGACATGCAGTACGGCACGACGTGCCCCTCGGGCGCGAACTCCTCCACCGCCGCGCGCATCCGGACGTACGTCGGCGAGTCGACCGGCGCCTGGAGCGCCACCTCGCGGTGGGCGAACTCCCAGTCCACGTCGGGCCCGGTGAGCCGGTCGAGGGTGCTGCGGAACTCTTCCTCGCCGCCGGGCAGGAACCGCCCGTCGACGTGGGCGACGGCCTCTCCCGGGATGACGTTGACCTTGTACCCGGCGTCCAGCATGGTCGGGTTGCTGCTGTTGCGGACGGTGGCCTCGACCAGTTTCCCGGCCGTGCCGAGCTTGTCCAGCAGGGCGTCGACGTCGCTCAGGTCGGTCTCGATGCCGTAGACGGCGGCGATCTCCGTCAGGGCCGCGCGCACGGTCGGGGTCAGGCGCAGCGGCCACTCGTGGTCGCCGATGCGGGTGATCGCGGCGGCGAGCCGGGTGACCGCGTTCTCCCGGTTCACCTTCGAGCCGTGCCCGGCCCGGCCGCGTGCGGTGAGCTTGAGCCAGCCCGTACCGCGCTCACCGGCGGCGATGGGGTAGAACTGCCGCCCGGCGCCGTCGTGGAAGGTGAACGCCCCGGACTCGCTGACGCCCTCGGTGCAGCCCTCGAACAGGGCGGCGTGCCGGTCGGCGAGGAAGCCGGAGCCGTCCTCGGCGCTGGCCTCCTCGTCCGCGGTGAACGCGATCACCACGTCGCGCCGGGGCCGGACACCGCGCCGGGCCCAGTCCCGGACGACCGCGAGGATCATCGCGTCCATGTTCTTCATGTCGACCGCGCCGCGCCCCCACACGACGCCGTCGCGGAGCTCCCCGGAGAACGGGTGCACGCTCCAGTCGGCGGCCTCGGCGGGCACGACGTCCAGGTGACCGTGGACCAGCAGTGCGTCGGCCGCCGGGTCGGTGCCCTCGATGCGGGCCACGACGTTGGTGCGGCCCGGGGTCCGCTCCAGCAGGGTGGGCTCGATCCCGGCCTCGGCGAGCCGCGCGGCGGCGTACTCGGCGGCGGGCCGCTCCCGGCAGTCGCCGCCGCCCCGGTTGGTGGTGTCGATCCGGATCAGCTCGGAGGTGAACCGGACGACCTCGTCCAGCGCCTGCTCGCCCGTGTCCGGTCCGGTCCCCGTGTGCTCAGCCATACTGCTCCTCCACCGCCGCCGAGACGATCGTCGTGACCGCCTTGAACGTCCGGATCGCCTCGAACATGGTGTCGTGGGTGTACGCCACCTTCCGCTCCCCGACCTGCGCCACACCGGGCACCACGGTCGCGGCCGCCGCCAGGTGCTCGGCGTCGAACTCCAGGGCGAGGGTGAACGGCCCGCCGCTCACCGGCTCGTGCCGCACCGCGAGCGCGGCGGCCTCCTTGGCGGCGGCTCTGATGTCGGCGGCGGTCCTGGCCGGCGTGCGGCACACGGCCGCGTACCGCGACACGTGGTCCTTGACCGCGACCTTGCGCGCCTCGGGCGCGTACCCGAGCGCGTCCTCGCAGGCCACGTCGTCCCCGGTGACCAGCACCACGGGCACTCCGTACTCGGCGACCACGTGCGCGTTGAGCAGACCCTCGCTGGCCCGTACGTCGTTCAGCCAGACGCCGGTGAGCTGGTTGGCGAGGTAGGTGTGGGCGAGGACGCCCTCCATGCCGGCGCCCGCGTGGTACCCGATGAACGCGATGCCGTCCACGTCCCCGTGCTGGACGCCCTCGACCATGGACAGTGCCTTGTGCCGCCCGGTGAGCATCTCGGTGCGCTCGTCCAGCCGCTCCAGCAGGAGGTTGCGCATGCTCCAGTGCGCCTCGTTGACCAGCACCTCGTCGGCTCCGCCGTCGAAGAAGCCCAGCACGGCCGCGTTCACGTCCGAGGTGAACATCGACCGGCACCGCTCCCACTGCGGCGTGCCCGGCAGCACGTCGGCCGGCCAGGTGACACCGGTGGCGCCCTCCATGTCGGCACTGATGAGGATCTTCATGGCTCGAACCGTACGCGGTGTCCGGCCACCTCTGCCAGGGCTGTGGACAACCACCGGTGGTCTGGACCACTGAAGGGCCCCGTACGGCCTACGATCTGCGCTTTCTCGGGCCGGTCAACTCCACGGACCGCCCGGCACGAGGGCGCGGAGGACCGCCGGCAACCGCGGCGGCTCGACCGGGTCCGCCAGCCAGCCCAGGTCCGCCCACGCCGTCCACGCGTACCCGGCCAGGCTGGACCGCTCCTCGGGGAGCAGTCCGGTCCGTACCAGCGGCGGTCGCTCCTCGGCGAACTCGGCGACGAAGAAGTGCTCCGTTCCCACGTACCGCTTGCCGTTCCAGCGCACATCACGCTCGACCGGTACCCACCTGTCGAGCACCGCGGCCGGATCGAGCCCGGTCTCCTCGGCCAGTTCGCGCCTGGCCGCCGCCAAGGGCCTCTCGCCCGGCTCGACACCGCCGCCGGGCGGCTCCCAGACGTACGTTCCGTCGAACGGGTCCCGCCAGCGCAGGAGCAGCAGGCGGCGGGCGGCGTCCAGACAGAGGACCCGGGAGGCGGGCCGGTGCGTCGATTCCACCGCCCCGATGCTAGGCGACGCCCGCCACCACCCAGGTCGACGGCAGCTCGATGCGGGTGCCGTCCGGCGTGTACTCCGTGGTGACCAGGGGGAGTTCGCCGCTCGCCAGGACGGTCAGTCCGGCCGCGCGGAGGTACGCGGGGACCGCGTCGTCGGGGACGGCACCGGGGGTCAGGCCGTGGCGCAGGACGGGGGCGAGTTTGGCGGGCGGTCCGGCGGAGCCCTGGGCGAGGCCCATCAGAACGGTCTTGGCCGCCTGGGAAGGTTCGACCAGGAAGGCGCGGCCCCGTTCTCCGAGGAGCACGGCGAGGGCGTCGGCCAGGGGCTGCCGGTCGTCGGGTTCGCACTGGTGCAGGACGCCCCGGACGTAGACGTTGGCGTCGCCCAGTTCCGCGTGCAGCGCCTCCGCCTCGGCCTTGTCGGCGGCGTCCAGTTGCCGGTACGCGGCGAGTCGGGCCGGGTCGGCGTGGCGGGCATGGTCGAGGGCGGCGGCGGAGAGGTCGGCGCCGACCACGTGCGGGAAGCGTTCGGCGAAGTACCGGGTCTGTGTGCCGTTGCCGCAGCCCAGGTCGATCAACGGCAGGGTGGGGTCGGTCAGGTGCGGCTCGAAGTGGGCCAGGTGGCGCCCGGCGGTCAGCGTCGGCTCCGCGTCCCAGAACACCGCCCCCCGGTCCCCGGAGGCCTCGTTCCAGAAGCCCTCCCAGGCGTCCCGGTACCGACTCGTCACGCTCATGCCCGTCTCCCCAGGTGCGACGACGTACGGCCCGTCGACGACGACGGGTTCGTACGGTGTATCGCGCCTGGCGCACGGCCACAAGCGCCCGGCGCATTCCTTCACCACCCGTTCGCGCCGGGCGGATTCGGGCCGCGGACCGATCCGGGGAACCCGGCGGGTCCGACCCGGACGGCGCGGTCGGCACGGTCGGCACACGGATGCCCGGAGAACACGTGGGTGTCGGAAGGCCGGTGCGCGCGGGCCACGCGGCGCGACAGGTACCGGCGCCGTCGGCCGCCGCTCCGAACCCGGCGCGATTCCTGCGACGCGCGGCGGCACGGCGCCGCCGGAACCGCGCAGCACCCGCCGCGCGGCAGCGCCCCCCTCAGCGGTGGCGGGCGGGCAGCGTCAGCTCGAACCACACGGTCTTGCCCGCGTTGGTGCGGCTGGCGCCCCATGCGCGGGCGAGGGTGCTGACCACGCGCAGGCCGCGCCCGGCCTCGTCCTCGGGACCCACGCTGCGCAGCGCCGGCAGGTCGTGGTCGTCGTCGTCCACCTCGCACAGCAGCGTGTCGGCGCGCACCAGGCGCAGCGTGACGGGGTGGGCGTGGGAGTGCCGCACGGCGTTGGTGACGAGCTCGCTGACCATCAGCTCCGCCGGACCCACCAGCTTCGGCAGCCCCCAGTCGTGGAGCTGCTCGCGGACCGCCGCGCGGGCGCGGCCCACCTCGGCCGGGTCGCGGGCGAGGCTCCATTCGGCGACGGCGTCGGGCTCGATGCCGGTCAGCCGGGCCATCAGCAGGGCGACGTCGTCCTTGCGGCCACCGCGGGTGCCCAGGGCGCGGATGATGGTGTCGCAGGCGTCGTCCATGGAGGCGGCCGGGTGCGCGGCGGATTCGCAGAGGGTGGCGAGGCCGACGCCGATGTCCTCGCCGCGCACCTCCACCAGGCCGTCGGTGCACATCACCAGCCGGTCGCCGGGTGCCACCGGCACGCGCACCGACTCGAAGGGCACCCCGCCGACGCCGATCGGCGCCCCCGTCGGGAGGTCGATCAGCTCGCTGGCGCCGTCCTCGGCACGGACCAGGACGGGCGGGATGTGGCCGGCGTTGGCGAGGCGCAGTTCACCGGCGACCGGGTCGTACACGGCGTACAGGCAGGTCGCGAGGTGGGTGTCGCCGAGCCGCTGGGCGAGGTCGTCGAGGTTGCGCAGGAGCTGCGCGGGCGGCAGGTCGAGGCCGGCCATGGTCTGGACCGCGGTGCGCAACTGACCCATCATCGCGGCCGAGCCCAGGCCGTGTCCCATGACGTCGCCGACGACGAGGGCGGTGCGGGCGCCCGGCAGCTTGACCGCGTCGAACCAGTCGCCGCCGACCCGGCCGAGCAGGGTGCCCGGCAGATAGCGGGTGGCGATGTCGCAGCCGGCCATCCGCGCGGGGATGCGCGGGAGCATGCTGTCCTGGAGGGTCTCGGCGACGTTCTCCTGGTGGGTGTACATGCGCGCGTTGTCGAGCACGAGGCCCGCGCGGGCGGCGAGTTCGGCACCGGTGACGCGGTCCATGTCGTTGAAGACGGGCCGCTCCGGGTGCCGGAGCAGGATCATGAACCCGAGGACGACCTGGCGTGCCTTGAGCGGCACCAGCAGCATCGAGCGCCCCGTGATGAGCGGCCGGATGTCCCGCTTCTCGAACTGCGAGGCGATGGCGTGGCCCATCTCCTCGGTGATACGGGGCACCAGGACCGGCTCGCCGCTGGTCATGCACTGGAAGAAGGGGGTGTGCGCCGGGAAGGGCATGGCCTCGCCGACGGGTACGACGTCGTCCCAGCGGCCGGGTTCGTCGGTGTGCTCCAGGGCGACCCGGTGCCACATGGTGGTGGTGTCCGGCACGCCGTCGGGGAAGCCCTCGCCCGCGACGACCTGTTCGCGCAGATAGGTGCCGGCGACGTCGGTGAAGCGGGGGACGACCGCCCGGCTGACCTCGACGACGGTCCGGGCGAGGTCGAGCGAGGTGCCGATCGCGCCGCTGACCTCGTTGAGGAACTCCAGGCGTTCGCGGACCGCCGCGTACTCCAGATCCTCGGCCTCGTCCCGCAGTTCGTCCGGCACTGGTTCACCCGCCGCCAGTGCCCGCGCGGCCCGCTCGCGGCGCGCCCGGCGCTCGGCCCGCCGGGGCACGCCCCAGTCGGGGGTGACGGGCACCCGGTCGCTCTGGCTGAACTCCAGCACGGGATAGCCCAGTTCGAGGATCTGGGCGACGATGCGGGCGCTCTCGCCGACGCTCATGCTGGGCAGGATCTCGGGCAGGCGGCGGGCGAGTTCGTCGGCGCCGGGGAAGTCGGTGTGCAGGGCGAATCCGGGCGCGATCCGCTCGACGACACTCGCTCCGGTGCTCCCGTCGGCGTGGTCCCGCCGCAGCCCGTCCGCGTCGGCGGCCAGCACGAGCAGCCGCTCCGGTCCGGGACCCACCAGGGGGTAGGCCCACCACAGCACGTCGACGCGGGCGCCGGCCGGCACGGTCAGCCGGGCGCGGCCCGCCGAGGGATAGGAGAGCCGCCCGTCCAGGGAGGACTCCAGGCCGGGCCCGAGGCCGCCGTGGTCCGGGTACGCGCCGTAGGCCGAGTCGTCGTCCCCCCTCCCGTCGCCGGGGAGCGCGCCCGAGACGGGGAGCAGGTCGGGGGCGGGCCGCCCGATCGCCTCTTCCTTGGGCAGGGCGAACAACCGCCCCGCGCCGCGGCTCCAGTGGGAGACCAGCCCGTCGCGGTCCACCACGACGACGGCCAGCGGGACGCGGCCCGTGACGGGGTCGGCCGGCCCGGTGTCGGGTCCGGCACGGTGGCCGGGAGGTGCGTCCCGCTCGGTGCCACGGTCCATGGCGTCAGGCCCTCTCTGCCCACGGCTCCGCAAGATCTGTGTCGCCGTCACCACCGTACGGTGGCGGCCGGTGACCATGTGCGGCAACCGGGGAATTGGTGGCGCGCGAACACACCGGCGCACGCCCGCGCGCCGGTGTGCCGGTCTCAGTCCTCGTGCCCGAGTTGCAGGTCGCGCTCCGTCCGGCCGCCGCCGGCCACCTGGAGCACGGTCGCGACCGGCGGGTATCCGGCCGCGATGACGGTGTACTCGCCGGACGACAGGTCGACGAACCGGAACGTGCCGTCGGGTCCCGTGGTCAGGGTGTCCACCACGTTGCCCGCCGCGTCGAGGAGCGTCACGCGCGCGTCCTCCACGGCCCGTCCGCCACTGGCCCGCACCGTGCCGCGCAGCACGGCGCCGCCGGCCAGCTCGACGTCCTGCCGGGTCTCCCGGGCCGCCTGGACGCTGACCGGCAGCGCGGCCGGACGGAAGGCGGGGGCGCTGGCGGCGAGGGTGTACTCGCCCGCCACCAGCTCGGTGATGACATAGCCGCCCTCGCGGCCGCTGCGGGTGGTGGCGACGACCTCGCCGTGGACGTTGGTGAGGGTGACGATCGCGTCGCGCACGGGGCTGCCGTCGGCGGTCATGACGCTGCCGGCCAGGCGCCCGGCGCCGCCGAGGACCACGTCCAGTTCCACCGGGCGTTCGCCGACCGTCACCGAGACCGCCTGCGGCTGGTGACCGCCGGCCGCGGCGATCAGGACGTAGGCACCCGGCCCGGGGGTGGCCAGCGCGTAGCGTCCGTCGTCGCCGCTGGCACCGCGGCCGATCTGCTGTCCGCCGACGTCGATGAGGGTGAGTGCCGCGCGGGGCACGACGGTGCCGTCGGGGTGCTGCACCGTGCCGCACACGGGGATGCCGCCTGCGTAGGACGACCGGGCCGGCGGCACCTGGGCCGGCGGCTGTGCCTGCGGGGCCTGCCGGGGGTGCTGGGCGGTCTCCGGGTCGGTGACGGGGGCGTTGTGGGACACCAGGGGTTTCTCCTTGAGGAAGAGGGCGATGAGGAGCCCGAGGACGAGCACCGGCACCAGGTAGAGGAAGATCCGCGGCATGGCGTCGGCGTACGCCCCGATGTAGGCGTCGCGCAGCACCGGCGGCAGGGAGTGGACGAGCTGGGGGGTGATGGCCTCCGCGTCGGGGAGGCCGGTCCCCGTCCCGGCGGGGATCCGGTCGGCCAGGGCGTCGGTGAGGCGGCCCGCGAAGAGGGTGCCGAAGACGGCCGCGCCGACGCTGCCGCCGATCTGCCGGAAGTAGTTGTTGGCGCTGGTCGCGGTGCCCAGGTCGGCGGGGCGCACCGAGTTCTGCACGGCGAGGACCAGGACCGGCATCACCATGCCGATGCCGGCGCCGAGGACGGCCATCCAGATGCTGTAGTGCAGCCGGGGCGTGTCGGTGTCCAGGCGGGAGAGCAGCCACATGCCGACGACGGACAGCGCGCTGCCGAGGATCGGGTGGCTGCGGTAGTGACCGGTGCGGCTGATGAGCTGTCCGGAGATGATCGAGGCGCCGACCACGCCGCCCATCATGGGCAGCATCAGCAGGCCGGACTCGGTGGCGCTGGCGCCGTCGACCATCTGGAGGTAGGTCGGCAGGTAGCTGGCGGCGCCGAAGAGGGCGACGCCGACGACGAGGCCGACCAGGGCGGTGACGTTGAAGATCGAGTCCCGGAACAGGCGCAGCGGGATCAGCGGTTCGGGCGCGAGGTGCTCGGCGACCAGGAAGAGCAGGGTGGCCCCGGCGGCTCCGGCGCCGAGACCGAGGATGACCTTGGAGTCCCACGCGTACTCGGTGCCGCCCCAGCTGGTGAGCAGCACCAGGCAGGTGGAGGCGGCGGCGAGGAGCAGGGCGCCGAGGATGTCGAGGCGGGGCTTGACCCGCGGCCGGGGCAGCTTGAGGACGACGGCTACGACGGCCATGGTGACCAGGCCGAAGGGGACGTTGATGTAGAAGCACCAGCGCCAGGAGAGGTGGTCGGTGAAGTAGCCGCCGAGCAGCGGGCCGGCGACGGAGGCGAGTCCGAAGGCGGCGCCGATCAGGCCCATGTACCGGCCGCGTTCCCGGGGCGGCACGATGTCCGCGATGATCGCCTGGACGCCGATCATCAGGCCGCCCGCGCCGACGCCCTGCACCGCGCGGAAGGCGATCAGCTGGTCCATGGTCTGCGCGCGTCCGGCGAGCGCGGAGCCGACGACGAAGACCAGGATGGCGAACTGGAAGACGCCCTTGCGGCCGAAGAGGTCGCCGAGCTTGCCGTAGATCGGCAGGCCGACGGTGGAGGTGAGCAGGTAGGCGGTGATCGCCCAGGACATCTTGTCCAGACCGTGCAGCTCACCGACGATCTTCGGCAGCGCCGTGGCGACGATCATCTGCTCCAGGGCGGCGAGCAGCAGCGCCAGCATCAGCCCGACGAAGACCAGCCGGACCCGGCGCGGGCTCAGCCCGGCGTCCCGCTCCCCGTCCGGCAGGGGAACGGGAGGTTCCGGGGGCGCCTGGGCCGCGGCGACCGGTTCGTCCCGCGCGGGACCGCCCACCGGGTCCTGCACCAGAGTGATCCCGCCCACGTACCGCTCCCCTCGTCACACCTGCTCACATTTGCCGCCTGAGGCGACAACTGCGAACAAGTGCGACGAGTTACGGACGCACGACGGGTTCGCGCGCAGATCACTCGAACCGGTGAGGCGGCCAACGGCCGCCCCGTGCCTGCCCTTTGGCTACTTCTCGACCTCGGCGGCGAGCTTGGCGAGCAGGGCGTCGTAGATCCGGCCGAGCCCCTTGGGCGCGAAGGTCTTCTCGAAGAAGCCGCCGACGCCGCCGGCCCCCTGCCAGGTGGTGACCACGACGACCCGGGACCTGCCCTCGCCCGCCGGGGTGACGCGCCAGGTGGTGACCATGGAGGAGTTGCGGTCCTTCTCGACCAGCTCGCCGTCGGTCGGCTCGCTGACCTCCAGCAGGCAGTCGCGGACACGCTTGCTGGTGGCCTGGAGCTTCCAGTGCACGAGGGTGCCCTCGCCGTCGCCGCCCTCCCGGACCTCGTACTCGCTGAAGTGCTCGGGCAGCAGCTTCTCGCGGGTGCCGCTGTAGTCGGCGAGGGTGTCGAACACCGTCTCCGCGTCCGCCGCGACGATCCGCTCCGTCGTCGCCTCGACCTGCGCCATCGGGTCCCTCCAGGGCCTGGTTCTCGGGGTCGGGGCAAGCCAACCACCCCGCCGCCCGGCCTCCAAATCGGGGGGCGCGAAGCGGCCCCGCACCACTCGCCGCACGATCAAGGGAACAAGTGTTCTATTGTGTCGAACAGTGCTACCGAGGAGGCCTCAATGCGCTGGGAGAACCTCACGGACTCCGACCACGCCCGGGCGGCGGACACCGCGCTGTTCGGCGCGGACGCCGTCGTCACCCGCACCTTCGACACGCCCGAGTTCCGCGGCATCACCTTCCACGAGGTGCGGGCCCGCTCGATCCTGAACCGGGTCCCGGGGGCCTCGCGCATGCCCTTCGAGTGGACGGTGAACCCCTACCGGGGCTGCACGCACGCGTGCGTGTACTGCTTCGCGCGCAAGACGCACAGCTATCTGGACCTCGACACGGGGCTCGGCTTCGACTCCCAGATCGTCGTCAAGGTGAACGCCCCCGACGTGCTGCGGCGCCAGTTGGCCTCGCGCCGCTGGCAGGGCGAGCACGTCGCGATGGGCACCAACGTCGACTGCTATCAGCGCGCGGAGGGCCGCTACCGGCTGATGCCGGGCATCGTCGAGGCCCTCACCGAGCGGGCGAACCCCTTCTCGATCCTCACCAAGGGCACCCTGATCCTGCGCGACCTGGACCTGCTGACGCGGGCGGCCCGGGTGACGGACGTGGGGATATCGGTCTCGGTCGGGTTCACCGACGCGGAGCTGTGGCGCACCGTGGAGCCGGGCACCCCGGCACCGGAGCGCCGGCTGGAGGTCGTCAGGGCCCTCAGCGAGCGCGGCATCGGCTGCGGGGTCCTGATGGCTCCGGTCATCCCCTTCCTCGGTGACGAACCGGCCCAGTTGAGGGCCACCGTGCGGGCCATCGCCGCCGCGGGCGCCACCTCGGTGACGCCCCTGGTGCTGCATTTGCGCCCGGGAGCCCGCGAGTGGTTCATGGCCTGGCTCGGCCGGCACCACCCGCACCTGGTCCGCCGCTACGAACGGCTCTACGCGGACGGCGCCTACGCCCCGAAGTGGTACCAGCGCCGGATCACCCGCCAGGTGCACGACCTGGCCCGCGAGTACGGCATCGGTCCCGCGCGCGCGGGAATGCCCCGCCGGATCGCGGAGCCGGAGCGGCCCATGCCGGCCGAGCCGGCCGAGCCGGTCCAGCTTTCGCTCATGTAGGAGACGCCGCGACGGCGGCCCGGGCCGACTTCCGGACATGGGCAGGAGCGAGAGCATTGGAGGGCATCTTCCGGCCCAATCGGGTCAAGTATGGACAGCTCTCGTTCCTCCGGGGGCGCTCCCCGGGACCATCCGGCGAGGACCGCGACCCGCGCGGACCGCAGCCCCTCCGTTCCGGGAGTCCTGGGAGAACGCCATGAGACAACGCGCAGCCGTGCTGTGCGGCGCCGCCGTCATCGCCGCCGGGACCGTCACCGCCGCCCCCCCCGAGGCGACCGCGACCCGGCTCCCGCAGCCCGCGCCCACCGCCCCCGCGGCCGGCCCGCACTGGGAGAAGTGCGCCACGGAGGACTACCCGACGCTCCAGTGCGCCTCCCTGGAGGTGCCCCTGGATCACGCGCGCCCGCGCGGGGAGCGGATCACGCTGGCACTGTCCCGGGTCCCGCACACCGCCAGGACGTACCAGGGGCCCCTGCTGGTGAACCCCGGCGGCCCCGGCGGCAGCGGGCTGACCCTGGCGGGGTTCGTGGCGTCGTCGCTGCCCGCGAAGGTGGCCGCCCAGTACGACGTCATCGGCTTCGACCCGCGCGGCGTGGGCAGGAGCAGCCCCGCGCTGGACTGCCGGCCGGGTCACTTCGCCCCCGTGCGACCGGACTCGGTGCCCGACACGCCGGACGTCGAGCGCGCCAACCTGGCGCGCGCGGAGTCCTTCGCCGACGCCTGCGGCGACAAGTACGCGGACGTCCTTCCGTACATCGACACGGTCAGCGCAGCGCGGGACGTGGACGCGATCCGCGCGGCGCTCGGCGCCGAGAAGCTCAGCTACTTCGGCTACTCGTACGGCACCTACCTGGGCGCCGTCTACGCCAAGCTCCACCCGCAACGGGTGCGGCGGCTGGTGCTGGACTCCGTCGTCGGACCCGAGGACGTCTGGTACGACGCCAATCTCCACCAGGACCTCGCCTTCAACGACCGCCACCGGGCGTTCATGGCCTGGATCGCCGAGCACGACGCGGCCTACGGGCTGGGCACCGACCCCGAGCGGGTCGAGAGCGCCTGGTACGCCATGCGGGCGGCGCTGGCGAAACGCCCGGCCGGGGGCAGGGTCGGCGCCTCCGAGCTGGAGGACACCTACCTGCCCGGCGGGTACTACAACGGCTACTGGCCCTACCTCGCCGAGGCGTTCGCCGCGTACGTGAACGACGGGGACACCGGCCCGCTGGTCGAGGCGTACGAGAACTTCGGGGCCCCGGACGCCTCCGGGGACAACGGCTACAGCGTCTACACCGCGGTGCAGTGCCGTGACGCCGGCTGGCCGCGGGACTGGGACGACTGGCGCGACGACAACTGGGGCCTGTACGAGAAGGCGCCCTTCCTGGTGTGGAACAACGCCTGGTACAACGCGCCGTGCGCGTTCTGGCCGACCCCGTCCCGGCAGCCGGTGGACGTCGCCAACGCCGAACTGCCCCCGGTCCTGCTCTTCCAGGCGACCGGCGACGCGGCCACGCCGTACGAGGGCGGTGTCGCCGCGCACCGGCTGCTGGGCGGTTCCAGCCTCGTCGTCGAGGAGGGCGGCGGGAACCACGGGATCACGCTGAGCGGGAACGACTGCCTGGACGAGCACCTGGCCGCCTACCTCACCGACGGCACCGTGCCGCACGGCGCCGGTGGCGAGGCGGACGCGGTGTGCCCGGCGCTGCCGGACCCGAAGCCGCTGGAGTCCAAGGCGGCGTCGACCTCCTCGCGGGGTTCCACCCTGCACGGACTGCTCGGCTTCCACGGCTAGCCGTCCCCCTCGCCGCACCCCGGTCGGGGGCGTTGTCGGTGCCGTGGTCCACGATGGACGCATGAGTGAGCTGACCAGGATCCCCGCCCCCGAGGGCGTCGCGCCCGCCGCGCAGTACACCCATGTCGTCCTCGGCACCGGGCGGTTCGTGGCCGTCTCGGGGCAGCTCGCGCTGGACCGGGACGGCAGGGTGGTCGGCGAGGGCGACCCCGCGGCCCAGGCCCGCCAGGTCTTCGAGAATCTGCGCCGGTGCCTGGCCTCGGCCGGCGCGACCTTCGACGACGTGGTGAAGCTGACCTTCTTCGTCACGGACATGGCGCACATGGGCGCGATCCGCGCGGCCCGCGCCGAGCACATACCCGAGGACCGGCTGCCGGCCGCCTCGGCGGTGCAGGTGGCCGCGCTGGTCCGGCCGGAGTTCCTGATGGAGATCGAGGCGTTCGCGGTCGTGGCGCCGTGAGCGGTCCGCAGGCGCGGGTGCGGGTGCGGGAGATGGTCCTCGGGGACTGCGACCGCGTGTCCCTGATCCGCGTCCGGGGCTGGCAGAGCGCCTACCGGGGCCTGATGCCGCAGCAGCACCTCGACGCGATGGACCCCGCCGCCGACGCGGAGCGGCGTCGCGCCCTGTTCGCCCGGGCCTCGGAGGGCGTGCTGAACCTGGTCGCCGAGGACGAGGGCGGCGAGGTCGTCGGCTGGGCCTGCCACGGCCCCTACCGGGACGGCGAGATGCGCACCGCGGACGCCGAGTTGTACGCCCTCTACGTCGACCCCGGCCGGCTCGGCGCGGGCGTCGGGCGGGCCCTGCTCGGGGAGTCGGTGCGCCGGTGCGCGAGCGCCGGGCACGCGCGCATGCTCCTGTGGGTGCTCAAGGGCAAC
Source organism: Streptomyces violaceorubidus (assembly GCF_000717995.1). GTDB lineage: Bacteria > Actinomycetota > Actinomycetes > Streptomycetales > Streptomycetaceae > Streptomyces > Streptomyces violaceorubidus. The sequence continues at coordinate 167,116 of NZ_JODM01000002.1, forward strand.
ACCCGCGCCCGGCGCTTCTACGAGCGGGCGGGCTTCGGCCCCGACGGCGCCGAGGAGCCCTTCGAGGTGGACGGGGTCCCGGTGCCCGAGGTGCGCTACGCCCGGCCGCTGGGCGACTGACGGCCCGTCACCGCTGCCGGACCGGCGGGTCGCTCACCGCTGTCCCGGGATGCGTGCCAGCGCCCGCACCGCCGCCTCGGCCAGCGCCGGGTGGGCGAGCGCGTCGTTCAGCACCGGGGCGGCCCGGTCGTCGCCGAGGGTGCCGAGGCCCTCGACGCAGGCGAGCGCGACGCGCCGGTAGGGGTCGTGCGGGCGCAGCCGCCGCTCCAGCGTGGTGATCAGCGCGGGCACCGACTCGGCGGCCCGCAGCTCGACCAGCAGCCGCACCGGGTGCAGCGCGTAGGCGACCCGCAGTTCGTTGGTGGCCAGGGCCGCCGCCGCGCGGGCGGTGCGCGGGTCGCCGAGGCGGGCCAGGGCGTGGGCGGCCGAGGCGCAGCGCGGCGGGTCCCGGTGGTTCAGCAGGAGCACGAGTGACTCGAAGGCCCGCCGGTCCCCCGCCACGCCCAGCCGGAAGGCGGCCAGTTCCCGGGCCCACAGCGGGTGTCCGGGTTCGGTGAGCACGGCGGCCAGCTCGTCGTGGTCCCCGCTCGCCACGAGCCGGTCGTACACCGCCCCTGCCTCCGGGGCACCCGAGGCCGCCGCCTCGGTCCGTAAGCGCTCCGTGAGCGATCGCAACTCTTCGTCCATGACACCGAGGTTAGGGGCGTCACACCGGGCGTGGGACCTACATCACGAACACCGGGGGCTGGCGCGCTCGTTACCCGCGGGTTAACCTCAGACGAGCGGGTCACCCACCCGCAGCAACTCCTCGCGGTGGTCTGGTGACGCGTCCACCGGGAGGGCAGTCGGTCCGGTACCTCGGGTACCGCATCAGGACTCGGCCTCGGGACAGGGCCGGTCACAGGCCGCCGGGCGGGCGTGTACGCCCCCGCGACGGCACCGGGCGTGTGCGCCGTTCGAGCCCGGCAACACCCGCACTCCCTTCCTTCCTCATCCCACGCACCCGGTGCGCCGCGACGGCGCACCCGGGCGTGCTCCCGTCGTCACCCCTCATTCCTGGAGTCCCGCGATGGCCACTCCCCTGTCCGACACCCCTCTGTCCCCGCTCCGGAAGATCGCCGTCGTCGGCCTCGGCACGATGGGCACCGGCATCGCCGAGGTCCTGGCCGGGGCCGGCCGCGAGGTCGTCGGCATCGACGTCAGCGAGGCGCAGGCCGTCAAGGCGGTCGCCGCGCTGGAGTCCTCCACCGCCCGCGCCGTCGAGCGCGGCCGCCTGACGGAGCAGGAGCGCGCCGACGCCCTGGGCCGCGTCCGCACCTCCACCGACCTGCGGGCGGCGGCCGACGCCGACCTGGTGATCGAGGTGGTCCCGGAGTCGTACGAGATCAAGCAGCGGGTCTTCCGGGAGCTGGACGGGATCGTGCGTCCCGAGGCGGTCCTGGCGACCGGTACCAACGCGCTGTCCGTCACGCGACTGGCCGCCGACTCCGCCCGCCCGGAACGGGTGCTCGGCCTGCACTTCTTCAACCCGGCGCCGGCCATGAAGCTGGTCGAGGTCGTCTCCTCGGTGCTGACCGCGCCGGCCGCCGTCACGGCCGTCACCGACCTGGCCCTGGACCTCGGCAAGGAGCCGGTCGCGGTCGGGGACCGGCCCGGTTTCGTCGCCGACGGCCTGCTGTTCGGCTACCTCAACCAGGCCGCCGCGATGTACGAGGCGAACTACGCCTCCCGCGAGGACATCGACGCCGCGATGCGCCTCGGCTGCGGGCTGCCGATGGGGCCGCTGGCCCTGCTCGACCTGGTGGGCGTGGACACCGCGCGCACGGTCCTGGAGGCCATGTACAGCGCCTCCCGGGACCGCCTGCACGCCCCCGCGCCGATCCTCCGGCAGCTCAGCGAGGCGGGCCTGACGGGGCGCAAGGCGGGCCGGGGCTTCTACACCTACGAGTCGCCCGGCAGCGCGGTCGTGGTGCCGGACGCGCTGACCCCGGGGACGGGCGGCGCGACGGTCGCCGGGCGGCCGGTGCGCGCGGTAGGCGTGGCCGGTTCGGGCACCATGGCGTCCGGCATCGCGGAGGTGTTCGCCAAGGCCGGGTACGCGGTGGTGCTGGCCGCCCGCAGCGCGGAGAAGGCGGCGGCGGCCAAGGCGCGGATCGGCAAGTCCCTGGCCCGGTCGGTCGACAGGGGGCGGACGACCGCCGAGGCGGCAGCCCGGACGCTGGAACTGATCACGCCCACGGGCTCGTACGACGACTTCGCCGACGTCGACCTGGCCGTCGAGGCCGTCGCCGAGGACCTGGAGGTCAAGCGGCAGTTGTTCGCCGCGCTGGACAAGGTCTGCAAGCCCGGCGCCGTGCTGGCCACCACCACCTCCTCGCTGCCGGTCGTGGCCTGCGCCCGCGCCACCTCGCGCCCGCAGGACGTGATCGGCATGCACTTCTTCAACCCGGCCCCGGCGATGAAGCTGGTCGAGGTGGTCCGCACCGTGCTGACCGCCGACGACGTGCACGCCACCGTCCACGAGGTCTGCGCCCAGGTGCGCAAGCACGCGGTGGACTGCGGCGACCGGGCCGGGTTCATCGTGAACGCGCTGCTGTTCCCGTACCTCAACAACGCGGTCAAGATGGTGCAGGAGCACTACGCGACGCTCGACGACATCGACGCGGCGATGAAGCTCGGCGGCGGCTACCCGATGGGCCCCTTCGAACTGCTCGACGTGGTCGGGCTGGATGTGTCGCTGGCCATCGAGAAGGTCCTGCACCGCGAGTTCCGCGACCCGGGACTGGCCCCCGCCCCGCTCCTCGAGCACCTGGTGGCCGCGGGCTGCCTCGGCCGCAAGACGGGCCGCGGTTTCCGCGAGCATGCCCGCCGCTGAGCTGCCGGGCGGCCGACCACGGTCCGAGGAGGACTGGGGCGGACTGCTCGATCCGGCCGGGTCTCCCCCGCCCTCCGCGGGTGGGGGGGAGACCCGGTCACGCGCATGATTGCGCCCGCATGCAGTACGTTCGGGTCATGTCCCAGCCCGCCAAGTCCTCACGTACCTCAGCCTCGTCCGACGCGCCGGAGAGCGCGGCCGGCAGCCGCGCCGCGGCCCAGCGGCTCAAAATGCGCCGGGAACTGGCGGCGGCGGCGATGGAGCTGTTCGCGGCCAAGGGGTACGAGGCGACCACCGTCGACGAGATCGCGGCCCGGGCCGGGGTCGCCCGCCGCACCTTCTTCCGCCACTTCCGCTCCAAGGAAGAGGCGATCTTCCCGGACCACGACGACACCCTGGTGCGCGCCGAGGCGGTGCTCACCGCGGCGCCCGCGCACGAGCATCCGCTCGACACGGTCTGCCGCGGCATCAAAGAGGTCATGAGGATGTACGCGGCCCAGCCGGAGATCTCGGTCGCCCGTTACAAGCTGACGCGCGAGGTGCCCACCCTGCGCGAGGCGGAGATCGCGTCGGTGGCCCGTTACGAGCGGCTGTTCACCCGCTATCTGCTCGGCCACTTCGACGAGCACGCGCACGACGACGACGCGGGCGACGACCCGCTGCTCGCGGAGGTCGCGGCGTCCGCCGTGGTCACCGCGCACAACCACGTGCTGCGGCGCTGGCTGCGGGCCGACGGGCAGGGCGACGTGGAGGCCGAGCTGGACCACGCCTTCGCCATCGTGCGCAGGACCTTCGGCACGGGCATCGGGGCGGGGCGCGGCACGGCCTCCGCCGGGCGGCCGGCCGCCTCCTCAGCCTCCGCGCGGGGCGAGGTGCTGGTGACGGTGGCGCGCACCGACGCGCCGCTGCACGAGGTCATGCGCGCCATCGAGCAGGCCCTCAAGGAGCGCTGACCGCCCCTTTCCGCCCTGTGACGACGGCCACCCACCGGGTGGCCGTTTTTGCATGTCGGCGCCCCTTTTCCTCCCGCGGCGGGAGACGGTTCGATCGATCATCGCTCATCTGTCGGGTAAAGATTTCATCTGAGATCAGTTTCTGGCACTCAGTGCCTTGCGGGGTGACACGCGGTGTCATACGTTGAAGGTGTTCGGGCTGTCCCCGCACCTCATCCCCTGCGCGTCCGAACGCCTGCGTCACAGGCACCCACCCTCACCTCTGCACCACCGACGCAACCCTCAGCACCCCTCCCTCGGGGCGCTCACCGCCGGAGGCAACACCGTGACCGTGAAGGACATCCTGGACGCGATCCAGTCGCCCGACTCCACGCCGGCCGACATCGCCGCACTGCCGCTCCCCGAGTCGTACCGCGCGATCACCGTGCACAAGGACGAGACGGAGATGTTCGCGGGACTCGAGACCCGCGACAAGGACCCCCGCAAGTCGATCCACCTGGACGACGTGCCGGTGCCCGAGCTGGGTCCCTGCGAGGCCCTGGTGGCCGTCATGGCCTCCTCGGTCAACTACAACTCGGTGTGGACCTCGATCTTCGAGCCGCTGTCCACCTTCGGCTTCCTGGAGCGCTACGGCCGCACCAACGAGCTGGCCAAGCGGCACGACCTGCCGTACCACATCATCGGCTCCGACCTCGCGGGCGTCGTCCTGCGCACCGGCCCCGGCGTCAACGCCTGGCAGCCGGGCGACGAGGTCGTCGCGCACTGCCTCTCCGTCGAGCTGGAGTCGTCCGACGGGCACAACGACACGATGCTCGACCCCGAGCAGCGCATCTGGGGCTTCGAGACCAACTTCGGCGGCCTCGCCGAGATCGCGCTGGTCAAGTCCAACCAGCTGATGCCGAAGCCCGGCCACCTCAGCTGGGAGGAGGCCGCCGCTCCCGGCCTGGTCAACTCCACCGCGTACCGGCAGCTGGTCTCCCGCAACGGCGCCGGGATGAAGCAGGGCGACAACGTCCTCATCTGGGGCGCCAGCGGCGGCCTCGGCTCCTACGCCACCCAGTTCGCCCTGGCCGGCGGCGCCAACCCGATCTGCGTCGTCTCCTCGCCGCAGAAGGCGGAGATCTGCCGCGCGATGGGCGCCGAGGCGATCATCGACCGCAACGCCGAGGGCTACCGGTTCTGGAAGGACGAGAACACCCAGGACCCCAAGGAGTGGAAGCGTTTCGGCAAGCGCATCCGCGAACTCACCGGCGGCGAGGACATCGACATCGTCTTCGAGCACCCCGGCCGGGAGACCTTCGGCGCCTCCGTCTTCGTCACCCGCAAGGGCGGCACCATCACCACCTGCGCCTCGACCTCGGGCTACATGCACGAGTACGACAACCGCTACCTGTGGATGTCCCTGAAGCGCATCATCGGCTCCCACTTCGCCAACTACCGCGAGGCCTGGGAGGCCAACCGCCTCATCGCCAAGGGCAGGATCCACCCGACGCTGTCCAAGGTGTACTCGCTGGAGGACACCGGCCAGGCCGCCTACGACGTGCACCGCAACCTCCACCAGGGCAAGGTCGGCGTGCTGTGCCTGGCTCCCGAGGAGGGACTGGGCGTGCGCGACCAGGACAAGCGCGCCCAGCACCTCGACGCCATCAACCGCTTCCGGAACATCTGAGGAGCGCCACGTGACTGAGCGTCAGAAGGACCGGCCGTGGCTCATGCGGACCTACGCCGGTCACTCCACGGCCGAGGCGTCCAACGAGCTGTACCGGCGCAACCTCGCCAAGGGCCAGACGGGTCTGTCGGTCGCCTTCGACCTGCCGACCCAGACCGGGTACGACTCCGACCACGTCCTCGCCCGCGGCGAGGTCGGCCGGGTCGGCGTGCCGGTCGCGCACCTCGGTGACATGCGCCGGCTGTTCCAGGACATCCCCCTGGAGCAGATGAACACCTCGATGACCATCAACGCCACGGCCATGTGGCTGCTGGCGCTCTACCAGGTCGTCGCGGAGGAGCAGGGTGCGGACCTCACCAAGCTCCAGGGCACGACCCAGAACGACATCGTCAAGGAGTACCTGTCCCGGGGCACGCACGTCTTCCCGCCGGGGCCGTCGCTCCGCCTGACGACGGACATGATCGCGTACACGGTCTCCCACCTGCCGAAGTGGAACCCGATCAACATCTGCAGCTACCACCTGCAGGAGGCGGGCGCCACGCCGGTGCAGGAGATCGCGTACGCGATGTCCACCGCGATCGCCGTCCTCGACGCCGTGCGCGACAGCGGCCAGGTGCCCCAGGAGCGCATGGGCGACGTGGTCGGCCGCATCTCCTTCTTCGTCAACGCGGGCGTCCGCTTCGTCGAGGAGATGTGCAAGATGCGCGCCTTCGGCCGCATCTGGGACCGCGTCACCCGCGAGCGGTACGGCATCGAGAACCCCAAGCACCGCCGCTTCCGCTACGGCGTCCAGGTCAACTCCCTGGGCCTGACCGAGGCGCAGCCGGAGAACAACGTCCAGCGGATCGTCCTGGAGATGCTGGCCGTGACCCTCTCCAAGGACGCACGCGCGCGTGCCGTGCAGCTGCCGGCCTGGAACGAGGCGCTCGGCCTGCCGCGCCCCTGGGACCAGCAGTGGTCGCTGCGCATCCAGCAGGTGCTGGCGCACGAGAGCGACCTGCTGGAGTACGAGGACATCTTCGAGGGTTCGAAGGTGATCGAGGCGAAGGTCGAGGAGCTGGTCGAGGCGGCCTTCGCGGAGATCGGGCGCATCCAGGAGATGGGCGGCGCGATGGCCGCCGTGGAGTCCGGCTACCTCAAGTCCCAGCTGGTCGCCTCGCACGCCGAGCGACGGGCCAGGATCGAGTCCGGCGAGGAGAAGATCATCGGTGTCAACGCCTTCGAGGGCACCGAGCCGAACCCGCTGACCGCCGACCTGGACACCGCGATCCAGACGGTCGACCCGGCGGTGGAGGCCCGCGTCGTCGCCGCGCTCCAGAACTGGCGCGACACCCGCTACCAGCCGCCCTTCAACCACCCGCGCCCCTGCAAGGCCCTGGAGAAGCTGAAGGAGGCCGCGCGCGGCACCGGCAACCTCATGGAGGCCACCCTGGAGTGCGCCCGGGCCGGCGCCACGACCGGCGAGTGGGCCGGGGCGCTGCGCGAGGTGTTCGGCGAGTTCCGGGCACCGACCGGGGTGTCCTCGGCTCCGGTCGCGGTCACCGCGGAGGAGGGCTCGGCCCTCTCGGAGGTGCGCCGCAAGGTGGAGCTGACGGCGAAGGAGATGGGCGTCGGCAAGCTCCGCTTCCTGGTCGGCAAGCCCGGCCTCGACGGCCACTCCAACGGCGCCGAGCAGATCGCGGTGCGCGCCCGCGACGCCGGGTTCGAGGTGGTCTACCAGGGCATCCGGCTCACCCCGGAGCAGATCGTGGACGCCGCGCTCGCCGAGGACGTGCACGCGGTGGGCCTGTCCATCCTGTCCGGCTCGCACGCGCAACTGGTGCCGGACGTGCTCGAACGGCTCCGTGTGGCCGGTGCCACGGACATACCGGTGATCGCCGGTGGCATCATCCCGAACGGTGACGCCGAGGAACTGCGGGCCGCGGGAGTGGCCGCGGTCTTCACCCCGAAGGACTTCGACATCACCGGCATCATCGGACGGATCGTCGACGAGATCCGGAACGCGAACAAGCTCGACCCCCTGGAGGTCCCCGCATGACCACGGTCAACCGCCCGCCCGTCTCCCACCACCACCCTCAGACGGCGTCCCTGCGGGACGGCACCTCTCGTCTCCGCCCCCGGCGTTCCTGCCTGGCGGTCCCGGGAAGCAACCCCCGCTTCCTGGAGAAGGCCCAGGGCCTCCCCGCCGACCAGGTCTTCCTCGACCTGGAGGACGCCTGCGCGCCGCTCGCCAAGCCCGAGGCGCGGCACACCATCGTCAAGTTCCTCAACGAGGGCGACTGGACCGGCAAGACCCGCGTCGTGCGCGTCAACGACTGGACGACCGAGTGGACGTACCGCGACGTCGTGACGGTGGTGGAGGGCGCCGGCCCGAACCTGGACTGCATCATGCTGCCGAAGGTCCAGAACGCCCAGCAGGTCGTGGCGCTCGACCTCCTCCTCACCCAGATCGAGAAGACGATGGGCTTCGAGGTCGGCCGGATCGGCATCGAGGCGCAGATCGAGAACGCGCAGGGCCTCAACAACGTCAACGAGATCGCCCAGGCGAGCCCGCGCGTGGAGACCATCATCTTCGGCCCGGCCGACTTCATGGCCTCCATCAACATGAAGTCCCTGGTCGTGGGCGAGCAGCCGCCCGGCTACCCGGCGGACGCCTACCACTACATCCTGATGAAGATCCTGATGGCCGCCCGCGCCAACAACCTCCAGGCCATCGACGGCCCCTACCTCCAGATCCGCAACGTCGACGGCTACCGCGAGGTCGCGCAGCGCGCCGCCGCCCTCGGCTTCGACGGCAAGTGGGTGCTGCACCCGGGCCAGGTCGAGGCGTCCAACGAGATCTTCTCGCCCTCCCAGGAGGACTACGACCACGCCGAGCTGATCCTGGACGCGTACGACTACTACACCTCCGAGGCGGGCGGCAAGAAGGGCTCCGCGATGCTCGGCGACGAGATGATCGACGAGGCCAGCCGCAAGATGGCCCTGGTCGTCTCCGGCAAGGGGCGGGCGGCCGGCATGCGGCGCACCAGCACGTTCGAGATCCCGGAGGGCTGAGGGCGATGCAGTTCGGACGCACCTACGAGGAGTTCGAGGTCGGGGCGACGTACAAGCACTGGCCCGGGAAGACGGTCACGGAGTACGACGACCACCTGTTCTGCCTCCTCACCATGAACCACCACCCGCTCCACATGGATAGCAACTACGCCGAGAAGACGACGGACTTCGGCAAGAACGTGGTGGTGGGCAACTACGTCTACTCGCTCCTGCTCGGCATGTCCGTCCCGGACGTCTCCGGCAAGGCGATCGCCAACCTGGAGATCGAGTCGCTCAAGCACGTGGCGCCGACCTTCCACGGCGACACGATCTACGGCCAGACCACCGTGCTCGACAAGTGGCCCTCGAAGTCGAAGAACGACCGCGGCATCGTCCACGTCGAGACCAAGGGCTACAAGCAGGACGGCACCCTCGTCTGCGTCTTCCGCCGCAAGGTGATGGTGCCGACCGAGACGTACGTCAAGGAGCGCGGCGGCGAGCAGCCGGGCCGCCCCGAGCTGAAGGAACAGGGGAAGTAGACAAGATGAGCCGTCTCGCCCAGACCCACGGCCTCACGGACGTCCAGCGGGAGATCCTCTCCACGGTCCGGGACTTCGTGGACAAGGAGATCATCCCGGTCGCCACCGGGCTGGAGCACCGCGACGAGTACCCGCAGGACATCGTGGACGGGCTGAGGGAACTCGGCCTGTTCGGCCTGATGATCCCGGAGGAGTACGGGGGGCTGGGCGAGTCGCTGCTGACCTACGCCCTGTGCGTGGAGGAGATCGCCCGCGGCTGGATGTCGGTGTCCGGCATCATCAACACGCACTTCATCGTGGCGTACATGCTCAAGCAGCACGGCACGCAGGAGCAGAAGGACCACTTCCTGCCCCGCATGGCCGCGGGCGACATCCGGGGCGCCTTCTCGATGTCCGAGCCGGCCCTGGGCTCCGACGTCTCGGCGATCTCCTCGAAGGCGGTGAAGGACGGCGAGGAGTACGTCCTGAACGGCCAGAAGATGTGGCTGACCAACGGCGGCACGTCGTCGCTGGTGGCCGTACTGGTCAAGAGTGACGAGGGTCACCCCGAGGGCACCGCCCCGCACAAGTCGATGACGACCTTCCTGGTGGAGAAGGAGCCGGGCTTCGGCGAGGTCCGCCCGGGACTGACCATCCCCGGCAAGATCGACAAGATGGGCTACAAGGGCGTCGACACCACCGAGCTCATCATGGACGGCCTGCGCATTCCGGCCAATCGGGTGCTGGGCGGCGTCACCGGCCGAGGTTTTTACCAAATGATGGACGGCGTCGAGGTCGGCCGCGTCAATGTGGCGGCCCGTGGCTGCGGCGTCGCTCAGCGTGCCTTCGAGCTCGGTGTCCGGTACGCCCAGCAGCGCCACACTTTCGGCAAGCAGATCGCCCGGCACCAGGCCATCCAGTTCAAGCTCGCGGAGATGGCTACCAAGGTGGAGGCGGCGCATGCGATGATGGTCAACGCTGCACGCAAAAAGGATTCGGGCGAACGAAACGACCTGGAAGCGGGGATGGCCAAGTACCTCGCGTCCGAGTACTGCAAAGAGGTCGTGGAGGACGCCTTCCGGATCCACGGCGGGTACGGCTTCTCCAAGGAGTACGAGATCGAGCGCCTCTACCGCGAGGCGCCGATGCTGCTCATCGGCGAAGGCACCGCCGAGATCCAGAAAATGATCATCGGCCGCCGACTGCTCGAAGAGTATCGATTCCAGGGTTAGATGTCCGGATACGGGGTGTTTTCTTGGAGAAGAAGGTCACACCCCGTAGGCAGTGTTCGGCCGCCGACTCGGCTTCCTGGCTTACCCAGTTGCGGCGGGAAGCCGCTACGATCGCCGGAAAGCCGCCGTCCCCCGTCATAGCGCGGCATCATCCGCTACGAAGGTCATCCATGCCCCACAGCCAAACCTCTGCACCTCGCGACAGCCTCGCCGGCGTACGCCTCGCGCGCGGAGCCTCGCCGTGGCTTCTGCCGACCGTCGCCACCGCAGCCGTCAGCCTCCTGCGTGCCCGCCGCTCCGGCGCCGCCAAGGCCGTCGCCGTCCCCGCCACCGCGCTCGCGGCGGGGATGCTGTGGTTCTTCCGCGACCCCGAGCGCGAGATCACCCAGGGCCGGGTCGTCTCGCCCGCCGACGGCGTGGTGCAGAGCATCATGCCGTGGAAGGACGGCCGCACCCGCGTCGCGATCTTCATGAGCCCGCTCAACGTCCACGTCAACCGGGCGCCGCTGTCCGGCACGGTAACGTCGGTCGAGCACGTGCCGGGCGGCTTCGTTCCCGCTTTCAACAAGGAGAGCGAGAACAACGAGCGCGTCGTGTGGCACTTCGACACCGAGCTCGGCGACATCGAGATGATCCAGATCGCCGGCGCGGTGGCCCGCCGCATCGTCCCGTACGTGCCGCAGGGCACCAAGGTCGAGCAGGGCGAGCGGGTCGGTCTGATCCGCTTCGGCTCCCGGGTCGACCTGTACCTGCCGGAGGGTGTCGAGGTCGCGGTCGAGGTGGGTCAGAAGACGGTGGCTGGGGTGACTCGCATTGACCGTGATTGATCCACAGACCCAGGCCGGATGGGTGCCGGAGGCCGACGAGGTGGACGACGAGGAGGAGATGCCGCTCTCGCTCCGCCTGTCGATAGCCGACACGCTCACGCTCGGCAACGCCACGTGCGGTTTCATGGCGGTGTACTTCACCACCACCGGCATCCTCATCCCCCACCTCATGGGCAGCGACGAGTCGGGCATGGCCCGGCACAGCGCGGCCACCGCGGTCATCCTGATGCTGTGCGCGGCGATCTTCGACCTGTTCGACGGTCTGGTCGCCCGCAAGCTGCGGTCCTCGCCCATGGGCGCGGAGCTGGACAACCTCTCCGACCTGATCAGCTTCGGCCTCGCGCCGGCGTACTTCGTCCTCGTCTACGGCATGGTCGCGGACGACGCCTACCAGCGGGTGGCGGCGGTGGGGGCGATCGTGGTGCTGCTGGCGGTGGTGCTGCGGCTTGCGCGGTTCTCCTGCGTCACGGTCAAGGACGGCACGTTCCAGGGCATGCCGTCGCCGTTCGGCGCGCTGACGGTGGTGTCGATCGTGCTGCTGGAGCTGCCGTTCGTGGCGACGCTGCTGGCGATCCTGGGCACGGCCTGGCTGATGGTGAGCCGGGTCGAGTACCCGAAGCCGCGGGGGCGGCTCGCGGTGGCGATGCTGTCGTGGATCGTCCTGTCGATGGGGCTGCTGGCCGGCTGGGCGTTCGACGCGCCGAGCGGGCAGCTGCTGCTGCAGACGGGGTGTGCGCTTCAGCTGGTGATGGGGGCGGTGATTCCGCTGTTCGCCACGGCTCGCAGGGTGAACAACTTCCGTGACAATCGGCGGGAGGCGCGGGCCGCGCAGTTGCCGTGATGTGTGAATGTCGGTGGGCCCCGGACCCGGGTTGGGTTCGGGGCCCTCCGCTTTTCCACGCCCGGCGCCGGTGTCGGCGTCCCTGGGGGCTCCGCCCCCAGACGCCCGGCCTATGCCCCCCACCACCCGACGCGGTCGGGAAAGAGGCGAGCCATCCAGCCCGTCCGGCGTTTGAGGACGAGGCCCGTTCAGGGCCGAAACGGGGGTCTGGGGGCAGTGCCCCCAGGGTCGGGAACGGGAAGGGGCGGCGGGGGCGAGACTCCCCTACGCGACGAAGTCCCGCGCGATGGCCTCCGCCACCCGCTCCAGGATGGGCCCGGCATCCGCGATGCACTTCGCGACGTCCGGCTCGACATCCGTCAGCGGATACGCCCGCCGGATCCCGGCCCGCCCCAGCACCTCCGCCGGCAGCGCAAGGCGCCCGCACACCGCGACGACCTCCTTGCCCGCGGCCCGGGCCGCCGCCGCCACGCCCGCCGGTGCCTTCCCGTGCAGGGTCTGCTCGTCCAGCGAGCCCTCCCCGGTGATCACCAGCTCCGCCCGCTCCAGCGCCGGCGCGAAGCCGAGCACGTCCAGCATCACCTCGATGCCGGGCCGGAACCGCGCCCCCAGCAGCATCGCCCCGAACCCGATGCCGCCCGCCGCGCCCGCGCCCGGCGACGCGGCGAACCCGGCGGCACGCGCGCCCACGCCCTCCGTCCGCTCCAGCACCTTCGCGAGGTGCCCGAGGGCCGCGTCCAGGGCCCTCACGTCGTCCGGCGAGGCGCCCTTCTGCGGCCCGTAGACCGCCGGGGCGCCCTTCGGCCCGGTCAGCGGATTGTCGACGTCGCTGGCGAGCACCAGTTCCACGTCGGGCAGGCGGGGGTCGAGGCCCGACAGGTCGGCCGAGGCCAGAGCGGCGAGGCCGCCCCCGCCCGGCGCGACCGGCTGCCCGTCCCCGTCCAGGAACCGCGCGCCCAGCGCGGCCAGCATCCCGGCGCCGCCGTCCGTGGTGGCGCTGCCGCCGACCCCGAAGACGATCGTCCGCGCGCCCGCGTCCAGCGCGGCCCGCAGCAGCTCGCCCGAGCCGTACGTGGACGCGGTCAGCGGTGCGAGGACGCCTTCGGGAAGCCGCTGGAGGCCGCTGGCCTCCGCCATCTCCACCACCGCGGTGCCCTCGCGCAGCGCGTAGGCCGCCGTCACCTCGTCGCCGAGGGGGCCGGCGACCCGTACCTCCCGGCGCTCGAACCCGGCCGCGACCGCGGCGGCCACCGTGCCGTCGCCGCCGTCGGCGACGGGCAGCGCCTCGACCCGGACGTCCGGCACGACGCGGCGCAGTCCGGCCGTGACCCGCTCGGCGACCTCGACGGCCGTCAGCGAGCCCTTGAACTTGTCCGCGGCGACGAGTACCCGGCGGGTCCCGTCCACAGCAGCGTCAGCCACCTTGCTCTCCCCTTGCTCTTCGAGCCTTGCGCACGTCAAGGCAGTCGCGCCGCTGCGACCCTAACCGGAGGACGCCCGTGCCGTCATGCCCTGCCCACACCCTGGAACCGGCCGTGCGCCCGCCCCGGGAGCGCCCCGGGACCGGGTGCGGGCTCGCTACGCTTTCGGGATGACCACTGCTGACTACGCCACCTACATCGCCGGTCTGCCCCGTGTCCTCGCCGGTGCCGCCGCGGTCTTCCGGGACGCCGGTGGACGTGTGCTGCTCGTCGAGCCCGACTACCGGGAGGGGTGGACGCTGCCGGGCGGGACCGTCGAGTCCGACGCCGGGGAGACCCCGCGGCAGGGCGCGTGGCGGGAGACCCTGGAGGAGATCGGCCTCGACGTGCGGATCGGCCGGCTGCTCGCGGTGGACTGGTCGAGCGGGGCGGGCCGGCCGCCGATCGTGGCGTACCTGTACGACGGCGGGGTCCTGTCGGAGGACGATCTCAAGGCGATCCGGCTGCCGGAGGACGAGCTGCTGTCCTGGCGGCTGGTGCCGCGCGAGGAACTCGGCGACCACCTGCCGGGTTCCCTGCACGGCCGGGTGCTGGCCGCGCTGGACGTGCTGGCGGACGGCTCGGGTGCGGCCGAGCTGGAGAACGGCGTGCGGGTGGACCGGTAAACCGTTCGCCGCCGGCGCACCGGCCGCCCTACCCTCGGCCGCATGACCCGCAAGCCCCTCGTCGCCCTCCTCAGCGGTGCCGGCGTCTCCACCGACTCCGGCATCCCCGACTACCGCGGTCCAGGCGGGCTGTGGCGGCGCGACCCGGAGGCCGAGAAGCTCGTCACGTACGCGTACTACATGGGCGATCCGGAGATCCGGCGGCGTTCCTGGCTGATGCGGCGCGACAGCGCGGCGCTGCACGCCGAACCGAACGTGGCGCACCGTGCGGTGGCCGAGCTGGAGCGGCGCGGGGTGCCGGTCCGGGTGCTCACGCAGAACGTGGACGGTCTGCACCAGCTCGCCGGGGTCTCCGCCCGCAAGGTCCTCGAACTGCACGGCACCGCCCGCGCCTACCTGTGCACCGGCTGCGGGGCGCGGGGGCCGATGGCGGACGCCCTCGCCCGGATCGAGGCCGGGGAGGACGATCCGCCGTGCCTGGAGTGCGGCGGCATCCTGAAGCCGGCGACCGTGATGTTCGGCGAGCGCCTCGACCCGGTGGTGCTGGGCGAGGCGGCCGCCATCAGCAAGGCGTGCCAGGTGTTCGTCGCCGTAGGCACCAGTCTCCAGGTGGAGCCCGCCGCCGGGCTGGCCGGTGTCGCCGTCGAGCACGGGGCGCGGCTGGTCGTCGTCAACGCCGAGCCGACGCCCTACGACGACCTGGCCGACGAGGTGGTCCGGGAGCCGATCGGCACCGCCCTGCCCGAGCTGCTGCGCCGCCTGGGCTGAGCGGCGACGGCCGCGAGGCCGGTCGCGGGGATCGCGGGGACGGCCGCAAGGCCGGTCAGAACAGGGTGTCGGCGAGGCGGTCGATCTGGTCGGGGTCCGAGGACCAGCAGTAGAGCACGACCTCGTCGGCTCCGATGTCCCTGAAGGCGTCGACGGCGGCGCGGATCTCCCGTGCGCCGGTGAGCAGGCCCCTGGTCATGTACTCGGCGCGTCCGGTGAAGGCGTAGTAGTCGCGCAGGTTCCGCCGGGCCCGTTCCACCGTGGCGGCGGGGCCGAGGGCGACGCTCGACTGGGCGACCAGGTGCGGCCGGCCCGGGCGGTCGTACTTCCGCCAGACCGCCTCGACCTGGCGGAACAGGCCGGACATGTGCGCGGCCGGCAGCGCGGCGCCGAGGAAGCCGTCGCCGAAGCGGCCGACCCGTTCCAGGGCGGCCGGGGCGAAGCCGCCGAACAGCACCCGGGGTCCGCCGGGAGTCGCGGGGCGGGGCCCGACGGGGCCGATGTCGAGGCCGTAGGGCTCGCCGTTCCAGGTGCGGCGCAGGAGGGTCATCTGCTCGTCGAGGCGGCGGCCCCGGCGGCGCGGGTCGATGCCGGCGGCGAGGCAGTCGTCGGCCCGCCCGCCGACCCCGATGCCGAGCGTGAAACGGCCGCCCGAGAGCCGGTCGAGGGTCGCCGTCTGCTTGGCGAGCAGCGCGGTGTTGTGGACGGGGGCGATCAGCACCTCGGTCTGCAGGCGGACGCGGGAGGTGGCGCCGGCGAGGGCCGCGAGGGTGATCAGGGGTTCGGGGTTGTCGAAGACGAGCCGGTCGAGCAGGCCGAGCGTGCTGAAGGGGAGCGCGTCGGCCCGCCGTGCCCAGCTCGGCAGCAGGGCGGGGTCGTCGACGGGAAGGCCGAGGCCGATGTGCGGGGGATGCGTGGAACGCATGGGTGGGGTCCTCCGGAGGGCGTGCCGAAACAGTGGCGCCGCCCCTCCGTGGCTCCGGGCCGCTGTGCGCGGGCCTGCTCCCCGTCTGCGGCATCGTTCGGGAGAGCGTGCTCTTCGAAGTCCGGTGAGCGTAACGGGCCCGCGGCGCGCGGGCACCGCGCTTTCGCCGCGGACCGGTGTCTAGAACAACGGCTCGGGTCCCCCCGCACCCCGTTCGAGGTCAAGCAGCCGCCGCTTGCGCTCCAGGCCGCCGCCGTAGCCGGTGAGGTCGCCGCCGGCGCCGACGACGCGGTGGCAGGGGACGATGATGCCGATCGGGTTGCGGCCGTTGGCGAGGCCCACCGCGCGCGAGGCCGCCGGGTTGCCGAGGGCGGCGGCGAGTTCGCCGTAGGTGCGGGTCTCGCCGTACGGGATCTTCCGGAGCTGTGTCCAGACCGTGCGCTGGAACGGGGTGCCGTTCAGGCGCAGGCCGAGGGTGAAGTCCTTCAGTTCGCCGGTGAAGTAGGCCTCCAGCTGCTCCTCGGTCTCGGCGAAGGGGCGTTCGTCGCGCTCGCCGAAGGTCTCCTCCGGCGGGCGGTGGCGCTGGTCGGTCATGTAGAGGCCGCACAGGGCGCCGTCCTCGGCGACGAGGGTGAGTGCGCCGTAGGGGCTGTCGATCACGGTGTGCTGTTTCACGGGTTTCGCTCCGGCTCCTCGAACGGGCTCGAACGGGCTTATACGGGCAGGAAGTTGATGGGGTGGTCGTCGGTCGCCCACAGGTACTGGACGGCGTAGGCCCGCCAGGGGCGCCAGGCCGCCGCGCGGGCGGTGAGCGCGGCCGGGGTGGAGGGCAGGCCCAGTTCGCCCGCGGCGCGGCGGATGCCCAGGTCGGTGGGGAGGAAGGCGTCGGGGTCGCCGAGGGCGCGCATGGCGATGACGTCGGCGGTCCAGGGGCCGAAGCCGGGGAGGGCGAGGAGCCGGGCGCGGGTCTCGGCCCAGTCGCTCTCGACGCCCAGGTTGACCGAGCCGTCGGCCAGGTGGGCGACCAGGGTGGTGAAGGTGGTGCGGCGGGTGCGCGGCACGGCCAAGGTCTCCGGGTCCACCGCCGCCAGTGCCCCGGTGGACGGGAAGAGGTGGGTGAGGCCGCCCTCGGGGTCGTCCACCGGATCGCCGTGTGCGGTGACCAGGCGGGCGGCGTGGGTGCGGGCGGCGGCGGTGGAGACCTGCTGGCCGAGCACGGCCCGTACGGCGAACTCCGCCTCGTCCACGGTGCGGGGCACCCGCCTGCCGGGGGCCTTGTCGACGAGCGGGGCGAGCAGCGGGTCGGCGCGCAGCTGGTCGTCGATCGCCGTCGGGTCGGCGTCCAGGTCGAGCAGGCGCCGGCAGCGGCTGATGGCGACCGTCAGGTCGCGAAGGTCGCTGAGGGTGAGGCGGCAGGCGATGTGGTCGGGCCTCGGGGTGAGGGTCACGATGCCGTGCCCGTAGGGGAGGCGCAGGGTGCGCCGGTAGGCGCCGTCCCGCCACTCCTCCACACCGGGTACGGCGGTGGCGGCGAGGTGGCCGAACAGGTTGTCGGGGTTGAGCGGGGCGCGGAAGGGGAGGCGGAGCGACAGGGCGCCGGGGGTGGTGGGGGCCGGGCGGCTCCTGGGGGCACGGGTGCGCAGGTCGCTCGGGGAGAGGGCGTAGACCTCGCGGACCGTGTCGTTGAAGGTGCGCACGGAGGAGAAGCCGGCCGCGAAGGCGATGTCCGCCATCGGCAGGGGGGTGGTCTCGATCAGCAGCCGGGCGGTCTGGGCGCGCTGGGCGCGGGCGAGCGCGAGGGGGCCCGCGCCCAGTTCGGCCAGGAGCTGGCGTTCGACCTGGCGGGTGCTGTAGCCGAGGCGGGCGGCGAGGCCGGGTACGCCCTCGCGGTCCACCACGCCGTCGGCGATCAGGCGCATGGCGCGGGCCGTGAGGTCGGCGCGCTGGTTCCACTCGGGCGAGCCGGGGCTGGTGTCCGGGCGGCAGCGCTTGCACGCCCGGAACCCGGCCTGCTGGCAGGCCGCCGCGCTCGGGTAGAAGGTCATGTTCCCGGGCTTGGGGGGCACCACCGGGCAGCTGGGCCGGCAGTAGATGCGGGTCGTCAGGACGGCCGTGAAGAACCAGCCGTCGAACCTCGCGTCCTTCGACTGGACGGCGCGCACGCAGCGCTCGGTGTCGGTGTGCATTCCCGTCTGCATGCGTCCAGGATGGTCCACCGGCCGGGCCGAGGCTGGCGGGAATCCGACATGGACGTGCCCGGTGCTGGGGCCGCGCGGATCACTCCGGGCGCCATGCCGACTCGCGCAGCAGCCGCAGGCCGTTCAGGCCGACCAGCACGGTCGAGCCCTCGTGGCCCGCGACACCGAGCGGCAGCGGGAGGTGGCCGACGAGGTCCCACAGGACGAGGACGGTGATGAAGACCCCGGCGACGGCCAGGTTCTGCACGACCAGTCGGCGGGCCCGCCGGGAGAGGTCCACCACGGCGGGTACGGCCGTCAGCTCGTCGCGCACGACCACCGCGTCGGCGGTCTCCAGGGCCAGGTCGGAACCGGCCCCGCCCATGGCGATCCCGGCGTGCGCGGCGGCCAGCGCGGGAGCGTCGTTGACGCCGTCGCCGACGAAGAGGACCTTGCGGCCGGCCCGCTCCCGCTCCCGTACGGCCTCGACCTTGTCCTCGGGCAGCAGTCCGGCGCGGACGTCGGTGATGCCGGTGGCGTCGGCCACGCGGGCGGCGGCGGCCTCGTGGTCGCCGGTGAGCAGGGTGGGGGCGGTGCCGGTGAGGGCGGTGAGCCGGGTGGTGGCCCGGGCCGCGTCGGCGCGGAGGCGGTCGGTGAGGGCGAGGGTGCCGAGGAGGGTGCCGTCGCGGGTGACGCCGACGGTGGTCTCGGCGCCCTCGGGGGTGTCCGCGCGGCCGACCCGCACGGTGCTGCCGTCGATCACGGCCGTCACCCCGCGGCCGGGCGCCGCCGTGAAGTCGTCCACGGTCGCGAGGCGCAGCCCCCGGGCGCGGGCGGCGGCCACGATCGCGCGGGCCAGCGGGTGCTCGCTGGGGTGCTCGGCCGCGGCGGCGAGGGCGAGCAGGGCGTCCGCGTCCAGCCCGGAGTCGGCGGTGGGGCGTACGGCGGTCACCTCGGGGGTGCCCTCGGTGAGGGTGCCGGTCTTGTCGAGGGCCGCGGAGTCGATCTCGCCGAGGCGTTCCATGGCGAGGGCCGACTTGACCAGGACGCCGTGCCGGCCGGCGTTGGCGATGGCCGAGAGCAGCGGCGGCATGGTCGCGAGGACGACCGCGCACGGCGAGGCGACGATCATGAAGGTCATGGCGCGCGGCAGGGCGTCCGTGAGGTCGGCGCCGAAGGCGAGGGGGATGCCGAAGACCGCGAGGGTGGCGACGACCACGCCGACCGAGTAGCGCTGCTCGATCTTCTCGATGAACAGCTGGGTGGGGGCCTTGGTGCGGGACGCCTCCTCGACCAGGGTGACGATCCGGGCGATGACCGAGTCGGCCGGGTCGCGCCCGACCCGGACGCGCAGCGCGCCGGTGCCGTTGAGGGTGCCGGCGAAGACCTCGTCGCCGGGGCGCTTGAGGACGGGCAGGGACTCGCCGGTGATGGTGGCCTGGTCGACCTCTCCGGTGCCCTCGACGACCGCGCCGTCGGCGCCGATCCGCTCCCCCGGCCGGACCAGCACCAGGTCGCCGACGGCGAGGTCGGCGGTGGGGACGGTCTCCTCGCCGCCGTCGGCGACCCGGGTCGCGGTGGTGGGCGCGAGGTCGAGCAGGCCGCGCACGGAGTCGGCGGTGCGGGCGGTGGCCAGGGCCTCCAGGGCGCCGGAGGTGGCGAAGATGACGATCAGCAGGGCGCCGTCGAGCACCTGCCCGATGGCTGCCGCGCCGAGCGCCGCGACGATCATCAGCAGGTCGACGTCCAGGGTCTTCCCGCGCAGCGCCCGCAGCCCTTCCAGGGCGGGCTCCCAGCCGCCGGCGGCGTAGGCGAGCGCGTACAGCGGGCCGTACGTCCAGGCGGGGGCGGAGCCGACGAGGTCGAGGGGCAGGGCCGCGAGGAAGGCGAGGAGCGACACGAGCGCCCAGCGGGCCTCGGGCAGGGCGAGGACGCGGGTGCGGCGGCGGGGCGGCGCCGTCGCGGTGGGCGCGGTCTGCGGAGCGGGGGCGAGGGTGGTGGACACGCGCCCCACCATACAGGAACACATGAAGACTCATTCATTCGTTCATCCGTTCATGTGTTCCCGGGGCTCCTCCGGGGCGGTGCGTAAGATGGGCGCATGGGTCACGGAGCCGCCACCACCGCGCAGGACGCCGCCGAGCGGGTGCGCCTGGACGCGGACAACGTCGCGAAGGTCGCCACGACGCTCCAGGCCCTGTCCACCCCGTCCCGGCTGCTGATCCTCGCCCGGCTGCGCGAAGGCCCGCTGCCCGCCACCGAGTTGGCGGCGGAGGTCGGCATGGAGCAGTCGGCCTGCTCGCACCAGTTGCGGCTGCTGCGCAACCTCGGTCTGGTGGTCGGCGAGCGCCGTGGCCGTTCGGTGGTGTACGCCCTGCACGACGACCATGTCGCCGGGCTGCTCGACCAGGCTGTCTACCACGTGGAGCACCTGCGGCTGGGGCTCAGCGACGCCGCCGGCTGACGGCGCCGCTCCCCCGCTGCGCTACTGCGTCGCCGTCGGCCGCCGTGAGACCCGCGCCGCGTCGCGGACGTCGGTCAGAGGACGCAGCCGGTAGGTGTACGCGTAGTCCCGGTCGGCGAAGAGCTTGAACTCGTCGTGGGTGTGCGCACCCCAGCTGTTGTCGCCGCCGACGCCCATCTGACGGTGGTTCAGGCGCAGGACGACCTCGTCCCTCGGGGTGAGCTGGTAGTCGTGCCGCACGCCGGCCGACAGGTCCTCGGGCGTGAAGTACGAGGCGTTGGCCTCCAGCAGGGGTTCACCGGAGGCGAGCAGGCCCACGCCGTGGCGGTCGGTCAGGGCGATCCAGCGGACGTCGGTCTTGTTGCCGTTCTCCTGCGGGCGGATGTACGGGGTCCACTGCTCGGCGACGGTCCCGGAGTAGAGGCCGACGTCCGTGCCGTCGTTGCGGTCCCAGTGGTTCTCCTCGGGTCCCCGGCCGTACCAGTGCACGCGGTCCAGGCGGCCCGGCAGGAACAGCATCGTGCCGACCTCGGGGATGTAGGGCAGGGTCGCGGCCCCCGGGTGCAGGGTGTTGTCGACCTTGATCTCGCCGTTGCCGAACACCGTGTAGGTGGCGGTGTACGTGGACTCCACCGAGGTGGGGAGTGTGCCGGTGACCTCGATCTCGACGGCCCGGTCGCCGAGCGCGCGCACGGCGACGCCGGTGACCTTGCGGCGGGCGCCCGCGTCGCGCCAGGTCTGGTTGCGGGTGTGCTGGCCGTTGCCCTTGTCGTTGTCGGTGGGGGCGCGCCAGAAGTTGGGCACGGGCCCGGAGGTGATCAGCCGGGTGCCCTTCGCCTCGTAGGAGGTGATGGTGCCGGTGCGCTTGTCGACGGTGACCGCGAAGCCCTTGCCGGTGACCCGGACGTCCTGGGCGCGGTCCTCGTGGCGCAACGCCGGGACGCTCGCCAGTCGGGCCGGCGTGACGGCGGGCGCGCCGGTCTCGACGGGGAGCTGCTGCCGGGCCACCTCGAAACCGGCCTTCGCCCACGGGGTGGGCTCCTTGGTGGTGAAGGAGAGGTGGAGGAAGTACTCGGTGCCCGGGGCGGGGCGGTCCGGCAGCGCTACGGGGACGGTGATGTCCCTGCTCGACCGCGGGGCCACGTCCAGCTGCTCGCGGGTCAGCTTCCCGCGCCGTACGACCTCGCCGTCGGCGACGAGTTCCCAGCGGCCGTCGAACTCGCGGAGGTGGGTGAACAGGTACTCGTTGGTGAGGGTGACGGCGCCGGGGCCGCCGCCGGTGGTGGGGGCGGCGTTGATGGCCTGGTAGACGCGCTTGACCTCGGCTGCCTTGCCGGTGTGGCCGCGGTCGGCGGTGATGATGCCGTCCGCGACGAAGGCGCCGTCGTTGGGGTTGTCGCCCCAGTCGCCGCCGTAGGCGAGGAACGTCTTCTGCGCGGGCCGCTTCTGCTCGGTCCGCACGGTGGCGGCGTCGAACCAGAACCGCACGCCGTCGTCGCCGGGTCCGCGGCTCTCCGAGGCCAGTTCGGCGGCGCCGAGGGCGCGGGCGTAGACGCGGGCGCGGCGCACGGTGCCGCTGAACTCCCGTACCTGGTTGTCGGCGTCGGTGGCGAGCGCGAGGGGCGCGGTGTTGCTGCTGGGGCGCCGGTCGGTGGTGCGGGTGGCCCGTTCGACGCCGTCGACGTACAGGGTCAGGGTCCCGGCGTCCGCGTCGAAGACACCCGCGAGGTGGTGCTCGCGGCCGGTCCAGTCCTCCGGCACGGTCCAGTTCGCGGTGATCCACTGGCCCGCGGAGTGGATGAAGAACTCCAGGGTCCGGCCGTTCTGCTTGAGCGCGTACTGGGTGTCGCCCTTGGCGAGGATCGGCTGGTGGTAGCCCGTCACGTGCGGGGTGACCCAGGCCTCCAGGGTCAGCGAGCCGGTGAGGTCGAGGCTGTCGTGGCGCTCGAAGACGGTGTTGCCGGACAGGCCCTTGTCGCGGTCGAGGGTGCCGCGGGTGGCGAGGATCTCGCCGCGCAGCCCGGCGGGCCCGGCCTCGGTGAGCAGGGTGCGGGCGGGGACGGGCGTGTAGAGGGACTGGTCCACGAAGTCCCAGATCCAGCCGCCCTGGAGGACGTCGTAGCGGCGCACGATGTCCCAGTACTTCTTGAAGTTGCCGGTGGAGTTCCCCATCGAGTGGGCGTACTCGATCATGACGTACGGCCGGGTGTCGGAGGTGTCCTTCGCGCGCTGCTCGACGCGCTGCGGGCTGTCGTACATCTCCGAGCGGATGTCGCTGACGCCGGGGCGGTCGTCGCCCTCGTACTGGATGACGCGGGTGTCGTCGCAGGAGCGGATCCAGTCGTGCATGGCGGTGAAGGTGGAGCCGCCGCCGGCCTCGTTGCCCAGCGACCAGATGACGACCGAGGCGTGGTTCTTGTCGCGGTGCACCATGTTCTGGGCGCGGGCCACGCAGGCGGCGGTCCAGTCGGGGTGGTCGCCGGGGTACTGGTCGCGGATTCCGTGGGTTTCCAGGTTGGTCTCGTCGACGAGGTAGAGGCCGTACTCGTCGGCCAGTTCCAGCCAGTACGGGTTG
This sequence comes from Streptomyces violaceorubidus, assembly GCF_000717995.1. Taxonomy (GTDB): domain Bacteria; phylum Actinomycetota; class Actinomycetes; order Streptomycetales; family Streptomycetaceae; genus Streptomyces; species Streptomyces violaceorubidus. The sequence continues at coordinate 190,119 of NZ_JODM01000002.1, forward strand.
TTGGGGTAGTGCGAGGTGCGGACGCTGTTGATGTTCATCCGCTTGATGATCCTGATGTCCTCGACCATGTCCTCGCGGGTGAGCGCGGTGCCGCGGGCGGGGTGCATCTCGTGGCGGTTGGTGCCGCGGAAGGACACCGGCTCGCCGTTGATGCGCATCAGGCCGTCCTTGAGCGCGAACTCACGGAAGCCGACCCGGTGGGACAGGGTCTCCGTGACCTTGCCGCCGGGGTCCCGCAGGCGCAGGACGGCCGTGTAGAGGTTGGGGTGTTCGGCGGACCAGAGCCGGGGCTTCGGTACGGCCTTCGCGGCCCGTACGGTGACGTCCTCACCGGCGCGGGCCGCACCGACGTCGACGGGCTGCTCCAGCGGCCTGGACCAGACGGCGTGGCCGCGCGCGTCGTAGAGCTGGGCCTCTACGGTGTAGCGCCCGGTGCCGCCCCCGCCGTACGCCCGCACGCTCGCGGTGACGGCCAGTTCGGCGCCGGTGTAGGAGTCGTCGAGCGGGGTGTCCAGCTTGAAGTCGCGCAGGTGCACGGCCGGGGTGGAGTAGAGGTGGACCGAGCGGAAGATGCCGCTCACCCGGATCATGTCCTGGTCCTCCATCCAGTCGCCGTCGGAGTAGCGGTAGACCTCCACGGCGATCTGGTTGGTGCCCGGCTTGAGGTGGTCGGTGACGTCGTACTCGGAGGGCGTGTAGGAGTCCTCGTCGTAGCCGACCAGTTCGCCGTTGATCCACACGTAGTGCGCCGACTTGACGCCCTCGAAGTGCAGGAAGGTGCGGCGGCCCTGCCAGTCGCGGGGGACGGTGAAGGTGCGCCGGTACTGGCCGACCGGGTTGTAGCGGGTCGGCGCGGCGGGCGGGCGCGGCTCCTCGCCGAGGCTGTTGGGGCCCCAGTACGGGTAGGTGATGTTCAGGTAGATGGGGAAGTCGTGGCCGTGCAGCTGCCACACGGAGGGGACCGGGACGGTCTCCCAGTCCCCGTCGTCCACGTCGGTGCGGTGGAAGTCGGCGTCCCGGTCCTCGGGGCGGTCGGCGTAGGCGAACTTCCAGGTGCCGTCCAGGCTCAGCCGGTAGGGCGAGCGGGCACGGTCGCCGGCGAGCGCCTGCTCGACGTCCGCGTAGGGCGTGAGCGTGGTGTGCGGGGGCTGGGCGCCGAGCCGGAAGACACCGAAGTCGTTCCACTCCGGGGGCCCGTCGGCCGCCGCCCGCCGTGCCGCCGCCCGCGCCGTCGGGGGCGAGGCGGAGAGGGCGAGGGCACCGAGGACGGCGGCACCGCCCTCCAGGAGACGGCGGCGGCTGACGACCGGGCGGGGGCGGCTCGGCGGACCGGCCGGGGGCTGGGCGGGTGACACGGGCGAGTGCGGCATGACCGTGGCCTTCCGTGGGCTTCGGGGGCGGCTCAACGCACGGTGCTGTGGGAGCAGTTGCCGCCGGGGCGGATCGCAACTGCCGGTGACGCGGCGACTACTGGGTCACGGGTCACCCTAGGACCCGAACACAACCGAATCAATTACCCCGTCGGACTTTGTTCGTTCCTGGTGGACAGGTCGGCGCCGGGGTCGTCGGCGCCGTCAGGGCCGCCCAGTCGACGGTGCGCTCGCACCAGCGGTCCAGCAGGACGCGGTCGTGGCCGACGGCCAGCAGTCCCGCTCCGGTCGCGGCCCGGTAGTCCTCCACGACCCGGACCAGTGCGGCGGTGGTCGAGGCGTCGAGCATGGCCGTCATCTCGTCGCACACCAGCCAGCGCGGGCGCAGCACCAGGGCACGGGCGAGGCAGGCGCGTTGCAGCTGGCCGTCGCTGACCTCGTGCGGGCGTCTGGTCAGCAGGTCGGCGGTGAGCCCCACGGTGGCGGCCAGTTCGGCCACCCGGCCGGCGGCCCCCTCCCGTCGGCCGGTGGCGCGCAGCGGCTCGGCGATCAGGTCGGCCAGGCGGAGGCGGGGGTCCGCGGAGAGGCGGGCCTGCTGGAAGACGACGCCGAAGGCGGTGCGCTGTTCCCGCGGCGCGCGGTGCCGCCAGTGCCGTACGGGGGTGCCGTCGAGGTGCAGCGTGCCGGCGTCGGGCCGGTGCAGCAGGGCGGCGACGCGGGCGAGGGTGGACTTGCCGCAGCCGCTGGGACCGAGCAGCCCGACGGCCTCCCCCGGGGCCACGGACAGGGAGACGTCCCGGAACACGGGCGCCCTCTTGTCGTATCCGGCGGTGACGGAGCGCAGGTCAAGCACGGTCGGCCGCCTCCGTGAGCGCGGCGTGCGGATGGTGGCAGGCCACGTGGGCGCGCAGCGGGGGCAGGACGGCGCAGGCGTCGGTCGCCCGGTCGCAGCGGGCGGCGAAGGCGCAGCCGTCGGGGAGGGCGCCGAGTTCGGGCGGCAGGCCTGGGACGGGCGCGAAGGCACGGTCGGGCAGCGCGTCGAGCAGGCCGCGGCTGTAGGGGTGGCGCGGGCCGGGGGCGCCGAAGAACGCGGCGGCGTCGGCGAGTTCGACGATGCGCGCGGCGTACATCACGGCGATGCGGTCGGCGATCCGCTCGGCGGCGGCCAGGTCGTGGGTGATCATCAGCAGGGCGCGGGCGCGGCCGCCGCCGGACCGGGCACCCCCTCCCTCGGGCTGGTGGACATGCCGCCGCAGTTCGTCCACCGTGCGGTCCACCAGGTCCCGGTCGAGTCCGGTGGTCGGCTCGTCGGCGAGCAGCAGGGGGGCGTCGCCGACCAGGGCCAGGGCGGTGGCGGCGCGCTGGGCGAGGCCGCCGGAGAGTTGGTGCGGGTGGTGGTCGAGGTGGTCCACGGGGAACGCGGCGCGCTCCGCGGCGGCCTCCGCGGCCGGGCGCAAAGCCCCGCGTGTGCGGCGGGCCCCGGTGAGTTGGGCGACCGTCTCCTCCAGGTGCGCCCGGATGGTGCGGACCGGGGTGAGGTGGGCGGCCGGGCTCTGCGGGACGAGGCCGATCAGTCGGCCCCGCACCGTGCGGGCGAGGGTCCGCTCGTCGGCGGCGAGCAGGTCCAGGTCGCCGAGGAGCGCGCGGCCCGCGGTCTGCGCGTTGCCGGGCAGCAGTCCCAGCAGGGCGGAGGCGAGGACGGACTTGCCGCAGCCGCTCTCGCCGATCAGGGCCAGGCACTCGCCTGCCCTCACGTCGAAGTGGGCGTCGGTCACGGCGGCGACACGGCGCCCGCCCGGCATGAGGAAGCGCACCGACAGACCGCGTACCGACAGCACGGGGGCTCGCCCGGTCACAGCATCAGCTCCGATCGGCGACGGGGGTTGATCCGCTCCCGCCAGGCACCCGCGAGCCCGGCGACGGCGAGGGTGGGCACGATGATGAACAGTCCGGGGAAGAGGGTCGGCCACCACTGCCCGGCGAGCAGCGAACCGCGGGCTTCCTGGATCAGATTGCCGAGGCTCGCGGTGTGGGTGGGCAGTCCGAGGCCGAGGAAGGACAGCGCCGACTCGTGCCACATGGCGTGCGGCACCATCAGTACGGCGGCCGTCGCGGCCTGCGGCAGCACACCGGGCAGCAGGTGCCGCACCGTCACCCGCCACCGGGACGCGCCGCCGGAGACGGCCGCGTCGATGTGCGGACGGGCGCGCAGGGACAGCACCTCGGCGCGGACGATGCGGGCGGTGGACAGCCAGTGGGTGAGGGCGACGGAGGCGACCACCGGCCAGACCCCCGGCCGGAACATCGCGACGATGAAGACGCCCATCAGCAGGTGGGGCACGGAGGAGAGGGCGTCGACGACCCGCATGACGCCCCGGTCGACCCAGCCGCCGAGCGCCCCGGCGGTGGCGCCCACGGCGGTGCCGACGACGGTCGCGGTCAGCGCGGCCGCCACCCCGACGAGCAGGGAGACGCGCAGGCCGTACACGCAGCGCAGCAGCAGGTCGCGCCCGACGTCGTCGGTGCCGAACGGGTGGTCCCAGCCGGGAGCCTCCAGCTTGGCGGCCAGGTCGACGGCCTGCTGGTCGAGCCGCACCAGCGGCGGCACGAGCAGCACGGCGAGCACGGTCGCGGTCAGCAGCACGGCACTGGTGCGCAGGCGCAGGGTGCGGGTGGAGCGGCCCTCGCCGCCCCGGGAGCGCCATACGGTGCCGGTCCTCCCGGCGGCGAGGTCAGCCATGGACTTCACATCTCACTGAGCTTCACCCTCGGGTCGAAGAGTCCGTAGAGCAGGTCGGCCAGCAGGTTTCCGGCGAGTACGGCGGCGGTGGCGAGGGTGGTCAGGGCGGCGAGCAGCGGGAAGTCGACGGCGGTGGCGGCCTCGACGGTGGCGGCGGCGATGCCCGGCCAGCTGAAGACGCTCTCCACCAGCAGCGCCCCGGTGATGAGTTCGGGGACGCGGGAGCCGATCAGGGTGAGCACGGGCAGCAGTCCCGAGCGCAGGGCGTGCTGGACGAGAACGGTGCGCTCCCGCACTCCGCGGGCCCGCGCTCCGCGCACCGGGTCCTCCGCGAGGGCGTCGGCGACGCCCTGGCGCACGTAGAGGGTGAACCAGGGCAGTTGGGAGACGGCGAGGACTCCGGCGGGGAGCACGAGGTGGCCCGCGACCTGCCCCGGGGTGACCCGTGCGCTGGCGGTGTCGGTCAGGCCGCCGGCCGGCAGTACGTCCCACTGGAGGGCGAACAGCCACACGGCGAGGAGCGCGATCCAGAACACCGGCGCCGCCTCCAGGGTGTACGCGAGGGAGGTGACCGCCCGGTCCAGGGTCGAGCCGGGCCGGCGGGCGGCCGACACGCCGAGGAGCGTGCCGAGGGTGACCGCGACGGCGAAGGCGACGGCGCACAACAGGGCGGACCAGACGAGCCGTTCACCGATCACCTGCGTCACCGGCTGCCGCAGCACGGTGGAGTGGCCGAGGTCGCCGGTGAGCGCGGAGGTCAGCCAGTGCCACCAGCGGACGACGAAGGACTGGTCCGCGCCGAGGTTGTCCCGCAGCCGGTCCAAGGTCTCCTGGTCGGCGCCGAGCGCGGCGGTGCCGGCGTAGCCCTTGACCGGGTCGAAGGGTGAGGCGGCGGCGATCGCGAACACGCCGAAGGTGACGACGAGGACGACGGGGACGGCGAACAGGGCGCGCCGCCCCGCCAGCCGCGCCATCGCCGCCCAGGGGAGCCGCCGGGCCGCTCGGATCACTTCTTCGGCCGCCAGTCCTCGATGTTCCACCAGGGTCCGCTGGCGAAGCCGTGCTCGTGCGGCTCCAGTTGGGTGGTCAGCCCCTCCCAGCGGTCGGCGAGGACGTAGAGGTGGTCGATGTGGGTGAGGAAGGTGTAGCCGGGGTCGTCGACGAGGGCCTGCTGGATCCTGTCGTAGGCCGCCCCGCGCCGGTGCGGGTCTTGGTCGCGGCGCCCGGCGTCGAGTGCCTCGTCGACGGCCGGGTTGGCGTAGTGGGCCATGTTGTTGAAGCCGTCGCCGGCGAGGGAGGAGTGCAGCAGGGTGTAGAGGCCGAAGTCGGGGTCGCCGACGCTGCCGAAGCCCGCGAGGACCGCGTCGGACTTCATCCGCGGCTCGATGACCTCCCAGGTGGCGCCCTCGACCTTGACCTCGATGCCGGTCTTCTTGGCGTCGGAGGCGTAGGCGAGGGCGTGGTCCTGGCGGACCTTGTCGCCGGAGGGGTAGTACAGGGTGAAGGAGGCGCGCTGTCCGTCCTTGGCCCGGACGCCGCCGGAGCCGGGCTTCCAGCCGGCCTCGTCCAGGATGCGCTCGGCCGCGGCGAGGTCGTGGGGGCGCTCGATGCCGCCCTCGTACCAGGGGTCGTCGACGGGCAGCGGCCCGTAGGCGGGACGGCCCGCGCCGTCGAGGATCCTGTCGACCATGGCCTGCCGGTCCACGGCGGCGTCCAGGGCCCTGCGGATCGCGCGGTCGCCGGTGACCTTGCCGGAGGTGGGCAGGGTGACGGCCCGGAAGTCGTAGGACCTGGCCCGGTACGTGCGTCTGCCGGCGTCCTTCTGGAAGGTGGCGGCGAGGTTGGGCGGCAGGACGGCGCCGTCGAGGTCGCCGGAGCGCAGCCGCGTGGCGCGTACGTTGTCGTCGGCGATGACGGCCATGGTGAACGACTTCACCGCGGGCCGCGCGCCCCAGTAGTGCGGGTTGGCCTTGAAGCCGAGCTTCTCGCCCTTGCTCCAGTCGGTGAGCACGTACGGTCCGGTGCCGACCGGCTGGGTGTTGAAGTCGCCGGTGTTGGGGTCCTGTCCGCCCGCGACGTGCTCGGGGACGATGGGCAGAACGGTGCGGGCGGCGAAGGGCGCGTAGGGGTACCCGAGGGTGAAGACGACGGTGTCGTCCCCGCTCGCACGGACGCTCTTGACGGCGTCGAGTTCGCTGCGGGCGGTGTTGTTGGTCTTCTCGTCGAGGATGGTGCGGTACGTGAAGACCACGTCCTCGGCCGTCAGCGGTTCACCGTCGCTGAACCTCACCCCCTCGCGCAGGGTGTACGTGTAGGTCCGGCCGCCGTCGGTGACCTTCGGCAGCGCGGTGGCGAGCGCCGGCTTCAGTTTGAGGTCGGTGTCACGGCCGAGCAGCCCGTCGAAGATCTTGGAGTTGCCGTCCTTGCCGTAGCCGAGCAGCGGGCTGAGGGTGTCCGGCTCCGAGGCGACCCCGATCACGACGGACCCGGCCGCCTCGGCGGCGCCGTCCTTTCCCCCGTCCGAGGGCGCGGAACAGGCGGTGGCACCGGCGGCGAACGCCACCGCGGCGGCGGCACTCCGTATCGGAAGCCTCCGATCGGTCCGACGGGTCCAACGGGTCCGACGGGCTGTCATGTCTCCCCCACGCTTGTTGTCGATGCGAGGCTATTGCACATTACTTGCAATAAAGCGTCAAGCCAGGTGGGGCGGGGCGGGTGGTGGTGGGGGCGGTTGGTGGTGGGGGCGGGTCGTCGTGGGTTTCGCGCCGATCAGCTGCGTGAGCGGCATTGCGGGCGTGGGGCTGGTCGCCTTCGGCGTGCACGCCGTCGTGACGTTCGAGCCGTATCGCACCCGTCCGAGACGGTCGACTGCCGACTACCAACTGCCGGATACGGCATACGGGATACGGGATGCCGGAAGCCGGAAGCCAGAAGCCGGAAGCCGCAAGCCGCTCAACGGGTCGCCGGTCGTCGGGGCGGTCGGGGTACGGGCAGCTGGGTGTGCCGGGGGGCGGCCGCGCTCAGCCCACCCGCGCCGCGAAGGCCTCGTACACCCGGGCGTCGAGGAGGACGAAGCGGACCTCGGTGACCGAGGTCCGCGTGGCCCGTACCGTCTCGACGGCGATGCGGGCCGCGTCGTCCGGCGGCCAGCGGTAGACACCGGTGGAGATGGCGGGGAAGGCCACCGTGCGGGCGCCCAACTCGTCGGCGACGCGCAGGGATTCGCGATGGCAGGAGGCGAGGAGGCCGGAGCGGTCCTCGGTGGTGCTGTGCACGGGGCCGACCGTGTGGATCACCCAGCGCGCGTCCAGGTCGCCCGCGGTGGTGGCGACCGCACGGCCGGTGGGCAGGCCCTTGCCGAAGTGGCCCGCGCGCAGCCTGCGGCACTCCGCCAGGATCGTGGGGCCGCCGCGCCGGTGGATGGCGCCGTCGACGCCGCCTCCGCCGAGGAGGGAGGAGTTGGCGGCGTTGACGATCGCGTCGACGCTCTCCCGGGTGATGTCGCCCTGGACGAGGGTGATGTCGGTCATCTCTGCCGCAGCCTCCGCCAGACGGCCTTCGCCGCGTTGTGGCCCGACATGCCGTGGACGCCGGGGCCGGGCGGGGTGGCCGAGGAGCAGATGAACACGGCCGGGTGCGGGGTCGAGTAGGGGAACAGGGAGATCTTGGGCCGCAGCAGCAGTTGCAGGCCGGAGACCGCTCCGGAGGAGATGTCGCCGCCGACGTAGTTGGCGTTGCGGACGGCGAGCTCGGGCGGGCCGGCGGTGGCACGGGCGAGTACGCGGTCGCGGAAGCCGGGGGCGAAGCGCTCCAGTTGGCGTTCTATGGCATCGGTGAGGTCCCCGGTCCAGCCGTTGGGGACGTGGCCGTACGCCCAGAAGACGTGCTTGCCGGCCGGGGCCCGGCCGGGGTCGACGACGCTGGGCTGCACGGTGATGAGGAACGGCCGCTCGGGCGCGCGGTCCGTGCCGTAGGCGGCGTCCAGGGCGGCGCCGATCTCCCCGCTGTCGGCCCCGATCTGCACGGTGCCCGCGCGACGGGGTGCCTCGGCCGTCCACGGGACGGGGCCGTCCAGCGCGTAGTCGACCTTGAAGACGCCGGGGCCGTACCGGTAGTTCGCGTAGTGGTTGCCCAGTCCGGCGATGCGGGCCAGGGCCGTGGGCGAGGTGTCGAAGACGTACGCCCGCGCGGGTGGCAGGTCGTCGAGGCGCTTGACCTCGTAGTCGGTGTGGACCGTACCGCCGAGGTCCTTCAGGTAAGCGGTCAGGGCGTCGGAGATGGACTGGGAGCCGCCGCGGGCCACGGGCCAGCCGCGGGCGTGGGCGGCCAGCGCGAAGACCAGGCCTATGGCGCCGGTCGCGAAGCCGCCGAGGGGGGCCATGACGTGCGCGACGAGCCCGGCGAAGAGGGTCTTGGCACGGTCGTCGCTGAAGCGGCGCATCAGCCACGTCGAGGGGGGCAGGCCGACCAGTCCGAAGCGGGCCAGGGTGACCGGGTCGCGGGGCAGCCCGGTGAGCGGCAGGGACATGAAGTCCCGGACCAGGGTGTCCCACCGGGGCAGGAACCGCTCGACCAGCCTGCGGTACGGGCCGGCGTCGCGCGCTCCGAAGGACGCGGCCGTCTCGCCGACCGAGCGGGACAGCACGGCGGCCGAGCCGTCGAGGAAAGGGTGGGCCATGGGCAGCCCGGGATGCAGCCACTCGAGGCCGTACCGCTCCAGGGGGAGGTGGCGGAAGGCCGGGGAGTTGATGCCCAGCGGGTGCGCGGCCGAGCACGGGTCGTGCCGGAAACCCGGCAGGGTCAGCTCCTCCGTGCGCGCGCCGCCGCCCACGGTGCCCTGCGCCTCGAACACCGCGACCGAGAATCCGCGGCGGGCCAGCTCCACGGCCGCGGTCAGTCCGTTCGGCCCCGCACCCACTACGACCGCATCGAGCATCGACGGCACCTTCGGACCCCTTCGTCTGCCGATGGCCACTGGGGATCAGGATATGCCCGGGGTCCGACAGCGCGCGGTCGCGGGTGGGCGCCGTCGGGCGCGGTCGCGGGTGGGCGGGGTCGCGGGTGGGCGCGGTCGCGGGTGGGCGGGGTCGCGGGTGGGCGCGGTCGCGGGTGGGCGCCGTCGGGCGCGGTCGCGGGTGGGCGGGGCCGCGGGTCAGCGAGGGCATCGCCTACTACTGCGGCTTCGCCCACTCGGCCGTCGGTCTGCTCACCGATGCCGAGGAGCGCCCCCGCGCGTCGACGCCACGGGCACTCTGCTGGTCGGCGACGCGGTCGCGGGCGCCGAGCGGGAGGCGCGGTACGCCGACTTCGACCGGCGGGCGCGGGAGTTCGTGGGAAGTTCCTCACCGCGGAGGGCGTGACCGCCGGACGGCGCCGGGGATCAGGCCCCGTCCGCCAGCAGGGCCACCACCCGGCGGGCCGTGGCCGCGTCCCGGGCGGCGGTGAACGGCAGTTCGTTGCCCCCGGTGATGCGGAAGGGCTCGCCCGCGCGGGTCAGGTGGGTGCCGCCCGCCTCCTCCACCAGGAGGAGCCCGGCCGCGTGGTCCCACGCCGCCTCCCAGGAGAAGGCGGTGGCGTCGGACTCGCCGCGGGCGACGGCCAGGTACTCCAGGCCGGCCGAGCCGCAGGGGCGGGGGGCCACGCCCGGCGTGCGCAGGGCGAGCAGGTCGCGCTTCTGCTCGTCCGTGGTGTAGTCCGGGTGGGACGTGGCCACCCGCAGCTCGCGGCCCGGCTCGGGCGGCCCGGCGTACAGCCGCTCGCCGTCCTGGAAGGCGCCCCGGCCGCGTACGGCCGTGGCGAGCCGGTCGTCGGCGGGGGCGTAGGTCCAGGAGGCGTGCACGACGCCGTGCCGGGCGAGTGCGACCAGCGTGCAGAAGCCTTCCTCGCCGCGCACGAACTGCCGGGTCCCGTCGACCGGGTCGATGATCCACACCGGTGCCTCGCCGCGTATCGCCCCGTACGACGCGGGGTTGGCGTGCACCGCCTCCTCGCCGACCACCACCGAGCCCGGCAGCAGGCCGGCCAGGATCTCGGTGAGGTACAGCTCGGCATTCCGGTCGGCGTCCGTCACCAGGTCGTGCGGGCCGGACTTCTGGTCGACCTCGTGTGCGGCGAGCCGGCGCCAGCGCGGCATGATCTCCTGCGCGGCCGCCTTGCGGACGGCCTCCTCCACGTCGCCGATGTGCCGGGCGAGAAACTCGTCGATGGTTTCGTTGTTCTCGATCATGGCTCCATGAGAGCACGCGCCACTGACAATCCCTACCCGGGTGGTGTACTCCGGGTGGAATCACGACGAACACCCGGTGCGGGCATCGGTGGGCGTCAGCGGCCACCGCGTACCAGCGGCCCACCGTGTCTCAGCGGACCAGCGCGTATCACTGGCCCACCGTGTCTCAGCGGCCCACCGCGTACCCCTGCATGCCGCGCGGGTTCGCCGCCGCCGACAGCACGCCCGTCTCCGGGTCCCGGGCGACGGCGCACAGCCGGCCCTCCGACCACGCCTCGCCGACCGTCACGTCGTGCCCCCGCCGCCGCAGCTCCTCCACGACCTCCGCCGGCATCCGGGACTCCACGGTGACGGAGCCCGCCCGCATGCCGCGCGGGAAGAAGGACCCGGGGAAGCTGTCGTTGTGCCAGTTCGGGGCGTCGACGGCGCCCTGGAGGTCGAGCCCGCCGCGCACCCGTGCCCGGAGCGCGACCGCCAGGAAGAAGTGCGTCTGCCACTGGTCCTGCTGGTCGCCGCCGGGGGTGCCGAAGGCCATGACCGGCACCCCGTCGCGCAGGGCGATGGTCGGCGTGAGCGTGGTGCGCGGGCGGCGGCCCGGCGTGAGCGAGTTGGGCAGGCCCTCCTGGAGCCAGGTCATCTGGAGCCGGGTGCCGAGCGGGAAGCCGAGTTCGGGCACGACGGGGTTGGACTGGAGCCAGCCGCCGCTGGGCGTGGCCGAGACCATGTTGCCCCAGCGGTCCACGATGTCGAGGTGGCAGGTGTCGCCGCGGGTCCCGCCGTCGGCGGCGACGTCCGGCTCCCCCGGCACCGGGGACACCGGGCTCTTGGCGACCGTCGGCTCGCCGACCCCGAGGGCGTCGAGGCCCTCCCCCTCCACGGCCGCGACGAGCGCGAGCGCGCTGAGCCGCGGGGTGCGCCCGCCCGGAGCGCCGGGCCGCAGTTCGAAGGACGCCTTGTCGCCGACCAGTCGCCGCCGGGCCGCGTTGTACCCGGGCGACAGCAGGTCGTCGAGCGGCACCCGGTCCGCGCCGTCCGCGTCGCCGTACCAGGCCTCCCGGTCGGCCATGGCCAGCTTGCAGCCCTCGACCAGCAGATGGACGTAGTCGGCGGAGGCGTAGGCGGGCAGCTCGGGCGGGAGCAGCGCCAACTGCTGGAGCAACACGGGGCCTTGACTCCAGGGGCCGGCCTTGCACAGGGTCCAGCCGTTCCAGTCGTAGGTCGCCGGGGCCTCGTAGTGGGCGGACCAGCCGGCGAGGTCGGCGGCGGCCAGGGTGCCGGTGTGGCGTTCGCCGCTGGTGTCCAGGGTGGACCACCCGGCCTGCCGTACGAGGGCCTCGGCGATGAAGCCGGAGCGCCAGATCTCGCGTGCCGCGTCGATCTCCACCTCCCGGCTCCGCGGCGGGCCCGCCTGCCGGCCCGCCGCGCCGGACGCCTCGGCCAGCAGCCGCTTCCAGGTGGCGGCGAGGGCCGGGTTGCGCAGCAGCTCGCCGGGGCGGGGCGGGCGGCCGTCCGGCAGGTAGACCTCGGCGGAGGAGGTCCACTCCGTCTCGAACAGCTCCCGGACGGTCTCGACGGTCTCCGTGACGCGCTCCACGGGGGCGTGCCCGTGCTCGGCGTAGCCGATGGCGTACTTCAGCACGTCGGCCAGTGACCTGGTGCCGTGGTCGCGCAGCAGGAGCAGCCAGGCGTCGAAGGCTCCGGGCACGGCAGCGGCGAGCGGCCCGGTGCCGGGCACCAGGTCGAGTCCGAGCCCTTTGTAGTGCGCGACCGTGGCCCCGGCCGGGGCCACGCCCTGCCCGCACAGCACCCGCACCTCGCCGCCCGCCGGCGCGAGCAGGATCGGCACCTCTCCGGCGGGTCCGTTGAGGTGCGGTTCGACGACGTGCAGCACGAAGGCACCGGCCACGGCGGCGTCGTAGGCGTTGCCCCCGCCCTCCAACACCGCCATGGCCGACTGCGAGGCCAGCCAGTGGGTGGAGGACACCATGCCGAAGGTGCCCTGGAGGGTGGGGCGGGTGGTGAACATACGGGCTCTCACCTCGCTGTTTACGCGCGTCGGACGGTCGCATCTCCACTCAGGATCGGGCCTGGGGAGAATCTGGGGAGTTTGGGCCGGACCTCTCCTCCGCCCGCTCCCCCAGCAGGCTATCGATCGCCCTGCGCCCCTCCTTCCCCGCCTCCGGCATGAAGTGCGCGTAGTGATCGAGCGTGATGGTCGGCGATGAATGCCCCCACCACTTGGCGAGGGTGACGACCGGCTCTCCTGCCTCCAGCACGAGGGATGCGTACGTGTGCCTCGACACATGGAACCCGTCCTTCGGCGCCGCTTGCCACTGCCAAGGTTTCGCCCCCTTGACACGCGGAGGGATGACACCTGCCCTGGCCAGGGCAGGCTTCCAGATCTCGGTGTTCCACGTGTTGGCTGCGATCGCGTTCCCGTACTTCGTAGTCAGTACGAGGCCGAACTTCTTCCGCACCCTGTCCGATTCAGGACCGCCCCAGGGAAGCTCGACCTTGTCAGCTGATGCGGCGGCATCAACGCAGGTCAGTCCCATTCCGTGGACAACTCCATGCCGAAGGTGCCCTGGAGGGAGGCTCGGGTGGTGAATCGCATAGCTGACCTCGGTGCTCGGGTACGCCGACGGGCGCAGGGCAGATCCGTGCCACCGGCGGGTGCCACCCTTGTCACCGGGCCGCCGGAGCGGCACGACGGCCCGGTCCGTCCGTCAGGCCCCCGGGACCAGGTGGTCGCCGGCGATGCCGGACTTCTCGGGGCGGTAGTAGTCCCTGATGCCGTCGGCCCAGGTGGACACCCGCACGCGGTCCTGCCCGTCCGGGCCGAAGGCGTCGAAGAGGGCCTCGATGTTGGGTCGTGCGAAGCCGATCGCGATCATCAGCGCGATGAACTCGGCGCGGGCGACGAAGCCGTCGCCGTCCGGGTCGCCCATCGCGGCGAGGGCTTCGGCGAACTCGTCCACGGCGGCGTCGAACCGCTGCGGATTGAGGACGACGGAGGTGAACTCCTCGGGGCTGACACGGCCGTCACCGTTGGCGTCCAGCTCGGTCAGGAGCGTGTCGCCGTAGCGTCGGAAGGCGGCGGCGAGCCTCTCCTTGGCAGCCTCCGGTGCGCCTGGTACGGCGGCCACCACGCGGGTGCTCATCAGCTCGAAGTCGGGGAGTTCCAGGTAGCCGTTCCCGTCGGCGTCGAAGAGGGAGAAGACCAGCTCGATGCGGTTGGTCGCCTCGGTGGTGGGCACCATGGTGCACCCTGCCTTTCCTTGGTGGAGCCTTGCCGTCGCAGCGCGCCGGGGAGGTGTCCCGGCGGCTGGTCCAACTATCGGGGCGCCCGGGCCACTTCGGCGATGCACAACGGCACTTCACACACGAACGGGGGGAACAGCCGGATCCATGCATGAAACGGGATACGTGTCCGCGAACACCCAACGGTTGCCCGCCAGGGCGTCGTTCTCCTCGGGCAGCGGGCCGCGCCCGTGCCGGTGGGTGAAGTCGAAGGGCGTGTGGACCGACGCGGTCCAGCCCCGGTCCGTCAGACGGGCCACGGAGTCGGGCCGCGGCTCCCGGCTGAAGAGGTCGAGCAGGTCGATGCCGAGCTGCCGGCGCGTGGAGGTGTACAGCGGACTGTCGCGGTACGCCATCAGGTCCCTCTCGAGCTTGACCTCGTACGCCAGGGCGCTGCCCGGCGCGCTCAGCCGGTCGACCGTGTCGATGAGCGCGGTCTCGGCCGCGTGGGGCAGGTAGAACAGCAGGCCTTCGACCAGCCACGCGGTGGGGGCCGTGGCGTCGAAGCCCGTCGCCGTCAGCGCGCCGGCCCAGTCGGCGCGCAGATCGGTCCCGATCGGTACGCGCCTCGCCCTGGGTTCGGCCGACAGGGTGTCGAGGACCTCGTGCTTGAACGCGAGGACTCCCTCCCTGTCGATCTCGAAGATCACGCAGTCCACGGGCCAGTCGAGCCGAAACGCCCGCGTGTCCAGTCCGGCTCCCAGCAGCACCACTTGACGGATTCCGGTGGACCGGACGGAGCGGAGCAGGAAGTCGTCGAGCACGCGGGTGCGCAGTCCGAAGTAGCGGGCGAAGCGTCCCCAGAGCGGGCTCGTGTCCCCGCCCGGGGCCTGGTCCAGGCGGACCGGCCAGTGCGCGGACGCCTGAGCGGCCCGCACGAAGTGCTCGGCGTAGATGTCCTGGGCGAGGCTGTCGGGGCGGTGGGTCTCGATCGCCCGCGCCGCGGCGACCAGGAGGGCGGTCAGCCCCACACCTCCCTCCACGCCTTCCGTACTGGTGACGAGCGGTACCGTGTCGGCCATGCTTCTCCCTGATGGGTTCGGGTTCGTGAGAGACCCGCGTTCGCGCGGGGCGGTGAGCGGCGTGTTCAGTGGCGGTGGCCGTCCGGGATCAGGACGGGTTTGACGACGCGGCCCGTCTCGCAGTCGCGTTCGGCCTTGTTGATGTCGGCCAGCGGATAGGTACGGGTCAGCCGGTCGAAGGGGAACCGCTCGGCCTGCCAGAGGGCGATGAGCCGGGGGATCAGCAGGCCGGGGACGGCGTCGCCCATACAGATGTGGGAGATCGTGCGCCCGCGGTCCAGTGTCCCCACCTCCAGCGGCAGGGTGCCGTGCAGCCGTGCCACCAGGCCGAGCCGGCCGGTGGGACGCAGCGACCGCAGCGCCTCGTTGATCAGCCCGGCGGACCCCGTGGTGTCCAGCGCGTACGTCGCTCCCCCGCCGGTCAGCCGCAGGACGCGGTCGGACGTACCGGTCGGCGTGGCGGGGACCGGCAGGGCGTGGAGCCGCTCGGCGAGGGCCAGCCGCCCGGGATGCCGGTCCACGGCCACGGTCACCGCGCCGGCGGCGTGGGCCGCCATCACCGCGGCCAGGCCCACCGCGCCCGCGCCGAAGACGGCGAGGGTGTCACCGGGGCCGACGCGGAAGGAGTTGAGGACCGCACCGGCACCGGTGAGGAATCCGCAACCGAGCGGCCCGAGCAGTTCCAGGGGCAGTGCGGGATCGACCCGGACGGCGTTGCGGGCGGGGACCAGCGCGTACTCGGCGAACGAGGACTGGCCGAACCAGCGGGGAGCCAGGGCGGTCCCGGTCGTGTCGGTGAACCGGGGGGCGTGCTCCCTCCGCCCGCCGAACAGGTTGAGCGAGGCGAAAAAATCGCAGTAGGCGGGGGCCGCGCCCATGCAGTTGCGGCAGTGCCCGCAGGAGTCGAAGCTCAGCACCACGTGGTCGCCGACGTCCAGGCCGGTGCCCGTGCCTCCCGTCTCCACCACGACTCCGGACCCCTCGTGGCCCAGGACCGCCGGCAGGGAGGAGCGGCCGGCCGACCGCCGCACCGCGAGGTCGGTCCGGCACATCCCGCAGCCCGCGATCCGCACCAGCACCTCTCCCTCGGCCGGTCCCCGGGCCAGCACCACCTCCTCGACGGTGAACGGGTCCTCGTACGCACGCAGTACCGCCGCGCCGAACTTCACTTCATCCCTCCCCCGGGCGGTGCACGACGAACGGTCTGAGGTTTCCGTAGAGCCCCCACGGTCCACCCGCGACGCCGACGCCGCTGTCCTTGGCACCCGCGAAGGGCTGGGCGAGGGAGAGTTCGGCGTGGTGGTTGATCCACGCCGTCCCGCACTCCAGGCGGTCGGCGACGGCCTCGGCCCGGTCGAGGTCGGTGCCCCACACCGAGCCGCCCAGTCCGAAGCCGGTGCCGTTGGCCGCCCGGACGGCCTCGTCGAGGCTGTCGTACGGCAGGACCGGCAGGACCGGGCCGAACTGCTCCTCGGTCACCACGGGGCTGTCGGCCGGTACGTCGGCGAGGATCGTCGGGGCGAAGAAGTACCCCGGCCGGTCCAGGCGGTGTCCGCCGGCCGCGGCCCGGCCGCCGTCCGCCAGGGCCCGGGCCGTGCGGCGCTCGACGCGGGCGAGTTGCGGGGCGTTGTTGACCGGGCCGATGCGCGAGGCCGGGTCGAGCCCGGGTCCGACGGCGGTCGTGCTCGCCCGGTGGGCGAGGGCCTCCACCACCCGGGCGTAGAGCCGGGCGGGGGCGTAGAGACGTTTGACGGCCATGCAGACCTGGCCGCAGTTGCGGAAGGCCGCCCAGAACAGCCGGTCCGCGATCTCCTCCACGTCGACGTCGTCGAGCAGGACGGCGGCGTCATTGCCTCCCAGCTCCAGGGTGACGCGCGCGAGCGAGGCCGCCGCGCCCGCGGCGACGGCCCGTCCCGTGGCCGCCGACCCGGTGAAGGTGACATGGCGGATCCCGGGGTGCGAGGCGAGACGGGCGCCGAGCGGCTCCCTTCCGGTGGCGATCGTCAGTACGTCCTCGGGCAGGGCTCCGGCGAGGACGGTCCCCAGCATCCGGGTGGCCAGGGGCGTGAACGGTGAGGGCTTGAGCACCATCGTGTTGCCCGCGGCGAGCGCCGGCGCGAACTTCGCCGACGCCAGTTGGAGAGGGAAGTTCCACGGGACGATCGCGGCGACCGGCCCGATCGGCCGCCACCGCAGCCGGCTGCGTACGGGGCGGCCGTCCGTGAGGGGTTGCTCCTCCGCGTCCAGCTCGGCGAAGTAGCGCAGCCGGGCGGCCGTACGGGCCACCTCGGCGTGCGACTCGGTCAGCGGCTTGCCCTGTTCCCGGGTGAGGAGCGGGGCGAGGTGGGCGGCGGCCGCGTCGACGGCGTCCGCCGCCAAGAGCAGCGCCTTCCTGCGTGCGGCCGGGTCGGCCCGCCAGCCGTGCCAGGCCGCGTGGGCCCGGTCGACGACCGCGTCCAGTTCCTCGGGCCGCAGTTCGGGAGCCTCGTCGAAGGCTTCGCCGGTCGAGGGATCGACGACGGCGAGGCAGCCGCTCCCGCCCCCGCCCCGGTCGCCGGGGGTGGGCGGGCCGTGTCCGGTCGCCGCGGCCACGGTCAGCTCTGCGCGGCAGCGGCGGCGTGGTCCCGGACGTGCCGGTCCATCTCCGCGCGGAAGGCCGCCACCAGGTGCGGCCGGATCCGGCCCGTGGTGCGGTCCCCTCCCTCGCAGACCGCTCCGCGCACCCCGACGATGTCGGTCTCGATACGGGCCAGTTCACCCAGGTCGCCGGCCTTGACGCTGCCCGCCAGCGCGGCGAGGAGACCGGCGTCGTGGGCGCGCCGTACGAACTCGGCGCACACGTCGGGCGGGACGTGGTCGAACAGCCGCGTCCCGTCCTTGACCGCGGTGTCGAGCATGGCGGCGTCGGACCCGGAACGGCGCGCGATGTCGGGCAGCGCGAGCGGGCTGACACAGCCGATGCGGTGGGCGTCGGCGTAGCCCGACGCGACGACGAAGGCGTCCGCCCTGTGGTCCTTCACCGCCCGGACGACCCCGCGCATGACCTCGACGGCCTGTTCGGGTGTCGCGCACCCGTAGAGGCCGACCTTGATGTAGGTGGCCCCGGAGACGGCCGCGCCGAGCGCCGCCTGGGCCACCGTGCCGGGCTTGTACGGCACGTCCCCCACGGTGGCGGAGACCGGCTTGTCCGCCGGGACCGCCGCGCGGATCTCCCTGATGACCCACGGGTAGTTGGCGCCGAGCGAGCCCTCGTCGGGCTTCTTGACGTCGACGATGTCCAGGTACTCGGCCGCCTTGGCGCAGTCGAGTGCCTCGTCGACACCGTCCGGAGAGATGAGCAGCAACAAGGTGGAGTCCTTCCCCGACGCACCCACCTGCCCCGAGGGCGGAGGTGCGGATTCGTCCGGCTCACATGCGGTTCGCACATCCTTCCCCGGCGTGTCGCGTCTGGGCAGGGCGCGCGGAGTGACACATGGATCGCAGCGACGAGGCCTCCGCGCCCGGCGCAACGCGCCGTCTGCGCTGGACCGCCCGCGCACGTGCGGCGGTGCCGTCAAGCGCAGCGCAGTCCGGTCAGTTCCTCGGAGCGTTCCCAGATCCGACGGGCGTCGTCCGTGCTCCGCAGGCGGCTGTAGAGCTTCTGCCGCGCGGGCGGTCCGCCCAGCCGCCCGGGCCGCCGGGGGCGTAGAACGCCCCGCGTTCGGCCTGCGGCGAGGTGGCGGCGTACAGCGCGGGAAGCTGCGCGGTGCGGACCGTGCCCACGAGGATGCCGCGGGCGGACAGGACGCGGATGACGCGTACGCCCAGGGTGTCCTCGGCGCGGCCGACTTCGGGACGGGCGGCGAGCAGGCTGGTGGGCGCGACGCGATCCTCGCGCGCACCTCGGAGTACGGGGAAAACCGGATCGTCCTCGGGTTCCACTACCCGCTCGGCGTCATGGGCGGCCGCGTCACCGCGCAAGGCGACCGTGGCGCACCGGCTGGGCGGAACCCGACTTCGCGAAGCTGCTGGGGCAGGCCCACACCGAGATCGAGAACGTGCTGCTCGCGCGGTGCGAGGAGGAGAGTCGCGGCGACACCTTCACGGCCTGCGCGAGCGACCCGTACGCCGGGCTGAGCACCGCACAGGACGTGGACCTGTACACCCGGCGCCTGACCTACGGGTTCTCCCGGACCGGCGAGGCCGGGCAGGCGCTCGACGTGCCGTCCGACGCGGCGGCCCTGCTGGTCACCGCCTTCCCGGACCTCACCGCCGAGCAGCGCGCCCGGGTTCTGGAGCAGACGGCGACGGACTCCGGGTACCCGCTCGACCTCACCGGGTCGGGCGGGCCGGCCTGGCGGCGGATCAACCTGGCGGCGGCGATGGCGCCGGACGTGGAGGTGAACGCCGACGGGTCGGTCACGGTGACCAACTTCTCCGACGCCACGAACGCCGGTGCGGCCGACGCCTCGGCGCTCACCGTGGGGGGCGGCGCGCTCGACGCGTGCGACCCGGAGGTGAGCACGTACGTGGTGGACTGGCCGGAGCACGCGGGGATCCCCGCGGTCGGCGCCGTGCCGTCGGCGTCCGGTGCGCGGGTGAGGGTCACCGAAGGCAGTGACACCGTCTCGTCCCTCCCGCCCTCGCCTGACCACCCGCACCGTGACGGCGACCTCGGCCAACGGCGCGTACACCCGGGCCTGCACGGTCGGCTTCCGGCGCACGTCGGACGGCCGCCCCCGCGGGTGGACCGCGTCCGGCGACCGGGGCGGCGACGGTGGCGCGGGCGGGGGTCTCTGGTCGCCCGTCCGGGAGGGGGAGGCGACCCGGGGCTCCCGCTGAAACCACGCCAGGCGTGCCCCCACCACCGCCGTACCCCCACCACCGCCGTGCGGCGCCACCTCACGGCGGTGGTGGACGTGACCCTGGTGGTGCGTGACGGACGAAATGGGTGCCGGACCCGATGGACCGGGTGCCGCGCGTCGTCGACGCTGCTGCGGTGTCCTTGTTCTGGAGAATCTCGTTGCTCAACTCGGTGGTGCTGATCGCCGCGACCGCGTTGCTGCTGGGACCGGTCACCGTGTCGACGCCCGTCCTGCTCACCGAGGCAGCGATCCTCACGGCGGGCCTGGTGGTGATCCTGATCGCCAACGTCCTGCTGCTGCGGATCGGTCTCGGGCCGCTGCGCCGCCTCGCGCACGCCATGACCACGACCGACCTGCTGCGCCCGCGGGTGCGCGCCAAGGTCGACGGCGACGGTGAGATCGCCGCGCTGATCACCACCTTCAACACCATGCTCGACCGGCTGGAGGCCGAACGCGCGCTGAGCGCCGCCCGCACGCTGAGCGCGCAGGAGTCGGAACGCCACCGGGTCGCCCAGGAGCTGTACGACGAGGTGGGGCAGACCCTCGCCGCCGTGCTGCTGGACCTCAAGCGGGTCGCGGACCAGGCGCCCGGCCCGGTGCGCGAGCAGCTCTCGCAGGTGCAGGAGACCACCCGGGCCGGCCTGGACGAGATCCGTCGCATCGCCCGCCGCCTGCTCCCGGGCGTCCTGGAGGAACTGGGTCTGAGCAGCGCGCTGCGGTCGCTGGCGGACGAGTTCACCGGGCCCTCGCTGACCGTGCGGCACGAGATCGCCCCCGGCCTGCCGGCCCTCGGCGACAACGCCGACCTGGTGCTCTACCGGGTCGCCCAGGAGGGCCTCACCAACGCGGCCAGGCACTCCGGCGCCCGCCTGGTGGTGCTCGCCCTGGCGCGGGCGGGCGACGCCGTCGAGCTGCGGGTGCGGACGACGGCCGGGGCTTCGACGGCTTTGACGAGGCCGCCGAGGGAGCCGGGATCCGCGGCATGCGCGAGCGCGCCCTGCTGGTCGGCGCCGACCTCGTCGTCGGCGCGGCGCGCGGGGGCGGCACCGAGGTGCGGCTCACCGTGCCTGTCGGCGACCGGGCGGGGCGCGCCGGGGCGGGAACACTGGGGCCGGGCGCGCTGTTGTCCCCGGAGGCGGAACGGAGGCGGAACGGTGCACGGTGAGTACAAGATCCCCGGCGGCAAGCTGGTCGTCGTGGACGTGGAGGCCGAGGACGGCGTGCTGCGGCACGTGCGCGTGGCGGGCGACTTCTTCCTGGAACCGGACGAGGCGCTGGACGCCGTGAACGGCGCGCTGGAGGGCGCCCCGGCCGACACCGACGCGGCGGGGCTGGCCGCGCGGATCGACGCGGCCGTGCCCGAGGGCACCGTCATGTACGGGCTGACCTCGGAGGGCGTGGGCATCGCGGTGCGCCGCGCGCTGGCGCACGCCACGGACTGGACGGACTACGACTGGCAGCTGATCCACGAGGGTCCCGAGGCGCCCGCCCTGCACATGGCCCTCGACGAGGTGCTGACCGCCGAGGTCGCCGCAGGCCGGCGTCCGCCGACGCTCAGGGTGTGGGAGTGGGGCGCCCCGGCGGTGATCATCGGCAGTTTCCAGTCCCTGCGCAACGAGGTGGACCCCGAGGGCGCCGCCCGGCACGGCATCGAGGTGGTGCGCCGCATCTCCGGCGGCGGCGCGATGTTCGTGGAGCCCGGCAACACGATCACCTACTCCCTGTCCGTGCCCGAGGCGCTGGTGCAGGGCCTCTCCTTCCAGGACAGCTACGCCTACCTCGACGACTGGGTGCTCGGCGCGCTCGGCGAGATGGGCATCCGCGCCTGGTACCAGCCGCTGAACGACATCGCCACCGACCAGGGCAAGATCGCGGGCGCCGCCCAGAAGCGCGTCGTGGGGCCCGGGGGCGGGCCCGGCGCCGTACTGCACCACGTGACCATGTCGTACGACATCGACGCGGACAAGATGCTCGAGGTGCTGCGGATCGGGCGGGAGAAGATGTCCGACAAGGGCACGAAGTCCGCGAAGAAGCGGGTGGACCCGCTGCGCCGGCAGACCGGGCTGGCGCGCGAGGCCGTGATCGAGCGGATGATCTCGTCCTTCACCTGGCGGTACGGGCTGACCCAGGGCAAGGTGACGGACGAGGAGCTGGCCCGGGCCCGGGAGTTGGCGCGCACCAAGTTCTCCTCGGCCGAGTGGACCGCCCGGGTGCCGTGAGGGCCTCGCTGCATCTCGGGCTCCCACCGGCCGCGGGTGTCGGCTCGATGCCGCGGGCTTCGACCACCCCGTCGGGGTGAGCCGCCTTCGGGACCCCGATGACCGGGGTGGTCCCCCGTGAGTGGACCCCGGCACGTTCGTCTGCGTCACCGGGCGGCCACGCACCGAGTTCGCCCTTTCGCCCCACGGGGACTCGTGTGACACTGGCGTCCCGTCCGCAGTGCGGGCACCCTCCGCACCGTCCCCCACGAGAAGTGCGCCGTGCGTTCTCTTCCCCTGCCGCTCGCCCTGACCGCCCGTCTGGCGCCGGTCGCCGTGCTCGCCACGGCGGGCTGGGCGCTCTCGTCCGGGCCGGACACGTCACCGGCCGCGAAGGACAAGGCGCCGCCCGACACCGCGAACAGGTCGGCCTCCGCCCCGGCGACCGAGGCGGCGACGAAGACGTACGCCTCCGCTCCGGCGCCGTGCGAGGCACTGGCCGGGAAGACGATCACCTCGCTGGTGCCGGGGGCCAAGGCGGCCGGCAAGGAGATCCCGTCCACCGACACCGAGGTGCGCCGCACCTGTTCCTGGAACGCGCTCAAGGGCTACGACTACCGCTGGCTCGACGTCTCCTTCGAGGTGATGCAGACGGACGAGGCGGCGCTCAAGTCGTACAAGGAACGGGTCGCCGACCGCAGCGGCGGCGGCGCCGTCCCGGGCCTCGGTGACAGCGCCTACTCGGTCGTGAACCTCACCACCGAGGACAAGCAGCAGACCCGCGAGGGCACCGTACTGGTCCGCGCCGCCAACGCCCTGGTGACGATCACGTACAACGGCAGCGACTTCGAGTCGAAGAAGGCCCCCGGCACGAACGAGATCAACAAGGGCGCCATCAAGGCGGCCAAGGAGGCCGTGGCCGCCTTGCGGGGCGGCTAGGGCCGCGCGGTGGGGCCGGTGGTCCCGGTCCCCGGCCGGGTCGCGGGCAGCAGCATCAGGGCGAGGTAGAGGACCATGGACGTGCCCAGGCCCACCGCCCAGCCGTAGTCGGCCAGTGGTTCGAGGAACGGTACGGGGCGGCCGTCGACCACGGGGTGGAAGTCGGCGCCGCCGATGGCCAGGACCCCGCCGACGGCGAAGGCGAGCACGGCCCGCCAGTTCCAGCCTCGGCCGTACCAGTAGCGTCCGCCCCGGCGGTAGAGGTCGGCGAGGTGCAGCCGGGCGCGGCGCAGGATCCAGTAGTCGGCGACGAGGATGCCGGCCACCGTGCCGAGGAGCCCGCCGACCAGGCCGAGCCAGGTGAAGATGTATCCCTGCGGGTCCGAGTACAGCTTCCAGGGGAAGATCAGGACCGCCAGGACGCTGGTGATGAGCGCGCCCGTCCGGAAACTCACCCTGCGCGGTGCGACGTTGGAGAAGTCGAAGGCCGGTGAGACCAGGTTGGCCGCGATGTTCACGGACAGGGTCGCCACCAGGACGGTCACCAGGGCGAAGAGCAGGCCCACCACGTTGTCGGTCTTCGCGGCCAGCTGTACCGGGTCCCAGATCGGCTCGCCGTACACGGCCTGCGAGCCGGACGTCACCATCACGGAGAGGAAGGCGAACAGGGTCATCGTCGTCGGCAGACCGAGGGCCTGTCCCCGGGTCTGGGCCTTCTGGCTCTTCCCGTAGCGGGTGAAGTCCGGGATGTTGAGGGACAGCGTGGACCAGAAGCCGATCATGCCCATCAGGGAGGGCCAGAACAGCTTCCAGAAGTCGCCGCCCCAGCCCAGCTTCGACGGCTGGTCGAAGAGCGGGCCGAGGCCGCCCGCCTTGTCGGCCATCCACCACAGCATCACGAAGGCACCGACGAGGACGAAGGGCGCCGCCCAGTTCTCGAAGCGGCGGATGGTCTCCATGCCCCGGTGGATGATGGCGACCTGGAGCACCCAGAAGAGCGCGAACGACAGCCACATGGTCCAGGCGTGGCCGCCGACCGTCGCGGCGCCGGTCCAGCCCTCGCCGATCAGCTTGCCGGCCAGGAGGTAGATCGCCTCGCCGCCGATCCAGGTCTGGATGCCGAACCAGCCGCACGCCACCAACGCCCGTACGACCGCGGGCAGGTTGGCGCCCCGGATGCCGAAGGAGGCGCGGGCGAACACCGGGAAGGGGATGCCGTACTTCGGCCCGGCGTGCCCGGTGAGCAGCATCGGGGCGAGCACGATCAGGTTGGCCAGGGCGATGGTGAGCACCGCCTGCTTCCAGTCCATGCCGACCGCGATGAGACCGGAGGCGAGGGTCCAGGAGGCGGTGTTGTGGGCCATGCCGACCCACAGGGCGGAGAAGTTGTACGTGGTCCAGGTGCGCCCCGCGACGGGGACCGGCAGCAGGTCCTCGTTGGCGTAGGGGCCGCTCGGCGGCGGGGAGCCCGGGGTGAGCTCCACGCGCCCGTCGGGGAGGGTGACTTGGGCGGACGGCGGTATGGCGGTGGGCGCGGTGTCGGTCATGGGCAGGCCAATCATGCGGTGGGACGGGAGAGGCCGTGCGGGCGGTGCCGAGGGGGGTGCGCGGGTGCGCCCTGGTGCCCGCCCCCGAACGCGGGGCGGGCGGGGACGGGTCAGGCGTTGACGACCGGGATGACCTCCGTGCCGTAGGCGTCGATCACGGCTTCCTGCGCGTCGTGCATGTCGTAGAGCGCGAACTGGTCGACGCCGAGGGCACGCAGGGCGGTCAGCTTCTCGATGTGCTTCTCGACCGGTCCGATCAGGCAGAACCGGTCGACGATCTCGTCCGGCACGAACCGGGTGTCGGGGTTGCCGCTGCGCCCGTGGTGGGCGTAGTCGTAGCCCTCGCGGGCCTTGACGTAGTCGGTCAGTTCCTCCGGTACGGCTCCGGTGTGGGCGCCGTACTTGGCAACCAGGTCGGCCACGTGGTTGCCGACCATGCCGCCGAACCAGCGGCACTGCTCGCGTGCGTGGGCGAGGGCCCCGGGCGAGGAGTCGGCGGTGACGTAGGCAGGGGCGGCGACACAGACCGTCACCTCCGACGGGTCGCGTCCGGCGGCCTCGGCGGCGTCGCGGACGGCCTTGACCATGTACTCGGTGAGGTAGAGGTCGGCGAGCTGGAGGATGAAGCCGTCGGCCTCCTCGCCGGTCATCTTCAGGGCTTTGGGACCGTAGGCGGCCATCCACACCGGGACTTCGGCCCCTGGTTTGATCCAGGGGAACCGGACGACGGTGCCGCCGCCGAGGTCGGCCTCCTCTCCCCTGCCCAGCGCGCGGATCACCCTGATCGCATCGCTCATGCGGGCGAGGGTGTTGGGCCTGCGCCCGGCGACCCGCATGGCGGAGTCGCCGCGGCCGATGCCGCAGACGGTGCGGTTGCCGAACATGTCGTTGAGGGTGGCGAAGGTGGAGGCGGTCACCTCCCAGGTGCGGGTGCCCGGGTTGGTGACCATCGGGCCGATCTTCAGTGTGCTGGTGTGGGCCAGGACCTGGCTGTGGATCACGAACGGCTCCTGCCAGAGCACGGCGGAGTCGAAGGTCCAGCCGTGGCTGAAGCCGTTGCGCTCGGCCCGCTTCATCAGGTCCACGACGCGGGAGGCCGGCGGGTCGGTCTGCAGGACGAGTCCGAAGTCCATGGGCACCGCTCCTAGTTCAGGTACTGACAGGTGGCGCGCGGGGTGTAGACGCCGTGGCCCTTGCGCCCGGTGTACTCCCGCTCGGTGACGACCGGTTCGCCGCGCGAGAGCACGCTCTCCACGCGGCCGGTGATCCGCCGGCCCTCGTACGCCGAGTAGTCGACGTTCATGTGGTGGGTCCGGGCGGAGACGACCTGCTCGGCGTGCGGGTCGTAGACGACGATGTCGGCGTCCGCGCCGGGCGCGATGGTGCCCTTCTTCGGGTACAGGCCGAACATCCGGGCCGGGGTGGCGCAGGCGATCTCGATCCAGCGGCGGCGGCTGATGTGGCCGTCCACGACGGCCTGGTGGAGCAGGTCCATGCGGTTCTCGACGCCGGGCATGCCGTTGGGGATCTTGGAGAAGTCGCCCCGGCCCAGCTCCTTCTGGCCGGTGAAGCAGAAGGGGCAGTGGTCGGTGGAGACCACCTGGAGGTCGTTGGTCCGCAGCCCCCGCCACAGCGCCGCCTGGTGCTCCTTGGGCCTGAGCGGCGTACTGCACACGTACTTGGCGCCCTCGAAGCCGGGCTCGGCGAGATGGTCGGTGGACAGGAACAGGTACTGCGGGCAGGTCTCGCCGAAGACGGGCAGGCCCTCGTCGCGGGCCCGGGTCAGCTCGGCGACCGCCTCCGTCGCCGAGACGTGCACGACGTACAGCGGTGCCCCCGCCACCTGCGCGAGCCGGATGGCGCGGTGGGTGGCCTCGGCCTCCAGGAGGGCCTTGCGGACCTCGCCGTGGAAGCGCGGGTCGGTCTCGCCGCGGGCGAGGGCCTGCTCGACCAGGACGTCGATGGCGATGCCGTTCTCGGCGTGCATCATGATCAGGCCGCCGTTCTCGGCGGCGCGCTGCATGGCACGCAGGATCTGGCCGTCGTCGGAGTAGAAGACGCCGGGGTACGCCATGAACTGCTTGAAGGAGGTCACCCCCTCCTCCACCAGCAGGTCCATCTCCTTGAGCGTCTTCTCGTTGACGTCGGAGACGATCATGTGGAAGGCGTAGTCGATGGCGCAGTTGCCCTCGGCCTTGGCGTGCCAGGCGTCCAGTCCGGAGCGCAGGGAGTGTCCGACGCCCTGGATGGCGAAGTCGACGATGGTGGTGGTGCCGCCCCAGGCGGCGGCGCGGGTGCCGGTCTCGAAGGTGTCGGCGGCGTAGGTGCCGCCGAACGGCATCTCCATGTGGGTGTGCCCGTCGACGCCGCCCGGGATGACGTACTTGCCGCTCGCGTCCATCACCCGCTCGGCCGTGAACGCCTCGGCCGCCGGGGTGCCGGTCGCGGCGAGGGCGGCGACGCGGCCGTCCTCGATCAGGACGTCGGCGTGGATCTCGTCGGACGCGGTGACGACGAGGCCACCGCGGATGACGGTACGGCTGCTCATGCTGCTGTTCCCTCCTGTCGGGGGCGCGGGCGCCCCGGTGGCTCAGGGCGCGGTCAGCGGGGAGTACGCGCCCGGCGCCCGGTCGCGGTAGAACTGCCAGCGGTCGCGGAGTCGGCGACGGCGTCGGCGACGTGCCGGGCCTCGCGCAGACCCGCCGGTACGTCCGCCCAGTCGGCGCGGGCTTCGGCGGCCGCGACCACGGCGTGGGCGGTGTCCGGCTGCGCCCGCAGCCGGGTCGCGAAGTGGGCGGTCAGGGCCCGGGCGTCCTGGTCGGGGGCGAGGCTGAGCAGGACGGCCACGCGGTCGTCGGCGAGCTGGGCGGCGATGCCCGGCAGTCCGAGCCGCCGCAGCACCCGGGCGGGGCGGGCGGGGTCCCGCTCGCGGACGACGAGGGGGACGAAGACGCGCCGGTTGACCGGCAGGCCCGCGGCACGCGCCCGGGGCAGCAGGTGCCGCGCGGGCACCGCCCCGCTGACCAGGTCGGTCAGCAGGCTCCGCGCGGACTGCTCCTCCCAGGTGTCCCAGGAGCCCGCGGAAGCGCCCGTGCGGGTGCCGTCCCCGGCGAGCATGCGGTGCAGGACGAGGGCCTCGGCGGCCCGGTCGGCGAGCAGCCGTCCGGCGGCCCGGTCACCTCCGTAGCCGCACAGCACCAGCCGGCCCCAGCGCTCCCCGCGACAGCTCAGCTCGGCACGGACCCAGCCGTCGGCGGACCCGGCACCGGCCTGGCGGGCGATGCGTTCCCAGTCCCGCAGTACGTCGTCGACGGCCGCCCTCTCCCCCGCCGTGCCGAGGACGCGGTGGGCGAGGTTGGTGACGACGACCGGGCAGCCGGCGTGCCGGGCCACCTCGTCGAGCAGGCGCTGCACGGGGGCACCGGCGGTGATCAGGCCGGTCAGTTCGGTGCGGACCGCCTCGGAGAGGCTGACGGCGGCGAACTTGCGCCGCAGCAGCCGGGACTGCACCTCCTCGGTCAGTTCGGCGAAGGGGAAGGGCCGGTGCAGGACGACCATGGGCAGCCCGCAGCGCTCGGCGGCCCGGCGCATCACGGCGGGCGGGGCGGGGAAGGCGCGGCCGAGGCCGAGCACGACGGCGGCGGCCTCGGCCCGGTCCAGGGAGCGCACGTACTCGCCCTGCTTGTCCTCGTCACCGGCGAGGAGCACACCCGTGGTCTGGACCATCTCGCCGCCGCTGAGCATCACGCCGACGTCGGCGGCCTCGGCGACGTGCACCCACCGCACCGGCCGGTCGAGCCGGTGTGCGCCGGCCACCACCTCGGGCTGTCCGGCCCGCACCCGTTCGAGGCCGAGCACCTGACGGACCGACAGGGCCGGCTCCCATGGCTCCCGGGGCTGCTGTGCCGGGGTCTCGGGGGTGGTGGTCATGGCGGCGCCTCCTGGGCCCGGGACGCGGAACGCGGCTCTCTCAGATGCTCCGCAGGGCGCGTTCGAGGATGGCGGCGCCCTCCTCGGCCTCCGCGACGGTGAGGGACATCGGCGGCGCGACGCGCAGCACGCTGGTGCCGTGGCCGCCGCCCTTGCCGACGAGCAGCCCGCCGGCGCGGGCCTCCTCCAGCACGGTGGCCGCCGCCTCGGGGGCGGCCTCGTCGGTGCCCGGCCGGGTCAGCTCGACGCCGATCATCAGCCCGCGCCCGCGCACCTCGCGCACGTGCGGCACCTGGGCGGCGGCGGCGCGCAGCCGCTCGATGAGCAGTCCGCCGACGCGCCGCGCGTTGCCCTGGAGGTCGTGCTCCAGGAGGTAAGTGAGGTTGGCGAGGCCCGCGGCCATGGTGACCTGGGTGCCGCCGAAGGTGGAGATGCTGTTGGCGTCCAGGCAGTTCATGATCTCGGCGCGGGCGATGACGCCGCCGACGGACATGCCGTTGCCGATGCCCTTGGCGAAGGTGACGATGTCCGGCGGGCCGCTCCGCGCGTGCGCCTGCCAGCCCCAGAAGTGCTCGCCGGTGCGGCCCCAGCCGGTCTGCACCTCGTCGGCGATCCACAGGATGCCGTGTTCGTGCAGCACCTCGCGGAAGGCGGCGTACAGGCCGTCCGGCGGGGAGGTGAAGCCACCGACCCCCTGGACGGGTTCGGCGATCAGTGCGGCCGGGGCGCGGGTGTGGCCGAGCAGGTCCTTGAGGTCGGCGACGCAGGCGTCGATGAAGTCCCGGTCGTCCAGGTCGGCGTAGGGGCCGCGGGTGCGGACGCCGCCGTGGACGTAGAGGGTCTGGAGCGGGGAGAGGGAGGTCGGGGACCAGCCCCGGTTGCCGGTGATGCCGACGGCGCTGAAGGAGCGGCCGTGGTAGCTGTTGCGCATCGCCAGGACGGTGTTGCTGCGCCGGTGGGCGGTGGCGAGCAGCAGGGCGGTGTCGTTGGCCTCGGTGCCGGAGGTGGTGAAGAAGACGCGGGCGTCGGGGATGCCGGACAACTGGGCGACGCGCTCGGCGAGTTCGACCATCGGGCGGTTGAGGTAGAGGGTCGAGGAGTGGACGATCCGGCCGGCCTGCTCGGCGACGGCCTTGGTGACCTCGGGCAGGGCGTGCGCGGTCATCGTGGTGAGGATGCCGCCGAAGAAGTCGAGGTACTTGTTTCCCTCGGCGTCCCAGACGTGCCGGCCGTCGCCGTGGGTGATCTCCAGCGGGTCCTCGTAGTAGAGGGCGAGCCAGTCGGGCAGGACGGCGCGGTGGCGGGCGAAGAGGTCGGGGGTCACGGCCGCACCAGCCCCTCGTAGGCGTCGGGGCGGCGGTCGCGGTAGAAGGCCCACTGCTGCCGGACCTCCTCGATGAGGTCGAAGTCCAGGTCGCGGACGACGAGTTCCTCCTTGCTGTCACTGGCGACGTCGCCGACGAACCGGCCGCGCGGGTCCACGAAGTACGAGGTGCCGTAGAAGTCGTTGTCCCCGTACTCCTCGACGCCGACCCGGTTGATGGCGGCGACGAAGTACTCGTTGGCGACGGCCGCGGCGGGCTGTTCGAGCTGCCACAGGTGGGCGGAGAGGCCGCGGTGGGTGGCCGAGGGGTTGTACACGAGCTGGGCGCCGCCGAGGCCGAGCTGGCGCCAGCCCTCGGGGAAGTGGCGGTCGTAGCAGATGTAGACGCCGACCTTGCCGACGGCGGTGTCGAAGACCGGCCAGCCGAGATTGCCGGGCCGGAAGTAGAACTTCTCCCAGAAGCCCTTGACCTGCGGGATGTGGTGCTTGCGGTAGGTGCCGAGGACGGTGCCGTCGGCGTCGATCACGGCCGCGGTGTTGTAGTAGAAGCCGGACTGCTCGACCTCGAAGACGGGGACGACGATCACCATGCCGGTCTCGCGGGCGAGGGCCTGCATGCGGCGGACGGTGGGGCCGTCGGGCACCGGCTCGGCCCAGCGGTAGTGCGCGGGGTCCTGGACCTGGCAGAAGTAGGGGGCGTTGAACACCTCTTGGAACCCGATGACCTCGGCGCCCCGCCGGGCGGCCTCGCGGGCGTGCTCCTCGTGTTTCGCCACCATGGACTCGGTGTCGCCGGTCCAGGTGGCCTGGACGAGAGCGGCACGTACGACGTTGGCCATGAGCTGCTCCTTCGACACGACGTCAGAGCCTCTACGCCCGTAGAGCAGGCCGTAGGGGGACGAACGTAAGCCTGGCCGCGGGGGCTTGCCAAGACCATCGTCGTCAAGGCGCGGTGTCGATCGTGTTTCGCACTCCTGTGGGTGAGTGCCGCGGTGCGTGCCGCCGCGTCAGACCGGCGCGGGCGCGCACCTGCCCACCAGCTCGTCCATGGACAGTCCCAGGGCGCCGGCCAACGCGGCCACCGTGAAGAACGCCGGGGTGGGCGCCCGGCCGGTCTCGATCTTGCGCAGGGTCTCGGCGGAGACGCCGGCCTGGGCGGCGACCGCGGTCATGCTCCGCTCGCCGCGGGCCGCGCGGAGCAGACGCCCGAGCTGCTCGCCGCGCTCGCGCTCTTCGGGGGTCAGAGGGGTCCGTACCATGGCGTCATTCTAATACCGGCTTCCCGTACCGCCCCCTCCCCCGGCCGGTCCAGCGCCGCCACGTGCGGTCTCCAATTAAAATACCGGTATAGTAATTGACATGGTGGAACTGAAGACGGACACATCGATCGACGCCATGCACGCGGCCGGACAGGTCGTCGCGCGCGCCCTGACCGCCGTACGGCAGGCCGCGGACGTGGGCGTGTCCCTGCTGGATCTGGACGCGGTGGCGCACGAGGTGCTGCGGGAGGCGGGCGCGGGCTCGCCGTTCCTCGGCTACCGGCCCTCCTTCGCTCCGACGCCCTTCCCCGGCGTCATCTGCGCCTCGGTCAACGACGCGATCGTGCACGGCATCCCGGACGGCTACCGGCTGCGCGACGGGGACCTGGTCTCCATCGACTGCGGGGCCCTCCTGGACGGCTGGGCGGGCGACTCCGCGCTCAGCTTCGTGGTGGGCACCCCGCACCCGGCCGACCTCGCACTGATCGAGACCGCGGAGCGGGCCCTGGAGGCGGGCATCGGCGCGGCCGTCGTCGGCAACCGCATCGGCGACATCGCCCACGCCATCGGCACGGTGTGCCGGTCGGCCGGCTACGGGATCATGGAGGACTTCGGCGGCCACGGCATCGGCCGGCACATGCACGAGGACCCGGGGGTGCCCAACGAGGGCCGTCCCGGACGCGGGCTCCCGCTGCGGCACGGCATGGTCCTCGCCATCGAGCCCATGCTGATCTCCGGCGGCCGCGACGACTACCACGCGGCCCCCGACGGCTGGACCCTGCGCACGAACGACGGCTCCCGGGCGGCACACGTCGAGCACACGGTGGCGATCACGGAGAGCGGCCCGCGCGTTCTGACATCGAGGGACGGCCTCTGACCGACGTCACGACGGGGATCGGGCGGGGGCCGGGCCGGGACCGGCCCGGGAGCGCGGTTGGAATCCGGGCCCGGGGCAGCCGTAAGCCCGAGCCGCCGACCGAGCCGGGAGCCCAACCGGAGGCCGAGCCGTGAACCGAGCCGGGAGCCCACCCGGAGCCCGAGCCACGGACCGAGCCGGGAGCCCAACCGGAGCCCGAGCCGCGGACCGAGCCGGGAGCCCAACCGGAGGCCGAGCCGTGAACCGGGCCGGGGCCTGGACCGCGGGGCGAGGCCGGATCGACAGACCGGCCGGAACCGCGACCACGACCGGCACCGCACCCACGGCCCGCACCCGCACCCGCACCCGCACCCGAGCGCAGGTCCGGGCCAGGCCGCAGACCGGGCCCGGATCGAAGGCCCGGCCGGAATCCGGGCCCGGGAGCCGGGCCGGGAGCCGGGCCGTGGGACGGGCCGGTCGTCGGCGCGGCTGGCCGCTCCGGCGAGGGTGCCGCTCCCGTGCGGGTTCCGGACATGCCCGGCGGAACAGAACGTGTCATGTTGGGCATGACCGCACGCCTGCCGGGTTACCCGGCCCCGGCACGTCGATCAGCGATGCAGCGGAGGTCCGTACACCATGACCAGCGGCTACATGGGCCCGGAGGGCGACCCGTTCGCGGAGTTCCTGGCACGCTTCTTCGGCGGGCCCAGGCCCCGGCAGATCGACATCGGCCGACTGCTCAGCCAGCCCGCCCGGGAGCTGGTGCGCGGGGCCGCCCAGTACGCCGCCGAGCACGGCAGCCGCGACCTGGACACCGAGCACCTGCTGCGGGCCGCGCTCGCCACCGAGCCGACCCGGGGGCTGCTCAGCCGGGCCGGTGCCGACCCCGACTCGCTGGCCTCGCAGATCGACGAGCGGACCGGCCCGGTGCAGCACCCCCCGGGCGAGGTCCCGCCGCCCACGTCGCTCTCCCTCACCCCCGCCGTCAAGCGCGCCCTGCTCGACGCGCACGAGCTGGCCCGCTCCACCGGCACCGGGTACATCGGCCCGGAGCACGTACTCAGCGCCCTGGCCGCCAATCCGGACTCGGCCGCCGGGCACATCCTGAACGCGGCCCGGTTCGCGCCCTCGAACCTCCCCACCGAGACGCCGGAGGCCGCGAAGGGCCGTCCCGAGAGCGCCCGGAGCACGAACACACCCACCCTGGACAAGTACGGCCGCGACCTCACCGATCTGGCCCAGCAGGGCCGGATCGACCCGGTGATCGGACGTGAGGAGGAGATCGAGCAGACCGTCGAGGTGCTCTCCCGGCGCGGCAAGAACAACCCCGTCCTGATCGGTGACGCCGGTGTCGGCAAGACCGCGATCGTGGAGGGCCTGGCGCAGCGCATCACCGACGGCGACGTGCCCGACGTGCTGATCGGGCGCCGGGTGGTCGCCCTGGACCTGACCGGCGTGGTCGCGGGCACCCGCTACCGGGGCGACTTCGAGGAGCGGATGAACAACATCGTGGGCGAGATCCGCGCCCACTCCGACGAACTGATCATCTTCATCGACGAGCTGCACACCGTCGTCGGCGCCGGCGGGGGCGGCGAGAGCGGGTCGATGGACGCCGGGAACATCCTCAAGCCCGCCCTGGCCCGCGGCGAGCTGCACATCGTGGGCGCCACCACGCTGGAGGAGTACCGCAGGATCGAGAAGGACGCGGCCCTCGCCCGCCGCTTCCAGCCGATCCTGGTGCCGGAGCCCACCACCGCCGACGCGATCGAGATCCTGCGCGGACTGCGCGACCGCTACGAGGCCCACCACCAGGTCCGCTACACCGACGAGGCGCTGGTCGCGGCCGTGGAGATGTCCGACCGCTACCTCACCGACCGGCGGCTGCCCGACAAGGCCATCGACCTGATCGACCAGGCGGGAGCCCGGGTCCGGCTCCAGTCGCGCACCAAGGGCACCGACGTGCGCGCCCTGGAACGCGAGGTCGACCAGCTGGTCCGGGACAAGGACCAGGCGGTCGCGGACGAGCAGTACGAGCAGGCGACCCGGCTGCGGGACCGGATCGTCGAGCTGAAGCAGCGGATCACGGAGGCCACCGGCGACGGCGAGGCCGACGAGGGTCTGAACCTGGTCGTCGGCACCGAGTCCATCGCCGAGGTGGTCTCCCGGCAGACCGGCATCCCGGTCAGCAGCCTCACCCAGGAGGAGAAGGACCGCCTGCTGGGCCTGGAGTCCCACCTGCACGAGCGGGTGGTCGGGCAGAACGAGGCCGTACGGGTCGTCTCCGACGCCGTGCTGCGCTCGCGCGCCGGGCTGTCCGGTCCCGACCGGCCCATCGGCAGCTTCCTCTTCCTCGGCCCGACCGGCGTCGGCAAGACCGAGCTGGCCCGGGCACTGGCCGAGGCGCTGTTCGGCAGCGAGGACCGGATGGTGCGCCTCGACATGAGCGAGTACCAGGAGCGCCACACGGTCAGCCGCCTGGTCGGCGCCCCGCCCGGCTACGTCGGGCACGAGGAGGCCGGTCAGCTCACCGAGGTGGTGCGCCGGCACCCGTACTCGCTGCTGCTGCTCGACGAGGTGGAGAAGGCGCACCCGGACGTCTTCAACATCCTGCTCCAGGTCCTGGACGACGGGCGGCTGACCGACTCGCAGGGCCGGACGGTCGACTTCTCCAACACGGTCGTCGTGATGACCAGCAACCTGGGCTCCGACGTGATCACCCGGCGCGGCGCCGGAATCGGTTTCGGCGCGGGCGGCGCGGAGGCGGACGAGGAGGCCCGGCGCGAACAGGTGCTGCGCCCGCTGCGCGAGCACTTCCGGCCCGAGTTCCTCAACCGCGTCGACGAGATCGTGGTCTTCCGCCAGCTCAGCGGCGAGCAGCTGCGGCAGATCACCAACCTGCTCCTGGAGCAGACCCGCCGCATGGTGCGCGCGCAGGGCATCACCGTCGACTTCACCGACGCGGCCGTGGACTGGCTCGCCGAGCGCGGCTACCAGCCCGAGTACGGCGCCCGCCCGCTGCGCCGCACCATCCAGCGCGAGGTGGACAACGAGCTCTCGCGGCTGCTGCTCGACGGGCGGGTCGCGGAGGGCGGCCGGTTGACGGTCGACGTCGAGGACGGGCGCCTGGCGTTCCGCACGCCCGAGCGGCCCGTCCCCGAACTCTGACTACCTCCCCCGCACCGGCTCGACGACCATCGCCGAGCCGCCGCCGCGCCGTACCTTCTCGGCCGCGGCCAGCCACGTGCCGTTGGCCAGCCGCTGCACGGCGGTCGCGGCGCCGATCTCGGGGTTCGGCTTGAAGGAGTGCCCGAGGGCCTCCAGTTCCGCCCGCAGGCCGCTGTCGTAGAGGCCGGGTTCCAACTCGGTCTGGGCGGCGTTGCGCTGGCTGGCGCGCGGAGCGGCGATCGCGTCGACGAGCGGGAGCCCGCGGTCGAGGAAACCGGTGAGGGTCTGGAGCACGGTGGTGATGATGGTGGCGCCGCCTGGCGAACCGAGGGCCACCACCGGCTTGTGGTGCCGGTCCAGGACGATCGTCGGGGCGATCGAGGAACGCGGGCGCTTGCCGGGCCCGGGCAGGTTGGGGTCGTGGACGGCCGGGTTGGCCGGGGCGAAGGAGAAGTCCGTCAGCTCGTTGTTGAGCAGGAAGCCGCGCCCCGGCACGGTGATGCCGCTGCCGCCGGTCTGCTCGATGGTGAGCGTGTAGGCGACGACGTTGCCCCACTTGTCGGCCACCGTGAGGTGCGTGGTGTTCTCGCCCTCGTACATCGTCGGCGCGGCCGTGCCGCTGCCCGCGCAGGAGCCGGGGTGCCTCGGGTCGCCGGGGGCGAGGGGGCTGGTGAGCACCGCGTCGTCCTTGATCAGGCACGCCCGCGAGTCGGCGTACCGCTGCGACAGCAGCTCCTTCGTCGGTACGTCCTCGAAGGCGGGGTCGCCCACCCAGCGTCCGCGGTCGGCGAAGGCGATGCGGCTGGCCTCGATGTAGCGGTGCAGGTAACCGGCCTTGTCCGCGGCGGAGAGGTCGGTGCGCTCCAGGATGTTGAGGGCCTCGCCGACCGTGGTGCCGCCGGAGGAGGAGGGGGCGATGGAGTAGACGTCCAGGCCGCGGTAGGAGGTCTTGGTCGGCGCCTGGAGCCTGGCCTCGTAGGCGGCGAGGTCCTTGGCGGACAGGTCGCCGGGGCGGGCGTTCCAGCCGGAGTCCGGGTCGACGGGCGGCTTGTTGACGGTGTCGACGATGTCCTCGCCGATGTCGCCGTGGTAGATCGTGCCGACACCCTCGCGGGCCAGCTCCCGGTAGGTGCGCGCCAGGTCCGGGTTCGTGAACGTCGAGCCCACGACCGGGAGTTCGCCGCCCGGCAGGAACAGCTCGGCGGTGTCCGGGAAATGGCGGAACCGCTGCTCGTTGGAGGCGGTCTGGGAGCGGAAGGTCTCGTCGACGGTGAAGCCCTGCCGGGCAAGTCGCTCGGCGGGCTTCAGCACGGACGAGAGCTTCCGGCTGCCCCACCGGTCCAGGGCGGTCTGCCAGGTCGCGGGGGTGCCCGGGGTGCCCACGGCCAGACCGCTGGTGACGGCGTCGGCGAAGGCGAGCGGCTTGCCGTCCTCCGTGAAGAGCTTCTCGTCGGCGGTGAGCGGGGCGGTCTCACGGCCGTCGATGGTGCGTACGGTGCGGGACTTGGCGTCGTAGTAGACGAAGTAGCCGCCGCCTCCCACTCCGGCCGAGTACGGCTCGGTGACACCGAGCGCGGCGGCGGTGGCCACGGCGGCGTCGACGGCGTTGCCGCCCTTGCGGAGCACCTCGATGCCGGCGGCGGAGGCGTCCCGGTCGACACTGGAGACCGCGCCGCCGTATCCGACGGCGACCGGGGTCTTCTGGGCCGCGGGCCCGCTTCGGGGCGTGGGTGGCGCGGCCGCCCCCACCGAGACCACCACGGCGGCCGAGACCGCCAGGACCGTCAGATTCCGTGCGACAGGGCGACGCATCCGCACCTCCAGGGAAAGGCCGTTCGGGCAGCTTAGTTGATCGTCATGGCCGCGTCAGGAGCACACGGCGAGCACGGTCGCGCCGGGGCGGCGCGCCCCGTCGAACACAAGTACGCCGACGCCCGCTAGCATGCGCGCCCATGACTGACGACGTACGCAACATCGTCCTGGGTGTGGTCGCGGCAGGCATCAGCGCCACGCTGGGCTGGCTGGCCCGTACCTACCTGTGGAAGCGGAGGCTCCGCCGCAAGCAGGCGTTCTTCGGGCTGCCGGACGGCTCCGAGTCGCTGCTCGTCGTCAACCGGGACCCGGCCGCCTCCGAACCGGCCGTCCACCGCTTCGACGTCTTCGCGCTGCTGGAGCTCTCCGCACTGATCAAGGACTGCGGCGCGCACGCCCAGGTGGTCACCCAGGACATGGTCGGTCAGGGCTTCGGCGAGCGTACGGAGTTCTGCGTGGGCGGCCCCGGTTCGAACCGGCGCATGGTCGCCCACATGGCGGCGATGCTGCCCGGGGTGCGGATGAACGTCGAATCGGAACCCGGCCCGGACCGGGGCGCCTTCCAGATCGGCGGCGAGCGCTACCGGCTGGAGGCGGGTGTGGTCGAGTACGTGCTGCTGGCCCGGCTGACCGCCGGGGACCGGCGCGAGGCCCGGCCCGCGTTCCTGTTCTGCGGCCAGCGTGCGATCACCAACCAGGCCGCCACCCGCTACCTCGCCCGGCACCACGAGAAACTGGCCCGCAAGCACGGCAGCAACTCCTTCGTGCTGCTGCTCAAGGTGGTCAACTCACAGGCCTACGGCCCGGACGTGGTCGAACTGGTCGGCGACGTCACCCGGGCGGCGACCAGCCCCCTGCCCACCCCTGCACCGGCCTCCCGCACCTCCCACCGGGCCTGAACGGTCCGCGTGCCGTCGGCTCAGGACCGCCGTTTCGCAGGGCCCTGAGCCGGGCCCTCGACCGGTGCCGTACTGGCGCGCACGACCAGTACGGGCTCGACGGAGGCGGGCTCCGGTGCCGCGTCCGGGTCGGCGATGTGCCGCAGCAGGCGGGCGACCGCGAGGGCACCCATCTCGGCGAAGGGCTGGGCCACCGTGGTCAGTGAGGGCGAGCAGTACTCGGCGAGCGCGATGTCGTCCACTCCGACGACGGAGATGTCCCGCGGCACCCTGCGGCCGGTCTCGTGCAGCGCCCGGATCACGCCGAAGGCCATCTCGTCACTGGCCACGAACACCGCGGTGACGTCGGGGATCCTGCCCAGCACCAGCCCGTTGCGATACCCGGAGGCGGGCGTCCAGTCGCCCTCCAGCACCGGTGGCACGGACCGTCCCGCCTCCTCCAGGGTGTCGCGCCAGCCGGTGCGGCGACCGGCCGCGTCGAGCCATTCCCGGGGGCCCGCCACGTGCCAGACCGTCTCGTGGCCCAGTTCGATCAGGTGCCGGGTCGCCAGGCGTGCCGCCAGGGTCTGGTCGACGGCGACGATCTCGGTGGCCGCTGTCCTCGACCCGTCGACGGTGACGGTCGGCACCGAGCGGGTGAGCCGCTCGATCCCCGGGCTCACGTGCACCAGCGGCACCGAGAGGACGACCCCCTCGACGTCCTGCTCCGCGAGCCGGGACAGCGCGTCCTCGATGGCCGCGGTGTCCAGGGACGCCGAGGTGGCGGTACTGACCGCGTACCCGGCCTCGCGTGCCGCGGCCTCGATGCCGAAGAGAAGGTTCGCGCGGGAGTAGAAGGTGGTCCGCAGGGTGACGACGCCGATCGTCCGGCTGCGGCCCGACGACAGCATCCGTGCCGCGTTGTTCCTGCGGTAGCCGAGTTCCTCGACCGCGGCGAGCACCTTCGCGCGGGTGCTCTGCCGGACGTGGGGATGACCGGCCAGGGCACGGGACACCGTCTGGGCGGAGACCCCGGCGAGCCGCGCCACGTCGGCCATGCCGGGCTGCCGGGTGTCGTCGTCGGCCGTCCGCCCGGTCACGGGCGTCCGGTCGGCCGCCGGCGTGTGCGGTGACATCGCTCGCCTCTCCACGAGAACGCGGCTCCGGGCCGCCGTCGGGGGTGATGGCCCCGTCCCGGAGTCCAGCGAGGAGCGATCCGACCCTTGGCATCGATAACATACTCGACCACGTCTTCAGTCGAAGGTCTCCACGTACTCCTCCGCCGGCCCGAGGTCGGGGCGGTCGTGCAGGACGACGCGCTCGCCGAGGCGTTCGAGTTCCAGCACGGTCAGGGTGTTGTCGCCCGGGCGCAGGAGCGGGCCGGGCAGGTAGAGCGTGGTCTGCGGTCCGATCTCCCAGTAGCGGCCCAGCAAGGTGCCGTTGACCCAGAGGAAGCCCTTGCCGAACCCGGGCAGGGCGACGAAGGTGTCCGCGGGCTCTGCCACGGACAGGACCGCGGTGGCGAACCCGGCCCGGCCGTCCGACGGGGCCGGGGCCGCCGCCGCGGCGCGTGCCGTCTCCCGCGGCGTCCAGGTGTCGAGCGGCAGCGGACGCATCGTCCAGCCGTGCACCAGCCGCCGCTCCACCCGCACGCCGCCGAGGATGCCCTTGCCCTGGCCGAGCAGCGGACCGTAGTTGATCCGCCCCTGGTTCTCCACCAGCAGCGCCAGCCGGACCCGCGCTCCGGTACCGCAGACGGTGAACGAGGCGCTCTCGCGGTCCAGTACGGCGACGGGGGCGTCGTCGACGAACACCTGGGCCCGGTCGTGCAGACCCGTGACGGTCACCTCGTGCTCCCCCGGGGGCAGCAGCGGCTCGGCCTCGTAGAGCACCAGGCCGGAGGCCAGGGACAGTTCCTCGAAGCTCAGCGGCAGCGGTGCGCTCACCGGCCGGGCCGCCGCGCGCAAGGCGCCGAGCAGTGCGGCCCGCCCGGTGACCGGTAGGTCACGGGGGGCCAGCAGCGGTGGGTCGGCCGGCAGCGGTCGCCGGGCCGCGGCGCCGTCGAGTGCGGTCAGCCTGTCCCGCAGGGCGAAGAACTTCGGGGTCAGGGCGCCGTTCTCGGCGATGGGGGCGTCCGAGTCGTAGCTGGTGACGGTCGGCTGGATGACATGACCGTCGTGGTTGGCGCCCGCCCACAGACCGAAGTTGGTGCCGCCGTGCGCCATGTAGAGGCTCACGGAGCCACCCTCGTCGAGGATGCCGCCGAGGTCCTCGGCGGCGCTCGCCGGCGAACGGACGTGGTGCTTCTCGCCCCAGTGGTCGAACCAGCCGTTCCAGAACTCGGCGCACAGGAACGGCTCCCCGCCGCGTCGCGAGCGCAGCAGGGCCGCTGCCTCGGCGGGGCGGGAGCCGAAGGTCGCCGCGGCCAGTTCGCCGGGGAGGGCTCCGCCGTCCTGCATCAGCGGGGTGGGGCCGTCCGCGGTGTAGAGCAGTTCGGTGATGCCGCGGGCGACGAGGGCGTCGCGGATGTGGCGGACGTAGGAGCGGTCGTCGCCGTAGCTGCCGTACTCGTTCTCGATCTGCACGGCCACGACCGGTCCGCTCCGGCCGGCCTGGAGGTCCGCGACGCGGGGGATCAGCTCGTCGAACCAGCGGTCGACCGCTTCGAGGAAGGGGCCGTGGGACGTACGCAGCCGCATGCCGGGGGCACCGGTCAGCCAGGCCGGCAGACCGCCGTTGTCCCACTCGGCGCAGATGTACGGCCCCGGCCGCACGACGACGTCCAGGCCTTCTTCCTGGGCGAGCCGGACGAAGCGGGCCAGGTCGCGCGGGCCGTCGAAGCGGATGTCGCCCTCGGTGCGTTCGTGGAAGTTCCAGGGGACGTAGGTGTCGACCGTGTTCAGGCCGAGGGCGGCCAGGCGTCGGAGCCGGTCGGCCCACTGTCCGGGGTGGACCCGGAAGTAGTGCAGCGAGCCCGACAGCAGGCGGTGCGGGCGCCCGTCGCGCAGGAGGGTGCCGTCGGCGTAGGTCAGGGTGGAGCGCTGCACGGTTCCTCCTCGACAGCGGTGGCGCGGAGCACGGGAACCGGACCGGCCATGGGTAGCTGCGACTATGACAGACGATGTTATCGATGCCAATGGGTCGTCGGGCGGGTCGGAGACGGCGGCACCGCTTGCAACAACTGCCCTGGCCGGGGCGGCCCTTGTGCCGGGCGGTGCGGTGTAGTGGGCTGTCCGCCATGAAGAAGAGAAGCATGGCGGCCCTGACCGCGATCCTGGTCGTGGCCCCCCTCGTCGCGGCGGCGCCCGGTGGGCGGGCCGGGGCCGCGGAATCCGGACCCGGAGACGCGGCGCGATCCGCCGAGTCGACGCTGGTGGGCGGAGTCGACCTCGACACGGTGACCATCCCCGCGTTACAGGCCCGCATGAACCGCGGGTCGCTGTCCTCGCTCAAGCTGACCCTCGCCTATCTGCGGCGGATCAAGGCCGTGGACCCGAGGATCAACGCGGTGCTGCGCACCAGCCCGACGGCCCTGCGCCAGGCGGCCGCCAGCGACCTGAGACACCGCCTCGGCAAGACCCGTGGTCCGCTGGACGGCATCCCGGTCCTGCTCAAGGACAATGTGCACACCCGTGACATGCCGACCACCGCCGGCTCGCTGGCCCTCGCCGGGAGCCCACCGGACACTGACGCGGACCTGGTCGGCAGGCTGCGGGCGGCCGGCGCGGTGGTCCTCGGCAAGACCAACCTGTCCGAGTGGGCCAACTTCCGTGCGGCGAAACCGACATCGGGGTGGTCGGCGGTGGGCGGGCAGGCCAACAACCCGTACGTCCTGGACCGCAACCCCTGTGGTTCGTCCTCCGGTTCGGCCGCGGCACTCGCCGCCTCGCTGGCCCAGGTGGCGATCGGGACCGAGACGGACGGCTCCATCGTGTGCCCCGCCGGGATGAACGGCGTGGTCGGTCTCAAGCCCAGCCTCGGCGTGGTCAGCCAGTCGGGCGTGGTACCGATCTCCGCCGAGCAGGACACCGCGGGACCCATGGCCCGCAACGTGATCGACGCCGCGCTCACCCTCTCCGTACTCGGCGGGCCCGACACCGTGCGCGTCGCCGGCGCTCCGAGCCTCACGGACGCGGCCGGCCGTCCCGGCACCCTGCGCGGCAAACGGATCGGCCTGTGGCGACTGCCGTCGCTCGGCGCCGAGGTGGAAGCCCTCATGACCGGCACGGCCGAACGGCTGCAGGCCGCGGGGGCCGAGGTCGTCGAGGTCGCCATGCCGTACCAGGAGCGGCTGGCCGAACTCGAGTTCCCGGCGCTGCTGAGCGAGTTCCACCGGGACATCGACGCCTACCTGCCCACGCGCGGTGGGCCGCGGGACCTGGCCGAGCTGATCGAGTTCAACCGCACGCACCCGCGGGAGCAGACCTGCTTCGCCGGTCAGGAGCTGTTCGAGCAAGCGCTGGCCGCGCCGCCCACCACCGACCCGGGGTACCGGGCGATGCGCGCGGAGTTGACCGACCTGTCCCGGCGGTCCATTGACGAGGTCATGGCCGCGCACGACCTGGACGCCATCGCCTCCCCGGCGAACCCGCCCGCCTGGACCACCGACTGCGCGCGCGGCGACAACGACGTGATCCCGTCCTCCACCCCCGCCGCCGTCGCCGGGTATCCCTCGCTGTCCGTGCCCGCCGGGTTCGTCGGCGAACTGCCGGTCGGGCTGCTCCTCATGGCCGGTGACCGCCAGGACGCCGAACTGCTGTCCCTGGGGGCGGCGGTGGAGCACCGGCTGAACGCCTGGCGGGCGCCCCGGTACCTGCCCTCAGCTCCGCCCGGCACCTCACGCTGAGCCGACCGGCGAGCGCCACGTCGTCGAGCATCGTCCCGACGACGACGCTCGCCGGTGTGCAGCTGACCTTCTCCTCGCCCGCGAGCAGTGATCTCCGGCTGCACCCTGCGTGGTCCCCCGTGCGTTCGTGTCCGCTCCGACCGGTGCAAGGTATCGAGACGAAGGTCACGAATGCCGCCGACACGCACCTTTCGATCATTACCCCTATTTAAGGCGGGCTCCCCGGCGGACGACCGCGAGGGCGGGGGGGCGGCTCACGCTTCGGCGACCTCGCCGTACAGCTGCGAGAGCTCGGGAGCGCCGTCCTGCGCCCACGCGTGCCCGTTC
This sequence comes from Streptomyces violaceorubidus, assembly GCF_000717995.1. Classification (GTDB taxonomy): domain Bacteria; phylum Actinomycetota; class Actinomycetes; order Streptomycetales; family Streptomycetaceae; genus Streptomyces; species Streptomyces violaceorubidus. Next base: position 232,702 of record NZ_JODM01000002.1, read on the forward strand.
GCCACCACGTCGAACTCCCGGCCGGAAGCGAGCCGGACGACCGGCTGCCCGTCCGACCGGATGATCCAGGCGGCGCCGGGTACGGTGCGCACGATCACGGTGCCGAGGTACAGACCGGCGTCGTTGCCGAGCCAGGTGAGGATCTCCTCGTCGCCGCGCCAGCGGGGCAGCACCTGGTCCAGCTGCTCCAGGGAGCGCGCGGAGTCGTCGAGCCCGACCCCCTCCCGCAGCGCCTGCGAGCGCAGCAGATCGCATTCGGCGAGCAGGTCGCCGATGCCCTCCGCGTCGCGCGCCCGGGAATCTTCGCGCCGCTTGCCCAGGAAGGGGAAGTTCATACCTCCACACTGTCATTCGTACCGCCATGTGCACCACAGGGCACGCGGACGGCGTAGACGGTGTGCGCGGCGTACGTGGTGTGCGCGGTGGCCGCGGTGTGGGCGGCTACAGGTCCAGGTCCACCACGACCGGCGCGTGGTCCGAGGCGCCCTTGCCCTTGCGCTCCTCGCGGTCGACGTAGGAGTCGGTGACCGCCTTGGCGAAGGACTCGTTGCCGTACACCAGGTCGATGCGCATGCCGCGGTTCTTGGGGAAGCAGAGCTGGCGGTAGTCCCAGTAGGTGAAGGGGTGGTCGTACTTGAGCGGGCGCGGGACCACGTCGGACAGGCCGGCGCCGCGCAGGGAGGCGAGGGCGGCGCGCTCGGCGGGGGTGACATGGGTGGCGCCCTCGAAGGCGGCGCGGTCGTAGACGTCGTCGTCGGTCGGCGCGACGTTGTAGTCACCCATCACGGCGAAGGGGCGGCTGCCGGCGGCGTCGCCCTCGACGGCGGCGCGCAGGGCCTCGAACCACTGGAGCTTGTAGGCGTAGTGGGGGTGGTCCACCTCCCGGCCGTTCGGCACGTAGACCGACCAGACGCGGGCCGGACCGCAGGTGGCGGAGATCGCGCGGGGCTCCTGGGCCCCCTCGTAGCCCGGGTCGCCGGGCAGGCCCTTGACCACGTCCTCCAGGCCTACGCGGGAGAGCACCGCCACCCCGTTCCACCGGCCGGTGGCGTGGACCGCCGCCTCGTAGCCCGCCTCGCGCAGCTCGTCGAAGGGGAACTGCGCCTCGGCGACCTTGGCCTCCTGGAGGCACAGCACGTCGGTGCCGCTGCTCTCCAGCCAGGCGAGGAGCCTCGGCAGGCGGGCGGTGATCGAGTTCACGTTCCAGGTCGCGATGCGCATGTCCCACAACCTACCGGGCGGGACTGACAACGCGGTCCCGCCCGGGGCGGGGGCTCAGAGCCGCGCCGAGTCGCCGGGAGTCAGCCGCAGGTGCTCGGCGCCGCCCAGCTCGCCGATCTGCCGGTCGTAGATCGGCCGGGCGAGGTCGGTGAGGAGCGCGTCGTGGATGTCGTAGGCCCGCCGCGGTCCGACCTCCCGCACGTACTCGATCACCTCGGCGATCTTGTTCCAGGGGGCCATGACCGGCAGCATCAGCGTCTCGACCGGGTGGTCGGGGACGGTCAGGGCGTCGCCGGGGTGGAAGACCTTGCCGCCGTCCACGAGGAAGCCCACGTTGGTGATGCGCGGGATGTCCGGGTGGATCACCGCGTGCAGCTCCCCGTGGACCTGTACGTCGAAACCGGCGGCGGTGAAGGTGTCGCCGTGACCGACGGTGTGGACGCGGCCGGGGAACGCCGCCGAGATCTTCTCCGCGACCGACTTCAGCGTCCAGATCGCGGCGGCCGGGTTGTTCTCCATGGCGGCGCGCAGTCGCAGCTCGTCGAAGTGGTCCGGGTGCTCGTGGGTGACGAGGATCGCGTCCGCGCCGAGTGCGGCGTCCTCCTCGCTGAACCCGCCGGGGTCCAGGACGAGCGTCCGCCCGTCCTTCTCGAGGCGGACACAGGCGTGCGACTTCTTGGTGAGCTTCATGCCCTCCATCCTGCCGCCGCCCGCCCGCTCTCGGCCCGCAGGGCTCACTCCGGTGGTGTCGTCTCCTCGCGGATGACCTGCTGGGCCACCCGGAACGCGCCGTTCGCGGCCGGCACCCCGCAGTAGACGGCCGCCTGGAGCAGTACTTCCTTGATCTCGCCCGGGGTGAGGCCGTTGCGCAGGGCGGCCCGGAGGTGGGGCGCCAGCTCCTCCAGGTGGCCGCCGGCGACGAGGGCGGTGAGCGTGACACAGCTGCGCGAGCGCCGGTCGAGGCCCGGGCGGTCCCAGACCTCCCCCCACGCGTAGCGGGTGAGGAACTCCTGGAAGTCCCCGGAGAACTCGTCCGCCTGCGCGAGCGTCTGGTCGACGTGGCCGTCGCCGAGGACCTCGCGGCGCACCTTGAGCCCCGCGTCGTACGGATCGGGCCGCCCGTGTGCCTGCGGCGGCACGACGGGGGCCGGGGCGATCTCGGCGATGGGCGCGGCCTGCGGGGGCTGGACCGGCGCCGGCTGGACGGGCGCGGCGGCCTGCCCGGCGACCGGGACCGGCACCGGGTGTGCGGGGTGCGCGGCGGGGTGGACCGGGACGGGGACCTGGCCGGTGGAGGTGCCGTCGTGGGGGGCCTGCCAGGCGGTGGTGAAGTGCCGCACCAGCAGGTCGGTGACGGCCGCGGGCTGCTCGACCGGGACCAGATGGGAGGCGCCCGGGACGACGGCGAGGCGGGCGTCGGGGATGCCGGCGACCAGGGTCCGGGCCTCGGCGGGACCGGTGACCTGGTCGTCGGAGCCGACGAGGACCAGGGTGGGGACGCCGACCCGGCCGAGTTCGCCGCGCACGTCGAAGGCGGCGAGGGCCTCGCAGGCGGCGATGTAGCAGCCGGGGTCCGTGGTCCGCACCATCTGCACGGCCCACTCGGTGATCGCGGGCTGGGCAGCCGCGTACCCGCCGGTGAACCAGCGCTCCGGGGAGCTGCGCGCGATGGGGTCGAGCCCGTTGGTGCGCACGATCACACCGCGCTGGCGGAACTCGTCGGCGGTGCCGAACCGGGGCGAGGCGGCGATCAGCGCCAGGGAGGCGAGGCGCTCGGGGTGGCGCAGGGCCAGCTCGATGCCGACGGCACCGCCGAAGGCGCATCCGGCGTACCCGAAGCGCTGCACGCCGAGCCCGTCGAGGGTGGCCAGCAGCCGCGTGGTGATGTCGGCGACGGACCCCGCCGGGTGGGCCGGGGCACCTCCGTGTCCGGGCAGGTCGAACCGGAAGACCCGCCACTGCTGAGCCAGTTCGGGCACCTGCCGGTCCCACATGTGCCATGTGGTACCCAGTGAGGGACCGAGGATCAGGACCGGGGCCTCTTCTGGCCCGTCAAAGCGGTATTGCAGGGTGTTCGGCACTGTCTCACTCACGCCCCGCACCCTCTCACGTCTCACGGACCCCGCGAAAACGCGGGGGTGCGGGGAAGCGGTCCGACCAGGTCGAAGACCTCGCGGGCGGCGTACCGGGGAAGGGCCGGGAGGAGTCCCTCAGGGCGTCCGTGTCCGGGAGTTCGTCCAGGACGCCGTGGACGTAGGGGTGTAAGACGGCGAGGTCGATGTCCCGGGGCACGCCGCGCAGGGAGCCGACCGGTACGCGGGCGTAGTTGACGGTCGCCATCCGCTCGGGGTGCCGCTTGCGGAAGGGGGCGAGCCCCCTTTCCCGCTCCGATGTCCTCATCACGCGGCGGGACGAGGACGTCGCTCAGCGGCGGCCGGCACCACCGGTCGCCGTCGCTGCGGGCGCGAACCGCCGTACGGACACTGGGCGGCAGCAACGCCGTGTCCCCCTGTGGCCGGGCACCGGACGGACGGGAAGCCGGTCGGGCTTGAGGGAGCCGACCGCTCCGAGGTGGGGGCCTGTGGGCGGATGACGTCCGCCGGCCGGGGATCTCTTCGTCGCAGGCCGCACTGCTGCGGCGCCCACATCAGTGTCGGACGGCTCCGCTTTCGCGGGTCACCGCCAGACGTGGCGGATTCCGGGGAGCCGTCCCGCCATGCGCGCGCCGTCTCGCGAGCGCCGCGCGCCGGCCGGGACGGCCCCGGGGGCACCTCCGCGGGAGGGGGCACGACCGCGGGTGCGGCGCGGTCACCGCCGTCAGCGCGCGCCCGTTCTGCGAGTGCGCAGGCGCGGCCGACCGGACGGGCCTGCGCACTCCACGCGTGAGCGCACAACCCGGCTCGCACGGGGTCGGACCACGCCTCCCCGGTGGAGTGAAAAGCACGAGAACGGGCAGGTGAGGGGGAGTTTGCCTGCCAAGATCCCCGTATGGGAACCCCCACACTCGATCTCGCAGTCGGAGTAACCTCCGCGACCCTGGACACAGGTCTGAAGCAGCTGCACGCCGGTCACCGGGACCTGCTGAGAGGTGACCGCGACGAGATCGTCTCCGGCGTCCGGTACTCCCTCGGCTGGGACCTTCGGGAACCGCCCAGGGTCTCCCTGGGCGCTCCCGACCCGGCTCGCTGGGAGAAGACGTGGAAACAGGCCGGTGTCAGTGCGCTGCCGTCCTGCGGGGTGGTCCAGTTGGTGATGCCGGATCTGTGGCTCCGGTGGGCCCCGGAGGGTGGCACACCCCGTGAGCTGAGCTGCAGCGTGGCGGTGCCCGCCCGTCTGCTGGCCCTCGACGGTGCGGTCCGGGTCGAGCTGCTCGGGGTGTGGATGGAGGCTCCCCCGATCGACGGCAACGACCGGACGGTCCTCAAGAGAGTCCTCGTCCCGAGACTCCTCAAACGGGGTGGGGACCTGCTGAAGCGGCTCGAGCTCCCCGCCCAGCAGCTCTTGGGGCAGTCCCTGGATCTCACGCCCGTCCTGGTGGACGTCACCGACACCTACCTGGTCGTCGCCACCGGGTCGCAGCCTGACACCGCCTCGGTCTCCGCGGTCGACTGGCCGACGGGCAAGGAAGTCTTCTGTCTGGTCGGCCCCGCTCTGGTGAAGAGGCTCGTCGGCGCGGCCGCGCAGCAGGAGGCGAGCAAGGGCGATCCCGTCGTCGACGTCAAGGAGTCGCTGCCAGGGGTGGCCGAGGCCACGCTCAAGGCGTACTTCCGCGGGCTCAAGGATCTGCGGGTCGACGCCCAGGATCCCACCCGCCTCACCGCCGGTGTGGACATCGCCTGGAAGGGCGGCGTCACCCTCTTTCCCATCGCCCCCGACGGGGGCTGCGCGCTCGTCGAGGCCACCCAGAACATGTGACGAGGAGCGTGCCCGCGTGACCCGATGCGATCTCGTGGTGGCCCTGGGACAGGACACACTCAACGACCTCCTGCGCAGCTCGGCGTCCCGTCCCGGCCTGCGCGACGCCCTCCTGGCCGGCACGCTCCAGGTGCCCATGGGTGACCGGAGCATCCCGCTGGACTGGTCGCTGGGGGAGCCGCCGGTGCTGTCACTGCACGACCCCACCGACGACGAGTGGCGGGCGGCGATCGGCCCGCGCGGCGTCCCGCCCCGCCGGGTGAGAGGCGCGTTCACCGTGCTGCTGCCCCGGTTGACCGTCAGCGGTCCGAGCATCAAGCGGGCCAGCCGGAGGGTGAAGGTCCTCTGCACGCTCGCCGCGGGCTCCGGAACGCTCGACTTCACCCCGCTGGGTGCCGAACTGGACCTGCGGCACGTCCCGGACCCCAGCGACCGGGCCGTCTACCGGCACATCGTGGTACCCCGGGCGCTCCAGGCCGCACGGGGTCTGCTGGGCCGTACCGCACTGCCCCGCATCGACGTGGCGGGGCTCTCCTTCGGCGACTTCGCCCTCACGGCGGGAGCCGGCATGCTGGTCGGCGCCGCGAACACCGACGACCGGCCGCCCGCCCCCACTCCCGATCCGGCCGCCATGTTCCCCCGCATGCCCGGCTTCGAGGTCCTGCTGTCGCGCGACGCCCTCGAACGCGCGGCCCGCGCCGCCGTGTCCGGCCTGGCCGGCCGCTCTCAGGGCGTCGGCGGAAGCTCCAGTTTCGGGATCGGCCGGGCCCAGTACGAGGGCCGGGTCCACGTGAACGCCGCCACCGCCCGCGTCACCGGCAACCCGCTGGACCTGGACGTCGACATCTCCCTGGCCGTCCACGCCGAAGCCGGGATCGACCTCTTCCAGGACATCGGGGAGGCCCTCAACCACGCCGCGGAGGGCATCGGCCGCGCTCTGGCCAGCTACTGACAGCACGCCTGCCCCTCCGCACCCGCCCCTCATGGAGCCTCATGTCCGACATCGGCATCTCCTACGACGCCTCCGTCCTTCCCGAACCGCTGCGCGTGCGCGTCCGGCTGCACCTGACCGACACCACGGTCCGGGCGACGCTGGAAGACGTCCCCGGCTTCGTCACCACCCTCCGCCCGGTCGGCAACGTCGGCGAGCAGATCCTCTCCGGTGTCGCCTGGCCCGTGGCGCAGACCCTCGGGATCCTGCTGCCCCAGGTCGGCCACCGGCTCCTCGCGGGCCAGTCCTTCGACCTGCTGCCACTCCCGGCGCCACCACCCGTGCACCTGAACGGCCAGACCCTCACCCCCGTCCTGGACAACCCGTCCCTGAGCAGTCGCGACGGCATGCTCAGATTCACGGCCTCGCCCCGCCTGGCCTGACCCCGGTTCCCCGAAAGAACAGGACCCGTACATGGCACTCATGGACTTCAAGACCATCACCAAGCCCGACCCCCCGGAGGTCACCGTCCAGGCCGGCACCGCGCCCGACGGGAAGCTGACCCTCGAACTGGTGAACCTGAAGCTCTCGGACGTCGCCTTCCTCCCGGCGAGCGTGGCCGCCGTCCCCGTCGGGGTCCTGTCCATGCTGCTGTCGGAACCCGCTGCCTCGGCCGTCAGGGAATTCCTCACCGGCCAGACCCTCGACGTGCCGCTCCCCCAGCCGCTGGGAACGTCGTTCCCCGCCGGCGACAGCGAGGTGGAGGTGCGGCTCGACCGACCCGAACTGGGCTCCCACGACGGGATGCTCATGATCAGCGGCACCGCCTCCGTCTCCTGACCCTTCCCGCCCCGCGCCCTTCCCAGGAGCCCTCTCCGAATGAACGACCCGCAGATCTCCCCGGACGGCGGGCCCTCCGCCGCCGAGCCCCTCCGCCTTGCCGACACACCGGGCTATCCCCTGGCCCGCGGTGTGGACACGACCGACATCGACGCCGTCCCCTACGACACCGGCGCCCTGAGCATCCGCTTCGGCGATCTCGCCCTGCACCCCCTGGCGGCACCGGAGCCGGTGGCCACCGACGTCCTGGGGGAGATCACCAAGGTCACGTACCGCATCCCGGCCCTGTCGCTGACCGGCCGTTACGCGCTCGACGCGCGGCCGGACGAGATCAGCGCGATCGACGCCGGCGGCAACCCCTTCCAGCCGCTGACCGCAGAGCAGCAGCAGCCGACCTTCCCGGCCGCCCCCGCACCCCACACGCCGCCCGACGAACGGACCCAGGAACGGTGGCACGGGCGGGCCCGCGCGCACCGCGACGCCCTGATGCGGACGGAGAACGGCAGGAAGCTGCTGGTCGAGTACGGGAAGCACAACGACACGTACTGCGAGGTCTTCGCCGGCACCGACAGTGTCAGCAAGATCCTGCGGAAGGAATGGAGGGCCCGCGGCGTCACCCGCCGCATGGCAGAGCACACCTACTCCGTCACCGATCCCGACACTCCCCGTGGTGAGCAACAACCGGTCAACGAGTGGACCGACGACGAAAGCGGTGTCTCCTACAACGGCCATGCCTGGAGTCAGCGGACCCTGCTGGTCACGGCCCTCGCGACGAAGGCCAGCAGCCGCAAGCGCAAGGGCGACGTCCAGAACGCCGAGCGCTACCAGGCGGCGGCCAAATCCACCGAGTCCTTCAGCCTCGAAGTGCAGCAGACCGGTAACGCCTCCGGGGACACGACTCCCCTGACCCAGCAGCAGGTTTACCAGACGGTCGAGCGCCACTCGGGGACGGTGTCCGCGCCGTCCACGGAGGCCATGGCGCGCTACCAGCCGCCCGCCGGGCCGGAGGAGCTCATGGCCCGGGAAGCGCCCGGCGAGACCGCCGGGGCGGAGCCCGACGGCTGGGTGGCACTGAACGCAAAGGACCACGCGGTCATCGAGAGCATCCACCAGGCCTTCTACCACCAGGAGGCCGCCGAAGCGGACCCCGCTGACAACACGCTGCACCTGGGGCAGGTCTCGGCACGGCTCGAAGACGTCCGGATCACCGTGAAGCTGCCGGCCGGGCCGGGCGGTCCTCCCACCGAGCCGGAAGACGTCGAGGTGGTCCTGCCGGAGTTCGATCTCGGCGTGCAGGACGAACACTGGGAGGGAAACGCCGGGGCGGTGGCCAAGGAGCGCCTTGCCGGCATGTCCTTCCTCCTGGGGCTGCTGCGCGACTCCACGGCCGAGACGCTGCGTCACAGCGTCCTGGCCGGCACGCCCGGATACACACCGCCCACCGAAGGGGCCTGACCGGTGCTCATCCTCGACAAGGGCGCGGCCCCCGAGGACGTGGCCGGGTCCGTCTGGGCGGAGTTGCTGGCGGAGGACCTGGGCCGCTACGAAGCGACCCTGGAAGAGGCGCTGGAACCTCAGCGGGAGTACCTCAGCGAAGCCGAGTACACCGTCTACCGGCGGGGCAAGAGGCTGCGCCCGGCGGTGCTGCTGCTGGCCGCCCGCATGGTGCACGGGCCCACCCCGCTGCCGGCCAAGGTGCTCCAGGGCGCCGTCTCCCTGGAAATGCTCCACGTCGCCACCCTCATCCACGACGACGTGGTGGACGGCTCCATGCTGCGCAGGGGAATGCCGTCGGTGAACGCCGCCCGCGGACCGGGCACCGCGGTGATCGTCGGCGATCTGCAGTTCGTCCAGGCGGTGCGCGGTTTCGTGGACGCCATCGACCGCGACAGCGACATGGCACTGGTCAAGCTGGTGCTGGACAGCGCGTTCGACACCTGCCGCGGCGAGCTGGACGAGCTGCACACCGACCTCTCCCAGGAGCCCGCCGCCCTGGTGACCCGCTACTGGCAGACCGCGGACCGCAAGACGGCCGTCCTGTTCGGGCTGGCCGCCGAGTCCGGGGTCGTACTGGCCGAGGGGCGCAGCAGTGACGCACGCCGGGCCGGTTTCTACGGACGCGGGTTCGGCCGCGCCTTCCAGGTCATGGACGACCTGTTCGACCTCGCCCGGGCCGAGGCCGCGTCCGGCAAACCGTGCGGGGTGGACCTGCTGCGCGGCCGGGCTTCCCTGCCGTTGATCTACGCCATGGCCGAACTGGGTCCCGGCCATCTCGTGAGCAGGGTCATGCGCGGGGAGCTCGCCGGCCCGCAGGCGCTGGCGCGGGCCGTCGCGCAGGTCCGTGCCGGCGGCGGCTTCGCCCGTGCGTACGCGGATGCCCGCACCCAGGCGCTCGACGCCCTGGAGTTTCTGCGCCCCTTCCCGGACAACCCCTACCGCCGGGCCCTGCACGACCTGGCCCTGCACGTGGTGGACCGGTCCCCCTGAGCCCAGCGCCGCCACGCCGCCCGCCCAGCTTCCCGTCCTGGTCCGCCGGCTCCGGCAGGACCAGACATCCCAAGCCCGCGACAGGGAGACACCATGGGAACCGCCCTGGTCAACTTCGTCTACACCACTATGAGGAAGCGGTTGAACAATCCGGGCAGCCGCTACTGGCTGCCGACCCTCCTCAAGGAGGTGAAGGCCCCGGACGGCGGCACCTTGACGCCGTTACGGGCAGCGGAGTGGAAGCTCGGCGCGATCGGGGGCGAGCAGGGCACACTGGTGGGCAACATCATCGCCAAGGGCTGGTGGATGGCCGTCGGAGCTGCCTTCGACGACGCCCAGGCGCGCGAGGACGAGTCGAACGACCTGCCCGAGGACCTGGACGCCTTCACCGCCCGCCGAAGTGAGGCCAACCCGCTTCCCACGCTGGCCTTCTCCTCGGTCGAGATCCACCACCTCCCCAACGCCGCCGTGGGAGAACTCACCGGCCTCACCGAGGACTCCGACGGCTACCGGGGGTCCGTCCGCATCACTCTGGGGGCCCACAGCCACGATGAGTGGAAGGACCGCGACCACATCAAGATCAAGAGCCGCTATCTGCTGCGTCAGGAAGTCGTCGCCGCGGACGACCCCGACGACGATTCGGCCGATCCCCTGCCCCCGACGACAACGGTGGTGCGGGGACTGGAGGGTGTCAGCTGGCCGAAACAGGTGGTGGAGGGGCGCGGAACGCTCGAACTCACCGCCCGGGACCTCGCCTTCGACGTCCAGGTCGCCCTCCACGTCTCGGGCAAGGGCTCCGGCCGGACCCTGGCGGCCCGCGTGGACTCCATCAGCCTCGCGGCCGGTGTCACCCCCACGTTCTGCCTGGCCAGGGAAAACCTGACCATCGAGGACGAAGGGACCGACTCCGAATCGATCGAGCGCTGGAAGCACGCAGCCCTGGAGGCGGTCAACAGTGCGGACGCCGGTAGGGAACTCCGGGCCGCCATGGAGGCCGCCCTGTCGGACCCGGGGCAGCGCGACGAGTTCTCCACGATGGTGACCCAGCAGCTTGCGGCCTCACTCGACGGGGTGCTGGGCTCCGTGCCCACCGGCGCCCTGCCCGTCGAAGGGTCGGACACCGGAACGGGGCCGGTGGAGCAGTACCTGTTCGACAGGGTCCGGCATGCGGTGAACTCCCCCGCCTCCTCCTTCTATCCGCCGGCCGTCATCCACTCCTTGGACGACCCGGGGCTCGTCCCCTACCGCATCCCGACCCTCGACCTGGGACCGCAGTCCGTCGAGGACATCGAGCTGAGCGCCGTCCGCCTTCACGACGTCACCGTCGACGGCCTGCCCAACCTGCTGATCCCCCCGGAGGACGCGCGGCTGACGGCCGAGGGCATCGACCTGACGCTGAGGCTCGGCCGTATCACCGGCCGGCCCGAAATCCCGGGCACGCGGGGATCGGACGGCTCGCCGCTGCGCGTGCCCGAGCCCCCGTTGGTCCTCACCGGCCGGTTCGAGGCGGTCTTCCCACCCAGTAGCGAGGACGAGGACGACGTCCTGCGAGGGCAGTTCAAGGCATCGCTCGCGCGGCCTTCCGTGGCAGCGGGTCTGGTCTTCAGCGGCCCCGACGCCGACGCGCTGGAGATCTCCCTGCGCTCACTCGACCTGCGACTCGCCCCCGAGGAACTGACGGTCGAGGTGACCACCGGTGACCTCTTCAGGGAAGTGATGCGCAGCCTGTTCGACTCCGCCCAGGTCAAGACGGTCCTCGTCCAGGGGATTCGCACCCGCACGGCCGCGCGGAAGGACGAGATCGCCGCCGGGCTGTCCACCGCGGCACGCGACATCATTGCCGCCCACCTCACCCAGTAGGCCCCGCCCCGGCCGACGTGCGGCTGCGCGCCGTCTCATTCCGCCCCGCCGCCTCCGGCGGCAGAACCTCCGGGATCCCCCCATGCACGTACAGGAACTGGACGCCCTCCTCACCCGACGCACCACAGACCAGACCATCAGCCTCAGCAGCGACGACTTCGGCTGCGCCGCCGCGCCCCTGGTGACCGAGTGGCTCGACGGCACCCTCAGAGTCACCGGCGTGCGGCGCAGCACGCGGCCCGACGGGACCGTCGTCCTGGACGGAACCACCAGCCTGCTCGGAGTGAAGGACCGGCCGGTCACCGGTATCGAGATCGGTCTCGACCCCGCCGATCAGCGGCCTTCGCTCTACCTCCCCTTCACGCTCCCCACCACGTGGAACTTCGCCGCCTCCTTCCCGGAGACCAAGGACAGCGATCTGGCCCGGCTCGGCTTCACCACGGAACCGGAGCTGCTTCTCAGCTCGACCGTCCGGCAGGCGGCCGACGGACGCCCCTCCCTCCTCCCGGGCCTGACCTTCCACGGTGCCACGGTGACGACGCCGGGCGCCGCGGAGTGGCTCGGCAAGGTGCTCGCCCTCGCGTCGGGCGCCCTCTCACTCACCGGCCCCCTCACCCGCACGCCCGGCCCCAAGGACAAACGCCGTGCGGTCATCGCACTGACCTCGCCTGCGCGGGGCGCCGGCGTGCTGGGGGCCTCCTTCTGCGTGTGGGCCGGCTCCCGCACCACCACGGCCGCCGACGGCACCAGCACCGTGGCCTACCCGGTACGGCTGCGCGCGGACCTCGCCCTCGCCCCGGGGACGAAGGCGACCGTCGGCGCACCGCTGCCCTCGGGGACCGAGAAGGTGACCCTCACCGCGGAGGTGCTGCCGGGCGAGCCCCAGCCGACAGCGGCCTTGGCCTCCTGGGACGGCAGCGGGAGCGCGCTGCGGCAACTGACCGACCAGGGGTTCGTGCTGGGCGACAGCGTGGTGCTCACCGAGCTGGGCCTGGTCATCGACCCGGGCAAGCTGCGGGAGGGACTGACCGAGGCGGTGACCGAGGTCACCGTCAAGGCCGGCGCCAGGCCCACGGTCGCCTGGACGATCGCGAAGTCCCTCGCGCTGACCGAGGTGGGCGCCGAGCTGACCGTCACCCGTCCGCTGACGCGCGAACGCGGTGCCACCGTGACCGGGTACGGCACGTTCACCGTCACCCCGGCGCTCCAGCTGACGGCCAGTGCGCGCATTCCCCCCGGCACTTTCCAGCTTGCCCAGCGCAAGGACACCACCGCGAAACTCGCCGACGTGCTCGCGGGCTTCATGCCCTCCGCGCCGGCCGGGTTCCCCGACCTGACGCTGAGCGAGTTCAGCGGCTCCGCCACCCCGAGGACCGGCGAGTACTCCCTCACCGCCAAGGTCGCCACCTCGTGGTCCCTGTCGCTGGGAGCGGCCGAGGTGGAGCTGACCGGCGGCAAACTGAAGCTCGACCGGAAGAAGAAGGAGAACGAGAAGGAGAAGAAGGAGGAGGAAGGGAGCGGAAAGGAGGGGGAGGAGGCAGAGAAGAAGGAAACCGCGAAGGAACCGACGGATCGTCCTGACGCCTCCCACACGGTCACGGGCACGGTGTCGGCCACGGCGAAGCTCGGTCCCGTAGGCGGCGACGAGACCGTCGACTTCACCGCCACCTGGACCCTCCCCAAGTCGTTCGCCCTGGAGGGGACCCTCCCGGAGATCGAACTGACCGAACTGCTCAAGCGACTGTCCTGCCCGCTGGAACTGCCCGACGGGACTCCGGCCGTCTTCCTCAAGAAGTCCAAGGCCACCCTGCGCGCCGGCAAGGCGATGGCCGGGCAGTACGCCTCGGACGTGCACTACGAACTCGGCCTGTCCACGAACGTCACGTTCGGAACTCGCACGCAACACCCCCTGACACTGACCGGGAAGGCCGGCCGGTCCACCGACGGCACCTTCTTCGCCGCCGCCCTCTGGCAGCAGGACTGGTCGTGGTCGCCCAAGGACGTCGAGGGCTGGGGCGACGTCCTAGGCGTCCTCGGCGACCTCACCTTCCGCAAATCGGGCCTGGCCGTCTGCACCGCGGACGGCGTCACCCTGGACGCCGACGCCGGGTTGCCCGACACGCTGCCCGAGAAGCTGGGCCGCGGACTGACCTTCTTCACCGAAGTCGGCTACGGGGAACCGCTGGCCTTCCTGCGGGAGATCTTCCCGGACACCGAGGGGATCCGGCTGCGGGCCCGGGTCGCCCGCCCCGTCGCCGACTCGGAGTTCACCGCCGCCATCGGCAAGGCGGAGACCGGTACCGGATTCGGCGCCCTCAGCCTGACCATCGTGCCCAAGAACCGGAAGATCGAGCTCTCCACCAGCTTTCTCCTCGACCTGGCGACTCTCGGGTCGCCGTCCGGGACCAGCCTGCAATTCGTCGCCACCGGCGCGGCAGAGAAGACGGACCTCGGCTGGTCCCTCAGCCTCAGCCTCCTCCTCAAGGCAGAGGAGGCCGGAGGTCCGGCCCTGCCCGGGCAGCCCACTCCCCAGCAGCTGTCCGTGATCACTCTCGACCGGCCCGGACACATCCTGCTGCCGGCCACGGACCCGACGCACACCACAGCCGTCCTCCCGACCACCGGGGGGACGCCCACGGACCTCCCGCTGGGGCCGGTCTCGAAGCAACGGTCCGTCTGGCGCAACGCCTTCGGCATCGAAGGCTTCAACATCGCGTACTTCTACCTGGAGATGCGCTACGGAACCGACGGGTTCAAGCTGGGGGGCGGCGGCTCCGTCGACATCGGACCGGCCTCCCTCGAACTGGCCGTGCACGGCAGGGTCAGCCCACCGTCGGTCAGCGCCTTCTACTTCTCCCTGAAGGGGACCTCCCCCGAGCGCGGGGTGACGATCCTCGACCTGGTCAAGATCGTCGCTCCGGACCCCGCACCCGCCCTGAGCCCGCTGGACTCGGTGGTCGTCCGGGAAGTCGACCTGTGCGCCGTCGCCGATGCGGACGGCTGGACGAACGTGGCGACCGGACAGAACTGGGCGCCGGGCTTCTACGCCAGGGGCGACATCGCGTTCGGCACCAACACCTGGCAGTTCCAGGTACGCATCCAGCCCACCGGCCTGTACATCAGCAGCCAGGTACGGGAACCGCTCGAACTGGGTGGCGTCTTCACCTTCGCCAGCAGTGACGGCCTCAAGGGCCCGCAGTTCCTGCTCGACACCGGCGACCTCAAGAAGGGCCGACTCCCGGAGAAGGTCTTCTACCTCTCCGGAAGTCTCTCCCTTCTCGGCCACCAGGTCCTCGCCGTCGAGGCGGTGCTGGAAAAGGGCGGATTCGCGTTCGATCTCGCGGTGGACATCGTCGCCGTACAGGTGGGCGTCCACTGCCGCCTCAACGAGCAGGGACTGAAGGCCCGGGCCCGTGTCGACCTCGGCTTCGACATCACGCTGCCCCGCGACGCCCGCATCGCGGGGATCCCCCTGGGCAGCGGCCTGTTGGTCGGGGTGCACGTAGGGGGCGAGATCGAGATCGATGTCACCACGGGGGCGATGGTCCGGCTCAGCGGTCAGTTCTCGCTGCGGGCCCTGGACACCACCCTCGTGTCCACCGATGCGGAACTGAGCTTCGGCATCCGGTCCTGGGACGACGTGGTCGACGTCCTGAAGCAGGACCCGGCCAAGGTCCTGGAGAAGGTGGCCACCGACGTCTGGGAGACCGCCAAGAACTGCGCCGTCACCACGGCCGGCGCGCTGATGTGAGCACCCCCGCCCGGGCGGTGAGCAGTTCGGTGGCCACGCCCTCCTCCCCGGCCGCCGCGGCCCGGTCGACCGCGGCGGCCAGCAGGGCGGCGGCCCGGGCGAGCACCCGGGTCACGGCCTCCGCACACCCGGCAGCCTCGGAGCCGTCCCGCGGCGCGGCTCCGAGGCCGTAGCCGGGGGTGTCAGTACGGCCGGTGAGAGGGGACCGCGCGTCCCACTGGGCCCGGCCGGTGCCGGGCAGTTGCCACCACACCGCCGAGCGGATCCCCGCGACGGCGTCGCGGCGCACGTCCGCCGCGTCGTCCACCAGCCGCCACGCCACGGCGAAGTCCTCCACCAGCGACGACCACCCGGCCTCCGCCCGGCCGCCGGTCTCCAGCAGCCGGGGCAGCAGGGTCCACAGCGCGGCCTGCTCACGGGCGGTGGCGCAGTAGGAGTCCAGGTCGGCGGGCGGCCGCGGGGCATGCGTGGCAGACAGATACCGCTCGGTGTGCCCGGCGACCAGCCCGGGGTCCGCGCCCCAGGCGGCACACAGTGCCGCCGCGTCCCGCTCCAGGCACCGCCACAGTTCGGTGCGGAGATGCAACGCCGCCAGGTCGGGAGCGAGTTGACCATCTGTCAGGTGGTCGTCCCACAGGTGGAGGAGCAGCGCGGCGGCGTGCAGGCGCTCGGCGTCCGGTTGCCTCGCTGCGGGCACCCAGTGCAGGAAGGACCACACCGGTGCGGGGAACAGCACGAACAGGTCCCCCTGGTCAGCGGTCCGGGTCCGGCCGTGTCGGCCCAGCAGGGCGGCGACGTCCTCGGCCAGGGGGCGCGGCATCCGGCTCACGATCTCCAGCACCCGGCCGTGCAGGCGGCGCCGGAGCGCCGACACCTCCGGCGTCTCCAGCACCGCGCCGAAGCCCGGTGGCGGTGGGACCACAAAGGCCGGGGGGAAGGTGCCGCTCACCGGCCGCCACCCCGGCCGGGCCGCGCCCGCAGGACCCCCCGCGGGTCGAGTACCGAGGCCACCTGGTCGAGCAGCAGCCGACTCCCCTCGTTCCCGGCGTCCCCCAGGTCGTCGCCGATGACCGGCCGGTAGGGGTGAACGCCCATACGCGTGCACCCGCGCACCAGTTCCCGGCGGCACTCCAGCGCCCGTGCGTCGGCCCCCGGCTCGTCACGGTCCCAGAAGAGCCCGGTGACACAGCGCAGGTCCCGCGCGCCGAGGCGGAGGGCGAGACAGGGTTCCATGCCCCGGTCCGTCATGATCCGTTCCACCAGTCGCAGTACCGTGTCGGTCCGGGCGCCCGACATCGGGAGGCGGGGAGTGAACCAGAGGACCCCGCAACGGTCCCGGTCGGGGTCCCGTTCCCGGCCGGCCCGAACGTACAGCGGCCCGCCGGGTTTGTGCCGGTAGGCACTCGCCAGGCCCGGGGCGCTGTCGTACCGCGCAGCGCCTTCCGGCGGCCCGGGAGCTCCCGGGGCGGCGACGTGGCCGCTCACGTCATCGGTGTCCCAGTGGTCTGCGTACGGGACGAAGGCACGCAGCACGGCTTCGTACAGCAGGTCCAGCATCCTGGAGTCGTCGGCCCACAGCTCGGCGTACCCGGTCCACGGCCCGTCGAGGTGCTCGGGCAGCCGGCTCCGCGGCGCGGGGAGCACCTGCGCCGCCAGCCGGGCCCGGTTCCACAGGCTCACGGCCACGCCGCCCGGCGCCCGTTGCAGCAGTCGCCGGGCGGCGTCGACGGCGCCGGGGAGGAGGCGTTCGTCGGGGAGTCGGAAGATCACCGACCGGCCCGCCCGGGGCCGCGGATGCAGCCACAGCTCGGCGGACACGACGACGCCGGGACCGCCTTGCAGGAAGAGCCCGGTGAGCTCGGGTCCCGGGCCGGGGCCGGTCGAGAGCCGAGTACCGTCGGGGCGGACCACCTCCAGCCGCCGCAGGTGGGACGCCATGTCCTGGTACGGCCCGCGCCCCGAACCGCGCTGCAGCGCGTTGGCCAGGACGGAGGTGCTCGGTCCGGCCCCGGTGGAGGGTGGCAGCAACTCCGACGAGCGCCGCCCCAGGGCTTCGGCCAGCTGCCCGAAGGTGACCCCCGGCTCCACGGTGACCAGGCCGAGTTGCTCGTCATGGTGGAGGATCCGGTCCAGTCGGGCCAGTCGCAGCACCACGGTGTGCTCGGCGGGCGGGCAACCCGAACCGTATCCCCAGTTCCGGCCGGTGCTGACCGGGTGGACTCGGACGCCGTGGCGATGGGCGATCCGCAAGCAGTCCCGCGTCTGGGCCGCGTCGGCCGGGCACAGCACCGCTTCCGGCAGCGGGGCCGGGAACGTACATCGTCCGGCGACCTCCCGGTCCTCCGGCGCGGTGAGCACATGCGCCTCGCCGACCACCTCGCACCAGGCCGCCACCGCGTCGTACGGCAGCTCCGTCCCGGGCCGGGCGCCGGACCCGCTGTCCGGACTCGGACGCCCCCGGACAGCGTCCGGATTCGCGGTCATCATCACCCCCCTGCCGACGAGGAGCCCAGTAGCTCCCCTGCACCCCGCTGCTTCCCACCCTGGCAGTACCTGCGCCCCCGCAGGCCGGTGACCACTCGGACGAGGGAGCGCTTCGGGCGGTCGCGCGCGCCTTCGTGCGCCCGTACCGGGTCAGACGGCCACGCGCCCGCTGGTTCTCCGTCGGTGCTGGGGCCCCGCGCTCGGCGGCGCCGGACCGAGGTGGGCCGTCAAGGCTGTCGCGGCCCCCGCGGGCTGCCGAGGGCGTGGGCCCAGGCCAGCAGTTCGGGGGCGTCCAGTGTCGGTAACCACTCGTCGGCCCTGTTAGCGCCGTCGCCCTGCGGCCGGGGACCGACGCCCAGGACCCGCAGGCTCGCCCGGCGGGCTGCTTCCACGCCGGTCAGGGAGTCCTCCACCGCCAGCGCCCGGTGCGGGGGGACACCGCAGAGCCGGGCGGCCACGGCGTACACGTCGGGATGCGGTTTGGGGCGTACGCGGTCCCCCGGGTCGGGGACGACGAGATGCTGGAAGTCGGCGAGCAGCCCGGCCCGTTCCAAGCTGCCCTCGACCACCACCCTCGGGCAGTTGCTGGCCACCGCCAGCGGCACGCGGCCGGAGAGCAGCCGCACGAGCCGGACGGCACCCGGCATCGTCACCGGTTCGTCGGTGACCAGTGCCAGGAAGTGGTCGAGAAGCGCGGCTGTCAGGTCGTCGGTCAGTTCGGGTTTGTGCACGGACTGGGCCATGAGCCGGCCGCAGTCCTCGTAGTGCAGGCCGAGGGCCTGCTCCGCGAACCCGGGCGGTGGCTGAATGCCGTGCTCCCGGAAGGCCCGGCTGCGGGCCTCCTGCCAGTGGCGTTCGCTGTCCATGAGGGTGCCGTCGCAGTCGAAGACGACGGCTTCGGGCGACCAGTCGAGCAGATCGTGGTCCGAGGTGGTCACTGGGGCCTCCCATGCTTTCGCAGGCATGTGGCATTCCTGTCTCCACAGGAAACGGAAAGATAGCTTCCGCTACGTTATTTCCGTCCAGGCAAATCGGGCAATAACCCTTTTCAGTGACTCGACGCGCGCCGGAAACAGGCGTACCGCGGTGCGGCGACCCGCGTGGCGAGGCCGTCGGGAACGCCAACGCCACGCGCGCGTCCGCCGGTTGGCACACGCTCTGGACCGTGCGCGGCTCGGAGTGTCGTACTCCCGTTACCACTCGCACGCGTTGGCATTCGAAAGAACTGTGTAATTGCCGCCCGAAAGTGCACGTTTGGGCTCCGGGCGTACGCTGGCGCACTAAATTCGTGGCCCGACATCACCACGGACGAGGGCGGGCGGGACGTTGCAGGAACGGGCGAAGGCCACCCGCAGGTCACTGCTGGAAGCGGCAGCCCAACTGTTCGCCGAACAGGGATA
The DNA here is from genome assembly GCF_000717995.1 of Streptomyces violaceorubidus. GTDB lineage: Bacteria > Actinomycetota > Actinomycetes > Streptomycetales > Streptomycetaceae > Streptomyces > Streptomyces violaceorubidus. Next base: position 251,591 of record NZ_JODM01000002.1, read on the forward strand.
CACGGCCACCAGCGTCAACGACATAAGCGCGCGGTCGGGCCGGACCAGCGGCGCGGTCTACTTCCACTACACGGGCAAGGAAGGAATCGCGGTCGCCGTCGTCGAGGACCGGTTCGCCACCTGGCCCCAGCTCGCGGAACGCTACGGAGACGAGGCCGTCCCTCCACTCGAACGGCTCGTCGCGCTCAGCTACGACATCGCCCACGCCCTCGCCCGGGACCCCGTGACGCGTGCCGGCGCCCGTCTGTGGACCGAGCGCACCGTCATCAAAGCCCCCGTCCCCAGCCCCTTCGCGCTCTGGACCACCGCCACCACGCGACTGCTCGCGCAGGCCCGCCTGGCCGGGCACGTCAACGAGGGCGTCCGCCCCGCCCGCGCGGCCCGCGCCCTGGTGCCCGCGTTCTTCGGCCTGTGCACCCTCGCCGAGGCACTCGAGGACACGACCGTCCTCGACGACCGCCTGACCGACTGGTGGCACCTGACCCTCCCCTCCCTCCGGCCGCAACCGTCCCCGGAAGCACCCGGACAGGCCGGTGGGGACACGCGGGGCCCGTCCCCTCGCCCCGGCGTGGCCTAGACCTATTTTGTCTAGACCTCTTGCCCGCCCGGGACGCGCAGGCTACGTTTCCCGCTGTTCGGAGTCCTTCAAGTTTCCTTCAACTCCCTTGACGAGCAAGGCTGGAAGGAGCATGTCCGCATGCAGGACCGGAGTCTGACCAGACGGACCGTCCTCGCCTCCGCGACCGTCGTCGCCGCGAGCGCGGCGGGAGCCGTGGGGGTGACGGCCGCCCCCGCGGCCGCGCACGGGCGCGACCACCGCCTCAAGAAGATCCTCTCCAGGATGAGCGTCGAGGCGAAGATCGGCCAGCTGTTCGTCCCGTACTTCTACGGTACGTCGGCGACTTCACCCAGCCCGTTCGACCAGGAGCGCAATCTCAGGGAACTCGGCGTCCGCACCGTGGCCGAGCTGATCGCCAAGTACCACCTCGGCGGGGTCATCTACTTCTCCGGCTGGACGAACAACATCCAGGACCCCCGCCAGGTCGCGGAGTTGTCCGACGGTGTGCAGCGGGCCTCGCTCGCCCTGCCCACCCCCGTTCCCTGCCTGATCTCCATCGACCAGGAACACGGGGCCAACGTCCGCATCGGCAGCGGCGCCACCCAGTTGCCGGGTGCGATGGCGCTCGGCGCGGGCGGCTCGACCTCCGACGCGCGCACCGCCGGGCGGATCTCGGGCACCGAACTCGCCGCCCTGGGCATCCGTCAGAACTTCGCCCCGGTCGCCGACGTCAACGTCAACCCGGCCAACCCCGTCATCAACGTCCGCTCCTTCGGCGCCGACGCCCGCGAGGTGGGCCGTATGGTGGCGGCCCAGGTGACGGGGTACCAGCAAGCCGGCGTGGTGGCCTGCGCCAAGCACTTCCCGGGCCACGGGGACACCGGACAGGACAGCCACACCGGGCTGCCGGTGATCACCCACACCCGCGAGGAGTGGGACCGCGTCGACGCCCCGCCCTTCCGGGCCGCGATCGCCGCCGGCGTCGACTCGATCATGACCGCACACCTCCAGGTCCCCGCCCTCGACCCCAGCAACGAACCGGCCACCCTGTCGCCCGCGATCCTCCAGGGCGTGCTCCGCGACGAACTCGGCTTCGACGGCGTCATCGTCACCGACGCCCTCAACATGGCCGGTGTGCGCACCAAGTACGGCGACGACCGCGTGCCCGTCCTCGCCCTCCTGGCCGGAGCCGACCAACTGCTGTTCCCGCCGGACATCGACGTCGCCTACCACGGTGTCCTGGCCGCGGTGCGCGGCGGGGAGATCACCGAGGACCGGCTCGACGAGTCGGTCCTGCGCATCCTGCGGCTCAAGGACAGGACCGGCCTGCTCGACGGCAGCCCCTACACCTCCCCGAGGGAGGTCGACCGCGTCGTCGGCGCCCGCGGGCACCGGCTCGCCGCCGACCGGATCGCCGAGCGCACCACCACCCTGCTGGTCAACGAGGGCCAGGCCCTCCCGCTGCGCCGCGGACGGCGGAAGCTGCTCGTGACCGGCGCCAGCCCGGCCTTCCCGACCGACGACACCCGCACCACGGTGCCCGAGCTGGCCAGGGCGTTCGAGGAGCTGGGCCACCGCGCCACCCACCTCGCCACCGGCCGGGAACCCGACGCGGCGAAGATCGACGAGGCCGTGGCCGCCGCACGGGGACGGGACGCGGTGGTCGTCACCACGGACAACGTCGGCGCCACCAGCGCCCAGCGCACCCTGGTGTCCCGGCTGTGCGCGACGGGCGTCCCCGTCGTCCACCTCGCGGTGCGCAACCCCTACGACATCGCCCACCTCGGCGGCGTCCCGGCCTCGCTGGTCTCCTACTGCTGGACCGAGGTCGAACTGCGGGCCGCCGCCCGGGTGATCGCCGGCCGGGCCGAGCCGCGGGGCAGGCTGCCCGTGCCCGTCCGGCGGGCCGACGACCCGTCCCGGGTCCTCTTCCCCATGGGGCACGGCCTTTCGTACGCCGACTGACGGCCACGGGTGTCGGGGTCAGGCAACCGGGCGTTCCAGGGCCGACCCGGTCCGGTCGCCGACCGACTCGCCGCTCTCGGACTTGTCCCTCGGCGTCTCGTCCCTCGGCGACTCGTCGCTCTCGCCCAGGAAGCCGCCCGACTGGTGCTGCCAGAGCCTGGCGTAGGCGCCGTCCGTCGCGAGCAGCTCCTGGTGGGTGCCCTGCTCCACGACGCGTCCGCGGTCGAGGACGACGAGCCGGTCCATGCCGGCGACGGTGCTCAGGCGGTGGGCGACCACGAGGGCCGTGCGTCCGTCCATCAGCCGCCACAGGGCGTCCTGGACGAGGAGTTCGCTCTCCGAGTCCAGGGCGCTGGTCGCCTCGTCGAGCAGCAGGATCGGGGCGTCGCGCAGGACGGCCCTGGCGAGGGCGACGCGCTGGCGCTGACCGCCGGACAGCTTCACCCCGCGCTCCCCCACCAGGGTGCCGAAGCCGTCGGGGAGCTGCTCGGCGAACTCCGTGACGTGCGCGGCGGCTGCCGCCGCGAGGATCTCCTCGTCGGTGGCGCCCGGCCGGGCGAAGGCGATGTTGTCCCGCAGGCTGCGGTGGAACATGGCGGGTTCCTGCGGCACGTAGGCGATCAGGGAGCGCAGGTCGGCCTGGCGCAGCCGGCTGATGTCCTGGCCGCCGATCAGGATGCGGCCGTGGTCGACGTCCGACATCCGCAGCAGGAGTCGGGTGAGCGTGGTCTTGCCGCCGCCGGACCTGCCGACCAGGCCGATCCGGGCGCCCGCGGGCACGTCGAGGCCGAGTCCCCGGAAGATCGGCTTCGCACCCTGGTGGGCGAAGGTCACCGCCTCGAAGCGGATCCCGGTGTCCCTCGGCGCGAGGGGTTCGGGCGCCTCGGCGTCCAGCACGGTGGGTGGGTCGAGCAGCAGCTCCGTGAACTGGGCGGCCTCGGTCATCGAGCTCTCCAGCCGGCGGTAGATCTGGTTGAACTCGAACATGATCTGGGTGGCGTTGGAGTAGTAGGTGAAGGCGACGACGACCTCCTCCACCCCCTGGCCGGGACCGCCGAAGGCGAGGGCGACCAACAGGCCCAGCACGTTGGTCAGTACGGACATGGGCGCGATCAGGGTGTCCACGCGCAGATTGCCGTAGTCCCAGGATCTCAGGGTCAGGCGCCGGGATTCGGCGACCCGGCTGCGGTGTTCGCCGGCCTCCCGGGGTTCGGCCGCGAAGGCGCGGATGGTCTCCATGTTCATGAGGCTGTCGGCTACATGGCCGGAGACGCGGGCGATCGCCGCCTCCCGCTCGTTGACGAGCCGTTGCCGACGGCGGATCAGCGGCGTCGCAGTCACCACCGTCAACGCGATCATGACGAACAGTCCGACGACGAGCATCGGTTCGTAGCTCCAGAGCACCACGGCCCCGAACACCAGGGGCACAAGACTGCCCACGATCCGGTACGTCATGGTGTCGACGAAGTCCTCGAAGCGCTTGCCGAAGCTGAGCACCCGCTTCGTGAGGGAGCCGGCGAAGTTGTCGTGGAAGAACGCGGCGTCCTTGGCGAGGAGTTCGTCCATGCCGCTCACGTACAGGTGCTCCATGCCGAGGGCCTCCACGCGGTTCAGGCAGTGCTGCCCGATCCGCCAGACGGTCTCGGCGAGCAGCAGCGTCACCCCGAAGCCCAGCACGTACGGCAGCGCCGGGCCGAGGGCGAGACCGCCCTCGTCGGCGGCCTGTCCGGCCAGCTTGGCGATCAGCAGCGGGGCGACGTAGCGGATGCCGATGTTGCCCACGGCCGGCAGCAGCAGCGCGGGCAGGGCCTGTCGTCGAAGTCGCAGCAGTTCCCGGCCGTAGTGGCGCAGTGCGAGGAGGACCGCGCTCCTGCCCGGCGCCGGTCCTCGCGTGTCTGTTGTCCCCATCACACTCCCGGAAGTTCGGCAGCCGGAAGTCTCCCGTCGGACGGGGTGCGCAGTCCAGGCATTTACCGCGGACGGTCGAGAACCGGACATCGCGCGGCCCGTCTTCGGCGCAACGTGACATTGTATGGTGAGGGCCAATTGGCTGGTCGGACGCAGGAGCACGGATGCCGCATCTCAAGTCCCAGGCGATCTCCGTCCAGACCCATCTGCGCGATCAGGTCGCCGACGCGCTGCGGGCCGCCCTCATCGCCGGTGACCTGCGTCCCGGTGTCGTCTACTCCGCCCCCACCCTGGCCGCGGAACTCGGCGTCTCCGCCACCCCGGTGCGCGAGGCCATGCTGGACCTGGCCAAGGAAGGGCTGGTCGAAGCGGTGCGCAACAAGGGGTTCCGCGTCACGGAGATGACCGAGCGGGACCTCGACGAGTTCACCGAGATCCGGACGCTGATCGAGGTTCCCACCGTGGGACGCGTCGCCGCGACCGCGACCCCCGAGCAGTTGGAGGCGCTCCGGCCGCTGGCGCGGCAGATCGTCACCGCGGCCCGCGAGCACGACGTCCTCACGTACCTGGAAGCCGATCACCGCTTCCACCTCGAACTGCTGGGCCTGGCCGGCAACCACCACCTGGTGGCGGTGGTGGCCGACCTGCGCAAGCGTTCCCGCCTGTTCGGGCTGGGCAGCCTCGACGAGGCGGGGCGGCTGGTCGCCTCGGCCCAGGAGCACGTCGACCTGCTGGATCTGATGGTGGCCGGCCGCGGCCGGGAGGCCGAGGAGTGCATGCGCCGCCATCTCGCGCACGTCCGCACGCTCTGGGCGGACGGCATCGCCGGGTCCGTCAGAGAGTGAAGCCCGCCGGGTAGGGGTCCGCGGGGTCGAGCAGGTACTGCGCGGTGCCGGTGATCCAGGCGCGGCCGGTGACGGAGGGCAGGACCGCCGGGCGGTCCCCGACCGTCGTCTCCCCGAGGACCCGCCCGACGAACCGGGAGCCGATGAAGGACTCGTTGACGAAGTCCTGACCGACCGGCAGCAGACCGCGGGCGTGCAGTTGCGCCATCCGTGCGCTGGTGCCCGTGCCGCAGGGAGACCGGTCGAACCAGCCCGGATGGATCGCCATCGCGTGCCGTGAGTGCCGCGCGCTGGAGCCGGGGGCCTCCAGGTAGACGTGGTGGCACACGTCGATCTCCGGATTCTCCGGGTGGGACACCGGGTTCTGCTTGTTGATCGCGTCCATGACGGCCAGCCCGGCGTCGAGCAGCGGCTGCTTGTGCGCCCGATCGAAGGGGATGCCGAGGTCGTCGGTGCGGACGAAGGCGTAGAAGTTGCCGCCGTAGGCGATGTCGTAGCGCACCGCCCCGTGTCCGGGGGCGTCGACGACCTGGTCGAGGGCGTGGCAGTACGAGGCGACGTTCTCCAGGGTGACCGACTCGGCGTGGCCCTCGCGCACCCGCACCCGGGCCGTGACCAGTCCCGCGGGGGTGTCGAGCCGTACCAGGGTCTCCGGCTCGGTCACCTCCACCATCCCGGTCTCGACGAGGACCGTCGCCACCCCGATGGTCCCGTGCCCGCACATCGGCAGGCAGCCGGAGACCTCGATGAAGAGCACGCCGTAGTCGGCATCGGGCCGGGTGGGCGGTTGCAGGATGGCCCCGGACATCGAGGCGTGCCCGCGCGGTTCGCACATGAGGAGGGTGCGCAGGTGGTCGCGTTCCGCGACGAAGCGCTGCCGTTTCTCGAACATCGTCGCGCCGGGAAGGACGCCCACACCGCCCGTGATCACGCGGGTGGGCATGCCCTCGGTGTGCGAGTCGACGGCGTGGTAGCAGACCGTCGAGCGCATCGTCAGTTCACCCCGGCGTCGAGGAGGGCCTGGGTGGCGGCCCGTACGACGGCTTCCGTCTCCGGGGCCAGCGGCTGCCGCGGCGGGCGGCAGGCACCACCCCGGCGGCCGGTCATCTCCTGGCCGAGCTTGATGGCCTGGACGAACTCCGTCTTGCTGTCCCACCGCAGCACCGGGTGCAGTTGGCGGTAGAGCGGCAGCGCGGTCTTCAGGTCGCCCCGGACGGACGCCTCGTACAGCGCGAGACAGGCCCGGGGGAAGACCTGCGGGTACCCGGCGACCCAGCCCTTGGCCCCGGCGACGGCGACCTCCAGCACGGTGTCGTCGGTGCCGATCATGAGGTCGAGGCCGGGGGCCAGCTCGGAGATCTCGTAGCAGCGCCGGACGTCCCCGGAGAACTCCTTGACCCCGACGATGAACCCTTCGGCGTGCAGCTTGGCCAGCAGGTCGGGGCGCAGGTCCACCTTGGTGTCGATGGGGTTGTTGTACGCCGTGACGGGCAGGCCCACGGAGGCCACCCGTTCGAAGTGTTCGAGCACCGCGCGGTCGTCGGCGCGGTAGGCGTTGGGCGGCAGGCACATGACCGCCTGGCAGCCCGCGTCCTTGGCGAACCGGGCGTGCCGCTCGGCCTCGCGACCGCCGTAGGCGCCGACGCCCGGCATGACGGTGAACCCTTCCGGGGCGTGGGCCAGGGCGGTCTCGACGACACGGTCGCGCTCCTCGTACGTGAGGGTCTGGTACTCGCCCAGGGAGCCGTTCGGCGCGACGCCGTGCATCCCCTGCTCGGCGAGGTGGGCGACGCTCTCGCCGTAGGCGGCGAAGTCGACCGAGAGGTCGTCGTTGAACGGCAGGCTGGTCGCGACGATGACGCCGTGCCAGGGCTTGCGGGTCTCGCTCATGGACACTCCTTGTCGGTTTCCCCGTCGGCCGTCGATGCGGGCGGTACCGGCGGTACGGGTGGTGCAGGCGGTGCAGGCGGTGTTTCGTCGAGGTCGGCGAGCGCCCCGAGGGTGACGGGCGTCGCGACGAGTCGTTCCGCTGGCTCGTACGCCCGCCCTCGCGCCGTGAGGCAGTGCACGGCCGGTCCGCACATCCGGCCCTGGCACCAGCCCATGCCGGCCCGGGTCAGTTGCTTGACCTGCCGGTGGTCGTGGGCGCCCTCGGCGCGGGCGGTGCGGATCGCCCCGGCGCTCACCTCCTCGCAGCGGCACACGACCGTCTCGTCGGTCAGCCACGAGGGCCAGGCGGGAGGAAGCGGGTGGGCCAGGGCCATCGCCCGGGCGAAGGCCCGCTGCCGGGTCACCGCCGAACGCGGCGCGGCCGGGCGGCCGTTCACCGGCAGGGGGCCGGCACCCAGGTCGGCGAGGATCGACCGGGCGGCCAGCCGGCCCTCGTTCACCGCGAGGGCCGCCCCGCCGACGCCGCAGGTCTCCCCCGCGGCGTAGACACCGGGGACGGTGGTGCGCTGGCCCCCGTCGACCGCGACGACCGCGTTGCCGTCCGCCGAGTCCGTGAGGGCGCAGCCGAGGGGGACGAGCAGGTCGAGTTGGGGCGCGAAGCCCCAGCCGACGCCGACGGCGTCGACCTCGACGCGTCGCTCCGTACCCGGGCGCGGGCTGCCGTCCGGCGCCAGCGAGGCGATCCGCACCGAGGTCACGCGTGCACCGCCCGCCGCGGCGACGATCGCCGTGCGCGGGCGGACGGGGACGCGGTGGCGCAGGAGCGCGGCGGCGTACCCGGCTCCCTCGGCCCACTTGCCGGGGTTGCGCAGCAGCGGGCCGGGGTGCCGCAGCCAGGCCCGCGGGTGGGCGGCCTCGCACACCGCGACGACCTCGACGCCGCGCGCCGCGAGACCGGCGGCGACCGGCAGCAGGAACGGGCCGGTGCCGCCCAGCGCCACCCGGCTCCCGGCCGCCACTCCGCCGCCCTTGAGCAGCGCTTGCAGGCCGCCGACGGTCAGCACCCCGGGCACATCCCATCCGGGGAAGGGCAGTTGACGGTCGTAGGCGCCGGTGGCGACCAGGAGCCTGGGCGCCCGCAGGACGAGGGCGGTCTCCCGTGGTGCCTCGCGGCGGTCGACGGCGTGCACCGCGAATCCGTCGTCCTCGCGGACCACGGACCACGCGTGGTGTCCCAGGCGCAGGTCGAGCCGGCCGGTCGTCCGGTGGGCCGCCAGCGCCTGGCACAGGGCGCGGTACCGGCGCAGTCCGTGGTGCAGGTCGTCGGTCGCGACCAACGCCCGCGCGTGCTCCGGCGGGTGCCGCCAGTACTGACCGCCGAGGGCCGCTTGGGAGTCCAGCAGGACGACGCGCACTCCCCCGGCCAGCGCGGTGGCCGCGGCGGCCATGCCCGCCGGGCCCGCGCCGACTACGACGAGGTCCGCCGGTTCACTCATCGTCGCCCTCCCGGGTCGTGACGGTCATGCCCGTCCGGGCCGGCACCAGGCAGGCGCGCTGTCCGCGGGCTCCGTCGACGGTGACGAGGCAGTCGAAGCAGACGCCGATGCCGCAGAACACGCCGCGCGGGCGGTGTCCGACGCGGGTGGTGCGCCAGGCGAGGCGGCCCGAGGCCACGAGCGCCGCGGCTACGGTCTGTCCCTCGACGAACGGCAGGGGGTCGCCGTCGACGACGATCTCGCTCACTGGGGCGCACCTCCGGGAGTCAGGAAGCGGTCGGGAAGAAGACCGGTGTGGGCGGCCGGATCGGCGCCGCGCCAGGGGCGGCCGAGCAGGTGCGCCGTCACGAGCGCGCCGGTCGCGGGCGCGAGGCCGATCCCCGCCCCCTCGTGACCGCACGCGTGGACGACGCCCGGCACGCGCGGGTCGGGGCCCACCACCGGCAGGTGGTCCGGGCAGTACGGCCGGAATCCGCGGTAGGCGCGCATCAGGTGAACGCCGCGCAGGAAGGGGAAGAGCCGGCACGCCTGCGCCGCGAGCCTGGTGACCACGGCGGTGTTCATCGTGGTGTCGAAGCCGACCCGTTCCCGGCTGGCGCCGATGAGGATCGTGCCGCCGCGGGTGCCCTCCACGACGCACGAGGTCTCCAGCCCCGCGTCGGACGAGGCCACGCCCGCGACGTAGTCGGCGGAGTAGACCTTGTGGCGGACCATCGGCGGCAGCGGTTCGGTCACCAGGACGAAGCCGCGGCGCGGCAGCACCTCGACGGGAGCGCCGAGCCGACGGCCGACCTCGCCGCCCCAGGTCCCGGCGGCGTTGACGACGGCGTCGGCGGGCAGCACCTCACCGGCGGCCGTCCGGACGCCGGTGACGCGGCCGTCCCGGCCGGTCACCGCCCCGGCCACCTCGCCTTGGCGGAAGCGCGCGCCGTGCCGTACGGCGGCCCGCAGCAGCGCGGCCGCCGCCAGCACCGGCTGGACCTGCGCGTCCTGCGGGTAGTGGACGCCGCCGGGGAGGCCGGGAGCGAGGTGGGGTTCGAGGTCCCGCACCCGGTCGACCCGCTCGGCGCGGACCCCCGCCGCCTCCTGCCGGGCGGCGAACTCCTGAAGCGCGGCGAGGCCTTCGGGACCGCTCGCGACGACCAGGCCGCCCTTCGCCTCGAGTTCGAAGGTGTCGGGGCCCAACTCCCCGCCCACCTCGTCCCACAGCGTGCGGCTCAGCCGGGCCAGGTCGAGTTCGGGGCCGGGTTCCTTGTCGGAGAGGAGGACGTTGCCCTCCCCTCGGCTCGTCGTCCCGGCGCCGACGGGTCCGCGGTCGGTGACCGTGACGTCCAGCCCCGCCGAGGCGGCGTGGAAGGCGCAGGCGGCTCCGACGACTCCCGCGCCCACGACGACGACCTTCAGGGTCAACCGGCTCCTCCTCCGCGCACGCACCTCACTGTGCAATGTCACATGCCATGGGTGAGGCTATACATCCGGCAGGCGGAAGACAACGCCCCCTTCGCGCCCGGCGGTCGGCGTGGGTCAGAGATCGTCTCGGGTGCCCAGGCCGGTCAGGGCGCCGACCGGGTCGAGGTCGGGTGTGCCGCGCGGCCACCAGTCCTCGCGGCCGGGCTCCGACTCGTACGCGTACCACAGCCCGGCCCGGCCGAGTCTGAGCTGGACATGACCCCGGGGGTGGGTGAGGCGGTTGCGCCAGGGGCGGAAGGCGGGGAGGTCGGCGGCGAGCAGCAGGGGGCGGGCGCGGTCGAAACGGCCGGCCGGCGGGTCCCAGGGCTCCTCCAGTACGTCGAGGCCCTCCGGTCCGCCCTGCCGCCAGGCGGCGACGGCCCGCGCCAGCGCCGCCGTGTCGCGCCCGGCGGCCGAGGCGAGGGACGCGTAGAGCGCGCGGGTGCCCGCGGTGAGACCGGATCCGGGGCGCGCGGCGGCAAGGCGGACGGCGTCCTGCCACAGCGTCAGTTGGCCGACCGGGTCCCGGCCCGTGGTGAGCAGGGCGTGGGCGCGGGCGGCCGCGTCGGTGGCCAGCTGGTCCAGCGCGAACGGGTCGGGGCCGCCCGGGGCGGCCGGGTAGGCCGGTGGCTGTTCGGGGTGCGGGGGCGCGGGCAGCGGTGCCGGGAGGGGCGGCAGGGCGCGCGGGGTGAGCGCCGCACCGGCCCGGACGCCGGGCAGGGGCGCCGGTCCGCGGTCTTGGGCCGCGCGCGCCGCCCGGGCCGCGTTCCGCCGGGAGAGGGCGTCGAGCAGTGCGCGTTCGCCCCGGCCGCGCAGCAGGAGCAGGACGAAGGGGTCGGCGTCGAGCAGACGTGCCGTCTGGTAGCAGAGGGCGGCGGCGTGCTTGCAGGGGTGGCCGGAGTCGGGGCAGCTGCACTGCGGGGTGAGGTCGCCGGGCCCGGGGAGCAGCGGGACGCCGCGGTCGGCCAGGTCGGCCAGGGAGTGCGGAAGTTGTTTGTCGAGGAGGGCGGCGATGTGCCCGGGCCGTTCGACGGCGGCGTCCAGGAACCGGTCCCAGTCGGCCTCGCCGAGTGTCCGCAGCCGCACCTGGACGCGGTACGGCCGGGCGCGGCTGCCCTGCACGTAGGCGAGGACCAGCCCGGGCGTCACGGTGATGGCGTCGACGTGTCCCCGCTCCGCGTAGCCGCGCCCGCGCTCCAGCCGGGCGGCGTCCAGAGCGCCCTCCTCCAGGGCCGTCACCCACGCGTTTCCCCACCACGTGCCGGCGAAGCCCTCGCCCCCGGCCTCCCGGGGCGGCAGCGCGGGAAAGGTGCGCCGGAGATCGCCGTCACGGTCCGGGGCCGCCATCGAACCGGGTGCGCGTGGCTGCGCGGGCGGTCCGGTGTGGGCCCTGCCCTGCCCCGCCGACGGCTGCCGGGGCTGCCGGGGAGGCCGGGGGTGGCGCGGGTGTGGGGACTCGGCGTCGGGTCCTGGACCTTCCGGGCGGGACGGGTGCCCGGCTTCGGGGGAGGTGGGAGCGGCTTCGGCGGCGGGTGCCGCCCCGCGCGAGGGGTCCGGCTCCGGGTGCGCCACCGCCCGGCCCCCGGCGGCGGATCCGCCGGCCGGCTCCCCGGCGGGCGGGGCCTCCTCGACCGGGTCCGCCTCCGGGGGCAGCCGGAACGCACCCGCGGCGAAGTCCCGTACGGCACGGGCACGGGCGTCGGCGGTGCCCGAACCGCCCGCCCGGCGCTGACGACCGGCCGGACGCGAGGACCGCCGCGCGGGCACCGCGCCCTCGGCCGACCCGCCCTCCAACGCCGCGTCCACCTGCGCCCGCCGACGCGCCGCCCGCAACGCCTCTCGCGCCACGTCCGCCGGCCGGGCACCCCCTGCGCCCACGGCACCGGGGAGCACCGCCCCGCCAGGAAGCGCCGCCCCACCGGGGGCGCCTCGGCCGTCCGGCGGGGCCGAGCTGTCTGTGGCACCCGAGCTGTCCGGCGCGCCCGAGCCGTCCGGTGCGGCCATGCCGTGGGGCCGGCCCACCAGCCCACCCGAACCCTCCGGCGCGCCCGAGTTGTCCGGCGTGCGCGAACCGTCCGGTGCGGCCACACCGTGGGACCGGCCCACCAGCCCGCCCGAACCATCCGGCAGGCCCGAGCCGTCCGGTACGGCCACACCGTCGGACCGACCCACCGACCCACCCGAGCTGTCCAGCGTGCCCGAGCCGTCCGGTGCGGCCACGCCCTGGGACCGGCCCACCAGCCCACCCGAACCGTCCAGCGTGCGCGAACCGTCCGGTACGGCCACACCGTCGGACCGACCCACCAGCCCACCCGAACCCTCCGGCGCGCCCGAGCCGTCCGGTACGGCCACGCCCTGGGACCGGCCCACCGACCCACCCGAACCGTCCAGCGTGCGCGAACCGTCCGGTACGGCCACACCGTCGGACCGACCCATCGACCCGCCCCAGCCGTCCGGCGGGCCCGAGCCCTCCCGTGCGACCACACCGTCGGACCCGCCGGTCCGCTTCCCCGGAGCCGCTGGCGGTTCCCCCACGGGTCCCGGGCCACCCGAGGCGGCCGAGGCTGCCTGGTCGGGCGAGGTCGTCCGGTCGGCCCGTTCCCCGAGGAGGTCCCGGTCTGTCAGGGGCGCCGCACCGGCCCGATGCGCAGGGTTCCGCGGACCCGGCGGTGGCGCGTCGGAGGCGTGGGCGGCGTCCTGCTCGGCCGAGAGGGCGGAGTCGTGGGAGGCGTCCGGCCGCGCGTCAGGGGTGTCCGCGGGCTCCTGCTCCGCCGCCCGCCGAGCGGTGCGTGCGCTGCGGAGCGCGGCGCGGGCGATGTCACCGGGGCGCGGTGGGGTGTCCTGCGGGGTGTCCCCCTCCTGCTCCCGGCCCGGGCCGCCCTCCTGCCCGCGGGCCGGAGCCGACGGGGCCCGGGACGGGGCCCGGGACGGCGGCGGTGCGGCCGGCCCACGGTCCGCACCCGTGCCCGCCTCCGCGTCCGCGCCCGTCGCCTCCCCCCGCTCGCGTGCCTCCCGCAGGGCGCGGCGGGCCTCGTCGGCGGGCCGGGGGGTCATGACGGCCTCCGCAGGGACACGAGGTCGGACAGCTCACGGGCCGTCAGTTCGGTGAGGGCCGACTCCCCGGAGCCGAGGATGGCATCGGCCAGGGCCCGCTTGGACTGGAGCATCTCGGCGATGCGGTCCTCGACCGTGCCCTCGGTGATGAGCCGGTGGACCTGGACCGGCTGGGTCTGTCCGATGCGGTAGGCGCGGTCGGTGGCCTGCTCCTCCACCGCCGGGTTCCACCAGCGGTCGAAGTGCACGACGTGGCCGGCGCGGGTGAGGTTGAGGCCGGTGCCGGCGGCCTTCAGGGACAGCACGAGGACGGGGGTCGCCCCGCTCTGGAAGCGGTCCACCATCCGCTCGCGCTCCGGCACCGGCGTACCGCCGTGCAGCAGGTCGACCGGGACCGCGCGGGCGGCGAGGTGGGAGGTGATGAGGCGGGCCATGCCGACGTACTGCGTGAAGACCAGCGCCGAGCCGTCCTCCGAGAGGACCGTGTCCAGCAGTTCGTCCAGCAGGGCGAGCTTGCCCGAGCGCGCGGTCATCCGGTCGGAGCCGCCCGGCGGATGCTCCTCCTTCAGGAACAGCGCGGGGTGGTCGCAGATCTGCTTCAGCGAGGTCAGCAGCTTGAGGACGAGTCCGCGCCGGCCCATGCCCTCGGCCTCCTCGATGGCGAGCATCGACTCGCGCACCACCGCCTCGTACAGCGCGGCCTGTTCGTGGGTGAGCGGGACGGGGCGGTCGGTCTCGGTCTTCGGCGGCAGCTCGGGGACGATGCCCGGGTCGGACTTCCTGCGGCGCAGCAGGAAGGGGCGGATGAGGCGGGCGAGGCGGTCCACCGCCTGGTCGTCCTCGCCGTTCTCCACCGCGCGGGCGTGCCGGGCGCGGAAGGACTTCAGGGGGCCGAGCAGCCCGGGGGTGGTCCAGTCGAGCAGCGCCCACAGCTCGGAGAGGTTGTTCTCCACGGGTGTGCCGGTCAGGGCCACCCGCGCCGGGGCCGGGACCGTGCGCAGGGCCTTCGCCGTCGCCGAGTACGGGTTCTTGACGTGCTGGGCCTCGTCCGCGACGACCATGCCCCAGGGCTGCTCGGCCAGGGTCGCGGCGGCGGACCGCATGGTGCCGTAGGTGGTGAGGACGAACCCGCCCGTCAGTGCGGCGAGGGTGCGGTCGGGTCCGTGGAAGCGGCGGACCGGGACGCCGGGCGCGAACCGGTTGATCTCCCGCTGCCAGTTGCCCAGCAGGGAGGCCGGGCAGACCACCAGGGTCGGTTCGGTGCGGGCCCGTTTCAGGTGCAGGGCGATGACGGTGACGGTCTTGCCGAGGCCCATGTCGTCGGCGAGGCAGCCGCCGAGGCCGAGCGAGGTCATGAGGTCGAGCCAGGCCAGACCGCGCAGCTGGTAGTCGCGCAGGGTGGCGTGCAGGCCGGGCGGCGGGGCGGCGGGGCGCACGCCTGCCGTGAGCCGGTCGCGCAGGGCGGCCAGCGCGCCGACGGGCACCACGTCGACCGTCTCGCCGTCTGCCTCCGCGCTGCCGGTGAGGGCGACGGAGAGGGCGTCGACCGGGTCGAGCAGGCCGAGGTCGCGCTTGCGGGCCCGGCGGACGAGCGCGGGGTCGACCAGCACCCACCGGTCGCGGAGCCGGACGACGGGGCGGTGCGCCTCGGCGAGGGCGTCCATCTCGGTCTCGGTGAGCGGGTCGCCGCCGATCGCGAGCTGCCAGCGGAACTGGAGGAGGTCCTCGCTCTCGAAGAAGCCCGTGCCGTCGGTCGCGGAACCGGGCGCGGTCCTGATCACGGCGGTCGCGGTGAGGTCCTGGGCCAGGTCGCGGGGCCAGTGCACGGCGACCCCGGCGGCGGCGAGCCGGCCGGCCGCCACCCCCAGCAGGTCGGTGACCTCCTCCTCGGACAGGGCCAGCACGTCGGGCACGTCCTGCTCGGTGAGCCGGTCCAGCGGCGGCCAGACCCGGGCCGCGCGCCGGACCGCCAGGGCGGTGTCCACGCGCGCGCGGGTGCCGAACGCGGCGTCGGCCGTCCCCGACCACAGGTCCGCCGCGTCGGCGACGAGGGTGGGGTCGGCGAGGCTGTGCACCTGGACGACCGCCGCCCCGGCGTTGCGCGGGCCGCCCTCGCCGCCTCCGCCCGGGGCGTCCTCGCCGTCCCGGTCGAACAGGTCGTACGCCGACAGGTCCAGGCGGAGCGAGATCCGCACGCCCGCGTCCATGCCGGCGGCGACCTCCGCGGCCCAGTCCTGGGCGTCGGGCAGGTGCTGGGCCCCGCCCGCGGCGAACGGCCGGCCCACGGCGTGGGGTGCGGCGGCGGTGCGGGGCAGGGTGTCGGCGACGGCGTCCAGGAACGCGCGGACCAGCGCTTCCGGCTCCGGCAGCCGGATCGGGCCGGGGCCGTCGAGCGGGACCGCGTGGCCCTGCGGGGGCAGGGCGGCGGCCACGGCCCGCAGGTGCGCGATGTCGTCGGGGTCGAGCGGACCGGCCCGCCAGGCGTCGTGTCCGGTCGCCGTCAGGCCGGGCAGCAGCCGGCCGCGCGCGGTGAGCCGCAGGGCGTGCAGGGCCGCCGCGCCCCAACAGGCGGTGGCCGGGTGGGCGGCCGGGTCGTGCCGGGCGCGCACCAGCAGCGGCAGCGCCTCGGCGAGCGGCAGCGACAGCGCGGGCGCGGTCCCGCGCCGCACCCCGGCGCCGTGCCGCCGTACGACGGTCAGCTCCGTCGGGCCAGCGCTCCGGTCGTCGTCCGCCTGCCCGACGACCGGGCCGCCGTCGGGGTCCCAGAAGGCGATCCGTCCCTCACGCGGGAGTGGCGCGGGCAGGAAGACGGCCGCCAGCCGCAGGGGGACGGACGCCGTCGGCACCTCGGCCCGCCCCGTCTCCGTCACGACCACGTCGCTCATACGTCCTGTCACCTCCCGCCCGTCTGCCCGATCACTTCTGGTCGTCGACCAGAAGTCGTCGACCAGCTGTCTTCGACCAACTGTCTTCGACCAGATGTCTTCGACTCTACGGGCGGGGTCTGACAATCGGCTCCGGCGGCCGGACCGCCGGGCCCGGAGCCCGGAGCCCGCCGGGCCCTACGGAACGGTGTGCGAGACGACGTACACCATCGGGTAGTCCGGATCGTCCATGTTCACGACGACGTCCTGGGTCGGCGCCGGGTCCGCCTGCTCGTTGACGACGCCCCACCAGGAGCCGGATCCGGCGAACTCCCAGCCGGTGACCCGCTGGGCGCGGTCGCTGATCGCGATCCTGTCCTTCTTCAGCGCGTCCCGGTCGACGCCCAGCCCGGCCAGGAAGACGTCGAGGCCGGCGGCGGTCGTCTCGAACTGGACGTAGAGCCGGCTGGTCTTCCAGTTGTTCGTCTCGTAGTACGCGACCTCTTCGGACGGGACCGGGACGGGCACCTCGTAGATGCGGCGCTGCAGCTTGGAGGGCCAGCCCTCGGTCATGCCGGTCGCCGCGTACTTCGCCTCCTTCTCCCGGCCGCTGTCACGGCTCTGGCCGGCGGAGATCGCGAGGTAGCCGGCGGGGACGCCGATGAGCAGCACGATGATGAGCAGGGTGAGCGCGCGGCGGCGGATCATGTGCCGGCGGCCCTCCGCCGCGGGGCCGGTCGGTTCCGGGGGGCCGGGCTGGTGGGGCAGGGCTTCCGTCACAGTGACTCCCCGGGCGTGCGGCGGGCCTCGGCGTACCGCTCGTAGCGCTCGTAGCGCTCCACCCGGCGCCGCTTGGCCCGGCGGAACCGGCGGGCGACGAGCCGGGCCAGGTCGGCGGCGCCCACCATGCCGGCCTCGGGGCCGAGCTGGGCGCGGACGATGCGGGCCTCGGGGCGGTAGCCGCGGCCGGTGAGCTGGCGCTTGAAGGCGTCGCGCGCGGGGCCGATCAGCAGGTCGTCGGCGGCGCTGACACCACCGCCGATCACGAAGCAGGACGGGTCGAGGGCCGCGGCGAGGTTGGCGATGCCGACGCCGAGCCACTGTCCGATGTCCTGGAGCAGCTCGACGCACATGGCGTCGCCCTCGCGGGCCAGCTCGGTGATCATCGGGCCGCTGATGTCGCCGATGCTGCCCTTGACGTGCTCGATGATCCCGTAGGCCACCGGCGAGTCGGCGGCGGCCAGCTCGCGGGCCTCCCTGACCAGCGCGTTCCCCGAGCTGTACTGCTCCCAGCAACCGCGGTTGCCGCACGGGCAGCGGTGGCCGGCGGGGACGACCTGCATGTGCCCGAACTCGCCGGCGACGCCGTACTTGCCGCGCTTGACCTGGCCGTCCTCCAGGATGGCCCCGCCGATGCCGGTGCCGAGCGTGATCATGACGAGGTGGTCCTCGCCGCGGCCGGCGCCGAAGCGCCACTCGGCCCAGGCGGCGGTGTTGGCGTCGTTGTCCACCAGGACGGGTACGGCGAGCCGGCCGGCGATGCGGTCGCGCAGGGGTTCGTTGCGCCAGGACAGGTGGGGGGCGAACAGCACGCGGTTGCGGTCGGCGTCGACCCAGCCGGCCGCTCCGATGCCGACGGCGTGCACGTCGTGCCGGTCGGAGAGGTCCAGGACCAGCTCGACGATCGTGTCCTCGACGACCTTCGGGCTCTTGGACTTGTCCGGGGTCTCCGTGCGGAGCTTCTCCAGGATGTTGCCGTCGGCGTCGACGACACCCGCCATGACCTTCGTGCCGCCGATGTCGATGCCGACCGTGGGCACGCGGGGTGCCGTGAGGTGCGAGCGGCGTTCCCTCGTGCCCACGGTGCGCAGAACCGGGGCACGGCGGGAGCCGATGGGGGCGGTGAAGTCGCGGTAGGTGCTCATCGGGTGCGATTGTGCCGCACGGCTCCGCCGGGTGCCGAATGGGACAGGGGGTGGGTTGGACGGTTCGTTGCCGGGTGCGGGTTCATCGTGGCTGGTCGCGCAGGTCCCCGCGCCCCTCAGGGGCGTTCCAGTTCGTGACGTAGGTCGTCCAGCTCTGTTCCACCGGCCATCTGCTGGGTCAGCTCGTCCAGCGTGACCTCGTCACGCAGTTGCTGGGCCACCATCGTGCCGCGCTTCAGGAGCACGAAGCGGTCGCCCACCAGGTACGCGTGGTGCGGGTTGTGGGTGATGAGTACGACACCCAGGCCCTGGTCGCGTGCCGCCGCCACATATTTCAGGACCACACCTGACTGCTTCACTCCCAGTGCCGCCGTCGGCTCGTCCAGCACCAGCACCTTCGCGCCGAAGTACACCGCGCGGGCGATCGCCACGCACTGGCGCTCGCCGCCGGAGAGGGTGCCGATGGGCTGGTCGACGTCGCGGAGGTCGATGCCCATGCGCAGGAGTTCCGCGTGGGTGGTGCGGCGCATGTGGTCGACGTCCATGCGCTTGAACGGGGCGACGCCCTTGCGCGGCTCGGAGCCGAGGAAGAAGTTGCGCCAGACCGGCATGAGGGGGACGACGGCCAGGTCCTGGTAGACGGTGGCGATGCCGCGGTCCAGGGCCTCGCGCGGGGAGGATAGGCGGGTCTCCTCGCCGTCCAGGCTCAGCGTGCCGCCGTCGTGCTGGTGCAGTCCGGCGATGATCTTGATGAGGGTGGACTTGCCCGCCCCGTTGTCGCCGAGCACGCAGGTGATCTCCCCGGCGTGGACCTCCAGGGACACGCCTTCGAGGGCGCGGACGTTGCCGTAGTTCTTGCTGACGCCGGACAGCTCGACGAGTGCCGTACGGCTTTTGGTCTGCGTCACTTGGTGGCCTCCGCGCGCTTGCGGACCCAGGCGTTGAGCAGGGTCGCGAGGAGCAGCATCGCTCCGAGGAAGAACTTGAACCAGTCGGGGTTCCACTCGGCGAAGACGATGCCCTTGCTGGTCATGCCGAAGATGAACGCGCCGACCGCCGAGCCGACGGCGCTGCCGTAGCCGCCGGTGATCAGGCAGCCGCCGATGACGGCCGCGATGATGTAGATCAGCTCGTTGCCGACGCCCTCGCCGGACTGGACGACGTCGTAGGAGAAGAGCAGGTGCTGGCCGGAGATCCAGGCGCCGAAACCCACGCCCATGTAGAGGCCGATCCTGGTCCTGGTGACCGGGACGCCCACCGCGCGGGCGGCGTCCTTGTTGCCGCCGACCGCGAAGATCCAGTTGCCGGCGCGGGTGCGCAGCAGGATCCAGCTGCCGACGGCGACCAGGGCGAACCACCACAGGATGGTCACCTTGAGGCCGACGCCGCCGACGGTGATCGTGGCGGCGAAGACGTCGTGGGCGGAGGGGAAGCCCTCCATGTCGGCGATCGACTTGGTGGAGACGGTGCCGTCGATGAGCTTGGTGAAGCCCAGGTTCAGGCCGGTCAGCATGAGGAAGGTGCCCAGCGTGATGATGAAGCTGGGGAGTTTGGTGCGGGTGAGCATGAAGCCGTTGAAGGCGCCGATCGCCAGGGTGACCAGCAGCGACACGCCGACGCCGACCCAGACGTTGGCGGTCATCTGGTAGCTGAACATCGAGGACACCAGCGCCGAGGAGGTGACCATGACCCCCGCGGACAGGTCGAACTCGCCGCCGATCATCAGCAGCGCCACCGGGACGGCCATGATGCCGATCGTGGAGGCGGCGTAGAGCACCGTGCTGAGGCTGGAGGCGCGCAGGAAGCTGTCGGCGAAGAACGCGAAGAAGACGAAGACGGCGATCGCGCCGACGACGGAGCCCAGCTCGGGGCGGCCGAGGAGTTTGCGCAGCGCGGAGGTCTGCACAAGCCGTTCGTCGGCCTGCTTCACCTGCGTGGCGTTCACCGGGTGCCCCGCTCGGTGTAGTCGGCGAGGGCGGCGGCGTCGTCCTTGGTGATGATCTGCGGCCCGG
The DNA here is from genome assembly GCF_000717995.1 of Streptomyces violaceorubidus. Taxonomy (GTDB): domain Bacteria; phylum Actinomycetota; class Actinomycetes; order Streptomycetales; family Streptomycetaceae; genus Streptomyces; species Streptomyces violaceorubidus. The sequence continues at coordinate 271,558 of NZ_JODM01000002.1, forward strand.
TGAGCACCGGACGGCCGCCGCCGAGGACGTCGGCGTTGTACCGGTACAGCCACAGCAGGTCGACGGCCTCGTAGCCCTGGAGGTAGGGCTGCTGGTCGACGGCGAAGCCGAGGGTGCCGTCCTCGAGTCCGGCGGCCACCTTGGCGTTGAGGTCGAAGGTGTCGATCTCGGCCTTGCTCCCGGCGCCCTGCTTGGCCTTGACGGCGGTGTCGGCGTAGGGGGCACCGAGGGTGACGACGGCGTCGACGGACTTGTCGGTCTGGAGCTTGGCCTCGATGGCGGACTGCACGTCGGGCATGCTGGTGCCGTTGACGTAGAGCCGTTGCACCTTGCCGTCGAAGGTCTTCTCCACTCCGTCGCAGCGCTGCTCGTGGCCGACGTTGCCCTGCTCGTGGAGCACGCAGATCGCCTGCTTGCGACCGCGCTGGTTCAGTTCCTCGCCCACGGCCTCGCCCGCGATCGTCTCGTCCTGGCCGATGTGGGTGAGGGCGCCGAACTTCTTGGACTCCTCGGAGCCGGAGTTCACCGTGACCACCGGGATGCCCGCCTTGTGCGCGCGGGCGAGGGCGGACTTCATCGCGTCGGGCTTGGCGAGCGTGACGATGATGCCGTCGACCTTCTTGTCGACGGCCGCGTCCACGAGCTGGGCCTGCTGCTGCGCCTCGTCGTCGTGGGAGTAGAGGAAGTTGATGTTGTCCTTGACCGCGGCCTGCTCGGCGCCGCTCTGGACGATGTCCCAGAACGTGTCGCCGTCGCCCGAGTGGGTGATCATCGCGAAGGTCCAGCGGGGGGTGTCCACCGCCGCCCTGCCCTCGGCCGACGCGGCCTTGCGGGCGTCCTCGGCGCGCTTGCCGCCGGTACTGCTGCACCCGGCCAGGGACACCGACAGTGCCCCAGCCAGCGCGATGCCCACCCATGTCCGAAACCGTGCCACGAGGCCGTGCCCTTCTTGCTGTCCGTGCTGTGCGTGCGGGGGTCCGTCAGGATCCCGGCCGGGTTCCGCGAACCCCAAACGCCCCATTGTCCGACACACAAGCGGAGCACATGCCTCCGGGGATCGGCCGACGGTCACATTGTCCGGACATTGCGACCAACCCGCACGACGGAGTGCCCGGGGGAAGCCGCCGTCGGGAGCCGCGGCAGGGGCCGCCGGACGCGGTCGCTCAGGGCCGCACGAGCAGCTGGAACTCGAAGGAGTAGCGGGACGGCCGGTAGGTGTGGGTGCCGAACTCGACCGCGCGTCCCGTGTCGTCGAAGGTGGTGCGCTCCATCGTGAGCAGCGGGGCGCCCGCGTCCTCGCCGAGCCGCTCGGCCTCGGCGGTGGTGGCCGCGCGGGCGCCGATGGCCTGCCGGGCGCTGTGCAGGGTGATCCCGGCGGCGCGCATCAGCCGGTAGAGGCCGGTGGCCTCCAGCTGCCCGGTGTCCAGGTCGACGAGGCCGGGCGGCAGGTAGTTGCACAGGTACGCCATCGGCTCCCCGTGCGTCAGCCGCAGCCGCTCGATGCGGTGCACGTCGCTGTCCTCGGCGACAGCGAGCGCGGCGGCGATCTCCGCGGTCGCCGGGACCATGGTGTTGACCAGCACTTTCGTGGCCGGACGCTGGCCCGCGGCCTCCAGGTCGTCGAAGAGGCTGCTGAGCTCCAGGGGGCGCCTGACCTTGCTGTGCACGACCTGGGTGCCGACGCCGCGGCGGCGCACGAGCAGGCCCTTGTCGACGAGCGACTGGATGGCCTGGCGGACGGTGGGCCGGGACAGACCGAGCCGCGCGGCCAGCTCGATCTCGTTGCCCAGCAGGCTGCCGGGGGTCAGCGCGCCGTGCTCGATCGCGGCCTCCAGCTGCTGCGACAGCTGGAAGTACAGCGGCACGGGGCTGCTGCGATCCACGCTGAGGTCCAGCGACACGGTCGGGTCCACTTCTGGTTTCGGCACGGGCCGAGCGTAGCCGCGTGCGCAGATGACGGGAAGGTGCGTAGTTCGATTGTCCGGACATACGCATTGACAGGGAGCGGTGCTGAGCCCACTTTGTTTCCATGCGCATCGGGGTCATCGGAACGGGCCGCATCGGCACCGTTCACGCCAACACGCTCAGCCGCCACCGCGACGTCGGATCCCTGATCCTCACGGACGCCGACCTCGGGCGGGCCCAGGACCTGGCGCACCGGCTGGGCGAGACGGCGGCACCGGGAGTGGACGAGATCTTCCAGTGGGGTGTGGACGCCGTGGTGATCACGACGGCGACCCCGGCCCACGCGGAGCTGATCGGCCGGGCGGCCCGCTCGGGGCTGCCGGTGTTCTGCGAGAAGCCGATCGCCCTCGACCTGCCGGGCACCTTGCAGGCGATCGCCGAGGTGGAGGCCGCCGGGACGATCCTCCAGATGGGCTTCCAGCGCCGCTTCGACACCGGCTGCACGGGAGCCCGGGAGGCGGTGCGGTCCGGGCGGCTCGGCCGGCTGCACACCGTCCGCGCGGTGACGAGCGACCAGGCCCCGCCGCCGGCCGAGTACCTGCCGCAGTCCGGGGGGCTCTACCGGGACACGCTGATCCACGACTTCGACATCCTGCGCTGGGTGACCGGGCGGGAGGTCGTCGACGTGTACGCCGCCGGGTCCGACGCCGGTCCGCCGATGTTCCGCGCGGCGGACGACGTGGACACCGGTGCGGCGCTGCTCACCCTGGACGACGGCACCCTGGCGACCGCGACGGCGACGCGGCTGAACGGGGCGGGGTACGACGTGCGGATGGAGCTGGCCGGGGAGCTGGACCAGATCGTGGTGGGCCTGGACGACCGTACGCCGATCGCGTCCACCGAGCCGACCGGGCCGCCGGCCGCGGACAAGCCGTGGACCGGCTTCGTGGAGCGCTTCGGGCCCGCCTACGAGGCCGAGCTGAACACCTTCGTGCAGGTGGTACGGGGCGAGCGGGCCAACCCCTGTGACGGGCGCGAGGCGCTCCAGGCCCTGCGGATCGCGGAGGCCTGCGACCTCTCCCGCCGCGCACGCAGACCCGTACGGCTCGCGGAGATCCCCGAGGCGCTCCCCGGCTAGTACGCGTCCCGTACTCGTCGTCCTGGGACGCGTCCAGGGCCGGCGCCCGGAAGGGCCGGTCGGGAGGGGCCGTCGACCGAAGTCGCGCGAGCGGGGACCTTCGGCGTGCGGTACCGCGCGCCGAAGGTCCTTCCGTCGGGCTGGACTCGCCCCGCGGCCGATGCGTGTGGGGGTACCGCGGGGCGAGAGTCGGGATCATGAAGGAATGGCGGGAGTTGCTGGGCCTGCTCGCCGTGCCCCAGGGCGGCTACGAGGTCCAACCGAGCGTCGCGCCGGCCGGCCGGGCGTCAGCAGCCGTGGTCGACGAGGTCGAACGACGCGTAGTGGTCGGCCGTGTAGTAGTCCTCCTGGTTCTCCTCACCGGTGACGATCCTGCGGGCGCCGCGCGTGTCGGAGCCCGGAGTGATCACCGTGTACTCGTGGTAGTACCCGGAGGACCGGCTGGGCAGGATGCCCTCCCGGTTCTGGAAGACGGTCCCGTCCTGCTCGAACGGGTAGGGACCGCCCTGCTCGATCAGGTCGAGCGTGTCGTGCGCCTGGGAGGGCAGGTCGCTGTAGCAGATGTCGCCGACCGCCGCGGGGGCGGCGCCGGCCGTGGTCGCGGAGACGGTGCCGCCCACGAGGAGGGCGGACAGGACTGCGGCTGCTGCGCCGAGCCGGGCGGTGCGTGGGGGGAATCGCATGCGCTCATGATGACGCGCGTAGACAGTGGCATGTCAATGACAAGACTGTGGAGTTTCCCGGTACGTCCCATGAGTTTTCCGCGTGTTCACACCCCTGTTCGACCCGGACGACGCGTCGCCCGGGTCGACGTCCGTTCACCGCCAGCACGGTTGCGGCGGCCCGGCTGGGATGGACCCATGAACACGAACGCGAACCCATGCGCCCCCGCCACCGCTCCCCTGACCGGCCGCACCGCCCTGGTGACCGGCGGCAGCCGGGGCATCGGCGCGGCGACCGCCCTGCGACTGGCACGGGAGGGCGCGGACGTGGCCCTCACCTACCTGAACGGCGAGGACGCCGCCGAGGACGTCGTACGGGCCGCCCGGTCGCTGGGACGCCGGGCGGTGGCCCTGCGGGCCGACTCGGCCGACGCGGACGAGGCGGCGGGGGCGGTCGAGCGGGCCGCCACGGCGCTCGGCGGCGGCCCCGACGTGCTGGTCAACAACGTGGGCCTCGGCCTGCTCGGCCCCCTGGAAAGCCTCTCGCTCGCCGATGTCGACCGGCTGCTCGCGGTGAACGTCCGCGGTGTCTTCCTAACCTCGCAGGCGGCCGCGGCCCGCATGACCGAGGGAGGGCGGATCATCACCGTCGGCACCTGCATGACCCAGCGGGTCCCGGGGCCCGGCGGGACGCTCTACGCGACGAGCAAGTCGGCGCTGATCGGGCTGACCAAGGCGCTGACCCGGGAGCTGGGCCCGCGCGGGATCACGGCGAACATCGTGCACCCGGGGCCGATCGACACCGACATGAACCCGGCCGACGGCCCCTACGCGGACGGGCAGGCGGCCATGACCGCGCTGGGCCGCTTCGGCACGGCGGACGAGGTCGCCGCGACCGTGGCGTACCTGGCGTCCGCCTCGTACGTCACCGGCGCGGAGTTCGCGGTGGACGGCGGCCACGCGGCGTAGCCGCCCCCGGGACGCGGTCGCGCACCAACGTGCGCGCGGGGCGCACCGGTGCTGTCCTGCCGGTGCGCCCCGCGGGTCGGTGAGGAACGGCGGGTCAGCCGCCCAGCTCCTGGTGGCGGGCGGCGAGGTGGGCCGCGCCGTCCTCGGTCAGGGAGCCGAACAGGCGCAGCCGGGAGATGCCGCCGTCGGGGAAGATGTCCACGCGCGCGTGGGTGCCGACGGCCGTCTCGGGCAGCACGAAGCGGTGGTTGGTGTCGGGCTGCATCCGGGTGCGCGGGAGGATCTCGCGCCACTCGCCCGCCTCGCCGTCCTTGACGGAGACGGAGGCCCAGCCGGCCGAGTTGCCCTTCAGGTACGCCGTGTCGATCTCGATCGCGCGGATCTGGGCGCGGTCCACCAGGCGGTACTGGATCCAGTCGTTGCCCCGGTCGCGGCGGCGGCGGGTCTCCCAGCCGTCGTCCATCTTGCGGGAGCGGCCCGGCTGGATGGTGTTGGTGGCCGGCGAGTAGAAGAGGTTGGAGGCGTCCTCGACCTGGCCGCCGTTCTCCAGGGCGACCACGTCGAAGGTGCCGAGGGCGGTGAGCCAGGCGGGGTCGGGGACGACCTCGCCGTACACGCGCAGGCGGGCGATGCCGCCGTCGGGGTGCTGCCCCAGGCGCAGGTGGGTGAAGCGCTGCTCGGCCTGGACGGCGAAGCCGTTGGCCGCGTGGCCGCCGACCGCGGTGCGGGGGACGAGGGTCGTCCACTTCACGTCGTCCGCGAGCAGTTCCTCCGGGGACGGGGAGCCCGCGACCGAGGCGCCCTCGACGGAGACGGCCTGCGGGTAGTTGCCGCGGAAGTGGGCGGTGTCGACGACGATGCCGCGGATCACTCCGGGGGCGCCGAGGCGGATCAGCGCCCAGTCGTGGTCGTCCTCGGTGGGCCAGGGGTGCTCGGCCGAGGCACCGCGGCGCCGGCGGGTCTCCCAGCCGTCCATGACCTTGCCCTTGTGCCCGAAATGCTCGGGGTCGAACTCGGCGGGCCCGGGCACCAGCAGGTTCTCGCGCTGGGCGAAGAACTCGTCGTTGGCGGCGACGACACCCGCGCCGAGCTGCCGGTCGGCAAGGTTGGCGTACTGGGTGAAGGGGAGGTCGGCGGTGCGGTAGTCCGCGTACGGGTCGCCGCCTCCGTAGGGCTGGGCGTCGCCGGTGAAGCTGGCCAACGAGGTGTTCTGCTGGGCCGTCACGGTGATCAGGTGTTCCTTTCGGGGCTGTTCGGGGGGGTACTGGGTCCAGGGAGTGTCCGGGTACGTCAGGCCCGGTCGAGGAGCTGTCCCTTCGGGTCGGTGAACGCGCCGTCCGCCACGATGCGCTCGCCGCGCAGCCAGGTGGACTTCACGACGCCGTGCAGGGTCCTGCCCGCGTACGCGGTGACGCGGTTGCGGTGCTGGAGGGCGGCCGGGTCGACGGTGAAGGTCTCCTCGGGGGCCAGCACGGCGAAGTCCGCGTCGTGGCCCGGCGCGATGGCGCCCTTGCGTGCCTCCAGCCCCACCAGGGCTGCCGTGCGGGCCGACATCCAGCGCACGAGGTCCTCCAGGCCGAGGCCCCGCCCGCGGGCGGCGGTCCACATGGCCGGCAGGCTGAGCTGGAGACCGGCGATGCCGCCCCAGGCGGTGGCGAAGTCGTCGGTCTTGAGGTCGGCGGTGGACGGGGAGTGGTCGGTGACCACGCAGTCGATGGTGCCGTCCGCCAGCGCCTGCCAGAGCAGGTCCTGGTTGGCGGCCTCGCGGATCGGCGGGCAGCACTTGAACTCGCTGGCGCCGTCCGGCACCTCCTCGGCGGTGAGGGTGAGGTAGTGCGGGCAGGTCTCGACCGTCACCTTGACGCCGTCGGCGCGGGCCTCGGCGATCAGCGGCAGGGCGTCGCTGGAGGAGAGGTGGAGGACGTGCACGCGCGCGTCGAACCGCTTGGCCTGCGCGAGCAGCGTCGCGATCGCGGTGTCCTCGGCGTCGCGCGGGCGGCTGGCGAGGAAGTGGGCGTACTGGGGGCCGCCCTGCTGGGGGGCGGCGGCCAGGTGGTGCGGGTCCTCGGCGTGCACGATCAGCAGGCCGTCGAAGGCGGCGATCTCCGTCAGGGACCGGGCGAGCTGCTCCTGGTCGAGGTGCGGGAACTCGTCCACGCCGGACGGCGACAGGAACGCCTTGAAGCCGAAGACCCCGGCCTCGTGCAGCGGGCGCAGGTCCTTGACGTTGTCCGGCAGGGCGCCGCCCCAGAAACCGACGTCGATGTGGGCCTTGTCCGCGGCGACCTCGCGCTTGGTGCGCAGGTTCTCGACGGTGGTGGTCGGCGGGATGGAGTTGAGCGGCATGTCGACGAGGGTGGTGATGCCGCCGGCGGCCGCGGCGCGGGTGGCGGTCCAGAAGCCCTCCCACTCGGTGCGCCCGGGGTCGTTCACGTGCACGTGGGTGTCGACCAGGCCGGGCAGCACGACGTGGTCGCCGACGTCCTCCAGCCGGGCGCCGTCCGGGACGGGGGCGTCGTACGGCAGGACCGCCGTGATCTTCTCCCCGGTGACCGCGATCGACGCGGCGCGTGTCCCCTCGGGGGTGATGACGCGCGTCGAGCGCAGCACCAGTTCAGCTCCGGACACCCGAAACCCCTCTTTTCTGCCGCCGAGTTTTTCAACGTTCTGTTGAAGTCTCCTGCCGAAGGAGTCTTCATTCCCGCCTCCGTGCCGTCAAGAGGCACCCTTTGGACGGGCATGCCCACGGCTCAGCCCTGGACGTTTCCACAAAGCGGAATTAGAATTCCAGAAAGCAGAACGTAGCTACGTACAAGCCGGTAGTCAACCGGCCGCCGGGTACGCTTCTTTCCTCCCGCCCGCCCCGAAAGGAACGTGCCGTGCCGACGTCCAGCGCCAGCACCACCGACTCCGCCAGGTCCGCCACCGGCGGCGTCCAGTCCCTGGAGCGCGCCTTCGACCTGCTCGAACGGATGGCGGACGCGGGGGGCGAGGTCGGCCTGAGCGAACTCTCGGCGAGCAGCGGACTGCCGCTGCCGACCATCCACCGCCTGATGCGCACCCTCGTGGCCTGCGGATACGTCCGCCAGCAGCCCAACCGGCGCTATGCGCTCGGACCCCGCCTGATCCGCCTGGGCGAGTCCGCCTCCCGGCTGCTCGGCACCTGGGCGCGCCCGCACCTGGCCCGCCTGGTCGAGGAGACCGGCGAGACGGCGAACATGGCCCTGCTCGACGGGGACGAGATCGTGTACGTCGCCCAGGTGCCGTCCAAGCACTCGATGCGCATGTTCACCGAGGTCGGGCGGCGCGTCCTGCCGCACTCCACGGGCGTCGGCAAGGCCCTGCTCGCGAGCTTCCCGCCGGAGGAGGTGCGGGCCCTGCTGAGCCGTACCGGCATGCCGGCCGCGACCGACAAGACGATCACCACGCCGGACGGTTTCATCGCGGCCCTCAATGACGTGCGGCGCCAGGGCTACGCGATCGACGACAACGAGCAGGAGATCGGCGTCCGCTGCCTGGCCGTCCCGGTGCCGGACTCCCCCACCGCCGCCGCCATCTCGATCTCCGGGCCCGCGGGCCGCGTCACCGAGGCCGCGACCGACCGGATCGTGCCCCTGCTCCAGCAGGTGGCGGCGGAGCTGTCCCAGGCCCTGCTGGCCTCGAACGGCAACCCGGCGGCCTGAGCGGCCCCTCCCGGTACGGCCTCAGCGGCGCGGCGGTTCGCCGAACAGCTCCACGGCGTGACGGACCTCCGCCAGTCCGGGTCCGAGGGCGCTGACGGAGCCGATCGCGCCCGCTATCAGCAGCAGGGAGCGGCGCAGCCGCGGCACCTCGGGGACGCCGTGGCCCGCCATGGCGGCGAGGTCGGCCAGCTCGTCCTCCGCGATCGCGCGGTCCGGGAAATCGGCGGGCAGCAGGGCGAGTTGGCGGCGCAGCCGGGACACGGCGGTCCGCAGCGCCACCACCTTCACGTCCTCGTCGCCGACGGTCACGTGCCCCTGCCCCACGCTCCGCAACACAGCTCTCCCCCCTCGCGCCGTTGTGCGCGGGCCAGTAAACGCCACCCCGTGCCGGACGCGCCACCACGCGGACCGAAATTCAGTCTTGGGAAAGTCTCCGGAAACCCCGCGCACGCCGGAGCGTTTGGCGGCCGGTCAGGTATGCAGGGGGCATGACCGACAACGAGGCCCTGACGGAAGAGCAGGTGGGCGGCCGGGTGGCGGGGCTGCTGCTGGCCGCCGGGGGCGGCCGACGGCTGGGCGGCCGCCCCAAGGCACTGCTCGAACATCGTGGACATCCGCTCGTCGAACACGCGGTCGGAGCCCTGCGTGCGGCCGGCTGTGCGCGCGTGCACGTCGTCCTGGGGGCGCGCGCCGAGGACGTGCACGCGCGGGCGGCGCTCGACGGCTGCGTCCTCGTGGACAACCCCGACTGGGAGCGGGGCATGGGGTCCTCACTGCGGGCCGGGCTCGACTCGCTGGCGGGGACCGGGACGCGGGCCGCGCTGGTCTGCCTGGTGGACCAGCCCGGCATCGGCGCGCAGGCGCTGGCCCGGGTGCGCGCCGGATACCGGAACGAGACCTCGCTGGTCTCGGCGGCGTACGCGGGCGTGCGCGGGCATCCCGTGCTGCTCGGCGCCGCGCACTGGGCGGGGATCGCGGCGACCGCCACCGGGGACCGGGGTGCCCGCGCCTACTTGGGGGAACACGAGGCGGAGATCGCGCTCGTCGAGTGCGGGGACGTGGCGCGGCCGTACGACATCGACACCGAGGCGGACCTGGTCCACCTTGAGTGAGGGAGGTGGCACCGAGCGCCACCTTCCCTCGACCCGGAGAATCTCGACATCAACAAACCATTGAAGTTCCACGATGAGGAAACTACTATCCACTGACCAGAAGCACTCCGCTGCACGGCGAGTGCGTAATGCCCCCTACGCACCCTCTGGCACCCGGTGCCACCGCTGAAGGAAGTGACAGCTCATGTCCGCACCAGCGCCGTCCACGCTGGCCATCGTCGACGCCGAGCCCCTGCCCCGGCAGGAGGAGGTCCTCACCGATGCGGCGCTCGCCTTCGTGGCCGAGCTGCACCGGCGGTTCACGCCCCGGCGTGACGAGCTCCTCGCCCGCCGTGCGGAGCGCCGCGCCGAGATCGCCCGCACCTCCACGCTCGACTTCCTCCCGGAGACCGCCGCGATCCGCGCGGACGACTCCTGGAAGGTGGCCCCCGCCCCGGCCGCGCTGAACGACCGCCGCGTCGAGATCACCGGCCCCACCGACCGCAAGATGACCATCAACGCGCTCAACTCGGGTGCGAAGGTGTGGCTCGCGGACTTCGAGGACGCCTCCGCGCCGACCTGGGAGAACGTGGTCCTCGGCCAGCTGAACCTGACCTCGGCCTACACCCGCACCATCGACTTCACCGACGAGCGCACCGGCAAGTCCTACGCCCTGCGCCCGGACGCCGAGCTGGCCACGGTCGTCATGCGGCCGCGCGGCTGGCACCTCGACGAGCGCCACCTCCAGGTGGACGGCCGCCCGGTCCCCGGCGCCCTGGTCGACTTCGGCCTGTACTTCTTCCACAACGCGCAGCGCCTGCTGGACCTCGGCAAGGGCCCGTACTTCTACCTCCCGAAGACGGAGTCCCACCTGGAGGCCCGCCTGTGGAACGAGGTGTTCGTCTTCGCGCAGGACTACGTCGGCATCCCGCAGGGCACGGTCCGCGCCACCGTCCTGATCGAGACGATCACGGCCGCGTACGAGATGGAGGAGATCCTCTACGAACTGCGCGACCACGCCTCCGGGCTGAACGCCGGGCGCTGGGACTACCTGTTCTCCATCGTCAAGAACTTCCGTGACGGCGGCGCCAGGTTCGTCCTGCCGGACCGCAACGCGGTGACGATGACCGCCCCGTTCATGCGGGCGTACACCGAACTCCTCGTCCGCACCTGCCACAAGCGCGGCGCGCACGCCATCGGCGGCATGGCGGCCTTCATTCCCTCGCGCCGGGACGCCGAGGTCAACAAGGTCGCCTTCGAGAAGGTCCGCGCCGACAAGGACCGCGAGGCCGGCGACGGCTTCGACGGCTCCTGGGTCGCCCACCCCGACCTGGTCCCGATCGCCATGGAGTCCTTCGACAAGGTCCTCGGCGACAGGCCGAACCAGAAGGACCGCCTGCGCGAGGACGTCGACGTCAAGGCGGCCGACCTCATCGCCGTCGACTCCCTGGACGCCAGGCCGACGTACGCCGGTCTGGTCAACGCCGTCCAGGTCGGCATCCGTTACATCGAGGCGTGGCTGCGGGGCCTGGGCGCCGTCGCCATCTTCAACCTGATGGAGGACGCGGCCACCGCCGAGATCTCCCGCTCGCAGATCTGGCAGTGGATCAACGCGGAGGTCGTCCTCGACAACGGCGAGCAGGTCACCGCCGAACTGGCCCGCAAGGTCGCCGCCGAGGAGCTGGCGAACATCCGCGCCGAGATCGGCGACGAGGCCTTCGCGGCCGGCAACTGGCAGCAGGCCCACGACCTGCTGCTCACGGTCTCCCTCGACGAGGACTACGCCGACTTCCTGACGCTGCCGGCGTACGAGCAGCTGAAGGGCTGACGCCGCAGGCGTGCCAGTGACCCGTCCGCGCCCCCGGTGCCCCAGCACGGCACCGGGGGCGCGGACGCGTGTCAGCCCAGGTGCACGGACCAGTCCTGCTCCGCGGGCGGCTTGCCGTGCAGGTCGGGGACACGCTTGAGCCAGTCGGGCCGCCCCCGCCGGGTGCGCGCCGCGCGGGCGGCGTTCTCGGCGGCCAGTTCCTCGCGGCTCGGGAAGCCGGTGGGCAGCCACTGCCGGGAGGCGCGCACGCGCGCGTGCAGGTACTCCACGTAGGCGGCGCGCACCTTGTCCGGCGTGTCGAGGTCGCCCTCGCAGGTCAGCCAGGCCTCCGGCACCCGGCCCACCACCTCGCGCAGCAGCTCCCGCGTCACCTTCGGCGCCAGTTCGGCGTCGGCGGCCGGGAGGTCGGGCGCGCAGTGGCCGAGGGCGTGGTGGCGGAAGTCGTACGCCTTCTCGGGCGGGGAGGCGCCCCAGCGGTGGTGGAAGACGAGCGCCGCGCCGTGGTCGATCAGCCACAGGCGCGGGGGCGCGGTGCCGAGGGTGGGCCAGACCATGAGGTTGGAGCTGTGCACCGTCCGGTCGACGTTCACGGTGAGGGCGTCCAGCCAGACCACCCGCCCGGCCTCGCGCGCGTCCACCGGGAACACCTCGGCCAGCTCGGGCGTGAAGTCGGCGCCGCCCGACAGGTAGTCCATGCCGAGGTTGAGCCCCGCGCTGGCGTGCAGCAGGTCCCGCACCTCCTGATGCGGTTCGGCCTCCGCGATCGCCGGGTCGAAGTGCGCGAGCACCAGTTCCGGCACCCGCAGCCCCAGCTCCCGGGCCAGCTCCCCGACGACCACCTCGGCGACCAGCGCCTTGCGGCCCTGCGCGGAGCCGGTGAACTTCAGGACATAGGTGCCGAGATCGTCGGCCTCGACCACGGCGGGCACGGAGCCGCCGGAGCGCAGGGGCTCGACGTAGCGGGTGGCGGTGACTTCGGTGAGCATGCACCGAGCATATGGACGCGGGCTCACGATGGGTCCCTGGGCATGGCCGATCCGCTCGCGCCCGGGCCCGCGCGGCGCCGGGAGCCGATGGGCAGCAGGTCCAGTTCCGCGCGGACCGTCTTGCCGACGGGTACGCGGTCGAACACGCCCCACCGGTCCGCCAGCGCGTCCACGAGCAGCAGCCCGCGCCCGTGCTCGTGCTCGGCCCCCGGGGCCGCCGTGACCGTCGGGCGGCGCTCGCCCCGGCTGTCGGAGACGTCGATCCGCAGCGTGTACGCGTCCAGCCGCAGCAGCACCTCGATGTCCCGCCCCGGCACCCGCCCGTGCGTCACGGCGTTCGCCGCCAGCTCCGCGACGAGCAGCGCGGCCGTGTCGGACACCGCCGAGCCGTACAGCACGCCCCACGTGTCCAGGCGGTGCACGACGAGGTGCCGGGCCAGTCGCGCGCCGCGCGGGGTGGAGCTGAACCGCTGGACGAACACACGCGCGGTGACGGGGAGCCGGGGGGCGGGGGCTGGTCTCATGCCGCCCATCCCACCTGCGGTGACGCCCTCGCACCAGATCGGCGACCGGTACGCACGGTGAGCGTACGGGTGCGGACGGTAGACAGTAGGAGTAACCGTCCGTGAGCATGGGCCCGTTGAGTGGGCGTGACGGGTGGGAGGTGTCCCGGATGACGGACGGTACGGGCGGCGCGGGTGAACCGGAGGCTTCGGACAGCCTCAAGGCGTTCGGCGAGGTCGTCAAGGCCTTCCGCAAACGGGCGGGGCTGACCCAGGAGGAGTTCGCGCCACGGGTGCGGTACTCGGTGCCGACGGTGGCATCCATCGAGCAGGGGCGGCGGTTCCCGCCGGTGGACTTCGTGGAGCGCGCGGAGGAAGTCCTCGACGCGTTCGGCGCGCTGCGGGGCGCGGCACGGCATCTGTCGCGGCAACCGGGGCTGGCGAGCTGGTTCCGCCAGTGGGCGCGGTTCGAGGCGGAGGCGGTGAGTCTGTACACGTATGAATGCCGGGTGGTGCCGGGGTTGTTGCAGACGGAGGGGTACGCGCGGGCGGTGTCGTTCAGCGTGCCGCCGCTGCCCGCCGAGAAGGAGATGAACGACCGGATCACGGCCCGCATGGCCCGGCACCAACTCCTGGCGACGAGCCGGAACCCGCCGACGGCGTTCAGCTTCATCGTCGAGCAGGCGGTCCTGGAGCGCGGCACGGGCGGCGAGGAGGTGACGCGGAAGCTCTACGACCACCTGCTGGGCGTGGTCGAGCGGCACTGGAACGTGGAGTTGCAACTGATGCCGCTGCGGCAGCCGGTGCACGCGGGGCTGGACGGCCCGATGCAATTGGCGGAGACGCCGGACAACCAGTGGTTCGGTTACTCGGAGGGGCAGAAAAACGGGCGGCTGATCACCGATCGTAAAGAGATCAGCGTGCTCCATCAGCGCTATGCCAAGATGCGTTCACAGGCCCTGACCCCCGAGGACTCCGTGGGCCTGTTGAAGCGAATGCGAGGAGCGCTATGAACACGTCCGACCTGGCCTGGTTCAAGAGCAGTTACAGCGGCTCCGAGGGCGACAGCTGCGTCGAAGTGGCGATGACGTGGCACAAGTCCAGCTACAGCAGCGGCGGCGACGGCGACTGCGTCGAGGTGGCGGCCTGCCCCGACACGGTCCACGTCCGTGACTCGAAGGTGCCGCAGGGAGACCGGCTCGCCGTGTCGCCCGGGGCCTGGGCCCGCTTCCTCACAGACCTGTGAGGAGTCCCGCGAGCGGGGCCGGTGGCCGACCACCGTCGAGGGCCCGCACCAGCAGGCTGCCGTAACGGATCTTGCGGCCCTTCTTCGTGCTGAGGAAGCGGCGCAGTTGCTGTTGCCGGGGGCGGCCGTGCTGGGCGGGCTGGCCGAGGAAGGTCTGCCAGGGGCGCAGTTCGCCCTCGGACCGTATGACCTCCTCGACCCGCGCCGGGCCCAGCGCGCGGATCATCTCGTCCTCCAGGTCGGCCACGCACACGTGGAAGTCGCGCGGGGCGCCCGCCCGTTGCCAGCCCCGGTCGTAGAAGGGCTCATCGCGGGCGTCGCAGAGCCCGGTCAGGCGCAGGCCGAGGCCGGGCGGGCCGAGCAGACCGGCGTAGCGGCCGACGCTCATCGCGCCGCCCATGGACACCACGGCCACGCCTTCGGCGGTCAGGTCGCGGACCTCGCGGGCCGCCAGGGCCTCGACGGCGGCGAGGTCGCTGGGGCCCTCCAGCAGCACCGCCGTCCGCAGGCCGAGGTCCGCCGCCAGCTGTGCCGCCGTATCTCCGGCGCCGCCCGCCGCCCAGCGCGCGATCTCGTCCCGGAACGCGTCCATGTCCGCCATGCAGCGAGTGTGCACCCCGCGGGGCCGGTGCGGCACGGGATTTCCGGGCGTCGCGGAGGTCCGCCGCTCAGGCCCCGCGCAGCGGGTTGGGCAGCGGCCGGTAGCGGGCGTCGGCGCCGTCCGCGCCGGTCCAGCGCAGCAGGAGGTTGGTCTTGGCGGGGAGGCTGGGGGCGGTGAGCAGGGCCGGGATCTCGGGGAGGTCGTGGCGGGCCAGGGCGCGGCGGACGGCGGGCCAGGGGTCGACGGCGGGGTGGTGCTCGGTGAGGGCGGCGGCGATCTCGTACAGGTGGTTGACGACCAGGCAGTAGACCAGGCGCTCCCAGCCGGCCGCCCGGGGGGTGTCCGGCAGCAGCTTGACGCCCTCCGCGTCCCGGAACAGGGCCTGCACCGGCATGCCGGTCGCGTCCACGGCGATCAGGGTGTTCTGCAGGTGTGCCTCCAGGACGACGCCGTCGTCGGCGAAGGCGGTCAGCACGGGCGGGACGACGGCGGCGAGGTACGCCTCCCACCAGGCGGCCGGGTCCGCGGCGGCCGGGAGCGGGCTGCCGGGGAAGCCCTCCACGAGCGCGGCGGCCAGCAGCGGGGTCGCGCCGGGCAGGAGGTGGTCCCGCAGGCCGTCGCGGACGACGACGGCCAGTTCCTCGAAGGCGAAGTCCGCGGTGCGGTGGCCGCGGTCGCCGAGCCAGGCGGCGGGCGGCCCGAGGGAGGCGAAGGCCTCGGTGACCGCCGTGTCGGTGCGGCGCAGTTGCATCAGGTCGTGGCGCCACAGGCGGCGGATGTCGTTGGTGACCCGCACGTCGAGGCTAAACTTCAGGAACAGGTCCCGTCCGGGCAGGTACTCGGGCGCGTACACCGTGCGGATCGCGGCCGTCGGCCAGGCGAAGAAGCCGGTCGTGCCCACCCGGACCAGCCGGCCGTCGGCGAAGGCGGGGGCGAGGGCCGGTGCCGTGAGCTCCAGTTGCCAGGGGTGGGCGGGCAGCAGGCGGTAGCCGGGCGGGGCCTTGCCGAGGGAGTCCAGGGCGGCGGTGTCGCCCTCGTCGACGACGGTGTCCTCGCGCGCGGCGAGCAGTGTCAGCGGGAAGCGGGCGTGCGCCTCGGGCGCGTACGGCAGCCACCCGGCGTGCGGGCCACCGCCCCGTGCCTTGGGGGCGGGATGGTGGGTGTGGCCGGTGACCAGGGCCTGCTCGGAGCGGAGGTAGGGGTCGGCGGGCGGGGTGGCACGCGCGCGGGCCGTCAGCAGCGCGGCCACCGCGTCGCGGCTGTCGGTCATCTCGGTGGGCAGCTCGTGATTGCCGACACCGGTGTGCCGGCGCAGTGCCTCGGCGACGAGCTTCACCAGCTCAGCGTGGTCGACGCGGTGCCAGCCGTCCGCCGTGCGCACCTCGGGTTCGGCGGGCCGGCGGCCCCGGCGCACCCGCAGCAGCCTGCCGCCGGGCAGCCGGTACACGGGCCGGACGCCGGGGCCCGGCAGGGGTTCGGCCACCTCGCGCAGCAGGCAGTTCAGCAGCGGTACGGCCGCGTGGGCGTCGGCGCGGCGCGCCACGTCGTCCCGGGAGTCGGCGCCGGTGGGCGGGGGCAGGAGATCCACGCGTTCCACTCGTTCCCTACGGTCGGTCCATGGCGGAGAGGACGGAGACGATCAGTATGTCTCTCGTCATGACCCTCTTCGGCCCTCCGCCGTGACGCCGTACCCGTACCCCTACCCGTATCCGTATCCGTATCCGTATCCGTATCCGTACCTGTGCCCGTCTCCGTTCCCGTGTCCGTTCCCGAGGAGCCAGCCCGTGCATCGTCCCCCCAGCGCAGCGGCCGCGGTCGCCGACGAGGTGGCGGCCGTCCGTCCCGATCTGGCCGCCCGCTTCCTTGCCGAGGGGCCGGGGGCCCGCGCCGCCGTGCTGTCCCGGCTGTGGCGTGCCCTCGCCTTCGAACCGCTGCCGTGGATCGAGGGCCGGGAGCGGTCCGGGGACGGACTCGTGCTGCGGCTGCGGGACGGCCGCCGGCTGACCGGACCGGCCGCCGACCCGTACCGCACGGACGCGTACGTCCCGGTCGTCCGGCTGGACGAGGTGGCGTACGACGACCCGGAGCGGCTGATGACCGACCTCGCCGTACCGCACTCCTCCGGCTTCGCCGCCGAACTCGGGCACAGCGCCGCGTCCCTGGCCCTGTCGCGCGCGACGCAGCCCCGGGCGGCGCGGGACGGGGCGCCGGAGGATCACCCGGACGAGTGGCCGGACAGCGACTGGGGCTGGGAACGGCGGGTGGTGGACGGGCACCCGTACCACCCGGGCTGCCGTGCGCGGCCGGGGTTCTCGGTGGCGGAGCAGCTGGCGTACGGACCCGAGCACGGGCCGGTGGTGGAGCTGGGGCTCATGCCGGTCCCGGCGGCACAGTGCCTGGTGGCGGGGGTGTGGCCGCGGGAGCTGCGGGACGGGGCGCGGGTGCTGATCCCGGTGCACCCGTGGCAGGCCGCGCACGTGCTGGGGCGGTCGTACGCGGCCGGGCCCGCCGCGCGTCCGCTGATGTCCCTGCGGACCCTCGCCGTGCCCGGCGCCCTGTCCGGCCCGACGCACGTGAAGACCGCGCTGAGTGCCCGGCTGACGTCCTCGGTGCGGGACATCTCGGTCGCCTCGATCGCCGCGTCGGCGGACCTGTCGTCGTTCGGGGAGCGGCTGGCGGCGCGCCTGGACGGCCTGCTGCACGTGACCCGCACGCCGGGCGCGGCCACCGCCCACTCCCCCGACCTGGCCGCCGTACTGCGCGAGTCGCCCCGGGTGTACGCCTCGTCCGGCGAGCACGTCGTCCCGGTGGCGGCGCTGGCGGCCACCGGGCTGCCGCGCTCCCCCGCCTGGCTCGCGGCCTTCGCACGGCTCGCGCTCACCGTCGGGCTGCGTGCTCTGGAGCTGGGCGTGGCGCTGGAGGCCCACGGCCAGAACCTGCTGGTCGTGCTGTCCGCCGCGGGCGACCCGGTGCGCCTGGTCTACCGCGACCTGGCCGACATCCGCGTCTCCCCGGCCCGGCTGTCCCGGCACGGGATCGCGGCCGACGGGGTGCCCGCCCGGGTCCTGACCGACGAACCGCTCGCGCTGCGCCGCAAGTTGTTCGGGTCGCTGGTGGGGGGCGCGCTGGCCGCGACGGCCGGTTCGGGCCCGGCGCTGCGCGAGGCGCTGGAGGCGGCGGTGCCCGAAGTGCCCCGCACCGAGGACACCGTGGCCCTGTGCGCGCGGCCACTGCCGGTGAAGGCCCTGACGGCGATGCGGACTTCGCCGGGGAGCACCGGCGATCTGTGGACGGAGCTGCCCAATCCCCTGCGGTGGAGGTGAAGTCGGGGCGACGGCGCGGCATCGGCGCGGTCTCGTTTTGGAGCGCGGCACCACTGATCAATAGGATCCGCCGATGATCACAAGAACACGGCTGGCGGCGGGTGCCTGTGCCCTGCTCGCCGCGCTGGCGGCCGGGATGGCGTTCCCGGCCGGGGCGAGCGCCGGTGAACCCACGGGCGAGGACGCGCCGAAGGTCGACCTCGTGCTCGACGTCAGCGGTTCGATGCGGACGCGGGACATCGACGGCGGCACGCGCATGGCGGCGGCGAAGCAGGCGTTCAACGAGGTGCTCGACGCGACGCCGGAAGAGGTGCGGCTGGGCATCCGGACGCTCGGCGCCGACTACCCGGGCGACGACCGCAAGACCGGCTGCAAGGACACCGCGCAGCTCTACCCGGTCGGCCCGCTGGACCGCACCGAGGCCAAGACGGCGGTGGCGACCCTGTCGCCGACCGGGTGGACGCCGATCGGCCCCGCGCTGCTCAAGGCGGCCGGCGACCTCGACGGTGGCGACGGCTCCAAGCGGATCGTGCTGATCAGCGACGGCGAGGACACCTGCGCCCCGCTGGACCCGTGCGAGGTGGCCCGGGAGATCGCCGCCAAGGGCATCGGGCTGACCATCGACACGCTGGGCCTGGTCCCGAACACCAAGATGCGGCAGCAGCTCAGCTGCATCGCCGAGGCCACCGGCGGCACGTACACCTCGGTCGAGCACACCGAGGAACTGACCGACAAGGTCAACCAGTTGGTGGACCGGGCGGCCGACCCGGTGGTGACCCCGGTGGCCACCGAGGGCGCGGACGCGTGCGCGAAGGCGCCCGCGCTGAAGTCCGGGCTGTACACCGACCGCGAGGAGTTCGGACAGCAGCGCTGGTACCGGGTGGACGTGGAGCCGGGTCAGGAGCTGCGCGCCTCTGTGAGCGTCGGCGCCGACCGGGCCGTGAATCCGTCCTACGGGGTGCTGCTGCGGGCGGTGACCGTGCACGGCCGGGAGATCGTGCGCGGCGAGGCGGCGGGCAACGGCCGTACCGACGTGCTCTCGACGGGTCTGCGGTACCCCAAGGCGGAGAGCGACGACGACGCGGCGGCCGAGGCCGTGTGTCTCCAGGTCACCAACTCCTTCTCCGTCGCCTCCGGTGTGAAGACCACGCCGGGGCTGCCGCTGGAGCTGACCGTCGACGTCGTGGACGGTCCGGGCGACTCCGACGACGTGGCCGCCTTCGGCCTGGGGCGCGGCTGGTGGCTGCTCGGCCTGCTGGTGCTGGTCGGCTTCCTCGCCGGTCTGCTGTGGGGCTGGCTCTCGCGCTGGCGGTTCGCGATCTGGAGGACCAACTGATGCGATTCACCCGAGCGTTGAGCGCGGCCGTGGTGCTGCTCGGCCTCGCCGCGGCTCCCGCGGCGGCCGACTCCTCGCCCTCCGCGAGCCCGTCGCGGGACGGTGACGCGCCGACCACGGCGGGCACGTCCTTCCGTACGGCGGCCGAGTTCGAGCAGGGGCAGGTGGCCACGGCGAGCGGTGCCGCGGGCGACTACCTGTACTGGTCCTTCCCGGCCGACGCCGGGCAGCGGCCCACCGTGAAGGCCACGGTGAAGCTGCCCGAGACGCACGCCGCGCAGACCTGGCGCGTCGACGTGTACGACGGCCTGCGCCGCCGCCAGGCCTGCCAGTGGGGCGCCCAGGCCCGTACCGCGGGCGCGGGGGTCTCCTCCGTCGAGCTGGCCTGCGTACTGCGCACCGTGCGCGCCTGGACCGAGCCGTGGGCCAACGACCCGCTGCCGGGCACCTATTACGTCCGGCTGACGGCGGTGGACGTGCCGACCTCCGACCTCGGCGTCCCCGTTTCCGCCGAGGTGCGGGCGGAGTCCAAGGACATCGGCGGGGCCGCGGCGGTGGACGGTTCGCTGGCCGAGCCGCTGGTGCCGGGCATCGCGGTGACGTCCGGCGCCGACGAGGGCGACGAGCGGGACCGGGGCGCCGTGCTGTCCGCCATCGAGCCGGAGGACGGCTGGTCCTCGGGCTGGTGGTCGGACCGCTGGGTGTGGAGCGGGATCGGGGCCGTACTGGCCGCGCTCGCGGGCATCGGCGGCTACGCGCTGACCCGTGGTTCGGGACGGCCGTCCCGGGTGCCGCCCGGCGCCTGACCCCTCCTCGGAAGGCCCGCCCCGGGCGGGCCTTCTGCCGTTTCACCCCTCCCGCAGCGCCTTGGCCGCCGCGCCGTCACCGGTCACCTCGACGCGGCCGGCGCGCACCGCCTCCCGCAGGCCGATCTCGCCGCGCCCGAGGGCCACGCACGTCGCGGCGTCCAGCACGAGCCGGGCGTCGGGCTCCCCGGGCGCGGCCCCCTCGCCGTACACCGGCCCCTGCGCCGTGCCCTCCTCCGGCGCGGAGGCGTACAGGTGGAAGTCTCCCTCCTCCAGCCGGACTTCGACCAGGCCCTCGCCCGCCCCGGCCTCGCGCAGGGCGCGCAGCAGGGGCAGCGCGAACCAGTGCGCGCGTACGGCGTCCGTGGGCCGCCGCTCCCCCAACTCCTCGGCGCCCCAGGCTCCGAGGGCCTCCAGGACCGGCAGCAGGCCGCGTCCCCGCGCGGTGAGTTCGTAGACGTACGCGGCGCCGGGCGGGGGCAGCCGGCGCCTGGTGGCCAGGCCCTCGCGCTCCATGTCCTTGAGTCGGGAGGCGAGTACGTCCGTGCTGACGCCGGGCAGGTCGGCGTGCAGGTCGGTGTAGCGCCGCGGACCGGCGAGCAGTTCCCGGACGATCAGCAGGGTCCAGCGGTCGCCGACGGCGTCGAGCGCGCGGGCGGCGGAACAGTACTGGTCGTAGCTACGGCGAGGACGTGGTGACATGCGACGCAGTGTAGACAAGTTGTTGGACTTTCCAAGCTGCTACTTGGTAAAACCAAGCAACACCAGATTCCGGAGGGGAAGCCGCGCATGGAGTTCCGGCAGTCGAACAAGCTCAGCGAGGTCTGTTACGAGATCCGCGGTCCGGTCATCGAGCACGCCAACGCGCTGGAGGAGGCGGGCCACAGTGTCCTGCGCCTCAACACCGGCAACCCGGCCCTCTTCGGCTTCGAGGCGCCGGAGGAGATCGTCCAGGACATGATCCGCATGCTCCCGCAGGCGCACGGCTACACGGACTCGCGCGGCATCCTCTCCGCCCGCCGGGCCGTCGCCCAGCGCTACCAGGCGCTCGGCCTGGAGGTGGACGTGGACGACGTCTTCCTGGGCAACGGCGTCTCGGAGCTGATCTCCATGGCCGTACAGGCCCTGCTGGAGGACGGCGACGAGGTGCTGATCCCCGCCCCCGACTACCCGCTCTGGACGGCGGTGACCACCCTCGCGGGCGGCAGGGCGGTGCACTACCTCTGCGACGAGCAGGCGGAGTGGTACCCGGACCTGGCCGACATGGAGTCGAAGATCACCGACCGCACCAAGGCGGTCGTCATCATCAACCCCAACAACCCCACCGGCGCCGTCTACCCCAAGGAGATCGTCGAGGGCATCCTCGACCACGCCCGCCGGCACGGCCTGATGGTCTTCGCCGACGAGGTCTACGACCAGATCCTGTACGACGACGCCGTGCACCACTCGGCCGCCTCCCTCGCCCCCGACCTGGTGGTGCTGACCTTCTGCGGCCTGTCCAAGACGTACCGGGTGGCGGGCTTCCGCTCCGGCTGGCTGGTGGTGACCGGGCCGAAGCAGCACGCGAAGGACTACCTGGAGGGCCTGACCATGCTGGCCTCCATGCGCCTGTGCGCCAACGCGCCCGCCCAGTACGCCATCCAGGCCGCGCTCGGCGGCCGCCAGTCCATCCGCGAGCTGACGGCCCCGGGCGGCCGGCTGCACGAACAGCGGGACGTGGCCTGGGAGAGGCTGAACGAGATCCCCGGTGTCTCCTGCGTCAAGCCCAAGGGGGCGCTGTACGCCTTCCCGCGCATCGATCCGGCCGTCCACAGGATCCACGACGACGAGAGGTTCGTCCTGGACCTGCTGCTGCGGGAGAAGATCCAGGTCGTCCAGGGCACCGGCTTCAACTGGCCGAGCCCGGACCACTTCCGCATCCTGACGCTGCCCCGCGCGGAGGACCTGGAGGCCGCGATCGGGCGCATCGGACGGTTCCTGAGCGGCTACCGACAGTAACGCCGCCCCCCGCCGTAGCCTTGGGGCCATGGGTGATCTTTTTCTGGTCCGGCACGGCGAGACCGAGTGGTCGCGGTCCGGACGGCACACCGGGCTGACGGACGTCCCGCTGACCGAGACGGGGCGGGAGCAGGCACGGAGCCTGGTGCCGTTGATCCGGTCGCACCGGATCGGGGCCGCCTTCGTCAGCCCCTTCCAGCGGGCCCGCGAGACGGCCGAGCTGATCGGGCTGCACGACGTGCGCATCGAGCCGGACCTGCACGAGTGGGACTACGGCGGCTACGAGGGGATCACGACCGTCGAGATCCACCGGAGCCGGCCGGACTGGTTCCTGTTCACCGACGGGGTCGCGCCCGGACCGCCGGAGCACCCCGGGGAGACGCCGGAGCAGGTGGGCGAGCGGGCCGACCGGGTGCTGGCCGAGACGGAGGCCGCGTTCGCCAACACCGAGGGGTGCGTGGTGCTGGTGGCCCACGGGCACTTCCTGCGGGTGCTGACCGCCCGGCACCTGGGCCTCCCGGCCTCGCACGGGGCGCTGTTCCAGCTGGGCACGGGCACGCTGTGCCGGCTGGGCACGGAGCACGGGCGGCCGGTGATCGCCGCCTGGAATGTCAGACCCGCGCCGTAACCTTCGAAGAGGTCGCCGCAGAGCGCCGGGAGCGGAAGGAGGGACGCCGTGGCACTGTCGCCCACCGTCGCGCAGCGGCGCGTCATCAAGGCCGCCGATCCCGTCACCGGGCGGCTGAGGGGGCCGCGGACCCAGCTCGCGGCGCTGGTGAAGCGGGGGCTCGCCTTCCGCCATCCGCGCCCTCCGCACGACCACTTCCTCACCCCGGCCGGGCACCGGATACGGGAGGCGGCCGACGGACCGGACGCGGTGGCGGTGCCGTCCCAGGCGCCCGCCGCCCCGGACGCCGGGGGTGTGTTCGCCGCGCGGGTCGGCGGGGAGGACGCCGCCCCGGGCGGGACGGGGCCCGCGCGGCTGCGGGAGGTGCGCGGCGCCTGGCAGGGGTTGCTGGAGCTGCGCCGGATGACGCATCCCGACGGGAGCACGGACCGGCCGTGCGCGTGGGAGCGGTCGCATCTCGTGCGGGCCGCCGCGCTCGCCCTGGAGGCGGCCGGGCACCGCCCGGCCGGGCCCGACGGCGACGACGGGTACCGGGTGCGGGCCACGCCCCAGCCGGAGGCCGTCGCCGTGCACGAGCCGGACGGCACCGCGCTGCGGGCCTGCGCGGCGACGCTGGAGCGGGCCGGGTGGCAGGTCGGGGAGTACACCGAGCCGCGCACACGGGCCCGTTATCTGCTGGCCTCCCCTCGGAAGGTGTGACGCCGCCATGCCAAGATCGACCGGTCCGTACGTGCGCACACCCGCACGTCCACACGTTCACGACGAGAGGCAGCAGCGGTGAGCGAGCCGTTTTCGGTACCGGTGACCGTCCGCGGGTACGAGACCGACACCCAGGGCCACCTGAACCAGTCGGTGTACCTGAACTACGCGGAGCACGCCCGCTGGTCGATGCTCCAGGAGGCCGGGATCCGGCAGGCGGACCTGGTCTCCCGCCGGGTGGGGCCGGTGGCCCTGGAGACGACCATCCGGTTCCGGCGGGAGCTCCTCGCCGGGGACGAGGTCACGGTGAGCTGCGCGTTCGAGTGGGGCGAGGGCAAGACCTTCCGGATCCGGCAGGTCATCACCAAGGCGGACGGCACGGTCGCCGCCGAGGTCGAGGCCGTCAGCGGGCTGATGGACCTGAGCGAGCGCAGGCTGGTGCCGGATCCGCGGCAGCGCTTCAAGGAACTGGCGGCGCGGCCGGAGGTGTTCGGGCTGTAGCCCCCGTGCCGCCGCGGTGGCCGGTGCGGACCATCGGGCCGTCGCGCCTGCCGCGCCCCGGTTCGGCGAACCGGAGCGGGCACGCGTGCGCGTTCACCGCGTGGGTCACCGTGGGACCCACGCGGTGGGCAGAGGAGCCGATCCCCGGCCGGGGCGCGGAGGACGCCCCTGCTACGGCATCGCCGCGGCCCGGGACGACTCGGTGATCTCGTTCCCCGCCTCCATCGGGTGGGTGACGTCCTCGGCGTCCCGTTCCCGGCCGCCGATGTGGTTGAAGACCAGGTTGAGCAGGACCGCGGCCACGCAGCCGGTCGAGATGCCCGAGTCCAGGATGATCCGCGCGTTCTCCGGGAACGAGTGGTAGAACTCCGGCGCCGCGATCGGGACGATGCCGACGGCCAGGGAGACCGCCACGATCAGGACGTTGTTGTCCTTGTCCAGGCTCGCCCGGACCAGGGTCTGAATGCCGCTGGCGGCGACCGAGCCGAAGAGGACCACGCCGGCACCGCCGAGGACCGGGCGCGGGACGACCGCGATGAGCGAGGCGGCCATCGGACACAGGCCCATCAGGACCAGGAAGCCGCCGCCGGCCGCGACGACGTAGCGGCTGCGGATCTTCGTCATCGCGACCAGGCCGATGTTCTGGGCGAAGGCGCTGCACATGAAGCCGTTGAAGACGGGGCTGAGGGCCGAGCCGAGCGTGTCGGCGCGCAGTCCGGCCGCGATGGTCTTCTCGTCGGCCGGGCGGTCCACGATCTCGCCGAGGGCGAGCATGTCGGCCGTGGACTCGGTCATCGAGACCACCATCACCACGCACATGGAGACGATCGCGGCGATCTGGAACTGCGGGGCGCCGAAGTGGAACGGCGTCGGGAAGCCGACGACGTCGGCGTCCGCGATCGGACCGAAGTCCGTGACGCCGAACGGGATGGCGACCAGGGTGCCCGCGATCAGGCCGAGCAGCACGGCGATCTGCTTGACGAAGCCGCGGGTGAAGCGGCGTAGGAGCAGCACGATGAGCAGGGTGATCCCGGCCAGGCCGAGGTTGGTCGCCGAGCCGAAGTCGTCCGCCGTGGGGCTGGGGCCCTGGGCCCAGCCGAAGGCCACGGGCAGCAGGGATATGCCGATCAGGGTGATGACCGTGCCGGTGACGACCGGCGGGAAGAAGCGGATCGCCTTGCAGAAGACGGGCGCGGCGAGGAAACCGAGGAGACCGGCCACGATGACCGCGCCGAAGATGATCGGCAGCGCGTCGGACTTGTCGTCGGTGGAGGCGACCACCGCGGTCATCGGGGCGACACCGGCGAAGGTGACGCCGTTGACGAAGGGCAGCCGGGCGCCGATCTTCCAGATGCCGAGGGTCTGCAGGAAGGTGGCGAGGCCCGCGGTGAACAGGCAGGCGCCGGTGAGGAAGGTCAGCTCGGTGGCGCTCAGGCCGATGGCCGCGCCGACGATCAGGGGCGGGGCGACGACCCCGGCGTACATGGCGGCCACGTGTTGCAGGCCGGTCGTCGCCATCTTCAGTGGCGGGAGTTTCTCGTCAACAGGGTGGTCGGCCACGGCGGCGTTCCTCCGGTCGGTTGCACGTCGGCTCTGACGTGGGTGTCAGGGAGGTGGGACTGGTGCTGGTCGTGCGGGACCCGGACGGGCCGTTCGGGGAAACGGGAGACCTCTCCGGGGCGTGCGCGCAGGGGCGCACGCCCCGGAGTCGGTCACCGCGGACCACGTTTCGGGTCCACGGTTACCGGCCGGGAGCCGTCCCTCCCGGCCGGAGATCAAGTGGTGTTCTGCTGTACGGGGTTCAGCCCTGCGCGGCGGTCCGCGCCAGGCGCCGTGCCTCGTGGCGGGTGGAGCGGGCGACGGCGTCCTCGTCGACCGTGAGCAGCCGGCCGTCCTCGACGATCTGCCGGCCGTTCACGAACGAGGCGGTCACCGGGGCGGGGGCGCCGAGGACCAGGGCGGTCACCGGGTCGGCGATCGAGGAGTGGGCGAGGGTGTCCATGCGCCACAGCACCAGGTCGGCGAGCTTGCCCGCCTCCAGGGAGCCGGTCTCGGCGGACCGGCCGAGGACCCGGGCGCCGCCGTGGGTGCCCAGGCGCAGCGCCTCGCGGGCGTCCAGCGCGGCCTCGCGGTGGGGGCCGAGGCGGTTGATCAGCAGGGCGCCCCTCAGTTCGGTGTGCAGTTCGCCGGACTCGTTGGAGGCGGTGCCGTCGACGCCGAGGCCGACCGGGACGCCGGCCGCGAGCAGGTCGGGGATACGGGCGATGCCCGCGGCCAGGCGGGCGTTGGAGGACGGGCAGTGGGCGACGCCGGTACCGGTGCGGGCGAAGGCGGCGATGTCGGAGTCGTTCATGTGGACGCAGTGCGCCATCCACACGTCCTCGCCGAGCCAGCCGGTGGACTCGAAGTAGTCGGTGGGGCCCATGCCGAACAGCTCGTGGCAGAACTTCTCCTCCTCCACGGTCTCCGAGCCGTGGGTGTGCAGCCGCACGCCGAGCCGGCGGGCCAACCCGGCTCCCTGGCGCATCAGTTCGGTGGAGACGGAGAAGGGCGAGCAGGGGGCGACGGCGACCTGGGTCATCGCGTCGAAGGAGGAGTCGTGGTGCTCCCTGACGGTGGCCTCGGTGGCGGCGAGGGCGTCGTCCAGGCTCTCCACCGCGAAGTCGGGCGGCAGCCCGCCGTCGGACTCCCCGCGGTCCATGGAGCCGCGGGCGAGGGTGAGGCGGACGCCCGTCTCGCGGGCGGCGCGGATGATCGCGCCGGACAGGTCGCCGGCGCCCCGCGGGTGGATGTAGTGGTGGTCGGCGGCGGTGGTGACGCCGCCTCGGGCCATCATCGCGAGGGAGCCCTGGGCCGCGGCGTACACCATCGGCTCGTCGATCCGCGCCCAGGTCGGGTACAGCGCGACCAGCCAGTCGAACAGGTTGTGATCGGTGGCCAGGCCCCGGGTGAGCCACTGGTAGAAGTGGTGGTGGGTGTTGATCAGGCCGGGGGTGGCCAGGTGTCCGGTCGCGTCGATCCGGCGTACGACGTCGGCCAGGTCCTCGGGTGCCCCGCCCGCGCCGACGGACTCGATCAGGTTGCCGGCGAGCACGAGGTGACCGCGGGCGTACTCGGTGCCGACCGCGTCCACGGTGGCGATCGCACAGTTCTCGATGACGGTGCGTCCGTCGGCCGATGATGCTGCCATGCTGCTTCCTTGCCTTTCGGTGGGGCCCGTGGGCGGGGAGTCGGGTACCCACGGGGAGGGCACGGCAGGACCCTAGGAGGATTTGAGTGCCGGGACCGTGCTGCGGCTCCGGGTGCCGAGATGGTGGAAGAACAGGTTGAGGGCGACCGCGACGATCGCTCCGGCGCTGATGCCGGAGCCCAGCACGGTCTGTGCCCAGGCGGGGAACTCGGCGTAGAAGGTGGGCGCCGCCAGCGGGATGATGCCCGCACCGAGCGCCACGGCGACCAAAATGATGTTGGAGCTGTCGTCGAGTCCGGCCTCGGAGAGCGTACGGATGCCGCTGACGGCGATCGAGCCGAAGAGCACGATGCCCGCGCCGCCCAGGACCGGCATCGGGACCAGGGAGACGACCGCGCCGAGGACCGGGAAGGCGCCGAGGACGAGCAGGGTGGCGCCGGCGACGGCGACGACGTAGCGGCTGCGCACCCGGGTGAGGGAGACGACGCCGACGTTCTGCGCGAAGGCGGAGGTGGGGAAGCCGCCGAAGACGGGGCCGACCAGGGTGGCGAGGCCGTCGGTGCGCAGGCCCCGGGTGATGACCTTGGCGTCGGCGCGGCGGTCGCAGATCTCGCCGAGGGCGAGCATGCCGGCGCTGGACTCGGTCATCAGGACCAGCATCACGATGCACAGCGACAGGATGGCCGCGGGCTGGAACTCGGGGGCGCCGAAGGCGAAGGGGGTGGGCAGCGCGGCCAGGGGCGCGGAGTCGAGGGCGCTGAAGTCGGCCATGCCGAAGGGGATGGCGGCCAGGGTGCCGATCACCAGGCCGAAGAGCAGCGCCACTTGCTTGACGAAGCCCTTGCCGAAGCGCTGGATGACGAGGATGACGGCGAGGGTGAACGCGGCGAGCGCGAGGTTGCGCATCGAGCCGAAGTCGGCGGCGGTCTTGTCGCCGCCCTGGGCCCAGCCGACCGGGACCGGCATCAGCGTGACGCCGATGAGGGTGATGACGACCCCCGTGACCAGGGGCGGGAAGAAGCGGAGCAGTCTGCCGAAGAACGGGCCGACGGCGAGGCAGAAGACACCGGCGACCATCACCGCGCCGTAGACGGCGGGGAGTTGGCTGCCTTTCGCGTTGGTCTCGACGATGGCGAGGATGGGCGCGATGCCGGCCGAGGAGGCGGCGTTGACGAAGGGCAGGCGGTTGCCGACGAAGCTCTTGACGCCGAGGGTCTGGAGCAGGGTGGCGACGCCCGCGATGAGCAGCGAGGCGGCGATCAGCCGGGTGCGGCCCTCGATGTCGAGCCCGCAGGCCTGGCCGATGATGAGCGGAGGAGTGACGACGCCCGCGTACATGGCGGCGATGTGCTGGAGCGCGACGGGGACGAGCCGCGAGGGGTGGAGCTTCTCGTCTACCGGGTGCACGGACGTGACGGCGTCCTCGGTGTGCACCGGCGGGGTGGTGCCAGGGCCGGTGGCGGGCCCTTTCGCAGGCAGTGCCATGGTGTTTCCTCCGGTGTGGCGCGCCACCGGCCCCGGGGGGCGGGGCCGGTGGCGGGCCTCCCGCGTCAGAGGTTGGTCATGTCGACCGGGATGAGTTGCTCGGCGCCGTCGCGCAGGATGGTGGCCTCGATCAGGCCGTAGGGGCGGTCGGCGGCGTAGTACACGGCGCCGTCCTTGGCCTCGTTGTCGATCCCGAAGGGCGACAGGTCCGAGCGGAAGTGGTGCTTGTTGGGCATCGAGAAGCGGATCTCGTCCACCTCGTCGCGGGAGTTGAGCACCCGCACGCCCATCTCGAAGAGGGTCTGCTGGAGCGAGTAGGAGTAGGTCTCGGCGAAGGCCTGGAGCGCGTGCTTGCGCACCCCGCCGTAGGAGCGGTCCCAGTCGGGGGCGTGCGAGTCGACGCCGTCCCAGTTGTGCCGCCACCAGGTGGAGACGGTGGTGGCGAGGATGCGGTCGTGGTCCTCCGGGAGGGTCGTGTACTTGTCCTTCAGGAAGCCGAAGAACTCGGAGTTGGTCGAGTTCAGGACGGTCAGGTCCTTGAAGCCGGAGAGCACCTGGATGCCGTGGCCGTCGTAGGTGATCTGCGCGACGCGGGTCTCCTGGCCGGTGCGGACGAAGGAGTGGGCGATCTCGTCCGCGCCGACGAAGCGGGCGCCGCCCTTCGACGTCTCGATCCGCTCCCAGCCGTACTCCTCGATGCGGATGCGGGCCCGGTGGATCGGCTCGTTGTTGTCCACGAAGTGGCGGGCGAGCTTGACGCCGAGGTCCTCGGCGCTCTCGATGCCGTGCTCCTTGGCGAAGGCGAACACCGTGTTCTTGGTGGTGTCGGTCGGCAGGACGTTGGCGTTGGAACCGCTGCGGTGGACCTCCTCCATGTCGCCGGACAGGGCGACGGAGACGTTCAGGTCCTTGATGTGGTGCGTGTCGCCGTCACGCGTGATCTTGACGACGCGGTTCTCTGCCTTGCCGTACTGGTTCTGTCCCAGGACGAAACGGGTCATGGTGTCGGTCAGCTCCCTCGGTAAACGGAGTAGCCGAACGGGTTGAGCAGCAGCGGAACGTGGTAGTGCTCGCCGGGCACCACCGCGAAGGTGATGGTGACCTCGGGGAAGAACACGGGCCGGCCGTTCTCGCTGTCCCGGAGCGCGGGGGCGTCCTGCTGGGCCGCGGCTTGTTTCTTGGCGAAGTACGTCTCGGTCTCGAAGTCGAGCCGTACGTGGGTGGTGCCCTCCGGCAGGGCCGGGAGGTCCTTGCACCGGCCGTCGGCGTCGGTCGCGGAGCCGCCGAGCGCCTGCCAGTCCGCGTCCGCCCCGGAGCGGGCGGCGAGGTGGACGGCGACGCCCTCGGCGGGGCGGCCGACGCTGGTGTCCAGGATGTGCGTGGACACGGAGGCGGTGGTGCTGGTGCTCATGGTCGGGCGTCCTGTTCGACGAGTCGGGTCAGGCGGATGCGGTTGATCTTCCCCAGTTCGGTGCGGACGATCTCCCGTTCCCGCTCGGGCGAGTTCCCGATCCGCTCCAGAGCCGCATCGCGCATCTGCTCGCCGGTCCGGCCGGTGGCGCAGATGAGGAAGACGTGGCCGAACTTCTCCTGGTAGGCCAGGTTCAGTTCGAGCATCTCCGCCTTGAGTCCCTCGGCGGCGCCGGCCATGCCCGCCTGTTCGCGGGAGGAGGTCGCATCGCCCGGCTTGGGACGGCCGATCGGCGGGTGTCCGGCCATCGCCTCGGCGAGGTCCTCGGCGCTCAGCTCGGCCATGGCGGCGTCGCTGGCGGCGTACAGGTCCTCGGCGGTGGCGAAGGGGCGGGCGGCGAGCAGGTGCCGGGCCCACGCCGTGGAGGCGCACGCCTCGTGGAGTTCGGCGCGTGCCGAGGACTCCTCGAGGGTGTTGAAACGGGCCAGGCCCGACGCGGAAGTGGACGTCACGGGAGCCTCCGTGGCCTTGTGCTGAGCGGGCGTGCCGATAGCTAACGCCCTCGGAAACAAGCCGTCAACACTTTGTTGAAAATTCGGGGTCCAAAAAGCCGCCGCCCGGTTACCGGACGGCGGCTGGGGTTGGGCGTAAACCGTGCAGGTCAGGTGCCCTTCTCGCGGTTGAGGTAGTTGTACACGGTGAAGCGGCTGACGCCGAGGGCGCTCGCGACGGTCTCCACGCCGTGCCGTACGGCGAAGGCGCCGCGCGCCTCCAGGGCCCGTACGACCTCCTGCTTGGCCCGCCGCTCCAGGTCGGCCAGCGGCCTGCCCTGCCGGCGCTCCATGGCGGCCAGGATGTGGTCCAGGGAGTCGGCGAGCTGGGGCAGGCGTACGGCGACGACGTCGGCGCCCTCCCAGGCGAGCACGACGTCCTCCGGACCGGCCTCGTCCGGCGGCAGCATCTCGCCGCCCATGGCGTCCACCAGCGGCTTGACGGCCGCGACGAACGGCTCCTCGGCCGGGCGGGTCACCGGCCGCCCTCCCTTGCGGGGTCTTCCCCTTCAGGGCCTTCCCCCTCGGGGCCTTCCCCGACCACGTTGACCTGGAGCGAGATACGGGTGGCGCCGGCCTCCAGGGAGCGGCGCAGCAGCGCGTCCACGGCGGTGAGCACCCGGTCGGCGCCACCCTCGGCGGTGTTGCCGAACGGGCCGACGTCGACCGCGTCCAGCTCGGCGCCCTCGACGACCTCCCGGGCCACCACCGCGTGGGCGGGCGCCTCGTCCAGGTCGAAGGGTTCGGTCGTGAACTCCACTCTCAATCGCACGCGGTCAACCTAACGCGGGGCGACCGCATTGCGCCGCCCCCTCTTGACAAGGGCCGAGCTCCCCCGGCAATCTTCCATTAAGCAGAAATGAACTTCCGTAATGCGGAACATCGATCGAAACGGAAGGGAGCGCGGCACCCGATGGGCTTCGCAGATCAGCGCTTCAACGTCAACCTGTCTATCCTCTTCACGGAACTCCCGCTCCTGGAGCGTCCCGCGGCCGCCGCCGCGGCCGGCTTCACCGCGGTCGAGCTGTGGTGGCCCTGGATCGACTCGCCCACCCCCGAGCAGTCCGAGCTAGACGCCCTGAAGGCGGCGATCGACGACGCGGGCGTCCAGCTCACCGGGCTCAACTTCTACGCCGGACAGCTGCCCGGACCCGACCGGGGCGCGCTGTCGGTCCCCGGCGAGGAGTCGGACCGCTTCCGCGCCAACATCGACGTGGCCGCCGACTTCGCGAAGTCGCTCGGCTGCACGGCCCTCAACGCCCTCTACGGCAACCGCGTCGAGGGCGTGGACCCGGCCGAGCAGGACCGGCTCGCGCTGGAGAACCTGGTCCTGGCGGCCCGCGCAGCCGACCGGATCGGCGCCGTCCTGCTGATCGAGGCGCTCAACGAGCCCGAGTCCCCGCGGTATCCGCTGGTGTCGGCACCGGCCGCGATCGCGGTCGTGGACAAGGTCAACGAGGCCACCGGGCTCGGCAACGCCAAGTTCCTCATGGACCTCTACCACCTGTCCATGAACGGGGAGGACCTGGCGCAGGTGATCGACGCCCACGCCGCGAGGACCGGCCATGTGCAGATCGCCGACAACCCGGGCCGCGGCGCCCCCGGTACGGGCTCGCTCCCGCTGGAGGACCTGCTCGACCGCCTGGCCAAGGCCGGGTACGACGGCTGGGTCGGTCTGGAGTACAAGCCCGGCGACGCCCCCAGCGCCCAGTCCTTCTCCTGGCTGCCGGCCGGGGCCCGCGCGGCCCGCTGAGCGCCACCCCGCAGGAATTCTCCACAGATTGTCAGAGAGGTCCCCATCATGAGCACGCTCCCCAAGGTCGCCTGGGTCGGTCTCGGCATCATGGGCTCCCCCATGTCCGAGAACCTGATCAAGGCGGGTTACCAGGTCACCGGCTTCACCCTGGAGCAGGAGAAGCTGGACCGGCTGTCCGCCGCCGGCGGCACCACGGCCGGCTCGATCGCCGAGGCCGTGCGCGAGGCCGACGTGATCGTGACCATGGTGCCCGCGTCGCCGCAGGTCGAGGCCATCGCCTACGGCCCCGACGGCATCCTGGAGAACGCGAGGTCCGGCGCGCTGCTGATCGACATGTCCTCGATCACCCCGCAGACCTCCGTGGATCTCGCCAAGGCGGCGAAGGACAAGGGCGTCCGCGTCCTGGACGCCCCCGTCTCCGGCGGCGAGGCCGGCGCGATCGAGGCCGTGCTGTCCATCATGGTCGGCGGCGAGCAGGCCGACTTCGACGAGGCCAAGCCGCTGCTCGAGGCGCTCGGCAAGACCATCGTGCTGTGCGGCCCGCACGGCTCGGGCCAGACCGTGAAGGCCGCCAACCAGCTGATCGTCGCCGTGAACATCCAGGCGTGCGCCGAGGCCGTGGTCTTCCTGGAGAAGTCCGGCGTGGACCTGAAGGCCGCCCTGGACGTCCTCAACGGCGGTCTGGCCGGCTCGACCGTGCTGACGCGGAAGAAGGACAACTTCCTCGCCCGCGACTTCAGGCCGGGCTTCCGCATCGACCTGCACCACAAGGACATGGGCATCGTCACCGACGCCGCCCGCAACGTCGGTGCCGCCCTGCCGGTCGGCGCCGTGGTCGCCCAGCTGGTCGCCTCCCTGCGCGCCCAGGGCGACGGCGGCCTGGACCACTCGGCCCTGCTGCGGGCCGTGGAGCGCCTCTCCGGCGCCCAGGTCTGACCCACCGCCCCCCATGCCTCCGGGCGGCGCCGCCGCTGACACCTGTCCTGTCGCGCCCGAGCGTCGGCGCCGCCCGGAACCCACTTCAACAAACTGTTGACGTGCCACGGTCCCAAATCTAGGCTCCACTCCCTAGGCTCCACGAAGCGGAAACAGGTTTCCGCTGAACCCTCGCTCAGCAGGTCACGGAAGGTCCACGATGTCGCAGCGCGTGCTCACCACCGAGTCCGGTGCCCCGGTCGCCGACAACCAGAACTCCGCTTCCGCCGGCATCGGCGGCCCGCTCCTGATCCAGGACCAGCACCTCATCGAGAAGCTCGCCCGCTTCAACCGGGAGCGCATCCCGGAGCGCGTGGTGCACGCCCGCGGCTCCGGCGCCTACGGCCACTTCGAGGTAACCGACGACGTCACCGGCTTCACGCACGCCGACTTCCTCGGCACGGTCGGCAAGCGCACCGAGGTCTTCCTGCGCTTCTCCACGGTGGCCGACTCGCTCGGCGGCGCGGACGCGGTCCGCGACCCGCGCGGCTTCGCGGTGAAGTTCTACACCGAGGAGGGCAACTACGACCTCGTCGGCAACAACACCCCGGTGTTCTTCATCAAGGACCCGATCAAGTTCCCCGACTTCATCCACTCGCAGAAGCGCGACCCCTTCACGGGCCGTCAGGAGCCGGACAACGTCTTCGACTTCTGGGCGCACTCCCCCGAGGCCACCCACCAGGTGACCTGGCTGATGGGCGACCGCGGCATCCCGGCGTCGTACCGCCACATGGACGGCTTCGGCTCGCACACCTACCAGTGGACGAACGCCAAGGGAGAGTCCTTCTTCGTCAAGTACCACTTCAAGACCGACCAGGGCATCCGCTGCCTGACCGCCGACGAGGCGGCGAAGCTCGCGGGCGAGGACCCGACCTCGCACCAGACGGACCTGGTGCAGGCGATCGAGCGGGGGGTGTACCCGTCCTGGACGCTGCACGTGCAGCTGATGCCGGTGGCCGAGGCGGCGAACTACCGCTTCAACCCGTTCGACGTGACCAAGGTGTGGCCGCACGCCGACTACCCGCTCAGGCGGGTGGGCCGGCTGGTGCTGGACCGCAACCCGGACAACGTCTTCGCGGAGGTCGAGCAGGCCGCGTTCTCCCCGAACAACTTCGTCCCGGGCATCGGGCCCTCCCCCGACAAGATGCTCCAGGGCCGTCTGTTCGCCTACGCCGACGCCCACCGCTACCGCCTGGGCGTCAACCACACCCAGCTCGCGGTGAACGCCCCCAAGGCCGTGCCCGGCGGCGCCGCCAACTACGGCCGGGACGGCCTGATGGCGTCCAACTCCCAGGGCCGGCACGCCAAGAACTACGAGCCGAACTCCTACGACGGCCCGGCCGAGACCGGCCGTCCGCTGGCGGCCCCGCTCCCGGTGTCCGGCCACACCGGCACCCACGAGGCGCCGCTGCACACCAAGGACGACCCCTTCGTGCAGGCCGGTGCGCTGTACCGGCTGATGAGCGAGGACGAGAAGCGGCGCCTGGTCGCGAACCTCGCGGGCGGTCTGTCCCAGGTCTCCCGCAACGACGTCGTCGAGAAGAACCTCGCGCACTTCCACGCCGCCGACCCCGAGTACGGCAGGCGCGTTCAGGAGGCGGTCCGCGCGCTGCGCGAGGACTGATCAAGGCTCGCGCACGGAACCCGGCGGGGAGGCCGGGGCCGTGTGCGCGGCCCGCGCAGGCGCCGAGGCGACCCGGATGAGGGGTGAGAGCCTGGCGCCGGCGCGGGCAGGGCGAGGACCGCGGCGGCCTGCGAGCCAGTGCGGTGGTGAAGGGCACGGACGCTTCTCCTACGACCTGAGGGGAGGAGCGGTTCCGGCCCGTCGCACCGCCGCGGTCCCAGCCACACCCCCTCCTCCCGAGGGGCCCGAAGCCCCGTCCGGCGGCGCGAACGACCTGTCGCGCCCGGCCTCGCGCCGCCGGACGGACACCACGTGGAGAACTTTCACCGGCTGAGCAGCGCCGGATGCGGACGGTCCCGCATCCGGCGCTTCCCGGCGTTCACGGGGTGCGGATCCGCCGCCCGCGCAGCAGCCTGGAGGCATGGCAACGGCACACCCACCCGAGCACCCGCACATCGTCGTCCACTCCCCCGCCCTCGACGGCTCCCGCCGGGTCACCTCCGGCGCGGAGACCCTCGGCGTCGCCTCGCACCTCGACGACGTCGCCGAACTGCTGCGCCTGGCCGACCTCTACGTGACCGACGTGGAGGACACCGACCTGGTCGAGTGGCAGGGCGGCGGCCCTGAGGACTGGCCGGGGCTGCACGAGCACCACGGGCACCAGGAGCACCACGGTGGCTGAACGCGCGTAGGACTCCCCCGCAGCGGGCACAACCCCGGCAACACGGGGGCGCACGGGGGTGGAGTCGTGGACGGTGGCACGGAGATCGGGTGGGAGCCGTACGAGATCGCGCTGCTGGCCGGCGGGCCGCGAGCGGCCGTCACGGTGGCGGTGGTCGCCCTGCACCTGCTGGGCGCCGTCGAGACCGGCCCCCGCGGGACGCTGTGCGCGGCGGGGCCGGAGCCGGAGGGGCTGGGGCCGTTCGAGGGCACCGTGCTGGACTGTCTGCACGAGCCGCTCACCGTGCGCGAGCTGGTCCGGCACACGGACGTGCGCCTGGCCCTGGCCCTGGCGCGCATCCCGCTCGCGGAACACGGGATGCTGGGCCACCCCTGGCTGAGGCCGACCCGCGGGGCCCGTCGGCACGTGGAGTTCTGGCGGGAGCGGCATCCGCTGCCTGTCGTCCGTCACGGGCTGACGGACGACGACACGCTGCTCGCGGTCGCCCTGCACGGGGATGCCGCGCTGCGCCTGCTCCTGCCGCGCTTCGCCCTGCGGACCGGACTGACGGACCGGGGCGCCCCGGCCGGCACAGTGCGCTACTCCCTGGGCCGGGGCGGGTTCCCCAGGCGGCGCGACGCGTACGAGGACCCGGTCACCGGCGACGGGGGCGGCACGGGTCACGGGGACCACGCGGGCGGCGGCTCGCAGGGCGGCGGCTCGGACTGAGCGCGCGCACGGGAGAGCGGCCCGTCCCCTTGGGGTACGGGCCGCTCCCGGTGCTCGCCGCCGGGTCCGTCAGACCTTCAGCGTCCTGACCGCGGTCGGGGCGTGCCCCGGCTCCGTGGCCACTTCCTCGAACTCCACCACGTTGGAGATGTCGTTCGTACCCGACATGGAGATGTTGGTGACGCGCTCCAGGATCGCCTCGACGACGACCGGCACCCGGTGCTCGGCGGCCAGCTTCTTGGCCTGCTCCAGGGCCGCGCCCAGCTCGTTCGGGTCGGTCACCCGGATCGCCCTGCAGCCCAGGCCCTCGGCGACCTTGACGTGGTCGACGCCGTAGACGCCCAGCTCGGGCGAGTTGATGTTCTCGAA
The DNA here is from genome assembly GCF_000717995.1 of Streptomyces violaceorubidus. Classification (GTDB taxonomy): domain Bacteria; phylum Actinomycetota; class Actinomycetes; order Streptomycetales; family Streptomycetaceae; genus Streptomyces; species Streptomyces violaceorubidus. The sequence continues at coordinate 308,212 of NZ_JODM01000002.1, forward strand.
CTCCAGGTTGACCTGGAAGTCGATCTCGAACGCCCGCTGCGCCTGGCGGATCAGGCCCAGGTAGGAGTTGTTGACCAGGACGTGCACGTACGGGATCTTGTGCTGGGCGCCGACGGCCAGTTCCTCCAGCATGAACTGGAAGTCGTAGTCGCCGGAGAGCGCCACGACCTGGGCGTCCGGGTCGGCCTTGGCGACGCCGAGGGCCGCCGGGACGGTCCAGCCGAGCGGTCCCGCCTGGCCGCAGTTGATCCAGTGCCGCGGCCGGTAGACGTGCAGCATCTGGGCGCCGGCGATCTGGGAGAGGCCGATGGTGGAGACGTACCGGGTCTCCGGGCCGAAGGCCTTGTTCATCTCCTCGTAGACGCGCTGCGGCTTGATCGGGATGTCGTCGAAGTGCGTCCGGCGCTGGAGGGTGGCCCGGCGCTCCTGCGCGGAGGCGGCCCACGCGGAGCGGTCGGGCAGCTTCCCGGCCGCCTTCAGCTCCCGCGCGACCTCGACGAACAGTGCCAGCGCCGCCTTGGCGTCGGAGGCGATGCCGTAGTCCGGGGCGAAGATCTTGCCGATCTGGGTCGGCTCGACGTCGACGTGGACGAACTTCCGCCCGGCGGTGTAGACGTCCAGCTTGCCGGTGTGGCGGTTGGCCCAGCGGTTGCCGATGCCGAGGACGAAGTCGGACTCCAGGAAGGTCGCGTTGCCGTAGCGGTGCGAGGTCTGCAGGCCGACCATGCCGGCGTTCAGGTCGTGGTCGTCGGGCAGGATGCCCCAGCCCATCAGGGTCGGCACGACCGGGGTGCCGGTCAGCTCGGCGAACTCCACGAGCAGGTCGGCCGCGTCGGCGTTGATGATGCCGCCGCCGGCCACGATCAGCGGGCGCTCGGCGGCGCACAGCAGGCCGAGCGCCTTCTCGATCTGGGCGCGGGTGGCGGCCGGCTTGTAGACGGGCAGCGGCTCGTAGGTCTCCGGGTCGAACTCGATCTCGGTGAGCTGGACGTCGATCGGCAGGTCGATCAGGACCGGTCCCGGACGGCCGGAGCGCATCAGGTGGAAGGCCTGCTGGAAGACGCCGGGGACCTGCGCGGCCTCCAGGACGGTGACCGCCATCTTGGTGACCGGCTTGGCGATAGAGGCGATGTCGACGGCCTGGAAGTCCTCCTTGTGGATCACCGCGGTCGGCGCCTGGCCGGTGATGCACAGGATCGGGATCGAGTCGCCGGTCGCCGAGTACAGACCGGTGATCATGTCGGTGCCGGCCGGTCCGGAGGTGCCGATGCAGACGCCGATGTTGCCCGGGTGGGTGCGGGTGTAGCCCTCGGCCATGTGCGAGGCGCCCTCGACGTGCCGGGCGAGGGTGTGCTGGACGCCGCCGGACGCCTTGAGCGCCGCGTAGAAGGGATTGATCGCCGCACCGGGCACACCGAACGCGTCGGTGACGCCCTCGCGCTTGAGGATCTCAACTGCCGCTCGGGCAGCGGTCATACGAGCCATCGAGTACTCCTGATCCGGCTGTCGGATTCGCACTCCCGTCGCGCCCCGCGGTGAGCTTCGTCCGTAGCAACTTCCGTATAGCGAAATTTGTTTTCTACGATCTGGAAGTAATGTAAGTGGGCGGCCGAGGGCCGTCAAGAGAGGACGATGGGGGTCATGTCCGAGACCATCTCGGTGTGCTGCACCGCCTGCGGGCGCCGGCACCGCTACACGGCACCGTCGTACCCCTGCGCGTGCGGGGCGCCCGTCGCCCCGGAGCTGGATCCGCGCGGGGCGGCGACCGCGGTCACCCACCGGGCGTGGGACGAGGAGTGGATCGGGGTGCGCTGCGCGGCCTGCGGAGCCGAGAGCCGGTGGCCGCGGCCGGAGCTGGGCTGTCCGTGCGGAACGGTGCTGTGCGTGCCGGTGGACGCCGCCGCCGCAGGCCGCTCCGGGCGCACCCCGGGGTCACGGGTCCCGGCGCACCGGGCCGTTCCGATCCGCACCGCCCGCGACGCGGTGACGGCCGCCGTCCTCTGTCTGCGCGGGCTGGGCCACCGGGACGTGCGCCGCGCCGACCAGCGCCCCCTGGCCGGCGTCGGGCTGGCCGCGCCGGGCGTCGTCGTCCAGGTGGATCCGACGGTGGGCCCGGCCTCGGTGCGGGACGTGGAGTGCCTGTGGCTGACGGCGATGGCGGAGTCGGCGCGGGGCGTGTACTTCTCGCTCGCCGGGTACGCCGAGGACGCCCGGGTCCGCGCCGACCTGCTGGACGTCGCGCTGTTCGTGCTCGACCCGTCGGGCGTGCCACGCCCGGCGAACGCGTCGGCCGTGGCGCTGGACGCCACGGCCGGGTGAGCCTTCGGGGCAGGGATACCGAGGTACCTCGCCACCGGAGGCGTCAGGCGCGGGCGTAGCGCTCGCGCAGCTCGACCTTGCGCACCTTCCCGGAGACGGTCATCGGGAAGGAGTCGAGGAGCTGGAGGCGGCTGGGCACCTTGTAGTGGGCGAGCCGGCCCTCGCAGTAGGCGCGCAGTTCCTCCAGGGTGAGCGGGTCGGCGGCCTCGCGCGGGACGACGCAGGCCAGCACCTCCTCGCCGTAGCGCTCGTGCGGCACGCCGACGACCTGGACGTCGGCGATCTTCGGGTGGCCGTACAGGAACTCCTCCACCTCGCGCGGGTAGATGTTCTCGCCGCCCCGGATGATCATGTCCTTGATGCGGCCGACGATCTCCACGTAGCCGTCCTCGCGCATCACCGCGAGGTCCCCGGTGTGCATCCAGCGGCCCGGGTCGACGGCCTCGGCGGTCTTCTCCGGTTCCTCCCAGTAGCCGAGCATCACGCTGTAGCCGCGGGTGCGCAGCTCGCCCGCCTCGCCGCGGGGCAGGGTCACGCCGGTGACCGGGTCGACGACCTTGGCCTCGATGTGCGGCAGGACCCGGCCGACGGTGCCGGTGCGGTGTTCGAGGTCGTCGTCCATGCGGGTCTGGAGGGAGACCGGGGAGGTCTCCGTCATGCCGTAGCAGATGGAGACCTGCTCCATGTGCATCTCGGCGACCACCCGCTTCATCACCTCCACCGGGCAGGGGGAGCCCGCCATGATGCCGGTGCGCAGGGAGGTGAGGTCCCAGGAGGCGAAGTCCGGGAGGTTCAGCTCGGCGATGAACATCGTCGGGACGCCGTACAGGGACGTGCACCGCTCCCGTTGCACCGCCTCCAGTGTGGCCGCCGGCTCGAAGGACGGGGCGGGGATGACGATGCAGGCGCCGTGGGAGGTGGCGCCCAGGTTGCCCATGACCATGCCGAAGCAGTGGTAGAAGGGCACCGGCAGGCACACCCGGTCCTGCTCCGTGTAACCGACCGTGCGGCCCACCCAGTAGCCGTTGTTGAGGATGTTGTGGTGGGAGAGGGTGGCGCCCTTGGGGAAGCCGGTGGTGCCGGAGGTGTACTGGATGTTGACCGGGTCGTCGCAGCTCAGCTCGGCGGCGAGCGCGTCGACCCGCTCCTGCGGCACCGACGCGGCGGCCGCCGTGAGCGCGTCCCAGGACGGGTCGCCGATGTAGACGCATCCGCGCAGCGCCGGGCACCGGCCGCGGACCTCCTCCACGATCGCCCGGTAGTCGCTGCTCTTGTGGGCGAGCGAGGCGACCAGCAGGGTGATGCCGGACTGGTTGAGGACGTACTCCAACTCGTGTGCCCGGTAGGCGGGGTTGACGTTCACCATGATGACGCCGATGCGGGCGGTGGCGTACTGGACGAGGACCCACTCGGGGCAGTTGACCGCCCAGATGCCGACCCGGTCGCCCTTGGTGAGGCCCTTCGCGAGCAGGCCCCGGGCCACCTCGTCGACGGCGGCGCCGAACTCGGCGTAGGTCCAGCGCCGTCCGGACGGGACGTCGACGAGGGCCTCGCGGTCCGGGTGGGCGGCGACGGCCCGGGCGAGGTTGGCGCCGATGGTGTCGCCGAGCAGCGGGGTGGTGCTGGTGCCGTGGGTGTAGGAGAGCTCGGTCACCGGAAGTCCTCCTCGCGGTACTCGTCCGCGGAACCGGCCGCCGTGGCCTCGCGCAGCTCGATGCGGCGGATCTTGCCGGAGACGGTCTTGGGCAGCTCGCCGAACTCCAGGCGGCGCACCCGCTTGTAGGGGGCGAGCGTGTCGCGGGAGTGCTCGAAGAGCACCTTCGCGGTGTCGGGTCCCGGCTCCCACCCGGCCGCGAGCACGATGTACGCCTTCGGCACCGCGAGGCGCAGTTCGTCCGGCGCGGGCACGACCGCGGCCTCGGCGACCGCCTCGTGCTCCAGCAGCGCGCTCTCCAGCTCGAAGGGGCTGATCTTGTAGTCGGAGGCCTTGAACACGTCGTCGGCCCGGCCCACGTAGGTCAGGTAGCCGTCCGCGTCGCGCGCGCCGATGTCGCCGGTGCGGTAGTAGCCGCCCGCCATCGCCTCGGCCGTGCGGTCCGGGTCGCCGTGGTAGCCGGTCATCAGGCCGACGGGACGCGCGGACAGGTCCAGGGCGATCTCTCCCTCCTCGGCGCCGGGCGCGCCGGTCACCGGGTCGAGCAGTTCGACGCGGTAGCCGGGGCTGGGGCGGCCCATCGAGCCGGTCTTGAGCACCTGGCCGGGGCTGTTGGAGACCTGGACGGCGGTCTCGGTCTGCCCGAAGCCGTCCCGGATGGTCCTCCCCCACCCGCGGCGCACCTGCTCGATCACCTCGGGGTTGAGGGGTTCACCGGCGGCGACGACCTCGCGGGGCGGGGTGGCGAGCCGGGTGAGGTCGGCCTGGATGAGCATGCGCCACACGGTCGGCGGGGCGCAGAAGGTGGTCACCCCGGCCCGGTCCATCTCGGCCATCAGCCGGGTCGCGTCGAACCGCGTGTAGTTGTACAGGAAGACGGTCGCCTCGGCGTTCCACGGTGCGAACAGGTTCGACCAGGCGTGCTTGGCCCAGCCGGGCGAGGAGATGTTCAGGTGCACGTCGCCGGGCTGGAGCCCGATCCAGTACATGGTCGCCAGGTGTCCCACCGGATAGGACACGTGGGTGTGCTCGACCAGTTTGGGGCGGGCGGTGGTGCCGGAGGTGAAGTACAGCATCAGCGGGTCGTCCGCGGCGGTGGGGCCGTCGGGGGCGAAGGTGTCGGAGGCCGTGTACACGTCCTCGTAGGACCGCCAGCCGGGTGCCGCCGTGCCGCCGACCGCGACGCGCGTGTAGTCGCCGGGCACGTCGTCGAACTTGCCGGTGTCCTCGGCCCGCACGATCACGTGCCTGACCCGGCCCCGGTCGACGCGGTCGCGCAGGTCGGCGGGGCCGAGCAGGGGGGTGGCCGGGATGACGACCGCGCGCAGCTTCATCGCGGCCAGCGCGGTCTCCCACAGCTCGGCCTGGTTGCCGAGCATCACGAGGACGCGGTCCCCCGGGCGGACGCCCCACTCGCGCAGGCGGTTCGCGACGCGGTCGGAGCGGACGGACATCTCGGCGTAGGTGACCCGGACCTCGCGGCCGTCCTGCTCGACGATGTGCAGGGCGGTGCGGTCGTTGCCGTCCGCGACGACGTCGAACCAGTCCAGGGCCCAGTTGAAGTGCTCGGGGCGGGGCCACCGGAACCCCTCGTAGGCGGCGGTGTAGTCCTCGCGGTGTTCCAGCAGGAAGTCCCGTGCGCTGCGGAACTGCTCCGTGGCCGTCGTCATCTGTCCTCCTCGGTGCCGGACCTTGCCGGGCGGCTCCGTGCCATCGTCTAATCCGTGATGTGGGTCTCACTACCCCCGGACGGGGGTGGACGCCCCGCGACGAGCGTGAAGGAAGGCGGAAGGAGTGGCGGTGGACGCGGCGGACGCGGCTCAGATCCGCGGCGCGCTGGTGCGGCTGCGGCGCACGACGGGGCTGCCCGTCGCCTTCGGCGGGCTGGTGGAGTCCGGGCGGCGCCAGGTGCGCATCAGCGAACTGAGCGGCACGGCCACGACGGCGCTCAGCGCGCTGGCGGTGACGGCCGGCAACGGGCTCGGCGGCCGGGCGGTGGCGCTGTCACGGCCGTGCGCGGTGACGGACTACTCCGTCTCCCGGCAGATCAGCCACGAGTACGACCTGCCCGTCGCCGCCGAGGGCCTGCGCTCGGTCCTCGCCGTACCGGTGGTCGTACGGCGCCGGGTGCGCGGTGTGCTGTACGGCGCGCTGCGCACCGCCCAGCCGCTGGGCGACCGGACCCTGGGTGCGGCCGTGGCGGCGGCACGGGACGCGGAGCAGGCGCTGGTGCTGCGGGACGAGGCGGGCGAGCTGCTGGCGGCTGCCGCGCCCGCGGCGGGAGCGGCGGACGGCGCGGCCTGGGAGCGGGTGCGGGAGGCGCACGCGGCGCTGCGGGCACTGGCGCCGAGGATCACGGACCCGGCGCAGCGGGACGAACTGCTGCGCGCGTGCGGTCTGCTGGCGGCGGGCGACGGGCCCGTCCCGGGCCCCCGGCCGGCGCCGCGCGAGGTGGACGTGCTGGCCTGTGTGGCCGCGGGCGCGACGAACGGGGAGGCCGCCGAGCGGCTCGGGGTGAGCGCGGAGACCGTCAAGAGCTATCTGCGCTCGGCCATGCGCAAGCTGGGCGCCCGCACCCGCACGGAGGCCGTCGCGTCCGCCCGCCGCTCGGGATGGCTGCCCTAGCATGCGCGCCGCGCCGGATTTCTCGGCGGTGTTTGCTTTCCGGCGGCCCGGTGTTTGTTATTCGGGTCTCCTCGCCGTCCCTCCGCCCCGCAATGCCCGATGCCTAATATTGGCCCGGACACGACACACGGAGGGGAGCGGTCACCGTGCCACGGGACTTCGCGGACGCTGCCGGATGCCCCTCCGACCTGGTCATCGGGCGGGAGGAGTCGTTCGGCGCGGCGCGTGAGCAGCTCACCCGGGGCGGCAGTGTGCTGCTGCACGGACCCGCCGGAATTGGAAAGTCGACGGTCCTGCGCGCCCTGGCCGCGGAATACGCCCGCACGGCCCACACCGTGTTGCGCTGTTCCGCCACCGAGTCCGAATCCCATCTCCCCTTCCTCGCCCTCGCCGACCTCCTGGGCCTGGTCCTGGACGAGGTCTCCCCCGTGCTGCCCGCCGCCCAGCGCACCGCGCTGGAGTCCGCGCTGACCGGCCGCGGCGAGTCCACGCTCCAGCGCGACGGCCTCGCGCTGCGCCTGGCGGTGCTGTCCGCGCTGCGGGCCCTCGCCGTCGCGGGGCCCGTCCTCGTCGTCGCCGACGACCTCCAGTGGCTCGATCCGGCCAGCACGGAACTCCTCGGCTTCGCCGCCCGCCGCCTGGGCGACACCCCGGTGCGGATGCTGTGCGCGGTGCGCACCGAGGGGCCCGAGACCGAGAACGCGGAGTACGACCGCCATCTGCGCGCCTCCCCGCCGGACACCCGCGCGGTGCGCCTGGGCCCGCTGACCCGCGCCCAGGTCTCGACGCTGCTGGAGGGCCGCGGCTACTCGGGCCTGCACCGGTCCACGGTCCGCGACATCCACCGCACCAGCGGCGGCAATCCGCTGTTCGCCCTGGAGCTGGGCCGGGCCCTGGCCGAGAGCCCCGCGGCACCGCGTCCGGGCGAGCCGCTGCCGGTGCCGACCTCGCTGCGCGCCCTGGTCCTGTCCCGCCTGGAGATGCTCTCCGACGAGGCGCGCCGCACCCTCCTGGTGGCCAGCGCCGGAGCCCGCCCCACCCCGGCGCTGCTGCACGCGGCCGGCCGGGGCAACGCCGAGGCGGAGACCGCGCAGGCGGCGGCGCTCGGACTGCTGGCGCCGGACCCGGACGGCCCGACCGTACGGTTCGCGCATCCGCTGATCTCGGCCGCGCTGTACGCCGAGGCCCCGGCGCCGGAGCGGCGGGCCGCGCACGCCGCCCTGTCCACGGCCGCCTTCGATCCGATCGAGCGCGCCCGGCACCTGGCCCTGGCCACCACGGGCACCGACCCCCGGGTGGCGGCGCGGCTCGCGGAGGCCGCGGCGCTGGCCCGGGACCGCGGGGCGCCGTCGGTGGCCGCCTCGCTGGGGCTGCTGGCCGCCCACCACACCCCGGCGGACGGCATTCCGGGCCCGGACGAGCGCCGGCTGACGGCCGCCGAGGACGCGATCACCGCGGGCGAGCAGGACCTCGCCCGGGACGTCGCCCGCGAGGTGCTGACCCGGGCCACCGCGCCCGGTGAGCGGGTACGGGCCTGGATGGCGGTGATCGAGGCGGCCGGGCAGGCCATCGGCGAGGTCGACGCCGTCTTCCCGCAGGCCCTGGCCGACGCGGGCGAGGACCCGCGGCTGCTCGCCCTGGTCCACTACCAGCTGGCCTGGCGTTCCCTGGTGGTGCAGGGCAACTTCGCCCAGGGCCGTCAGGAGGCCGCGCACGCGGCCCGGCTGGCGGCGCGGGCCGGGGACCGGCGCACCGAGCTCCTCGCGCTCGCCTTCCAGGCGCAGTCGGAGACGCTGATGGGCCACCCGGACGCCCCGGCGACCATCCAGCGGGCGCTCCAGGAGCCGCAGGACGCGCGGGTGGCGTGCCATCACAACGGGGCGGGCTCCTCCCGGTTCCGGTGGCTGGTGATGAGCGACCGGCTGGCCGAGGCGCGGACCGCGGTCACCGCGCTGCTGCGCGAGGTGCGCCGGCGCGGCATGGCCGAGAGCGAGGTCCACTACCTGCGTTTCCTCGCGGAGACCGAGCTGCACTCCGGCCACTGCGGCCGGGCCCTGGAACTGTCCCGGGAGAGCCTGACCCTGGCGCGCGACGCGGGCATCGGGGAGGGCGCGGGCGCGATGCAGGCCGCGCTCGCGGAGGCCGCGGGCGGCGAGCCCCGCCGCGCCCTGGAGCTGGCGCGGGAGGCGGTGCGGCGGGCGGAGGGGGACGGTGACGCCGTGTACCTGCCGCGGGCGCTGGCCGCGCTCGGCCACGCGCACCTGGCGGCGGACGACGCGGCGGCGGCCGTACGGGTGCTGCGGCGGGTGCGGGAGCTGGAGGCCGGCGCGGGGATCACCGATCCGGCGCGCGGCCGGTGGCAGGGCGACCTGGCGGAGGCCCTGGTGCGCACCGGGGAGCCGGCCGAGGCCATGGACGTCATCGAGGTCACCCGGGCGCACGCGCTGCGGCTCGGGCGGCAGAGCGTGCTGGCCGTCCTCGACCGGTCCGAGGCCCTGGTGCGGGCGGCGCGGGGTGAACACCGGGCGGCCGTGGCACGGTTGACGTCGGCGCGGGAGCGGCTGGCCGGGCTGGGGTTCGGCCTGGAGGAGTCCCGGGCGGTCTTCGCCCTGGCCGAGCTGCACGCCGAACGGCCGGGCCGGGCCCCGGAGTCGGCGTCGTACGACGAGGCGGCGCGGCTGTTCAGAAGGTGCCGGGCGCTGCCCTGGCTGCGGCGGGTGGAGGCGGCCGTCGCGGCGCGGGCGGCGGGGACGCCACCGGTGCCGGCATCCGAGCCGGACACGCTGGCGGGGCTCGCCGCGATGGAGCGTCAGGTGGCCTCGCTCGTGATGGAGGGCGCGACCAACCGGGAGATCGCCGCCCGGCTGTTCGTCAGCGTCAAGACCGTCGAGGCGACCCTGACCCGGGTCTACCGCAAGCTGGGGATCCGGTCCCGGGTCGACATCGTGCGGCTGGCGGCGGGCCGGCGCCCGGACTGAGAAGGGCCTTCCCGGGGGCCGTCGGGTTTACCTCCGGTGAACCGAGGGTTTTCCCTGCCCGACGCCGTTAGGGGGTTCCCTCATTGGGTGCCCCGGACCGCCGGTTCTAGCGTGAGCACGTGCCGACAGCCCGGGCACACGGGGGTCTGTCCCGAGACCCCCGTGCCACCCCCCACGCCCGTGCGACCCCCACCGGCCACCACCTGAGGAGACTCATGTCCGGGCTCAGCCGCTCCGGACCGGTCGCCGTCTGACCCCCTGAGTACCCCTCGGGCGCAAGACCAGGGGGCGTTGCGGGCCTCCACGAGCGGCCCGCAACGCCCCCTCTCCATGCCTGCCGCCCCCACGGGGCCGCCGGTTCAGCCGCGTACGGTCCCGAGGCGGATGTCGTACGCCGTTGTGGGGTGCAGCGTCGCGAGCATCCGCTCGCCCTCGGCGGCGATCTCGTCCCGCCGGGTCTTCGAGGGGCGGTCGAAGGCCTCGACGACCAGGGCGCCGTCCTCGGTCTTCCACAGTCCGGCCACGAAGCCGTCGACGAGCAGGACGCGGTAGGCCTGGTTCTTCTTCCAGGTACGGCCCCTGTGCTCGGGCGGGACGACGCGGGCGCGGTCGGCGTGGGAGAGGAGCAGGTTGTCGTACTCGGGCAGGAAACGCGGCGGGGCCGGGGTGTCCGGGTCGGGGCGGGGCGCGTCGGGGAGGTCGAAGAGTTCGGTGCCGCCCGGGTCGCGGAAGGTGGCGAGGCGGGGGCGGAGCCGTTCGAAGGCGTCCCGGAGGCGGGTCAGGCCGGCCCAGGTCTGCATGTCCTTCACCGACGCGGGTCCGAAGGCGGCGAGGTAGCGCAGCACGGTGTCCTCCGGTGCCGGCGCCGGGCGCGCGGGGCGGCCGAACCAGTGCTCGGCGGTGGTGAGCGTGACCTGGCCGCTCCTGCCCCACAGTCCGCGCGGCGTCACCTGGACGAGCGGGAGCCGGCAGCGTGCGGCGACGGACAGGGCCTGCGGGTCGGCGTCGGGCCACTGGGCGCCGAGGGCCTCGCGCAACTGCCCCGGGGTGCGCGGTTCGGCCTCGACCAGTTCCCGGGCGAGGCGGGCGAGGCGGTCCAGGTCGACGCCGGTCAGGCCCGCGCGGAACGTCTTCAGCTCCCTTTCCCGGGCGGCCTGCACCAGGGGCCGCAGGGTGAGGCAGTCGTCGGCGGTGTGGGTGTGGATGGTCGAGCGCAGGGTGACGAGCCGGGCGACGCGGCGGTCGGCCATCGCCGCGGACAGGTCCTCGGGCGTGAAGCCGTCGAGGCGGGCGGCGAGCGCGTGGTACGGGGGCTTCACGTTCTGCGCCTGGAGACCGACGAGGTGCTCGACGGCGGCCTCGGCGGACATCGCCGCGCGGCGCAGCAGCAACTGGCGGGCGAGGGTGGCGCGGTTGAGGGCCCGGATGCCGAGGACGGGGGCGGTCGTCGCTGCCTTGGTCGTCATGCCCTGCACGGTAGCGGGGATTTAGGACGGATACTGTCCGCGATCCGTTCCGTCCGCGACCCTGCCGGCAGGTCCCCCGGTCGGCGGGGGCGGGGGGCGCCGGCCGTCGTCGCGGGGGTTGCCTGGCCGCGGGCGGGGCACCCGGGGGCACTGTGCGCGGACGGGACCGAATCCTGGTGACCGGCTGGTTCAGCTTCCTGCACGGGGAGGCGACGGCCGGGGACGTGCTGGCGCTGATGCGGGTGGAACGCGTGCTGCGCGACGCGGGGCTGGCGTACGACGTCGTGTGGAGCCCCGGTTTCCGCGCCGACGGCGCGCACTTCGACGACGTGGACCCGGCGGCGTACTCCCGGCTGGTGTTCGTGTGCGGGCCGGTGCACGGGCCGCAGGTCGAGGAGGTGCACCGGCGGTTCGCGCACTGCGTGCGGATCGCGGTCGGGGTCTCCGTCGTCGATCCGCGCTCCCCGGCCGTGACCGGCTTCCACCGGGTGCTGGCCCGCGACGCCCCGGGAACCGCACCGGGGCCGGACCTCGCGGCCCGCGCTCCGGCGCTTTCGAAGGTGCCCGTCGTCGGGGTGGTGCTCACCCGCGGGCAGCAGGAGTACGGGGGCCGCCGACGGCACGAGGAGGTCGCCGCCGTGCTGACCCGCTGGCTGGCCGGCCGGGACTGCGCCCGGCTGGAGCTGGAGACCCGGCTGGACGCGCACGACTGGCGGCTGTGCGGCACGCCGGCCCAGCTGGAGTCCGTACTGGCCCGCCTCGACCTGGTCGTCACCGACCGGCTGCACGGGCTGGTGCTCGCGCTGCGGGCCGGTGTTCCGGTCCTGGCGGTGGACCCGGTCGAGGGCGGCGCGAAGGTGACGGCGCAGGCCCGCGCCTGCGGCTGGCCGGCGCTGGTGGCCGCCGGACGGCCGGACCGGGCGCCCGCCAAGGAGGTGCTGGAGCACTGGTGGCACTGGTGTCTGACCGACGGGCGGGCGGTGGCGGCACGGATCGGCGCGGGGTTCCGTGCGGCGGACCCGGTGCCGGACGCGGCGGACGGCCTGGTGGCCGCGTTGCGGGCCGCGCCGGGGAGCGGAGGTGCCGGGGTGGCGCCGGACGGTTGACCGCGCAGCGGCGCGGGCACTCGGCCAGGGTCGGTCCGCCTCCCGGGAGGAGACATCGTGTCCACAGGCCGGCTCTCCCCTCACGAGCAACGCGTCCTCGACGAGATCGAAGGGGCCCTGCGCCGCGACCGCCGCCTCGACCGGCGCCTGCGCACCCTGCGGCTCGGCCGTCTCCCGCATCCCGCCCGCCTCGCGGCCTGCCGGCCGAGCACCCCGACCGTGCTCTGGCTGCTCGCCGTGTCGGTGACGCTGATGGTCGTCGGCATCGTCACCGCCGCGCCCGGCGTGATCTGGGCGTTCGCCGGAGTGTGGCCGGTGACCCTGTTCGCGGTGTTCCGGCTGCTGTGCCGGTGGACGCAGGGTTAGCCCCCGGGCCTTACCGGGCGTCCTCGCCGGGCGGAGGGTTGGTCCCGCGAGGCGTCCTCGGGGTTTCAGCCGGTGTAGCTGCGGGCCGTCGAGCCGCGCTGGGCGGGTTCCAGCGAGCGCAGTCGCGCCTCGACCTCCGGCGGCAGCACCCGGCGTTCGCGCAGCACCCACGGCAGGGCGGCCGTCGCCTCCGCGAAGGCGCGCAGGGACGCGGTGTCGCGGGGGACGGTGCGGGCCAGGTGGAGGGTGCGGCGCAAGGCGGGGCCGACGGGGCGGCGCAGCCAGGTGAACCACAGGGTGTTGCGGATGCCGTGCGACCTGCGCACGGTCGGGTCCCGGACCCCGGACGGCCGGTGGTGGACGGTCAGCTGGTCGGCGTACGTCAGCCACCAGCCGTTCGCGGCGAGGTCGGCGGCGAGCAGTTCCTCCTCGCCGCCCAGCCACAGCCGGGGGTGGAAGCCGCCCGCGGCCCGGAAGGCGTCGGTGCGCAGGACGGTCGCGGCGGCCAGGAAGGAGCCGAGCGCCGGTCCCGGGAGCCAGTCGGGGCGGGGCACGGGCGAGTCGCGCAGTTCCTCGACGATCGGGTCCTCGGTGCCGTCCGGTTCGACCAGGATGCGGGCGGTGACCGAGCCGATTGCCGGGTACCGGTCGAGCAGGTCCGCGGCCCCGGACAGGGAGCCCGGCGCCCACCAGGAGTCGTCGTCGCAGAAGGCTACGTAGGGGGTGGTGACCCGGCGGATCGCCAGGTTGCGGCCGACGGCGCCGAGGTTGCGGCCGGGTCGCAGCAGTCGTACGCCGGGGTGGTGGCGGGCGACGGCGGCGGCCGTGCCGTCGGTGGAGCCGTTGTCGGTGACGATCACCGGGGGTGCTTCGGGGAGTTCGGCGAGCCGGTCCAGGGTGTGCAGCAGTTCGGGGCACCGGTTGTGGGTGATGACGACGACGGTGGTCCGGGTGTCCGTCATGAGGCCGCTCCGGTGCCTGCGCCCGGGCCCGCTCCCGCCGCCGTGCCCGCGCCGTCGCCCTCGCCGCCGTCGAGGAGGCGGGCGGCGCGTTCCACGTGCGGGGGCAGGGGTCTGCGGGCGCGCAGCGCGGCGGGCAGGCGGGTGAGCGTCTCGCGCAGGGCGTGCCGGGCGTGCGGGTCGCGCCGGGCGTCGGCGGCGAGGACGCGGGTGCGGGCCAGGGCGTGCGGGAGGGGGCGGCGCAGCCAGGCGGTGAGGAGTTCGTTGCGGCGTACGACGGCCGGGCGGCCGGTGCGGGGCCGGGGGTCCGGGTGGTGGTGGGCCACCACGTCGGGGCAGTGCGTGACGCCCCAGCCGCGGGCCGCGAGGTCGTAGGCGAGGAGGGTCTCCTCGCCACCGAAGAAGAGCAGCGGGTGGTAGCCGCCCGCGTCCAGGTACGCGGTGCGCCGGGCGACGGCGGCGCAGCCGAGGAAGCCGAGCACCTGGGTGCCGGGCAGGTCGGTGGCCGTGCCGAGCGGGGAGTCGGCCAGCAGGTCGTTGAGGGGGTCCGCGGCGTCGGCGGGTCCGACGAGGGTGCGGGCGGAGAGCAGTCCGAGCCGGGGGTGCGCGTCGAAGTGCCGGGCGGCGGCGCGCAGCGAGCCGGGTGCCCACCAGGAGTCGTCGTCGCTGAACGCCACGTACGGGGTCTTGAGGGCGCGGACCCCGTGGGTGCGGGCGAGGGCGCCGCGGTTGACCGGCAGGGCGAGGACGCGGACCTGGGGGAAGTCGCGGGCCAGCATGGCGCGGGTGCCGTCGGTGGAGGCGTTGTCGACGACGAGGACCTCGGGCCGCTCGGGCAGGGCGAGCAGGTTGCGCACCGTGACGTCGAGGCTCGCGCGGCGGTTGCGGGTGGCGATGACGATGCCGACGGGGGCCGGTTTCGTGGGGCCGGGACGGGTTCGTTCGCGGGTGGCCGCCGGGCCGTGGTGCGCGGGGTGGTTCATGGTCCCCCTTCCGGGGCGTCCGGGACGTCCGGGACGTCCGGGACGTCCGGGGCGTCCGGGATATCGAGGGCGTCGAGTGCGTCGAGTGCGCGCAGTACGGCGTCAGGGGTGATCCGCAGCAGCGCGGGGTCGGTGCGGCGGCCGTGCGGGTCGCCGTCCGGGCCCGGGTGCCACAGGGCTCGGTGGCGGGGGTGGGGCGGCGGGCCCCACCGGCTGGGCGGGACCGGGCCGAAGAGGGTGACGGAGGGGGTCGCGTGGGCGACGGCGAGGTGGGCGATGCCGGTGTCGCCGCTGACGACGGCACGGGCGTCCGCGACCAGGGCGGAGAGCCGGTCGTAGGGCAGGCCGCCGCCGAACACGTCCGTGTCGGGCAGGTCGGCGCGCTTGGCCAGCCGGGCCACCAGGTCCGCCTCGTCCGCTCCCCCGGTGACCACGACCCGGCGTCCCCGGGCGCGCAGCGCCTCGGCGACGGCCGCGTACCGCTCCACGGGCCAGCAGCGGGAAGGGGCACCGGCGCCGGGGTGCAGGACGACGGCGCCGGGGGCAGGGGACGGTGCCGGCGGGCGCGGCAGCCGCAGATCGGTGGGGTCGGCGTCGATGCCGTACGCCCGCAGCAGCCGGCACCAGCGTTCGCGCTCATGCTCCTCGGCGTACCAGGGCGGGCCGTCCACCTCGGGGGTGTCGGGGTGCGCGAACGCCAGCAGCCGGCGCGGGCGCAGCCGGGTCAGCAGACGGTGGCTGGGCGGCCCGTTGCCGTGCAGGTCGACGGCGACGTCGGGGGGCGGCCCGGTCCAGTCGAGGGTGCGCGGGACGGCCCGGCCGGGCGCTGCGGCGGGCAGTACCCGGTCCACGGCGCCGGTCGCGGCGGCCACGGGGGCCAGTTCGGCGGGGGTCGCCAGCACCAGCTCGTGCCCGGGGTACGCCCGCCGCAGCGCCCGCAGGGCGGGCACCCCGGCGAGCAGGTCCCCGAGCCCGAGGGCCCGCAGGACCAGGACGCGGGGTACGGCCCCGCCGTCGCCGTACGGGACCGCCACCGAGCCGGGCCGTGCCGTCCGCCCCGGCACCGAGGGCGGGGGATGCACGGGATCCCCGGTCACGGGCCCACCGGCCGAGCCGACCGACACGACCGACGCGGCCGACGCGGCCGACGCGGCCGACGCGGCCGACCTGGCAGCCCCGGTGGCCTCCGTGCTCGCGGCCCTCGCGGCCCTCGCGTGTGCGGAGCGGCCCTCTCCAGCGCCCTCCCCCCGAGCGGCCCCCACCGCACCGACGGATGACGGCGTGATGGCCGAGGTCTCCCGCTGCGCGGGCGGCGCCATCGCCCGCCCGCCCTGCCTCCGGGCGTCCGTGACGGTGGTGGGTGACGCGTCGGGGAACCCTCGGTCCCCGGCCGCCGTGTCCCGTGCCCCGCGCGTCCCCCGCCTCATCGGGCCCCCTCCGCCGCGCGGGCCAGCAGGGCGGTGGAGGAGCGGCCGTCGAGGTAGGGCAGGAGGACCGCCTGGCCGCCCCACTCCTGGAGGAGCGCGGCCTCGGGGAGGTCGGCCCCGGCGTAGTCGCCGCCCTTGACCCAGACGTCGGGGCGCAGGTCGCCGAGGAGGCGTTCGGGGGTGTCCTCGTCGAAGACGGCGACGGCGTCGACGCAGGCGAGGGCGCGCAGCACCCGGACGCGGTCGTCGAGGGGGTTGACCGGGCGGCCACCGCCTTTGCGGCGCCGGACGGAGGCGTCGGAGTTGACGCAGACGACCAGGCAGTCGCCGAGCCGCCGGGCGGCCTGGAGGAGGCCGACGTGTCCGGCGTGCAGGAGGTCGAAGCAGCCACCGGCGGCGACGACCGTGCCGTGCTCGGCGCGGATCCGGGCGGTCAGGGCACCGGGGTCGTCGGTGTCGGGCGGCGAGGCGGGGGCCGGGCCGGAGTCGGCCGGGGGTACGGCCGCCGCGCCGCCCGCGGCGACGAAGGCGGTGGCGGCGCTCACCGCGCCCTCGACGGCCTCCCCCACCAGCGCCCCGTCGGCGAGCAGCCCCGCCGCGGTGGCCGCGAACCGGTCCCCCGCGCCGCAGGAGTCGCCGTGGTGGGCGGCGGGCGCGGGCACCAGGAGGGGGTGCTCGCCGTAGGACAGGAGGGCGCCGCGCGGGCCGAGGGTCACCGACACCGCGGCCACGCGCCAGTCCCGTACGAGGGCGGCGGCGTCGAGCGCGGCGGCGCGCAGGCCGCCGCCCGGGTGTTCCCGGTCCGGCGCGAAGCCGTGGGCCTCCTTCTCCGCGGGCGTCACCAGGCGGGTGCCGGGGACCGGCGGCCCCCCGCGCGGGTGCGGGTCCCAGACCAGCGGCGGGCGGGCGGCAAGCACGTCGCGCAGGGCGTCCGCGGCACCCCGGCCGTAGTCGGAGACCAGGACGGCGCGCGCGGAGCGCAGCGCGTCGCGGGCCTCGTCGGTGGCCTCGCGGACCCGGCCGCCGCCCCGGTCGAGGCGGACCACGGGGCGGTCCTGGGCGAGGACGCGGGTCTTCTCCGGCACCGTGCCGGTCAGGGGCAGCGGGATCAGGGTCAGCCAGGGAGCGAGCAGTTCGCGCAGGGCGAGCCCGGCCGGGTCGTCGCCCACGCCCGCGATCAGCGTGACCTCGCGCCCGTCGCGGGCGGCGAGGTAGGCGGCGAGGGCGGCGCCGCCCGGGCGGATCCGCTCGGCGCACTCCGAGACGACCGGGACCGGCGCGTCCGGTGCGAGCCGGTCGGCGGAGCCGGTGAGGTCGCGGTCGAGCAGCGCGTCGCCGACCACGACCAGCGGTGTCCTGTCAGCCATGGCGGCCATGTGTCCCGTCACCTCCGCTTCCGCTGTGCCGCGCGTCCGGCGCGCCCCGCGCTCTTGGCGGTCCGTGCGCCGCGCGGGCCGCGTTCGACGGCCGCGTCGAAGGCCGCGCAGATCATGTGGACGGCGACCAGGTGGATCTCCTGGACGGTGGCCGTCGAGGGCGCCTCGACGCACAGCGACTCGTCGCTGCCCGCCATGAGCGGGTTGGGGGCGCAGCCGGTGAGTGCCCACACCCGCACCCCGGCCGTGCGGGCGGCGTCGGCCGCGGAGAGCAGGTTGGCGCTGGCGCCGCTGGTGGACAGCAGCATCAGGACGTCGCCCGCGCGGCCGTGGGCGCGGACCTGGCGGGCGAACACCTCGTCCACGCCGTAGTCGTTGGCGATGGCGGTGGTGGAGGAGGTGTCGGCGTGGAGGGCGATCGCGGAGAACGGTGGGCGGTCGTCGCGGTAGCGGCCGACGAGTTCGGCCGTCAGGTGCTGGGCCTGGGCGGCGCTGCCGCCGTTGCCCGCGGCGAGCAGCCGGCCGCCGCCGCCCAGCACTGCGGCGAGCCGCTCGCCCCAGCGCTCGGTGACGTGCGCGGAGGCGCGGAACGCCCCCAGTGCCTCCAGGAGTTCGTCGCAGTGCCCCACGACGGGCGGGTGCACGGTCATGACGCCACCTCCGTCGACATCGCGTGCTCGGAACGGGTCAGGCGGTACACCTGTTCCGCGCCGTCGGCGACGCGCGCCCATGTGTAGTGCCGCAGGACGCGTTCGCGGCCGTTCCTGCCGTACTGGCGGCGCAGCCGCTCGTCGGCGAGGAGTTCGCGGGCGGTCTCGGCGACGGCGTCGGGGTCCTGCGGGGCGACCAGGCGCCCGGTGACGCCGTCGGCGACGGAGTCGCGGTGGCCGCCGACGTCGGTGGCGAGGACCGGTACCCCGCACGCCATGGCCTCCAGCGGCACGATGCCGAACGGCTCGTACACCGGGGTGCACAGCACCAGGTCGGAGCTGCGGAGCAGGGCGGGCATGCCGTCCGGGTCGACCGCGCCGAGCAGCCGGACCCGGTCGGCGACGCCGGCCCGGCGGGCGACGCCCATCAGGCGCCGTGCTTCGGGTTCGGCCTCCACGGCGCCGGCGGGCGGGCCGCCGGCGATGAGGAGTTCGGTGTCGGGGATGTGGGCCAGGGCGCGGATGGCCAGGTCGTAGCCCTTGCGGGGGACGAGTCGTCCGCAGGCGAGCAGCCGGTGCCGCAGGTGTCGCTCGGGGGTGCGGCCGGTGTCGGCCGCGGGGTGGAAGTGTTCGGCGTCCACCCCGCAGGGCACGACGGAGACCTGCCGGGGCGGGACACCCATGTCGCCGAGTTCCACGACCTCGTCGGTGCAGGTGGCCAGGACCCGTTCGCAGCTCCGGCCGAGCTGCCGTTCGATGCCGATGCGCTCGTAGGGGCTGGTGTCCCGCATGCCCTGGTGGCGCCGCTTGACGGTGCCGAGGGCGTGGAAGGTCTGGACGAGGGGGATGCCATGCGGGCCCGCGCCGATCTGCGCGGCCATGCCGGACATCCAGAAGTGGGCGTGCACCACGTCGGGCCGTTCCCGGGCGAAGGCGCGGGCCAGGTGGGCGCCGAAGGCGGGCATGTGCGGGAAGAGTTCGTCCTTGGGCACGGACACGGGCGGCCCGGCCGGTACGTGTTCGACGACCGCGCCGCCGGGCAGGGGCACCCGGTCGGGCAGGTCGGTGGCGTCCCGGCGGGTGTAGACCGTGACGTCGTGCCCGCGCCCCGCCAACTCCTCGGCGAGACGGGCCACGTAGACGTTCTGCCCCCCGGCGTCGACACCGCCGAGCGCGGCGAGGGGGCTCGCGTGCTCGGACACCATGGCGATCCTCATCGGGTCACCTCCTTGAGCAGCCGCTCCCAGTCGTCCAGGAAGCGGGGCAGCCCGTAGTGGGCCAGGGCCGCCGTACGGGCCGCCTCGCCGACCGCCCGCGCGTGCGGCGGGTCGGCGAGGAAGTCGCGTACGGCGTCGGTCAGTACGTCGATGCGGTTGGACACCACCCCGGCGCCGGGCGGTACGGCCTCGGTGACCTCGGTGGTGGCGAGGGCGACCACGGGCATGCCCAGGTGCATGGCCTCCAGCAGGGACAGGCCGAGGGAGGTCCAGCGGACGGGGTGGACGTAGACGCGGCGGCGGGCCAGCTCGGCGTGCAGCTCCCGCTGGGGGACGTCTTGGGTGCGGCAGCGGTCGGGGGCGACGCCGAGGTGCTCGGCGAGGCCTTCGGTGCGCATGCCGAACACGTCGAGCGGGGCGGCGCGGGCGAACACGGGGAGCAGGTCGGTTCCGGTCGTACGCCCGCGCCGGATCGGCTCGTTGACGACGACGGCGGCGCGTTCCAGCTCGCCGGTCCAGCGGTGGCCGGGGTCGACGACGCCGTGCTCGACGACGGCGGTGTCCGCCCCACCCGCGTCCCACATCAGCCGGTTGAAGTGGGTGACGTGGACGAGGGTGGCGCCCGGGATGTCCGCGGCCGGGTGGCGGGTGCGGGGCACGTCGCCGTCGGGGGCGTTGTGCTCCAGGTAGACCAGTGGCGGGCGGCGGCCCAGCCAGCGGTCGATGAGGTCGAGTTCGTGCGGGCGCTGGAGGACCACGAGGT
This sequence comes from Streptomyces violaceorubidus, assembly GCF_000717995.1. Taxonomy (GTDB): domain Bacteria; phylum Actinomycetota; class Actinomycetes; order Streptomycetales; family Streptomycetaceae; genus Streptomyces; species Streptomyces violaceorubidus. The sequence goes on from NZ_JODM01000002.1 coordinate 328,101, forward strand.
CGATGTCCTGGTCCCGCAGCCGCTCGGGCGGTACCTCCACGACGGAGTCGGGCCAGTCCCAGGTGCGGGCGCGGCCGAGGCCGTCGGGTCCGCGGTCGGGGGTGACGGGGACGAGGTAGGTGTGCGGGCCCTGCACGAAGGCCGTGGTCCACGACCCGTGCACGTGCCAGATGAGGATCCTCATGTCTCCCCCAGCAGTTTCTCGACGGCGGCGGCCACGTCGGTGGCCGTGACGGTGTTCAGGCAGGGGTGGCCGGGGACGGGGCAGTCGCGGGCCCTGCTGTCGGCGCAGGGCGCGTCCTGGTCGCCCAGCAGGACGTAGGGGACGCCGTACGGGCGCCAGCGCTCGGCGGGTACGACGGGGGCGAACAGGGAGACGACGGGGGTGCCGACGGCGGCGGCGAGGTGGGCGGGCGCGGTGTTGCCGGTGACGACGACGGCCGCGCCCGCGAGGACGCCGGCCAGTTCGGGGGCGTCGGTGCGGCCGCCGAGGTCGGTGCCGTGCGCCCCGGCGACGTGTGCGGTGAGCTCGCGCTCGCCGGGGCCGCCGGTGACCAGCACGCGGTGTCCGGCGGCGGCGAGTTCGCGTACGGCCTCGGCGGCGCGCTCGGGGCTCCAGGCGCGGGCGGGGACGCTGGCGCCGGGGTGGAGGACGACGTAGGGGCCGGGGCCGGTGAGGGCGTCGGCGGGGGGTGGCGGGTGCACCCGGAGCCGCCCGTCGTCGGGGCACGGGAACCCGGCGGCCTCGGCGAGGTCCAGTGCCGCCTGGGCCTCGTGGGCGTGCGGGGCGCGCCGGTGGCGCAGGTCGAGGAGCGATCCGGGGTAGTCCACGCTGTCGGCGGCGAGGTAGCGGACACCGGCCAGGCGCAGTACCAGGGCGGTGGGCAGGGGGGACTGGTGGAAGGAGGTCAGGATCAGCGCGGTGTCGGCGTCGATCCGCTCCACGAGCGCGTCGATGTCCTCCCGTCTCACCTCGGGCGGCTCGAACCCGCCCCACGGCGCCTCCCACACCAGCACCTCGTCGACGCCGGGCAGCAGCCGGGCGGCGGGCGCGCCGCGGGACCCGCACAGCAGGGTGACGTGGTCGGCCCGCGCGGCGACGGCTCGCACGGCGGGCCCGGCGAGCAGCACGTCGCCGAAGCTGTCGAGCCGGGTGACGAGCGCCTTCATGTCGACCTCCCACGGCTGTCGTCGCCGCCACGGACGGCGCGCGACCGGGTCACCGGGCGGGAGTCCCCGCCCTGCCCGGAGTCAGGGGCGGGGTCCGGGGCCTGCGACCGGCCTCGGCCGGCAGCGCCGTCCGCCCCACCACCGCGCGCGTCCCCGTCAGGCCCCATCCCGCCGCGTTCGGCGGTGGCCCGCCTTCGGGCGCTCGGGTCCGCTCCCGGTTCGCCCGTGCCCTGCCGCGCCGCGGGACGTTTCCGACCGTCGTCGTGGGCCTGGCCGTGGCCGTCGCCGTGGGCCTGGCCGTGGCCGTCGCCGTGCGCCTGGCCGTGGCCGTCGCCGTGCGCCTGGCCGTGGCCGTCGCCGTGCGCCTGGCCGTGGCCGTCGCCGGTGGGCCGCGCGCCGGGCCACCTGCCCCGGCACCGTACGCACCCTCGATGGGCCGCTCGTTCGCCAGGACCCGGCCCCTGGGCGGGCCGTCGAGCAGGGCCCGTACGGCGGTGAGGAGGTCCGGGGCGACATGGGCCGCCGCGGCCGTCTCCTGCGGGCGGGTGCGGTCGTTGGGGACGAGGATGCCGTGGGCGCCGGCGCGTTCGGCGGCCTCCAGGTCCGCGCCGATGTCGCCGATGACGACGCAGTCGGCGGGGCCGGTGCACACGCGTCCGGCCGCCCACAGGATCATGCCGGGCTGCGGCTTGCGGCAGTGGCAGCCGTCGTCGGGGCCGTGCGGGCAGACGGCCCAGACGTCGAAGGGGCCGATCAGGTCGTCGATGCGGCGGTTGACGCGCCGGACGTCGCCGTCGCTGATCAGGCCGCGGGCCACCCCGGACTGGTTGGTGACGACGCCGACGCGGACACCGTGCTCCCGCAGCAGCGCCACCGCCTCGCGGGCGCCGTCGACGGGCCTGACCCGCTCCGGGTCGCCGTTGTAGGGGACGTCGTGGACGAGGGTGCCGTCGCGGTCGAAGAGGACGGCCTTCACCGGGCTGCCTACGGAGTTCATGCGGCCGTCTCCCGCCAGGCGGGGGCGGCACGGTGGCGCCAGAGTCCGCTGAGCCGGTGCCAGGTCGCGGCGGGCGGGATGAGCGCGCTGGTGGCCAGCATGGTCATGACCTCGTGCCGGGTGCGCGGTCCGGGCGCGATGCGGGCCCAGGCGAACTCGGCGGTCCCCCCGGCCCACCCGGCCCCCGCGACCGCGGCGGCCCGGGGACGTCCGGCCGCCGCGAGGACGAGGGCGGCGGTGCCGGCGGCGGTGATCGCCGCGTGGCGCCGGATCCGGCCCCGGGGCGCGACCGCCTTGGCCCACCAGTCGGGGCCGTGCAGCCGCCGCATCAGGGCGTCGTCGGCGTTGCCGCGCTGCTGCCGCAGGGACACCCAGCGCGAGGCGGACCGTACGGGGTGGCGGGTGGTGCGGCGGCCCCGCCGGATGCGCCAGCCCGCGTCGAGGACGCGCAGCGCGAGGTCGGCGTCCTCGCGGAAGGCGCGGGTGAAGCGTTCGTCGAAGCCGCCGACCTGTTTGAGCACGTCCGTGCGGTAGGCCATGTCGGCGGTGATCCACCGGGCCTGCGCGAGACCGGCGGTGCCGCGTTCCCAGTCGGTGGGGCGGCGCTCGCCCGGCAGCGGTACGGCGATCACGCCCTGGACGGCGCCGGTGTCGGGTGCCGCCTCGGCGAGGTCCTGGATCAGCTGGTCGCACCAGTGCGGGCCGACCTGGACGTCGTCGTCGAGGAAGGCGGTCCAGGGGGAAGTGACCGCGCGGAAACCGGTGTTGCGGGCGGCGGCCGGTCCGCGGCCCCCGCTGCGCAGCACCACCGTGCGCTCGCGCAGGTCGCCGAGGACGGTCAGGGCGTGTTCCAGCGCGTCCGGGTCGGCGTCGGGTCCCGGCCGGTCGTCGACCAGGACGATCTCGTCGGGGTGGGGGCCGTGCGCGGCGACCAGCGCGGCCAGGCAGTCGGCCAGCGTGTCGCGCACCAGGGTCGGGACGACGACGGCGTAGCCGGTGCGCGGGCCGCCGGTTCCGGGAGCGGTGCTCATGCGAACACCCGTCCCCGGCGCACCGCGAAGGGGCCGATGGCGAGCAGGTCGACGGGCGCCGAGCCGAAGCACTCCAGTGCGTCGCGCGGGTCGTCGACCATGGGTCGGCCGGCGGTGTTGAGGCTGGTGTTGACCACGACCGGCAGCCCGGTGCGCCGTTCGAAGGCGGCCAGCATCCGCGCGACGAGCGGCTCACGGCGCTCCTCGACGGTCTGGATGCGGGCGGTGCCGTCGACGTGGACGACGGCCGGGACGCGTTCGCGCCAGGCGGGGGCGACGTCGTGCACGAAGAGCATGTACGGGCTGGGGAGGGGCCCGGTGAAGAGGTCGGCGGCCCGGTCGGCGAGCACCATGGGCGCGACGGGGCGGAACTCCTCGCGGCCCTTGACGTGGTTGAGGCGTTCCAGGTTCTCCGCGCGTCCGGGGTGGGCCATCAGGGAGCGGTGTCCGAGGGCGCGCGGCCCGAACTCGCTGCGGCCCTGGAACCAGGCGACGATCCCGTCCCGGGCCAGCTCCTCGGCGACGGTCTCGGCGATGTCGTCCGGCTCCTCGTAGGGGATCGCGGCGGTCTCCAGCCAGGCGCGGATCTCGTCGTCGCGCCAGCCGCGGCCGAGGTCGACGCCGGGCATCGGCTCGGGCGCGGCGCCCTCCTGGGCGGCGGACACGTGCAGGGCGCCGCCGAGGGCCGTGCCCGCGTCGCCGGCGGCGGGCTGCACCCACACGTGCCGGTACGGGCCGCGCGCGGCGATCCGCGCGTTGGCGACGCAGTTCAGCGCGACGCCGCCCGCCATGGTCAGGGCCTCGCCCCCGGCCTCGCCGTGCAGCCAATGGACCAGTTCGAGGAGCAGTTCCTCCAGGACGGCCTGGGTGCTGGCCGCCAGGTCCGCGTGGTCCCGGGTCCAGTCCTCGCCCTTGGCGCGCGGCGGGGCGAGGGCCGCCCAGTCGACGCCGTGGGCGCGGAAGCCGCCGTCGCCGGTGGCGTGGACGTGCTCGCGCAACCGCGGGGCGAAGCGGGGCGTTCCGTAGGAGGCGAGGGCCATCACCTTGTACTCGTCGCTGCTGCGCAGGAAGCCGAGGTGTGCGGTGAGTTCCTCGTAGACGAGGCCGAGCGAGTGCGGCAGCGCCTGGGTGGCGAGGACGTCGAGCTTGCCGTCGCGGTAGCGGCCGGCCAGGTGGGAGGCGGACTCGCCGCGGCCGTCGAGGACGAGGACGTCGTTGTCGGGGTGCGGCGAGGCCGGTCCCGCGGAGGCGGCGTGGGCCACGTGGTGCGGGACGAAGGCGACCCGGTCCGGGTCAAGTCCTGGCAGCGCGTCGGCGAGGAACTCGGGGGCCCGGCGGGCGTATGCGAGCCGCAGCGGGTCCCAGGGGTCGTCCAGTCCCAGGTCTCGGGCGGGCCGGGCGAGCTGGGGGTCGAAGGAGTAGGCGACGGCGTCCAGTTCGCCGGGCCGTATCCCGGCGTGTTCCAGGCACCAGCGCGCGGACAGCTCGGGGACCTCCCACGCGGAGAACGGCACCGGGCGCTTGCCGTGCTTGCGTCGGCTGAACCGCTCTTCCTCGGCGGCCGCAACGGTCCGGCCGTCGACGACGAGCGCGGCGGCCGGGTCGTGGAACAGGGCGTTGACACCAAGGATGCGCATGGGGCGGGCTCCTCTCTCGGCGGGGCGGGTGCCGCGGGGCAGTTGCCTCAAACACGTGAAGACAGGTCACTTCCGGAGATATGCCGCTTTGTCACCGTAAGTGACGTTTCCGGGCCCGGATCAGGCGGCGACGGCGTGCGCGAACCAGCCGATGGTCCGCTCCAGCCCCTCGTTCCAGCTCACGCTCGGCCGCCAGCCGAGCCGTTCCCGGGCCAGGGTGGTGTCCGGCTTGCGTCGGCCGGGGTCGTCGACGGGGCGTTCGACGAAGCGGATGCGGGAGCCGGAGCCGGTGAGGTCGACGATCCGGCGGGCCAGTTCCAGCATGGTGATCTCGTCGTCGCCGCCGATGTTCATCGGCCCGGTCTCCGCGGAGGCGGCGAGGGCCAGGACGCCCGCCACGGTGTCGTCGACGTAGCACAGGGAGCGGGTCTGGCCGCCGTCGCCGGCGACGGTGAGCGGCATGCCGTCCAGCGCCTGCGCGATGAAGGTGGGGACGGCCCGGCCGTCGCCGGTGCGCATGCGGGGGCCGTAGGTGTTGAAGATCCGCACGATGGCGGTGTCGGTGCCGTGCACCTGGCGGTGGGCGGTGACCAGGGCCTCGGCGAAGCGCTTGGACTCGTCGTAGACGCTGCGCGGGCCGATCGGGTTGACGTTGCCCCAGTACGTCTCGCGCTGCGGGTGCTCCAGCGGGTCGCCGTAGACCTCGGAGGTGGAGGCGAGCAGGAAGCGGGCGCCGTCGGCGTGGGCCCGCTCCAGGGCGTTGCGGGTGCCGGTGCTGCCGACGTCGAGGGTCTGAAGGGGCAGCCGGAGGTAGTCGGCGGGCGAGGCGGGGCAGGCGAAGTGCAGGACGAGGTCGAACCGGCCGGGCAGACCGCGCAGGGCCGCCGGGTCGGTGGCGTCGCCCCGGACGAACCGGAAGCCGCGCCGTCGTTCCAGGTCGGCCACGTTGGAGCGGGAGCCGGTGGCCAGGTTGTCGAGGCAGACGACGTCGGTGCCGGCGTCGAGCAGGCGGCCGCACAGGTGGGAGCCGACGAACCCGGCTCCGCCGGTCACCAGGGCCCGGCGCCAGGTGCGCCCGCCCACGGGGCTCTCGCTCACGGGGGTCTCGCTGCTCACGGGGGTCCTCCTCACTCTCACCGTCACGTGTGTGTCGGCTGAGTAACCCGGTGAGGACCTGCACTACCCCGAACGGCTATTCGAGGGCACTATGAACCACATATATACACACAGCGTATAGTCCTCGCATGCCTTCGCTGACCAGGAAGATGAAGAAAACGGGGACCAGGTTGCGTGTGCTCGCGACCTTCGCGGCCGCGGCCTCGCTCAGCCTCGCGCTGAGCGGCTGCACGAAACTGGAGACGCACTCCCCCAGCTCCGTCCGCAACGCCGCCGACGCCGCCGACGCCCCGGCCGACGGCAAGGCCGGCGCGTCCGGCACCCGGGCCCGCGCGGGCGCACTGGGCACCGTGGACTGCGCGCACGCCAAGTGCATCGCGCTGACCTTCGACGCCGGACCGAGCGAGAACTCCGCCCGGCTGCTCGACATACTCAAGGAGAAGCAGGTCCCGGCGACCTTCTTCCTGCTCGGCAAGCGGCACATCGACACCTATCCCGAGCTGGTCAGGCGCATGGCCGACGAGGGCCACGAGGTCGCCAGCCACACCTGGACCCACAAGATCCTCACGGACGCCGGGCCGGACGAGATACGCGAGGAGCTGGAGCGCCCCAACAAGGAGATAGAGCGCCTCACGGGCAAGCGCCCCACCCTGATGCGCCCGCCGCAGGGCCGCACGGACGACACGGTCCACGACATCAGCCGCGAGCTGGGTCTGGCGGAGGTGCTGTGGACGGTGACCGCCAAGGACTACCGGACGACCGACTCCGACCTGATCACCGAACGGGTCCTGGACCAGGCGTCCCGGGACGGCATCATCCTGCTGCACGACATCTACGACGGCACCGTGCCGGCCGTGCCCGGGATCATCGACGCGCTCAAGAAGCGGGGCTACGTCTTCGTGACGGTCCCCCAGCTGCTGGCCCCGGGGAAGGCCGAGCCGGGCAAGGTCTACCGGTAGGCACGCCACCACCGGTACGGGATGGCCGGTACCGCACCACCGGTGGGCGCGTTGCCTACGATCGTCCGGTGGCCGTCCTCTCGCTCGAACGCACCGTTCCGCTCGTCCCGGCCGAGGCCTGGCGCCGGCTCACCCGGTGGGAGCGGCACGGCGACACCGTCCCGCTGACCCGGGTCACCGCCGAACCGCCCGGCCCCACCCGCCGGGGCACGGTGGTCGTGGCCCGCACGGGGGCCGGGCCGCTCGCCTTCGACGACCCGATGGAGGTGACGCTCTGGCGGCCCCCGCGCCCGGACGCCCCCGGCCGGTGCCGGCTGGAAAAGCGCGGCCGGGTGGTCCGGGGCTGGGCGGAGATCGAGGTCCGGCCGGCGCCCGACGACCGGGCCCGTGTCATGTGGCGCGAGGAACTGGACGTCCGGTTCCTGCCGCCCTTCCTCGACGGCCCGCTCGGCCGCGCCGGGCACCATGTCTTCGGCCGCACGGTCGACCATCTGCTCCGGCAGCCGTGAACCGGGGGTTGCGGGCGGGGAACGGGTCGCGGTCGGGATCGCGCCGCGCGCCGCGCGGAGGCCGTTTCCCGCGTAGCGTGCCGGCATGTCTCTCAGAGCGCGCACCTTCACCCAACTGTCCCTCGCGGGTGCTTTGTTGACCCTGGCCGTGGCGGCACCGCCCGCCTCGGCCGACGCCGAGCGGGGCCACTCCGTCCCGCTGCGCGTCGCCACCTACAACATCCACGCCGGGGCGGGCTCGGACGGCGTCTTCGACCTCGACCGGCAGGCCGCCGCGCTGCGCGCCCTCGACGCGGACGTGATCGGCCTCCAGGAGGTCGACGTGCACTGGGGAGCCCGCAGCCAGGGGCTCGACGTGGCCGGGGAACTGGCCCGGCGGCTCGGTATGCGGGTCTCCTTCGCGCCGATCTACAGCCTCGATCCCGTGACGGCGGGGGAACCCCGGCGCGAGTACGGCGTGGCGGTGCTGTCCCGCTTCCCGGTCCGTTCCGCGACGAACCACGAGATCACGCGCCTGTCCACGCAGGACGAGAACCCGGTGCCGGCCCCCGCGCCCGGTTTCGGCGAGGTGACGCTCAAGGTGCGCGGGGTGCCGGTGCAGGTCTTCGTGACCCACCTCGACTACCGGGCGGACCCGGCGGTGCGCCGGGCCCAGGTCGCGGACACCCGGCGGATCATGGCGAGGGAGCGGGCGGAGCTGCCGGGCGCGCACCAGTTCCTGCTGGGCGACTTCAACGCCGAGCCCTCGGCGCCCGAACTGGCGCCGCTGTGGAAGGACCTGCGCGACGCGGGGGCCGGGGCCCCCGGCACGTATCCGGCCGAGGCCCCGGTGAAGCGCATCGACTACGTGACCGTGAGCAAGGACGTACGCGTACGCGACACCACGGTCCCGCCCGAGCCCACGGCCTCCGACCACCGCCCGGTGGTCACCGACGTGACCCTGCCCAGAAGGGACCCCGGCCGAGACTGAGCCCGACTCGACGAAACCCTGATCAGAACCCATACCCCGACCAGAACCGGGACCCCGCACACCGGAGAACCGACCGGCACCGTTCCGTACGACCCCGCCAAGCGCCGCGCGTCCGCGTCCCGGTCTCGCTACGCCGCCGAACCGACGCGCCCCGGCGGGGCCGTCGGGCCGTCGTGGTGGATGGGGGTGTGGGCGCCGGTCAGCGAGGTGCCCGTGCCGCCGTGGCGGGTCGCGACGATCTCGGCGGCGATGGACAGCGCCGTCTCCTCGGGGGTGCGGGCGCCGAGGTCGAGGCCGATCGGCGATCTGAGGCGGGCCAGCTCCGATGCGCCCACCCCGGCCTCGCGCAGGCGGGCCTCGCGGTCGAGGTGGGTGCGGCGGGAGCCCATCGCGCCGACGTACGCCACCGGGAGGCGCAGCGCCAGCCGGAGCAGCGGGATGTCGAACTTGGCGTCGTGGGTCAGGACGCACAGCACCGTGCGCGCGTCCACGGCGGTACGCGCCAGGTACTCGTGGGGCCACTCGGTGACGATCTCGTCCGCGTCCGGAAAGCGGGCCGGGGTGGCGAAGACGGGGCGGGCGTCGCACACCGTCACGTGGTAGCCGAGGAACCTGCCGACCCGGACCAGCGCCGAGGCGAAGTCGATCGCACCGAAGACGATCATGCGCGGGGCCGGGACGGACGACTCGATCAGCAGCGTCAGCGGAGCTCCGCACCGCGAGCCCTGCTCGCCGATCTCCAGCGTGCCGGTGCGCCCGGCGGCCAGGAAGGCACCCGCCTCGGCGGCCGCCGTGCGGTCCAGCTCGGGGTGTCCGCCCAGGCCGCCGGTGCGGGTGCCGTCCGCCCGGACGGCCAGCGCGCGGCCCACCAGCTCGGCCGGACCGCTCACCACGCGTGCCACGGCCGCCGTCTCCCCGCGCGCGGCGGCGGCGAGCGCGGCGGCCAGGGCCGGGCGGACCGGATCGGCCGCCCGTACCGGAGTGACGAGGACGTCGATGACCCCGCCGCAGGTCAGCCCGACGGCGAAGGCGTCCTCGTCGCCGTACCCGAAGCGCTCCAGGACGGTCTCGCCGTCCTGGAGGGCCTGCCGGCACAGCTCGTACACGGCTCCCTCCACGCATCCGCCGGAGACCGAGCCGACCACCGTGCCGTCGGCGTCCACCGCGAGTGCGGCGCCGGGCGGCCGGGGCGCGCTGCCGCCGACGGCCACCACGGTGGCCACGGCGAAGTCGCGACCCCGCTCGACCCACCGGTGCAGCTCTTCGGCGATGTCCAGCATCTTCCGGTCCTCCTCGGCCGACGGGTACGTGAAGGGTTCCCGTCGTGGCGCCTAGTGCACGCCCAGCCAGCCCTCGATCGGGTTCAGGGCGAAGTAGACGACGAAGATCACCGTCAGGGCCCACATGAACGCGCCGATCTCCCGGGCCTTGCCCTGCGCGACCTTGATGGCGACGTAGGAGATGACACCGGCGGCGACCCCGGCCGTGATCGAGTACGTGAACGGCATCAGGACGACGGTCAGGAAGACGGGGATCGCGGTGGCCCGGTCGGCCCAGTCCACGTGCCGGGCGTTCATCATCATCATCGCCCCGATGACGACCAGCGCGGCGGAGGCGACCTCCTGCGGCACGATCGCGGTGATCGGCGTGAAGAAGAGGCAGGCCGCGAAGAACGCGCCGGTGACGACCGAGGCGAGCCCGGTGCGGGCCCCCTCGCCGACGCCGGTCGCGGACTCGACGAAGACGGTCTGGCCGGAGCCGCCCGCCACGCCGCCGATGGCCCCGCCGGCGCCGTCGATGAACAGCGCCTTCGACAGGCCCGGCATGCGGCCCTTCTCGTCGGCGAGCTTGGCCTCCGTGCCGACGCCGATGATGGTGGCCATCGCGTCGAAGAACCCGGCGAGCACCAGCGTGAAGACGATCATGCCGACCGTCATCGCGCCGACCTCGCCCCAGCCGCCGAACTCCAGGTCGCCGAAGAGCGAGAAGTCCGGCATGGAGACCGCGCTGCCGTGCAGTTCGGGTGCGCCGTTGGCCCACTGCTCGGGGTCGATGACCCCGGTGGCGTTCAGGATCGCCGCGACGATCGTGCCGGTGACGATGCCGATCAGGATGGCGCCGGGCATGTTCCTGGCCTGGAGCATGAAGATCAGCAGCAGGGTGCCCGCGAAGAGCAGGACCGGCCAGCCGGCGAGTTCCCCGGCCGGGCCGAGGGTGAGCGGGGTCGCCTTGCCCGCGTGGACGAAGCCGCCCTTGACCAGGCCGATGATGGCGATGAACAGGCCGATGCCCATGGTGATGCCGTGCTTGAGGGCGAGCGGGATCGCGTTCATGATCATCTCGCGCAGCCCGGTGACCACGAGCAGCATGATCACCACGCCGTACATCACACACATGCCCATGGCCTGCGGCCAGGTCATCTGCGGGACGACCTGCCCGGCGATCACGCCGGACACCGAGAGCCCGGCGGCCAGGGCGAGCGGCACCTTGCCGACGAAGCCCATCAGGAGCGTGGTGACCGCCGCGGCGAGCGCCGTCGCGGTGATCAGGGCCTTCTGGCCCAGGGTGTCCCCGGCGGCGTCCTTGCCGGACAGGATCACGGGGTTGAGCAGGACGATGTACGCCATCGCCATGAAGGTGGTGATGCCGCCGCGCACCTCACGCGCGACCGTGGATCCCCGGTGGGATATGTGAAAGTACCGGTCGAGCCAGGACCGTCCGCCGGGGACGCGGGAACCCGCGCCCGCGTCCTCGGCGGTGATCTCGGGCTCCACTGACTGCTGGGTCATGGGGCCGTCTCCCAAGGTTCATAGGTGCACCCGTGCCTTCGGCGAAGGCGCGGGATTTGGGAGGTGTCAGCTCGGGGGACGGCCCGGTACTGCACCTTGGGGTGGACCGACGCCGGAGTTCCGCGGCCGCGAGTGCGGCCGTCGTCCGGTGCCGGGGTGCCGTGGCGCCCACCCGTGCCGCTGGGGGTCCCCCAGGCCTTCAGGGCCCCGGGGGCGGCACGATGGCCCGCCACGGCGGTGTCACGCCGTACCGGTGAGGTGTTCCGGCCGTACCGGCGTGCGGTCGAGCGCCAGCCCGGTCGCGTCCCGGACGGCCGCGAGGACCGCCAGGGTGGACGACAGGGTGGGGGCCTCGCCGACGCCGCGCAGCCCGTAGGGCGCGTGGTCGTCGGCGAGTTCGAGCACGTCGACCGGTAGGGCCGGCGTGTCGAGGATCGTGGGGAGCAGGTAGTCGGTGAAGGACGGGTTCTTGACCTCGGCGGTCACGGGGTCGACGACGACCTCCTCCATCAGCGCGATGCCCAGGCCCTGGACGGTGCCGCCCTGGATCTGGCCGATCACGGAGAGCGGGTTCAGGGCCTTGCCGACGTCCTGGGCGCAGGCCAGCTCGACCACCTTGACCAGGCCCAGTTCGGTGTCGACCTCGACGACGGCGCGGTGCGCGGCGAAGGAGTACTGGACGTGCCCGTTGCCCTGGCCGGTGCGCGGGTCGAAAGGTTCGGTCGGCCGGTGCCGCCACTCCCGTTCGACCTCGATCACCTCGTCCTCCAGGACGTCCACGAGATCGGCGAGGACCTCACCGCCGTCGGTGACGACCTTGCCGCCCTCCAGGAGGAGTCCGGCGCCGGCCCAGGCGGGGTGGTGGGAGCCGAACCGGCGGCGGCCGATGTCCAGGACCCGCTCGCGGACCTGCTCGCAGGCGTGCTTCACGGCGCCGCCGGTGACGTAGGTCTGCCGGGAGGCCGAGGTGGATCCGGCCGAGCCCACCCGTGTGTCGGCGGGCTCGATGGTGACCTGGGTGACGCCCAGCTCGGTGCGGGCGATCTGCGCGTGGACGGTGACGCCGCCCTGGCCGACCTCCGCCATCGCCGTGTGCACGGTGACGACGGGCCGGCCGCCGGCGGCCTCCAGGCGGACCCGGGCGGTGGAGTAGTCGTCGAAGCCCTCGGAGAAGCCGACGTTCTTGATGCCGACCGCGTAGCCGACGCCCCGTACGACGCCCTCGCCGTGCGTGGTGTTGGACAGACCCCCGGGCAACTGCCGTACGTCGGCGCCCTCGCTGGACTCCCACTGGCGCTCCGGCGGCATCGGCATCGCCTTGATGCGGCGCAGGAGTTCGGCGACCGGTGCCGGGGAGTCGACGCTCTGGCCGGTCGGCATGAGCGTGCCCTGCTCCATGGCGTTGATCCGGCGGAACTCCACCGGGTCCAGGCCCAGTTCCCGCGCCACCTTGTCCATCTGCGCCTCGTAGGCGAAACACGCCTGCACCGCGCCGAAGCCCCGCATGGCGCCGCACGGCGGGTTGTTGGAGTAGAGCGCGAGGGCCTCGATGTCCACGTCGTCGCACACGTACGGCCCGACCGACAGCGAGGCGGCGTTGCCGACGACCGCCGGGGAGGCCGAGGCGTAGGCGCCGCCGTCCAGGACGATGCGGCACCTCACGTGGGTGAGCCGGCCGTCACGGGTGGCACCGTGCTCGTAGTGGAGCCGGGCCGGGTGGCGGTGCACGTGGCCGAAGAAGGACTCGAAGCGGTTGTAGACCATCTTGACCGGCTTGCCGGTGCGCAGCGCCAGCAGGCAGGCGTGGATCTGCATCGACAGGTCCTCGCGCCCGCCGAAGGCACCGCCGACGCCGGACAGCGTCATCCGCACCCTGTCCTCGGGCAGGCCGAGCACGGGGGCGATCTGGCGCAGGTCGGAGTGGAGCCACTGGGTGGCGATGTAGAGGTCGACGCCGCCGTCCTCGCCGGGCACGGCGAGTCCGGACTCGGGGCCGAGGAAGGCCTGGTCCTGCATGCCGAAGGAGTAGTCGCCCGTGACGATCACGTCGGCGCGTCCGGCGGCCGCGTCGGCGTCGCCGCGCACGATCGGCTGGCGGTGCACGATGTTGGGGTGGGGGACGTGCGCCGCGTGGTGGTCGGTGCGGTGCTCGTGGACCAGGACCGCGCCGGGAGCGGTGGCGGAGGCCTCGTCGGTGACCAGGGGCAGCTCCCGGTACTCCACCGTGATCCTGGCGGCGGCGCGGCGCGCGGTCTCCGGGTGGTCGGCGGCGACGATCGCGACCGGCTCGCCGTGGTGGCGGACCTTGCCGTGGGCGAGGACCGGGGTGTCCCGGATCTCCAGTCCGTAGTGGCGCACGCCGGTCGGCAGGTCGTCGTACGTCATGACGGCGTACACGCCCGGCGTGGCCAGCGCCTCGCTCGTGTCGACGGAGACGATCTCGGCGTGCGCGACGGTGGAGCGCAGGATCTGGCCCCAGAGCATGTCCTCGTGCCACATGTCGGACGCGTACGCGAACGCGCCGGTGACCTTGAGGACGCCGTCCGGGCGCAGCGTGGACTCGCCGACGCCGCCCCTGGTCCGGGAGCCCTGGGAGATGCCGGTGGGTGCGCCGACCGCGGTCATGCTCGGGCCTCCTCGGACCGGCGGGCCGCGGCCAGGCGGACCGCGTCCATGATCGTCTCGTAGCCGGTGCAGCGGCACAGGTTGCCCGACAGCGCCTCGCGGACGTCCTCGTCGCTCGGGTCCGGGTGGCGCTCCAGCATCTCGTCGGCGGCGACCAGCAGTCCGGGGGTGCAGAAGCCGCACTGGACGGCGCCGGCGTCGATGAACGCCTGCTGGATCGGCGCCAGTTCGATGTGCTCGCCGGTCTGCGAGTCGGTCCCGCCGGCCTGCCACCGCCGTGCCGCGTCCAGCGAGGCGCTCTGCCCGGCGCGGGCACCGGGGGCGGCGCCGCCCTCGGCGCGTCGCCGGGCGAACTCCGCCAGGCCCTCGACCGTGACGACCTCGCGGCCCTCGGCCTGTCCGGCCGCGACCAGGCAGGAGCACACCGGCACCCCGTCCAGGCGGACCGTGCAGGAGCCGCACTCGCCCTGTTCGCAGGCGTTCTTGGAGCCCGGCAGGCCCATCCGCTCGCGCAGCACGTACAGCAGGGACTCGCCCTCCCACACGTCGTCGGCCTGCTGCGGACGTCCGTTGACGGTGAGGTTGACGCGCATCACACGGCTCCTTCCGTGGTGCGGCGGGCGCCGCGGTACGACTCCCAGGTCCAGGTGAACGTCCGGCGGGCCATCACGCCGACCGCGTGGCGGCGGTAGTCGGCGGTGCCCCGGACGTCGTCGATCGGGTCGCAGGCGGCGGCGCACAGCTCCGCGAACCGCTTGACGGCGGACGGGGTGACGATCTTCCCGTTCTCCCAGAGGCCGCCCTCCTCCAGCACCGCGTTCAGGAACTCCTCGGCGGCCCCCGCCCGGACCGGGGTGGGCGCCGCCGAGCCGATGCCGGTGCGGACGGTGCGGGTGGCGGGGTGCAGGGCGAGGCCGAAGGCGCACACGGCGATGACCATGGCGTTGCGGGTGCCGACCTTGGAGAACTGCTGCGGTCCGTCGGCCTTCGCCACGTGCACGGCGCGGATCAGCTCGTCGGGCTCCAGCGCGTTGCGCTTCACGCCGGTGTAGAACGCGTCGATCGGGATGCGGCGCACGCCGCGCACCGATGCGGCCTCGACCTCGGCGCCGGCGGCGAGCAGCGCCGGGTGGGCGTCGCCGGCCGGGGAGGCGGTGCCGAGGTTCCCGCCCACGCCGCCGCGGTTGCGGATCTGCGGGGAGGCGACGGTGTGCGAGGCGAGGGCGAGACCCGGCAGTTCGGCGCTCAGGTGCTCCATGATCCGGGTGTAGGGCACAGCGGCACCGAGCCGTACGCAGTCCTCCCCGACCTCCCACTCGGCCAGGTCGCCGACGCGGCCCAGGTCCATGAGGTACTCGGGCCTGCGGTGACCGAAGTTGATCTCGACCATCACGTCGGTGCCGCCCGCGATCGGCACGGCGGTGGGGTGCTCGGCCTTCGCGGCGAGCGCCTCCTCCCAGTCGGCGGGGCGAAGGAAGTCCATGACCGGCTCTCCTCCTCGTCTGCGTGCGGCGGTTTCCGCGTGCCGTGGTGTCTGCGTGCGGGGGTGTCTGCGTGCGGTGGTGTTTCTGCGTGCGGTGGGCGTGGAGATCGAGCCGGTCCCGGGTGCCGGGTGTCCGGCTCGTTCATGTGCTGTTCACGTGGAACGGCCTCAGTACACCGTCGTGTGCTCCACCAGGGTCAGTCGCAGAAACCATGAAGGAGTTGGCTGGCCAGGGCGGGCATCTTGTAGATTCGTATGAACGGAGGTACTCAACTGCCTCCCTGTTCTCCTCTGGAATCGGGCGACACAGCCGCGTGACCTGGAACACTTCGAGACAAAGAACGGCGGCGACGAGAATGCGGCTGCGCGCACTGCTGGACACCGACGCGCTGGGCCTCAAGCTGCTCGGCGGCGGGGACGAGCTGGACCGCACGGTGCGGGGCGTGATGACCACCGACCTGCGCGACCCCAGCCGCTACCTCTCGGGCGGCGAGCTGGTGCTCACCGGCCTGGCCTGGCGCCGGGACGCCGCCGACTCCGAGCCGTTCGTCCGTCTCCTGGTGCAGGCCCAGGTGGCCGCGCTGGCCGCCGGTGAGGCGGAGCTGGGGGAGGTGCCGGAGGACCTGGTGGTGGCGTGCGCACGGCACCGGCTGCCGCTGTTCGCGGTGCACGAGTCGGTGGCCTTCGCGACGATCACCGAGCATGTCGTGCGCCAGGTCTCCGGCGAGCGGGCGGGGGACCTGGCGGCCGTGGTGGACCGGCACCGCCGGATGATGACCTCGGGACCGGCGGGCGGCGGCCCCGACGTGGTCCTGGACCTGCTCGGCTCCGACCTCGACCTGCGGGCCTGGGTGCTCTCCCCCACCGGACGCCAGGTCGCCGGGCCGAAGGACGCGGAGCCCGCGCTGTCCGCCGAGGTCTGCGCCGAGCTGGCGGCCGAGCACCTCGCGGCCACCCGCACGGGCCGACGTGCGCCGCACCGGGTGGCCGTGGGCTCCACGACGTACAGCCTCTTCCCGGTCCGCGGCCGGGGGCAGCCCCCGGTGACGCCCCCGGGGGCGCGTGCCCCGCAGGGCGCGGGCGGGGGGCGGGACCTGCGCGAGACGGTGCTGTCCGACTGGCTGCTGGTGGTCGAGGCGGACGCCGGGGACTGGGCCGAGGAGCGCCGCGACCTGCTGTACGGCGTCACCCAGCTGATCGCGGTCGAGCGGGACCGGCGGGACGCGGCCCGCACGGTGCGGCGGCGGCTGGCCCAGGAGGTCCTGGAACTGGTGCAGACGGGCGCCGCGCCGGCCGAGATCGCGGCCCGCCTGCGGGTGGCGGCACCGGTGCTGCTGCCCGGCCTGGGGGCGGCACCGCACTGGCAGGTCGTGGTGGCCCGGGTGGAGTGGGAGGACGGCGACGAGCAGACCGGCCGGGTCGCGCAGACCCTGCTGGAGGAGATCCTCGTCGACCCGCACGCCACCGGGCCCGAGCAGTCGGACCGCATCGCCGTGGCGCACACCGGCGGGGAGGCCGTCGCCCTCGTACCCCTGCCGGCGGTCTCCACGGAGCACGACGGCAGCGAGGCCGGGGTCCTCGCGGAGGCGCTGCTGGCGTCCGTGCGGGAGCCGCTGTCGGCGGGACTGGACGGCGACGGGCGGGTCACGCTCGGCGTCAGCGCGGCCGTGCACTCGGCGGAGGGGCTGCGCGGGGCGCTGGAGGAGGCCCGGCACGCGCGCCGGGTCGCCGCGGCACGCCCCGGCCGGGTCTGCGCGGCCGGCCACCAGGAGCTGGCCTCGCACGTGCTGCTGCTGCCCTTCGTCCCCGACGACGTGCGGCGCGCCTTCACCGCCCGGCTGCTCGATCCGCTGCGGGACTACGACCGGCGCCACCGCGCCGAGCTGATCCCGACGCTGGAGGCGTTCCTCGACAGCGACGGCTCCTGGACGCGCTGTGCGAACCGGCTGCACCTGCACGTCAACACGCTGCGCTACCGCGTCGGGCGGATCGAGCAGTTGACGGGGCGTGACCTGTCGCGCCTGGAGGACAAGCTGGACTTCTTCCTGGCCCTGCGGATGAGCTGAGGCCCGGGGCGCGCACCGGCCCCGGGCGGGCCCGGCGCGCTCCCAAACCTCGACGGCACGAAGTCCACGACTTTGTGAATTCTTTCACCCATCCCCTTGGCCGGGCCGCCGGATCCATGCTGAGATGCGGCCACCACTCGAGAGCTCGATGGCGTGCTAAGGGGAGGGCGACGTGGCGCATTCCGCCATGGCTGGTTCTGGCTGGGGAACGACCGAAGGTGACGATCCGCTCCAGACCGCGGTATGGCGGTTGCGCTCGCGCGGCTGCTGGTCCGACGCGGCCGCCCTGCTGGAGCCGGTCACCGCGGACACCGCCTTGCAGCGGACCGCGCTGCTGGTGGAGCGGTGCCTGTACACGGAGCAGGGCTGGGCCGAGGCCGAGGACGCGCTGCGCACCGCGGAGGCCTTGGCGCACACCGACGACGAACGCGGGGCCGCCGCCTGTGAACGGGGTCAGCTCGCCTACGCCGCCACGGTGCACGGGGTGCGGGACCGGGCCGACGAGGCGCGGGCCGCGCTGGGCCGGGCGGCGGCGCTGATCGCGCCGGGGGCCGGCGGGCGGGCCCTGCTCGACTTCCGGCGCGGGCTGCTCGCGGAGAACCTGACCCGCTCCCCGCAGGCCGCCCGCGCGGCGTACCGGCGGGCCCACGCCGGCGCCACCGCGCACGCCGACCCGCTGCTCCAGTCCTTCACCTGGCGGCATCTGGCCGGGCTCGCCCTGCGGGAAGGGGAGCTGGCGGAGGCGCGGCACGGGTTCGCCGAGTCGCTGCGCATCCGCGAGGAGCTGGGGTACCTCGTCGGTACGGCCCCTGCGCTGGCCTCGCTCGCGGACGCCGAGTCGGAGCCGGAGGCGTCCCGGCTGCGGGAGGAGGCGCGGCGGCTGTTCCGGCTGCTGGGCGGCGTACCGACGTGGCTGGCACGGCAGTTGGCGCCGCCCGCGGCGGGCGCGGCGACGGCGTGAGCGACCCGCGCCCGTTCGGGCGTCAGGGGTGTGTGCTCCAGCGCGGGGCCGTGTTGGCCCAGGCCGCGTCCCACTGGGCGAGGTTGCGCCGGTGCAGCACCAGGCCGGTGGCGGCGTGCGCCGCGAGGCCGGTGAGGACGACGCCCAGGAAGGCGAGGATCGCCCAGCCCATGGTGCGGCTGCGGATCTGCTCCGCGGTCAGCGGCGGCTCGGTGATCCGGCCCTCGTCGTCGACCCAGACCAGGACGGTGCTGCCGGTCGGCAGGCCCGGTTCCACCTCGGTCGTCCCGGTTCTGCTCACTCCGTCGGGGCCGGTGAAGCGGACCGGGGCGGCATAGCGGGCCTTCTTCGCCTCCTCGGACCCCGGCTCGGGGTGGCGCGGGGCGTCGTGGGTCAGGACCGCGGGACGCTGGTCCCGGCCGTGCGCCTCGTCCTCGGCGGTGCTCCGGTAGTGCCGGTAGGCGCTGTCGCCGACCCCGAACATCGCCGCCGGCGCCGCCACCAGCACGGCGAGCACCAGCCCGAGCGACATCCACGCCGCCAGCCGGTCGCTCGACCGCCGCAACGGGTTCCGCCGCCACCGCCACAGCAGGAGGTACGGGTGCGGTACGCGGTCCGGCTCGGGTTCGGGAACGGCGGGTGGCGGCTGGGCCTGCGGAATCTCGCCGGCCACGGGGGGCCTCCTTCCTGGCTCGGGGCAGCCGGATCGGCCGCCGCCGACGCCGGGAACGGCGGCGGCGGCGGATGGGACGGACGGGACTGCGGGGGGAGTGGGGTGGGGTGGGGACGGGGGTGCGAGGTGGGCGCGGGGTACGGCTGGCGCCGGGGCGGACGCCGGCCGTACGGAGGGGGGACGCCGAACGCTGCCCCCGGTCGCGGCGCGGCACCGGCATGCGCGACGGCGGGGCGAACGTGCCCCTCCGCCCGGCCGGTGGTCGGCACCGGATCAGTGCGGGTGGCCGTCCGGTGGGTCCGTGCCGGTGGTCGACGGGTGGGTGCGCGCGGCTTCCAGGAGCTTTGCGGCGCCGCGTACGGCCGCCGTGTGCGGTGCCGGTACCGCGCGCAGCGGCACGTGCAGCCGGTCGGCGAGCCGGCAGGTGATCTCGGGGCGCAGCGCGCCCCCGCCGGCCAGCAGCGGCCCCCGGGCGAGCGCGTCGACCGCGAGGGACGTGCCGTCCTGCCGCAGCATGGAGGTCGTCATGTCGGCCAGCGCCTCGCCGATCCGCTCGGACGGGGCCGTGTCGTCGATGTCCCCGGTGCCCAGCGCGGTGCGGCGGGCGTCGAAGACGGCACCGTCCACCAGGAGCACCACCTCGGTGAGGTGGGCACCGATGTCCATCACCAGCAGCGGCCGGGACAGGTCGGCGCCCGCCGCGAGGGCCACCGCCCGCGCGCTCGGCACGGTCAGCACACGGCGCGGGCGCAGCACCTGGACGGCCGCGCGGGCCCGCGTCCGGTAGGCCGGGCCGTCCAGCACCGGCGCGGTCACCACGACCACCGGACGGGCGAAGCGGGGCAGCCGGTGCCCCAGCAGCCGGTCGAGCATCCGGGCCGTGCCCTGGGTGTCGACGATGGCGCCGCGCTGGATGGGGTACACCGCGCCCGCGCCGGGGAAGGTCACCGTCGGCACGTCGAGGATCATCCCCCGACCGGCGATCCAGGCGCGGGTGCGGGCGCTGCCCATGTCCAGGGCGACACCGCTGCACTGCCGGCACAGCGGCCAGGGACGGTGCCGGGACAGGGCGGCGCGGGGCTGCCGGAGCAGGGTCATCGTCCGGCCTCCCGGACCTGCTGGCAGCGGGCGCAGTAGCGGGCCTGCGGCACGATCATCAGGCGGTCGCGGTCGATGGCGTGCCGGCACAGCTGACACCGGCCGTAGCGGCCCTCGGCGATGCGGTCGAGCGCCGCTTCCACGTCGGCGAGGACCATGCGCGCGGAGGCCGCCAGTTTGACCCGGACCTCGGTCTGCGCGGCGGACCGCTGGTGCAGCGGCGGCTCGTCGGTGCGGGCCGGGGCCGCGGCGATCTGCCGCAGCTGGTCCTCGCGGAACAGCCGCTGCTCGCGGAGGTTGTCCCGGAGCGCGGCGAGGTCCTCGGGCGACAGGGGCGACGGACGCGTGCCGCGGTCGCCGATGATCTGATGATTCACCACTTCACCCCTTAAGCAGGGCGGGAGGGACGGTTCTGGAGGGAGGGCCGGGGAGGAAGGCGGGGAGCGCCGGTCAGGTCGCGGCGCGGCGCTGGCAGGCGACGCAGTACCGCGTGTAGGGGAGGATCTCCAGGCGCTCCCCCGGGACGGGCTTGCCGCAGCCGAGGCAGGCGCCGTAGGTGCCGTTCTCGACCCGGGCGAAGGCCTCGTCGATCTCCTTGAGCACCCGTTCGATCGCGGCCTTCTGCGCGGACATCAGCTGGTCGTCCGCCTGGCCGCTCTCGTCGAGGGCGCGCAGCTGGGTGACGCGGGTGCTGCGGGCGTGTTCGAGGCGCTGGCGCGCCTCGTGAGCGGGCAGCCGCTCGGGGCGGGGTTCGATGCGGGAGGCGTCGAGCGACACGGTGGGTGGTCCTTTTCTCGGAAGGCGGTGCGGATATGCCGAGCGCCGGGCCGATCGGGCCCGGTCGTCGTCAACCCTGGCCGGACCGCCCGGGGAAACCCATCGGGCGCAGGACCCATTTGCCCGGGGGCGCGGGATCCACTCGGTGGTGCGCGGGTGCGGCCGTATGGGTGTGCGGCGAGCCGGAAATGGGGGTCGGGCCCCATCGACCGGAGGGGCCCGGGAGGGGCACGCTGGTCGCTTGCTCGGTCGCTACCTGGGCCGCAGCTCCCACCGAGGGTGCGCGATGACCGACAGTAGAGGCGTACCGAATCGACACGTCGCCGAAGGAGGCGTACCCCCGGTGTCCCTGTTCTGGCGGATCTTCGGGCTCAACGCGGTGGTGCTGGGCTTCGCCACGGCGCTGCTGCTGTGGGCTCCGGTGACCGTCTCCGTGCCGATCCTGCTGACCGAGGCCGTCGTCCTCGTGGTCGGCATGGGCGTCATGCTGGTGGCCAACGGCGCCCTGCTGCGTTGGGGCCTGGCACCGCTGGAGCGGCTCACCCGGCTGATGACCACCGTCGACCTGTTGCGCCCCGGCCAGCGGCTGCCGGTGTCCGGCGGCGGTGAGGTGCCGGAGCTGATCCGCACGTTCAACGCCATGCTGGACCGCCTGGAGAACGAGCGGGCCACCAGCAGTGCCCGCGTCCTGCTCGCCCAGGAGGCGGAGCGGCGCCGTATCGCGCAGGAGCTGCACGACGAGGTCGGGCAGAGCATGACCGCGATCCTGCTGGTCCTGGGGCGGGCGGCGGACGACGCCCACGAGCCGCTGCGCGAGGAGCTGCACCAGGCGCAGGAGATCACCCGGGAGAGCCTGGACGAGGTGCGCCGTCTGGTGCGCCGGCTGCGGCCCGGCGTCCTGGACGACCTCGGTCTGATCAGCGCGCTGTCCTCGCTCACGCACGACTTCGCCACCCACACCGGTCTGCGGGTGGTGCGCCGTTTCGACGCCGACCTGCCGGTCCTGGACCACGAGACCGAACTGGTCCTCTACCGGGTGGCGCAGGAGAGCCTGACCAACGCCGCCCGCCACGCGGACGCCGAGCGGCTGGAAGTGGGTCTGGCCCGTGCCGACGGCGCGGTGACGCTCACCATCGCCGACGACGGCCGCGGCATCGAGTCGGCGCACGAGGGCGCCGGCATCCGCGGCATGCGGGAGCGGGCCCTGCTCATAGGGGCCGCCCTCGACATCACGTCGGCACCCGGCTCCGGCACCCGCATCCGGCTCACCGCACCCCTTCCCAGGAAGTAGCCCCGACCATGTCCGACCCGTCCCTGTCCGAGCCGTCGCGGTCCTCCGTGCCGTCGCCGTCCCCGTCCGCGCCGTCCTCGTCCGAGGTGTCCGCGGCGTCGGCGTACGGCCGGTCGGCGTACGGCCGGTCCGCGATGCCCGCGCCCGGCCCGGACCCGGCGTCCGCCCCCGCGAAGATCCGCATCCTGCTCGCCGACGACCACGCGCTGGTGCGCCGGGGTGTGCGGCTCATCCTCGACCGGGAGCCTGACCTGGAAGTGGTGGCCGAGGCCGGGGACGGCGCGGAGGCCATCGACATGGCGCGGGCCCACGAGGCCGACCTCGCGGTCCTGGACATCGCGATGCCCCGCCTCACCGGTCTCCAGGCGGCCCGCGAACTGGCCGCGCTGAAACCGGGGCTGCGCATCCTGATGCTGACGATGCACGACAACGAGCAGTACCTGTTCCAGGCGCTGAAGTCCGGCGCCTGCGGATACGTGCTCAAGTCGGTCGCCGACCGGGACCTGGTCGCCGCCTGCCGGGCCGCGATGCGCGACGAGCCCTTCCTGTACCCGGGCGCGGTGACGGCGCTCATCCGCAACTACCTCGACCGGGTGCGGCACGGCGAGGAGACCTCCGACCACATCCTCACGCCGCGCGAGGAGGAGGTCCTCAAGCTCGTCGCCGAGGGCCACTCCTCGAAGGAGATCGCCGAGATCCTCTTCATCAGCATCAAGACCGTCCAGCGGCACCGGGCGAACCTGCTGCAGAAGCTCGGCCTGCGCGACCGCCTGGAGCTGACCCGGTACGCCATCCGTGCCGGGCTCATCGAGCCCTGACGGTCCTCCGCCCCGAACCGCCCCCCGCCCCGAACCGCCCGTGGCCCTGGCCGCCCACTCCCCGGCCGGAGCCACGGGCCCCTCCCCCGGCCCGCTCACCCACCACGGAAGGGAACGGCGCATGCGCCACCGCCTCGCGACGGTGCTCACGGTGCTGCTGACCGTTCTGCTGCCCCTGGTCCCGGCCTGGCCCGCGGCCGGCGCCCAGGTGGGCCCCGGCGGCCCCCTCGTGGCAGCCGCCGCCACGGCCGTTCCCCACCCGGCCCTCGATCTCCACGCGGACGACGGCTGCACGCCGGTCTGCGCCGCCCAGCCCCGGGCCCGGCACGACCAGCCGGGCGAGCGTCCGGCGGCTCCCGACCAGCCCGCGGCCACCGCAGCGCACGCCGCGGGCGCCGCGCCCGGGGCCCGCGCACACACCTCGGCGGCACCCGGTCCGGTGCCGGTCTCCCCCGGCCGCACACGTCACGACAGCGGCCGGGCGCCGCCCGTCTCCTCCGGCGACTGAGACGCACACCCGACCCCTGTCATCTTCTTCCGCCGCGGCCGCGCTCGGCCGCCGCCGCGGCGTGCCCGCCGGAGGCCCGTGTTGACACGCTCCCGTCCCCCTTCCCGCGCCCGTTCGCGGTCCCGCTCCCGTTCCCGTTCCCGTTCCCTGAACGTCCGTGCGCTCCTCGCGCTCGCCGTGATGGCCGCGTCCGTGGCCATCGCCCTGACCATGCCGGTCCGCCTCGGCCTCGATCTGCGCGGCGGCACCCAGATCGTGCTGGAGACCAAGTCCACCGACACCGCCAAGGCCGACCGGGCGGCCACCGACCGCACGGTGGAGGTGCTGCGCGGCCGCATCGACGCCCTCGGTGTCGCCGAGCCGACCATCGTCCGCTCCGGCGAGAACCGTGTCGTCGTCGAACTGCCGGGCGTACAGGACCCGAGGAAGGCCGCCGACGTACTGGGCCGCACCGCGCAGCTCACCGTCCACTCGGTGCTCGGCGCGGCGGAGAGCGCCGGGGAGGGAGCCGGGGGCACGGAGGAGAAGGCGTCCGGTGCCGAAGGCGAGCGGGTGCTGCCCGACGAGTCCGGGCAGTCCCTGCGGCTGAAGGCCGCCACGCTCACCGGGCAGGACGTCAAGGGCGCCGACGCCCGCTTCGACCAGCAGAACGGCGCGGGCTGGCACGTCACCGTCGACTTCAAGGACGCCGGCAGCGACCGCTGGGCCCGGGTGACGGGCGAGGCGGCCTGCCACCCGGCCGGTGATCCCGAGCGCCGGGTCGCCATCGTGCTCGACGACAAGATCATCTCTTCGCCGCAGGTCGACCCCTCCGTGTCCTGCGGGGCGGGCATCACCGGCGGCTCCACCCAGATCACCGGCTCCTTCGACGACGCCGAGGCCCGCGAACTGGCCCTGCTGATCAAGGGCGGCGCGCTGCCGGTGCCGGTCGAGACCATCGAGCAGCGCACCATCGGCGCCACCCTGGGCGACGAGGCCATCTCGGCCGGTGCCTGGGCCGCCGTCATCGGCACCGCGCTGACCGCGCTGTTCATCATCGTCGTCTACCGGCTGATGGGCGCCCTGGCGACGGTGGCCCTGCTCTGCTACGGCCTGATCTCCTACGCCGCCCTGGCCGCGGTCGGCGCGACCCTGACCCTGCCGGGTCTCGCGGGCTTCGTGCTGGCGATCGGCATGGCGGTGGACGCCAACGTCCTCGTCTTCGAGCGGGCCCGCGAGGAACAGGCGGCCCGTACGCGCCCGAGCACACGGTCGGCGCTGACCGCCGGTTTCCGCAGCGCCTTCAGCGCGATCGCCGACTCCAACATCACCACGCTGATCGCCGCCGCCCTGCTGTTCTTCCTGGCGTCCGGCCCGGTGAAGGGCTTCGGTGTCACCCTCGGCATCGGTGTGCTGGCGTCGATGGTCAGCGCCCTGGTCATCACGCGGGTGCTAGCCGAGTTCGCCGCGAGCCGTCCGGCGGTCTTCCGCCGTCCCCGCATCACCGGTATCTCCTCCACCGGTCCGGTCCGGGACGCGCTGCTGCGCCGCGACCCGTTCCTGATGCGCCGGCCGCGCCGCTGGCTGGCGGCCTCGCTGGTCGTCCTCGTGGTGGCGGGCTCCGGCATCCTGGTGCGGGGCCTGAACTTCGGCATCGAGTTCACCGGCGGGCGGCTCATCGAGTACTCCACCGCCACCCAGGTCGATCCCGACCGGGCCCGCGACGCCCTCGCCGACGCGGGCTTCCCGCGCGCCGTCGTCCAGTCCTCGGGGGACGGCGACCTCACGGTGCGCACGGAGGAGCTGACCGACGCCGAGGCGGCGACCGTCACGAAGGCCGTCGCCGAGCTGGGCGGCGAGACTGAGCAGGTCCGCGACGAGCTGATCGGCCCGAGCCTCGGCGAGGAACTGCGCCGGGACGCCCTGATCGCCCTCGGTCTGGCGCTGGCCGCCCAGCTGGCGTACCTCGCGGTCAGGTTCCGCCTGCTGTTCGGCACCGCGGCGGTCGGTGCGCTGGCCCACGACGTCGTCATCCTGGCGGGGGTGTTCGCCTGGCTGGGCAAGCCGATCGACGGGGTGTTCCTGGCCGCGCTGCTGACCGTGATCGGCTACTCGGTCAACGACTCGGTGGTCCTCTTCGACCGCGTCCGGGAGCTGCTGGGCAAGGAACGCAGGGCGCCGTTCGACCGGCTCACCAACGACGCGATCCTGCAGACCCTGCCGCGCACGGTCAACACGGGCATGGGCGCGGTACTTATCCTCGCCTCGCTGGCGGTCCTGGCCGACGACTCGCTCACCGACTTCGCGCTCGCGCTGCTGATCGGCGTGGCAGTCGGCACGTACTCGTCGGTCTTCACCGCCTCCCCCCTGGCCATCGCACTACACGGCCGCGACACCGGCTCCCGCCCCGCCCGCCGCGGAGGCGCCAGGAACCACGGCACGGCGAGGCCGGCCCGCCCCGGGAAACAGCCGGCCACGAGCCGCACGGAACGGCAGGAGGTGCCGTAGGAACGGGCGCCCCCGCGCCGTCAGGTGCTCGCCCCTCCGGGCGACCCCGACGACAGGCTCCCCCTCCCCGCGCAGTCAACCCTCGGGGCGGGCCACCTCGCGACGGCAGCCGATCCCGCCCGGGCAGACACCCCAGCCCGGCGGGACGGCCCCGCCGTGCGAGCGCCCCAGCCGGGCGCACAGCCCCGTCGTCCGTACTGCCCCGCCGGGCGGGGAGCCCCGGGCGATCGGGCCGAATGGGCGGCGAGGCGGCAGGCGACGCCACCCGCGAGGCGAACCCGCCGGGCAGACCACCTCGTAACGACAGCCGATCCCGCCCGGGCAGACACCCCAGCCCGGCGGGACGGCCCCGCCGTGCGAGCGCCCCAGCGGCGCCCGTGTACAGCCCTGCCGTACGGACAGCCCCGCCCTGCGGGGAGC
Organism: Streptomyces violaceorubidus; assembly: GCF_000717995.1. Classification (GTDB taxonomy): domain Bacteria; phylum Actinomycetota; class Actinomycetes; order Streptomycetales; family Streptomycetaceae; genus Streptomyces; species Streptomyces violaceorubidus. Next base: position 354,486 of record NZ_JODM01000002.1, read on the forward strand.
CCCGCGACGGCAGGCGGTCGGGCGCCGGTTGGGCCGCAAGGCGGCGGGGGACCGAGCCGCCGGGCGTCCCCGCGGGGCGGGCGGGCCCGCGAGAGCGGCCGGCCCAGGCGCGTGTGGCCTCGGGCAGCGGGGGGCCCGCGCAGGGGAGCGTAACGTCGCGCTGAGGCCCCGCGCCGGGGCCCCGGTTCAGAGGGTGCTCGTGAAGTGGTCCCCCACCAGAGCCCGCACCGCGGCCGCGTCGCCGGCGATCAGCGCGTCCAGGAGTGCGGTGTGCTGGTGTGCGTCGGTGACCAGGTCGGCCCGGCCGCGCACGGAGGGCGAGCCGGACGGGGGCCACTGGGCGCGGCGGTGCACGTCGCCCGCGATCCGGACGAGCTGTTCGTTGCCGGCCAGCGCGAGCACGGCGCGGTGGAAGGCGCGGTCGGCCTCGGCGTAGGAGGCCGGACAGCCGGAGGACGCGGCCCGGACCGTGGCCTCGGCGAGGGGACGCAGCTCCGCCCAGCGCTCGGCGGTCACCGTACGGGCGAGGCGGAGCCACACCGGGGCCTCGATCAGGGCCCGGACCTCGGCCAGCTCGGCCAGCTCGCGGTCGCCGCGTTCGACGACGCGGAAGCCTCGGTTGGGGACGACCTCGACGGCGCCCTCCAGAGCGAGCTGCTGCATGGCCTCCCGTACCGGCGTGGCCGAGACGCCGAACCGCTCGCCGAGCACGGGCGCCGAGTACACCTCCCCGGGCCGCAGCTCACCGGTGACCAGCGCGGAGCGCAGGGCGTCGAGGATCTGTCCGCGCACCGAGGAGCGCTGGACGAGGGCCCGAGGGCGGGAGACGGCGAAGGGACCGGGTCCGGACGAACCCGGCGCGGGCGGTTCGCCGTGGGTGTGCTCGCCGCGCGCCCCGTCGGCCGGACGTCCGGCGCCGGGCGTCCGGCCGCGGTCGTTCCGGCCCCGGGACACGTCCGCCGCTTCGGGCTGCGCCGGGACCCGTACCGCTTCGGCCGCCGCGGCCGTACGCGTACCCGTTCCTGCGGCGCCCTGCGCGCTGTGCTTCACGGGTCCTCCTGCGGGACGTGTCGGTACTTGAGGTCATTGCGGCGGGTTGTCACCTGTCCGTCAAGCACCATAAGCGCAGGGGCCGTCAGTTCAAATCCCAAGCATCTTGGGTAAGGTAAGGCTTACCTCTAAGCTGCCCGTTGTCCCGACGTGGATCGGTGGTCCCGCATGCCTGTCGCCCGCACGGCCTTCACGGACGCCTACGCACGCCTGTCCGAGGTCCTCCCCGGGCTGGGCGTCACCGAACTGTCCGCGGCCGACGGGGTGCCGGACGGCGAGGGCTGGGTCACGGCCGCCGCGCTCGCCGCGGGCGGGCCGGAGCTGGCGGCCTTCCTCGCCTGGGACGAGGCCCAGGTGCTGCGGGACTACGGACAGCGGGCCCGGCCGGACGTGATCGCGAGCTTCGGCCTGCACCGGTACGCGTGGCCGGCCTGTCTGCTGATCACCGTGCCGTGGTTCCTGCACCGACGGGTGCCCCGCCACCCCGCGGCCCACGTGGCCTACGACCGCACGGCCGCCGGACTCCCCCTCGGCCGGATGGCCGTGCGCGCCGCCTCGTTCGCCTGCCTGCCCGGCGACCCCGCCGCCGATCTGCCCGGTGCCCGGGTGGTCGCCGACGAGGAGGCCCTGCGCGCCGAGGTGCGGGCCGCGGTCGCCGAGCACCTGGAGCCGGTCCTGGCCGGATTCGGCCCCCGGATGCGGCGGCGCGGACGCGCCCTGTGGGGCATGGCGACCGACGAGGTCGTCGAGGGCCTGTGGTACGTCGCCCATCTGCTCGACGAACAGGAGCGGGCGCGGCACGAGCTGGAGCTGCTGCTGCCGGGCGCGACCAAGCCGTACGTCGGCAGCGCGGCGTTCCGCGAACTGAAGGGTCCGGACGGCGAACCGCTGCACACCCGGGACCGGGCGAGCTGCTGCATGTTCTACACCCTGCGCCCCGAGGACACCTGCGCCACCTGCCCGCGCACCTGCGACGCGGACCGCGTGGGCAAGCTGCTCGCCACGGCCGGCTGACGCACCGTCGGTTAAGATCGTCCGCGTTGTTTCACCCTTTCCCCACGCGTCGCGGGAACTTTCCGTGGAACCACTCGTACGGGTAGTCTTATTCGAACTCAACTCCCGCCCATCATGCGGCAGTTCGAGCAGAACGCCGCTCTGGGCACCCCCTCTGCACTCCCTTGGCGGCCTCTTGCCTCGAAACCCCCTGAGGGCCGCCGGGTTTGGGCCACCATGGCGGGCGTTACGCCCTATCCCACTGCAAGGGACCCCTGATGAGATTGACCGACATATCGCTGAACTGGCTGCTTCCGGGCGCCGTGCTGCTCCTGGGCATGCTGGCGGCGGTGGCGGTGCTGGCGCGCGGCAAGCGTTCCTCGGGGAAGGACGCGGGCGCGGACGACTCGTGGGAGCGCATGGAGGAGCGCCGCCGGCGCAAGGAGGCCCTCTACGGCACGTTCTCCTACGTCCTGCTCTTCTGCTGTGCCGCGGTCGCCGCGGCGCTCTCCTTCCACGGTCTGGTCGGCTTCGGCGAGCAGAACCTCGGCCTGAGCGGCGGCTGGCAGTACCTGGTCCCGTTCGGGCTCGACGGTGCGGCGATGTTCTGCTCCGTCCTCGCGGTGCGCGAGGCCAGCCACGGTGACGCGGCGCTCGGCTCGCGGATACTGGTGTGGGCCTTCGCCTTCGCCGCGGCCTGGTTCAACTGGGTGCACGCGCCCCGCGGCCTGGGGCACGCCGGTGCCCCGCACTTCTTCGCGGGCATGTCCCTGTCGGCGGCGGTGCTGTTCGACCGCGCCCTGAAGCAGACCCGCCGGGCCGCGCTGCGCGAGCAGGGTCTGGTGCCGCGTCCGCTGCCGCAGATCCGCATGGTCCGCTGGCTGCGCGCGCCCCGCGAGACGTACCGCGCCTGGTCGCTGATGCTCCTGGAGGGCGTGCGCAGCCTGGACGAGGCGGTCGAGGAGGTGCGCGACGACCGGCGCCAGAAGGAGGAGAAGAAGCTGCGGCGCCGCGAGCAGGAGCGACTGGAGCGGGCGCAGCTCAAGGCGATCAGCCGGGGGCACGGCCAGCGCGGCTTCCCCGGGCGCGGCGGCCGTCAGGTCGAGGTCGAGGTGCAGCAGGTCGAGCGGGGCTCGGAACGCGCCACCGCGGAGCCTGCCATATCGGCCCCGGAGCAACTGCCCGCGGTCGGCCGGCGGCCCTCCCTGCAGCCCGTACGGAGCGGGTCTGAGCAGATGACGGTGGAGACCGTCGACCTCACCGCGGAGGACGACACCCAGGCCCTGCCCCGCCTGGACTCCCTGGAGCGCAAGCTCAAGGACTTGGAGCAGCAGTTCGGCTAGGACGAAACGCGTTGACCCCCATGAGGCGTTGAACGCGATGCCCGCGGTGGACGCGGTGAACGGATGATCTGAGGCGCCGGGTTTCCGGCGCCTCAGGCCGCTTCCGCGCCGGTTTCGGCGCCCAGTTCGAACCAGACCGACTTGCCCACCTCGCACGGCCGGACGCCCCAGTCGTCGGCGAGCGACTCGACCAGGACCAGCCCTCTGCCGCTGGTGCTCTCCTCCCGGGGTGCGCGTGGCCGGGGCTGCCGCCCGTGGCCCACGAAGTCCCGTACCTCGACCCGCAGGGCACGCGGCCCGACCGTCGCGGTCAGGACGGCCCCCTCCTCGGTGTGCACGAGTGCGTTGGTGACCAGCTCGCTGGTGAGCAGCTCCGCGACTTCGGACTGCCCGGGCTCGCCCCAGTGCCGCAGCAGCTCACGCAGCGCCCGCCGGGCCTCGGGCACCGCCCGCAGGTCCGCCCGGCCGAGCCGCTTCCTGAGCTGTGGCACCGCCTGCTCCTTCATGTCCCCCGTCGGCGCGCTGATGTCGTCTCCCCCTGTCTGTCCCGCTCCGGCCCGTCCCGCTCCGGTCGAACATCTTCACGGGGAAAGCCTTGCCCGTTCGGGCCCTCGCCAGTCATCCGGTTTCGGACCGGCTGTCCGTACGGTCACGGCCGGGGGACGTTGCGCAGGTTCGAACGGGCCATCTGGAGCATGCGTCCGACGCCGCCGTCCAACACGATCTTCGAGGCGGACAGGGCGAAGCCGGTGACCATGTCGGCGCTGATCTTCGGCGGGATGGACAGGGCGTTGGGATCGGTGACGACGTCGACGAGGGCGGGGCCCTTGTGCTTGAACGCCGCCTTCAGGGCCCCCGCCAGGTCCTTGGGCTTCTCCACCCGTACGCCGAAGACTCCGCACGCCTCGGCGACGGCGGCGAAGTCGGGGTTCTTGTTGGCCACGCCGTGCGAGGGCAGGCCCGCGACGAGCATCTCCAACTCCACCATGCCGAGGGAGGAGTTGTTGAAGAGCACGATCTTCACCGGCAGATCGTGCTGGACGAGGGTGAGGAAGTCGCCCATCAGCATGGTGAACCCGCCGTCGCCGGACATCGACACGACCTGCCGGCGCCGGTCGGTGAACTGGGCGCCGATCGCCATCGGCAGCGCGTTCGCCATCGAACCGTGGGAGAAGGAACCGATGATGCGGCGGCGCCCGTTGGGCGAGACGTAACGAGCCGCCCAGACATTGCACATCCCGGTGTCGACGGTGAACACCGCGTCGTCGTCGGCCATCTCGTCCAGCAGCGCGGCCACGTACTCGGGGTGGATCGGCACGTGCTTGTCGACCTTGCGGGTGTACGCCTTGACCACGCCCTCCAGGGCGTCCGCGTGCTTCTTCAGCATCCGGTCGAGGAAGCGGCGGCTCTTCTTCTCCTTGATCCGCGGGATCAGGCACCGCAGCGTCTCCCGTGCGTCGCCCCACACCGCGAGGTCCAGCTTGGAGCGCCGCCCCAGGTGCTCGGGCCGCACGTCGATCTGGGCGATCTTCACGTCGTCCGGCAGGAAGGCGTTGTACGGGAAGTCGGTGCCGATCAGGAGCAGCAGGTCGCACTCGTGGGTGGCCTCGTAGGCGGCGCCGTAACCGAGCAGCCCGCTCATGCCGACGTCGTACGGATTGTCGTACTGGATGAATTCCTTGCCCCGCAGGGCGTGGCCGACCGGTGCCTTGAGCTTCCCGGCGAACTCCATGACCTCGGCGTGCGCGCCGGCGGTGCCGCTGCCGCAGAACAGGGTGACCTTGTCGGCGTCGTCGATCATCCGCACCAGCCGGTCGATCTCCTCGTCGCCGGGGCGGACGGTGGGCCGGGAGGTGACGAGCGCCGTCTCGGCGGCCTTCTCCGGGGCGGGCTCGTCGGCGATGTCGCCGGGCAGCGAGACCACGCTCACGCCGCCCTGACCGACGGCGTGCTGGATGGCGGTCTGCAGCAGCCGGGGCATCTGCTTCGGGCTGGAGATCAGCTCGCTGTAGTGACTGCACTCCCGGAACAGCTGGTCGGGGTGGGTCTCCTGGAAGAAGCCCAGGCCGATCTCGCTGGAGGGGATCTGGGAGGCGAGGGCGAGGACGGGGGCCATGGAGCGGTGGGCGTCGTAGAGCCCGTTGATGAGGTGGAGGTTGCCGGGGCCGCAGGAACCGGCGCACGCCGCCAGTTTCCCCGTGATCTGGGCCTCCGCCCCGGCGGCGAAGGCGGCGGTCTCCTCGTGCCGCACGTGCACCCATTCGATGCCGGAGTGGCGGCGCACGGCGTCCACGATGGGGTTGAGGCTGTCCCCGACGACTCCGTAGAGGCGCTCGACCCCGGCGCGGGTGAGGATGTCGACGAACTGTTCCGCGACGTTCTGTTTGGCCATGGGTCCAGCTATGCCACAGCGAGCGGTCTCACGCCTCCCACACGGCGGCGGCCGTGCGGTCGTCCGCGTATCCCTTGACCCGGACGCCGGTGTCCGCGAGGAACTCCCCGAGTCCCGCCGCCGGGCGGCCCGCCCATCGCCGGGCGAGGAGTTCGCCCAGTCGGGGCTCGCTCAGCAGCGGCTCGGCGAGGCCCGCGGTGCACATCAGGAGCACATCACCCGGCCGGGCTACGGAGGCCCGGAAGCGGAAGGGTTCGCGGGGCGGCTCGGCGGGCGGGCCGTCGCGGGGGCCCGGGGCGGTGGTGATGCCGAGGTCCATGGTGAACCGGTCGCCCTCGGGCGTCTGGCTCGGCGCGTCGTCGCGGGTGCCGCCGGGCGGGCCCCCGAACGCGCCCCGGGGTGCGGAACCGAAGCCGAGGACGGGCGCGCCGGTGACATCACCGGCGTCCGGCTCCATGTCCTGCCAGGTGCCGCCGCGCAGCCGGAGCAGTCCGCCCGCGCCGACGCCGAAGAAGACCCGCGTGCGGCACCCGGGGTCGGCGGGCAGCAGCAGGCAGCGCAGGGTGGCCGCGTACTCGTCCGGGGCGAGGCCCTGTTCGGCGGCGCCGGCCCGGAGCCGGCCGAGGCTGCGGTCGGTGAGGCGGTGCAGGCCGGACTTCAGGTCGCCGCGCCGGGCGGCCCGCAGGTCCTCGGCGAGGCGGGCGTGGCTGCGGCCCACGGCCCGTCCGATCCACCGGCACACCTCGGCCGCCGCCCGGTGCGCCCCGGCGGTGGCACGGGCGCCGGTCGCCATGGCCACCAGGACCAGCGCCTGCTCACCGGCGCCGAACCGGGCGACGAGCAGCGCGTCGCGCCGCGGCTCGCCCCGGTAACGCGCGGAGTCCCCCCGCACGGAGACGGCCCGCAGCGTGCAGGTCCCGTACCGGGCGCCCTCCAGCACGGTGTCCGGGACCAGTCCGTCGAGGCCGTCGGGATCGGCGGGCGGCAGCGCGGTGGGCTCGGAGTCGTAGGTGGGCGGTCCGGTGCCGACGTAGTCGTCGCGGTCGGCGCCGTCGGGGGCGTCCGAGGAGGGGAGGAACGGCGGTGGGAGCGGGGGCAGGTCGGCGACGGTCCGGGGCGGCGGGTCCGCCTCGGGCGGCTCGCTGAGGTCGGCGGGCCCGGTCCCCGAGGTCGTCAGCCCTCGCGGGCCGCCACCCGGGCGCCGCCCACCGGACCCCGGCCCCTGCGCTCCGGACGTCCGACCGACCGCCGCCTCCGGTACGACACCGGACCGCTCCCCCTCCGGCACCCGGCCGGAGGACCCGTCCCCCGACGACGCACCGCCGGACCACCCGGGCGGAGGGCTCACCGGCCCGGGCGGCGGCCCGGGCGGCGGCTCCCACCAGGCCCCGGCCCGGGGCGAGTCCGCGGGACGCGGCGGGGCGCTGCCGGGTGGGGCCTCGTCGGGCCGCGACGGGTGTGCGGGGGGCGACGGGGCGCCACCGGGCGGGGTGCGGTCCTCGGTCTCCGGTATGCGCGCGGACGCCGGTGAGGCGTCGTCGGGTACCGCGTCGTCGGGTACCGCGTCGTCGGAGGCGGAGGCGGAGGCGGAGGTGCGGGGGCCGGGGACGGCGGGGGGTTCGGTCCGCGGCCACCAGGGCTGTCCCGGTGCGGGCCGGGCGGCGTCCGGCAGCGGGCGCCTGGCCGCGGCGCCGGTGCCGGGGTCCGGTCCGCGGGCCACCGTGCCCGACGCCGAGGCGAAGCGGTCGTCCAGGGAATCGGGTGCGGTCGTGGGGCCGGTGTCGTCGGTGCAGTCGTCGTACAGCTGCCCCCACCAGTCGTCCTCAGGATCAGTGGGACCGGTGGGCCTTCCCCCCTGCTGACTCATGCTCCTGATTGTCCACCGACGGAGCCGGATGGAAACGGGGCATCGGGAAATTCGGGCGGACCGGAGTGCGCCGGGCGGCGTGTCGGGGGGCGCGTCGAACACTTCTGCGAGGTGGGGTGGCCGAGCGGCCCCACCCCCCACGGGAGGACCGCTCGGCGACGCCACCTTGGCAGAGTGACCGGCGGTACGGCGATGATGTCCGAAGGCGGGTTTGCGCCGTGGCCGTTTTCCGCCATGGACGTCCCCGCGGCTGGTGGTGATCATCGTTCTCGGGGAGGGGCGACGCCTGATGCTGGGAGTGCTGGGGCTGAAGGACACGCACGAGGCGGCGTACCGGGCGCTGGTGTCGGTGGGCGCGGCCGACCTGCCCGATCTGGCGCGGCGGCTGGCGCTCGGCGAGCGGGACACCGAGCGCGCGCTGCGCCGCCTGGAGCAGAACGGGCTCGCCGCCCAGTCCTCGGCCCGCCCGGGACGCTGGGTCGCGGCCCCGCCGGGTGTCGCGCTGGGCGCCCTGCTCACCCAGCAGCGGCACGAGCTGGAGCGGGCGGAGCTGGCCGCGGCGCTGCTGGCGGAGGAGTACCGGGCGGCGGCGGCCGAGCCCGCGGTGCACGACCTGGTGGAGGTGGTGACCGGCGCCGCCGCCGTCGCCCAGCGCTTCGTCCAGCTCCAGCTCGGCGCGAGCGACGAGGTGTGCGCGCTGGTCACCGACAAGCCGGTGGCCGTGACCGGCATGGAGAACGACGCGGAGGAGCAGGCCACCGGGCGCGGTGTCCGCTACCGGGTGGTGGTCGAGCGGTCGGTCCTCGACCTGCCGACCGGCATCACCGAGCTGTCCGCGGCGCTGGGCCGCGACGAGCAGGTCAGGGTCGTGGACCGGGTGCCGACCAAGCTGATCGTCGCGGACCGCTCCCTCGCCCTGGTGCCGCTCACCGCGCACTCCTCGGAGCCCGCCGCGCTGGTCGTGCACGCCAGCGGCCTGCTCGAACTGCTGTCGGGGCTCTTCGAGGCCGTGTGGCGGGACGCCCTCCCGCTGCGTCTGGGCGCCCGTGGCGTGACCGAGCACGGCCCGGACGCCCCCGACGGCACCGACCTGGAGATCCTCTCCCTGCTGCTCGCCGGACTGACCGACGCGAGCGTCGCCAAGCAGCTCGACCTGGGGCTGCGGACCGTGCAACGGCGGGTGAAGCGTCTGATGGAGCTGACCGGGGTCACCACCCGGCTCCAGCTGGGCTGGCACGCCTACGAGAGGGACTGGGTGGCCAGGAGGCGGTGAGGAGGCCCGGCCCACCGGCCGGACTTCTGCGGACCGGGCCGGACTCCGGCACCCTGGACAGATGGGAGCGGGCGACCTCCTGCTGGCCGGCCTGGTCATCTTGCTCGGGCTGTGCGGCGTCCTGCTGCCCGGCGTGCCCGGAGCGTGGCTGGTGTGGGCCGGGGTGCTGTGGTGGGCGCTGAAGGATCCGCGGCCGCTCGCGTGGGCGGTCCTGGTCGGCGCCACCGTCACGCTGCTGCTGTCCCGGGCGGTGCGCTGGGCGCTGCCCACCCGCAGGAGACGCCGGGACCAGGCCATGCGCCGGCTGACGGCCTACGCGGGCGCGGGCGCCGTCCTCGGCTTCGTCCTGGTGCCCGTACTGGGCGCGATCCCCGGCTTCATGGGCGGCATCTACCTCGCCGAGCGGCTGCGGCTCGGGCGCCACGGCGAGGCGATGGCGTCGCTGCGGACGGCGATGCGCCAGGGCGGCACCGACCTGCTGACCGAGCTGTTCGCGTGCCTGCTGATCACCGGGGCGTGGCTGGGAGCGGTGCTGGCCGGCTGAGCGGGGCGCCCTCCAGCGCCAGCAGCCGCGTCTTGCGTTCCAGCCCGCCCGCGTACCCGGTCAGGGAGCCGTCGGCGCCGATCACCCGGTGGCAGGGGCGCAGGATCAGCAGCGGGTTGGCGCCGATCGCGCCGCCGACCGCGCGCACCGCCGGTCGCGAGGCCCCGATACGGGCGGCGATCTCGCCGTACGTCGTCGTCGCCCCGTAGGGCACCTCGTCCAGGGCGGCCCACACCCGCTCCCGGAAGGCGGTGCCCTCGGCGCGCAGCGGCAGCCGGAAACCGGTCGACTCCCCGCCGAAGTAGGCGTCGAGCTGCTCCACGGCCGCCCGGAAGGGCCCGGCGTCGTGCCGCCAGCCGTCCTGGACGCTCCGGCCGCCCTTCTGGCCGGGCACGGACAGGGAGGTGAGCGCGCCGTCGGGGGCGGCGGTGAGGAGCAGCCGCCCGACGGCGCTGTCCACCTCGTACCAGTACGTCATGGTCGTCATCGGTCGTGCTCCCACTCTCCTGCTGCGCGCAGGTGGTTCAGTGCGTACGAGCGCCAGGGGCGCCAGGTGTCGGGGACGGCGGGGCCGGGCGGGGCGACGTCCGGGTCGCCGAGGGCGCGGGTGCGCACGACGGCGACGGTACGGGCGTCCAGGCCGGGCACGGCGAGCAGGGCGCGCTCGGCACCGTCCCGGTCGGCGCCCGGGTCCAGGCGTACGGTGCCGTCGGCGAGGGCGGCGGCGAGCGCGCCCGGGGTGCCCTCCGGCGCGGCCTCGGCGAGGACGGCCGGTTCGGGGAAGAGGTGGGTGAGGGTGCCGCAGGGCGCGTCGAGCACCTTGCCGTAGCGCCGGACCAGCCGCTCGGCCTCCGCGCGCCCCACCAGCGCCCGCACCGCGAACTCCTCCGGATCGGCGGTGCCCGGTGAGCGCAGCCCTGGGCGGGCGGCGACCAGCGGGGCGAGCCGGGGATCGGCGCCGAGCCGCTCGTCGACGGCGTACGGATCGGCGTCGAGGTCGAACAGCCGCCGCAGCCGCTGCACGGAGGTGGTCAGGTCGCGCAGGTCGCTGAGGTGGAGGCGGGCCTCCAGCCAGCCCCTGCCGGTGCCGGTGCCGCCGGACGGTCCCGGGCACTCCTGGACGGCGACGATCCCGGTGCCGTAGGGCAGGCGCAGGGTGCGCCGGTAGACGCGGCGCCCGGGTCCGCCGCTCACCTCCTCGACGCCGGCCACGGCCTCCCGCTGGAGCAGGTCGAAGACGGGGCCGGGCTGGTAGGGGCCGCGGTGGGCGAGGCGCAGCGGGACACCGGCGGAGGGGGTGGCCGTGCGCCGGGCGGCCCGGTCGCGGGCCGGGGCGGCGGCGCGCAGTTCACTGGGGGTGGCCGCGTACACGGCCCGGACGGTGTCGTTGAACTGCCGCACGCTGGCGAACCCCGACGCGAAGGCGATCTCGGTGACCGGCAGGCCGGTGGTCTGCAACAGGACGCGGGCGGTGTGCGCCCGCTGGGCGCGGGCGAGGGCCACCGGTCCGGCGCCCACTTCGGCGGTGAGCTGCCGCTGCACCTGGCGGGCGCTGTAGCCGAGCCGGACGGCGAGTCCGGCCACGCCCTCGCGGTCGACGACGCCGTCGCCGATCAGCCGCATGGCCCGGCCGACGACGTCGGCGCGGACGTTCCACTCCGCGGAGCCGGGCACGGCGTCGGGGCGGCACCGCCGGCAGGCCCGGAAACCCGAGCCCTGCGCGGCGGCGGCCGTCGCGAAGAACCGCACGTTGCGCCGCTTCGGTGTGACGGCGGGGCAGCTGGGCCGGCAGTAGATGCCGGTCGTCTCGACGGCGAAGAAGAACGCGCCGTCGAACCGGGCGTCCCGGCTCCGCACGGCCTCGTACCGGACGTCGTCGTGCGCGTGCGCATGCTCGGCCGTCCGCGCTGTCGGTGGTGTCACGACTGTCTGTGGAGTCACGACTGTCTGTGGTGTCACGCTGTCCAGTCTCCGCCAGACCGGAGGACCGGGCTGGCGGAAATCGGACATCGCGTCGGGGCCGCCCGGCGGGCTACCGCAAACCGCCCCTCTTGGCCTCCATCGCCGCCTTGCCGAGGGCGCCCCGGCGCTTCCACTCCTTACGGATCTCGGCCCGCACCCGGGCGTCGGTCTTGGCGACGATGCGCTGGTTCTCCCGCATCAGCTTGCGGTAGCTCTCCAGCCGCCGCTCGGGCAGCGCACCGCTGTCGACGGCGGCGAGGACGGCACAGCCCGGCTCGCTCTGGTGGGCGCAGTCGTGGAACCGGCACTGCTCGGCCAGCTCCGCGATCTCGGCGAACACCTGGTCCACCCCGTTGCCCGCGTCCCAGAGCCCGACGCCCCGCAGTCCGGGGGTGTCGATCAGCACGCCCCCGCCGGGCAGGGCGAGGAGGTTGCGGGTGGTGGTGGTGTGCCGGCCCTTGCCGTCGACGTCGCGGATGGCCTGGACCCCCATGACGTCCTCGCCGAGCAGCGCGTTGGCGAGGGTGGACTTGCCGGCGCCGGACTGCCCGAGCAGCACGGCGGTGCCGTCGGAGACGACGGCGGCGAGCACGTCGAGCCCCTCGCCCTGCTCGGCGCTGACGGACAGCACCGGCACCCCGGGCGCGGCGGTCTCCACGTCCTGGACGAGGTGGGCCAGGGTCACCGGGTCGGGCACGAGGTCGGCCTTGGTGAGGACGACCAGGGGCTGTGCCCCGGATTCCCAGGCGAGGGCGAGGAACCGTTCGATCCGGGCGAGGTCCAGCTCGGTCGCGAGCGACACGGCGACGATCGCGTGGTCGACGTTGGCCGCGAGGATCTGCCCCTCGGACCGCTTGGAGGAGGTGGAGCGCACGAAGGCGGTACGGCGCGGCAGGTACGCCCGCACATAGCGCGGGCTGCCGCCCTCGGGGTCGACGGCGGCCCAGTCGCCGGTGCAGACGACGCGCAGCGGGTCGTGCGGCGTGACGAACGCGGTGTCGGCCCGCACGAGGCCGTCCGCGGTGACGACGTCGCACTGCCCGCGGTCGACCCGGACGACCCGGCCGGGCAGGCAGCCCTGCTCGGTGTACGGGGCGAACTCCGCCTCCCAGTCCGCGTCCCAGCCGTACGGCTGAAGCGGATGCGAGGAGGACGTGAGCGGAGAAGACGTGCTCAGAGAAGAGGAATGCAAGGGGTGACCCTTCACAAGGGTGGCCCCGGCACCGCGCCCACGGGCACGGAGGAGGAGTGAGGTCAGCCGGCGGCCACGGAGGTGGACTTGACGAACTTCCGGATGCGGGCAACGCCCGTCGCGGTGACAGCCATCGGTCAACACCTCCAGGATCACGCACAGCAGACAACAGCGGCACGCAGCGGCCGCGAGAACGAACATGAGCCTAGCCACCCGCGCCGACGGCCGCGAGTGCTTTTTCCTCGGCCGGCGCCGCGCGCGTCCACGGCACCGCCGCGGGACGCCGTCCCGGAGGGAGAGACGGCCCGCGGCGGCCGGTCAGTTGGAGAAGTAGAGGTACTTCCAGGCGCCGTACGTGGTGGAGTTCACCGTGTCGCCGGAGCTGCCGTTGACGTACGAGGAGCGGACCCGCGCGCGGATGCCGGACTTGCCCGCGTGGCCGAGGTTGACCGCCGACTTCCCGTTGCTGCCGAGGGCGAAGTACTCACTGCCGGTGTCGTACCACTTGCCGCCCGAGTAGACCTGGAGCTGGAGCCTCTGCTTGCGGCCCTTGTAATAGGTCATCGTCGTGGTGGCGATGGCGTCGGTGTTCTTGTGGAAGTAGGAGTACGTCGTGCCGCCGATCCCGCCGGTCTTGTAGTGCTTGGTGAGGGCCGTGGAGACCTTCACCTTGGCGTAGGCCGTGGCCTTGACCGTCCTCGGGGCGTAGCGGCCGTCTCCCTTGAAGACCGCCGTGAGGGTGGTGTCACGGCTCATGTCGAGGGTGACCCAGAGGTTGCCGCTCTTGTTGACCTTGCCGGTCTTGACCAGCTTCTTCGGCCTGTCGGCGCCGAAGGGGTCGGCCCAGATCTCGACGGAGCGGTTCTTGTACGTGGTGCCGAGGTGGGCGGCGAAGGCGACGTCGGTGCCGTAGGCGTACACCTTGCCGTTGTTGTTCAGGGTCAGGGCCGGAGTCACGCGCGAGACGGCGACCGTGTCGGAGGCGGTCGCCGCCGTGTGCGTCGCGTCGCCGGCGTACGTCACCGTGTACTTCACGGAGCCGCCGGCCGGCGGGGTGTCCTTGAAGGAGAACGTGCCGGCGGTGCCGAGGGTCTTGGTGCCGAGGGACTTGCCCTTCGGCGACTCCAGGTCGGTGCGGGTGACGGTCAGCGGTGTCCCGGCCGGCAGGGCCAGGCCGGAGGCGAGGCTGCCCTTGACGGTGAGGGACTTGCCCCGGGTCGCTGTGGCGGGGGCGTCGGCCTTCAGCGTGGCGACGTACTTGCGCGGCGTGTCGAGGGTGTTGAACTGCATGGCGCCTGCCGAGCCGGTCAGCACGAACAGGGTGCCGCCGTCGTGCGACCAGTCCGTGGAGTGCCCGCCCCAGGGCATCCAGTCGTGCGACAGGTTCCGGATGCTGGGCGGGCGGGTGGGAGCGGCGGCGCTGAAGACGTAGGTGTCGCCGAGGTCGTCGGTGTCCAGGACGGTGGCGGCGACGGTGCCGTCCTCGGCGACGGCGACCGTCTCCGGTTCGGAGGCGACCGGATAGGTGCGCACCTGCGCCAGGTCGGAGAGGCGGTACTCGGTGAGCGCCCGGTTGCCGGGCCCCGCCACGACGACGTTGCGGCCGTCCGGGGTGAGGTCGGCGTCTTTGTAGAAGCCGCCCTTGTCCGCGGAGACCCGGACGGCCGGTGTGCCGGTCGAGATGTCGTAGACGATGATCGGGCCGGAGCTGATGCCGGCGTCGAGGGCGAGCAGGGTTCCCGGGTTGTCGGGGTCGGCGTACAGCCGCGGCGTGGACGCGAAGTCGTGTCCGGCCGCGAGGCCCAGGGTCACGGTCGGGGTCTCGGCCGTCAGGTCGACGACCCCGAGGTCGGAGTCCCACTGGTCCCCGTAGCCGAACCAGAGCCTGCCGTCGGCGAGGGCCAGGCGGGAGGGGGCGGTCTTCTCCCCCGTCGGATACGCGGCGGTCCGCCGGAGGGTCGCCGTGTCGAACGCGGCGATCTCGTCGGCCCCCTCGACCGCGGCGTACAGCGTCGTGGCGTCCGGGCTCAGCTCCAGGTCCCGGACCTGCGCCAGCCCGGTCAGGGTGGCGATGACTTTTCCGGTGTAGTCGGTGACGACGATCCGGTCGTTGTAGGTGTCGCTGAGGTACACGCGGTGATGCGGGCCGTCGACGACGGTGTCCCGCGCGTCCTGGATCGCGAGCGGTCTGCTGGAGTTGGCCGAGGCCGGTGTGGCGCACAGCGCCACGGAGCTGAAGACGAGGGCCAGCGTGGTGGCGGCCGTGAGTGTGCGTCTGCGCACGGTGATTTCGGACCCCCCGGTACGAAGATCGATGAGGTGCCACCGCCCCGAACGGCCGCGCCGGATTCCGCGTTTGACCAGGGGTGCGTGTGGCGAACGCGTGAAGGTTACGCCATGCCACCGACACGACGGGCGAGCGGTGGGCTCGCGGCGGCCCGCCTCGACGAGGCGCGACCGCGTCGACATCGGCGGCGTCGTACCCGGGGCGGTCGGCCCACGCCGCGCTCAGACCTCCACGGGCGCGTCCGCCGGCAGGCTGTCCATGAAGGAGCTGACCGAGAAGACCGCGTTGCCCGCGCCGGGCGGGCCGTAGCCGGGGGGCGAGGAGAGGCCGAAGTCCTCCATGGTCTGGCGGTAGGCCTGGAGCAGGCGGATGTGGTACTCCAGCGGGGCGCCGTCGGGGTTGGTCCTGCCGAGCGGGGTGGTGGGCTCGGGGCACCAGGTGGTGAAGCGGGGCGTGATGCCGTGCGACATGAAGAAGCGCAGGCCCTCGGTGGTGGAGGCGATCGCCTCGTCGACGGTCTTGAAGCCGAAGGGCTCGGCCATCTCCACGCCCGCGACGAAGTTGGGGATGACGTTGCGGGCGCCGAAGACCTCGGTGGAGTCCAGGATGCGCTTGTGCCACTCGTCGCGGCCGACGTAGCGCTCCTTGCCGGGGCAGTACATCTTGAACAGGTACTCGTCCCACACCTCGAAGTTGGGGTGGTAGATCTGCACGCCGTAGTCCTTGAAGCGCCGGACGTCCGGCTTGGGCAGGGCCTGGGCGACGACCTTGCCGATCCAGCGGCCGGGGAAGTGCTCCTCGATGGCCTTGGCGTACCGGCCGTAGAAGTCGGCCTCGTCCAGGCCCTGGACCTTCGAGGTGATCGCGCCGCCGGTGAGCGTGTACGCGGTAGAAATCTTGGCGGTGTCGTACTTGTCGATGATCTCCAGCGCTTCGAGGACCTCGTCGACGTCCTTCACACCGGTGTACGGCCGCCCGGCCGCCTTGTGCTGGCGCCAGTTGTGGTTGATGTCGCAGTACTGGCACTCCTCCTTGGCGCCGAAGTACTGGCAGACGCGGAACGCGGTCAGGTAGATCAGGTAGCCCCACTGGATGGTGGGGGCCACCTCCATGACGGACTTCCCGTTGGAGAGCTTGTGCCGGTAGTACTCGGGCATGGGCGGCACGCCGACGTCGGCGATCCGCCTGCCGTCGAGGTAGAGGCCGAGGACGCCGTCCTCGTTCGCGGCGACCCGGTAGGGCGAGGCCGGGTTCACGCGGACCGAGACGACGGTGCGGCGCAGGTCGTAGGGACCGCCGGTGAGGATGATCTCCTCGGGCGGGCGGCGCAGGGCGGCCTCGCCCAGTTCGGGCAGGGTGCCGTGGTCGAAGGAGAAGATGAAGTACGACTTCGGCTTGACCTCGCCGGCTGCCTCGTTGGTGGTATCGCTCAGTGCCGAGGGGTCGAAGGCGACGCCTCCGCGCAGCAGGTCCTCCTTGAAGACGGCCTCGCGCGGTACGTGCGGGAACCGCTCCATCAGATCCTCGACCAGCGCGGTACGGCTGTCCATCCCGTGTCTCCTCCCGGGTCCGGCGTTCGACTTCTCACGGTATGCCCCCGCAGGAGAGGCTTCCCGCCCGGGGCCCCTCCAGGCGCGCCGGGTAGGTTTCCGCGCTATGAGCGACATCACGGTCACCAACTGGGCCGGCAACATCACGTACACCGCCGAGGAGCTGCTGCGGCCGTCCTCCCTGGACGCGCTGCGGGCCCTGGTGGCGGACAGCGCCCGGGTGCGGGTGCTGGGCAGCGGGCACTCCTTCAACGAGATCGCCGAGCCGGGTGAGGGCGGGGCCCTGCTGTCGCTGGCGGGCCTGCCGTCCGTGGTGGACGTGGACACGGCGGCCCGTACGGTGCGGGTCGGCGGCGGGGTGCGGTACGCCGAGCTGGCCCGGGTGGTGCACGCCCGGGGCCTGGCGCTGGCGAACATGGCCTCGCTGCCGCACATCTCGGTCGCCGGGTCGGTGGCGACCGGCACGCACGGCTCCGGGGTGGGCAACGGTGCGCTGGCCTCGGTGGTGCGCGAGGTGGAGCTGGTCGCGGCGGACGGTTCGACCGTGGTGATCGCGCGGGGCGACGAGCGGTTCGACGGGGCGGTGACCTCGCTCGGCGCGCTGGGCGTGGTGACGTCGCTCACCCTCGATCTGGAGCCGGCCTACGAGGTGGAGCAGCACGTCTTCACCGAGCTGCCGCTGGCCGGGCTGGACCCTGCGACGTTCGAGACGGTGATGGCGGCGGCGTACAGCGTGAGCCTGTTCACCGACTGGCGGGCGCCCGGTTTCCGGCAGGTGTGGCTGAAGCGGCGGACCGACCAGCCGCTGGACGGCTTCCCGTACGCGGTCCCGGCCGCCGAGAAGACGCACCCGGTGCCGGGCATGCCCGCGGTCAACTGCACGGAGCAGTTCGGGGTGCCGGGGCCCTGGCACGAGCGGCTGCCGCACTTCCGCGCCGAGTTCACGCCCAGCAGCGGCGCGGAGCTCCAGTCGGAGTACCTGATGCCCCGGGAGCACGCCGTGCCCGCCCTGCACGCGATGGAGGCGATACGGGAGACGCTCGCGCCGGTGCTGCAGACCTGTGAGATCCGCACGGTGGCGGCCGACGCGCAGTGGCTGAGCCCGTCCTACGGGCGGGACACCGTGGCCGCGCACTTCACCTGGGTCGAGGACACGGCGGCGGTGCTGCCGGTGGTGCGGCGCCTGGAGGAGGCGCTCGCCCCGTTCGCGGCCCGCCCGCACTGGGGGAAGGTGTTCACCGTCCCGGCGGGCGAGCTGCGGGCCCTGTACCCGCGGCTGGCCGACTTCCGGGCGCTGGCCGGGGCGCTGGACCCGGCGGGGAAGTTCGCCAACGCGTTCGTGCGCGGGGTGCTGGCGGGCTGAGCGGCCCGTGCCCCTCGGGTGGGGGGGCGGGTCAGTGGTCGGCGCAGCAGGGTGTCGGGGCGGGGTCCTCGAACGGCACGAGGGTGCCGCCCACCGCCGGCATGGCGGCCAGGACGAGACGGCCGTCCTGCCAGTGCGGGCGGACGTGGTTCCGGGTGACCAGCGGGGTGTCCGGGTCCGGCTCCTCCCGCGTGCCCAGGACGGTCACCCGGTCGATGGCCGAGCGGGCGAGCAGCTCGGCGAGCGTCAGGGTGCCGGTGAGGGCGTCCGCTCCGGGGAAGAGGACCGCGCGGCCGGTCTCGTCCCAGGTGCCGTCGCGAACCTCGTGTCCCCGGGCCGTGAGCCGGTCCCGGGCGGTGCGCAGGACCGGCTCCGCCTCGGCGGTGAGGGACAGGGCGACCCGCGGCCGGCCGTCCCGCACCAGGTGCGTGCAGCCGAAGACGTCCTCGGGGAGGGCGAGTTCGGCGGCGAGCGCCTGGAGCAGGTGGTCGGCCTCGCGCAGGGTGCTCGCGCCGGTGTCGATGCCGAGGACGTACGGCGCGGTGGGCGGGGTCATGACGGCAGGACCCACACCGGGTTGGAGTAGAACCACAGGTCGCGCCACGGGTCGGCGTCGCCGACGACGTCGAGGGCGGGGCCCGCCGGGTCGACCTTGGCGCCCAGCGAGCCGACGGCGGAGCGGTTGCCGTCGGTGCCGCGGGTGCGGAGGTAGACCGGGCGGTCGACGCGGCCGAGGTCGTAGGTGAGGCGGACGGTGCCGCGGTCCTTGTTCACCTCGTACGACCTGACGACCCGGGCGGTCGGCGCGGTGAAGGTGTCCTTGTCGGCGGCCGGGCCGGTCACGTCGCCCTGGATGACGTCCACGCGGGCCAGCTTCGGGACGAATCCCGCCCAGTTGGGACCGCCGGCCAGGGCGACGTCGATGGACAGGGTGACCCGGGTGCCCTTGCGGACGTGCAGGGCGCCGCCGAGCGTGGCCCAGCGGCCGCCGCCCGAGACGCGGACGTCGAGGCCGCTGACGAGCTGCCCGTGGTCGACCCAGACGCGGCCGGCGCGGATGCCGTCCATGACGGCGCCGTAGGAGAAGCCGTCGGAGCCGACGTGGGTGCGGCTGTACTGGCCGGGCCAGAAGTCGTTCTGGGTGATGTCGATCTGTCCGCCGTAGACGGGGTCGTCGTAGCGGCCGTTGGCGTTGAAGTCGCCGCCGCCGCGGGCGCCGGTGTCGGCGTAGACCTGGTGGGAGTCGGAGTTGGCGGTGATCCACCAGGGGCGGCCCTCGGCGATGAGGCTGTCCCACAGGCCGCCGACGGTGGCGGTCATCCAGTCGAAGCCGCCCCAGGTGCGGTAGCTCTCCAGGGGGTATGCGGCGAAGGAGTTGGCGCTCGGGCTGCCGTCGTAGATGCCGCGGGCGCCGCCCGGGCCCAGCGGCTTCGGCAGGCCGCCCGCCTGGTGGCCCGGGGCGCCCTCGAAGCCGACGGCGATCTGGTGGCCGCGGGAGGTGGCGTCACGCCAGGCGCGGATCTCGTGCGGGGAGTCGATGCCCTTGCGCGCCGGGTGGTTGGCGAGCATCAGGGCGTCCTTGACCTTGCGCCGCTTGACCTGGTCGGCGAGGAAGGAGAGGCCGGCGATGGCGAGGGCCTCGTTGGCGGGGGTGGAGTCGGTGGCCCCCTTGACGGCGCCGTCGTAGTCGGTCTCGAACTGCTTGAGGACGGAGACCTCGTGCTGGCCGGGGTGGACGAAGACCGTGCCGTGCTCGGCGGCCGGGATGTTCCACTCCAGGCCCTGGAAGACGAGGGTGTCCTCGTGGGCGTCGCGGGCCTCGCGGATGTCCGGGTTGACCTTCTCCACGCCGATCTTCGCGTGGGTGGCGCTGCCGTGGTCGGTGATGACCAGCCAGTCCATGCCGTGCCGGGCGCCCTGGCGGACCTGGTCGACGACGCGGTACTTGCCGTCGCTGCTGTACTGGGTGTGGATGTGGTGGTCGCCGGCCAGCCAGAGGAAGCCCTTGCCGCGGCGGCCGTTGCCCGCGGCCCGCGCGGGGGCGGCGGTGGCGGTCTGGGCGAGGACGGTACCGGCGGCCAGTCCGGCGCCGAGCAGACCGGCGCGGCGCAGCAGGCCGCGGCGCGACTGCTGTTCGGGGCTCAGGGCCTCGTCGGGGACGCTGGTGTCGAAGGCGGCGGGCAGGGCCGGCGCGCTCTCGTGCTCGTGGTCGTGCGGGTGCCCGTGGTGGTGGTGACCGTGGGTGTGTCCGTGTCCGTGCCCCATGCGTGTTCCTCCCGAAGACCGCCGCCGTGCGCGGCTCCGAGGAGAATCGGCGCGGAACATGAACGTTGAACGACTTGCGGGTGATCCGCGACCGCCGCCCTGCCTGCCCTAGCATGAATCCCAGGAATCCCAGGTTGCGGAAAGGCGGCCCATGCCCCGAGCGGGTCTCACCACGGACCGCGTCGTCGCCGCGGCCGCCGACCTCGCCGACGCCTCCGGGCTGGACGCGGTCACCGTCTCCGCCCTCGCCCGGCACTTCGGGGTCAGGGACGCCAGCCTGTACACGCACGTGCGCAACCTCCAGGACCTGCGCTTCCGGGTGGCGCTGCTGGCCGGCGGCGAGCTGATCGAGGAGATCGCCCAGGCGGTGGCCGGCCGGGCCGGGAAGGAGGCGCTGGCCGCCTTCGCGGGCGCCTACCGGGCCTACGCCCTGCGCCACCCCGGCCGCTACGCCGCCACCCAGATCCGCGTCGACCAGTCCCTCGTCGCCGACTCCCCCGCCCTGCGCCGCACCGCCGAGATCACCCACGGCATGCTGCGCGCCTACGGCCTGACCGAGCCCGACCTCACCGACGCGGTGCGCCTGCTGCGCTCCACCTTCCACGGATACTGCGCACTGGAGGCATCCGGCGGCTTCGGCGCACCCCGCGACGTACAGGCGTCCTGGGACAAGGTGGTCGAGGCCCTGCACGTGGCACTGGCGAACTGGCCGCGGGCCTGAGGTCAGCCCAGCGCCCGCACCGCGTCGTACGTGGGTGCCGCACCGCCCGGGTCGCGGCCCGCCCGGATGCCCGCGGCCGTCTCCAGGGCGGCGCCCAGGGCGCGGCGGTAGAGCAGTGAGCCGAGGCTGACGCGGCGGACGCCGAGGTCGGTGAGGCGGGCGAGGGTGGGTCCCGCGGGTGAGTACAGGACGTTGAGGGGCACGTCGAAGTGCGCCGCGAGGGCGGCGATGCGGGCGGGGTCGGTGAGTCCGGGGACGAAGACGCCGTGGGCACCGGCCTCGCGGTAGGCCTCCAGGCGCCGCATCGTCTCCGCTCGGTCGCCGTCGCCCGACCAGTACGTGTCCGTACGGGCGTTGACGAACAGGCCGGGGGCGGCCGAGCGGACCGCGGCGATCTTCGCGGCGTGCCGGTCGGCGGGCCCGAGGGCGTCCTCCAGGTTGATGCCGACGGCGCCGACCGCGGCCAGCTCCCGTGCGCACTCCCCCACCTCGTCCGGGTCGTCGCTGAAGCCGTCCTCCGCGTCGACGGAGAGCAGGAAGGGGGCCGAGCCGAGCGTGAGGGCCAGCCGCAGGGTCTCGTCGCGGGTCGCCGACGCCCCGTCGGGCAGCCCGCCGGCCGCCGCGACGCCGAGGCTGGTCGTTCCCACGGCGCCGAAGCCCTGCGCGGCGAGGGCGAAGGCGGAGGCGTGGTCCCAGGCGCAGGGCAGCAGCAGGGGCTCACCGGCACGGTGCAGGGCGGCGAAGGCGGTCGCGGTCACGACAGGTCGCCCACCGCGTCGGCGTAGTACACGGACTCCGCCAGGTGCGCGGCGAGTTCGCGGAAGCTCCAGCCCTCGCCGGGCGAGTGGTCGAGCTGCTCGTCGGTGAGCGTGTCGAGGCGGTTGGCCCAGATGCGGGCGAGCCGGGTGAGGCGGCTGCGGGCCTCGTCGAGGTCCTCGGCGGTGAAGCGCGCGCGGTCCGCGTCCGTGGTGACCAGGGAGGCGTGCCAGTGGTCGGGCTGCGTCTGATCGCCCGCCAGCCTGGCCTCCAGCTCCGCGAGGTGGTCGACCAGGTGGTCGGCGACCCGCCGGACCGCCTTGTGCGGGGTGTAGAGGCGGCCGTCGACGTGTGCGGGGCTCCCGTCCCAGCGGGTCCAGGTGGCGGCCAGGGCCAGGACGTGGTCGACCATGCCGGTGACGGCGTCGGCGGGTGCGGTGACGGTGTTCGTGTCGCTCATGTCCCGAACGCTAGGTGCCCGTTCCTTCGGCGGGGGCCGAAGTGTCCCCGGCGCGGGTGCGGGTGCTGCGCTCAGGTCACCAGCCCGTGCCGGTAGGCGTAGACGACCGCCTGGACGCGGTCGCGCAGGTCGAGTTTGGTGAGGATGCGGGACACGAAGGTCTTGACGGTCTCGGGGCTGATCACCAGGGCCGCGGCGATCTCGCTGTTGGAGAGGCCGTCCGCGATCAGGCGCAGCACCTCCATCTCCCGGGGGGTGAGCGGGACGTCTCCGGGGGTGCCCTCGGCGGGGCGGATCCGGGCCGCGTACCGGCCGACGAGGCGGCGCGTCACATCGGGGTCGAGCAGGGCCGCGCCCAGGGCGACGGTGCGGATGCCGTGCAGCAGCCGGTCCGGCGGCGCGTCCTTCAGCAGGAAGCCGCTGGCGCCCGCCCGCAGCGCCTCGTAGACGTACTCGTCGAGGTTGAACGTCGTCACCACGAGCACCTTGACGGGGTGCTCCACCCCCGCGCCGGCCAGCAGGCGGGTGGCCTCCAGGCCGTCGAGCACCGGCATGCGGATGTCCATCACCACGACGTCCGGGCGCAGTTCGCGGGCCAGGTCGACCCCGCTGCGCCCGTCCCCGCACTCGCCGACCACCTCGAGGTCGGGCTGGGCGTCGACGATGGTCGCCAGACCGGTGCGGATCAGTGCCTGGTCGTCGCAGATCAGGACCCGGACCGGTGCGCTCATGCGGTGCTCCCCCCGCTCCCCCCGGGTATCCGGGCCCGTACGACGAAGCCGCCGCCGGCCGGGCGGTCGGTGCTGAACTCGCCGCCCAGCACGTCGACCCGCTCCCGCAGACCGGCCAGGCCCCGCCCGCTGCCGCCGGGGGACGCGGCCCCCGTGCCGGAGCCGTCCGTGATCCTCGCCCTCGCGTGGGGCATCGGCGCGTGGATGCGCTCCGCGCGGGCCGCCGAGGCCCGCGCAGTTGGTCGAGGGCGAAGCCGAGCGAGACCAGGGCGAGGCAGGCGAGTGTCCACCGCCGGCGCACGGCCAGGGGGATGCACTGGAGGACGGCCGCCACCCCGGCCAGCGCGTCGGCGGGACGGGTCGGCAGGCCGCCGATCTCCGTGCCCTGACCGCGCAGCTCGGGCAGGAGCGAGGCGACGAGGAGCAGCACCCCGAGCGGGAGGTCCCGGGCCGTGACGTCGAGCCGGCGCCACCGGTCCAGGACCCCTCGGCGATCGATCATCGGGGAAGTGTAGCCGCGGAGCCGGCGCGCGCGGCCCGCCGGGAGCCGAACGGCACGATGTGCCCACGCCGGTGCGCCAGCCACAGGAAGACCAGGGTGAGCAGCGCCCCGAAGCCCACCGAGTACACACTGCCCTCCGGGCCGAAGTCGCCGCCGGTGAGCAGCTTCGGGCCCGACATCGTGGCGTCCAGCAGGCCCTCGCTGCTGCCGTTACCGGACACGACGGTGCTGAAGACGCCGCCCGCGGCGAAGTTCCAGCCGAAGTGCACGCCGATGGTCAGCCACAGGTTGCGGGTGGCGGCGTAGGCGGCGGCGAGCATGAACCCGGCCTCGATCGCGATGGCGACGGCGCCCCACAGGGTGGCGTCCTCGTTGAGCAGGTGCGAGAGCCCGAAGACGACGCCGGTCAGGGCCAGGGCGAGGTAGGTGCCGAGGTGCTCCTCGACGATCCGGAACAGCACCCCGCGGTAGACGACCTCCTCGGTCGCGGCGGCCCCGGCCATGAAGCCGACCAGACCGATCGCGCCCTGCACCGAGCCCAGTCCGTCGACCTCGTAGTGGCCGGAGGTTGAGAGGTTCACGATGACGGCCGAGAACATCCCGGCCCCGATCAGCGTCCCCCAGCCGAACTTGGCGCCGGCGCCCTCCAGGGCCACGTCCAGGGCCTGCCGTCGCTCGGTCCGGCGCACCACCCATCCGTACACGAACAGCACCAGCGCGGCCGCCGTGAGACCGACGACCAGGGTGAGCCAGTCGTTGTCCTTCACCGCGTTGATGGCGACGCCGCCGACGGCGTACGCCGCCAGCACGGCCAGGAACTGCCGGACGAACCTCACGGGAACTCCTCTTCTCGGGCCCGGGACGGGAGCGCCGCGGGCTGCACCGGACGCTACGGATCGGGCGGCCCGGGATCGTCACCTCACGGTGGACACCTGTCCGTAGCTCGCTCGGGGGACAAGGCCCCGGGACCCGGGGGGGGCGCCGTAGCCTCGGACGCATGACCAGCGACTTCGCCGACGCCCTCGCCTCCGGCCCGCTCGTGCTCGACGGCGGGCTGTCCAACCAGCTGGAGGCGGCCGGGCACGACCTGGGCGACGCGCTGTGGTCGGCCCGGCTGCTCGCCGAGGATCCCGAGGCGATCACGCGCGCCCACCTCGCCTACTTCGAGGCGGGCGCGGAGGTGGCGATCACCTCCACCTACCAGGCCACCTTCGAGGGCTTCGCGCGGCGCGGCACAGGGCGGGAGCGGGCCGCCGAACTGCTCGCGCTCGGCGTGGAGTCGGCCCGCGAGGCCGCCCGCCGGGCCGGGGCAATCCGCCCCGGCCGCCGTCTGTGGGTGGCGGCGTCGGCGGGCCCGTACGGGGCGATGCTCGCGGACGGCTCCGAGTACCGGGGGCGGTACGGTCTCGCGGTGGCCGAGCTGGAGCGCTTCCACCGCCCCCGCCTGGAGGTGCTGGCCGCGGCGCGGCCCGACGTCCTCGCGCTGGAGACGGTCCCGGACACCGACGAGGCGGCGGCGCTGCTGCGGGCGGTGCGCGGGCTGGGCGTGCCCGCCTGGCTGTCGTACACGGTCGCCGGGGACCGCACGCGCGCCGGTCAGCCGCTGGAGGAGGCCTTCGCCCTGGCCGCCGACGCGGCGGAGGTGGTCGCGGTGGGTGTCAACTGCTGCGCCCCCGAGGACGTGTCCGGGGCGGTGGAGACCGCCGCCCGCGTCACCGGCAAGCCGGTCGTCGCGTATCCCAACAGCGGAGAGACGTGGGACGCGGTGTCCCGGAGCTGGCGGGGGCGGTCCTCGTTCGCGGCCGAGCGGGTGCGGGGCTGGCGGCAGCGCGGGGCCCGACTGGTCGGCGGCTGCTGCCGGGTGGGTCCGGAGACGATCGCGTCGATCGCCCGGGTCCTGCCCCCACAATGACCGGACGGCGTGCGCCAAGTACTCGGTGGCGGGGCGATGCCCCGAAGGTCCGCGTCCCGGGGGACTGAAGGGCACCGGAACCACCCCTTCGACCTGGGGAAAGCGGGCCTTTGCGGAGGTACCCGGGCACCGTCGCGTCGTTCGGTCGCAGGACTTTCACACACCGTCAATTTTTAGTCCCAGCCCTTCATATGACGGCTGGTAGCGTGCCCAGGGCTTCACCCCCACAGAAGAAGTAACCGATCTTTGGACTTCACTTCATGACTGGTACGCCAGACGAAACCCCCACCAACACCTTCGCCCCGGGCGGACGGCGCAGGCACCGCAAGGCGAGAGTGAGCCGCATCGGCGCACGCCGGGCCCTCGTGCTCGCCATGGCCGTGCCCGTGGCCTCCGCCACGCTGGCCGGCACGTCCGCCTTCGCCGCCGACGACGGCGCCCCGCAGGCCCGGGGTGTCTCGGTCGACGACCTCGCCGCCGACGACGCGCAGCTGGTGAAGAACCTCGACGAGCGCCTCGCCGACGCGCGTCTGGGCACCGACGTCAGCGGCGTCGTGCTCGACGCCGACTCGGACACCGCCCTGTGGGACCACAACGGCTCCACCGCGCTCATGCCGGCCTCCAACGCCAAGCTCGTCACGGCCACCACGGCCCTGACGCTGCTGGGCGCGAACCACGAGTTCACCACCAAGGTCGTGTACGGCGAGGGCACCCTCACCCTCGTCGGCGGCGGTGACCGCACCCTGACGAGCGAGGACGTCGCCGAGCTGGCCAGGACGGCCGCCGACGGGCTCCGGGCTGCGGGCCGGACCGACGTCCAGGTCCGGGTGGACGACAGCCTGTTCGCCGACCCGAGCCTCGCCGAGGGCTGGAACGAGGGCTACTACCCCACCGAGGTCGCACCGGTGCGTTCGCTCGTCGTCGACGGCGCCGCCGTCCAGGACACCTCGATCGACGCGGGCAAGGTCTTCGCGAAGAAGCTCGCCGCCGAGGGCGTCACCGTCACCGGCGAGGTGGCCCGCGCGACGGCGAAGCAGTCCGACGTCCCGGTGGCGCAGCACAAGTCGGCGCCGCTGTCCGAGGTCGTCAAGAAGATGCTCAAGACCAGCGACAACAACATCGCCGAGACCCTGCTGCGGATGACCGCCGTGGAGCTGGGCAAGCCGGGGACCTTCGAGGCCGGCACCGCGCTGGTCCGCCAGGTGCTCAGCTCGTACGGCATCTCCCTCGACAACTTCGAGATGTACGACGGCAGCGGCCTCTCCCGGGCCGACCGCATCCCGGCGGCGACGCTGGCGCAGCTCCTGGACGCGATCACGGAGTCCCCCGCCCTGGGCTCGATCCTGGAGGGACTGCCGGTCGCGGGCGAGGCCGGGGCGAGCCTCGGCCCGGAGTGGGGACGCTTCGACGACCCCAACTCCCAGTGCGCCGTCGGCAAGGTGCAGGCGAAGACCGGCACGCTCACCGGAGCGATCGCCCTGAGCGGTGTCACCCGCACCGACGACGGCGACTGGCGGATCTTCTCCTTCATCGAGAACAACTCGACGGCCGCCCCGAGCGACATCAAGGACGCCTTGGACGGCCTCGCGGCGACCGTGAACGGCTGCTGGGCCTGACCCGTCGCAGGTGACGGAGCGTGGAGATCCGGTGAAGGTCCCCGGGGGCAGACGGGCTGCCCCGTCAGTCCACCCGGACGGAACACTCGAACCACACGACCTTGCCGGGCTCCCGCTCCGTCACGCCCCACTCGTCCGCCACCTCCGACACCAGCAGCAGCCCGCGCCCGCCCTCGTCCGACCCGTCCGGACCCAGGGGTACGGCCGGTACCCCGCCCCCGCTGTCGTGGACCTCGACGCGTACGCCGTCCCCGCAGGGCAGCGGCCACAGCCGCAGCAGGAAGCCCCGGCCGGGCGGTACGCCGTGCACCAGGGCGTTGGTCGCCAGTTCACTGACGCAGAGCAGCACGTCGTCCGCGCGCCCGCGCACTCCCCAGTCGGCGAGCGTCTCCCTCGCGAACGCCCGCGCGGCGGGGACGGACCGGCGCTCACGGCGGTAGAAGCGCTCACGTGGGGACGAGGGTGGAGTTTCGTTGTTCACATGACGAGGGTCACGCTCCGTGGTCATGATGGGGCAGTGCGCATGGCCGTACAGGCGGTCTGTACGGGTGCGCGATGGTGAACGTACGCGCGCGGGTGGGGAGTTCGACCTCATGGGCACCACGACACGGAGGAACGCCTCCGCGATGAAGATGGTGGGCGCGCTGCTCGCCCTCTACCGGCAGGCGGCGGGGCACACCCAACGGTCCCTGGGCGAACGCTTCGTCATCGGCGAGCAGCAGATCGCCTCGATCGAACAGGGCCGCCGCCCCCTGAAGCCGGATCTCGCCGAGCAGCTCGACGAACTCCTGGGGACCAAGGGGGCGTTGTCGATTGCCCTGAGCAAGATGCCGGAGGTGGATCTGGTCCCGCTGTGGGCGGAGGAGTTCCTGGACCGGGAGCGGGAGGCCATCGCCATCTCCGTCTACGACAATTTGGCCGTGCCCGGCCAGCTCCAGACGGAGGGTTACGCGCGAGCGGTCTTCCGCAGCCGCGTTCCCGTTTACGAGGCGGACGAGATTGAACTGCGGGTGGCGACCCGCATGGACCGCCAGGAGATCCTGCATCGCAAAGTGCCGCCCACCACCAGCTTCGTAATCTGGGAAGCCGCCCTGCGAGACCGACTGGGTGGCAGGGAGGTCTACGCAGAACAGATTCAGAAGCTGCGCGAACACGCGGAGATGCCGGGGATCACGCTCCAAGTACTGCCGCTCGGACGCACTTCGCATGCCGGACTCGACGGAGCGTTCGTTCTGATGGAGACGCCCGAGTACCAGCGGCTCGCCTACATGGAGACCCAGCGTGGCAGCCAGCTGATCGCCGACCCCGAGGGGGTGGGGATCCTGACTCAGAAGTATGCGATGCTGCGGACGCAGGCCCTCAACACCGAGGAATCAAGGGCCCTGTTGGACCGTCTTCTGGGAGAAGCATGAGCGACACCGCACTCGAGTGGTTCAAGTCGACCTACAGCGGCAGCGAAGGCGGGCAGTGCGTCGAGGTCGCCGTCGAACCCACCGCCATC
Source organism: Streptomyces violaceorubidus (assembly GCF_000717995.1). Classification (GTDB taxonomy): domain Bacteria; phylum Actinomycetota; class Actinomycetes; order Streptomycetales; family Streptomycetaceae; genus Streptomyces; species Streptomyces violaceorubidus. The sequence goes on from NZ_JODM01000002.1 coordinate 382,766, forward strand.
CACATCCGCGACTCCAAAGCCCCGCAGGGACACCTCACCGTCGGACCAGACGCCTGGGCCGCGTTCCTCGGGGCCCGGTGACGTCGGCCTTCCACAGGTCGTACTCCGCGTCGAGCGGGCCGACGGCCGTGTGCGGGGCGCCGTCCCCGAAGACCCGCACGGGGTGGGTGGCGTCCCAGGGGGCCCAGCCGGGGTCGCCGGTCTCGGCGAAGCGGACCCACGCCCCGTGCATCGCGTCGGCCAGCTCCTGCGGCGCTCCCTGGCCCGCGAGCCTGCGCGCGTCGGGCCCGTCGCCGGAGTCGAAGACGAAGCCCAGTTCCAGGGCGTGGCAGGCGCCGAGGTCGGGCAGGTTGGACGGCCAGGCGAACTCGTAGAGATGCGAGGATCCGGGCCGCGCGTCGGCCAGGCGGTGCATCGGGATGCGCAGCAGGTGGTCGGTGACCAGCTGGCCCACGGTCTCGGCGGCCCCCGCGTCGGGGCGCAGCGCGCGGTAGCCGCGGAGCACCTCATTGCCGCAGTGGCAGCGGGCTCGGGCGCCCGCGAGGGCCACCGCGCCGAGCCGGTCGACGCGTTCGACGAGCCCGCCGGGGACCAGCCAGAGCCGGTACTCGTCGCGGGTCCAGCCCATCATGAGGTCCACGCCCCGTGCCGCGTCGCCGTCGACGAGCGCCTCCAGCGGGTCGCGGGGCAGCACGTCGCCGTCGACGACGAGGCCGAAGCCGGGACCGCCTAGCACGGGGCTGCTGAACCTGCCCACCTCGGCCTGGACCCGCAGCAGCTGGTCGCGGTCGGCGGCGGCGAAGGCCTCGGCGGTGGCGGGGATCTTCAGGCGGGAGGCCATGCGGCGGACCATGCGCCGCACCTTGTCCCGGTCAAAGGCCTCGGGTGCGCCGCTCTGGAGCACGGCCCGCCGGAACAGGCCCTGGGCCGCCGGTGCGGCGAGGAGCGCGCCGGTGCTGATGGCGCCCGCGGACTGGCCGGCGACGGTGACCCGGTCGGGGTCGCCGCCGAAGGCCGCGATGCAGTCCCGCACCCACTGGAGGGCGGCGATCTGGTCGCGGAGGCCGGCGTTGGCGGGGGCGTCCGGGAACAGGCCGTAGCCCTCCACTCCCAGTCGGTAGTTGATCGACACGCAGACCACGCCGTCCCGGGCGAAGGTGTGGCCGTCGTAGACCGGTACGGCGGAGGATCCCCTGGTCAGGGCGCCGCCGTGCAGCCAGACCAGGACCGGCAGACGGGCGCCGGGGCCGGGCTCGGGGGTCCAGACGTTGAGGTTGAGGCAGTCGTCGCCGGGGATCGCGGGATCGGAGAGGTACCGGGCGAAGGCCTCGGAGTACGGCGGTTTGGGCGCCGTGGGACCGAAGGAGCCCGCGTCGCGGACGCCGTCCCAGGGCTCGGGAGGTACGGGCGGGCGGAACCGGCCCGGTCCGAAGGGGGGCGCCGCGTAGGGGATGCCCCGGAACACGGCGACGCCGTGCTCGTACCTGCCGCGTACCGCGCCGTGAACCGTCCTGACCACGGGGTTCGTCTGGCCTGACCGCATGCGCCCACCAGCCCTTCGCCGCACTCTCGTACCGCTCAACGCTCAGCGCCGGGCCGCCCTGATCTATTCCGGGACGCCCTCGGGGTCGCGGCTGGGGGACAATGGAGGTCACGCGGGCCGCATCGTGCCACCGAGGAGGCTGCCGTGACGGACGCACCCGTGAGAATCGCCGAGGCCGACGGACGGCGGGCGGTGCTGGCCTTCTCCGGGGACCTGGACGCCCCCGCGCTGGGCCTGCTGGAGGAGCTGCTCCTCGACCCGCGGCTGCGGGAGCCGGGGGCCTGGACCCTGGAGATGAGCGGCCTGGAGCACATCGATCTGGCCTGCGCCTACGCTCTGCTGCGGACGGTGACCCGGACGCCGGAGCCGGTCGCCCTCACCGTGCGCGGAGCCCGCCCGTCCGTGCACCGGACGCTGCGGCAGGCGGGGCTGGACACGGTGGCCGCCTTCACGGCGTAGCGGGGTCAGCCGCCCACGTCCACGTGGTGGTCGGGGGCGCCGTCGCCGAACGGCATCCGGCTGCTCCTGGACACCGAGGAGTCCGTCCGCTCCTTCACCCCCGGTGGGGAACCGCCGGCCGGTGGCGGACGGCACTCGCTCGCCCTGCTGTGCGACACGCCCGCCGAGGTGGACGCCTTCTACACGGAGCTGACGGGTGCCGGCTGCCACGGCGAGCGGACGCTCTGGGACGCCCCCTGGGGGCAGCGCTACGCCGTCGTCGGCGACCCGGACGGCCACGGCGTGGCCCTGTTCGCGCCGTCGGCCTGACTCCGGCCCGATCCGGACGGGGCCCGCCGACCGCCCAGGAGCTCGGCGGGCGGCAGGCCCGCGAGCTCGCGTACGTCCCGCGTCAGGTGCGCCTGGTCCGCGAAGCCGGTCCGGGCGGCCGTCTCGGCGAGGGGCGTGCCCTCCCGGGCCAGGGCGAGGGCGCGTTGCAGGCGCAGGACGCGGGCCAGCGTCTTGGGTCCGTAGCCGAAGGCCGCCAGGCAGTGCCGGTGCAGCGTACGGGCCGTGATGCCGAGCGCGTCGGCGGTCGCGGCGACCGGGCGGCCCGCGTCCAGGGCGGCGACGATCCGGCCCGGCAGCGGGTCGGGCGGTCCGGTCTCGGCGGCGCGGCTCAGGGCGGCCTCCTCCAGGCCGGTCGCCGGGTCGGGGGCCGCGTTCACCCGGGCGGCCAGGCGCCGGGCGCGGGTGGCCGGCCAGAGGTCGGTGAGGTCGACGCGCCGGTCGCGCAGTGCCTCGGCGGGGACGCCCAGCAGGGCGGGCGCGGTGCCGGGGTGGAAGCGGACACCGGCCCAGGTGCCCGGGGCGCCGTCGGTGACGTGGGCGCGGGTGTCGGGGCCCGCGACCAGCAGCCGGCCGTCGTACCAGAGCAGGTCCATGCAGCCGTCGGGAAGGACCCGCACGGGGCCGTCCCCGGTCGGGGTGTTGGTCCACACGACCGCGCCGGCCAGCCGGGACGCCCGCTGCGCGTACACGGGTGCCAGGTTACGCCGGGCCCCGGGTCCGGTACTCCTGCGGGCTGACGCCGTACTCCCGCTTGAAGGCGGTGGACAGGGCGAACGCGCTGCCGTAGCCGACCCGGCGGGCGATCGCGGCGAGGGTGTCCTCGGTGTCCCGCAGCCGGTCGGCGGCCAGGGCGAGGCGCCAGCCGGTGAGGTACCCCATGGGCGGTTCGCCGACCAGGTCGGTGAAGCGCCGGGCGAGCGCGGCGCGGGAGACCCCGGCCTCGGCGGCGAGGGACGCGACGGTCCAGGGGTGCGCCGGGTCGTCCTGGAGCAGCCGCAGCACCCGGCCGACGACCGGGTCGCCCATCGCCCGGTACCAGGCCGGTGCCTCGGCCGTGGGCCGGGCGAACCAGGCCCGCAACGCGGCGATGACCAGGAGGTCCAGGAGCCGGTCCAGGACCACCTCCTGGCCCGGCTCGTCCCGCGTGACCTCCGTCGTCAGCAGCGGGGTGAGGGGGTTGTCCCACGCGGCGGAGGTGAGGGACAGCAGCGGCGGCAGCGCGTCGAGGAGGCGTCCGCCGATCTCGCCGCGGACCAGGTAGGTGCCGATGAGGAGGACCGCCTCGCCGTCGGGGCGGTCGCCCCAGGTGCGTACGCCGAGGTCCATCGAGCCGTTGAGAGGGCGTCCGTCGGGGTAACTGCACACGCCGCCCGGCAGGATGACCGCCTGCGGGGCGGTGGCGGGGTCGTCGGCGCACACGTACGGGTCGGGGCCGCGCGCGATGGCCAGGTCACCGGGCCCCAGGCGCAGCCGCTCCCCCGCGTCGGGCAGGATCCAGGCGTCGCCGCGGACCATCAGCATCACGGTCAGCGGCGCCCCGTCCTCGATACGCACGGCCCAGGGCGGGTCGAAGCAGGCACGGATCATGAAGGCGCCGCGGGCCCGGGGACCCTCCAGAAGTCCGGCGAGTGCGTCCACGGTGCCAGTGTCCCGGTCCGGCCCGTGGCCCGTTCACCGGGGGTGTCCCGGGCCTCCTCGCGCCGTCCGGCCGTGGCGTCCCGCTAGGAGGCCTCGGGCTTGTCGTGGCCGTGGCCGTGGCCGTGATCGTGGCCGCGGCCGTCGTCCTCGTGGTCGTGGTGGTTGTCGGGGTGGGCGCGGTGCGCCGGGGGCGGGCTCTTCGGGTGGGTGCGCAGACGGGCCGTGACGTCCTCGGGGGGCAGGAAGCGGGACCAGCGCTCGGGGAACTCGGAGGGCATGTCGGGGTCGCCCTCGCCGTGCGCGGCGGTGCGGGCCACGTACTCGGCGACCTGGGCCTGGCGCAGCCGTTCGTTGGCCTCGCGGGCGGCGGCGGTCGCGGCGGCCGGCCACACCCGGTCGATGGCCGCGTTGACCGCGGCCCCCACGAGCACCGCGAACGCGGACACACCGATCCACAGCAGCACCGCCACGGGCGCGGCGAGCGAGCCGTAGATGGTCGGGCCCTCGACGGTGCTGGTGAGGTAGATGCGCAGCAGGAAGCTGCCCAGGACCCACATGGCGAGGGCGACCAGCGCGCCGGGGACGTCCTCGATCCACGGGGAGCGCACGGGCACCGACACGTGGTACAGCGTGGTCAGGAACGCCACCGACAGGATGATCACCACCGGCCAGTACAGCACCTGGACGACCGTCGTCGACCAGGGCACGACCCGCACCACGGCGTCCGGTCCCGCCACCATCAGCGGCAGCGCGACCGAGCCGATCAGCAGGGCCACGATGAACAGCAGGAACGCCATCAGGCGGGTCCTGACGATGCCCCGGACGCCGTCGAGGCCGTACATCACGGTGATGGTGTCTATGAAGACGTTCACCGCGCGGGAGCCCGACCACAGGGCGAACAGGAAGCCGATGGAGATCACGTCGGGCCGCCCGCCCTTCATCACGTCGTCCAGGATCGGCTCGGTGATCTGCTTGACGCCCTTCTCGGAGAGCACGGCGCGGGAGGCGTCCAGGATGTTTGCGCGCAGGCTCTCGGTGGTGTCGGCGCCGATCCAGGAGTCCACGTAACCGAGCAGGCCGAGGAGGCTCAGCAGCAGGGGCGGCACCGAGAGCAGGGTGAAGAACGCGGCCTCGGCGGCCAGGCCGAGGATGCGGTACTCCATGCACGAGTTGACCGTGTCCTTGAGCAGCAGCCAGGCGGTCCTGCGTTTGGAGACGTTCCGGTACAGGACCCGGGCACGGTGGAGCCGGCCCGAGGGCCGTTCGGGGGAGTCACTTGCTGGCTGCACGCCCTAAAGGTATCCGGCGCCGGGGGTGCGACTCATCCGCGGAGGCCCGCCGCCGCGGTCCCGGCCCGCCGGGGTCCCGCGGCACGGTAGGTTCACGGTCATGGCAGGCAGTACCCACACCGTGACGAATCAGGCGCCGCCGCTGAGCGGTTACGACGTCTTCACCTCCGACCGGGTCCTGACGGAGGCGGTCGGGCGGCATCTGGCGGCGGGGCCGCGCGAGGAGGCACTCGCCGAGCTGTCGGGGCTCGGCCGGAGCTGCGGGTCCTTCCAGACCCAGGAGTGGGGCGCACAGGCCGACGGCAACCCGCCGGTCCTGCGCACCCACGACCGCTACGGCCACCGCGTCGACGAGGTCGACTTCCACCCGGCCTGGCACCGGCTGCTCGGCAAGGGCGTCTCGGCGGGCCTGACCGACGCCCGGTCGCGGCCGGGCGGACACGTGCGGCGCGCGGCGGCGTTCCTGATGTGGACCCAGGTGGAGGCGGGCAACTGCTGTCCGCTGTCGATGACCCACGCGGCGGTGCCGGCCCTGCGCGCCGACCCCGAGCTGGCCGCGGAGTGGGAGCCCCGGCTGACGTCCCGGGTCTACGACCGTGAGCTGCGGCCGGCCCACCTGAAGGCCGGGGTGCTCTTCGGGATGGGCATGACGGAGAAGCAGGGCGGCAGCGACGTACGGGCGAACACCACGTCGGCACGGCCGCTGGCCGAGGACGGGGCGTACGAGCTGACCGGGCACAAGTGGTTCTGCTCGGCGCCGATGTCGGACGGCTTCCTGGTGCTGGCGCGGGCTCCCGGGGGGCTGACCTGCTTCCTGGTGCCGCGCGTGCTGGCGGACGGCACCCGCAACGTGTTCCTGATCCAGCGGCTCAAGAACAAGCTGGGCAACCGGTCCAACGCCTCCGCCGAGGTCGAGTTCGCCGGGACCTGGGCGCGCCGGGTCGGCGCCGAGGGGCGCGGGGTGGCCACCGTCATCGGCATGGTGGCGGCGACCCGGCTGGACTGCGTGCTGGGCTCGGCGGGCCTGATGCGGCAGGCGGTGGCCCAGGCGGTGCACCACTGCGCGCACCGGGAGGCCTTCGGCGCGAAGCTGGTCGACCAGCCGCTGATGCGCAACGTCCTCGCGGACCTCGCGGTCGAGTCGGAGGCGGCCACGACGCTCGGACTGCGGCTCGCGGCGGCCGGCGACGCCGCCGAGGGCGGTGACGAGCGGGAGCGGGCGCTGCTGCGGCTGGCGGTCCCGGCGGCCAAGTACTGGGTGACCAAGCGGTGTGCGCCGGTGGTGGTGGAGGCGGCCGAGTGCCTGGGCGGCAACGGGTACGTCGAGGAGTCCGGCCTGCCCCGGCTGGTGCGCGAGTCGCCGCTGAACTCGGTCTGGGAGGGCGCCGGGAACGTGCAGGCGCTGGACGTGCTGCGGGCGCTGGGGCGCGAACCGGCGGCGCTGGACGCGTATCTGACGGAGGTGGGCGCGGCGCGCGGGGCCGATCACCGGCTGGACGCGGCGATCGGGGACCTGCTGACGGACCTGGCCGACCTCGCGTCCGCCGAGGGGCGGGCCCGGCTGCTGGCGGAGCGGCTGGCGCTGGTGCTGCAGGGCGCGCTGCTGGTGCGGTACGCGCCGCCGGAGGTCGCCGACGCGTTCTGCGCCTCCCGGCTGGGCGGCGACGGGGGCGCGGCCTTCGGTACCCTGCCGCCGACGCTGGACCTGGCGTCGGTGGTGGAGCGGGCCCGCCCGGTGTCCTGAGCGGCGCCGCGTGGCGCGGGGGTGGTGCTGCGCCGACACGGCACCACCCCCGCCACACGGGCCTGTTCAGGCCGCGTACGCCGCTCGGGACGGCGTGGTTCAAGTTTGGACACCCGCGAAGCCGTCCACCAGGGTTGCAGGGGGTTGCAACTTGCGGTCGGCTGTGCGCGGACCGTGCCCACGGGGCGTGGGCAACCGGTCAGTATGAGACGAACATTCGGCTTCCGGAAGGACGAGGTCCCGTGGCGCTCTCGCCCATGGACGTGATGCGGTTCGCCGCCGTCGACACGGCAGGCGCGGCCCGGATGCTCAGCGAGGTCCGCTCCGCGAGACTCTCGGGCGGGCGGGCCCCGGTGGCACCGCGTCCGGTGATCGAGCAGTCCTGGGACCGGATGCTGCGCAGCGGCGTCGACCCGGAGCACGACTTCCGCTCCGGGCTGCTGTCCCCGGAGGAGATCCGCCGGCGGCGCGAGGCCTCCGAGCTGCGGCATGTGCTGCCGGTACTGCGGGAGGCACTGCTGTCGGTCGCGGACGTGGCCCACCACATCATGGTGGTCGCGGACGAGGACGGCCGGGTGCTGTGGCGGGAGGGCAGCGCGCGGGTGCTGCGCCGGGCCGACGGGCTCGGCTTCGAACTCGGGGCGGACTGGCGGGAGGAGGTGGTCGGCACCAACGGGCTGGGGACACCGGCGGTCACCCGGCGGCCCGTACAGGTCTTCGCCTCCGAGCACTTCGTGCGGTCCCAGGCGACCTGGACCTGTGCCGGGGCCCCGATCACCGACCCGCGCAGCGGGCGGCTGCTCGGTGTGGTCGACGTCAGCGGGCCGCTGGAGACGATGCACCCGGCGACGCTGGCGTGGGTGGACTCGGTGGCCAAGCTGGCCGAGGCCCGGCTCAGGGAGCTGCACACGCGGTCGCTGGAGCGGTTGCGGGCGGTGGCGGCGCCGGTGCTGGCCCGGGTCGGCGGGCGGGCGCTGGTGGCGGACCGGGACGGCTGGACGGCGGCGGTGACGGGGATGCCGTTCCTGGACCGGGTGGTGCTGCCCAAGTCGCCGGAGGCGGGGACGCGGTGGCTGCCGGCGTTCGGGGCGTGCACGGTGGAGCCGCTGGCCGAGGGCTGGCTGGTGCGGGCCGCGGCCGGGCCGGGGCCGCAGGGCGTCACCCGGATCGTGCTGGACCTCGGGCAGCCGCGCCGCTGGTCGGTGCGGGTGCTGGGCGGCGCGGAGGACTGGGCGCGGGAACTGAGCCCGCGGCACGCGGAGTTGCTGTACCTGCTGGCGGTGCACCGGGGTGGCCGCAGCGCCGCCGCGCTGGCCGAGGAGATGTTCGGCGACCCGGCCCGCACGGTGACGGTACGGGCCGAGATGTCGCGGGTGCGGAGGTATCTCGGGGCGTACCTGGAACACCGGCCGTATCGTTTCTGCGAGGACGCGGAGATCGAACTCCTCCTCCCGACCGATCCCCGCGACCTCCTCCCCCACTCCACGGCACCGACGGTGACGGAGGGGCGGGCGTCGCTGGGCGTGCCGTGACGGGACCCGCCCCCGGGGAGTGTTCCTCACCGCCTGCGGCGCCCCGCCGCCCGCCACCCGGCGCCCGGCTCCCGGCTCCCGGCTCCCGTCGCCCGTCGCAGGGGCGGCCCCGGCCGGGGTGAACGTCCCGCCGTGGGGCGGGATCGCGGCCCGGATGGTCGTGAAGGCGGGTTGATTTCGCAAATTTGCATCGTCTGCGTCCGCCGGGCCGTCCGTCTGTCGTAGCATCCTTGATGGACCGCCCCATCCGCTCCTCGGTCAACGCGACCACCGTCGAGCGCAGTTGGTCCGGGTGTCCGTGGAGGTTCTATGAAGCAGCGCGGCAGACACCGCCGGCGCAGACGGGGCAGGGCGCTGCGCGCGGCCCTGACCGGTGCGGCGCTCGCCCTGACCGGCGCCGCCACGCTGATCAGCGCCTCCCAGGCCACGGTCGCCGACGACCCCGGCGCCCTCAAGCCCCTCACCTCCGCCGCCGAGACCGACGCGCTGCGCCTGTCCGAGCACCGGGTGCCGAAGGCCTGGCTCGACCGGCTCTCCGCCGCGATGGGCGACCCGGTGGGCGTCGACACCGTCCTCGCATCCGCCGACCACACCCTGCGCGACGCCGCCGACTGCACGGCCGGGGAGCGCGAGGCGCTGCCGGTCTCCCCCGCCGCCACCCGCGCCTACTGCTGGGACGAGGCCGACACCGACGGCTGGCTCCCCGGTGCGGTCACCACCTCCGGGGACGCCGACGGGGACGGCCGCTGGGGCACCCACCGCGTCATCCTCTCCGCCTGGTCCCGCGACGACGGCACCCCCCAGGGCGGCCTCGCCCGGGTCTCCTTCGTCGACGCCGACGACCCCGGCCGGCTCGGCTACACCTCGGCACTCCTCGCCGTCCCGGTCGACGGCGGCCACGACTACCGGGGGCTCGCCTCCCCCGTCACCGGAATGGTCTGGTACCAGGACAAATTGCTGGTCACCACCGCCGCCGGGGACCGCGACGCGCTGTACGTGTACGACGTGGACCGGGTGCAGCGCGCCACCACCGCCGCGGACGCCGTCGGGCGGGTGCCCGGCGGCTGGGCGGCGGGCGGCTACCGCTACGTGCTGCCCGCCGTCGCCACGTACCGGCTCCCCGACAGCGACACCGCGGCCCGCCCCGGCGCGATCTCCCTGGACCGCGGCACCGCCCCCGACAGCCTGGTGGCCACCGAGCACGTGAGCGCGGACGGCGACCGGCCCACCCGGCTGTGGCGCTACCCGCTGCGCACGGCCACGGACCCCGACCGCACCGGACTGCCCGTCACGGACTCCTCCGGCCATGTGAACGCGGTCGAGGCGTACGAGACCGGGGCGGCCGAGGTCGGCGGCGTGCTCTCGTACCGGCCGCCCGGCGCGACCCGCTCCGAGTGGTATCTGGGACGCGCGGCCGGCGGACAGGACGGACGCGGGACCCTGTGGCGCCAGGACACGGAGGGCGCCCGGGCCGCGGAGTGCGGGGCGGACCGGTCGCAGCAGTGCTGGAGCGGCCGGGCGGGCTCGATGTCGTACTGGGCGCGGACCGGCGAGGTCTGGTCCCAGTCGGGCCGCATGCTGTTCGCGCTGCCGCTGGCGTCGATCGAGGACGCGCTCGACTGACCGCCCGGTCGGCCCCGCACCGCCCCGGGCGGGGATCGACAGATCCGCGGAGCGGATGATTCCCTGACCGGCATGACCAACATCGCCGTGACCACGTGGTCCCTGGAGCAGACGGCGCCCACCGATCTGCTGCCGGCCGCCGCGCCGGAGGGGGACGTCCGGATCGTCCGCGCCGAGGTGCCCTCCCCCGAGTTCAGCCGCTTCCTGTACGCCTCGGTGGGCGGCGACATCCACTGGACGGACCGGCTCGGCTGGAGCCACGCGCGGTGGCGGGAACACCTGGAGCGGCCGGGTGTGGAGACCTGGGTCGCCCACGACCGGGGCACGCCCGCCGGATTCGTGGAGCTGACGCCCGGCGACGACGGGGTCGTGGAGATCGAGTACTTCGGCCTGATCCCGGCCTTCCGCGGTCGGCGCATCGGCGGCCACCTCCTCTCCCACGGCACCGCCCGGGCGTGGGACCTGGCGGAGCGCTGGCCGGGGCTGGCCACCACCAAGCGGGTGTGGCTGCACACGTGCAGCAAGGACGGCGAGCACGCCATGGCCAACTACCAGCGTCGCGGCTTCCGCCTGTTCGACACCAAGGTGGAGGAGGAGGCGGACGTCGCCACTCCGGGGCCGTGGCCCGGGGCTTTCCCCGCCTGAACTGCGCCGACACATCTGTTTTCGGCCCTCCGAGCACCCTGGGCACCGCCGTGTGACCAACGACACCCTTGTCTCACTTCACGAGACTAGGGTGTCCACATTTTGGATTAAGCTGGACCAGCAACAGATCGCCGTGCCACGCTTCCGTCATGTCTGGAACTGGAATTGCCTTGGTGAGTCGGCGGCACGTCGACCTCGGCCGCATGTCCAGCGCCATCTGTCCGGGCCGCTGAGAGCACCCTCCAGCACCTTCGGATTCCCCGCATTTCCCTCGCGCCCGCGCAATGACGCGCACGCATGCCTCCTGTACCCCCACGTAGTGCCATGCGCCATGCGCGCAGGTCAGAGCCGCATTTCGCCTGTCTTTCAAAGGACGTGTCCACCATGGCCGCCACCCCAGCCGACCCCGCCGCCGCGACCCCGCGCCGCAAGGTGAGCCGTCACCGCGGCGAGGGCCAGTGGGCGGCCGGGCACTTCACTCCGCTCAACGGCAACGAGCAGACCAAGAAGGACGACGACGGTCTCAACGTTCGGACACGTATTGAGACGATCTACTCCAAGCGCGGCTTCGACTCGATCGACCCGGGTGACCTGCGCGGCCGTATGCGCTGGTGGGGCCTGTACACCCAGCGCCGCCAGGGTATCGACGGCGGCAAGACGGCCGTGCTGGAGCCGGAGGAGCTGGACGACCGCTACTTCATGCTCCGCGTCCGCATCGACGGCGGCGCGCTGACCACCGCTCAGCTGCGCGTCGTCGGTGAGATCTCGCAGGAGTTCGCGCGCGGCACGGCCGACATCACCGACCGGCAGAACGTCCAGTACCACTGGATCCGGATCGAGGACGTGCCGGAGATCTGGAACCGCCTGGAGGGCGTCGGCCTGTCCACGGTGACCGCCTGCGGCGACACCCCCCGCGTGATGATCGGCTCCCCCGTGGCGGGCATCGCCGAGGACGAGATCATCGACGGCACACCCGCGCTGGAGGAGATGAAGCGCCGGGTGCTGAACAACCCGGCGTACTCGAACCTCCCCCGCAAGTTCAAGACCGCGATCTCCGGGTCGCCGGTCCTCGACGTGGTGCACGAGATCAACGACGTGGCCTTCGTCGGCGTCGAGCACCCCGAGCACGGGCCGGGCTTCGACCTGTGGGTCGGCGGCGGCCTGTCCACCAACCCCAAGCTGGGTGTGCGGCTGAACGCCTGGGTGCCGATCGACGACGTGCCCGACGTCTACGAGGGCGTCATCTCCATCTTCCGCGACTACGGCTACCGGCGGCTGCGCAACCGCGCCCGCCTGAAGTTCCTGGTCGCCGACTGGGGCGCGGAGAAGTTCCGCCAGGTGCTGGAGGACGAGTACCTGAAGCGGAAGCTGACCGACGGCCCGGCACCGGCCGAGCCCACCAGCCGCTGGCGCGACCACATCGGCGTGCACCGGCAGAAGGACGGGCGCTACTACGTCGGCTTCGCCCCGCGCGTGGGCCGCGTCGACGGCACGGTCCTGACCAAGGTCGCCGACCTCGCCGAGGCGCACGGCTCGGGCCGGGTGCGCACCACGGTCGAGCAGAAGATGATCGTCCTCGACGTCGAGGAGGCCCAGGTCGACTCGCTGGTCGAGTCCCTGGAGGCGCTGGACCTCACCGCCAGGCCCTCCACCTTCCGGCGGGGCACCATGGCCTGCACCGGCATCGAGTTCTGCAAGCTCGCCATCGTCGAGACCAAGGCGCGCGGCGCCTCGCTCATCGACGAGCTGGAGCGCCGCCTCCCGGACTTCGACGAGCCCCTCACCATCAACCTCAACGGCTGCCCGAACGCCTGCGCCCGCATCCAGACCGCGGACATCGGCCTCAAGGGCCAGCTGATGCTCGACGAGCACGGTGAGCAGGTCGAGGGCTACCAGGTGCACCTGGGCGGCGCCCTCGGCCTGGACGCCGGCTTCGGACGCAAGGTGCGCGGCCTGAAGGTCACGGCCCAGGAGCTGCCGGACTACGTGGAGCGCGTGCTGAAGCGCTTCCAGGCCGAGCGCGAGGACGGCGAGCGCTTCGCCGCCTGGGCGGCCCGGGCCTCCGAGGAGGCCCTGTCGTGAGCGAGCGCGCCGCGCCCTTCTACTGCCCCTACTGCGGCGACGAGGACCTGCGTCCGGGCGAGCAGGACCACGGCAGCTGGGAATGCGGGGCGTGCAACCGAGCCTTCCGGCTGAAGTTCCTCGGGCTGCTCGCCCGAGGTCTTCAGCCCGACTCCACGGGAGGGGAACCGACATGACGGCGCTTCAGGAAGAACGTACGACCGACGACCTCAGGGCACTCGCCGAGCGGGCGGGCCGCGAGCTGGAGGACGCCACCGCGCTGGAGATCCTCCAGTGGGCGGCGAAGACGTTCGGCGACCGGTTCTGCGTGACCTCCTCCATGGAGGACGCGGTCGTCGCCCACCTCGCCTCCCGCGCCCTGCCCGGCGTGGACGTGGTGTTCCTCGACACCGGGTACCACTTCCCGGAGACCATCGGCACCCGCGACGCGGTCGAGGCCGTGATGGACGTGAACGTCATCACCCTCACCCCGCGCCGGACCGTCGCCGAGCAGGACGCCGAGTACGGCCCGCGGCTGCACGAGCGCGATCCCGACCTGTGCTGCGCGCTGCGCAAGGTGAAGCCGCTGGAGGAGGGCCTGAAGGGCTACCAGGCCTGGGCGACCGGGCTGCGCCGCGACGAGTCCGAGACGCGGGCGAACACGCCGGTCGTCGGCTGGGACGAGAAGCGGGGCAAGGTGAAGATCTCGCCCATCGCGAAGTGGTCGCAGGAAGACGTGCAGACGTACGTCACCGAGCACGGCGTCCTCACCAACCCGCTGCTGACGGACGGCTACGCCTCCGTGGGCTGCGCGCCCTGCACCCGTCGCGTGCTGGAGGGCGAGGACGCCCGCGCCGGACGCTGGGCGGGCCGCTCCAAGACCGAGTGCGGACTGCACGGCTGACATGACGACCACCACCGGACCGGCGACCACCGGACCATCAACCTCCAGGGAGAACCACGTGACGACCGGAGCCACCGTCTGGCTCACGGGGCTGCCCAGCGCCGGCAAGACCACCATCGCCCGCGAGCTGGCCGACCGCCTGCGTGAGCAGGGCCGGCGCGTCGAACTGCTCGACGGCGACGAGATCCGCGAGTTCCTCTCGGCGGGCCTCGGCTTCGACCGGGCGGACCGGCACACCAACGTGCAGCGCATCGGCTTCGTCGCCGAACTGCTCGCCCGCAACGGTGTGACGGCGCTGGTCCCGGTGATCGCGCCGTACGCGGACAGCCGGGAGGCGGTGCGCGACCGTCACGGGGCGAACGGCACGGCGTACGTCGAGGTGCACGTGGCCACGCCCGTCGAGGTGTGCTCGGTGCGCGACGTGAAGGGCCTGTACGCCAAGCAGGCCGCGGGTGAGCTGACGGGGCTCACCGGGGTGGACGACCCGTACGAGGAGCCCGTCGAGCCCGACCTGCGCATCGAGTCGCAGGACCAGACCGTTCAGGAGTCCGCCGCGGCGGTCCACGCCCTGCTCACCGAAAGGGGACTGGCATGACGACGACCGCCGAAGCGGCGCGGGAGGGTACGGCGGGCCCGTACGCCCTCTCCCACCTCGACGCCCTCGAATCGGAAGCCGTGCACATCTTCCGCGAGGTGGCGGGCGAGTTCGAGCGGCCGGTGATCCTCTTCTCCGGCGGCAAGGACTCGATCCTGATGCTGCACCTGGCGCTGAAGGCCTTCGCCCCGGCGGCCGTGCCGTTCTCCCTGCTGCACGTGGACACCGGGCACAACTTCCCCGAGGTGCTCGACTACCGCGACCGCACGGTCGAGCGGCACGGGCTGCGCCTGCACGTCGCCTCCGTGCAGGACTACATCGACCGGGGGGTGCTCAAGGAGCGCCCGGACGGCACCCGCAACCCCCTCCAGACGCTGCCGCTGACCGAGAAGATCCAGGCGCAGAGGTTCGACGCGGTCTTCGGCGGCGGACGCCGCGACGAGGAGAAGGCCCGCGCCAAGGAGCGGGTGTTCTCGCTGCGGGACGAGTTCTCCCAGTGGGACCCGCGCCGCCAGCGCCCCGAGCTGTGGAACCTGTACAACGGCCGGCACGCCCCCGGCGAGCACGTGCGCGTCTTCCCGCTCTCCAACTGGACCGAGCTGGACGTGTGGCAGTACATCGCCCGCGAGGGCATCGAGCTGCCGCAGATCTACTACGCCCACGAGCGCGAGGTCTTCGCCCGCTCCGGCATGTGGCTGACGGCCGGTGAGTGGGGCGGCCCGAAGGACGGCGAGACCATCGAGAAGCGGCGGGTCCGCTACCGCACCGTCGGCGACATGTCCTGCACCGGCGCCGTGGACTCCGACGCCGACAGCATCGAGAAGGTCATCGCCGAGATCGCGGTCACCCGGCTCACCGAACGCGGCGCCACCCGCGCCGACGACAAGATGTCCGAGGCCGCGATGGAAGACCGCAAGCGCGAGGGGTACTTCTAGACATGACCAGCACCACTGAACCCGTCGAGCCGCTGTCGGTCTGGCAGCTGTCGGAGACGACCCTGCTGCGGTTCGCCACCGCGGGCTCGGTCGACGACGGCAAGTCCACGCTGGTCGGCCGTCTCCTGCACGACTCCAAGTCGGTCCTCACCGACCAGTTGGAGGCCGTCGAGCGCGCCTCCGCGAGCCGCGGCCAGGACGCCCCGGACCTCGCGCTGCTCACCGACGGCCTCCGGGCCGAGCGCGAGCAGGGCATCACCATCGACGTGGCCTACCGCTACTTCGCCACCCCGCGCCGCCGGTTCATCCTGGCCGACACCCCCGGGCACGTGCAGTACACGCGGAACATGGTCACCGGCGCCTCGACGGCCGAGCTGACGGTGATCCTGGTCGACGCCCGCAACGGCGTCGTCGAGCAGACCCGCCGGCACGCCGCGATCGCCGCCCTGCTGCGCGTCCCGCACGTCGTCCTCGCCGTCAACAAGATGGACCTGGTCGACTACAAGGAGTCCGTGTTCGCCGCGATCGCCGAGGAGTTCACGGCGTACGCCACCGAGCTGGGCGTCCCGGAGGTCACCTCGATCCCGATCTCGGCGCTCGAGGGCGACAACGTGGTGGACGCCTCCGCGGTGATGGACTGGTACGGCGGGCCCACGGTGCTCGAACACCTGGAGACCGTCCCGGTCAGCCACGACCTGGCGCACTGCCACGCCCGGCTGCCCGTGCAGTACGTGATCCGGCCGCAGACCGCCGAGCACCCCGACTACCGCGGTTACGCGGGCCAGATCGCCGCCGGCACCTTCCGGGTGGGCGACGAGGTCACCGTGCTGCCCTCGGGCCGCACCTCGAAGGTGTCCGGGATCGACCTGCTCGGCGAGCCGGTCGACGCCGCCTGGACGCCGCAGTCGGTGACGCTGCTGCTGGAGGACGACATAGACGTCTCCCGCGGCGACCTGATCGTGCCCCGCGAGGACGCCCCGGCCACCAGCCAGGACGTCGAGGCCACCGTCTGCCACGTCGCCGACGCGCCGCTCGTCGTGGGCCACCGGGTCCTGCTCAAGCACGGCACCCGCACCGTCAAGGCGATCGTCAAGGACATCCCGGCCCGGCTCACGCTGGACGACCTGTCGCTGCACCCGCACCCCGGGCAGCTCGTCGCCAACGACATCGGCCGCGTGAAGATACGCACCGCCGAGCCGCTGCCCGCCGACTCCTACGCCGACTCGCGGCGCACGGGCTCGTTCATCCTGATCGACCCCAGCGACGGCACCACGCTCACCGCCGGCATGGTCGGCGAGTCCTTCGCCGCACCGGAACCGGTCAGGGACGCGGCCGACGACGACGGGTGGGACTTCTGAGCATGAGCTCCCCCGACTTCTACTCCACGTTCGCCAAGGAGGGCGGCCGCGTCGGCAGCGGTGCCCTCGGCAGCGGGCAGGGCGGAGTGGCGCGATGTGCGCGCTGACGTACGCGCACTGCTCGCGCGCCCTCACCCCCCACAGCCGAAGACCTGCCGACCTCCCGGCCACGACCTGAGACATCGGACCAACCGACAGGCGTGAGAGCCGGGCCAACGAGAGGAACACCTCCCGTGCCTGCCACCACCGCCCTGCGCCGCACCCTGGCGGTCATAGCCGCCCTTCCCCTGCTCACCCTGGCCGCCTGCGGATACGGCTCCGAGGCGAAGGACGACGACACCGCGAAGGTGGCCGACGGCGCCGAGAAGATCGACGGTCTCGACTCCGTCCGGATCGGCTACTTCGGCAACATCACCCACGCCACGGCGCTGGTCGCCAACCAGAAGGGCTTCTTCCAGAAGTCACTGGGCGCCACCGAGGCCAAGTACGCGGTCTTCAACGCGGGCCCGTCCGAGATCGAGGCGCTGAACTCCGGCTCCATCGACATCGGCTGGATCGGCCCCTCGCCCTCGATCAACGGCTACACCAAGTCCGACGGCAAGAACCTGCGCATCATCGGCGGTTCGGCCTCGGGCGGCGTGAAGCTCGTGGTGAACCCGGACAAGATCAAGTCCCTGAAGGACGTCAAGGGCAAGCGGATCGCCACCCCGCAGCTGGGCAACACGCAGGACGTGGCGTTCCTCAACTGGATCGCCGAGCAGGGCTGGAAGGTCGACGCCCAGAGCGGCAAGGGCGACGTGACGGTCGTCCGCAGCGACAACAAGGTCACCCCGGACGCCTACAGGTCCGGCTCCCTGGACGGCGCCTGGGTGCCCGAGCCCACCGCCTCCAAGCTGGTCGCCGAGGGCGGCAAGGTGCTCCTGGACGAGTCGACGCTGTGGCCCGACAAGAAGTTCGTGATCACGAACATCATCGTGTCGCAGAAGTTCCTCAAGGAGCACCCGAAGGCCGTGGAGGCGGTGCTCAAGGCGTCGGTGGACACCAACGAGTGGATCACGGCCCACCCGGACGAGGCGAAGGCCGCGGCGAACGCCCAGCTGAAGAAGGACTCCGGCAAGGCGCTGCCCGCCGACGTGCTGGACCCGGCCTGGGAGTCGATCAAGCTGACCGACGACCCGCTGGCCTCCACCCTCGACGCCCAGGCGGAGCACGCCGTGAAGGCCGGTCTGCTGGACGAGCCCGACCTGAAGGGCATCTACGACCTCACGCTGCTCAACAAGGTCCTCAAGGCCAAGGGCAGGCCCGCGGTCGACGACGCCGGTCTCGGCGTCGAGTAAGCCCGGATCCGACCACCCAGGAGGTGACGACCATGGCCACGACCACGACCCTCGCCAAGGCCGCCGACGGCACCGAACCGGCCGCGTACGCCGCCCGGATCGAGCACGTCTCGAAGTCCTTCGCGGGCCCCGCCGGGCAGCAGCTCGTCCTGGACGACATCACCCTCGATGTCGCTCCCGGCGAGTTCGTCACCCTCCTGGGCGCCTCCGGCTGCGGCAAGTCCACGCTGCTGAACCTGGTGGCGGGGCTGGACAGGCCCAGCGCCGGCGGCATCAGCACGGACGGGCGGCCGGCCCTGATGTTCCAGGAACACGCCCTGTTCCCGTGGCTGACCGCGGGCAAGAACATCGAACTCGCCCTCAGGCTGCGGGGCGTGCCCAAGGCCGAGCGCCGCGACAAGGCGGAGGAGCTGCTCGGGCTCGTCCGTCTGAAGGGCGCGTACGGCAAGCGGGTGCACGAGCTGTCGGGCGGTATGCGTCAGCGGGTCGCGCTGGCCCGGGCGCTCGCCCAGGAGAGCAAGCTGCTGCTGATGGACGAGCCGTTCGCGGCGCTGGACGCCATCACGCGGGACGTGCTGCACGACGAGCTGACCCGCATCTGGCGCGAGACGAAGCTGTCCGTGCTGTTCGTGACGCACAACGTCCGCGAGGCCGTGCGACTGGCCGAGCGGGTGGTGCTGCTGTCCTCGCGCCCCGGGCGCGTGGCGCGCGAGTGGACGGTCGGCATCCCGCAGCCGCGCCGCATCGAGGACACCGCCGTGGCGGAGCTGTCCGTCGAGATCACCGAGGAACTGCGTGGGGAGATCCGCCGACATGGCCAGCACTGACACGACCGACACGACGCGTCCCGCCGGGGACCGGGCCGCCAAGGACGGCGGCGACCTCGCCGGTCTGGAGGCGGGCCTGGACGCACTGGAGTCGGTGCAGCAGGGACGCACACCGCTGCGCCAGACCCTGGTCGAGAAGGTCCTGCCGCCCACCGTCGCGGTTCTGCTGGTCCTCGCGGTGTGGCAGGCCCTGGTCTCCTTCGAGATCGTCGACGACCCGAGCAAGCTGCCCGCCCCGTCCGACGTGTGGGACGTGCTCCAGCAGTCCTGGCTCCAGGGCGAACTGCTCGGCTACATCTGGACCAGCGTCTCGCGCGGCCTGCTCGGCTTCTGCTTCGCGCTGCTCATCGGCACCCCGCTGGGGCTGCTGGTGGCGCGGGTGAAGTTCGTGCGCGCGGCGATCGGCCCGATCCTGTCCGGCCTCCAGTCGCTGCCGTCGGTGGCCTGGGTGCCGCCTGCCGTGATCTGGCTGGGCCTGAACAACTCGATGATGTACGCCGTCATCCTGCTCGGCGCGGTGCCCTCCATCGCCAACGGCCTGGTGTCCGGCGTCGACCAGGTCCCCCCGCTCTTCCTGCGCGCGGGCCGCACGCTGGGCGCCACGGGGCTCAAGGGCACCTGGCACATCGTGCTGCCGGCCGCGCTGCCCGGCTACGTCGCCGGTCTCAAGCAGGGCTGGGCGTTCTCCTGGCGCTCCCTGATGGCCGCCGAGATCATCGCCTCCTTCCCCGACCTCGGGGTGGGTCTCGGTCAGTTGCTGGAGAACGGCCGCAACGCCAGCGACATGGCCATGGTCTTCGAGGCCATCCTGCTGATCCTGGTCGTCGGCATCGCCATCGACCTGCTGATCTTCAGCCCGCTGGAGCGGTGGGTGCTGCGCAGCCGCGGTCTGCTGGTGAAGGGCTGAGGTACGCCATGTCCACGCCGGTCCGCCCCGTCCTCCTGGTCGTCGCCCACGGCAGCCGCGACCCGCGGCACGCCGCGACCGTGCACGCCCTGGTCCGCCGGGTCAGGGCGGTGCGCCCGGACGTACGAGTGGAGACGGGCTTCCTCGACTTCAACGTGCCCTCGGTGCGGGGGGTCCTGGAGTCCCTGGAGACGGAGGGCGTGCGGGACGTGGTGGCCCTCCCGCTGCTGCTGACCCGCGCCTTCCACGCCAAGGCGGACATCCCCGCGGTGCTCGCGGCGGCGCCGCCGCGCCTGAGGATCCGGCAGGCCGAGGTGCTCGGCCCCTCGCCGCTGCTGCTGTCGGCGCTGGAGCGGCGTTTGTACGAGGCGGGCCTGACGCCCGCCGACAAGTCCTCGACCGGGGTCGTGCTGGCCTCGGCGGGGTCCTCCGACCCGGAGGCGATCGCAGTGATCGCTGACATCGCGCGGGAGTGGCGGCACACCGGTTGGTGCGCCGTGCGGCCTGCGTTCGCCTCCGCATCCCTGCCGCGCACCGAGGACGCGGTGCGGCAGCTGCGCGAGCTGGGCTGTGCGCGCGTCGCCGTCGCCCCGTACGTCCTGGCGCCCGGGTTCCTGCCGGACCGTATCGCGCGCGGCGCGGCCGGCGCGGACGTGCTGGCGGACGTGCTGGGCCCCGCGCCGGAGGTGGCGCGGGTCCTGCTGGAGCGGTACGACGCGGCGCGGCTGCCGGTGGCACTGGCGGTCGGGGCCTGAGAGGTCGACAACCCGTCAGGGGACCGTCAGGGGCCCGTCAGTTCCACGAGTTTGGTGACCGTGTTCCAGTTGCGGCTGGTGGCGATCAGCCCCTTGTTGACGCGGGGCCTGCCGAGGGCTTCGGCGAGCTTGGAGCGGCCCAGCCCGTCCGGTGCGTAGAGGTACAGGGCGCGGTCGCCGAGGCGGAACTCCTCGGGGTGGAAGGCCGGTGCGTCGATCGCCGCGAAGCGGTCCGCGTCGACGGGGGCGGAGAAGTAGGTGACGTGCAGCTGCCTGGCCTCCAGCTCGGCCGCCGGGAAGGGGCACGCCTCGACGATCCCCTTCAGGTAGGCGTGGTCGCGCACGATCACGTCCACCGGGAAGCCGAACCGCTTCTCGATCGCCGCCGCCAGCTCCGCGGCCAGGGAGTCCTCGTCGCCGTGGGCGGAGGCGAAGACGGCCTGGCCGCTCTGCAGATGGGTGCGTACGGCGTCATGGCCGAGGGAGGTCAGCAGCGCGCGCAGGTCGGCCATCGGGACCTTCCTGCTGCCCCCCACGTTGATCCCGCGCAGCAGCGCCGCGTACATCGTCGTCATCGGCACACCATAGAACGGCCGTCGGCCGCTGTTCCCCTTCGTGATCCTGTTCGGCCTGTCGACGGACCACCACGTGTTCGTGGTCTCCCGGATCCGCGAGGCGCGGCGGCGCGGTCGCTCCGGGCGGGACGCGATCCGGCACGGGGAGGTCACCAGGGCGGGAGTCGTCACCAGCGCCGCGGTCATGACGGTCGCGTCGCCGGAGCGGGACGGCGAGCGCGGACAGCGAGGAGAGCCGGTCGGTGTCCGACCGGCTCCGGCCGGAACGCCACCATCGCCGAAGGGCCCGTCGGTTCCGGGGGAATCGACGGGCCCTTCGGCGTACTGTGCCGGGTCAGCCGCGCGGCGCGGCGAGTTCGGCCTCGATGAGGTCGGCGGCCCGCCGGGTGCCGCCCTCCTCGGCCATCCCCGCCCGGACCTCCTTCAGGCGCCCCGCCACCTCCGGGTCGTCGACCAGGGCGAGGGCGGCGGTGCGCAGCGCCTCGGCGGTGGCCTCCTCGGTGAGCAACTTCCGGGCGACGCCGAGGCCCTGGAGCATGTCGGCGTTGCCGAACTGGTCCGCGGCCTGCGGTACGGCGATCATCGGCGTGGCGGCAGCCAGGCCCTCCTGGCTGCCGCCCGCACCCGCGTGGGTGACGAACAGGTCGGCCTGCTGGAGGATCGCCAACTGCGGCACCCAGGCGCGCACTTCCACGTTGTCCGGTACGTCGCCCAGCTCGGCGGGGTCGATGTGCCGGCCGATCTGGAGCACGGTGTGCCAGCCGGGCAGCTCGCCGAAGGCCCGCACGCACTCCCGGTAGAACGCCGGCTGCTTGGTGAAGGCGGACCCGAGGGAGACGAGGACGACCCTCTCGACGCCCTCGGGACGCGTCCAGTCGCCCTCGGCGGAGCGGTCTCCCTGGCAGGCGCCGACGAAGGTGCAGGCCGTCTCGTCCACCCGGTCGGCGTTCGGCTGGAGCGCCTTGGGGATCAGCACCAGGGAGCGGTCGGGGCGGCCGACGAAGGGGTCGGGGTGGTCGGTGATGCCGTTCTCCTCCAGCCAGGCGTGGAAGCGGGCGTAGTACGCCTGCCCGCGCTCGGTCTTCAGCGGCTCCTCCCACATGGGCTCACCGACCTCCTGCTCGTACCCCTCCCAGGCGACCATGCAGGGCGACAGGGAGATCACGGGCACGTCCCAGCGGCGGCCGAGCACGCGGGCGGCGTAGGAGGCGATGTCGTGCAGGACCAGGTCCGGCTCGTCCCCCTCGTACGCCTGGGCGAGCTGGGGGAGCGACTGGATCGCGTCGTCGAGGAAGGGCTCCACGTTGTCCAGCAGGGTGCTCCCCCACGCCTCCGGGTCGGCGTCGGGGCCGGGCAGCGTGCTGTGCCAGAGCCTGGGTTCGGCGCCCGCCCCGGCGACCTTGTCCGCGAGGAGCGGCGGGATCGCGTACGTCACCCGGTGCCCCCGTGCGACGAGTTCGCGGATCACCTCCAGGCTGGGGTTCACGTGGCCGTGGGCGGCGATGGAGAACATGGCGATGTGCGCGGGGCGACTGGTCATGCCCGCACCGTACGCGAGACGAGACGTCTCGTACAACCGATTTCGCCTCACGCCGTCAGCTCCTCGTGCAGCCGCAGCCACCGCTCGGGCGCGACCTCGCCGACGAGCACGCCGGGATCCAGCCGGGCCGCCCGGAACGCGGCGTCCACCCGGCGGCGCGGGTGGGCACGGCGCAGGGAGGCGTGCAGCGAGCCGCCGACCCCCGAAAAACCCAGCTCGACCAGGTCCGCCCAGGTCCGGCGGGCGGCGGCGCCGGTGAGCAGCGGCGTACGGCGCCGTGCGACGCGGAGGATGCCGGCGTCGACGCGCGGCGCCGGGCGGAATCGGTGGCGGCCCACCCGGCCCACCAGCCGCCACTCGTGGCCCGGCCAGGTCAGGATCGTGAGCAGGCTCCAACGGCCGTAGTCGCCGGTGCGTTTGCGGGCGTACTCGAGCTGGGTGACGAGGGTGGCGTCGGTGAGGCCGGGGGCGCCCAGGCACCAGTCGACGATGTCGGCGGTGCGCGAGAAGGGCACGTTCCCGGCGACCGAGAACGGCGTGCGCGGGGGCCGGGCGGTGAGGAAGTCACCGGCGACCACGTGGACGTGCGGGGTGCGCGCGAAACGGGCGCGGAGCGCGGGGACGAGCCGGGGGTCGATCTCGTAGGCGTGCAGTTCGCGGCTGCGGCGGGCGAGCGGCTCGGTGAGGGCGCCGTCGCCCGCGCCCACTTCGAGCAGGAGGGGCGGGCGCCGGCGGTCGGGGACGGCGAGCCGCGCGACCCGTTCGGCGGTGGCGCGGTCGGCGAGGAAGTGCTGCGAGAGCGTGCGGGCACGCGGGGTGGGGCGGGCCATGGCCTGCGGTCCTTGTCTTCCGTGACAGGAGGGGAAAAGGGCAGCCGAAGGCCCTGACCGGAAGACGAAGACGAAAGGGGATGCGAAGGCTCAGCCCCGCCGCACGCGCGTCGGACGCGTCGGACGCGTCGAGCGCGTCAGCGGCGGGGGGACCCCGGGCCGGTCAGGGCTCCGGGGCCGCGACGCATCCTGATGGAGTACGTCGCGCCCCGGCCGAGACCGGAGTTGAAGATCGCGTTGAAGGCTGCCACGGAGGCGACGCTAGGCGGGCGGGTGCCCGGCGGGCAAACCCTTTTCGCGCGGCGCCCGCCGTCAGCGCTGGTACCGGGCGAGCACCAGGTTCCCGTCCTCCTCCAGTCTGTGGCGCAGCTCGTCCATGCCGATGGCGCCGCTGTAGTACTCCTGGAGTGCCGGTGTCGCCACCTTGTCCTTCCACTCGGCGTACCCCCGCACGGACTGCGCGGGCGCGGAGCGCAGGTGTCCGGCGAGGGCGGTGCCGGTGGCCCAGCCGTGCTCGGCCGTGTGCAGGGCGGGGTCCTTCAGGGCCTGCTCGCCGGTGGGCAGCATCCAGTCGCCGAGGGCGAGGCGCACCATGCTGTCCGGCTGGAGGAGGAAGTCGAGGAACGCGGCGGCTTCCTTCTTGTGCGGGCTGTCCTCGGCGATCGACAGGGTCTGCGGACTGACCCCCTGGGCCGGCCCGTCGGCACCGGCCGGGGCGGGCAGCACCTGCCAGTCGAAGCCCTCGGGCGCCTGCTGCTCGATCTGCTGGCGGTAGGAGAAGCCGAGCGGCACCATCGCGTACTTGCCCGCGAAGAAGCCGGGCAGGGTGTCGGAGCCGCCGCTGCCCAGGGTGGTGGGCGGGGCGCTGCGATCGGTGCCGACCTGGTCGTGGATGGTGCGGGGCACCACCTGGTCGCCGTCCTCGAAGCGGACCGTCACCCTGCCGTCGGCGCCGCGGTGGAACAGCTTGCCGCCGGTGGACAGGGAGAGGTTGAGCGTGGCGGACACGGGCTCCTTGAGCGGCCAGGCCACCCCATAGGTCCCGTCGCCGCTCAGCTCCTTCGTCACCCGCCGGAACTCCGCCCAGCTCCAGGGGTCCGCGGGTGTCGGAACGCGGACGCCGGACTTCCCGAGCAGGGTGGCGTTGGCGATCAGCACCCGTGGCTCCTGGAGGAAGGGCACGCCGTAGACGCCGTCGCCGAAGCTGACCGTCTCCCAGCTGCGCTGCGGAATGTCCGACTTCAGCCGCGCGGGCAGGAGTTCGGTGAGGTCGGCGAGGTGGCCGCCGTAGGCGAAGTCGGCGAGGTCGTCGGAGGCGTCGTGGACGATGTCGGGTGCCTCGCCGCCCTCGAAGGAGGTGAGCAGCTGGTCGTGGACGCTGTCCCAGCTGCCCTGGACGTATTCGACGCGCACGTCCGGGTGGGTGGCGTTCCACTCCCGCACCAGTTCCCTGGTGGCCTTCACGGACTCGTCCTGCCAGGCCAGGGACTGGAAGCGGAGGGTGACCGCGCCGTCGTCCGCACCGTCGCCACCGCCCGAGCAGCCCGCCAGCAGCAGGACGGCACAGGTGAACAGGGTGAGGAGCTTCGTGGGCGTGCGCGTCATCAGCTCTTCACCGCCCCGGCGAGCATGCCGCCCGTGATCCGCCGCTGGATGAGCGCGAAGACCACCAGCGAGGGCAGGGTGGCGAGGAAGGCCGCCGCGGCGAGCGGTCCGAGGTCGGCGACGCCCTCGGCGCCGATGAAGTGGGTGAGGACCACGGGCAGGGTCTGTTTCTCCGGCGTTTTCAGCAGGACCAGCGCGAAGAAGAACTCGTTCCACGCGGTGATGAACGCGAACAGGGCCGTCGCCACGATCCCCGGGGCGAGCAGCGGCGCGGTCACCGAGACCAGGGTCCGCAGCCGCCCCGCGCCGTCGACCGCGGCCGCCTCCTCCAGCTCGCGCGGGACGGCGCGGACGTATCCGGCGAGCATCCACAGCGCGAACGGCAGCGACCAGACGACGTACACCATGACCAGGCCGGGCACGGAGTTGATCAGGCCGAGGTTCTTGAGGACCAGGAACAGCGGGATGATCAGCAGGACGAAGGGGAAGGCCTGGCTGACCACGACCCACCCGGTGGCCGCCTTGGCGAGCCGGCCGCGGCGGCGGGCCATGACGTAGGCCGTCGGGGTCGCGATCAGCACCGCGATCACGGCGGCGCCGAGCGCGGCGAGCAGGGAGTTGAGCCCGGCGCGCAGCAGCGGCTGCTCGTCGAAGGCCTGCCGGAAGTTGTCGAGGGTGGGGTCCTCGGGGATCCAGGTGGGATGCAGACTGGCCAGCTCGCGCGGCGGCTTGAACGCGATGGAGACCAGCCAGAGGAACGGGAAGGCCAGGAAGCACAGATAGGCCAGCAGCGCCGCGTACTGGCCCGTGCGGGCCGCGGTCGAGGTCCTCACGCCTCGTCACCTCCCTCGAAGTCGTCCCCCCGGAGCCGGCCGACGAGGAAGACGGCCAGCAGGATCGAGATCACGGCGACCATGACGCAGCCCATCGCCGCCGCGTAGCCGAACTGGCCGTAGCGGAAGGCCTCCTCGTAGGCGAAGAGCATGGGCAGCCGGGTGCGGCCGCCGGGGCCGCCGTTGGTCAGCACGTAGACCAGGGCGAAGGAGTTGAAGTTCCAGATGAGGTTGAGCGCGGTGATGGCGAGTGCGACGGGTCTGAGGGCGGGCCAGGTGACCGTGCGGAAGCGGCGCCAGGCTCCCGCCCCGTCCACCGCGGCCGCCTCGTGCAGTTCGCGCGGGGTGTTCTGGAGTCCCGCGAGCAGGGCGACCGTCGTCTGCGGCATACCGGCCCAGACGCCGACGACGACGACGGCGGGCAGGGCGGTGCCGAGGCCGCTGAGCCAGTCGTGGCCGCCGCCGAGGCCGAGGTCGCGCAGGGTCTCGTTGAGGATGCCCGCCTCCGCGTTGTAGACCAGCCGCCACATGATGCCGACGACGACCTCGGGCATCGCCCAGGGGATGATCGCCAGGGCCCGGGCCGCCCAGCGCATCCGGAGGTTCTGGTTGAGCAGCAGGGCGAGACCGAGGGCGAGCAGGAACTGCGGCACGCTCACCCCGACGGCCCACACCAGGCCGATCCGGAACGACTCCCAGAACAGCGTGTCGTGCAGCAGGTCCTGGAAGTTCAGGGTGCCGGTCCACCGGGTGGGCTCGGTGCGGCCCGACTGGGCGTCGGTGAACGCCAGCAGGACGCCGTAGAGCAGCGGCCCCACGCTGAGGACCAGGATCGGGATCAGCGCGGGCAGGACCAGGAACCAGGCGCCGTGGTCCGGCGTGCCCCGGGGGGCGTCCGGGCCGGGCGCACGGCGCGCCGGCCTTCTCGGCTCGGTCACCAATGTCACGTAATCAACCCCTTTGCGCGGCTCGGACGGGCCTGGTCATGGTCGTGAAGTGACCGCGTCCCGTCAAGGGGCCCGGACACGGTCCCACCTGTGCGAATGGGACACTGGCCGACGGACGGCGGGACGGTACGGACACGGAGGCGCGGGACGATGGACGAGGCACGGGCGCGGGAGGTGCTGGCCGAGGCGGGTGTGCTGCCGGGCCCGGCGTCGGGGGCGCGGCTGCTGGCACTCGGCGAGAACGCGGTGTTCGCCGCCGGGGACCTGGCGGTCAAGGTCGGCCGCGACGCCGAACTCCTCGGGCGGGCGCGCCGCGAACTGGCCGTCGCGCTCTGGCTGGAGGAGGCGGGCGTCCCGGCGGTGCGGGCGGCCGAGCCGACGGCGCTGTTCGTCGACGGCCACCCGGTGACCGTGTGGCGGCGGCTGCCCGAACCGGTGCGGCCCACCGAGCCCCGGGACGTGGCGGCGCTGCTCCGGCTCGTCCACGAACTGCCCCTCCCCTCCTCCTTCGAGCTGCCGCCCCGCGAGCTGCTGGGCGGGGTGGAACGCTGGCTGCGGCTGGCCGGCGACGTGATCGACCCCGCGGACGCCGCGTACCTGCGTGAGCGCCGGGACGGCTTCGCCGCGGCCGCCGCCGCGCTCACCCCGCACCTGACGCCGGGCCCCATCCACGGCGACGCGCTGCCCCGCAACGTGCACGTCGGTCCCGGCGGGCCGGTCCTGATCGACCTGGAGACCTTCTCCGCCGACCTGCGCGAGCACGACCTGGTGGTGATGGCGCTCAGCCGGGACCGCTACGGGCTGCCCGCCGAGGCCCACGACGCCTTCACCGCGACCTACGGCTGGGACGTGCGCGAGTGGGACGGCTGCGCGGTCCTGCGCGGCGCGCGGGAGACCGCGAGCTGTGCGTGGGTGGCCCAGCACGCGCCGAGCAACCCCAGGGCACTGGCGGAGTTCGAACGCAGGGTGGCGTCGCTGCGGGACGGGGACCCGACCGTGCGGTGGTATCCCTTCTGACCCGGCGCGACCGCCCCGGGAGGGAGCCTCAGACCCGCTCGTCGGCCGGCTCCCCGGCCAACTCGCGCAGGGGCCATCTCCCGTCGACGACGGCCGTGGCGTCGCCCTTGCGGCGCAGGAAGCTCTGGAAGTCCGCCGCCCACTCGGCGTACCACTCGATCTGGCGGCGGTGCAGGTCCGCCGGGCCGAGGGCCGCGACCTTGGGGTGGCGGCCGGCTATCGCGCAGGCCAGCCGGGCGGCGGCGAGGGCGTCGGCCGCGGCGTCGTGGGCGGCGTCGAGCGGGACGCCGTACTCCCGGCAGACCGCCTCCAGATTGCGCTTGCCCCGGCGGTAGCGGTCGACGGAGCGGTCGATGGTGTAGGGATCGATGACCGGGGCGGGGTCCAGGCCGCCCAGGCGCTCGCGCAGGGACGGCAGCCCGTGGCGCCGCAGCTCGGCGGAGAGCAGGGTGAGGTCGAAGGCCGCGTTGTAGGCCACGACCGGGACGCCCGCCTTCCAGTGGTCCGCGAGGACGTCGGCGATGGCGTCGGCGACCCGGTCGGCGGGCCGGCCCTCACTGGCCGCGCGTTCGTTGCTGATGCCGTGCACCGCGACCGCGTCCGCCGGGATCTCCACTCCGGGGTCGGCCAGCCACTCCCGCCGGCCGAGCGGCTCCGAGCCCCTGACCTCGATCACCGCTCCGGTGACGATGCGCGCCTCGCGCGGGTCGGTGCCCGTCGTCTCCAGGTCGAAGCCGATCAGCAGCTCCCGGTGCCAGCCCATGGGCGGTCCCCCTTCTTGGTGGTGCTTTCCCCCAGTGGTCTCCACCTTCCCACGGGCCACTGACAATCAGAGGATCGCATTCCGCTTACGCCCGCTCCGACCCCGGGGCGATGTTCAGGACACCGGGCGCGAATCCGCCCACATCAGCTCGAACTCCTCACGGTAGGTGGGGAAAAGTCCGCCTTCGTCGAGCCGGTCCGACTTCACGACCTTTCCCCCGTTCCGCCCGTTGCGCAGGACGAGGACCGGAGCCTCCATGCCCCGGGTGCGGCGCAGGTAGGACTGCACCACCGCGATGCCGTCGGCGCCGTCCCCGTCGACGAGGTAGGCCGTGAAGCGGGGCGTCTCGTCGAAGACCTGGATCTCGAAGGCGCCCGGGTCCCGCAGCCGGGCCCGCACGCGGCGCATGTGCAGGATGTTCATCTCCACGGCGCGGCTCAGCTCGCCCCGCTTGATGCCCAGTTCGCGCTCGCGGCGCTTGATCGCACTGGAGGCCGGGTTCAGGAAGAGCAGCCGCACCCGGCCACCGGCCTCGGCCATCCGCAGCAGGCGGCGGCCGGAGAAGTTCTGCACGAGCAGGTTGAGGCCGATGCCCAGGGCGTCCACCCGGCGGGCGCTGCCGAACAGGTCCTCGGCGGGGAACTGGCGCAGCAGCCGCACCCGGTCCGAGTGCACGGCGACCACGTCGGCGTAACGGTCCCCGACCAGGTCCTCCACGGCGTCGACGGGCAGCCGGCGCGCGGACGGCACGTCGCTGCCCGCGCCGAGGATCTCCAGCAGCCGGGCCGAGGCCCGCTCGGCCTGGTTCAGGACCGCCTCGGACAGGGCACGGTTGCGGGAGACGACGTTGCGGGTCACCTCCAGCTCGTCCAGGGCCAGTTCGACGTCGCGGCGCTCGTCCACGTAGGGCTCGAAGCAGGGCCAGTGCTGCACCATCAGCTCGCGCAGCTGGGGCAAGGTGAGGAAGCTGAGGACATTGTCGTCGGCCGGGTCGAGCAGATAGCCCTTGCGGCGGCTGACCTCGCGTACCGCGACGGCGCGCTGCACCCACTCCTGGCCCGCGGGACCGGCGGCGGCGACCACCCAGTCGTCGCCGTGGACCGGTTCGTAGACGGGCCGCAGGACGGCGGCCACGACGGCGCGCAGCCGCTGCTCGACGAGGTTCAGCCAGATGTAGGCCCGGCCCGCCCGCTGCGCACGCGTGCGCACCTCGTGCCAGGCCTCGGCGTCCCAGTCCAGCTCCGGACCGATCGCGCCCGCGTTCATCGGCCGCGCCAGGGACACCGCACCGGGCGGGACGTCCGTGGAGTTCCCCTCGTGACCGTCGTCACCAGGGGGCAGCTCCAGCCCTCCCGAGCCCACCCGAGTACCGCCTTCCGCTCCCCCGGACCCTGCCGGGGACTCCCCGTCCCAACGATCAAGGAAGGGTACTCCGGGAGCGGTCCGCGGTGCAGCCCGATGGACGGGCCGGTTTTGCCAACTTGCTTGATCCACAAAGGTGTTCCGGCCGTGCTCACACCGAGGAGTGAGCGGATTCATAGCGGTGACGCGGAAGGGGTACGGCGAAGGGGGCCGGGCGACTGCCCGGGGCTCGGACGGAGCAGATCGCCCAGGGGTGGGTAAGAGGACGTACGTGCTAGGTGGTCGCCTCACTTTCGGGGAGACTTCCGGGGGACTCGCAGCCAAGGCGTCCGCACCGGCGCCCCACACCTGAAAGAGTCGTGTTCATGCAGGTCTGGCCTGGAGAGGCGTATCCACTGGGTGCCACGTACGACGGCGCCGGCACCAACTTCGCGGTCTTCACGGAGGCCGCCGACCGAGTAGAGCTGTGTCTGCTGCACGACGACGGCTCGGAGACCGCGGTCGAACTGCGGGAGAGCGATGCCTTCGTGCGGCACGCGTACGTACCGGGCGTGATGCCGGGGCAGCGGTACGGGTACCGCGTGCACGGCCCGTACGCCCCGGAGCGCGGGCTGCGCTGCAACAGCGCCAAGCTGCTCCTCGATCCGTACGCGCGTGCGATCAGCGGGGCGGTCCAGTGGGGCGAGGAGGTGTACGGCTACCACTTCGGCGAACCCGAACGGCGCAACGACCTCGACTCGGCCCCGCACATGATGACGTCGGTCGTGGTCAACCCCTACTTCGACTGGGGCGACGACCGGCGCCCCCGGACGGAGTACCACCACACGGTGATCTACGAGGCCCATGTGAAGGGTCTCACCATGCGGCACCCGGGCCTGCCCGAGGAACTGCGCGGCACCTACGCGGCCCTCGCGCACCCGGCGCTCATCGAGCACCTCACGGGGCTCGGCGTGACCGCGCTCGAACTCATGCCGGTCCACCAGTTCGTCAACGACCACCGGCTGGTGGACATGGGCCTCAACAACTACTGGGGCTACAACACGGTCGGCTTCTTCGCTCCGCACAACGCGTACGCCTCCTGGGGCGACCGCGGGCAGCAGGTGCTGGAGTTCAAGTCGGCGGTCAAGGCGCTGCACGAGGCCGGGATCGAGGTGATCCTGGACGTGGTCTACAACCACACCGCCGAGGGCAACCACCTGGGCCCGACGCTGTCCTTCAAGGGCCTGGACAACCCCTCGTACTACCGGCTGGCCGACGACCCCCGCTACTACATGGACACCACGGGGACCGGGAACTCGCTGCTCATGCGGTCCCCGCACGTCCTCCAGATGATCATGGACTCGCTGCGCTACTGGGTCACCGAGATGCACGTCGACGGGTTCCGCTTCGACCTCGCGGCCACCCTGGCCCGGCAGTTCCACGAGGTGGACCGGCTGTCCTCGTTCTTCGACCTGGTGCAGCAGGACCCGGTGGTCTCCCAGGTGAAGCTGATCGCCGAACCCTGGGACGTGGGCGAGGGCGGCTACCAGGTGGGCAACTTCCCGCCGCTGTGGACGGAGTGGAACGGCAAGTACCGGGACACGGTGCGGGACCTGTGGCGCGGCGAGCCGCGCACGCTGGCGGAGTTCGCGTCCCGGCTGACGGGCTCCTCCGACCTCTACCAGGACGACGGGCGCCGCCCGCTGGCCTCGATCAACTTCGTGACCTGCCACGACGGCTTCACCCTGCACGACATGGTGTCCTACAACGACAAGCACAACCAGGCCAACGGCGAGGACAACCGGGACGGCGAGAGCCACAACCGCTCCTGGAACTGCGGTGTCGAGGGCGACACCGACGACCCGGCGGTGCTGGAGCTGCGGGCGCGGCAGATGCGCAACTTCATCGCCACCCTGCTGCTCTCCCAGGGCGTCCCGATGATCAGCCACGGGGACGAGTTCGCCCGCACCCAGCGGGGCAACAACAACGCCTACTGCCAGGACAACGAGCTGGCGTGGGTGGCCTGGCCCGAGGACGACCACGACCTGTTGCGGTTCACCCGCGCGATGGTGTGGCTGCGCAAGGACCACCCGGTGCTGCGCAGGCGCCGCTTCTTCCACGGGCGTCCGGTGCAGGGCACCCACGACGAGCTGTCGGACATCGCCTGGTTCACCCCGGAGGGTGCGGAGATGACCCAGCGGGACTGGAACTCGGCACGGGCGTCCGCGCTCACGGTGTTCCTGAACGGCAACGCGATCTCCGAGCCCGGCACGCGCGGGGAGCGGATCGCCGACGACTCCTTCCTGCTGATGTTCAACGCCGCGCCGAAGCCGCTGGACTTCGTGGTGCCGGTCGACCACGGCAGGCAGTGGGAGGTGGTCGTCGACACCGCCCTGGCGACCGGGGTGCCCGCGGGCACGGGCCCGAAGGTGCAGGCCGGGGACCGGCTGACCCTGGTGGACCGGAGCCTGACGGTGTTGCAGCGGCCGGTGTAGCGCGGCCGGCCGCCGCGGGCCGTCCCCCTGCACCCGTCAGGGGGACGGTGACAGGAAAGGCGGCGGGGCGGGTACGTAGGTTTCCATGACACCTGAGCGACCGGACCCCGCCTCCCCCGCCTCCGTCCCCTCGGCCACCTACCGGCTCCAGCTTCAGCCGTCCTTCCCCTTCAAGGCCGCTGCGGCGGCCGTGCCGTACCTGGCCTCGCTCGGCGTGTCGCACCTGCACCTGTCCCCGGTCCTGGAGGCGGTCCCGGGCTCGTCGCACGGCTACGACGTCGTCGACCACGCGCGCGTGCGTGCCGAACTGGGTGGTGAGGAGGGGCTGCGGGCGCTGTCGCGCACCGCGCGGGAGCACGGTCTGGGCCTGGTGGTGGACATCGTGCCCAACCACATGGCGATGTCGCCCCGCCACAACCGGGCCCTGTGGGAGGTGCTGCGCGAGGGGCCCCGCTCGCCCTACGCGCGGTGGTTCGACATCGACTGGCAGGCGCAGGACGGCCGGCTGCTGCTGCCGGTGCTGGGCGCCCCGGTCGGCGAGGTGCTGGCCGACCTCCGGGTCGACGGCGACGTGCTGCGCTACCACGAGCACGCCTTCCCGCTGCGGGACGGCACGGCGGACCTGCCGCTGCCGCGGCTGCTGGACGCGCAGTGGTACCGCCCGGTGTGGTGGCGGCTGGCCCGCACCGAGCTGAACTACCGGCGCTTCTTCAGCATCTCCGAGCTGATCGGCGTACGGGTGGAGGACCCGGAGGTGTTCGAGGCGACGCACGGCACGATCCTGCGGCTGCTGCACGAGGGCGTGGTCGACGGACTGCGCGTCGACCATCCCGACGGCCTCGCCGACCCCGACGCGTACCTGGATCGGCTGCACCGGGCGAGCGGCGGCCGGTGGACGGTGGTGGAGAAGATCCTCGCGGACGGGGAGCGGCTGCCCGCCGCCTGGCCCGTCGCCGGTACGACCGGCTACGACGCCCTGCGGCACGTCGACGGGCTCTTCGCGGACCCCGACGGGTACGGGCAACTCCTCGACCACTACCGCCGGTTCGCCGCCCCGCGGGGGGACGGGGGCGGGGACTGGGCAGCGACGGTGCGGCGCGCGGCGTACGGGGTGCTCACGCACGAGCTGGCCACCGAGCTGGACCGGCTGACCCGGGTGGCGCACCGCCTGTGCGCCGCCGCGCCCGACCCCGCGCTGCGCGATCGGGCGCCCTGGGCGCTGCGGACGGCACTGCGGGAGCTGCTGGTGCGGCTGGAGGTGTACCGGCCCTACACCTCGGTGGACGCGGCGACGGTCGTCACCGAGGAGGCGGCGGCCGAGGCGCGGCTCGCCTTCGCGGTGCCCGAGGAGGCGGGCGCGGTGGACGTCGTACGGGGTCTGGTGCTGGGGCGGTACGGGGACGGTCCCGATCACGCGGAGTTCCGGACGCGGTTCGCGCAGACCGCGTCGGCGCTGCGCGCCAAGTCCGTCGAGGACACGGCCTTCTACCGCTACGTGCCGCTGCTGTCGGCGACCGAGGTGGGCGGCGACCCCGGCCGTCCGGCCGTGTCGCCGCAGGAGTTCCACGCCTACTGCGCGCGCGTGCAGCGCGACTGGCCCGCCACGGGCACGGTCGTCTCCACCCACGACACCAAGCGCAGCGCCGACGTGCGCGCCGCGCTGGCGGTGCTCACCCAGTGCCCCGCGCGGTGGGCGGACGTGCTGGGGGAGGTCACGGAGCTCACCGGCCCGGACGAGGGTCCCCCGGACGGGCAGCTGGCGTGGGCGGCCTGGCAGACGGTGTTCGGCCTGGGCCCGGCGGACGGGGAGCGCGTGCGGGAGGCGCTGCTGAAGCATGTGCGCGAGGCGGGGACGCACACCAGCTGGACCGAGCAGGAACCCGCGTACGAGGAGGCGGTGGCGCGGTTCGTGGCGGCGGGTCCGTGCGGCGCGCCGGGCGGGCGGGTGGCCGCCCTCCGCGAGGCGCTCGCCCCGCACATCCGGGCCAACGTGCTCGGCACCGCGCTGGTCCACCTCACGATGCCCGGCGTACCCGACCTCTACCAGGGCACCGAGCACGAGTACCTGGCGCTGGTGGACCCGGACAACCGCCGCGCGGTGGACTTCCCCGCCGCCGGGGACGAGGGCTGGGCCGGGGGCCCCGGGGAGAAGGCGGCGGTGACCCGGTCGGCGCTGGCGCTGCGGGCACGGCGGCCCGGCACCTTCGGTGACGCGGGGACGTACGAGCCGCTGCCCGCCGAGGGTCCGGCGGCGGCGCACTGTGTGGCGTTCGTCCGCTCCGGCCGGGCCCTGACGGCCGTGACCCGGCTGTCGCTGCGGCTGGCGGAGGCGGGAGGCTGGCGCGGCACCACGCTCCCGCTGCCGCCCGGCAGGTGGGCGGACACGCTGGCCCCCGGACGGGAATTCACGGGGCACGCGCGCGTGGAGGACCTGTTCGCGGACACGCCCGTGGCACTGCTGGAGCGGGTGGACACGGCGTAGGCCGCAGGCCGTAGGCCGCAGGCCGCAGGCCGCAGGCCGCAGGCCGCAGGCCGCAGGCCGCAGGCCGCAGGCCGCGCAGGGTATGCCGAGGACACCCCCCGGGGGGGGCAACCCCGCGCGTCAGTCGTGGTGCATCGGCAGCGCGGCCTCGGCATCCCGGTCGGGGTCGCCCGCGCGGGAACCGGTGCCGATCCGCCGTCCGGCCAGTTCGAACGCGGCGAGCACCACTCGGGTCTGGTACTCCACCTGACGCCCGACCGGTATCCAGTGCGCCGCGCAGCCGTCGCGGTAGTCGGCGCAGCCCTCGTCGACGAGCCGGTCCACCTCGGACAGCACGCCCGCCGGATCGCCCCCGGTCCGGGTGACCAGCTGGTGCAGCAGGCCCGCGGTGCGCAGCGACAGGCGCCGGCCGGCCAGCCGCAGCGCGACCAGGTGGGAGGTGTTCATCGGCGGCAGTGAGCGGCCCGTCCCATCGTCGGTGTCCGGGTCCCACGCGTCGGCGAGCCGGGGGCAGACCAGCAGGTAGTCGTCGACCGGCGCGAGCAGGTGCGCCGCCTCGGGCACATCGGCGAGGTGGGGCCTGAGCCGGGCGAGGACGCGGTGCAGGCGCCGGGTGTCGTGGCGCAGGGTGCGGCTCACGGTGCGCAGCACCGCGTCGCGGTCGGCCGGGGACGAGGCGTCGGCGACGGCCGCCACTCCCCACATGGGCGCCTCGACGACCGCCGTGACGGTGCCGTGCCGCCTCGGGTGGCACCAGGTCGAGTCGACGGCGGCCTCGGTGATGGCGGCGGTGAGGTCGCCGCGGCGGGGCGGCGGGATGCGGTAGACGGCGGGTCCGAGGTCGGGCCAGTACAGGGTGTCGTAGGCGCCCAGTTCGCGGGGTATGCCGAGCCGGGCCGCGGTGTGGGCGATGCGCTGGGCGAGGCCCGGCAGGTCGTGGGTCAGCTCGACGAAGCCGCCGCCGACGTCCACGCCGTGCAGGGAGCACTGGAGGAAGGGCCGCAGCTCGTCCTGGAGCGCGAGCAGGGTGCGGGTCTCGGGGAGCGTGGCGCGGGCCGGGCCGTCGGGCAGCCACTCGGGCTGCTCCAGGAAGCCGGGCCGGAAGAAGTTCCGGGCGTAGCGGCCCAGGGTGTACGGGCCGGTGAGCCAGCCCTCGTTGCGGCGCAGACCGTCGGGGTCGACGCACAGCAGCAGGTTCCAGGTGGCGTCGGCGCCCTCGGTGAGCCGGGGGTCGGCGACGGCCCGCTCGGCCAGCCGCAGGGCGGTGGCGCCGCCCACGGGCTCGTTCGCGTGCGGCCCTGCGACGACGAGGACCTGGCGGCTGCCGTGGCCGACGGAGAGCAGGAGCAGCGGGCTGCCCGCGCGGGAGGTGCCGACGCGGCGCAGCCGGGCGTGTCGGGGATGCCGGGCCGCGAGTGCGGCGGCCCTGGCCCCCAGCTCGTCCACGGTCGGGTAGCGCAGGAGGGGCGGCAGGGCACACCTCCACGAAGCGGGCCGTCGTTTCACCTGGCGTGCGCGGTGTACGCACAGTCAGTCACGACTTGCGGGGTACGTCAACACCGCGAAAAGCAAAGGGGTTTGCGCCACAAAGACGATCGCGACTCCGAGTGAAGCGCGGGCCACGGATCTACCCGTCCGGCGCCGGACAGCCCGGCTCCGCGCCCCCGGGAGGGAGCCGGTCGCGTCAGTTCGCCGCGAGGCGGAAGGCCATCCCGCCGAAGCCGATCTGATCGCCCTCGCGGACGACGGCCGCGCCGATCACCCGCCGCCCGTTGACCGTGGTGCCGTTGGTGGAGCCCAGGTCACGCAGCACCCACATGCCGCCCTGGAGGGTGAGTTCCGCGTGCACCCGGGAGACCGTCTCGTGACTCAGCCGCAGCCCGCTGTCGGGGTCGCGCCCTATCCGCAGCGGATGCCCGGCGCCGGGGTGGGGCAGCAGCAGCTTGGGCAGCCGCTCGGCCCGCCACGCCCGGCCGAGCCGTACGCCGAACCCGGACACCGCTTCGACGGTGCCGAAAACCAGCCGCGACAGCCTGCTCTCGGTGGGCAGGTCGGCGGTGAGCACGGCCAGCTCCTCCAGCCGGCGGGCGGCGAGCGCCAGCTCCATCCGGCGGATGAACGTGTCGTGCGACAGGCGCCCCATGGCGACCCCGTCCCGGAGCACGTTCAGCGCCTTGTCGCGCTCCGCGTCGGACAACCGCGCGGGATACGTCTGGAACTCGAAGGACGACGTCACGCAGCTGATTGTCGGTCAGCGGCGCCGGGGTGTCCAGAAAACGGGAAAACGACGGCCGCCCCGCGCGCGTGCGGACGCGACACTCGCCCGGAGCCGGGCAATCCCCGGCGGAACGATCCCCGGTGGAGGACCATGGACCCGCTACATCACGGTGAGCAGACGAAGGGGAACCGTCCGTGCAGTTCGAGGTGTGGGCACCGCAGGCCGGCCGAGTGACGTTGCAGTGCGACGGCGCCACGCGCGCGCTGGAGCGCGATCCGGAGCGGCCGGGGTGGTGGTGCGGTGAGGCGCGGGCGCGGGACGGCTCGCGGTACGGCTTCGCGGTGGACGACGGGCCGGTGCTGCCGGACCCGCGCTCGCGCCGCCAGCCGGACGGTCCCGACGGGCTGAGCGCCGTCGTCGACCACGGGCGGTACACGTGGCGTGCCCCGTGGGCGGGGCGTCCGCTGCCCGGCGGGGTCCTGTACGAGCTGCACGTGGGCACGTACACGCCCGAGGGCACGCTCGACGCCGCCGCCGAACGGCTCGACCACCTGGTGCGACTGGGCGTCACCCACGTCGAGTTGATGCCGCTGTGCCCCTTCCCCGGGCGGCACGGCTGGGGGTACGAGGGGGTCTCCCTGTGGGCGGTGCACGAACCGTACGGCGGGCCCGAGGCGCTGAAACGGTTCGTCGACCGGGCGCACGCGCTCGGCCTCGGCGTGGTCCTGGACGTGGTGCACAACCACCTGGGCCCGTCCGGCAACTACCTGCCCGCCTTCGGCCCGTACTTCACCGACACCCACCACACGCCCTGGGGCGTCGCGGTGAACCTGGACGCGCCCGGCTCGGACGAGGTGCGGGCGTATCTGGTGGACAGCGCGCTGGCGTGGCTGCGGGACTACCGGCTGGACGGCCTGCGCCTGGACGCGGTGCACGCCCTGGCCGACACGCGCGCGTGCCACTTCCTGGAGCAGTTGTCGGCCGCCGTGGACGACCTCGCGGCCGATCTGGACCGGCCGCTCTTCCTGATCGCCGAGTCCGACCTGAACGACCCGCGGATCATCACCCCGCGCGCGGAGGGCGGCCTTGGGGTGCACGCGCAGTGGAACGACGACTTCCATCACGCGCTGCACACCGCGCTGACCGGGGAGTCGCAGGGCTACTACGCCGACTTCGCACGCGATCCGCTGGCGGCGCTCGCCAAGACGCTGACCCGGGGGTATTTCCACGACGGCACCTACTCCAGTTTCCGGGGCCGCTCGCACGGCCGTGCGCTGGACCGCGGGCGGGTCGCCGCGCACCGGCTGACCGGCTACAGCCAGACCCACGACCAGGTGGGCAACCGCGCCCAGGGAGACCGCCTGGCGTCCCTGGTCTCCCCCGGGCTCGCCGCCTGCGCGGCCACCCTGACGCTGACCGCGCCGTTCACGCCGATGCTGTTCATGGGCGAGGAGTGGGCGGCGGGCACGCCGTGGCAGTTCTTCACCGACCACACCGACCCGCAGCTCGCCGAGGCGGTGCGGCGGGGCAGGCGGCGGGAGTTCGCCGCGCACGGCTGGCGGGAGGAGGACGTGCCCGACCCGCAGGACCCGGCGACCCGCGAGCGCTCCTGCCTGGACTGGTCGGAGCCGGAGCGCGAGCCGCACGCGCGCGTACTGGACTGGTACCGGCGGCTGATCGCCCTGCGCGCCGAGCAGCCGGACCTGACCGACCCGGACCTGGCCGACACCAGGGTGGCGTACGACGGCACGGCGGGCTGGCTGGCCTTCCGGCGCGGTGACATCAGGGTGGCCGTCAACCTGGGCACCGAACCGGCGGCGATCCCCCTGGGCAACCGTCCCGCGCGGGTGCTCGCGGCGTGGGAGCCGGTCGAGGGGCCGGGCGCCAACGGGATACTGCGGGTGCCGGGCGAGTCGAGCGTGGTGCTGGTCCAGGAGTGAAACGGTCAGGCACGGACGGGCCGGGAACCGGGTCAGCCCGGAGGGCACGCTCAGGGGGCGGCGTCGTCCGGGTCGTCGTCGCGCAGTTCCGTCACGCGTTCCAGGAGGATCGGTTCCCAGGCGCGTCGCAGTCGCGTCCTGAGCGGGGGCAGGGGCGGCGGCGCGCCGGACCGGTCGGCGAGTGCCTCCGCGAGGTCCACCACCGCGTCGCAGCGGGCCAGCCACAGGCCCCGCAGGCACGGCCGGGCGCCGTAGCCGGCGAGGGTGGCGGCGCGGACGGCGGCCGGTGAGCCCACGGAGAGGGCGAGCCGCGCGATGTCCTCGGCCGGGTCGCCGAGGACCGCGTCGCTCCAGCCGAGGACGCCGCGCACCCGCCCGTCGGCGCTGACCACCAGGTGCCCGCCGGTCAGCCCGTGGTGGACGAGGACCGCCGCGCCCGCCTGGACGCCGAGCTGGGCCGCCGCCTCCCTGGTGAGCCGCTCCGGCCGCGCGGCGTCGAACTCGTCGGCGGCGGCGAGGCGGCGGGCGGCACGCTCGGCGGACTGCCGCAGGGCCTCCAGGGAGCGCGGGGCCGCCCGCGGCACGCCGAGCGTCTCCGCCTGGCGGACCGGCACCTCGCGCAGGCCGGTGAGCACCGCCGCGAGGTCCGCCTCGCCCAGCGCGGACACGTCGTGGTCCGCGCCCGACCCGCCGGCCACCCTGGCGTCCAGCGTGTACGTCAGGCCCGGTGCCCACTCGCCGTGCGCCACGCTCGTGGGCAGCGCGACCGGGACGTACGGCCGCACCAGTTCGCGCAGGCGCACCTCGCGGCGTCTGCGCACCGCGGTCTCCCGGTCCGCGGCCAGCCGCAGGACGTGCCGGGTGCCGACCCACCACGTGCCGCCCTCGGCGCCCTCGGCGACGGGCCGGACGTCGGGTTGCGTGCTGCCGCCCAGCAGGGAGCGGACCAGTCGGCGGACGGTGTCCGCGGTGGGTGTCGGTGCCTGGGTCATCTCGCGCCGTCGTCTTCCGGGTCTGCCGGGTCTGCCGGGGGCGTTGGGGGGCGGTCCGTCACCGGTCACTCGACGACGACCATCTCCCGGGTGGTGTCGTTGAGCCGTCGGCCGCCGTCCGCGGTGACCGTGACGATGTCCTCGATGCGTACCCCGAACCGGCCGGGCAGATAGACGCCGGGCTCGACGGAGAAGCACATGCCGGGCATCAGGGGCTGCTCCTCGCCCTCGATCATGTACGGCGGTTCGTGCGTGGTGACGCCGATGCCGTGCCCGGTGCGGTGGATGAAGTACTCGCCGTACCCGGCGTCGGCGATGACCGCGCGGGCGGCCCGGTCGACGTCCTGGCAGGCGGCGCCCGGCCGCACCGCGCGGAAGCCCGCCTCCTGCGCCTCGCGGACCAGGTCGTGCACCCGGCGCTCCTCGGCGGTGGGTTCGCCCACGTGGACGGTGCGGGAGGTGTCCGAGCCGTAGCCGTCCTTGAGGCCGCCGAAGTCGAGGACGACCATGTCGCCGTCCTCGATCGCGCGGTCGCCGACCTCGTGGTGCGGGTTGGCGCCGTTGGGGCCCGAGGCGACGATGGTGAAGTCGACCTGGGAGTGTCCGAAGCGGCGCAGCGAGTCGGCCAGGTCGGCGGCGACCTCCGACTCCCGGCGGCCGCCGAAGCGGACCTGCCGGATCTCCTCGAAGGCGGCGTCCGCGGCCGCGCCCGCCGCCGCCAGCAGCTCCAACTCCGCCGCGTCCTTCACGGCGCGGAGCATCGGCAGCGCCTCGGTGAGGGAGGCGTAGGACGTGTCGGGCAGGGTGCGCTGGAGGGCCAGCAGGTGCATGGCCCAGGCGTTGTCGCTGATGCCGAGGCGTCCGGTGCCTTCGAGGAGGGCGGCGGTGGCCGCGTAGGGGTCCTTGCCGTCGGTCCAGTCGCGCAGCGTCAGGGCGGGCGCGCCGGCCGCCTTCGCGGCGTCGGGGGCCTCCAGGGCCGGGACGACGAGCACGGGGTCGCGTCCCGGGGCGAGGACGAGCAGGGTGAGCCGCTCGGTCTCCGCCGTGGGCGCGTACCCGGTGAGCCACACCAGGTCGGGGCCCGGGGCCACCAGCAGCCCGGCCAGCCCGGCGTCGGCGGCCGCACGCGCGGCGCGCTCCATGCGGGTCCGGTAGTCGTCGGCGGTGAAGGGAGCAGCGGGCCTGCTGCCGGTCATCCGGGCCTCCCGGGGCGCAAGGGTGAAGGGACCACGGGCAGCATCCTGCCCCCGGGGCGGGGGCGACGCGAGCCGATTGGCGGGGAGCAACCCCGGAAACTAATGATTAGATGCCTTCCAAGCATTAGCAACGGGGCGTCCGCGGCCCGGACGCCCGGAGGAGGCCGACAGCGTGCTCGTACTCGCACACATCAGCGATCTGCATCTGGACACCGGCCCGCGGGCGACGGAGCGCGCCGAGCGGGTGCGCGACCTGCTCTGGCGGCTGCCGGGACGGGTGGACGCGCTCCTGGTCACCGGCGACATCGCGGACCACGGCACCGAGGCGGAATACGAGGAGGCCGCCGCCCTGCTCGGACTGCGCGACGGCTCCGCGCCGTTCCCCGTGCTCACCTGTCCGGGCAACCACGACAGCCGCGCGCCCTACCGCAAGGCCCTGCTCGGCCGTCCCGCGGCCGACGGCCCGGTCAACGGCATGCACGTCTTCGACGGCGGCGCGGTCCTGATGTGCGACTCCAGCATCCCGGGCAGCGACGAGGGCGAGCTGGACGAGGAGACGTACGCCTGGATCGAGGCGTCGCTCGACGGACTCGACGGCGACCGGCCGGCCCTGCTCGCCTTCCACCACCCGCCCACGCCCGTGCACCACCCGCTGCCCGACTCCTACCGGCTGCGCCACCCCGAGCGGCTCGCCGCGCTGCTGGAGCGAAGGGCCGGGATCGCCGGGCTGATCACCGGTCATGCCCACACTCCCGCAGCCACCGTGTTCGCCGGGCGGCCGCTGGTGATCGGCCCCGGGGTGACGTGGACGCTGCGGCTGCCCTGGGAGGGCGAGGAGGTCGCCGACCGGGACGCGCCGGTCGGGCTCGCCTTCCACGTGCTGGACGACGCGGGACGACTCACCAGCCATTTCCGTACGGTCGCGTGACGGCACGGTGGCGTGAGGGCACGGTGGCGTGAGGGCGGTGTCA
Organism: Streptomyces violaceorubidus; assembly: GCF_000717995.1. GTDB lineage: Bacteria > Actinomycetota > Actinomycetes > Streptomycetales > Streptomycetaceae > Streptomyces > Streptomyces violaceorubidus. The sequence continues at coordinate 424,993 of NZ_JODM01000002.1, forward strand.
GGTGACGACGCCCGGTACGACCGTCAGCTGCTGGTAGCCGCCGCTGCCGTGGCGCACCGTCAGCTTGACCTTCTTGCCGGGGCGGGCGCGGGCCACGGCGCGGGCGAGGTCGGCGGCCGAGTCGACGCGGGCCCGGCCGAACGCCAGCAGGACGTCGCCCCGCACCAGCCCCGCCGTGTACCCGGGGCCCGGCACGTGGACGCCCACGACCCGGGCGCCGGGCCCCTCGTCGTCCACGGCCTCCACCCCGAGGGTCGCGCCGACCGGCGCCGGTGAGGAGGACGGACCGGCCGACGGGTGCGCCGGGGCGGCCCGGGTGCCCGTCGCCCCTCCGGCGCCCCCTCCCGCACCCGCCGCGCCGCCCGGCCCCGCCGCCCCGGCCTGCTGCTGCAGTTCGGCCAGCTTGCTCATGCCGATCACCGTGGCGCCCACCGTGCCCAGTCCCACGCCCGCGAGGAGAAGGACCGCCGCGGCGAGCCCGCCGAGCAGCAGGGTGGTGAGCCGCCGGCGACGCCGCCCGGTGTGCGGACGCCGGGCGGGGCCGGGCTCGGTGCCGGGCCCCGGGTCCCGGCCGGGCATCGGCTTGGGACGCAACGCTGTCTGTTCCATGGATCGCCTCCGGCAGGTGCTCTACCCGGCGCACCGGCGCGTGACGAGCCACGAAAGAGTGAGACTGAAGCCCGCTCAGGGCGTCGGAACGGGGCTGCGCCTCCCCACGGGGACCTGCGCGGCGGCCCACGGGGACACCGGCGCGGCCGGGATCCGGTCCGGGAGGAAGCCATGGGTGCGGCTCGCCAGGTACTCGGCCTTGTAGCGCGGGACGCTCCGGTGCCAGTTGAGGATCCCGGCCATCCAGTTCTGCAGGTCGGTGACGTACCCGTGCATGACGGTCCGCGCCTCTTCGGACAGCTGGAAGTCGTCGTAGACGACGGGGAGTTCGTGCGCGACGACGTGTTCGAACTGGCGCATGCGCTGGTTCATCAGGTCCTGTACGACGCCCAGGGCGGCCGGGTAGTCGACGCCGAAGAAGTTCTGCACGACAAGGACGGCGTTGTGCACCTCGCCCTCGTACTCGATCTCCTTCTGGTACGAGAAGACGTCGTTGAGCAGGCAGGCGTAGTCGATCGCCGCGTTCTCCAGGGAGCGGACGGGTCCGCTGCGGTAGACCTCGGGCGGCACCGCCGGGCCGTGTCCGGCGCGGCACAGGCCGAGGGTGAGGTCGGAGCCGAAGGTGGCGCGCCGCATCTCCAGGTAGTCCACCGGGTCGGGGACCCGGTTCTGCATCTGGTTGGACAGCTCCCACACCCAGGCCTCGGTCATCGTGTCGACGGCCGTCCTCAGCGGGCGCCGCTCCTCCGGTGTCATAGCGGCCGTCGTGCGCGTCCACAGGTCGATCAGGGAGCGCTCCATGGCGTTGGCCGGCGGCGGGGCGGGCTCGCCGTCGAGCGGCATGCAGGCCGACAGCCGGGCGGTGGTCAGCCGGGCGGCGGCGAGGTCCCGGCGGTGGCCGTAGACGAGCGGGTAGTAGTCGTCGCCGTAGGTGCCGAAGGCCAGCCAGCCGGAGGCCAGGTCGAGTTGGTCCTGGGTGGCGTCCGGGTCGAGGCCGGCGGCGCACAGGGCGAGGTCGCAGCTCGCGAGCTTGTCCTCGTCCCAGACCCCCTCGCTGAGGATGCCCATCCGCGCGCACCACTCGGACAGGTGCCGCCGGGCGCCCTCCAGGGCGGGGCTCAGCTCCAGCGGGTAGGGCATGCGGATGTCGGGGATGACGGACGGGCCGACCTTCTGGAAGGGCACGTTGGTGTAGGCGCGGGCCCGCTGGGCGACCGCCGTGGCGAGCAGCGCGCCGACTTCCGCCGCGGAGGTGCCGGGGCCGGTCAGCGTCTGCCAGCCGGCCGGGGGGCGCTCGCCCTTGTTCATGTAGCGGCTGGAGCGCATGTGCCATTCGTGGCCGCCGGACTGCCAGTCCTGGAGGCCCTTCGTGTAGGCCGCGACGGCGGCGACCTCCGGCGGGGTCAGGCCGCTCTCCAGGGCGACGGCGGGCACCTCGGTGAAGGCGGTGTGCTCGAACTGGTGCAGGCGTGAGGTGAGGACGTCGTTGACCAGTTCGGCGGCCTCCTGGGTGGTGCAGCCGAAGAAGGTCTCCAGGACCAGCACCCCGTTGCTCAACTCGCCCTCGTCCTCGACCTCCCGCTGGTAGGAGAAGAGGTCGTTGCGCAGGTGCACGGCGTCGGAGAAGGTCTCCATGAGCACCCGCAGCGGCCTGGTCCCGGCGACGGCGGCGGGCACCTCGGCCGTCGCGTACTCCACGAGCCCGGCCGACCAGGGAGCGCCGCCGACCTTGCGCCGCATCTCGATGTACTCGACGGGGTTGGCGACGCGCCCCTCGTTGATGTTGGACAGCTCCCACAGGGACTCGTTGAGCAGGTGCTCGGTGGCGACGGCGAAGCGGCGGCGCCAGTCGGCCGACATCGCGGGCACCGTGCGGCTCCACAGGTCGGCGAGGCCGGCCTCCACCGGATTCTGCGGCTCGGGCATGCCGGTGGCGTCGTCGAGCGGCATGAACAGGGGGAGCCGGTCCAGGTGGGCCTTGCCGGCGAGGCGGTCCTGGCTGCGCTTGAACTTCTCCAGGAAGTGGTCGTCGAAGAAGAAGACCCACACGTACCAGTCGGTGACGAGGGAGAGCGCCGGCCCGTCGCAGTCGGGGTGGGTGTAGGCGCAGAGCAGGCCGTAGTCGTGGGCGTCGAGGTCGGACTGCTCCCAGACCCCTGAGCCCTCCAGCATGCCCATCTCGCGCGCCCACGTCGTCGAGTGGGCGCGGGCCTCGTCGAGATGCGGGTTGAGCCGCGCGGGGTGCGGCAGGTAGAAGTGCGGGAGTTGGAAGGGCTGTTGCGTCATGGCCGGGCCCTACCCGCGGCCCTGCGGACACATCCGCCGGGCCGCACATGATCACACCATCGCGTGAATCAGCCCGGAATGCGGGAACTTCTCCCGCGACACCCGACCCGGCTCGGCACCTCACCCGGCTCGGCACCCGACCCGGCTCAGCACCTCACCTGGATCAGCGCGTGCGTTCCGCTCGTCCGCCAGCGCCGCTCGCCACTCGCCTCCAGCGCGGCCTCGGTCTTCGCGTCGAGTCCGGTGACCACGTCGGACTTGAGGGTGCGCAGCGCGGCGACGGGGCCGGGGAAGTACGCCGTGACGTCCGCGAAGGAGGTGGTCGGCGGCCACCACCGGTCGCCCACCAGACGCCGGTAGTTGAGGTCGCCCTTGAGGACGGTGACGGTGGCCGCGGCGAAGTCTGCGCGCAGGTCGTCGGGCATGTCCGCGTACGGCAGCGGGGCGCAGGAGAAGGGGTGGGCGCGGACGGTGACGCGGCCCTCGGTCAGCGCGGACCAGAGCCGCTCGCCGTGGGCCGCCGCCGCGCCGCCCGCCGTGGCGAGCCGGCGCAGGGCGTCGAGCACGTCGGTGGGCGTGGCGTCGGAGACGTAGTACGGGTACGGCTTGACGTGCAGGACGGCCCGGTCGACGCGGCCCTCGGTGAGCAGGTGCGAGAGGAGGAGCAGGTCGGGGACGAGTTCGCGGCCGGCGTTGTCGGCGACGAGGCACAGCGTGGCCGGTCCCCGGCCCGGGGCGCGCGTGCCGGGCGCCGGGAGCAGGGACCAGAGCACGTCGCTGTCGTCGGCGACGAGGGCCGCCACCTCGCCCCCGGTGACCCCGCCCCCGTCGGAGAGGCGGAAGCCGAGGTCGGCGCGGTTGCCCCACAGCGAGCCGTGCAGCAGGGCCCGGGTCCGCTCGTCGGCGGGCAGGCGGTCGAGGCCGTCCAGCGCGGCCAGTTCCTCGTCCGTCTCCGGCGCGTCGAGTTCGGCGAGCTTGGCGGGCCGGAAGGGGTCGACGCCCTGCCATGCGCCGGGGCCGAAGTAGCCGACGGCGTCGAGGAGCCGGCGGTAGAAGTGGCTCTCGGCCCACAGCCAGGGCACGTCGTACCAGGAGCGGCCGGCGTAGGCGTCCATGCCCCACCGTGCCCAACGGTCCCGGTCGCGGCCGGTGGGGTCGGCGTCGGCGGGCAGCGGCTCGATGACGCCGTCGGCGCAGCTCGCGAGCAGCGCGTCGAGGGCGCGGCGCCGTTCGGGGTCGAGGGGGAAGGCGTCCCGCACCTGCCGCACGACGGCGGGGTGCCGCTCGGCCAGCACGCCGTGCGGGAAGGAGCCGGGTTCGTCGCCGAGGATGACCGGCGCGGGCGCGGACGGGGTGTCGGGCATGCACGTCACCGTACCGGTCAGGCGGTGACGGTCTCCCGTTCCAGGCGCGCCGCGAGGGTGAGGTAGCGGGCGCGCCTCGTCACCGGGACCATGCCGCGGATCAGGATGTGCCACATCTCGGCGAGGCGGCGGGGCTGGCGCCCGGCCGGTTCCAGGGTGCCGCTGACGACGCGGGTGCCGACGACGGAGCAGACGAGGGTGTGGGCGACGGAGTCGACGTCGATGTCCGGGTGCACGTCGGACTGCCGTACGGCGCTCAGCAACCGGGACGTGGCGATCTCCCGCCACTCGGTGAAGGGGTGCGGCAGCGGCGGCCGTACCGGCACCCCCGCGGTGGCGAGCCGCAGCCCGGCCCGCAGCACCGGCCCCTCCTCGCAGAGCCGGGCCATGCCGAAGGCGAGGCGCATCAGCGCCTCCAGCGAGGAGTACCCCCGCCCGTCCAGGTCGCTGGCCAGCCGGCGGATGGTGCGGGACTGGATCTCCATGATGGCGTGCGCGAGGTCTTCCTTCGCCGCGAAGTGGAAGTACAGGGCGCCCTTGGTGACCCCGGCGTGGGCGACGATCTCACTCAGGCTGGTCGACTCGTAGCCGTACCGGTCGAACAGGTCGGCCGCCGCGCCGACGATCGTCGCACGGGTCTGCTCGGCGCGTAGCTGCCTCGCCATCGGCTGGTCTCTCCTGGGCTGGAACTCGACAGACCGTGTCGCCTGCCTTTACCCCCTGTACACGATAACTCACTGACTAACTGCCCATCAGATCAGCCCCCGTGGAACCCGTGTACGCCGCGAAGACCACCACGCAGCGAGCACCCGGCCGACCGCGCGGCCGACCGTGGAGCCACCGCTGATCCGCCGGGCATACCGCCCGGCATTCCGCTTCGGCCCGCTTTAGCCTCCCTGTTCATCACGATGCGGCACCGACAACTCACAGCAGTTCGCTGGTCACTTGACTACCAGCGGTCACACACGGTTTGCTCCGGCCAGGCGAGTTTCACCCGGTTGGCGTACTGACCCGCGACTCCGGGCGCTCGCTCCGTTCCTCCTGCTCGGCCGCACAGCGAGGTGCCCCCGCCCCCATGAGTACAGCTCCCCCACCCACGCGCTCCCCCGGACCCCTGCGCGCCGCGGCCCTCGCCACGGCCGTCATTCTGCTGGTGGCCGGCTGCTCCGCCCTCGGCGGGGGCGAGGACGGCTCGGCGGCGGACGCCGCGGGCGGGTCCGGCGGCGACCGGATGAAGATCGTCATGGTCACCCACGGCGGTGAGGGCGACGCCTTCTGGGACCAGGTGCGCAAGGGCGCCGAGGCGGCGGCGGTCAAGGACGGCGTCGACCTGACCTACGCCGGGGACGCCGACACCGCCGACCAGGCCGACCTGGTGCGGGACGCGATCCGCGACAAGGCCGACGGCATCGCCGTGACCCTGGCCAAACCGCAGGCGATGAAGGCGCCGGTCGCCGAGGCCAAGGCCGCCGGCATCCCCGTGGTCGGCCTCAACTCCGGTATCGACGCCTGGCGTCCCACTGGGCTCCTGGAGTACTTCGGGCAGGACGAGAGCGTCGCGGGCCGGGCCGTCGGCGACAAGCTGAACGACCTCGGGGCCGAGCACGCCCTGTGCGTCATCCACGAGCGCGGCAACGTCGCCCTGGAGGCCCGCTGCGCCGGGGTGAAGAAGACCTTCCGGGGCGAGACCGAGATGCTCTACGTCGAGGGCACGGACATGAAGGCGGTCGGCGCGGCCGTCACGGCGCGGCTGCGGCAGAACCCCGGCATCGACGAAGTCGTCATGAACGGCGCGGCGTTCGCCCTCACCGCCGTCGAGTCGGTCGACGAGGCGGGCAGCAGCGCCCACGTCGCCACGTTCGACCTCGACGAGGACCTGGTCGCCGCGGTCAAGCGCGGGGACGTCCAGTTCGCCGTGGACCAGCAGCCCTACCTCCAGGGCTACCTCGCCGTGGACGCGCTCTGGCTGTACCGCACCAACGGCAACGTCAGCGGCGGCGGGGTGGCCCCCGTGCTGACCGGCCCCGCGTTCGTGACCCGGACCAACGCCGACTCGGTCGCCAGGTTCGCCGCGGGCGGCACCCGGTGACCGGGCCCGGCGGCCGACGGCGTCCGCCCGCCCCCGCTCCCCTCCCTCCACTGACCGCCTAGGACGACGATGTCTGCACGCAAGACACCCAGGGCCCGTCAGACGCGGCGCAAGGGCGTCCGGCGCCGCCTCGGCTCCATACGTCTGTCCCTGATCCTCCTGGCCCTGGTGCCCGGCGTCACCCTCGCGGCCGTCTGGGGCGTCACGACGATCCAGATGCTCTCGGAGGGGCTGCGGCTGCGCGCGCAGACGGAGCTGAGCCGCGACACCGGTGCCATGGGCACCGAGGCCGCCCTCGCCCTGCAGAAGGAGCGCAGTCTGTCGGCCGCCTGGCTGTCCGCGCCGAACGGCGACCGGGCGGAGCTGGACGCGCAGCGCAGGAAGACGGACGAGGCGGTCGCCCAGCTCGTGGGTCAGTCGGACGCGATCGAGAGCGCCCCCGCCCGGATCTCGGACCGGCTGTACTCGGTGCTCGGTTCGGTGGGCAGCCTGGAGTACTACCGCGACCAGGTGGACGACCCCAGCGACATCACCGCCGAGCAGGCGCTCGACCAGTACACCTCGATCGTCGACGAGCAGATCCACGCCTTCCAGGAGCTGTCCCAGGTCGACGACGGGGATCTCACCTCCCGGGCCGGTCCGCTGGTCGCCCTGGAGCACGCCGCCGAGCTGGCCTCCCAGGAGGACGCCCGGCTCACCCTGGCCTGGCCGTCCGACCGGATGGGCCAGGAGCAGTGGACGGACTTCGCCCAACTGGTGCACACCCGCCGCTGGCTGGTGCAGGACCAGATCCTTCCCTCCCTGACGGGCAGCGCGAAGACGCAGACCGAGCGCATCCTCGCCAGCTCCGAGTGGAAGTCCCTGCAGGACGTCGAGGACCAGGTGCTGGAGGCCCGTTCGGCGGGCGGCGACGAGCGCATCGACCTGCCGGACGCGCGCCAGCGCTGGAACACCGCCTTCGACGCGATCTCCGCCCAGTACACCCAGCTCGTGCGGCAGCAGACGGACGGTCTCCTGGACCGCAGCGCCGAGGAGGCCCGGGGCCTGCTGATCAAGTCCGGGATCCTCAGCGCGGGCGGCCTGATCGCGCTGGTGCTCTGCATCGTGATGTCCTGGCGCATCACCCGCTCGCTGTCCCGGCGGCTGCGCGGGCTGCGGCTGGCCACCCTCAGCCTGGCCGAGGAGCGGCTGCCCGACGTGGTGGCCCGGCTGGAGCGGGGCGAGACGGTCGACGTGGAGTCGGAGACCCCGCCGCTGGACTACGGCCAGGACGAACTCGGCCAGGTCGCGCAGGCGTTCAACACCGCGCAGCGCACCGCCGTGCACACCGCCGTCGAACTCGCCGACACCCGGCGCGGCTTCCAGAAGGTCATCCTGGGCATCGCGCGGCAGAGCCAGAACCTCGTCAACATGCAGCTGGGCAAGCTGGACGCCCTGGAGCGCGAGCACACGGACCCCGAGATCCTCAAAGGACTCTACGAACTGGACTCCACGGCCAGTCAGTTGCGGCGCTACGAGGAGAACCTCGTCATCATCAGCGGGGAGCAGCCGCGGCGCACCTGGCGCGAACCCGTGTCACTGGTCGACATCCTGCGCAGCGCGGTCGGCGAGGTCGCCGAGTACCAGCGGGTGGAGCTGCACGCCGACGAGGAGGTGGCCCTCGCCCCGCCCGCGGTGGCCGACGTGATCCACCTGCTGGCCGAGCTGATCGACAACGCGACCGCGTACTCCCCCGCGCCCAACCCGGTCGGGGTGCGGGCGGCGCTGGTGGCCAAGGGACTGGCCGTCGAGATCGAGGACCGCGGGCTCGGCCTGTCGGAGGAGGACTACGCGTCCTTCAACGCCCAGTTGGCGGTGGCTCCGCAGTTCGACGTGGTGGCGCTCGCCGACGACCTGCGGCTCGGCATGTTCGTCGTCGCCCGCCTCGCGCACCGGCACGGCATCACCGTCACGCTGCGCCCCTCGCCGTACGGCGGGACCACGGCGATCGTGCTGATCCCGCACGAGATCGTGGTGCGCGAGCCGGTCGGCGGGGCGGGCGGCACCGACGCCGCGATGGCCGGCGCGTGGGACCGCCGGGTCGCCGGGGCCACCGCGGGAGACTCGGCCGGCCAGGTCGCGCTCGCCGATCGGGCCGCCCCGGTCACCGCTGCCGAGGGAACCGCCCCGGCCGACCGGTCCCCCGCGTCCTTCGGGCCGGAGGGGGACCCGCCCGGCGGTGAACGGTCCCTGCGGCCCGTACGGGCGTCCCGGCCGGCGCCCGCGAACGGGTCCGCGTCCGCGGCGGGCTCCGCCGGCGACTCCCCCGGCGAGCACGGCGGCCCCGCGCCGCTGCCCCGCCGGGTGCCGCAGACCAGCCTCGCCGCCGAGCTGCGCGACGAGGACCCGGGTGGCCGCCGGAACGGCTCTCAGGGCGCCGTCGACGACTACGCCGACTTCACGGCCGAGCGCGCCGCCTCGTCCCTCGCCGGTTTCCAGCGCGGCACGCTGCGGGCCCACACCGACGAGGGCCGGGACGACGCCGACGCCGACGCCGACGGGCCCCTGCTCTCCTCCGCCGCCCCCACGACCCCGACCGCCGACCGCAGACCGCCGACGAAGGACACCCGATGACCCGACCCTCCCCCGCCACGCACACCGAGCTGGACCAGTTGCTCACCGGACTCGTGGAGCGGGTCGCCGACGTGAACCAGGCCGTGGTGCTCTCCGAGGACGGACTGGTCGTCAGCAAGTCCACCGGGTTCCTGCGCGACGACGCCGAGCGGCTGGCGGCGACCGCGTCGGGCCTGATGAGCCTCAGCAAGGGCGTCAGCATGGACTTCCGGGGCGGCCCGGTGCGCCAGGCGCTGATCGAGATGGCCAACAGCTACCTGATACTCACCTCCGCGGGCCCCGGCGCGCACCTGGTCGTGCTCACCGGTCCGAACGCCGACGTCGGCGTGGTGGCGTACCAGATGAACATGCTGGTGAAGAAGATCGGCGAGCACCTGAGCGCGGCACCGCGGGCCACCGCCGGCCCCGGCGAGTGACGTGACCGGAGGCGACGCGGGGGGCCGGCTCGTGCGGCCGTTCACCCTGACCGGCGGCCGGACCCGGCCCAGCCGCGCCGACTTCACCCTCATCACGACGGTGACGGCCCTCGACCCGCAGCCCACCCGGGCGGCACGTCCGCAGCCCGAGCACCTGCGGATCCTGCGGCTGTGCGCCCGTCCCCTCGCCGTGGCGGAGGTCGCGGCCCGTCTCGACCTGCCGGTGAGTGTCGTCGTCATCCTGCTCTCGGACCTGCTGGAGGCCGGCCGTATCACCGCGAGGCCGCCGCATCCCGTCTTCCGCGCGACCGAGGATCTGGACCTGCTGCAGAAAGTGAGGGACGGCCTTGGCCGGCTCTGAGCGCGTCGCCGAGACGCCCACGGCATCCGCCCGCTCCACCGCGCCCGAGGCGGTGAAGATCCTCATTGCCGGCGGTTTCGGCGTCGGCAAGACCACCATGGTCGGGTCGGTCAGCGAGATCGCCCCGCTGCGCACCGAGGAACCGCTGACCGCGGCGGGTTTGGACGTCGACGACCTGGCCGGCATCGAGGAGAAGCGGGCCACGACCGTGGCCCTGGACTTCGGCCGGATCACCATCGGCGGGGACGTGGTGCTGTACCTCTTCGGTACGCCCGGTCAGCAGCGCTTCTGGTTCATGTGGAACGACCTGGCGATCGGGGCGCTCGGCGCGGTGGTCCTGGTGGACGTCCGCAGGCCCGAGTCGAGTTTCGCCGCGATCGACTTCTTCGAGCGGCGGGGCATTCCGTTCGTCGTCGCCGTCAACGGCTTCCACGGCCGCCACCCGTACCCGGCGGCGGAGATCCGCGAGGCCCTCGCGCTGCCCGAGCACGTGCAGGTGCTGCTGTGCGACGCGCGGGAGCGGACCTCCAGCCGGGACGTCCTCATCGCCCTGATCGACCAGCTGATCGACGCCGCGACCGGGGCCGCGGCGTCGTGACCGGCCCTCCTCGGGCGCCCGTCAGAGCAGACCCGCGGACTCCAGCCAGGCCTTGGCCACGTCCAGCGGGTCCTTCTTGTCCAGCTGGACCTGTGCGTCCAGGTCGAGGAGCGTCTCGGTGTCCAGCTTGGCGGAGAGCGCGTTCAGGGCGGCCACACCCTCCTTGTTCAGCCCGTCCTTGGCGACCAGCGGGGTCACGTTCGCGTGGCCGAAGAAGGTGTCCGGGTCCTTCAGGACGACGAACTTCTCCTTGATGATGGTCGGGTCGGTGGTGAAGATGTTCGCGGCCTGCACGTCGTTCTTGGTAAGTGCCGACTGGGTCAGCGGGCCGCCGGCGTCGAGGGCCTTGAACGACTTGAACTTCAGCCCGTACAACGACTCCAGCCCCTTGAGCCCGTGCTGCCGCGTCTGGAACTCGGGCGGTCCGCCGATCACCAGGTCCGGTGCGACGTCCTTGAGGTCGGCGAGGGTCGACTCGGCGGTGAGGCGGTACTTCTTCGCGGTCTCGGCGTTGACGCTCACCGAGTCCTTGTTCTCGGCCGGTGACGACTCCAGCAGCGTCAGCTTCTTGTCGAGCTTGGCCTTCGCCGCCTCGTTCACTTCCTCGACGGACTTCTGCTCGGCCTTCGGGTCGAGATAGGCGAGCAGCGAGCCGTTGTACTCCGGCAGCACCGTGACGGAACCGTTCTTCAGCAGTCCGTACGTCGTCTCGCGGCTGCCTATGTTGTGCTGGTAGGTGACCTTGAGGCCCTTGGCCTTGAGCGCCTCTCCGTAGATGTCGGCGAGCAGCGTGCTCTCGGCGAAGTTGTTCGAGCCGACGACGACGGTGCCGGCCTCCGCCTTGTCGCCCGCGAGGGGGTTGTCGGAGGTGTCGTCGGAGTCGGAGGAACAGCCCGCGAGAAGCGCCGCGGCGGCGGCGAGCGCGAGGGCCGCCACGCCGGTGTGCCTCGTCCTGGATCTGCTGTTCTTCGCGGTGAAAGTCATCCGTCGATCCAAACGATCCGGTCGCCGCTCAGTCAAGAACGGCCTGGTTACGGTTTTTCCGCCCCGGTGCGCCGTCACCGTCGGCGCACCCCCGGCGAGACGGCCAGCCGCCCCGCCGCCCAGAACACCGCGAGGGTGACGAGCGCCATCAGGGCGACCAGCGTGGCGCCGCCGACGACCTTCTCGAAGTCGCGCTGGTAGAGGCCGTCGATGATGTAGCGGCCGAGTCCGCCGAGACTGACGTACGCGGCGATGGTCGCCGTGGACACGACCTGGATGGCGGCCGAGCGCAGCCCGCTGAGGATCAGGGGGAGGGCGACGGGCAGTTCGACCCGGAACAGGATGCCCCTCTCGTGCATGCCCAGGCCCCGCGCGGCGTCCACCGGGGAGGGGTCGACGGAGCGGACGGCCTCGTAGGTGGTCACCAGGATCGGCGGGACGGCGAGCACGACCAGCGGGATCATCACGGGCAGCAGGCCGATGCCGACGGCGACGGCGATCAGCACCAGCAGGCCGAAGCTGGGCAGGGCGCGGGCGGCGGTGGCGACGAAGGCGACGGCGTTGCCGCCGCGTCCGGTGTGCCCGGTCAGCAGCCCGGCGGGCAGCCCGACGGCCGCGGCGAGACCGAGGGCCAGCAGGGTGTACTGGACGTGTTCCAGCAGGCGGGCGGGGATGCCGTCGTAGCCGTGCCAGTGGGCGCTGTCGCTGAAGAAGGCGTTGACGAAGTGGAGCACGTTCACCGGGCCGCCACCTCCTCCGGCTCGGGCCGCGCGGCGGCTTCCTTCGGGCGTTGCCGCCTGCCCCGCGGCATCCACGGGGTCAGCAGGTTCCGGAGCAGGACCAGGAGCGCGTCGCACAGGATCGCCAGGACGGCGGTGGTGAGGACGGAGTTCACCGCCAGCTCCGGCCGGCCGTACTTCTGGGCGTCCGCGAGCAGGTTGCCGAGGGCGCCCTGGTTGCCGATGAGGGCGCCGACGCTGACCAGGGAGATGCTCGCCGACACGGCCACCCGCAGCCCGGCGAGGATCGCGGGCACGGCGATCGGCAACTGCACCTGGAGGTAGCGCCGTACGGGGCCGAAGCCCATGGCGGTGGACGCGGCCAGGGTCTCCTCGGGCACCGAGCGCACACCGTCGACGATGGCCGGGACGAGCACCACCAGGCTGTACACGGCCAGCGGGATCATCACGGTCAGTTCGGTCTGGCCGGTGTAGTCGATGAGGACCACGAAGACGGCCAGCGAGGGGATGGCGTAGAAGACGGTCGTCACCCCGAGCACCGGCGGGTACAGCCAGCGGAAGCGCACGCACAGCTGGGCCAGGGGCAGTGCGGCGAGCAGGCCGGCCAGGACCGGCAGCAGCGCCTCGCGCAGATGCAGGCCGATCAGGCCGAAGTAGGTGTTGTCGAGGTCGCTCGGTATGTCGAAGAAGCCGTTCACGGGGCGACCTTCGTGCCGTCGGCGGGCTCCTCGGCCCGCGTCTCGGCGGGGCCCGCCGCGCCGTGCGCGGAGCGGATCGCCTCGCCGATGGTCTGCTGGGAGACGACGCCGGTCACCCGGCCCTCGCCGTCCACGGCGACGGCCCAGCCGGTGGGCGAGAGCACGGCGCAGTCGAGCGCGGCCCGCAGCGAGTCGGCGCCGGGCACGAACGGCCGCCCGTGGGACAGCAGCCGCGCGCCCGCGAGGTCCCCCGCGGCCAGGTCGCCCGGCTCGGCCCAGCCCAGCGGCCGGTCGTCCGCATCGGTCACCAGGAGGTGGGGGGCGCCGTCGGCGGCGGCGAGCTGCTCGGCGGTGGCGTCGGCGCGCACGACGGGTCCGGTGGTGGTCTCCAGGGCGGCGGAGGAGAAGAAGGAGAGCCGCCGGATGCCGCGGTCGGCGCCGAGGAAGTCCTCCACGAAGTCGTCCGCGGGGGCGGACAGCAGCTCGGCGGGGGGTGCGAACTGGGCGAGCCGGCCGCCGGTGCGCATCACCGCGACCATGGTGCCGAGTTTGATGGCCTCGTCGATGTCGTGGGTGACGAAGACGATGGTCTTGCCCAGTTCGTCCTGGATGCGCAGAAGTTCGTCCTGCAACCCCTTGCGCACGACGGGGTCGACGGCGGAGAACGGCTCGTCCATGAGCAGGACGGGCGGATCGGCGGCGAGCGCCCGGGCCACCCCGACGCGCTGCTGCTGACCGCCGGAGAGCTGGTACGGGTACCGCTTGGCGAGGGAGGCGTCGAGGCCCACCCGCGCCATCAACTCGGCGGCCCGCTCGCGGGACTTCTGCTTGCCCCAGCCGATCATGCGGGGCACGGTGGCGATGTTGTCGAGGATGGTCCGGTGCTGGAAGAGCCCGGCGTTCTGGATGACGTACCCCATCGACCGGCGCAGCGTGGTGACGGGCTGCTGCTGGAGGTCCTCGCCGTCGAGCAGGATCGTGCCCTCGCTGGGCTCGACCATTCTGTTGATCATCCGCAGGGTGGTGGTCTTGCCGCAGCCCGAGGGACCGACGAGGACCGTGATCGAGCGGTCGGGTATCTCCAGTGACAGCCGGTCGACCGCCACGGTGCCGTCCGGGTACCGCTTGGTGACTGAGTCCATCCGTATCAAAACGCCGAATACCCTTCGGGTCTGGCAGAAGCTGCCCGCTCCGGCCGCGGTCGGTGGGGCCGTCGCCGGTCGAGTGTAGACGGCTGCTCCGCGGGGCCCGACGTTGCTCCGGGGCGACTCCTTCCCGGTGCTCGGGCGTTCACACCGTGGTTTTCGGGGATATCGGCGGGCCCGCGCGGAAAGGATTCGTCGAGGAACCGTTACTCACACGCACGGGGCGGGGGCGCGGGTGCGCGGCGGCGGGCAGGAGTCGAGCAACGAGCTGAGCGGCACGGTGCACGGACCCGTCGTCCAGGCGGGTTCCGTGTACGGCGGCATCCACATCGCATCCCGGCCGGACGGGGCCGAGCGGACGCCCTGGCAGTTGCCCCCGCTGGTGCGGGTGATCGACCGGACCCGGGAGCTGGCGGTGCTGGAACGGCACCGTGTGCGTGCCGCGCGGGAGGACCGGCCCGTGCTGGCCGCACTGAGCGGGCTGGGCGGCGTCGGCAAGACCACGCTCGCCCTGAGCTGGCTGTACGCCCTGCGCTCCCGGTTCCCGGGCGGGCAGCTCCACGCGGACCTCGGGGCCCAGTCGGCGGACGGGCCGGAACACCCGGCCGAGGTGCTCGCCCGGTTCCTGCGGGCCTTGGGCGTTCCGGCCCAGCAGGTCCCCGCGCGCCTTGCCGAACGGACGGCGCTGTACCGGTCGCTGACCGCGATCCGACGCCTGGTGGTCCTGCTCGACGACGCGGCGACCGCGGCCCAGGTGCGGCCGTTGCTGCCCGCGGGTGGCAGCGTGACCGCGGTCACCAGTCGCAGACGGCTCCCGGGTCTGACGGTCGACGGCTGCTGTCCCGTCCATCTGGAGCCGCTGGCCCCCGAGGCGGCGGTCGAACTGCTCGCGGACACGCTGTCGGACGGCCGGGTGGACGAACAGCCCGAGGACGCGCGTGCCCTGGTCGAGCTGTGTGCCGGGCTGCCCCTGGCGGTCCGGGTCGCCGGTGCCCGGCTGGCCACGCGTCCCGGGCGGCGCATCGGCACGATGGTCCGCGCGCTCGGCGAGGAGCGCCGAAGACTGGAGGCCCTGGCCATCGACGGCGACCACGACGTCCTGGCGACGCTCGACGTGTCCTACCGGGCCCTGCCCGGCCCGGCTGCCCGGCTCTACCGGCTGCTGGGGCTGCACCCGGGCCGGGAGTTCGACGGTTCGGCGGCTGCCGCGCTGTGCGCGCCGGACGGGGCCGCGGCCGCGCACCTCGACGTGCTCCACGACGCGAGCCTGCTCGTCGAGGCACCGGGAGAGCGTTCCCGCTTCCACGACCTCGTACGACTGCACGCGGCGGCGAAGGCCGAGGAGGACGAGCCGGCCGGCGAGCGGACGGCGGCGGTGCGGCGGCTCGCCGACCACTACCTCGCGAGCGCCACCCGCGCCGAGGAGATCCTCGACCCCCAGCACCGGACCATGGCGCGGGACTACGGTCCCACCCCCGTGGTGGTCGCGGAGGTGGGCCCGGGGCCCGAAGCCGCCCTGGACTGGCTGGAGCGGGAGCTGCCCACGCTGATGGCGGTGCTCCAGCAGGCGTCCGGCGCGGGCTCGCCCACCGTGTGCTGGCAGCTCGCCGACGCCCTGTGGCCGCTCTTCCTGCGCCGCAAGTTCCACGCGGAGTGCGCCGCCGCGCACCGGGCGGGGCTGACGGCGGCGCGGGAGCTGGGGGACGCGGTGGCCGAGTGCCGGATGCTCACCTCGGGCGGAGTGGGGGAAATGGGCGCCGGAAACCCCGGTCGCGCCCTGGAGATGTTCGAGCGGGCCGCGCGCCTGTTCCTCTCGGCCGACGACCCACTCGGTCATGCCCGCACCCTCAACTACCGGGGCCTCGCCCTCCAGCGGCTCGGACGCCCGCGCGGGGCCGCGGAGTTCTTCCGGCGCGCCACCGCCGAACTGCCGGTGCACGGAGACCGCCGGGCGGGCGGACTGGCCGCGCTCAACCTCGCCGCCCTCGCACTGGACGAAGGGCGCGCCGAGGAGGCCCTCCGGCACGCCGGTGCCGCCCGCGGAACGCTGGACGAGTCGGGCGACACGTACAACGCGGCGCGCGCGGCCACCTGCGTGGGCCGCGCGCACCTCGCCCTGGAACGGCTCGGCCCGGCCGAGGACGCGCTGACCGCGGCGTTGGCGGCGCTGCGGGACGTGTCGGCGTACGAGGCCGCGCGTGCCCTCGGCGCCCTGGCCGAGGTCTCCGAGCGGCAGGGACGGCGCGACCTCGCCCGGGAGCGCTGCCGACAGGCACTGGACCTGTACGCCTCGGCGGGCCGGTCGGGGTCGAAGGACGCCGAGGCGCTCCGGCGCCGGCTCGCCGCCTTGGAGCACGAGGAGTCGGCTCAGTAGTCCGGCCCGGCCCCCGCCCGGCCCGGGAGGACGCCCGCCGGCCCCAGGTGCGTGAGCGGCAGCCCCGCCACCAGGCACGAGTGCGCCAGCGAGGCGAGCCGGTCCCACCTGCCGTGCGGGCGCCCCGGCCCCCGGGCCTCGAAGAGCAGCACCGGACCGAGGGGGCCCGACCGCAGCCAGCACCGGGTGCCTCGGTGCACCGCCACGACCAGCGCCCCCGGACAGGAGCCGGCCAGCCGGGCCGCCCCCCGGGCTCCGGAGCCGGGCGCGACCAGCACGTCGCCCAGCGCCGTCCACCCGGTCGGCGCGGAGCACCGCACCCTGACGTGCTCGTCCACGGACAGCGTCCCGGACTCCGGGTGCAGCAGCACGGTGCGCACCCGGTGGGCCTCGGCGTCGCCGCCCTCCACCGCCAGGGTCAGCGCCGTCAGGGACACCACCGCCGGGGGCGTCATCGCGACACCCCCGCGCCGGGGTCGTCGTACCGCACCGTCACCGGCAGGCTCGCGGGTTCCACGGCGGGGCACCGTGCGGCGGGTGCGCGCAGGCGCAGCTTGCGGTAGAGCAGCGCGCGCATCCGGCGCCCGAACCGGCCGGGCTCCGAGGTGATCCGGGCCGCCACCCGCTCGTACCGGTGCGCACGACGGAGTACGGAACTCCGTCTGAGCTGCTGCGGCACCGGGCGGTCGTCGCGCCACCGGGGCGCGAAGGACATCAGCTCGGCCATCGGGGAACTCGGGTCCAGGGCGGCGTCGGAACGGCCGGCCATCAGTACCGGTGCCCCCGTCATCGCGCCGTAGAGCGAGACCGAACCGTGGTCCCCCACGATGTGGTCGGCGGCCACCACCGCCCCCGTCCAGTCGGCGTGCGGGCTGAGCAGGAGCAGGCCCGCGCGCACCAGTTCGGCGAGCCAGGCGCGGACCTGCCAGTCGCCGTGGGCGTTCCAGACGTGCGGGTGCAGCAGCGCGGCGATCCGGTACTCGTCCTTGGGGACCTCGGTGACCAGGCGTTCCAGGGTGTTCCACCCGTGTCCCAGCAGCGAGTCGGGCCCCCAGGTGGAGCAGGCCAGGACCAGGCGCCGACGGCCCTTGACGCCCAGGGCCTCCCGGTACAGGGCCCGGAAGGGCAGGCTCGCCGCCATGCGGTCGAAGCACGGATCGCCCACCACCTCGGCGGCCGGCACGGCTTCGGGACAGTCCCGTCCGAGCCGGGCCAGCTCCTCCTGGTGGGCCAGCACGATCGCCTCGGGCACCACGGTGCCGTCCCGCATCAGGCGCTGCCTGCTGAACCCGTGGGCGCCGGCGCGCGCCGGCGGGTGGGCGCCCGGCAGCACCGGGACGACCTTGTTGTGTCCGGCGCCGTGCGGGAGCACCACCACGGGCGCCTGCACATCGTGCAGGTTGCCGTGACCGGCGGCCAGTGCGAGGTCGAAGTGCGTCTGCACCGCCTGGCTCCAGGGCAGCACGAGGCCGCCCAGCCGTTCGAGGAAGGCGCCCACCCCGTTGCTGAACACGTCGGGCGCCTGGGTGAAGAAGGTCTGCACTCGGGTGTCGCCTTCGAGCGGGCGTATCGCGTCGAGCAATCGCTGGCCCGTGACGACGGTGTGCACCACGACCAGGAGCCGGCGGCGGCTGCGGTGCGTGGCCCAGCGTTGGACGTCCAGACGCACCGGCACGTGCCGCGCGTGCGGCTCCGGCACTGTCAAGCTCATCGTTGAGATCCCCCGGTCCTTCCGTATGGTCTTCGCGGCCGGTCTGCACGGCGGCGCCACGGCGCCGCCGGTACCGGGGTAATGCCCGGGCGGCTGGACGGCGGGCTTGCAGGAATCCTGCACTCCCGTGGGAATCGGCCGCCTCGTCCGTGCGCCCCGTCGCTGCTCCCGTGCGCCCGCGGCTCCACCCCTGACTCCTCCGCGCGACCGTAGAACAGTGGTTCGCATCACACCCTTGCCATGACCGTGGGAAGCGGCGCACCCATCGGGGGAGACGGTGGAACTTCTCGTTCTGGGACCTCTTGAGCTCTGGCACGACCAGCGGCAGCACGAACTGGGATCGCTGAAGGAGCGCTGTGTGCTGGCCGTGCTGCTGCACGCCCGTGGTGAGCCGGTCGCGGTGGACACGCTGGTGGATCGGGTCTGGGACGGTGAGCCGCCCCCGAGCGCGCTGGACACGCTGCACAGCTACCTCTCCAGGCTGCGGGGCAGGCTGCGGCGTGCGGTCGGGGACGAGCTGGTGCGGGTGGTCCGGCCGTCGTCCCGGCAGTACCAACTGCGTGCCGACCCCGACGACATCGACCTGCTGCGTTTCGGCCGACTGCGCTCGGAGGCGGTGGCCGCGGCCGCGCGCAACGACCGCGAGTTGGCCGTGGGGCTGCTGCGCACCGCCGAAGCCCTGTGGCGCGGCGAACCGCTGGCCGAGTTCGCCGACAACTCCTGGGCGCAGACGGCCCGGGTACGGCTGGCCGAGGACCACCGCCGGGTCCGAGAGGAACGGATCAGCCTGGAAATGGAGTTGGGGCGGCACGCGGACCTGGTGGGTGAGCTCCAGGAGCTCGCCTCGCAGAACCCGTTCGCCCAGCGGGTGATCGGCTCCCTGATGCTGGTGCTGTACCGATCCGGTCGCCACGACGAGGCACTCGCCGTCTTCCGGGACACCCGCACGCGCCTGCACCGCAGTCAGGGCATCGAACCGACCGCCGAGCTCCAGCGGCTCCATGTGCGCATGCTCGAACAGGATCAGGCACTCCTGCGGAGCGAGGCCGCGCCCCCCGCTCGCCTCGTGCCTTCCTCCTCACCGGCCCCTTCGGCCGCTCCCCCGGCTCCCGACCGGTCGGCGGAGCCCCGCAACTGCCTGCCCCGCGACACCCCGGACTTCGTCGGCCGGGTGAGCGAGCTGCGGATCCTGCTGGCCGAGGCCGCGACCGGCGACGACGCGCGCACCGCGCTGCCGGTCACCGTGATCCACGGGATGCCCGGCATCGGCAAGACGGCCCTGGCCGTGCACACGGCGCACCTGCTGACCCCCGCCTACCCGGACGCGCAGCTCTACGTCGACCTGCGCGGACACAGCGGTCAGCGGCCGCTGGAGCCGGCCGACGCCCTGGCCGGCCTGCTGCACGCCACCGGCCGGCCCGGTGAGCTGCCGACCACGGTGGACGAACGGGCCGCCCGTTGGCGCGAGTGGACCGCCCGGCGTCGTGCGCTGGTGGTCCTGGACAACGCACGGGACGCCGCCCAGGTGGCCCCGCTCCTCCCCGGCTCCCCCGCGTGCCGCGTCCTCGTGACGACGCGGAACCGGCTCGCCGGGCTGGAAGGGGCCGCGTCGCTGTTGCTGGACGGCCTGTCGGGGCAGGAGGCGGCGTCCCTGTTCGCCCGGGTCGCCGGGGCGTCGCGGGTGGCCGCCGAACCGGAAGGGCTGGAGCGGGTCGCGGACGCCTGCGCCCGCCACCCCCTCGCGCTACAGGTCCTGGCGAGCCGTTTCCGGCACCGTCAGGCGTGGGACGTGCAGCATCTGCTCGACCGGCTGACGCGCGCGAGCCGGCCCCTCCAGGAATTCGACGCGCTGATCGACGCCGTCTTCCACTTCTCGTACACGGAGCTCAGCGCCCGGACACAGGAGTTGTTCCGGCTGCTGGCCCTGCACCCCGGGCCGGACCTCACCCTGTCCGCGGCCGCCGCGCTGGCCGGCCCGGACTTCGGCGGCGGACCCGCCCACCTCGAACGGTGCGTCGAGGAACTGCTCGACTGCAGCCTCCTGGAGGAGCCGGTGCGCGGCCGCTACCGCCTGCACGACCTCACCCGCTCGTACGCCGCCCAGGTCGGCGTGGACACGGATGCCGAAGGGGTCCGGCGGTCCGCGACCGACCGCCTCGCCGCCCATTACCTGGCCACGGCACACCGGGCCGACCGGCTGGCCCGCCCGCACCGCCGCGCCGTACCCCTGCCGCTGCCCCAGGACACCGGGACCTGGTCCGGAGCCGCCGTCGCCCTCCGCGACGCGGACGAGGCCTCGGTGTGGCTGACCGTGGAACGCGCCAACCTCACGGCGGTCGCGCGTCTGGCCGCGGCGGAGCACCCGCGGTACGCGGTGCTCTACCCCTGCGTCCTGGCACGGAGCCTCAAGCTGTGGGGAGCGTGGGGCGTCGCCTCCGAACTCTTCGAGGCGGCACTGCCCGCCCTGCGCGCGACCGGCGACCGTGCCCTGCTCGCGCAGACCCTGACGGCCCGAGCCGATCTCCTGGCACAGCGCAACCACGGCGAGGCCCTGGAGTGTGCGACCGAGGCCCTCTCGATCCACGAGGAACTGCGCGACGCGCACGGCCGTGCCGAGGCCCTGTTCCAGTCCGGCCGCGCCCGGCTCGCGGCGGGCCACGGCGACACCGCGCTGCCCGTCCTGGACCAGGCGCTCGCGCTGTACCGCACCGTCGGCGATCCCGCCGGGGAGGCCGACTGCCTCAACGTGCAGGGGGCGGCCCTGTCCTACGCGGGGAGGTACGACGAGGCGCTCGGCAAGGTACAGCGCATGGAGGCGATCTACGAGCGGCTGCCCGATCCGCACGGGCTGGCCCAGGCGCTGAACAACCGGGGCGAGCTGCACTTCCTGAAGGGGCGCTACGAGGAGGCCCGGGACTGCTACGAGCGGTCCCTGGTGCTGATGCGGCAGTACGGCGGCCGGGTGGACCTGGCGATCCTGTCGACCAATCTGGGCGGTGTGCACCAGGCGATGGGCCGCACGGACGAGGCGCTCACCCACTTCGAGCGGGCCCTCGCCGCCCACCGCGCCAGCGGCGACAGCCTGGGCGAGGCCGACGCGCTGATCCGCACCGGGACGGCCCACGCCCGCTCGGGGCGACGCGGCGAGGCCCTGCTGCACTTCACGATGGCGGAACGGATCGCCGTCGGCATCGACAACCCGTACGAGAGGCTGCGCGCCTTGATCGGCGCCGCGGACGTCCAGCGCGAGTCGGGGCGGCTCGACCTCGCCTCGCAGGGCTACGAGCGGGCGCTGGAGGTGGCGGAGCGGGCTCAGTTCGCCCTGGGAGCCGCGCAGGCGCTCGCGGGACTGGCCCGGACGGCCGCGCTGTCCCGCCCCGCGGGCCCCGCCGACGGATACGGCGCACAGGCCGCGGCACGCTACCGTTCCCTGGGCGCGGAGACGGAGGCGACGGACCTCCTCCGCTTCCTGGCGAGGCACCGTGCGAGGACCGCCACCACCTGATCGGGTGGGGGTGCGTGGACGCCCGGCGCCACCGGCTCCCCCCTCTGCCCGCTGCCCGGTGACCCCCCGCTGTGCCGTCATGAACCTTTTCCAGGCTCCCAGCCGTCTGTCGGGCGGAGAGCCGCAGCCGCGCCTCTCCGTCTCGGATCTGGTTCCAGCACGTGTGGAGGACAGCATGACGCGAGTGAGAGCGGTTCCCCGGGGGCCCGGCCGGCTCAGACGGGTCGGTGCGCTGGTCGCGGCCTCGGTCGTCGCCTCGGCGGTGGCCGCGTTACCCGCCACCGCCGAGGCCGCCGAGCCGCCCGTCGCCCAGGGCGCCACCGCGAGCGACTGGACGTCGGCCGGGGCCAACGGGCACAACACCCACTCCACCGGCACCGAGACGGCCATCTCGCCGTCCACCGTGGGGAAGCTGACGCCCAGGTGGACGGTGACGACGGGCGGGGACGTGTCCGCCACGCCGACCGTGGTGGGCGGCTACGTGTACGCGCCGGACTGGGGCGGGAACCTGTTCAACCCCGCCGCTCTGGTCACCGGTTCCCCGGTGGTGGTCGACGGAGTCGCCTACGTGGGGATCTCCTCGAAGTCGGAGATCCTCGGCACCGAGCCCACCTTCCGCGGCAGTGTCGTCGCGCTCGACGCCCTGACCGGCAAGCTGCTGTGGAAGAGCTACACCGTGCCCGAGGGCTCCACGGGCGGCGCGGTGTGGGGCAGCAACCCGGCGGTGGACGAGAAGCGCGGCCTGGTCTACGTCGGCACGGGCAACAACTACAGCGTGCCCGACGGCGTCTGCAAGGCCCCCGAGGAGACCGGCTGCGAGCCCGCGGACCCGGCCAACCACCAGGACGCGGTCGTCGCCCTCGACACCGCGACGGGTGACATCCGCTGGGCCACCCTCAGCTCCGACACGTGGACGCTGAACGGCTGAGTGCCGGCCTTGGGTCCGACGGCGCCGGTCCTCGTACAGGACCGCGGAGAACACAACGGGGGGGGAGCCGCCCTCGCGGCTCCCCCGGCCCGTCAGCCGGCCAGACCGTTCTCGACGACCCACATCCACCGGAACGCCACGAACATCGTGGCGGCGGCCGGTGCGGCGAGGAGGGCGAGGACGATGGATGTGCGCTTCACGGTTCACGTGCTCCTTGTACGGGGATGGCTCAGACGCCGGCGCTCTTCCTTGATCAATCCGACGACGAGCACACAACGTAGCGGCAGAGGCACCCTCGGGGGGCGGAACCGAGGAATTTAATCGGATCATCCTCTCGATGCCGGCGGGGCGCGCCTACGCTGGACGGCCTGAGCGACGGACGGAGTCCCCGGGAAGCAGACGAAGGAGTCCCGTGGAAGCAGAACTCATGGCGCTGATCGGGACCGGAGCGACCACGGTGGTCGGTCTCATGGTCACGGACGCGTGGGGGCAGGCGAAACAACGCGTGGTGGGGGCTCTTCGCCCCGGGCGGTGAGTCCGAGGCGAGCCCGGCGGCGTGGCCGGCGAGTTGGAGGAATCCCGTACGGCCCTCGTCGCGGCCGAGGGAGCGGCCGGCGAGGAGGACCTCAGGTCCGACGTGACCGCGTCGGTGCGGCTGCGGCTCCGCCGCCGGCTCGAGCAGGACCCGGGGCGGCCGAGGAACTCCGGCGCCTCGTCGACGAGTTCGCCCCCGCTGCCCCGCCACCGGGCACCGTGCACAACAGCATCACCGGTGGCAGGCAGGACGGCCCCGTCGTCCAGGGGCACACCTTCACCCATCTGACCTTCGGCACGGCCGGGGGTACGGCGCGCGATCAGGCCGACTGAAGGCAAGGGCCTCGCTCGGCCGGGGATCAGTCCCCCGCGGGCGTCAGCCTGAGCGAGATGCTGTTGATGCAGTACCGCTGGTCGGTCGGGGTCGGGTAGCCCTCGCCCTGGAAGACGTGGCCGAGGTGCGAACCGCAGCGGGCGCAGCGCACCTCGGTGCGCACCATCCCGTGGGAGCGGTCCTCGATCAGCTCCACCGCGTCGGTGTCCTTCGGGTCGTAGAAGGACGGCCAGCCGCAGTGCGACTCGAACTTGGTCGTGGAGGTGAACAGCTCCGCACCGCAGGCGCGGCAGGAGTAGACGCCCTCGGTCCTGGTGTCGGTGTACTCACCGGTGAAGGCCGGCTCCGTGGCGGCCTCGCGCAGCACGGCGTACTCGGCCGGGGCCAGCTCCGCCCGCCACTCCTCGTCCGGCTTCTCGACGTCGTACGACATGAGTTCTCAGCCCCTTACTTCACTTCGACAGCTCGTCCAGGATGCGCGGTCCGAGGTCGGTGACGTCGCCCGCGCCCATGGTGAGAACGAGATCACCGGCCTTCGCCATTCCCGCGACCAGCGCGGGCGCGGCGTCCTTGTCGTGGACCGGGGTGACGTCCGCGCCCGCGGCCCGGGCCGCCTCGACGATCAGCTCGCTGGTGATGCCCGGGATCGGGTCCTCGCGGGCCGGGTAGATGTCGAGGACGACCGAGGCGTCCGCGAGGGAGAGGGCCTGGCCCATCTCCTTGCCCAGCTCCTGGGTGCGGGAGAAGAGGTGCGGCTGGAAGAGGACCAGGATGCGGGCGTCGCCGACCGCGGCGCGCATGGCCTCCAGGTCGGCGGTCATCTCCGTGGGGTGGTGCGCGTAGGAGTCGACGACCTGGACGCCGGCCGCCTCGCCCTTGAGCTGGAGGCGCCGCTTGACGCCGGTGTAGGCGGCCAGCGCGGGGGCCAGCTCGGCGGCGGGGATGCCGAGGGCCGCGCCCGCGGCGAGGGCGGCCACCGCGTTGTGGGCGTAGTGGCGGCCGGGGACGGAGACGGCGAAGGTCAGCTCGGTGCCGTCGACGACCACCGTGACCTCGCTCCTGAGGCCCTGCGGGACGACGGACAGGATGCGCACGTCGGCGTCCTCGGACTCCCCGTACGTCACCGTCCGCACCGTGCCGGACAGGCGCCGGGTCAGCTCCCGGGCGCCCTCGTGGTCGGCCGCGATCACCAGGGTGCCGCCGGGGACGATCCTCGCGGCGAAGGTCTCGAAGGACTCGTAGATCTCGTCCATCGACGCGTAGTTGGCGTGGTGGTCCAGCTCGACGTTGAGGACGATGGCGACCTCGGGGGCGTACTTGTGGAAGCTGCGGTCGCTTTCGTCCGCCTCGGCGACGAAGATCTCGCCGTCGCCGTGCAGGGCGTTGGAGCCGGGCGCGTCCAGGTCGCCGCCGATCGCGTACGAGGGGTCCAGGCCCAGCTCGGACAGGGAGACCGCCAGCATCGAGGTGGTGGTGGTCTTGCCGTGGGTGCCGGCCACGGCGATGGGGCGCAGGCCGTGCATCAGGGCGGCGAGGGCGTCGGAGCGGTGCACGACCGGGATGCCCAGCTCGGCGGCGCGGGCCAGCTCCGGGTTGTCCTCGCGGATGGCCGAGGAGACGACCACGCAGCTCGCGTCGTCGGCCAGGTGCTGCGCCGCGTGCCCGATGTGCACGGTGGCGCCCAGGGCGCGCAGCGCCTCGGCGGTCGCGGACTCCTTGGCGTCGCTGCCCGCCACCGCGGCGCCGCGCTGGGCGAGGATCTTGGCGATGCCCGACATTCCGGCGCCGCCGATGCCGATGAAGTGCGGTCGGTCCATGGCGGTAGGAAGGCCGGGTGCCATGCGCTGTTCTCCCAGGGTGGTCCGTCGGTGGGCGCGCCCCCTCGGCGGGGGCGCGGCACCAGCCTATGCCTTGCTGTGGGAGAAGAGTTTCAGGACCGGTACGCCGACCTTGTGCCGTGCCCGCGAGGCCCAGTCCCGGTGGAAGAACTCCTCCACGTAGTGCGGGTCGGTCAGGACGATCACCTCGTCGGCGGCGATCTCCATGACCACGGCCTTGAGCTCGTCCAGCGGGTGGTCCTCGATCAGCCGGCCCTCTGCCTGGGCGCCGGACGCGCGCAGGGCCGTGAGCGACACCTCCAGGGCCCGCTCCCCGACGCTCTGCGCCTCCTGGCCCTCCGGGGTCTCCCCCTCGCGTACGGCGTCGTCGAGCTCGCCGAGCGCGACGTCGTCGATGGCCCGCAGCAGCCGGTCCGCCTGATCGCCGCGCGGCTGGAGCAGCACGTGGAAGCCGACCTGCTCGTCCCCGTGCAAGGTGGTGACGAACTCCACGTCGGCGGACGTCAGGGCCTTCTCGATCATCAAAACGCTTGTGAACACCAGGCGCCCCTTCTCCTTCGAGGGCCCGTGGGCCCACCCTCCGTGGGCCGTCTCCAGACCCTGCGGAAACCATCCTTCCCCGTGCTCGCACGGGTACTGCCGGAATCAGTGTGCCCGGCGCGGACTAAACGGAACGGAAGATTCCGCCGATTCCCGGATGTGCGGTAACGACCGAACGCCTGTCCGGTCGCCGCCGCCACACCTGCCCGGGATCGCCCTAGTCACGCCGGTAACGACTGAAGAGGAAACCTTCCTCCTCCAAGAGGGACGCCAGTACGAACCGCCGCGGCACCTCGACCGCCGGTCCGCCCGCGATCCGCTGCGCGTCCCCCGCCGTCAGCATCGGGGAGACGGTCAGGCACAGCTCGTCGAGCACACCGGCCGTGACGAACTGCCCCAGCAGCCGTGGACCGCCCTCGGTGAGCAGCCGGGTGTGCCCCAGCTCCGCGAGCGCCCCGAGGGCCCGTGCCGGGTCCACACCGACGCCGTCACCCGCGATCACCACCCGGGCCCCGGCCCGCTCGGCGGCCGCGATCCGGTCCGGGGCCGCGGCGGCACCGGTCAGGACCAGGGTGGGCACGAGCGGGGAGGTGAACAGCGGCAGGGAGAAGTCCAGCTCCAGACTCGCGCTGACCACCGCGATCGCCGGCACGGGCCCCTGACCGGCCGACCGCCGCGCCTCGGCGAGCTCCGCCCGCGCCCGGGCCGGCCGGTACCCCTCCTGCCGTACGGTCTCGGCCCCGGCGATCACCACGTCCGCGAGGGCGCGCAGGGTGCCGAAGACGCGCATGTCGGCCGCGCTGGAAATGGGCTGGGAGCGGCCGTCGTGCTGGGCGGCGCCGTCGAGGGTGGAGACCATGTTGGCCCGCAGCCAGGTCCGAGGGGGCCCGTCCGGCTCGGGGTACGCGTAGGCGGCGGCCAGCTCGGCCAGGCTCCACTCCCGATCGGTCTCGGCGCCGCCCGGGCCGACGGCCGGATCGGTCGCGGGGGGCGCGGGGGGCACGGGGAACAGGCGTCGCATGGGGTGCAGTGTTCCACGCACCCGCCACCCCAACCGCGCAGGCCGACGCCCCGACGACCGCCTCGCACCCCGCCCGCCCGCCGCCCCGGCGACGACGGGGCCCCGCGGGGAGGCCCTACCATTGAGTACCGTGTCGTCCTCCTCCCCCGCCCCCGTTCCCGCGCCGATAACCGGGACGGCTCCGGCCACGGTCTCCCTGTGCGCCCGCGAGCCCCGTGTCCCCGCGGACCGTCTGGTCGCCGAGATGGTGCCCCCGCCCCGTTTCGACTCCGTCCGCTTCGGCACCTACGTCCCGGACCCGAACCAGCCCAGCCAGAGCGAGGCCGTACGGGTCCTGGAGGACTTCGCGGGCGCACTGGGCGAGGTGTCCGGCGCGGCGGGCGGCAGGCGCGGGTTCTTCGGGCTGGGCCGCGGCAGGGCACCGAAGGCCCCGGCGGGACCGCGCGGCGTGTACCTCGACGGCGGCTACGGCGTCGGCAAGACCCACCTGCTGGCCTCCCTGTGGCATGCCACCCCCGCCGAGCCCTCCCGCAAGGCCTTCGGCACCTTCGTGGAGCTGACCAACCTCGTCGGCGCCCTCGGCTTCCAGCAGACCGTGCGGACCCTGTCCGGGCACCGTCTGCTGTGCATCGACGAGTTCGAACTGGACGACCCCGGCGACACCGTCCTCGTCTCCAGCCTGCTCGCCCGGCTCGTGGAGGCCGGGGTGGCGCTCGCCGCCACCTCCAACACGCTGCCGGGCAAGCTCGGCGAGGGCCGGTTCGCGGCGGCCGACTTCCTGCGGGAGATCCAGAGCCTGTCCGCCCACTTCCGCGCCCTGCGCATCGACGGCGAGGACTACCGCCACCGCGGTCTGCCCGAGGCCCCGGCGCCCTACTCCGACGAGCAGGTGACCCGTGCGGCGCGGGCCACCGAGGGAGCGTCCCTGGACGACTTCCCCGCCCTCCTCGACCACCTCGCCCGCGTCCACCCCAGCCGCTACGGGGCCCTGACCGACGGTCTGACCGCCGTGTGCCTCACCGGGGTGCGCCCGGTGCCGGACCAGTCGACGGCGCTCAGGCTCGTGGTGCTCGCGGACCGGCTCTACGACCGCGAGGTGCCCGTCCTGGCCTCCGGACTGCCCTTCGACCGGCTGTTCAGCGAGGAGATGCTGAAGGGCGGGTACCGCAAGAAGTACTTCCGGGCGATCTCCCGGCTCACCGCGCTGGCCCGGGACGCCGGGAGCCTGGTCGACACGCCCTGAGAGGACGGTCGGTTCCCGCCACGCACCCGCCATTTCGAGGCTCTCTCGGCCCCGTAACGTCCCGTTGACCCTGCAAACTCCTTCGCAGGGTCAACGTGCTTCTTGACCGTGCATTGACCCTGCTTTTGCCGGGCTTTGACCTGTTCCCCGGCATATACCAGCGACAGGAACTGCCTGGAGGGGGCCGCGTGTACCGACGTACGGCGGCCCGGGCCGTGGTCGCGCTCCTCGCCCCCGTCCTGTTCGCACTCCAGTTCTTCGCTCCCACCGCTTCCTTCGCATCCGCGCATACGAGCGGTGATGCCGTGGCCCACGCCCGCCCCGGAAGCGTCCCCTCCAGCACTGCGCCGTACGAGGAGACCGCCACCTGCCGCGAGGACGGCCGACCGGGCGAGCCGACCACCGCGCCGCGCGACCGCCACCGCACCACCGCCGCGCCCCAGTCCGGCACCCCCCCCGGGCACCCGTTGGCGCGGCAGGCCAGCCCGCAGGCGCCCGGCTCCGTCACGTCCGGCCGTGCCACCGAGCATCGGCCGAGATCCACGACGGACCACGCCCCCGAGGCACTCCAGGTCTTCCGCTGCTGACGGGACCACCGGCACAACCCCCACCTCTGCCCCACCCGTCCGACGCGCACCCCACCGCGCGCCAGGAGGAATACCGCATCATGCAGCCCCTCATCGACAACGCCCGCACGTTCGGACAGCGCCCTGAGGAGTTCGCCGGGCACGCCGAAGGCCAGTCGCCCGAAGTCCTGTTCATCACCTGCTCCGACTCCCGGGTCGTACCGGCCCTGATCACCGGCGCCCGGCCCGGCCGGCTCTTCGAGCTGGAGGCCTCGCACCTCGGGCTGGAGATCGTCGACAAGGGCGCGGGCCCCGTCCAGGCCCACCTGACCGGCAACGCGACCTTCCTGCGGCTCCCGAAGATCCTGGAGGGCCTGGAGGCGCTGCCGCGGGACCGCCCGGTCGAGCTGGACCTGTCCGGGCTGCACCACCTGGACCACGCCTGCCGCACGGCCCTGGAGAACTGGGCCGAACGGCACAGCGCCACCGGCTCGGACCCGGTGAAGGTCACGAAGCCGGAGAAGGCGGGGGTGTAGCAGGCCGGCGCACAGCGGGAAGCCCGCCGCCGGTCCCGGGCATGGCCCCGGGACCGGCGGCGGGCCTATCGTGACAGAAAGGGTGAAAACCGTCCTCCGAGTGAGGAGGCCGCCATGGTCCAGGAGCTTCTGACCGCGGTTGCCGCCGTCGGCAGCGCGGGCGTCCTCTACGTCGCCGCGGCGGCGCGGGTCGTCCGGCAGTACGAACGCGGGGTGGTCTTCCGGCTCGGACGGCTCGCGGGTGAGGAGCGCGGCCCCGGCTTCACGATGATCGTGCCGTTCGTGGACCGGCTGCACAAGGTGAACCTGCAGATCGTCACGCTGCCCGTGCCCGCTCAGGAGGGCATCACCCGCGACAACGTCACCGTGCGGGTGGACGCGGTCGTGTACTTCAAGGTCGTCGACGCGGCCAACGCCCTGGTCCGGGTCGAGGACTACCGGTTCGCCGTCTCGCAGATGGCGCAGACCTCGCTGCGCTCCATCATCGGCAAGAGCGACCTGGACGACCTGCTGTCCGACCGGGAGAAGCTGAACCAGGGGCTGGAGCTGATGATCGACAGCCCCGCGGTCGGCTGGGGCGTGCAGATCGACCGGGTGGAGATCAAGGACGTCTCGCTGCCGGACACCATGAAGCGCTCGATGGCCCGCCAGGCCGAGGCCGACCGGGAGCGGCGCGCCCGGGTGATCAACGCGGACGCCGAGTTGCAGGCGTCGAAGGTGCTCGCGGAGGCGGCCCGGCAGATGTCCGAGACGCCCGCGGCCCTGCAACTGCGGCTGCTCCAGACGGTCGTGGCGGTGGCCGCCGAGAAGAACTCCACCCTGGTGCTGCCCTTCCCCGTGGAGCTGCTGCGGTTCCTGGAGAAGGCGCAGGAGCACCAGGTCGAGCACCCGGTCGAGCGGTGACACGAGCGACACGCGTGGTTCCCGGGACTCCTGACAGGTGATAGACACGGCGGGTCACAGTCCTGTCCGCCAGCAGGAAGGTTTCCCCATGTCCACGTCCCACAGCGCGGCGACCCGCCGCCAGGTGCTCGCCCGTACCGGAGCCCTGGGCGCAGGCATCGCCTTCACCGGCGCCCTGTCCGAACTCTTCGCCGGCACCGCCGCCGCCCAGTCCCTGGGCCACACCGGCTACGGCCCGCTGGTCCCCGACCCCGACGGCCTGCTGGATCTGCCCGAGGGCTTCCGCTACCGGGTGCTCTCCCGCGAGGGGGACCGGCTGCGTTCCGGGGAGGGCCCGGTGCCGTCCAACCACGACGGGATGTCCGCCTTCCCGGGCAGACACGGTCGCACCCACCTCGTCCGCAACCACGAGAACCGCGCCAACGGCCGCGTCCCGGTCCCGACCGTCGAGGGCCTGACGTACGACCCGCAGGGCAAGGGCGGCTGTACGGCGCTGGAGCTGGACTCCCACAACCGCGTCCTGTCCGAGCGGGTCGCCATCGCCGGCACGGCCGTCAACTGCGCGGGCGGGCCCACGCCCTGGCACACGTGGCTGACCTGCGAGGAGACCGAGGACCGGGCCGGGACCAACGGCTACACCAAGGACCACGGCTTCATCTTCGAGGTCGACCCGGTCGACCCGCACCGCACCGGAGCGGTGCCGCTGACCGCGATGGGCCGCTTCCAGCACGAGGCGATCGCCGTGGACCCCGGGCGCGGTGTCGTGTACGAGACGGAGGACGCCTTCGAGCGGCCGTTCGGCCTCTTCTACCGCTTCCTTCCCGTAAAGCCGCTGGGCGGCCGGGGCTCGCTGCGGGCGGGCGGCAGGCTCCAGGCCATGCGCGTGCCCGGCGTGCCCGACCTGTCCTCGATCCAGGAGACCGGCGCCCACTTCGACGGCATCGAGTGGGTGGACGTGCCCGACCCGCTGGCCGACGGGACGCCCATCCGCTTCCAGGACTTCGGCCGGGGCGGCATCACCCACGCCCAGAAGCTGGAGGGCTGCTACTGGGGCGGGCGGAGCGTGTACTTCGTGTCGTCCTTCGCGCACAGCGCCGAGGGCTCGGCCGCCGACCACTTCGGCCAGATCTGGCGCTACGACCCCGAGCGGCGCCGGCTCACCCTGGTGATCGTCTTCGGTCCGGACACCGACGTGCGACTGCCGGGCGAGTCCCCCGACAACATCTGCCTCGCCCCCAGCGGCGGCCTCATGGTCTGCGAGGACGGCAACGGCGCGCAGCACGTCTTCGGCGTGACCCGGCGCGGCGAGGTGTACGCCATGGCCCGCGGCGCGCAGAACATCGGCACCGAGGAGGAACCCGAGTGGGGTGAGTTCGCCGGTGTCACCTTCTCCCCCGACGGCGACACGATGTACGTCAACTGCTACACGCCCGGCACCACCTTCGCGGTGACGGGGCCCTGGCGCAGGTAGCGGCGGCCGGGCCCCGGGGCGGGGCGCACCGTGGGGTCACTGAAGCCGCGGCCACGGGGTACCCGGGCCGCATGACTCGGAACGTGCAGGTCAACGGCTCGTACTGGCTTCAGACGGCACCGGGCGGTGCGCCCCGTCCCGCGCTCGCGGAGGATCTCGACGTCGACGTCGCCGTGATCGGCGCCGGCGTCGCGGGGCTCAGCACCGCCTGGGAGCTGGCGCGGGCCGGGCGGAGCGTGGCGGTCCTGGAGGCCGGGCGGGTCGCCGCCGGTGTCACCGGCCACACCAGCGCCAAGCTGACCGCCCAGCACACCCTGGTCTACGACAAGCTGCGCCGCACCCGCGGCCCCGAGGGTGCCCGCCTGTACGCCCGCTCGCAGTCCGAGGCGATCGAGCGCGCCGCCGGGATCGTCGCCGAGCTGGGCATCGACTGCGACTGGGAGACGCGCGACGCGTACACCTACGTCCGCGACCCGGGCCGCGTAGAGGAGGTACGGGCGGAGGCCGCCGCCGCGAAGGAGGCGGGGCTGCCGGCGTCGTTCGTGACCGAGACCGGGCTGCCGTTCCCGGTGGCGGGCGCCGTGAGGGTGACCGGACAGGCCCAGTTCCACCCGCTCAAGTATCTGCGGGCCCTCGCCGCGGACCTGGAGGCGCACGGCGGGCGGATCTTCGAGGACACCGTCGTCCAGGGCCTGGACGAGGGCGAGCCGTGCCGGGTGAGGACCGGGGCGGGAGCGACGGTCACCGCCCGGGACGTCGTGGTCGCCACGCACTACCCGATCTTCGACCGGGCGCTGCTCTTCGCCCGTCTCTCCCCGCGCCGTGAGCTGGTCGTCGCCGGAACCGTCGAGGCGGACCGCGACGTCGACGGCATGTACATCACGCCGGAGGAGAACACCCGCTCGGTGCGTACGGCGCCCCTGGACGAGGCGGGCCGCCGTCTGCTGGTCGTCACCGGCGAGCACTTCACGCCGGGCACGGGCGACACGCGTGAGCGCTTCGAGCGCCTGGCCTCCTGGGCGGACGAGCACTTCCCCGGCGTCGAGCGCACCCACGCCTGGGCCACGCAGGACATCGACCCCACCGACACCGTGCCGATGGCCGGACCGCTGCACCCGGGCGCGCACCACACCTACGTCGCCACCGGCTTCGGCGGCTGGGGACTGAGCGGCGGCATGATGGCGGGCCGGCTGCTCACCGCGCAGATCACCGGCGAGGAGTGCGCCTGGAGCGGGCTGTACGACCCGCGCCGGCTGCGCACGGCGGTGCGGGAGGCGCCGGCGCTGCTCAAGACGCAGGCCGAGGTGGCGCGGCACTTCGTCGGGGACCGGCTGCGGCCCGCGCCGCCGGTGGACGCGCTGCCGCCGGGCGAGGGCGCGGTGGTCCGGGCGGGCGGCGACCGGCTCGCGGTCTACCGGGACGAGGCCGGCGCCCTGCACGCCGTCTCGCCGCGCTGCACCCACCTCGGCTGCCTGGTCGACTTCAACGCGGCCGAGCGCGCCTGGGAGTGCCCCTGCCACGGCTCCCGCTTCGACACGGACGGCAAGGTGCTGGAGGGACCGGCGACGAAACCGCTGGAGCAGCGGGACATCTGACACCGCACTGCCCGACTCCGGGGGGCCTGGGCCGGGCGGGTGACGGGTCGGCACGCCACCCCTCATAGTCATACAAACCGACCATCCCACTCCTACGTTCGTACGGTGATCACTCTCGTACGACGCGCAGCCGCGCTCTGTGCCCTGGGCGCCGCCCTCGCCGCCTGTGGAACCACCGGGACCGAGCAGACCCCCCACCCCGCACCCTCGGCCCCCGCTCCGTCCCCGTCCTCCTCCGCGATGCCCACCCTCGCCCCCGGCCCGGCGGGCCTCACCCCCGTCTTCGAGCACGGCCCGCGCACGGACGGCACGAAGGGCGGCGCACGGGACGGCAAGCCGGTCGCCCTCACCTTCGACGCCGACATGACCGCCGACCAGGGGCCGCGGGCGGCGGCGGGCGAACGGTTCGACAACCCCCGGCTGATCGCGACGCTGCGCAGGCTGAAGGTGCCGGCCACGGTGTTCATGACCGGCCGCTGGGCCGAGGAGTACCCGGACGAGGCCCGCTCCATCGGCCGGGACCCGCGGTTCGAGATCGCCAACCACTCCTACAGCCACTACGCCTACACCGACGACTGCTACGGCCTGCCGACCGTGTCCGAGGGCCGGATGCGCGCGGACCTGGAACGGGCGTACTCCGCGTTCGAGAAGGCCGGGGTGCCGAACCCGATGCCGTACTTCCGCTTCCCCGGCGGCTGCTACGACGAGGCGGCCCTCAAGGAGCTGTCGGCCACCGGGGTCACCGCCGTGCAGTGGGACGTGGTGAGCGGGGACGCCTTCGCCACGGACGCCGACGCGGTGACCCGGCAGGTGCTCGACGGGGTGCGGCCGGGGTCGGTCGTCGTCATGCACTGCACGCGCAGCGCCGCTCCGGTGACCGAGGAGGCGGTGCGGGCGGTGGTGCCCGAGCTGCGTCGCCGGGGCTACCGCTTCGTGAAGGTCTCGGAACTGATCGGCGCCGTGAACGGGCGCGGCTGACGGGCCTACGCTGGACCCATGAGCAGCGACCACGACCAACACCCCGACGGCTCCGGCCGCGAGCCCGGCGGCTACTGCCTGATCGACGCGACCCGGCCGCCCAAGGCCGACGGCCCGCCGTACGCCGAGTGCGTGCAGTGCCGGGAACCCACCGAGTACCCGGAGTCGTACAAGGGCGTCACGCTCTGCCCGGTCTGCGAGTGGCAGGAGGCGCAGCGCACCGCCTGCTCGGGCTGACGACCCGGGCGACCTCGACGGGCAGGGGCGGCCCCGGCGGGCTTCGGGTCCGGGGAGTGGCAGACCTCCAGTCCGAGGCGGGGCGGGCCTCCGGTCGGCGGCTTGGCAGACTGTAGGGCGTGAGCAACGACCCGACGACGCCCGTTTCCGTCCCCGAGAGCCCCTTCCGTCCCGAGCCCGGAGACCGCGACCTCGCGCCGCAGTTCGTGCTGCCCCTGGTCGTGCGCATCGAGCGGGCCGCGCCGCCGCCGCGCACCGACGCGCTGGAGACCGCGGCCCGTGCGGTGCTGGTGATGCTCGCCGACGAGCGGTCGGCCGGTGAGGGCGAGTGGGCGCGGGCGATGCGGGACTGGCAGGACGCCCGCATCCGCAAGGTCGTACGGCGGGCCCGCGGCGCGGAGTGGCGGCGGGCCGAGGCGCTGCCCGGCATCACGGTCACCGGCGGGACGGCCGAGGTGCGGGTCTTCCCGCCCGTACCGCTGGACGGCTGGCCCAAGGACCTGGCCCGCCTCCAGGTCTCCGGCACCGACCTCGACGACCCCGAGCCGCCGGCCGGCGCCGACCCCACCGCGCCCGTGCTCTGGATGAACCCGGACCTGGAGATGTCGGCGGGCAAGGCGATGGCCCAGGCCGGCCACGGTGCGCAGCTCGTCTGGTGGGAGCTGTCGGACGGCGAGCGGACCGCCTGGCGCGACGCGGGCTTCCCGCTGTCGGTGCGCACCGTGGACCCGGTCCGCTGGCCCGGCCTCACCACCGGCGGTCTGCCGCTGGTGCGCGACGCCGGGTTCACGGAGATCGCCCCCGGCTCGTGCACGGTGGTGGCGGACCACCCGGTGCTGCGGCGGCGGCAACCTCAGATGTAGCTCTGAACATGCCCCGCCCGGGGTTCGGCCCAACCGGGGTGGGCGATACCCCCGACATGTGCGCTGGAGGGGAGGCAACCATGAAGCGCTTGGCGCGGCTGGGCACCGGCATCGGATGGCGGCCGGAGATCGCGGACGTCGTCGAGTCGATGCCCGGCATCGACTGGGTCGAGGCCGTCTCCGAGAACCTGTGTCCCGGGCATCTGCCCACCTCGCTGCTGCGGCTGCGCGAGCGCGGGGTGACCGTCGTACCGCACGGGGTCTCGCTGGGGCTCGGCGGCGCGGACCGGCCGGACGCGGGGCGGCTGGCGGCGCTGGCCGAGCGCGCGGAGGCCCTGGGGTCGCCGCTGGTCACCGAGCACATCGCGTTCGTCCGGGCGGGCGGGTCGCTCACCGCCACCGCGCTCCTCGAAGCGGGTCACCTGCTGCCCGTCCCCCGCACCCGGGACGCCCTGGACGTGCTGTGCGAGAACGTGCGCATCGCCCAGGACGCG
This sequence comes from Streptomyces violaceorubidus, assembly GCF_000717995.1. GTDB lineage: Bacteria > Actinomycetota > Actinomycetes > Streptomycetales > Streptomycetaceae > Streptomyces > Streptomyces violaceorubidus. The sequence goes on from NZ_JODM01000002.1 coordinate 460,567, forward strand.
CTGCCCGTGCCGCTCGCCGTGGAGAACATCGCCGCGCTCGTCTCCTGGCCGGGCGAGGAACTGACGGAGGGCCAGTTCCTGTACGAACTGGCCGACCGGACCGGTGTGCGGCTGCTGATCGACGTGGCGAACCTGCACACCAACCACGTGAACCTGGGTGAGGACCCGGCCCGGGCGCTCGGTGAGCTGCCCCTGGAGGCCATCGCCTACGTCCATGTCGCGGGCGGCTTCGAGCGGGACGGCGTCTGGCACGACAGCCACGCCCACCCCGTACCTCGGCCGGTGCTGGACATCCTGACCGACCTCGCCTCGCGCGTCGCCCCGCCGGGCGTCCTGCTGGAGCGGGACGAGAACTTCCCCGACGGCGAGGAGTTGCGGGGCGAGGTGGAGGCGATCCGCCTCGCCGTGGAGAAGGGGCGGGCGGCGGCCGGCGGGAGCGCGGCGAGCGCCCGCACCTCGCCTGCCGGTACCGGTGCGGACTCCGGCGCCGACGACGCCGTACGGCAGCGGCTCGGGCTGGAGCAGGCCGCGCTGCTGTCCGCGCTGGTCGCCGGGACGCCCGTGCCCGAGGGGTTCGACGGGGAGCGGCTGGGGGTGCAGGCGCGGGCGCTGGCCGGGAAGCGGGCCGACGTGGTCGGCAAGGTCGCGCCCGAGCTGCCGGTGATCCTGGGCGCGCGGTACCGGCCGGCCTTCCTCGCCTACGCGCAGGGCCGTCCGATGACCGGCGGCTACCGGCGGGACGCCCTCGACTTCGTCGCGCACGTGCTGCGGAACGCGCCGGGAGGCGAGGACCCGGGGGTGCGCCGGGAGTTGCGGGAGTGGTGGCTGGAGCGGTCGGGACCGGTGCCGCGTTCGACGCGTCCCGGGGTCCGGCTGGCCCGTGCGACCAGGCGTCTTGTGCTGCGCCGCTGAACCGGGGGACGGTCTCGGGGGACATCACCAAGCGGAACGTCACATACCCACAACACTGCGTCCCGGAATGTGAACAAGGCATGGCGCCGGCGAAAGCCCTTGGCATAGAAGTACGGCATGTTCTGGGTCCTCTTCCTCCTGTCGGCCTGGGCCGTCGCCGGCCTCGCGTGCCTGCGGCTGTGCCTGGCCGCCGTGCGCGCGGCGGCCGTCGAACCGCGGGCCGCCGTCCCCGAGCACACGCTGACGCTGTACGAGGCGGCGTTCCTGTCCGGTGGCCCGCGGCGGGTGGCCGACCTGACGCTGGTCTCGATGGCCCGCCAGCGCCGGCTGCTGCTCGCGCACACCGGATGGGCGACCGTCGTCGACCCGTGCGGCCGGGACGACATGGAGCGGTCGGTCATAGGGGCGATAGGACCCGGCGGGCAGTCGCGGATAGCGCCGGTACGGGCCGCCGCGGCCGCCGCCGACGCGGTACGGAGCCTGGCCGACCGGCTGGTCGGAGCGGGCCTCGCGGTCCCCGACGGCGGCGCCGGTGGCGTCGCGGCCGGGGTGCGGCGGGTGCGGGTCGCCGCGGTGAGCGTGTGCGCGCTCGGCCTGGTCGCCCTGGCGCTGCCGCTGCCCGCCACCGAGCCGCGTGCGCTCATCGCCCTCTGGTTCGCGCTGCCGCTCGCCCTGACCCTGGGGTGCCTCGCCATCACCCGCATGGAGATCCACCCGTACGCCCGCTGGGCCTCCCCGGCCGGGCAGCGGCTGGTCGGCGCCCTCGTCCGGCAGGCCGACGGCACGGCCGACGACCGGACCTTCCTCACCTCGGTCGCCCTGCGCGGCGTCCACGCGATCGGCGAACCGGACCTGCGCGCGGCCTTCGCGCACCGCGGGAGGTACGCCGCGGACCCCGGGGAGCGCCGGGCCTGACCGCGCCGGGGGCGCACGGAGGCACTCGGCGGCGACATGCGCCGGCGGTGCTTGCCCCGCCCGGCCGGTGAACGAAACATCCCTGGTGTCACTCCCCCGTGCCACCGAAGGGATACGCGATGCGAGCTGCCGCCCTCTACTCGGCCGCCGGGTCCTTGCTGCTGACCGCCCTTGTCGCCGCCCCGGCCCAGTCGGCGCCCCCGGCGGGCCCCGGGTCCGCCGAGGCGCGCGGTACCGCCGTGGCCGCCCGGCGCGCGGCGGCGGCCGGAATCGAGTTCGGGAGGTGCCCGAAGGCGGAGGAGCTGCCGGGCGGCATGCGCTGCGGCACCGTGTCCGTGCCGCTGGACTACGCCCACCCCGACGGCAGGCGGATCGCGCTGTCCGTCAGCCGGATGCGGGCCACCCACGTCGACCCGGACGACGGCGGGCGCGAGGTCCCCGGCCAGGGCGCCCTCCTCTTCAACCCCGGCGGCCCCGGCGCCTCCGGGCTGTACTTCCCCCTGGTCGGCATGGTGCCGGAGTGGAAGCGCATCGCCGCCGCCTACGACCTCGTCGGCTACGCGCCGCGCGGGGTCGCGCCCTCCGCGCCGCTGTCCTGCCAGGACCCCGGGGACTTCTTCAAGGGGCCCCGCCCCGCCCCGGAGCAGCCCTCGGACGCGTACAAGAAGGAGCGCGCCGCCGAGGCCGAGGCGTACGCGCGCGGCTGCGCCGAGCGGGGCGGGGCGGCGCTGCGGCACTACCACTCGCTCAACAACGCCCGCGACCTGGAGGTCGTCCGCGCCGCGCTGGGCGAGCGGCGGCTCACCTTCATGGGCGCGTCGTACGGCACCTACCTCGGCGCGCTGTACGCCGAGCTGTTCCCCGCGCGCGTCCGGCGGATGGTGTTCGACGCGGTGGTGAACCCGGACCCGGAGCAGGTCTGGTACCGCAACAACCTGGACCAGTCCGAGGCGTTCGAGGACCGCTGGGACGACTTCAAGGAGTGGGTCGCCGAGCACGACGACGTGTACGGGCTCGGGGACACGGCGAGGCAGGTGCAGGGCGGCTACGAGGAGGCGAGCGCGCGGCTGGGGGCACGGCCCGCGGGCGGGACGGTGGGGCCCGCGCAGTTGCAGGGGGCGTTCCTGAAGGCCGGGTACTACGACGACTACTGGCCGCGCCGCGCCGAGGCGCTGTCCGCGTATCTGAAGGGTGATCCGCAGCCGCTGATCGACCAGGTGGGGACGCGGACCGCCGAGGACGCGACCGGGGCGGAGAACGCCAACGCCGTGTACACGGCCGTGGAGTGCAACGACGCGCCCTGGCCGACCGACTTCGAGGTCTGGGACCGGGACAACACGCGGCTGGCCCGCCGGGCGCCCTTCGAGACCTGGGACAACGTCTGGACGAACCTGCCGTGCGCCTACTGGCGGGTGCCCCGGCAGCGGCCCCTCGACGTGCGCACCGCGTCCGGTGAGCTGCCGCCGACGCTGATCCTGGCCGCCGAACGGGACGCGGCGACGCCGTACGAGGGGGCGCTGGAGCTGCGGCGGCGGCTGGCGGGCTCGGTGCTGGTGACCGAGCGGGACGCCGGGACGCACGGCATCGCCGGCGGCCCCAACGCCTGCGTCAACGGCCACCTGGAGGCGTACCTGCTGGACGGCCGCCTCCCGGCGCGGGACACGTCCTGCGCCCCGCGCCCGGAACCGGAGCCGAGGCGGGCCGCGGCGCCGAAAGCCTGACGCGGAAGGCTGGGCCGGCCCGGCGACCAACTCGCCGATGTCCCTGCGGCGCCCCGTACCCCATCTCCCGGGGGACAACCCCCGGCCCCCCGGCCGACCCGCAACCAGGCCAACCGATCAGGCCAACCCGGCGACCAGCTCGCCGATGTCCCTGCGGCGCCCCGTGAAGAACGGGATCTCCTCGCGGACGTGGCGGCGGGCCTCGGAGCCGCGCAGGTGGCGCATGAGGTCGACGATGCGGTGCAGTTCGTCGGCCTCGAAGGCGAGGATCCACTCGTAGTCGCCCAGCGAGAAGGAGGCGACCGTGTTGGCGCGCACGTCCGGGTAGCCGCGGGCCATCTTGCCGTGATCGGCGAGCATGCGGCGGCGGTCCTCGTCGGGCAGCAGGTACCAGTCGTAGGAGCGCACGAACGGGTAGACGCTGATGTAGTTCCGCGGCGTCTCGTCGGCCAGGAAGGCCGGGATGTGCGAGCGGTTGAACTCGGCGGGGCGGTGCAGCGCCATGTTCGACCAGACCGGCTCCAGCGCACGGCCCAGCCTGGTGCGGCGGAAGGCGTTGTACGCCTCCTGCAACTGGTCGGCGGTCTCGGCGTGCCACCAGATCATCAGGTCGGCGTCGGCGCGCAGCCCGGACAGGTCGTAGGTGCCGCGGATCGTCACGTCCTTCGCCGCGAGCCGGTCGAACAGCTCCTGGACCTCGTCGGCGTATCCGGCGCGGTCCTCGGGGAGGGCGTCCTTGAGCTTGAAGACGGACCAGAGGGTGTAGCGGATGACCTCGTTGAGGTCCTTGGCCAGCTTGCCCTTGTTGGGGATGCGCTCGGCCGCGGGGGTGGAGGCGTCGTCACTCATGGCCCTATTCTCCCGCTCCGCCGTGCAGGCTCTGCACCGGGTGCGCCGTGAGCTGCTCCACACCGCGCAGGTCGCCCCGGATCTGGTCGGCGGCCGCGTAGGCGCTCGCGATGCTCGCCGGGATGCCGACGCCGTCGTACGCCGCGCCGCACACCGCGAGGCCCGGGAGTTTCGCCACGTGCTCGCGGACGCGGACCACGCGCGCGTGGTGGCCGACGGGGTACTGCGGCAGGCCGTCCTGCCAGCGGGTGACGCGGGTGGCGACCGGCGCGGCGGTCAGGCCGGTGGCCTCCGCGAGGTCGTGCCGGGAGACGGCGACGAGGCCCTCGTCGTCGCGGCCGAGGATCTCCGTGTCGCCGTACCGGCCGACCGAGGCGCGCAGGACGACCAGGTCCGGGTCGTCGTCGGCGATCCAGCCCCACTTGCGGGAGGCGAAGGTGGACGCCTTGATGGTGTGCCCGTCGACCGGCGGGACGAGGAAGCCGCTGCCCTCGGGAAGCGCGGCGGCCTCCGAGCGGCGGTAGGCGAGGGTGATGAGGGCCATCGAGGCGTACTCGACGGCGGACAGCTCGGCCGCGGCGGCGGGCGCCTCGGCACGCAGCAGTTCGGCGGCGGGGCGGGCGGGGACGGCGACGACGACCGCGTCGGCCCGCACCACCCGGCCGCCGGCGACGATCCGCCAGCCGTCGGAGGCGGTGCGGCGCAGCTCGGTGACGGGCGCCTCGGTGACGATCTCGCCGCCGCGCGCGCGGACCGACTCGGCGACCGCGGGCGGGAGGGTGCCGATGCCGCCCGCGATGCCCATGAACACCGGCCCGCTCGCCGGGGAGGTGGCGGTGCGGCCCTGGAGGGCGCGGACCGCCTCGGTGAGGGAGGTGTGGGTGCGGGCGGCCTCGAAGAGCTGGGGCACGGCCGAGCGCAGCGAGATGCGGTAGGCGTCACCCGCGTAGACGCCGCCCAGGAGCGGTTCGACGAGGCGGTCGACGACCTCGCGGCCCAGGCGCGCGGCGACGTACTCCCCCACCGCCACGTCGTCGCCGACCTCGGTGCGGGGCAGCTCGGCGTCGCGCTCGATGCGGGCGAGGCCCTCCTCGGAGAGCACGCCGGACAGGGCGGCGGCGGTGCCGGGGACGCCCATGACGTGGCCCTTGGGCATGGGGCGCAGGGCACCGCGGGTCCACAGGGAGGCCGTCGCGGTGGACGGCGGCTGGAGGCGGTCGGCGAGTCCAGCAGCGCGGGCCAGGCCGACGGCCTCGGGGCGGCGGGCCAGCATCGACTCCGCGCCGAGGTCGACGCGTACTCCGGCGATCTCGCCGGGCAGCAGCTTGCCGCCGACGCGGCCGGACGCCTCCAGGACGGTCACCCGGGCGCCACCCTCCAGGAGGCGGTGGGCGGCGGCCAGTCCGGCGATACCGGCTCCTACGACGACTACGTGTCCGGGTCCCCGTTCCGGGGGGCACCCACCCGCGGGGGTCTCGCGTGCGCTCATGTCCCCAGCGTCTCAGACCCCGCCGGGACCGCCCCGGGCCGCATGGCCCCGGTGCCGGCACCGGCACCGGCACCGGACCCACGGGTCGCGCGAGTCCGGACCGTGATCTCTTCGGGACCGTTCCGCGCCGTCGTGCGGGCCCCTGCGCGCGTCGTAGAGACATCAGTCCGCTACGACCCGGGGGGATTCCCACGATGCAGGCACGACGGACCACGACACGAGTGTCCACACCACCCGCCCGCGCCCTGGCCGGCCTGCTGCTGGTCACGGCGCTCGCCCTGACCGGGTGCGGGGCCTCGGACACCGGCTCCGACTCGGGGGCCAAGGCGGCCTCGCCGCAGAAGGGCTCGCAGGCGGAGGGTGCGCAGGCCGACGGCAAGGCCGGCGCGTCCGGTGGGGCCGGGGCCGACGGCGCCAGGGCGAGCGCCCCGCCGAAGCTCGCCCCGAGCCACATCATCCGCACCGTCTCCCTGAGCGTCCAGGTCGAGGACACGCCGAAGGCCCTCGACGCGGCCCGCACCGCGACCGAGAACGCCGGCGGTTACGTCGGTGACGAGTCCACCACCCGGGACGCGGAGGGCCACGAGCGGACCGAGGTGACGCTGCGCGTGCCGGTGGAGCGGTACGAGGACGTGCTCGACGAACTGGAGGGCGCCGGGAAGCTGCTCCGGCGCGATGCGAAGGCCGAGGACGTCACCGACCAGGTGGTGGACGTGGACAGCCGCGTGAAGTCGCAGCGCGCCAGTGTGGCCCGGGTCCGCGCGTTGATGGACCGGGCGACGAAGCTGAGCGACGTGGTGACCCTGGAGGGCGAGCTGAGCACCCGTCAGGCGGAACTGGAGGCGCTGCTCGCGCGGCAGGCGGCCCTGAAGGACCGCACGAGCCTGGCCACGATCACCCTGTCCCTGTCGGAGACCCCGGTGGAGCACGAGGAGAAGAAGGACGACGACCCCGGCTTCATGGACGCGCTGGCCGGCGGCTGGGACGCCTTCGTGACGATGCTGCGCTGGGTGGCGGTGGTGCTCGGCGCCGTGCTGCCGTTCGCGGCGGTGGCGGCGCTGCTCGCGCTGCTGTGGCTGCGGGTCGTACGCCCCCGGCTGCCGCGCCGTCCGGCACCTACGGCGCCCATGGCACCCATGGCACCCACGGCGCCCGGCGGGGAGGGCGGCGGGCGGGACCGGAACGCCCCGCCCGCGTAGCGTGTGCGCATGAGCATGGGCATGGGCACTGCGGGCGGTACGAGGGAACGGCTGGTCGTCGTCGGCGGCGACGCCGCGGGGATGTCCGCGGCGTCGCAGGCGCGGCGGATGAAGGGCCCGGACGAGCTGGAGATCGTGGCGTTCGAGCGCGGTCGCTTCAGCTCGTTCTCGGCGTGCGGCATCCCGTACTGGGTCGGCGGCGACGTGCCGGAACGGGACCGGCTCGTCGCCCGCACGCCCGAGGAGCACCGCGCCCGGGACATCGACCTCAGGATGGGCACCGAGGTCACGGAGATCGACGTGGCCCGGGGGCGGGTCCGCGCGCGGGACGCCGCTTCCGGGGCCGAGTCCTGGACGTCGTACGACAAGCTCGTGATCGGGACCGGGGCGCGGCCGATCCGGCCGCAGCTGCCGGGTGTCGACGCGCCCGGTGTGCACGGGGTGCAGACGCTGGACGACGGGCAGGCGCTGCTCGACACGCTGGCCCGCACACGGGGCCGTCGCGCGGTGGTCGTCGGCGCCGGGTACATCGGCGTGGAGATGGCCGAGGCGCTGATCAACCGCGGCTACGAGGTGACGGTCGTCAACCGCGGCCGGGAGCCGATGTCGACGCTCGACGCGGACATGGGCCGCCTGGTGCGCGGGGCGATGGAGGGTCTCGGCATCACCATGGTCGACGACGCCGAGGTCACCAAGGTGCTGACCGGGGACGACGGCAGGGTCCGGGCGGTGGCGACCGAGGACGCCGAGTTCCCGGCGGACGTGGTGGTGCTCGGCATCGGCGTACGGCCCGAGACGGGGCTCGCCGGGGCCGCGGGGCTGCCGCTGGGCGCGCACGGCGGGCTGCTGACCAACCTGGCGATGCGGGTGCGCGGCCACGAGAACATCTGGGCGGGCGGCGACTGCGTGGAGGTGCTCGACCTGGTCTCCGGTCAGGAGCGGCACATTCCGCTGGGCACGCACGCCAACAAGCACGGGCAGGTCATCGGCACCAACGTGGGCGGCGGCTACGCCACCTTCCCGGGGGTGGTCGGCACGGCGGTCAGCAAGGTGTGCGACCTGGAGATCGCGCGGACCGGCCTGCGGGAGCGGGACGCGCTGCGGGCGGGGCTGCGGTTCGTGACGGCGACCATCGAGTCCACCAGCCGCGCGGGCTACTACCCGAACGCCTCCCCCATGACCGTGAAGATGCTGGCCGAGCGGCGCACCGGGCGGCTGCTCGGCGTGCAGATCGTGGGCCGCGAGGGCGCGGGCAAGCGGGTCGACATCGCCGCGGTGGCCCTCACGGCCCGGATGACGGTCGAGCAGATGACCGCCCTGGACCTGGGCTACGCGCCGCCCTTCTCCCCGGTGTGGGACCCGGTACTGGTGGCCGCGCGCAAGGCGGCGAGGGAGGTCGAGCGCCAACGCTGAGCGGCTCCGCCGGTCAGCCCGTCCCGTTGACGCGGTCGGCTCCCTGCCACGCCTGCTCGGCCGGGAGAGCACCGAACCCGCAGCGGACCCCGGCACCAGGACGGTTGCCACCGCGGGCGGCTGCACACCGGGCGATCGAACGGCACCGCTGCGGGGCACGCTCCGCCGGTCAGCCCGTCCCGCTGACGCGGTCGGCTCCCGGCCGCGCCTGCTCGGCCGGGAGAGCACCGAACCCGCAGCGGACCCCGGCACCAGGACGGTTGCCACCGCGGGCGGCTGCACACCGGGCGGTCGAACAGCACCGCTGCGGGGCGGCTCCGCCGGTCAGCCCGTCCCGTTGATGCGGTCGATGGCCTGCCGCGCGCGCTCGGCCGGGGGGCGGGCCGGCAGGGAGGACACCGAGGCCGGAGCGGTCCCCGGCACCGGGGTGCTCACCGCGGGCGGCTGCTCACCGGCCGGCCTGGCGTGTGTCGCGGTCCGCGTGGAGCGCAGCCGGTGGCTCACCGCCTCGTCCAGGGTGACCGGCCGCCGCGTCTGCGCGGCCAGCCGTCCCGCCTCCTGACCGAGCCGGGCGACGTCCTCCCAGGGCAGCCGCAGCACGAGGGCGACCTCGGCCTCGCCGTCGGGCAGGGCGTGCAGCGCCGGAGCCGGTGTGACCCGTTCGTTCATCGCCTGTTCCTCACGTCGTCCCCGCGCCCCGCCTTCCCCGGACCGCGGGCGGTTGAGAGGGCATACGTACACACGGACGGGGGCGTTCAACGGGGCGAACCGATTCGCCGTCCGCCGGGTGGGCAGTAGTGTCTCGTGGTCATCCCCGTCCATGACGTGAACCCGGCGCGCCGCACCCCGTGGGTGACGTACGCCCTGATCCTCGCGAACGTCCTGGTGTTCCTGTTCACCCCCGGCATGACCGGGTCCGCGACGGGCGACGGCAGCCTCGCGCAGATGTGTGACCTCCAGGCCTTCCTGGACCACTGGGCGGCGGTGCCGCAGGAGCTGCTCCAACACCGGATGCCCCGCCTGGTGCCCACGGGTGCCGTCGGGGTCGGCCCGCAGGGGCCCGGCTGCGTCCTCGGGCCGCCGGGCTACGACAAGTCGCCGGAGCTGAGCGTCCTGACGGCGATGTTCCTGCACGGCGGCTGGCTGCACCTGCTGGGCAACATGCTCTTCCTGTGGATCTTCGGCAACAACGTCGAGGACCGCATGGGCCACGTCCCCTTCCTGCTGTTCTACGGCGTCTGCGGCTACGCGGCGACCTACGGCTTCGCCCTCCTCGACGCCGAATCGGGCGCCCCGCTGGTCGGCGCGTCCGGTGCGATCGCCGGTGTGCTGGGCGCCTATCTGGTGCTGTATCCGAGGGCCCGCGTCTGGGTGCTGGTGCCCTTCCTGATCTTCCTGCCGCTGCGGCTGCCGGCCTGGCTGGTGCTGGGCTTCTGGTTCGGGCTCCAGGCGGTGTACTCCTCCGGCGGGGCGGTGTCCGACGCGGGCACCGTGGCGTACGTGGCCCACGTCGTCGGCTTCGTCGTCGGCATGCTGATCGCCTGGCCGCTCAGGCGCGGCACGCCGCCCCCGCCGGAGCCGCGCGGGCTGCTGTTCGGGCGGCGGGCGCGGCCCGGGTGGTGAGCGGCGGGCGGGGTGTGCTCAGGCCGGGGTTGCCTCGCCGCGTGCGACCGGGATCGGCGTCCAGCGGATGCGGGTGCTGCACAGCGCGACGGCGCCCGCCGACGCGGCCACCGCGCCCATGCCCCACGCCAGGTTGCTCGCCCCCGCGACGAAGCCGATGAGCGGCGGTCCGGCCAGCAGCCCCGTGGTGCCCATGGCGGCGACCAGCGTCAGCGCGTCCGAGCCCTGCCGGGCGGCGGCGGCGTAGACGCAGGGGGTCACGGCCGCGATGCCCAGGCCCATGCAGGCGAAGCCGGCCAGCGCCGGTGCGACGCCGCCGCTGACCAGGGCGAGGGCGAGACCGGTACCGGCCACGGCGCTGCCCAGCAGGACGACCCGCCCGTCGCCCCAGCGGCTGCGCCAGCCGTCGGCGAAGAGGCGGGCGACGACCATCATCCCGGACACCACGGCGATGCCGAGCGGGGCGAGTTCCGCCGACGCCTCGGCGACGTCCTTCAGGTAGAGGGCGGACCAGTCGTTCATGGCGCCCTCGGCGACCGTGCCGAAGACCATGGCGCAGCACATCCACAGGGTCGGGCGGGAGGGGACGGTCCAGCGGCGGCGGGCCGGTTCCGGGGCGGCGGGGGCCGGTGAGCCGGGCGGGGCCGCCGCGTCGGCCGGGTCCGTACGCTCGGCCGGAGCGTCCTCGTCGAGCAGTCCCGTGCGGGCCGTCGCGCCCAGCGCGGCGAGGAGGACGACGGCGACGCCGAAGTGCGCCGTGACCGATCCGGTGGCGGCCGTCATGCCGGAGGCGAGCAGGGCCGCGAGGAGTGAACCGGCGCTGAAGACGGCGTGCAGCCGCGCCATCGTGTTGCGTTCGTGCCGTGCCTCCAGGGCCGCGCCCTGCGCGTTCATGGCCACGTTCAGGCAGCCCGCGAGGACGCCGTCGGCGCACATCACCAGCAGCGCCACCGGGTAGTTCGGCGCCGCCGCCAGGGCGAGCAGCAGCAGGGCCAGGCCCAGTTGGGACAGCAGGGCCAGCCGCCGCGAGCCGATGCGGCGCATCAGCCACGCCACCGCCGGGAAGGACACCGCCGCACCGACCCCCGCGGCCATCAGCAGCACCCCCACCTCGGCCGCGCTCAGGTCGAGGCGGGTCTTGACGGCGGGGATCCGGGCGGCCCAGGTGGCGTACTGGAAGCCGAGGGACAGGAACAGCGCGGCGATCGCCAACTGGCCGCGCCGGAAGGGGTCGTGCAGACGGGACACGCGCCATCAGCTCACTTCGCGCAGGGTGGGGGCGGGCGGGGAGGGGGACGGGCGGACCCGGGTCGGCCGGGTGGCCGCCACCGGCCTGGACATGTAGACGGCGCCGTCGCCGTACGCGCCGGCGGGCACCACCCCCGGCTCGGCCACGAAGCCGCGCGCCGACCAGAACCGCTCGGTGCCGCCCACGGCGACCAGGGAGATCCGCCCGTCCCCGCGGGCCCGTGCGGTGTCGGTGAGGCGGTGCAGGAGGTGCCGGGCGAGCCCCCTGCGGCGCAGCTCCGGGGCGACGACGATGTCGTGGAGGTGGAGGTTCCCGGGCTCGGGGACGCCCCGGGGCGCCTCCGTCCGCGTCAGGTCCGGGTAGCGGTGCGGCGGGTAGGGCAGCGCGAGCAGGTAGCCGGCCGTACGGGCGCCGACGTCCACGACGTAGCAGGTCTCGGGCGACGCCGCCGCCCTGGACTGGAGCGCGGCCCGGCCCTCCGACAGGCCGAGGCCGGTGTAGGCGTCCCGCTCCAGCGCCACCACCGCGTCCCAGTCCCCGTCGGCGAGGGCGCGGACGCGCACGGGCTCAGTCATCGGCGCCGCTCCCCTCCGGGCGGCCCGCGAAGGCGTACGGGAGCGGGGCGAAGCCGTTGAAGCCCCGGGTCGTGTAGCTGGTCGCGTAGGCGCCGCAGGACAGCACCCAGACCGGGTCGCCGGAGGCCAGCGCCTCGGGCACCGGGACCATCCCCTCCTCGTGGGAGTAGGCGTCGTCGCTGTCGCAGGTGGGACCGGCGACGACGGCCGGGACGAACGGTCCGTCCGGGTGGCCCGGGAAGACCAGCCGGTACTGCAGGGCGTCCATCTCGTAGAGACCGTTGAACTTGCCGCAGCTCAGGTAGAGCCAGTGCTGCCGTACGCCGTTCGCCGCCCGGCGCTCGGCGAGGCGGGCGACGTGGGCGCGGATCGCGCCGTGGTCGGCGACGAGGTGCCGCCCGGGTTCGACGACGAACTCCAGGGGGCCGCCGTGGATCCGGCGCAGCTCGTCCATGCCCTCCCTGATCACCGCGAAGATCTTGTCCAGCGGCGGGTCGAGGGGATTGCCGCGCCGGTCGCGGTAGCCGAGCGCGGGCAGGCCGCCGCCGAGGTTGACGTGGTCGACGCGGATGCCGCGCCGGCCGAGTGCGGGCAGGACCTCGCCCAGGTCCTCGACGGCGGTGTGCCACGCCTGTCCGGTCATCTGCTGCGAGCCGACGTGCACGGACAGGCCCGCGGGGACGAGTCCGGCGTCGCGGGCCGCCGCCAGCACCCGCACGGCGTCGCCGGGCGGGCAGCCGAACTTGTCGCTCAGCCCCCACACCGCGCCCGCCCCGCCGGTCGCCACCCGGCAGAACACGCGGGCGCCGGGTGCGTGGGCGGCGAGCGCGGCCACGTCCTGGAGGCTGTCGGTGGCGAAGGTGCGCACGCCCAGCCGGTACGCCTCGGCGATGTTCCGGTCGGACTTGACGGTGTTGCCGTAGTGCACGCGCCCGACCGGCACCCCGGCCCGCAGCGCCTGCTCGACCTCGCCGGGGCTCGCCGCGTCGGCCCCGGCGCCCCGGCGGGCCAGGGCGGCGAGGACCTCGTCGACCGGGCAGGCCTTCACGGCGAACCGCACCTGGACGCCGGGAAGTTCGCGGCGCAGCGTGTCGTGGCGGGTCTCGATGCCGGCCAGGTCGTACACGAGCCGGTCCTCGGTGGCGGCGGCCAGCGCGGCGGCCAGCGGTTCGCCGAGGTCCGTGGCCGTCACCGCACTCACCGCGCTCACCGCGGCCCTCCCTCGGCCGGGGCGACGGGAGTGGTGCGGGCCGCGGCCACCATCGACTCCCACGCCTCCGTCAGCAGCGCGAAGTCCGCCATGTCGCCGCGTGCCTCGTCGAGGAGGCGGGCGCGGCGCCCGGTCAGGAGGTCGGCGAACTCGGCGTACGGGCCGCCGAGTCGGCGGTAGGCGGCGTCGAGGGCGTCGAGCCGGCGGGCGTTCTCGGCGGTGTCGAGGCCGGTGCTCTCGCGGGCCAGGGCGGCGACGGCGGCGGGGCGGGCCCGGCCCCGCTCGTCCAGCAGGGCGTCGCCCGCCTCGGCCATGCGGTCGTAGACGTGGTGGAAGTAGAGCATCGACAGCAGGAACTTGGCGAAGCGCGTCTGGTAGGCGAGGAAGCCGGGGCCCGTCCGGCGTTCGCCGGTGTAGTAGTTGACGATGTTCCGGTTGTGCAGCACGCCCGGCAGCCGGGCGTCGTGCACGAGGTGGATGAGGAAGTAGTCGCTGCCGATGGTGTCCCGGGCGGGCGGCAGCGGCACGCGTTCGCTGACCGTCGCGCCGTGGAAGGCGATGTTGCACATGTCCACGCGCATCGGGTCGACCACGGCCAGCAGCGAGTGGTCCGCCGTGAAGGGCTCCGTGCCCGCGCCGGTGAAGGACTCCTCGACCAGCGCGCGTTTCCGCCCGGCGGACCAGCCCTCCGGGGCCCAGAGGGAGACGACGTCGTGGTAGACGGCGGGGTCGGCGTCCCGTATCCGCGCGATGTCGACGGAGAGTTCGCCCACGAAGGAGCTGCCGACCATGGCGACCCGCCGCTCCAGCAGGTGCTCGGGCAGTGTCGACCCGGTGACACCGGCCAGGGCGTCGGCGGCGCGTTCGCCCAGCGACAGCACTTCGTGGTGGACAGGGAAGACGGTACGGCCGTCCACGCTCTGGTAGCGGCTGTCGGAGTCCCGGCGGTGGACGGACGCGCAGCCGAGCGCGGCCGCGATCAGGAAGGCGCGGTTGGTGCAGGCGCCGTAGGACAGTCCGTCGGGGAGCATCAGGTCGAGGAGGAGTTCGGGCTTGGTGCTGCCGGAGCGTGCCGTGACCCGGGTCAGGAAGTCGCGCTGGGCGGCCTCGTCGAGGTGGTGGGCCGTGATCCGGGGGTGCGCCGGCAGGCTCCGCAGGGCGGCGGCGTGGGCGGCGCGGTCCGCGGGCGGGCAGGAGTCGAGGATCAGCAGGTGGACGTCGATGTCGAAGTGGTCGGCGGCATAGGCGGCTTCCTCGCCCAGGGCCGCGACGGTGTCCGGGCAGTGCCGGTTGGTGGGCAGGGTCAGGCAGATGCTGCGCATGCGCCGTCCCCGGTGGCCTGGTGCTCTTCGCTGCCGTCGGTACCGGTGCCGGGGTGCCAGGACTTCAGGCCCAGCAACTTGGCTCCGAGTTCGGTGAGTTCGGCGGGGCCGTAGCGCTCGGCCTCGGGCCGGCGGGCGTCGCCGAGGAGGGTGGCGTTCCAGCCGGGGGTGGCGAGGGTGCGCCAGGATTCGGTCCGGGAGTCGCGCAGGGTGCGGTGGGTCTCCAGCGCGGGCATCATCGACAGGTACTGCACCGCCCGTACGCCTTCGCCGCTGACGTTGGGCGCGACGCCGTGCGCCAGCAGGCCGTTCCAGATGAGCAGGTCGCCGGCCTCCAGGTCGGGCCGTACGACGGGCATGTCCTCGCGGTCGATCGCGGGCCTGATGGGGTCGCGGTCGTCGGGCTGGAGCGCCTTCCAGCGGTCGAAGCGGCGGAACAGCTCGGGGCAGCACTGGAAGCCGCCGTGGTCGGGCTTGGTGTCGTTGAGGGCGATGATGCCCTGGACGCGCTGCGGCAGGACGCCGAGGGAGGTGTCCACGTCCCAGTGCAGCTCGATGTCGAAGCCCCGGTCCGGCTTGTCGATCAGGGCGCGGTCGCGGTTGCCCACGTTGGGCGGGTTGAGGTTGAGCCGGTCCAGGGTGACCCACAGCTCCTCGCAGTCCCACACGTCGACGAAGGCGTCGTACACGCGCTGCGTCTGGCGGCTGTCCCAGATGAGCTGGTGGTGGTAGGCCTCGACGAAGCCGTAGATGTGCAGCTCCCGGTCCAGGTCACAGCGGTACTCGCGGTCCTGGTACCAGGTGTCGGGGCGTTCGGGGTCGAGCCCCTGGAAGTCCCAGGCGAAGTCGAGGAGTCGGCGCGCGGAGTCGGCGGGTATCGCCTCCTTCACGACGACGTAGCCGTACGTCTGCCAGTGGGCGAAGTCCTCCTCGGACAGCACCCGCAGCGGGCGGGTCTTGTCGAGGTCGCGCAGCGGGGTGCGGGCCAGGTAGGTGTCGGCGTCCGCGCTGAAGTAGGGCAGGTCCGACGGGGCTCGGTGGAGGTAGGAATCGGGCGTCGCCATGTGGTGCTCCAGATCCTCGCCGTCGCCCCGTGCGGGCAACGGCGGTGCGTACGACGGTGGTCGGGCCGTCGCACTGAGGTCGGGTGGTGGCAGCGGGGCCCGCTCGCGGCACGGGGCGGGAGCGGGGCGAGGTCCGGGGTGGTCGTCACGGAGGTCGTGGTACGGAAGTCGTCGCCGCGGCGGCGGTCGCGCAGTCCGGCCGCGGCAGGCGTCCGGCGCGGAAACTGGTGTCACATCCGTCCCTCGCCGAACTTGCGCCTCACAATGGACTAGACCAAGTGAGGGTGTCAACACCCGTTTCCCCTGGGCGAGTTGTTACTTCCCAGTTCAGCGGAGGGGCCTCTTGACACGTCTGGGTAACCTGAACGCGCACCGACTTGGTCTATACCAAGAACCATCCGAAAGGCGCGGCCGATGTCCTCCAGCAAGCACAGCAGCGAGTTGCGTCGGCTCGCGCTCTCCGTTCTCCAGCCGGGGTTCACGGGCACCGAGGCCCCCGACTGGATCCTGCGCGACATCGGCGACGGACTGGCCTCCGTCGTGCTCTTCTCCCGCAACATCGTCTCCACCGAGCAGGTCGCCCGGCTGACCGCGCGACTGCGCGCCGAGAACCCCGACCTGATCGTCGCGATCGACGAGGAGGCGGGCGACGTCACCCGCATCGAGTCCGCCACCGGGTCCTCCCGGCCGGGCAACTTCGCCCTGGGCACCGTCGACGACGCGGCGCTGACCGAGGCCGTCGCCGCCGACCTCGGCCGACAGCTGCGCACCGCCGGGGTGAGCCTCGACTACGCGCCGAGCGCCGACGTCAACTCCAACCCGGACAACCCGATCATCGGTGTGCGTTCCTTCGGCTCGGACCCCGAAGTGGTCTCCCGGCACACCACCGCGTGGATCCGCGGGCTCCAGTCGTCGGGCGTCGCCGCCTGCGCCAAGCACTTCCCCGGCCACGGGGACGTCGCCGTCGACTCCCACCACGACCTGCCCGCCTACCCGGCCGGGCGGGACGAGATCGCCGCCCAGGCGCTGCCCCCGTTCCGGGCCGCCGTCGCGGCCGGCGTGCGTGCCGTCATGAGCGGCCACCTGCTCGTGCCCGCCTACGATCCCGACCTACCGGCCACGCTGAGCCGTCCGATCCTGCACGGCCTGCTCCGCGGGGAGTTGGGCTTCGACGGCCTGATCGTCAGCGACGCCATCGAGATGGGCGCCGTCACCCGCCGGTACGGCATCGACGGCGCCACCGTGAAGGCGGTCGCCGCCGGTGTGGACGCCGTCTGCGTGGGCGGCGAGAGCGCCGGGGAGGACACCGTCGCGCTCCTGGTCAAGGCGCTGACCGCCGCGGTGACCGGCGGGGAGCTGCCCCAGGAGCGGCTGGCCGAGGCGGCGGACCGGGTAGGGGAGTTCGCCCACTGGTCGGCCGGGCTGCGGAGGGCCGGGGCTGCCCAGGAGGCGGCCGGGGACGGCATCGGCCACGTCGCCGCCCGCCGGGCCGTGCGGCTCACCGGCGCCGCGCGGGCCGCCCTGCCGCTGACGGCCGCGCCGCACGTGGTCGAGCTGGCGCCGGTGACCAACATGGCCATCGGCAAGGAGACCCCGTGGGGCGTGGCGGAACCGCTGCGGGAGCGGCTGCCGGGGACGACCTCCGTGCGGGTGCGCGGGCAGGAACTGGAGGAGGGCACGGTGGCGCTGGACAGCTGCGCCCTCGAACCGGCCGTGGGACGCCCGCTGGTGATCGTCGCCCGCGACGCGGCCCGGCACGCCTGGATGAACCGTGCGGTGGCCGGTCTGACCGCCGCCCGCCCGGACGCCATCGTGGTGGAGATGGGCCTGCCGGGCACCACCACCGCCGCGGCAGCCCAGATCTTCACCCACGGCGCGAGCGCGGCCTCGGGGGTGGCCGCGGCGGAGGTTCTCACGGACGTGGCCCCGGGCTGAGCCGAGGCGCCCGCAACGGAGTGCGCCGGCGCGGCGAGGCACTCGGACCGGAGTGCGCCCGGCACGGCGACGCTCTCGCACACCCTGCCACCGGCCGGGCCCCAGCACCGCGGACAGAGCGCGCCGGCACGCCCCGCGCCCACACACGTGGCCGCGGGCCGGACCGGAGCGCCGGCAGTGGAGTGCGTCAGCGCGCGGTCTGCGTGTGGACGTACTCCACGAGACGGGTCAGCGCGTCCGGGTCGGTGGTCGGCAGGACGCCGTGGCCGAGGTTGAAGACGTGGCCCTCCAGGCCCGCCGCCGCGTCCAGGACCTCGCGGGCCTTGGTCTCGACCGCCTCCCGGCCGGCGAAGAGGACGGCCGGGTCCAGGTTCCCCTGGAGCGCCTTGCCGGGGCCGACGCGGCGGGCCGCCTCGTCCAGCGGGACCCGCCAGTCGACGCCGACGACGTCCGCGCCCGCCTCGCCGAGGAGGCCGAGCAGCTCGCCGGTGCCGACGCCGAAGTGGATGCGCGGCACGCCGTGCCCGGAGACGGCGTCGAAGACCTTGCGGGAGGCGGGCAGCACCGAGGCGCGGTAGTCCGCGGGGGACAGCGCGCCGACCCAGGAGTCGAAGAGCTGGACGGCGCTCGCGCCCGCCTCGATCTGCACCTTGAGGAAGGCGGCCGTGATGCCGGCGAGGCGGTCCAGGAGGTCGGCCCACAGCTGCGGGTCGCCGTACATGAGGGCCTTGGTGTGCTCGTGGTTGCGGGACGGACCGCCCTCCACGAGGTAGCTGGCGAGGGTGAACGGCGCGCCCGCGAAGCCGATCAGCGGGGTGGCGCCCAGCTCGCGGGTGAGCAGGCCGAAGGCCTCGGTGACGTAGCTGACGTCCTCGGGCGTGAGGTCGCGCAGCCGTGCCAGGTCCGCGCGGGTGCGGATCGGGTTGGCGATGACCGGGCCGACACCTGGCTTGATGTCGAGGTCGATGCCGATGGCCTTGAGCGGGACCACGATGTCGCTGAAGTAGACCGCCGCGTCCACGCCGTGCCGGCGCACCGGCTGGAGCGTGATCTCGGCGACGAGTTCCGGCCGCATGCAGGACTCGAGCATCGGGATGCCCTCGCGCGCCTTCAGGTACTCCGGCAGTGAGCGCCCGGCCTGCCGCATGAACCACACGGGGGTGTGCGGCACCGGCTCACGCCTGCACGCCTTGAGGAACGCGGAGTCGTACGTGGCGGTCGGCTGCTGGCCCGCGGGGCTCTGGTTGGCACTCACACCGGCAAGTCTCGCATGCCCCCCGGACGGCACCGGACCACGGGTGGGCGCGCTCCCGGGGCACGATCGGGCGGCCCACCGCGTACGGGTGGGCGGCTCCCGCGCGCCCCCGCGGGACCGCGTGATCCGGACATCGCGTCCGCACGCGGGTGTCCCTCCCTGCGCGGGGCCGCCGTTCCGCTTAATGTTCCCCGCATGGCTGCGGCTCAGGGACGACTGTCGGACGGCGCTGGCGGAATGGACGACGCGAAGGGGACCGAGGAAGAGGCCCGGCACAAGGGGAGTCACAACGGGAGTACGACACCGCCGGCCTTCACGGCCGCCGTGGAGGCGCTGCGCGCCGCGCGGCTGCGGCCGCAGATCGAGGTGGAGGCGACCCGCGCACCGCAGCGGCTCGCCCCGCACGCCTACGCGCTGGAGGCCGCGGTCGTCGACGGCGACGAGGATCTGGCCGACGGGCGGCTGGTGCTGCTGCACGACCCGGCCGGGCACGAGGCCTGGCACGGGACCTTCCGCCTGGTGACGCTGGTCCGTGCCGAGTTGGAACCGGAGATGGCGGCGGATCCGCTGCTGCCGGACGTGTGCTGGTCCTGGCTCACCGGCGCGCTCCAGGCGCGCGGGCTGACCTACGGCGAGGCCAGCGGCACGGTCACGCGTGCGAGTTCCCACTACTTCGGCGGGCTCTCGGCGCGCCCGTCCGCCTCGCAGATCGAGATCCGGGCGTCCTGGACACCGCGCGAGGGGCTGGGCGGCGTCCCGGACACCGCGGCGCACCTGTCCTCGTGGTGCGATCTGCTGGCCCAGGTCGCGGGCCTGCCCCCGGCGGCGCCGGGCGACGCCTCGATCGTGACGCTGCCGCAGCGGCGCGGTCCGCAGTCGCGCTGACTCCACCAGCCGTCGTTCATCGTTCCGGGCGGGGGGCCCGCACGCCCGGAGGAGGTTCCGTCACTTTGTCGACACGGCCACTTTCGGGCTCGTATCGACAAAGTGCGAAACCGTTCGATCTTCGAATGATCGACAGCGTGTCCGAATTGCTCGGATTGTTACTCACCAGATCGTGATCATTCTCTAAAGGCGGACGCGTTCGGTGCCGAAGACGACTGTGACCTTGAAAGCACGGTTCGTCCCGGCTTCCCCCATGAGCCGGCCCCGTCCCCGCACCCCAGGAGGCCTGGTGTCCGTTCTCCTCGAGCAGCCTGCAAGCCTGGTCGCCTACCGCCCGAACAAGCCGACCGCCATGGTGGTCGTGGCCGACCCCCGCGTCCGTTCCACCGTCACCCGCCACCTGTGGGCGCTCGGTGTGCGCGACGTCATCGAGGCCTCGTCCGTCGCGGAGGCTCGTCCCCGCATCGGCAACCCCCGCGACATCTGCGTCGCGGACGTCCATCTCCCCGACGGCTCCGGCCTGACCCTGCTGTCGGAGACCCGCGCGGCGGGCTGGCCCAACGGGCTCGCCCTGTCCGCCGCCGACGACATCGGCGCGGTCCGCAACGCCCTCGCCGGCGGCGTCAAGGGTTACGTCGTCACCGGCACCCGTACCAACGTCGGCCTCCCCACCCGGCCGGGCGCGGCTCCCATCGGCGCCGCCGCCGCCCGTCTGCACCGCCGCCCCCCGGGGGCCCCGAGCCACCCGGGCGGCTACCGCGAGCTGTCCGGCCGCGAGGTGGAGGTGCTGCGGCTGGTTGCCGAGGGTCAGTCGAACAAGGCGATCGGCGTCTCCATGGGCCTGTCCGCCCTGACCGTCAAGAGCCACCTGGCCCGCATCGCCCGCAAGCTCGGCACGGGCGACCGTGCCGGCATGGTCGCGGTGGCCCTGCGCACGGGCATCATCCACTGACCGCCTCCCTCCGCCCCCACGGCCCGCCCACTCCCCCGTTCCGCTCCCCCACTCCCCCCACTCCGCCTCTCTCCCTGTTCCCCCACTCCCCGACCCGGCTTTGTGAAGCCGAGGTTTCACCGACCTGACTGGTTTACGACCCCCCGAAGCCCGCCGACGGAACGTTCCGTCGGCGGGTTCGGTCGATCCACCGATACCCTTGACAGGTGACCGACGCCCACGAAACCGCAGCAGACCGTCCACTGCGAACCACCGGAGGCGCCCCTCCGGACGACGCCGGATCTTCTGCGAGTCAGGCGCCGACCCCCTTGCTCGAACCGCGCGAGGGCATTCCGCCGGTGATCGCCGACGCGGACGCCCTCGCCGAGGTGACCGCCGCCTTCGCCGCCGGGAGCGGCCCCGTCGCCGTCGACGCCGAGCGCGCCTCCGGGTACCGCTACGGCCAGCGCGCCTACCTCGTGCAACTGCGCCGCGCGGGTGCGGGCACGGCGCTGATCGACCCCGTGGCCTGTCCCGATCTCTCCGGTCTCGGCGCCGCGATCGCCGACGCGGAGTGGGTGCTGCACGCGGCCACCCAGGACCTGCCGTGCCTGCGGGAAATAGGGATGGTGCCCACCCGCATCTTCGACACCGAGCTGGCCGGGCGGCTCGCCGGGTTCCCGCGTGTCGGCCTCGGCGCGATGGTGGAGAACGTCCTGGGCTTCGTCCTGGAGAAGGGGCACTCGGCCGTGGACTGGTCCACGCGCCCGCTGCCCGAGCCCTGGCTGCGCTACGCCGCGCTCGACGTGGAGCTGCTGGTCGACCTGCGGGACGCCCTGGAGAAGGAGCTGGACCGCCAGGGCAAGCTGGAGTGGGCCCGGCAGGAGTTCGACGCGATCGCCTCGGCCCCGCCGCCCGAGCCGCGCAAGGACCCGTGGCGTCGTACGTCCGGCATGCACAAGGTGCGCAGGCGCCGCCAGCTGGCCGTGGTGCGGGAGCTGTGGCAGGCCCGGGACCGCATCGCGCAGCGCCGTGACGTCTCCCCCGGCAAGGTGCTCGGGGACGCGGCCATCGTCGAGGCCGCGCTCGCGCTGCCGCCCAACGCGCACGCGCTGGCCGCGCTGAACGGCTTCGGGCGGGTGAACCGCCGGCAGCTGGAGCAGTGGCAGGTGTCGGTCGACCGGGCCAGGGCGCTCTCCGAGTCGCAGCTGCCGCAGCCCGGCCAGCCGGTGACCGGCCCTCCGCCGCCGCGGGCCTGGGCCGACAAGGACCCGGCCGCCGCCGCCCGGCTGACCGCGGCCCGCGCGGCGGTGACGGCGCTGGCCGAGCGCCTCGGCATGCCCCAGGAGAACCTGATCACGCCGGACACGGTGCGCCGGGTCTGCTGGGAACCGCCCGCGACGGTCGACGCCGAGTCCGTGGCCGCGGCACTGGCCGGACACGGGGCCCGGCCCTGGCAGGTGGAGCAGGTCACCCCGGTGCTGGTGACGGCGCTGAGCCGGGACGCGGTGTAGCAGGAGCGGCGGATTCCGGCCAAGCTCCCGGGACCCGTCCCGGGACAGGCGCCCGGCCGGCCGGTCTCCCGCCGGTGCGACGATCGGCGTGCCGGTGGTGTGCCGATCGGGTGCCGGTCGGTGTGACCTTCACCGCTCCCGCCGGGGGGACTGGGCAGCTACGTTACTCATAAGTAGCATGGGGCTGAGCGCGCGCTCAGTGCATGCGTGCCGCAGCAGTGCCATCCCGCACCCTGGAGGAGAGCCATCGTGCCTCGTACCGTCAGGGACGTCGTCTTCGTCGACGGCGTCCGCACCCCGTTCGGCAAGGCGGGCCCGAAGGGCATCTACCACGAGACCCGCGCCGACGACCTGGTCGTGAAGGCGATCCGGGAGCTGCTGCGCCGCAACCCCGGTCTCGACCCCAAGAAGATCGACGAGGTCGCCGTCGCCGCGACCACGCAGATCGGTGACCAGGGCCTGACCATCGGCCGCACCGCCGGCATCCTGGCGGGCCTGCCCACCTCGGTCCCGGGCTACTCCATCGACCGCATGTGCGCGGGCGCCCTGACCGCCGTCACCACCGTGGCCGGCTCCGTGGCCTTCGGCGCGTACGACGTCGCCATCGCGGGCGGTGTCGAGCACATGGGCCGCCACCCGATGGGCGAGGGCGTGGACCCGAACCCGCGGTTCGTCAGCGAGAAGCTGGTCGACGAGTCCGCCCTGTTCATGGGCATGACCGCCGAGAACCTGCACGACCGCTACCCGAGCATCACCAAGCAGCGCGCCGACGAGTACGCGGTGCGCTCGCAGGAGAAGGCCGCCAAGGCGTACGCCAACGGCCGGATCCAGGCCGACCTGGTGCCGATCTCGGTGCGCCGCACCAACGAAGAGGCCGGCGAGACGGGCTGGGGCCTGGTCACCGCCGACGAGCCGATGCGCCCCGGCACCACGCTGGAGAACCTGGCGGGCCTCAAGACGCCGTTCCGCGTGCACGGCCGGGTCACCGCGGGCAACGCGGCCGGTCTGAACGACGGTGCGACCGCCTCCCTCATCGCGAGCGAGGACTTCGCCCGCGAGAACGGCCTGCCGGTCAAGATGCGTCTGGTCTCGTACTCCTTCGCGGGCGTCGAGCCGGAGGTCATGGGCTACGGCCCGATCCCGGCCACCGAGAAGGCCCTCGCGCAGGCGGGCCTGTCGATCTCCGACATCGGCCTGTTCGAGATCAACGAGGCCTTCGCCGTCCAGGTCCTCGCCTTCCTGGAGCACTACGGCATCGCCGACGACGACGCGCGCGTCAACCAGTACGGCGGCGCCATCGCCTTCGGCCACCCGCTGGCCTCCTCGGGCGTCCGCCTGATGACGCAGCTGGCCCGCCAGTTCGAGGAACAGCCGGACGTCCGCTACGGCCTGACCACCATGTGCGTCGGCTTCGGCATGGGCGCGACGGTCATCTGGGAGAACCCGCACTTCGAGGGGGACAAGTGAGCACCACCGCAGAGCTGCTGAAGGGTGCGGCCGAGCTGTTCCCCGGCGAGGTCGTCACGCAGGCGCACGTACGCCACTTCGACCTCCCCCTGGGCGTCGGGCGCTTCGCCCTGATCACCCTGGACAACGGCCACGACCACACCAAGCCGACCACGCTCGGCCCGCAGTCGCTGGCGAACATCGACGCCGCCCTCGACCGGGTCGAGAAGGAGGCCGCGGACGGCGACATCGTCGGCGTCGGCGTCACCGGCAAGCCGTTCATCTTCGCCGTCGGCGCCGACCTCAAGGGCGTCGAGCTGCTGAAGCGGCACGAGGACGCGCTGGCCATCGGCAAGGGCGGCCACGACGTCCTCAAGCGCCTGGCGAACCTCGCGGTGCCGTCCTTCGCGTACTACAACGGCGCGGCCATGGGCGGCGGCGTGGAGATCGGCCTGCACTGCACCTACCGCACGGTCTCGGCGGCCCTCCCGGCCTTCTCCCTCCCCGAGGTCTTCCTCGGCCTGGTCCCCGGCTGGGGCGGCTGCACGCTGCTGCCGAACCTGATCGGCGCCGACAAGGCCGTCTCGGTGATCATCGAGAACAGCCTCAACCAGAACAAGCAGCTGGGGGGCAAGCAGGTCTTCGAGCTGGGCATCGCGGACGCGATCTTCGAGGGCGCCGACTTCCTGGAGCAGTCGCTGATCTGGACGGCGTCCGTCCTCAAGGGCGAGATCACCGTCGAGCGTCCGCTGATCGACCGCGGCGAGGCCTGGGACCAGGCCGTCGCCAAGGGCCGCTTCATCGCCGACGGCAAGGTGCACGGCGCCGCCCCGGCCGCCTACCGCGCCCTGGACATCGTCGCCGCCGCCAAGAACGGCGACCTCCAGCAGGGCTTCGACGCCGAGGACCAGGCCCTCGCCGACCTCATCATGGGCGGCGAACTGCGCTCCGGCATCTACGCCTTCAACCTGGTCCAAAAGCGCGGCAAGCGCCCGGCGGGTGCGCCCGACAAGTCGCTGGCCCGCCCGGTCACCAAGGTGGGCGTCGTCGGCGCCGGCCTGATGGCCTCGCAGCTCGCGCTGCTGTTCCTGCGCCGCCTGGAGGTCCCGGTCGTCCTGACCGACATCGACCAGGAGCGCGTCGACAAGGGTGTGGGCTACGTCCACGGCGAGATCGACAAGCTGCTCGGCAAGGGCCGGGTCAACCAGGACAAGGCCAACCGCCTCAAGGCCCTGGTGACGGGTGTCCTGGACAAGGCCGAGGGCTTCGCGGACGCCGACTTCATCATCGAAGCGGTCTTCGAGGAGATGGGCGTCAAGCAGAAGGTGTTCGCGGAGGTCGAGGCGGTGGCGCCCGCGCACGCCGTCCTGGCCACCAACACCTCGTCCCTCTCCGTGTCGGAGATGGCGTCGAAGCTGAAGCACCCCGAGCGGGTCGTCGGCTTCCACTTCTTCAACCCGGTCGCGATCCTCCCGCTGCTGGAGATCGTCCGCGGCGAGCAGACCGACGACGCGGCCCTGGCCACGGCGTTCGGCGTCGCCAAGAAGCTGAAGAAGACCGCGGTGCTGGTCAAGGACGCCCCGGCGTTCGTGGTCAACCGCATCCTGACCCGCTTCATGGGCGAGATCCAGAACGTCATCGACGAGGGCACCCCGGTGCCGGTGGCGGAGAAGGCGGTGGAGCCCCTCGGCCTGCCGATGTCCCCGCTGGTCCTGCTGGAGCTGGTCGGCCCCGCGATCGGCCTGCACGTCTCGGAGACCCTCAACCGGGCCTTCCCCGAGCGCTTCACGGTCTCCCCGAACCTGAAGGCGGTCGTCGAGGCGGGCAAGCGCGGCTTCTACGTCTACGACAGCGGCAAGCCGGAGCTCGACCCGGAGGTCGCCGCGCTGCTGAAGCAGGGCGACACCGTCCTGACGGAGGAGCAGGTCCGCGCCCGCGTCCTGGACGCGGTGGCCCAGGAGATCGGCCTGATGCTCGACGAGGGCGTCGTCGCCGAGGCCCAGGACATCGACCTGTGCCTGATCACCGGCGCCGGCTGGCCCTTCCACCTGGGCGGCATCACGCCGTACCTGGACCGCGAGGGCGTCTCGGAGCGGGTGAACGGGAAGCCGTTCCTGGAGGCGGGCGTGGCGAGCGTGCCCGCGTAGCGGTTCCGTCACCGAAGGGCGTGGGGCGCCCGCGGACCGGCTGTGGCCGGTCGCGCGGGCGCCCCACGCCCCTTTTCGCCCCCTTCTAGCCGTCCGACGCGGCGAGTTCGGCGATGGCGGCCGTCGCGCGGGCGCAGTTGTCGCGGTCCTCGAAGGCGAAGAAGGCGCGCGCCCGGTAGTCGTACTCCGGTTCGCGGACGCACCCGTTGCCGAGGTAGCGGATCACCTCGGTCACCACTTCCTCGACGTTGCCGCACACCGGGCCGAACCCGTCGTACGCGGCCTCGAAGTACCCCTTCCTGGCGTGCTTCGCCCAGTACTCGTCCGGGTCGAACCGGGCGTAGACGAGCGGCGTGCCGAGGTAGGCCATGTCGAAGTGGACCGAGGACCAGTCGGTGATGAACAGGTCGCACTGGCGCAGCGCCGTCTGCACGCTGACCTTGGTCTGGTCCAGGCGCTGCACCCGGGGATGGTCCGGGACCACTCCCTCGATCATGTTCCGCATCTCGTAGTGCGGGAGGAAGTCGAGCACGTAGTCGTAGTGCTCCAGTGCCTCCATCAGCTTCGGGTGGCGCAGCAGCTGCACCATGAACGCGCGGTAGGTCGACTCCCGGAAGATCTCGTCGACCGCGTCCTTGTCGGCCCCGTCCTGCTGGAGGTAGGAGGGGATCGTCAGGTACTTGCGCCAGGTGGGCATCAGCAGGATCCGCCTGCGGCCGCGGTCCGGCTGGAGGGCGTCGAAGCGCGGGAAGCCCAGCGCCTTTGCCTGGTCGCCGTAGTGCATGTGCTCGGCGAAGTACTGGGCCTCCCGGTCACTGGTCGCGAACACCAGGTCCACACCGGTCCGGTTGCGGTGCAGCGCCTTGCTGCCGTCCTCGTCCGTGACCCCGTGCTGGAGGAAGACCCGCCGGGCGCCGATGCGCCAGTTGAGGTGCTTGAGGTACTTCGTGCGGTCCCAGCCGTCGGGGAGCATGTACGAGTCGATGTCGTAGGCGTTGATGAGCAGCGAGGCGTGCAGCATGAGGAGCTTGTGCTTCCAGGAGCTGTGCGCCACCACGTTCCCCAGGCGCTTCAGCTTGGCCCGGTCGGCGCTGCCCTTCTCGATGACGTAGTAGGCCTTGCGGCGGCGCTCGTGCTGACGCAGGTAGGTGAACAGGTGCAGGCTGTTGTCCTGCGCGGTGTCCCTGCGCTCGCCGATCAGCCAGATCTCCTTGCGGCGGTAGAACCGGAGCGTGGCCCGCCGGATGGCGCGAGCGCGCCAGAAGGGCGCCTTGCGCTTCTTCTGGTCCTGGTCCAGGCCTTCGAGGAACTCCTCCCAGTCCTTGTCCCCGTCCCGGCCCCGCGCCTCCCGTACGACCAGTACGGCGTTGTCCTTGCCCTTCGACAGCGGAAGGACCCAGCGGTCGGCGACCTTCATGGGCCGGGCGCTCCGCAGCATCGCCGTGGTGGTCATGCACGGGCGCGAGACATCACGGCCGGAGGTGCAGAAGACCAGCTTCAGCGGGAACTCGCCGTCCCCCAGCGCGCCCGCGGGTACGACCGCCTCGAATCCGCCCCAGGCGAGGTCGTCGCGGGTAGCCAGCAGGTCACTGCGCCAGACCTGCCGTGCGGGCACCATCTGACCGCTCTTCTCCACCCACAGCTGCATGCGGTTGCGCATGGGCCGGCCCATCGGGAGCCCGTTGAGGACGAACCGCCCGGCGACGAGGACTCCGCCGGACTCCGGGTCCGCCTGGATGCGTTCCACGTGCACGCTGGTGGAGGAGACCTTCGTGAGCGGCAGCAGCGCGCTCGGCACCGCCACGTCGAGGTAGAGGTCGCCGCCTCGTCCGTACACGCCGCCGATCGCCTGGTCCGGACGGGCGAAGAGCTCGTACCAGTTCATGTACATCGCGAGGAACGGCACCCGGTGGCGTGCGTCGTGGGTGGAGGCCAGGACCGCGTCGGGTGTCACCAGCGTGTAGACCGCGCGGGCCCGCTGGAAGAGCTGGAAGAGCTCCTCCTCCGGCAGGACCTGCGGCGCGCGCAGCGCGAACCCCTGGTAGCTGCGCACCAGGAACCGGTTGAGGACCTCCTGCCGGTGGCCGGAGAGGCGGGAGCGGAGGGTCATCAGGTACTCCTCCAGGAGGAGGTGGTCCCAGTAGTTCGCCGTGCGCTCCCACAGCTTGTCCATCGTGGAGTCCTCGGCGGCGCGCTTGCGGTACTTGTAGACCGTGCTGGGCACCATGGCGATGCGATCCGCGAGCAGCATGGCGGGCACCGAGAAGAACGCGTCCTCGAAGTGCACGCCTTCGCGGAACCTGATGTTGTTCGCGCGGATGAACTCGATGTCGAAGAGCTTGTGGCAGGCGCTTCCGCCGTGGATCATCTCCGGGATGTTCTCGATCCCGGGGTGCACCTGGACCTGCTTGCCGAAGTAGCGCAGCCAGGGCCAGTTGGTCTCCTCCGGGAAGGTCTCCATCCGGCCGATGGTGAGCGGCACCCGCTCCTTCACCGCGGTCCGCCACATGGTTTCCAGGGCGTCCTCGGGCAGTACGTCGTCGGAGTCGCAGAAGGTGATGTAGCGGGCGCTGACCAGGTCCATCCCCGCGTTCCTGGCCCCGCCCGCCTTGCCCTCCGCGTGCACGAACGCCCATACGTTGGGGTGCCGGGCCGCGAATTCGGCCGCGATGGCGGCCGAGCTGTCGCTGCTGCCGTTGTCGACCAGGACCACCTGGCAGCGGTCGAAGATCGTCTGCCGGGCCAGCGAGTCCAGGCACTCCGGGAGGTATCTCTCCACGTTGAAGATGGGGACGACGACGGCGACGGCGTAGAGGGGTTCGAACACGAATGACTCCTGATTTCTGACGAATACCCCATTTCTGGAGCGGGCGCTGATCAGTGCTGGCCGGACTCGACGACCAGGTGGGCGTTCCCGCCCTCGGCAGTGATCCGCGCGAGGCCGTGGAATCCGTTGACGGGCGGGTTCTGGGCCAGGGCCGGGGAGACGGCGCAGGGGCGCGAGACGTCCCGGCCCCGGGTGCACACCACGAGGCGCACGGGGAAGGAGCCGGCCGGGAACTGCCGGGGGTCGACCGTGACGCTGAAGACCGCTCCCGCCTGGTCGGGCCGGTCGTGGGAGTGCCCGTGGTTCACCGCAGGAAGGGTCGTTCCGCTGCGTTCGAACCAGACCTGCAGTTCCAGCCCGGCCAGCAGTTCGTCGGGGATGCCGTTGACCGAGAAGCGGCCGTGGATCACCGCCGTCCCGCCGTCGCCCGCGGAGACGCCCTCGATGTGGGCCGGGACGGACGTGACCTTCGTGAGCGGCAGTCCCCACGAGGTCCCCGGGTAGTCGACGTAGAGGTCGCCCTCACGGCCGTAGACCGGGCCGAGCACCGAAGCAGGACGGTAGAAGAGGTCGAAGTCGCCGAGGTGCAGCGCCAGGTACGGGAGCCGGTGCCTGGTGTCGTGGGTGCTGCGCGCGAACTGCTCGGAGGTGATCCCCCAGTAGAGGGCGCGGCAGCGCTCGAAGAGCTGTCGGCAGTCGGCCTCCCCGAAGACGTGCGGCGCCCTCAGCAGGAAGCCCTGCATGCTGCGGATGAGGAACCGTTCCAGCGTCTCCTGCTGGTACGGGGTGAGGGTCTGGCGCATGGCCGCGAGGTACTCCAGCATCACCAGCTGGTCGGCGTAGTTCTGCGGGAGGTCCCAGATGGTGTCCATGACGGAGGTGCCGTCGCCGCGCCTGCGGTACTCGTAGACGGGAGCGTCGACCAGTGCGATGCGCTCCGAGAGCAGCAGCGCGGGCTGCGAGACGTAGGCGTCCTCGAAGGCGGTGCCGGTACCGAAGCGTATGCCCTGGGAACGCAGCAGATCGAGGTCGAAGATCTTGTTCCAGCAGGATGCCGAGTGGATCAGGTCGGGGATGTCGACGACGCTGCTCACGGTCTTGACGTTCTTGCCGAAGTACTTGTGCCACGGTGCCTTGACCGGCTTCGGGACGTGCTTCTCCCGCCCCACCACGACCGTGGCCCTCGTCTTGACGATGGTGTTCCGGAGCACTTCCAGGGACCGCTCGGGCACGATGTCGTCGGCGTCCCAGAACACGATGTACGGCGTCGTCGCCATGTCCATGCCCAGATTGCGCGCGTCCCCGGCCCGGCCCTCGGGCTGGGCGACCAGGTCGACGTTGGCGTGCCGGTCGGCGAACTCGCTCGCGATCGCCACCGACTGGTCGGTGCTGCCGTTGTCGACGAGGATCACACGGGCACGCGCCAGAGCCGTCTGCGCGGCCACCGACTCCAGGAACGCGCCGAAATGGTTCTGGACGTCGCGGAACGGCACGACGACCGTCACGTCACGGTTGGCCTGGGACATATTTCCTCCTGGAACACCACATCAGTGCCTCGCACCCCGAATGAGGCCGTCGATCGCTTCCGAGGCCCTCGCATTGTTCTGCCGGTCCCGGTACTCGAAGAACTTCTCCGCCCGTCGCAGGTACTCGGGCTCTGGCGCACACCCGGCCCGCAGGTAGCGCACCACTTCGGCGACGGTCTCCTCGACGCTTTCGCACACCGGCCCGAAGCCGTCCCGGCGGGCGTCGAAGTAGCCCTTCTGGTAATGCCCGTCCCAGTACTCCTCGGCGTCGAACTGCGCGTAGACCAAGGGAGTCCCCAGGTACGCGACGTCGAACGCGGTCGACGACCAGTCCGTGAGGAAGAGGTCGCAACGGCGCATGGCCTCCTGCACACTGGTCTCGTTCTGGTCGGCGACCCGGACGCGTTTGCGGTCCGGCACCATGTCCCCGACCATCGCGCGCATTTCGTAGTGCGGCAGGAAATCCAGGGTGTAGTCGTAGCGGTCCAGGGCGGCGAGCAGGGCCGGGTCGTTCAGGAAGCGGACCATGAACTCCCGGTAGCCGGAGGCGAGGAACCGGTCGCGCGCGGCCTGCCGCGCCTCGCGGCCACCGCCGTCCCGGCTGTACGAGGCGACGGTCAGATAGGCGCGCCACGTCGGCATGAAGAGGATCGTGCGGCTGCCGCGAGCGGGGGTCAGCGCGTCGAAGCGGGGGAATCCGCTGACCTCCACCTGCCCGTCGTAGCCGAGTTCCCGCGACAGGAACCGCCCCTCGTCCCGGCTCACCGCGAGGATGAGATCGACACCCGTGCGGTTGCGGTGCAGGCCCTTGCTGACGTCCTTGTCCGTCACCCCGTGCTGGAGGAAGACCCGGCGGGCGCCCACCCGCCAGTTCAGGTGCTTGAGGTAGCGGGTCCGGTCCCAGCCGTCGGGCAGCATGTACGTGTCGATGTCATAGGCGTTGACCAGTGCCGTCGCGTGCAGCATCAGCAGCTTGTGCTTCCAGGAACTGTGCGCGACGACGTGCCCGAGCCCCGCCAGGCGGGCCCGGTCCGGGCTGCCGGACCGGATCACGTAGTACGCCCCGCGCCGCTTCGCGGAGGTGCGCAGGTGGCGGAACAGGTGCCAGCCGTTGTCCTGCGCGGTGTCGCCCCGCTCGCCCAGCAGCCAGATGTCCCGACCCAGGAGCAGCGGCTTCAGCGGCTTCGTGAGCAGCCGGAGCAGGCGCTGCTTCCAGAAGGGCCGCCGGCGCAGTACGTGTTTGGCGTCCTTGGCGACGAGGCCGCCCAGCAGGGCGCGCGCGCCGGGCCGGCGGGCCGGACCGAGGACCATCAGGATCGCCCGGTTCCTCCCCTTCCAGTGCGGCACCACCCGGGTCCCGCCGTGTTCGACGACGCGTGCCCCGCGCAGATAGCCCGCGGCGACCAGACACGGGGTGACCACCTGGCCGCCCTCGGCGTCGACCGCGAACTCCAGGTCGTGCACGCCCTGCCGCAGGGCGTCCAGCGGAAGGTCGGCGGTGAAGCCGCCCCACTCGGTGTCCGGCCGCGTGTTGCGCATGTCCCGCCGGCGCACCTGGGTGGCGGGGACGCTGAGCCGGCTTCCGCGTACGCGCAGGCTCAGGTGCCCCTCCAGCGGCCGGACCAGCGGCATGCCGCCCACTTCGAACCGCCCGGCGAGCCTCAGCATTCCGGTCCCGGGCACCTCGCGGACGTGCTCCAGGTGGGCGGTGAAGGGCGTGGCCCGGGCCAGCGGGGCCAGCCGGTCGGGAAGGCCGCCGACGAGGTGGGCGCCGCCGTCCCGGACGGAGAGCTTGTGCAGCCGGGCCGCCCGGTCGGCGAAGAGGCCGAAGTCCCCGGTGGCGAAGGCGAGGTAGGCCACGCGGTGACGGGCGTCGGCGGTGGCCCTGAGGATCAGGTCGGGGTCGACGTCCTGGTAGACCGCGCGGCACCGCGCGTAGATCTCTTCCAGTTCGGCCCCCTGGAAGAGGTCGGGCGCCCGCAGCGCGAAGCCCTGGTAGCTGCGGACCAGGAAGAGGTCGAGCACGGCCCGCGAGAGGTCCGGCAGTCCCGCGCCCATCCGGTGCAGGTACTCCACCAGTTGCAGGTGGTCCCAGTAGTTCTGCCGCCGCGTCCAGATCGCGTCCATGGTCGAGTTGCCCGCCGCGCGCTTGCGGTACTGGTAGACGCACTGGTCGACCAGCGCGAGGCGGGTGGCGAGGACGAGCGCGGCCACGCCGACGTAGGCGTCCTCGAAGTGCACGCCCTCCGCGAAGCGGATGCCGTGGGAGCGCAGGTAGGCGAGGTCGAAGAGCTTGTTGCAGGCACTGGCGCTGTGCACCAGCTCGGGCATCTCCGCCACTGCGGCGAACGTCCGGTCGCCCTTGCCGAAGTACCCCTTCCACGCCCAGTTGGTCGGCTTGGGGAACGTCTCCATCATCCCCACCACGACCTGGGCACCGGTTGCCGCGGCGGCCTCCAGCATGCGTTCCAGCGCGGTGGGCGGCAGGACGTCGTCGGAGTCGCAGAAGGTGATGCGGGCACCTGTCGCCCGGTCCATCCCGAGGTTGCGGGCCGCTCCGGCACCCCCGCCGCGGCGCACCAGCACCGTGGTGTTGGCGTGCCGGCGGGCGAACTCGGCGCACAGCCGGTAGGAGCCGTCCGTGCTGCCGTTGTCGACGAGCAGCACCTCGCAGCGCTCGAACACGGTCTGCGCCGCGATGGAATCCAGACATTCCTGGAGGTACTGCTCCACGTTGTACACCGGCACGACCAGCGTGACGTCATAGGCGTTCATGTGCGGTGCGGCTCACTCGCGGGCTCGATGGCGTTCCTCCGGTCCGTCACCTCGTACGGACTGGGCACCGGGAAGTAGGCCCTGAGGAAACGATCCAGCATGGTCCGTTGCGCTTCCGGGTCGGCCGCTTCGACCGTGTCGTTGAGGCAGAAGGTGTCCATGTTCCGGTGGGCGAGGAGCGTGTTGAGGCGCCGGTCGGCGAGGTCCGCCGAGAGGTCGATGTACCGGTACTGGATCTCCCCCACCGTGGCCCGTGCCGAGTGGTACGCGAAGTAGTGGTGCAGCGAGGAGGCGATCGGCACGTCGTCCGGGGACCGGAAACGCGAGTGCTGGGTGGCGGCGTGCTCCTGCGTGAAGGTCTCCTCGATCTCCTGGAGCACACTCCGGCGCAGCGCGTGCGGGGTGTGCTTCATCTTCTGGGAAATGGCGGTACCGAATTTCTGGGCGATGAGCCAACGGCTGTTCTTGCCCGCGGCGTTGACCGGGAGGTCGTCCGGGGAGGCGGGCCCGCCCGGTATCAGCGCGGGCGAGGTGAAGAACTTGGTGATGCCGTTCGGGTGGAAGAAGTGCGCGGGCGTGACCGGCCGGCCGAAGAACACGTCGTCGTTCAGGTAGAGGAAGCACTCCGAGAGCCCCGGAATGTGGTGCAGCTGGCTCTCGATGGCGTGGGAGTTGAACGTCGGCAGGGCGGCGGCCTCGGAGAAGATCTCCCGGTGGTCCACCACCCGGAGGTTCGCGTGCTGCGTCTGGAGCCAGGACGGCACCTGCCCCGCCGTGACGAGGTAGATGTTGCGCACCCAGGGCGCGTTCTGGTGGAGCGAGCGCAGCGAGTAGCGCAGTTCGTCGCGGCTGGTGAACCGCGAGTCGTTCGCCGCCTGCTCGTGCAGCCCGTCCGCGGTGAACCCCCGGCGCGCACGGTCGCGCGAGGCCCGCCAGACCGGGTCCGAGTCGTCCACCCAGGTGTAGACCACATCGATGGGGAACTGGTGGTCCTCGGGGAGCGGCACGGCGAACTCGGCCAGCGTCCGGGCCGTCCCCGTGCGGTACGCGGGAGGTATGGGGCTGAACAGGCTCTGCGGCGCCGACTTGCGCGCGGCGTCCACCGGGACCGCGTCGATGACCCGGTTGGGCCGCGGGGCGCGCAGCTCCCCCTCGCGCTCCGTCCACATCTCGATGTCGCATCCGGTGGCCGCGCCGAAGACCAGTTGCTGGGTCGGGTCGCACACGTACCAGGCGACCCTCAGCACCTTGTGGTGGCGCAGCTGCCGCCAGGAGCGCTCCTCGTCGCCGGGCTCCATGCGGGCCTCGCCGCCCGTGGCCGGCCCCACGTAGCCCGGGGCCTGGTCGAAGGCCAGCCGGAGCATCTCCTCCACCAGCGGGCGGGAGGCGGCGGGGACGGCGACGGCGGGCAGTCCGCTGCTGGTGCCGCGCACACAGAAGTAGTCGATGCCCGCCGATTCGAGGACGGAGACCACGATGTTGAGATTGCGGGCCCGGGCCGCCCAGTCGGTCGCCCCCTCGACCAGCATCGCGCGCATGTGGCGGCGGCCGACCCGGACGACTCGGCGGGTGTGGGCGGGGCTGTGCCGGGGAGCGTTGCGCTTGCCCCCCATCGCCCAGACCACCGCGGCGGAGCGTACGGAGTCGGCCGCGGTGAGCGAGGACTTCACCGCTTTGCGGACGGGGGTGGGCACCCCGCGGACGATGCGCCGCCTCGCGCCGGTCGGGACCGCGGACCGGTAGGCCGAGATCAGCGCTCCGGCTTCAGGGTTGTCCGAGCCACCCACGAGGCATTCACCATCCGTACCCAGCAGCTCTGCCCTCCAAGGGCTGCCGCACCTCGCTGTGCGGGACCTTGGACTCGAAGAAGCACGCATTTCCAGACACGGGGGCCCAACACCCCCGTTTCGACTGCGATCGCCTCACACCGGCAATCCATCAAACTTTCACATAATGGTTTCCTAAAAGTCCAGATCAAGACAGCCGACAGACAGCTTGCGGCGCGTGACGATGACCACATGCGACGGGTACAACCATTTAATATTCTGGACTTTCAGCGCGGTGTGCTGTAGTGGCGCGCTCTCAACTACCCGACAGGCGTTCCCAGTCGGCCAGGGTCAGTCCCGGCTCCGACCGCTGCCTGTTCACCAGGACGGCGCCGTCCGCGGCGACCACCGCCATCACGATCCGGCCGAGCCCGTCCAGGGCCAGCGCGGGGGTGCCCGCACAGTCCACCCCGGTGTCCGTCCACCACAGCCCGCCGGACTCGGCTCCGGTGCCGCACACGCCCAGCACGGCCGTTCCCGTGCGCCCCTGGTGGGCCAGGACCGTGCAGTCGTAGCCGTCGACGGCGGCGCGGAGCGTGGCGTGCGGCCCCTCCCCGGGCGCCCCGCCGGCCGGGAAGGCCCACTCGCCGGGGCGCTGCGCGTA
This sequence comes from Streptomyces violaceorubidus, assembly GCF_000717995.1. Taxonomy (GTDB): domain Bacteria; phylum Actinomycetota; class Actinomycetes; order Streptomycetales; family Streptomycetaceae; genus Streptomyces; species Streptomyces violaceorubidus. The sequence continues at coordinate 495,779 of NZ_JODM01000002.1, forward strand.
GACACCCGTCCCGCTCTGCTCGGACCAGTACGCGGTGAACACCCCGGGCGCCGTCTCCAGGAGCGCGGCCGAGCCCGGTGCGGGAGCGGGGGTGAGGTCCTGCGCCCGGCGCAGATCCGCCCCGGGCTCGGTCTGCACCCAGCGCATGACCGAACGGTGCCCCGGCGCGAGCAGTTCGACCAGTCCGGCCGAGTTCGCCGCGGCGCTCAGCCCGCCCGCGACCGCGCCGCCGCGCAGGTCCTTCCACGCCTCCCAGGCCCCGCTTCTGGCCTCGCGCCGCAGCATGACGCCGCCGGGACCCCCGGAGACGAAGACGTGGACGGTGCCCTGAGCGTCGACGGCGGCGGTCGGCGCACCGAGGCTCGCCGCGTCCCTGGGATCACGGAAGGGGTTGCCGAGGGAACGCCAGTCGCCGAGCGTCCGCCCGGTCTGGTACTGCACGGCGTAGACCAGATCGGTCTTCGGTCCGCCGCCGCCGGACCGCTCCCGGCGCCCGAGGAAGTGCGCGTAGCGGTTGGCCCCCTGGGCCACGGCCAGGGACGTCAGCCCTTCGACGGGGAAGAGGTCCGGTCCGTCGAAGCGGCCGCTGCCCACCGCGGTCTCCGTCCAGCGGTGCACACCGGCTTCGACCAGCGCGTAGACGCTGAGGCGGTCGTCGTTCCCGCGCAGCAGCCACGAACCCGTGGGCGCGCAGGCCCCGGACGGGCGCCCAAGCCGTGCCTCGGCCGCGACACCGGATCGGGTCTCCCGGTCCACCGCCTGGGCACCTCTGCCGCGCATGTGTGCCGTCCCCTCCCACGCCGGGCCTGGTGTCCACAGATGACTCCAGAATTCGCCACATCATACGCACGACCGAACACCTGTCCCAGGGCCCTGCCGGTACCGCACCGGCCTCGTACGACGGCTTCTCCGGCGGGCGCCGGCGGGCGCGCGGCCACGGGCGGACCGGACGGCGCGCCCGCCCGGCGGCGCACACACCGGGCACATCGGTCGTACGCGTGCTCGACCGCGTGTCTATAGTTCAATGCCAACCAAGCGTCAGCCGAGCAGCACCGACCCGGCCCCTCACGGGAGCGGCCAGCTGCCCCTGCCCTCCGGGCACGAGTTGCGAGGACCCGCCGTGAGCCACGACCTGAGTACCCCCGTGCCGCCCGCCCCTCGATCGCCGAGCGAGGGGCGCGGGAGCCGCAGAGCCGGGAAGAACGGGAAGAAGAAGCGCCGCACCGGCCGGAAGGTCCTGCTCGGCCTGGCGGTACTGGTCGTCGCCGCGGCCGGCACCGGCTACTGGCTCTACAGCGACCTCAACGGCAACATCAAGGGCGTCGACATCAACGACGCGATCGGCAAGGACCGGCCGGAGAAGCTCCCCACCTCCGGGCAGAACATCCTGATCCTCGGCTCCGACTCGCGCGCGGGCGACAACGCCGAACTCAACACCGGCAAGGTCGCGGGAGCCCGTTCGGACACCGCCCTGGTCATGCACATCCCCGAGGGGCGCAAGGAGGCCGTCGCCGTCAGCATCCCGCGCGACACCCTGGTGACCCGGCCCGAGTGCACCAAGCCGGACGGCTCCGAGGTGGCCTCGGCGGAGCGTGTGATGTTCAACTCCGTCTACTCGCAGGTCGGTCCGGCCTGCGTGGTCAAGACGGTGGAGAAGATGTCCGGGGTCCGCATGGACCACTACGTGGAGATCGACTTCGCCGGCTTCAAGGACCTGGTGGACGCGATAGGCGGCGTCACCGTCACCGTCGACCAGGACATCCACGACAAGTCCAGCGGACTCGACCTGACGGCCGGCACGCACAGACTGAACGGCACGGACTCCCTGGCCTTCGTGCGCACCCGGCACGGCATCGGTGACGGCAGCGACCTCGGGCGGATCGGGCTCCAGCAGGAGTTCATGATCGCCCTGCTGAGCGAGATCAAGAAGCAGGACCTCCTGGGCAGCCCGACCAAGACGTACAAGATCGCCGACACGCTCACCGCGGCCCTGACCACCGACTCCGAACTCGCCTCGCTCACCGCGCTCGCGGACTTCGGACGCAGCCTGAACGGGGTCGACCCGTCCACGATGGAGACCATCATGCTGCCGGTGGCCTACGACAAGATCGACCCGAACCGGGTGGTGGCCGCGGAGCCGCAGGCGTCCACGCTGTGGAAGGCGATCCGCGGCGACAAGGAGATCCCGGAGTCGGCGAAGAAGTCCCCCGCGGGCGGCAAGACCTCCTGAGGGGCCGCCGGCCCGATCCGCCGGGGAGGGACGGTCTCCGGGTTCCCTCCCCCGGGTCGTCGCCGTCCCGTCAGACCGCCGCCCAGGCCCCCAGCGCCAGCCCGGCCTCGTCCTTCCGCCGGGACAGCAGCAGTTGCCCGTTCGACGGGGAGAGCGACGCCGCCACCAGGCGCCCGTCGGGGTCCAGGGCCAGGGAGACGGTCGCGTCGGCCGGCAGTGCGGGGCCGGACTCGGTCCAGGCCGCGCCCATCTCCTCCAGCTCCGTGGGGTAGGCGGCGAAGGAGACACGGCCGCTGCCCGCCGAACGCTGGGCGAGCAGCGTGCAGTCGTGGCCGTCTATGACGGTGCGGACGGCGGCCACGGGTCCGGGGCCGACGGCGGTCGCCAGGGGCGTCGGCTTGCCACCGGGGCGCCAGGCGCACAACTCCCCCGTGCCGGCGTCGGTGTAGAAGACCGTGGTGTGCTCCGCGGAGGTCGCCAGGGCGCGCAGGGTGCCCGGGCGGACGGCCGCGTCGAGGCGCTCCCCCAGCACCGGGCGCGCGCCCGGTGCGTCCTGGCGCCAGTGCAGGATGCCGCCCTCGACGGGCGCGTACAGCTCGACCAGGCCGGAGTCGGCCGTCACGGCCGCGGGCGACTCCTGGACGCCGCGGCCCTTCAGGTCCCGCCAGGGATCCCAGCCGCCCTTCTCCTGCTGGGCCACCATGCTCATGCCGCCGCCTCCGTTGCGGACGAAGACATGGGCGCGTCCCTGCGCGTCGACCGCGACGGCGGGGGTCCCGGTGCGGTCGCCCTGCTTGTTGGGGTGGCCGGCCGACTGCCAGTCCAGGGGCGCGAGCAGCGGCCGGAAGTGCGTGGTGTGCACGAGGCCGCAGCGGTCGGCACCGGTGGGGCGCCAGGCGACCAGGTGGGCGTACCCGTCGGGGCCCCGTCCGACCGCGAGGCCGCCCGGGCGCAGCTCCTGGTCGCCGCCGATACGGCGCGGCGCCTCCCAGGGGCCCGCGGGCGCGCGCTCGGCACGCCACAGGGCGGCGTCGTTGGACGGGAGGTACACACTGAGGCGGCCGTCGCGGCCGAGGAGAAGCCAGTCGCCATTCACCGGATCACTCTAAGCGGGACCGTCGGCCGCGTGTCGCTCGGGTAGGGCCCCGCACGGCCGCGGGCGGCGGTGGGCGGCGGGCCGGCCGGTGCGTGCGACCCTGGCGGGATGGAAGAGAACGCGTCCCCGCTCGTGGTCGTCGACGCCGCGAACGTCGTCGGTTCGGTGCCCGACGGCTGGTGGCGGGACCGGCGCGGGGCCGCGGAGCGGCTGCGGGACCGGCTGGCGGCGGACGGGGTGCCGGGGCGGCCCGGGCCGCTGGAGGTCGTGCTCGTCGTCGAGGGCGCGGCCCGCGGGGTGGACTCCGTGGCCGGTGTCCGGGTGGAGTCCGCGCCCGGCAGCGGGGACGACCACATCGTCGAGCTGGTCGCGCGGACCGCGGGCGACCGCCCCGTCCTGGTCGTGACGGCCGACCGCGGGCTGCGCCGCCGGGTGGTGGAGCTGGGTGCCGAGGTGGCGGGGCCGAGGACGGTGCGGCCCGGGTGAGGGACGGAGCGCGCACGGGCCGACGACGGCCGCGCTCCGCCGCGTCGCACGGGCCCGCGACGGACTACGGCCCGTTCGGGGCGGCCGGCTCGGCCGGCTCCTCCTCGCCGCGGGCCAGGCGGCTGTGGGTGCGGCCGTAGAGGAAGTACACGACGAAGCCGATCGCCATCCAGATGGCGAAGCGGACCCAGGTCTCGGCGGGCAGGTTCAGCATCAGCCACAGCGAGGCGGCCACGGAGACGATGGGCAGCACCGGGACCAGCGGGGTGCGGAAGGCGCGGGGCAGGTCGGGCCGGGTCCTGCGCAGGATGATCACGCTGATGGCGACGACGACGAAGGCGAAGAGCGTGCCGATGTTCACCAGCTCGGCCAGCTCGCTGAGGCTGGTGAAGCCGGCGACGATCGCGATGACCACGCCGAGCAGGATGGTGGGCCGGTAGGGGGTGCGGAACTTCGGGTGGACGTGCGAGAAGAAGCGCGGCAGCAGTCCGTCGCGGCTCATCGCGAAGAACACCCGGCTCTGGCCGAGGAGCAGGATCATGCAGACCGTGGTCAGGCCGACGGCCGCGCCGAAGCTGATCACGCCCGAGAAGAAGGGATGCCCCGTGGCCTTGAAGGCGTCGGCGAGCGGGGCGTCCACCGAGAGCTCGGTGTAGTGCTGCATGCCGGTGACGACGATCGAGACCGCGACGTAGAGGATGGTGCAGATGATCAGGGAGCCGAGGATGCCGCGGGGCATGTCGCGCTGCGGGTTCCTGGTCTCCTCGGCGGCCGTGGCGACGATGTCGAAGCCGATGAAGGCGAAGAAGACGACCGAGGCGGCCGTGAAGATGCCCATCACGCCGAAGTTGGCCGGAGCCCAGCCGAACATCAGCTGGATCAGTGGTGAGTGCAGTCCCCCGCCCGCCTCGACGGGCTGCGACTTCGGGATGAAGGGGTCGTAGTTGGCGCTCTTGACGAAGAAGGCGCCCGCGATGATCACGATGAGGACGACCGCCACCTTGATGGCGACGACGAGCGAGGTGATCCGCGCCGACAGCTTCATGCCGAGCACCAGGACGGCCGTGAGCACCAGCACCAGGGCGGCGGCGAGGATGTCGAAGCCGAAGCCCTCGGCACCGTCCCTGCCGCCCAGCTCGGCGGGCATGTGCCAGCCCGCGTTGTCCATCAGCGAGCGGATGTAGCCCGACCAGCCGACGGCCACCACCGCCGTGCCGAGCGCGAACTCCAGGACCAGGTCCCAGCCGATGATCCAGGCGGGCAGTTCGCCCAGCGAGGCGTAGGAGAAGGTGTAGGCGGAGCCGGCCACCGGCACGGTGGAGGCGAACTCCGCGTAGCACAGCGCGGCCAGCGCGCAGACGACTCCGGCGACGACGAACGCCAGGGCCGTGGAGGGCCCGGCGTTGTTCTTGGCGACGGTGCCGGTCAGTACGAAGATGCCGGTGCCGATGACGACGCCGATACCGAAGACGGTCAGGTCCAGCGCCGACAGGGATTTCTTGAGCGCGTGTTCCGGTTCCTCCGTGTCACGGATGGACTGCTCGATCTTCTTGGTCCTGAAGAGGGTGTTGCTCACGGGAACCTCCCACGCTTGTCGTCCTCGACATGATCGAGAGGGGGCGTACTGCGTATGCCCCGGCGTGGGCGATTTCACGCGGATGGGCCGGTTCCGCCACTGCAACGAGTGGTGGAACCGGCCCATCCGGCTCAGTGCGGAGTGCGCGGTGTCAGTCGCGCGCGGCCTCCACCTGGTCCGCCTCGGCGCCCGCGCGGTCGTACCTGCCGTCGAGCCTGGCGACCAGACCCGTCACCTGGCGCGCGATGTCGGGCGCGGTGAGCCCGATCTCGGCCAGCACCTCGGCGCGGGAGGCGTGGTCGAGGAAGCGCGGCGGGATGCCGAAGTCGCGCAGCGGTACGTCGACGCCGGCGTCGCGCAGGGCCTGGGCGACGGCGGAGCCGACACCGCCGACGCGGGAGTTGTCCTCGACGGTGACGACCACGCGGTGGCGCTCGGCGAGCGGGGCCATGGCCTCGTCGACGGGCTTGACCCAGCGCGGGTCGACCACGGTGGTGGAGATGCCCTGCTTGTCCAGCAGGTCGGCGATCTCCAGGCACATCGGCGCGAGGGCGCCGACGGAGACCAGGAGCACGTCGGGCGTGTCGGTGCCGGGGGCGCGCAGCACGTCCATGCCGCCGACCCGGCCGACGGCGGGTACGGCGGGGCCGACGGCGCCCTTGGAGAAGCGGACCACGGTCGGCGCGTCGTCCACCGCGACGGCCTCGCGCAGTTGGGCGCGGACCTGGTCGGCGTCGCGCGGGGCGGCGAGCCTGAGGCCGGGGACGACCTGGAGGATCGACATGTCCCACATGCCGTTGTGGGAGGCGCCGTCGGTGCCGGTGACACCGGCCCGGTCCAGCACGAAGGTCACGCCGCACTTGTGCAGGGCGACGTCCATCAGGACCTGGTCGAAGGCGCGGTTGAGGAAGGTGGCGTACACGGCGAAGACCGGGTGGACGCCGCCGTGGGCGAGGCCGGCCGCGGAGACCGCGCCGTGCTGCTCGGCGATGCCGACGTCGTAGACCCGGTCCGGGAAGGCCTTGGCAAACTTGTCGAGGCCGACCGGCTGGAGCATGGCCGCGGTGATGGCGACCACGTCCGCGCGCTCCTTGCCGAGCTTGAGCATCTCGTCGCCGAAGACGCTGGTCCAGTCGGCGCCGGAGGTGGAGATGGGCAGGCCGGTGTCGGGGTGGATCCTGCCGACGGCGTGGAAGCGGTCGGCCTCGTCCTGGAGGGCGGGCTGGTAGCCGCGGCCCTTCTCGGTGAGGCAGTGCACGATGACGGGCCCGCCGAAGCGCTTGGCGCGGGTGAGGGCGGACTCCAGGGCCTCCAGGTCGTGGCCGTCGATCGGGCCGACGTACTTGAGGCCGAGGTCCTCGAACATGCCCTGGGGGGCGATGAAGTCCTTCAGGCCCTTCTTGGCGCCGTGCAGGGTGTCGTAGAGGGGGCGCCCGACGACCGGGGTGCGCTCCAGGACCTCCTTGGTGCGGGCCAGGAAGCGCTCGTAGCCGTCGGTGGTGCGCAGGGTCGCCAGGTGGTTGGCGAGGCCGCCGATGGTGGGCGCGTAGGAGCGTTCGTTGTCGTTGACGACGATGACGAGGGGGCGGTCCTTGGCGGCGGCGATGTTGTTCAGCGCCTCCCAGGCCATGCCGCCGGTGAGGGCTCCGTCGCCGATGACGGCGACGACGTGGTCGTCGCGGTCCAGGACCTGGTTGGCCTTGGCGATGCCGTCGGCCCAGCCGAGGACCGTGGAGGCGTGGCTGTTCTCGATGACGTCGTGCTCGGACTCGGCCTGCGAGGGGTAGCCGGACAGGCCGCCCTTCATCTTCAGCTTCGAGAAGTCCTGGCGGCCGGTGAGCAGCTTGTGGACGTAGGACTGGTGTCCCGTGTCCCAGAGCACCTTGTCCTTCGGCGAGTCGAAGACCCGGTGCAGGGCGAGGGTGAGTTCCACCACGCCGAGGTTGGGGCCGAGGTGGCCGCCGGTCTTGGACACGGCGTCGACGAGGAAGGTACGGATCTCCTCGGCCAGCTGGTTCAGCTCTTCCAGGCTGAGCCGGTCCAGATCGCGCGGTCCCGTGATGCGGGTCAGCAGCGGCACCCGTGCCTCCTTGCAGTAGAGCTGTTGCCGGGCTCGTCGAGTCTAATGTTCCGCTCCGGCCGGACGTGTCCGGGCGGTGCGTCGTACGTCACGCGTTCGGCCTTACCCAGGGGCGGGCCGTTCTACGTCTTCCCGGTCCGCGCCCTGCGGCACGCCGCCCGTCCGGCTTGGGGACACCTTTACCCGGGTGGTCCAGTCCACCGGGCGCACGGTGTCCAGGCCGGGTGGCGCCCGGTCCGGCCGATTGGTCTAGCCCCATTCTGGTCCAGACCATTGCGCTCCCGATGCTCCGGCGATATCCCCGTATCCGGCAACACCCCTGCACGGCAAGGGAATCGACGTTCCTCCCCACACACACCGGGACTGACATGAGACGCATGCGTTCCATCCGGGCCGCCCTCACCGCGGCCGCCACCACCGTGGCCGCGGTGGGCCTCGCGCTGTCCGGCACCGGCGCGGCCCAGGCGGCGACCCCGCTGCCGGACCGGGTCTTCGCGCCGTACTTCGAGGCCTGGACCGGCGAGAGCCCGGCCGCGCTGGCCGCCCAGTCGGGCGCCAAGCACCTGACCATGGCCTTCCTCCAGACGGCGACGCCGGGTTCGTGCACGCCGTACTGGAACGGCGACCCGTCGATGCCGATCGCGCAGTCGACCTTCGGCGCCGACGTCGACACTATGCAGGCGAACGGGGGCGACGTCATCCCCTCGTTCGGCGGCTACACGGCCGACACCACCGGCACCGAGATCGCCGACAGCTGCACCGACGTCCAGCAGATCGCCGCGGCCTACGAGAAGGTCGTCACGACCTACGACGTCTCCCGGCTCGACATGGACATCGAGATCGACGCGCTGGACAACATCGCGGGCATCGACCGCCGCAACAAGGCCATCAAACTGGTCCAGGACTGGGCCGCCGGCAACGGCCGCGACCTCGAGATCTCCTACACCCTGCCCACCACCACCCGCGGCCTCGCGGACAACGGCGTCGCCCTGCTCGAGAACGCGGTGAAGAACGGCACCAGGGTCGACGTCGTGAACCTCATGACCTTCGACTACTACGACAACCAGCAGCACGACATGGCCCGGGACACCCAGACGGCGACCCAGGGCCTGCACGACGTGCTGGCCCGGCTCTACCCCGCGAAGTCCTCCGCCGAGCTGTGGCACATGATCGGCGTCATCGAGATGATCGGCGTCGACGACTTCGGACCGGCGGAGACCTTCACCCTGGACAACGCCCGCACGGTCTACGACTGGGCCCTGAAGCAGGGCGTCAACACCCTCTCCTTCTGGGCGCTCCAGCGGGACAACGGCGGCTGCGCGGGCGGTGGCGCGGCCGACAACTGCTCGGGCATCCAGCAGAACACCTGGGACTTCTCGCGCGTCTTCGCGCCCTTCACCAGCGGCAGCACCGCCCCGGAGAACGACTTCTCCCTCTCCGCCGCCCCGGCCTCCGGCACCGTGACCGCGGGTGCCTCGGCCACCACCACGGTGAAGACCGCGGTGACGAAGGGCCGGGCGGAGACGGTGCAGCTCAGAGCGAGCGGGGTCCCGGCGGGCGTCACCGCGTCGTTCGGTCCCGGCTCGGTCACGGCGGGCGGGCAGTCGACGCTCACCCTCGCCACCACCTCCCAGGCCGTCTCGGGGACCTACTCCGTCACCGTCACGGGCACCAGCCCGTCCGGCAGCCACAGCACCACGTACACGCTGACCGTCACCGGCGGCAACGGCAACCAGTGCACGGCCACCCCGTGGGCCTCGGGCTCGATCTACACCGGCGGGCAGCAGGTCTCCCACAAGGGGCACACCTGGAAGGCCAAGTGGTGGACGACCGGCGAGGAGCCCGGGACCACCGGCGAGTGGGGCGTGTGGGAGGACCTCGGCGCCTGCTGAGGTCGGCACGCCGCACATCCGTACACAAGCGGTCCGCCCGCCCGCCGGGCTCGGCCGGGCGGGCGGGCGGACCTTTGTCGGCCGTGCGGGACGCTATGCGCGGCCGGCCGTCTTCTGGGTCTTGCGGGTGATCGCGTCGATGACGACGGTCACCAGCAGCACGCCACCGGTGATCATGTACTGGACCGGGGAGGCGACACCCTGGAGTGCGAGGCCGTACTGGATCGAGATGATGACCAGCACGCCGAGCAGCGCGTTCCAGGTGCGGCCCCGGCCGCCGAAGAGGGAGGTGCCGCCGATGACGGCTGCGGCGATGGCGTTCATCAGCAGGTCGCCGGCGCCCGCTCCCTGGTTGGCGGAAGCGATCTTGGACGTGATGAACAGACCGCCGATCGCGGCGAACGTTCCGGAGATCGCGAACACCGAGATGCGCACCGCCGTGACGTTGATGCCGGCGCGGCGGGAGGCCTCGACGCTGCCGCCGAGCGCGAAGACCTTTCGGCCGTAGGCGGTGCGGCGCAGCACGAAGTCGGTGACGAGCAGCACGACGACGAAGATCAGCACAGCCAGCGGCAGGCCCTTGTACTGGTTGAAGACGATCGCGACGGCGAAGGCCACGACGGCCAGTAGGACAGTACGGACGATGATCTCACTCAGCGGCCGTGACGGAATGCCCACGGCCGCGCGGCGCCGGTTGTCGAAGTAGGCGTTGAGGAAGTAGCCGACCACGGCCACCACGGCGAGTCCGTAGGCGGCGGCGACATCGGCGAAGAAGTAGCCGGTGAGTTTGGCTACGACACCTTCGGGGTCGATGTTGATGGTGCCGTTGGCGCCGAGCACCTGGAGCATGAAGCCGTTCCAGAACAGCAGGCCGGCCAGTGTCACGGCGAAGGCGGGCACGCCGATCCGCGCGAAGAAGAAGCCGTGGATGGCGCCCGCCACCGTGCCGGTGAGTACGGCCAGCAGCATGGCCAGCCACTCGTTCATGCCGTGGGTGACGCTGAGCACCGCGAAGGCGGCGCCCGCGACACCGCTGACCGAGCCGACCGACAGGTCGATCTCGCCGAGCAGCAGGACGAAGACGATACCGACGGCGATCATGCCGGTGCCGACCATCGCCACCGACATGTCGGAGAAGTTGCCCGCGGTGAGGAAGTTGCTGTTCAGGCTGGCGAAGATGGCCCAGATGATCAGCAGACCGACGACGACCGGGAGGGACCCGAGGTCACCGGCCTTCATCTTCCGCTTGAACTCGCCTATGTAGCCGGCGAGGCCCTGCTCGCGCACCAGAAGCCTGGGGTCCACGGCGGTGACCGCGGCGGCTGCGGCGTCGGGGTTCTCCACCGCGACCTGGTCGGCGCTGTTCTCGGCGGGGGTGGAGGTCTTGTCGATGCTCACTTCTTGATCTCCCCAGTGGTGCGCGCCGCACGACGGGTCACGGCGTTCTCCGTGGCACCCGTGATGGCGGAGATGATCTCTTCCTGGGAGGTCGTCTTGACCTCGAAGGTGCCGTTGTTGCGCCCCAGGCGCAGCACGGCCACCTTGTCGGCGACCGCCTTGACGTCGGCCATGTTGTGGCTGATGAGAATGACGGCGTGGCCGCGCTCGCGCAGCCGCTCGACCAGGTCGAGGACCTGCGCGGTCTGCTCGACGCCGAGGGCGGCGGTGGGCTCGTCCAGGATGACCAGCTTGGGCTCGCCGAGCATGGAGCGGGCGATCGCGACGACCTGGCGCTGACCTCCGGAGAGCGAGGCGATCGGGATGCGGACGCTCGGGATGCGGATGGACAGCGTGTCCAGCAGCTCGCGCGAGCGGCGCTCCATCTCCACCTCGTCCAGGACGCCGCGCTTGCGGATCTCCCGGCCCAGGTAGAGGTTTCCGACGACATCGATGTTGTCGCACAGCGCGAGGTCCTGGTAGACCGTCGCGATGCCGAGGTTCTGGGCGTCGTTCGGCTTACTGATCGAGACGGTCTTGCCGTCCCACTCGATGGCACCCTCATCGATGGGGTGCACGCCGGCGATCGTCTTGACCAGCGTGGACTTTCCGGCGCCGTTGTCACCCACCAGGGCGACCACCTCACCGGCGTGGACCTCAAGCTCTACCTCGGTGAGCGCCTGGACGGCACCGAATCGCTTGGAGACCCCGCGCAACGCCAGCACGGGCGTAGCGGACACGTGAACCATCTCCTTCGCCGCCTGACCCGGCGGGAGGTTGTGCAGAAGAATTGGGGGGTTGTTCCGTCCGGCGCCCCGCGTAGCTTGCGGGGCTGTGGAGTGCGGGGCGCCGGAGGAGACCGTGGGCAGCCGGCCCGTGCGCGCTCAGGCGGTACGGGCGGCGGGGCTGCTTACTTGAGGCCGAGCTTGTCGCAGGCGGCCTTGTAGTTGCCGCTGCAGATCTGGTCGATCGTGTAGAAGCCGTCCTTGATGACGGTCTCCTTGATGTTGTCCTTGGTCAGTGAGACGACCGGGACGATGACCGCGGGGACGCCCTTGGTGGTGCCGCTGTCGACCTTGTCGTTGGCGAGGCCGTCGAGCGACTCGCCCTTGGCGAGGCGGACGGCCATCTCGGCGGCGACCTGGCCCTCCTGCGGGTAGGACTTGAAGACACTCATGTACTGCTCACCGGCGACGATACGCTGCACGCCCGCCAGCTCAGCGTCCTGGCCGGTGACCGGGATGTTCTTGATGCCGGCGGCCTTCAGGGCGGTGATGATGCCGCCCGCCATGCCGTCGTTGGCGGAGTAGACGCCCTGGATCTTGCCCTTGCCGAGGGCGGAGATGGCGCCCTCCATGTTGGCGTTGGCGTTCTCCGGCTTCCACTCCTTGGTGTCGTACTCGCGGCCGATCTTCACCTTGCCGTCGAGCGCGGCGTGTGCGCCCTGCTTGAACTGGGCGGCGTTGGGGTCCGTGGCGGACCCGTTCATCATGACGATCTGGCTGTCCTTGGCCTTGTCGCCCAGCGCCTTGAGAAGGGCCTCGCCCTGCGTCTTGCCGACGGTGACGTTGTCGAACGAGGTGTAGGCGTCGATGGGGCCCTCCGCCAGGCGGTCGAAGGCGACGACCTTGATGCCGGCGTCCTTGGCCTTCTTGACCGAGCCGGCGATCGCCTTGTAGTCCACCGCGTCCACGATCAGCACGTCGACCTTGTTGGTCACCATCGTGTCGACCTGCTGGTTCTGGAGGGTGGCGTCCTGCTTGGCGTTGGCGTAGATCACCTCGCCCTTGTTGTTCGTCAGCTCCTTGACCTTCTTCTCGATCACGGGCTTGTCGAACTGCTCGTACCGCGCGGTCTGGTTCTCCGGGAGGAGCAGGCCGACCTTGATGTCGTCGCCCTTCTTCGCGGCCGAGTCGGACTTGTCGGCGCTGTCGCCGGACTCCTTGGCGCTGCCACAGGCGGCGAGCGAGACTGCCATGGCACCGGCGGCGATGGCAACGGCGGCACGACGCATACGCGTGTTCACTTCACAAACCTCCCTGACGAGGCCGCGTCGTTGCGGCCGAGGTGGCTGGAAGTCAACTCGGCCACACGTGCGACGTCAAGAAGTAAATCCTTAACGAGATGACAACGGTGCCATCCGTGCTCTAAGTGAAGGCAGGCGTGGACACCGACAGGGAGCCGGTCACAGATCCGTCCAAAAGGGTCGAATCGCCCATTTCACTCAAGGCGAGGGCGAGGGCCCCCAGCACCTCCGCACGTCCCCCAAGTGCCCCGGGGAGTACGGAGAGTTGACGCGCCGCACTGGGGATGGCGTAACGCCCGACGGACTCTCTTATCGGCCCGAGCACCAGCTCACCGGCCTCGGCGAGATCGCCGCCGAGGACGACCCGGCTCGGGTTGAGCAGGTTGCAGAGGTTGGCGACTCCACTGCCGATGTGGCGGCCTACGTCGGCGATCACCCGACGGCAGCCGGGGTCACCGTCCCGTGCCAGCCGGACGACGCCCTCCATCGTCAGATCGGTGCCGTGGCTGGGCTGGAGGAGCGGAAGCACATAGCGTGCTGCCGCGAACGTCTCCAGGCAACCCCGGTTTCCGCACCGGCAGACGGGACCGGCTTCGTCGAGGGTGATGTGTCCGATTTCACCCGCCGTGCCGCCGGGTCCGCGATAGATCTTCCCGTTGATCACCAGACCGGCGCCGACGCCGCTGGCGACCTTGATGTACGCCAGGTCCCGCACCCCCCGGCCGCTGCCCCAGACCAGCTCGCCCAGGGCGCCCAGGTTGGCGTCGTTGTCCACGTGCACCGGCACGCCGAGCCGCCCCCGCAGCTCCTCGGCGGGCCGGGTGCCGCCCCAGCCGGGCAGGATGGCGGTCGAGCCCAGCGTCCCGGACTCCACGTCGATCGGGCCGGGCACGCCCAGACCTACCCCGGCGATCTTGGCGCGGTCCACGCCGGTGGCCGCGATCAGTCGGCTGACCAGCCGTTCCGCCCGGTCGAAGCCCTGGTCCGAGGACGCGTCCACGTCCAGTGGCTCGGACTCCTCGGCGAGCACCTGGTGGGCGAGGTTGCCGATGGCGACGCGCAGGTGGGTGTGGCCGAAGTCCACGCCGATGACGATGCCGGCGTCTCCGCTCAGCGAGACGCTGCGGGCCCGCCGGCCGCCCGCGGAGGTGGGCGTGACCTCGACGGTTCCGCCGTCCTTCAGTTCCCGGACGATGTTCGAGACCGTGGCCGCGGACAGGCCCGTCGTCCTCGCGATCTCCGCCTGCGTGAGCGAACCGGCGAGCCGTACCGCCCGTACGACGCGTTCCAGGTTGGCTCGGTGCAGCGACGACTGCGACCCCGGAGTCTCCACGACGACCTCCTGCGCGCGGGGCCGCTTCGATGAGGCCCCTTCCATGTCCAACTAGTGAACTCTAAGCTGAGCCGTTCGGGTCACCTCCCGTCAAGAGGTTGAACCGCATCCGGGCGTCCGGCGGCCGCTGCCGCACACGCGCGCATGCCGCCCCCGGGCTCCGGGAGCGGCATGCGCGCGAGGTTCCGCGGGGGTGGCGGCGTTACTTCAGGGCGCCCGCCGTGAGCCCCTGCACCACCTGCCGCTGGAAGATGATGTACGCGGCCAGCACCGGCAGCATCGCCATGACCAGGCCGGCGAACAGGCCCGACCAGTCGCCCTTGTACCCCTGGCTGACCGCCAGCTGCACCAGGCCCTGGGTGAGGACGTGTTTGTCCGGGTCCGTGTTCAGCACGGTCGGCAGCATGTACTGGTTCCACTGGCCCAGGAAGTTGAAGATTCCCACGCTGATCAGACCGGGCTTGGCCATCGGCAGCATGACCTGGAAGAAGGTCCGCGAGTGGGAGGCGCCGTCCACGAAAGCGGCCTCCGCCACCGAAGTGGGCAGGGTGCGGAAGAATCCGGTGAGGAAGAACACCGTGAAGGGCAGTGAATAGGCGATGTAGACCAGGATCAGCCCGTGGATGGTGTTCAGCATCCCCATGTTGTCCACCACGTAGAACAACGGGACCAGTGCGAGCATGATCGGGAAACTCATGCCGGCGATGAACAAGTAATAGATGAACCGGTTGCCGGGAAAGTCGAACCGCGCCAGTACGTATGCCGCCATGGAACCCAGTACCAGGGTGCCGACGAGCGAACCGCCCACCACCAGAATGGTGTTGAGGAAATAGTCGCTCATGTGCGCCTGGGACCAGGCGCGCGACCAGTTGTCGAAGTTCAGTTTGTCGGGCAGCGACCAGGGCGAGCCGAAGATGGAGGCGTCGTCCTTGAAAGAGGTCATCACCGCCCACACCAGCGGCAGGCCGACCATGATCGCCCAGATGACGAGGACGCCGTGGGAGAAGACGTTGAGGGTGGTGCCCTCCTTCTTCCCCTCCTTCGGTCCGCCGGGAGCGGCCCGGGTCTTGAGGACGGGTGTACCGGGTTCGGCCGGCACGGGGGCGGGGGTCTCGGTCGTCTTCATTGCTCAGTACTCCAGCCGCTCGCGCCGGCCCAGCCGCATCACGACGGCGGCGAAGGCCAGCGTGACGACGAGCAGGGCGACGCCGATGGTGGTGGCGTAGGCGGCCTGACCGTCACGGAACGCCTTCTGGTACACGTACAGGACCATGACGGTGGTCGAGTAGTCGGGTCCGCCGGGCCCGGTCGTCATGATCTGCACGACCGCGAAGGACTCGGCGCCCAGTGCGAGGATGCCCATGTAGACCCAGCCGGACTGCACGGTGTCCCACAGCAGCGGCAGGGTCACCTTGAAGAAGGTGGTGGCGCGGTTCGCGCCGTCCAGCAGCGCGGCCTCGTACAGCTCCGCCGGGATGGAGGCCATGCCCGCGGAGAACAGCACCACGAAGAAGCCGACCGTCGACCAGACGAGCACCGCCATCACGCACCACAGGGCGATGTCGGGGTCGCCCAGCCACAGCGGCTGGACGGAGTCCAGACCGATCCCGCGCAGCAGCGAGTTGATGGCGCCGCTGTCCGGGTTGTACGCGAACTGGAACAGCAGGGCGACGATCGCGATCGACAGGACCTGCGGGAAGAAGTACACGATCTTGTAGAAGCCGGAGCCGCGCACCCCGGTGATCGCCGGGCCGCCGCGGCGGCGCCGTCCGCCCACGTTGATCATGAAGGAGAAGAACAGCGCCAGGCTGAGTGTCACCAGCGGCACCAGCAGCGCGAACATCACGCTGTGCTGCAACGACTTCCAGAAGATGTCGTCGTCGAGCATCCGCGAGTAGTTGTCGAAGCCCACCATCTTGAACTCGGGACTCAGCCCCGTCCAGTCCGTGAACGAGTAGTAGATGGACTGGATGAACGGCCAGATGACGAAGAGCGCGTACAGTCCCAGGGGAACCGCCAGGAACCCCACGATGAACCGGTACTTGCCGTGCTGCATTGCTACCGACCCCGATCTGCGCGCGGGTGGCGCCGCCAGGGCCCGCCCGGCGCGGTGGCGCCGGACAGGCCCTGGTGACGCGTCCTCACTGGTGCTTGTAGTGCTTGATCGACGAGTCCTTGGCGGCTTCGTCGGCGTAGCCCTGGATCTTCTTGATGGTCTCCGCCGGGGTCATCCGGCCCGCCATCATCTCGCCCAGGCAGGAGACGCCGATCTTCTCCTTCTGGAGCTGCACGTACCAGTCCTGCATGCGCGGGTTGACCACGTTGTCGCCGGCCAGTTCCAGCGCCGCGACGCCCGACTTGAGGCCCGGGGTCAGCTCGATGCCGTCGGTGCCGCCGTTGTAGGCGCTCAGCGACTTCACCTTGCTGGTGAAGTTCTTGGAGGACGCCTCGCTGAGCATGATGCGCAACTGCTCCATGCCGCCCGCGCCGTTGGCCGCCTTGGCGGGGACGATGAAGGGCTCGCCGCCGGAGGCCCAGATGGTGCCGAAGGGCATCTTGTCGGAGTCGTCGATGCCGGGCGGCGCGGAGACGGCGAGGTCGAAGTCGGCGGGGATGACCTTGGCCGACTCGTTCTCCACCCAGGAGCCGTTGGGGATGAACAGGGCCTTGCCCTTGGCCCAGGCGGTCTGCGACTGGATGTGGTCCAGGCCCGGGGTGCCCTTGAGGACGTAGCCCTTCTTGTACAGCTCGTACCAGGCCTCGAAGACGGTCTTGACCGCCGGGTGCTTCCAGGCGTTCGGCTCCAGGTTGTCGATGGCGTCGAGCACTTCGCGCCCGCCGACCTTGGCGATCATCGGCGACATCGAGAAGGGGATGTAGTACGGGTACTTGCCGGCGTAGGTCCAGCCGGCCACGCCCTTCTTCTTCGCCTTCTCGCACAGCGCGAGCATCTCGTCCCAGGTCTTGGGGTACTCCGCGTCCAGGGAGTCAAGGGCCTTCTGCGAGTACCAGTTGCCGTACACCGTGTAGGCGTAGTACAGGATCCAGACCGGTTCGCCGTCGAACTGGCCCATCTCCACGATGCCGGGGCGCAGCGTGTCGCGGACCTTCTTGGCCGGGTCGTCGTAGGACGGGGCGTCGAGCAGCGGGGTGAGGTCGGCGAGCTGCTTCTTGCCGACCAGGACGCCCATGTCCATCTGCTCGGCGCCGGAGTTGTCGACGAGGTCGGGCGGGTTGCCGCCGTTGAAGCGCGGCTGGAGGGTGGACTGGATCTTCTGGGTGGCGGCGAACTTCACCTTGGCCTTCGGGAAGGCCTTCTCGTACAGCTTCACGGCGTCCTCGGCGTACTCCTTGCCGAAGCCGCCGTCGAAGAGGACGAATTCCATCTGGGCGCCGTCGTTGACCGCGAGCGGGTTCTTGGCGGACTTCTCGCCCGCCTCGGCCTTCTTCTGGTCGTCCCCGCCGCCGCTCGCGCAGGCGGACAGGAAGCTCATCGTGGGTACGGAGATCAGGCCGAGCGCGGCGGACCGCTTGATCAGATCGCGGCGGCCGACGCCCGTACCGTTGTTCTCGGCGGAAGTGGATCCCATGCTCAAGTCCTCGCCTTCTCCAGGACTCAGGCGGTGAACCGGATCCTCCCGGCACCGCGATCGGGTCACGCTGGGTCGTGCAGGTTCGTGCGGGAATTGCGGGTACTGCCGTGCGGTCACGGATACGGTCACCGCTGTTCGGGCGCCTTGGGCGGTTCCTCGTCGTGGTTCCCCCCGTATCCCCCGGTGGCCGACAGGTATAGTCCACTTTCCGTCGGCGGAGCAAGATCGAATGCAAGGTTCGCGGTACGTCTTTTCCGAGTTGAGACCTCCCGGAAATATGAGCGGCCTGTGCGCCGCATGCCGTAGGAATCCCGGCCATAAGCCCCGAACGCCACATCCAACACCCTTGACATCACATGCCCCTTGACCCCTACTGGTCCTTGCGCAGTTGATTTGACAACGTTGTCCCAAGCGCCGGGGAGGGTGGCCAGGACATGCAGTACAGAGTTCGGCACAGATGGGGTCCGGCGGTCGTCATGACGACCGCCTTCGCTTTGGCGGTGGGCTCGCAGGGGGCGGCTGTCGCCCTGCCGGGTGCGCCCGCGAAGCCCGACCGGGAGTTCTCTTCGTCCTTCGAGGCGGACGACCCGGTTCCGGACTGGACCAACACCGTGGACACCGGCCGGGACGGGCACAAGCGGGCCTCCGGCGTGGACGGCGGCTACAGCACCGGCATACCGGGCGATGTCACCGACCACGTCACCGCGGTGCGGGCGAGCGCCGAGAACACGGGCGGCGGCGAGGTGAAGGAGAACCTCGCCGACGCCGAACCGACCACCAAGTGGCTGGCCTTCGAGAAGACCGGCTGGGTCGAGTTCGGCCTGGACGCGCCGACGCGGATCGCCAAGTACGCCCTCACGTCGGCCAACGACGCCGACGAACGCGACCCGGCCGACTGGACGCTCAAGGGCTCCGCGGACGGGAAGACCTGGCAGACCCTGGACACCCGCTCGGGCGAGTCCTTCGGGGAGCGCTTCCAGACCAAGACCTACGAGCTGGCCGAGCCGGCCGAGTACCGGCACTTCCGGCTGGAGATCACCAGGAACCACGGCGCGGACATCCTCCAGCTCGCCGATCTGCACCTGGCCACCGATGCCGGCCAGACGCCCGTCCCCGAGGACATGCTCTCCCTCGTGGACCGCGGGCCGAGCGGCTCCCCGACGGCGAAGGCGGGCGCCGGGTTCACCGGCACGCACGCCCTCAAGTACGCGGGCCGGCACACCGCCGACGGGCGGGCGTACTCGTACAACAAGGTCTTCGACGTCGACGTGAAGGTCGACCGCGGCACCGAACTCAGCTACAAGATCTTCCCGTCGATGGCCGACGGCGACCTCGACTACGACGCCACCAACGTCTCCGTCGACCTCGCCTTCACCGACGGCACCTACCTGAGTGACCTCGGGGCCACCGACCAGCACGGGTTCCCGCTGACCCCGCGCGGTCAGGGGGACGCCAAGATCCTCTACGTCAACCAGTGGAACAGCGTGAAGTCGGGGATCGGGTCGGTCGCGGCCGGCAAGACCGTCGACCGGATCCTGGTGGCGTACGACTCCCCCAAGGGCCCGGCGAAGTTCCGCGGCTGGCTGGACGACGTGGAGATCGAGCAGGCGAAGCGGGTGCGGCCCGAGGCCCACCTGTCCGACTACGCGCTCACCACCCGCGGCACCAACTCCACCGGCGGCTTCTCGCGCGGCAACAACATCCCGGCGACCGCCGTACCGCACGGCTTCAACTTCTGGACGCCGGTGACCAACGCCGGTTCGCTGAGCTGGCTGTACGACTACGCGCGCGGCAACAACGCGGACAACCTGCCCACCCTCCAGGCCTTCAGCGCGAGCCACGAGCCGAGCCCGTGGATGGGCGACCGGCAGACCTTCCAGGTGATGCCGTCCGCGGCCTCCGGCACCCCGGACACCGGCCGCGACGCCCGCGAGCTGGCCTTCCGGCACGAGAACGAGACCGCCCGGCCGTACTACTACGGCGTGCGGTTCGAGAACGGCCTGAAGGCCGAGATGGCGCCGACCGACCACGCGGCGATGATGCGCTTCACCTATCCCGGTGACGACGCGAGCGTGATCTTCGACAACGTCACCGACCAGGCAGGCCTGACCCTGGACAAGGAGAACGGCACCTTCAGCGGCTACTCGGACGTCAAGTCCGGGCTGTCTACGGGCGCCACGCGCCTCTTCGTCCACGGCGAGTTCGACAGCAAGGTCACCGGCGGCGACTCCAGCGGCGTCAAGGGCCACCTCCGCTTCGACGCGGGCCCGGACCGCACCGTGACGCTGCGCATCGCCACCTCGCTGATCAGCGTCGAGCAGGCGAAGGACAACCTGCGCCAGGAGCTGCCGGAGCGCGCCTCCTTCGACAAGGTCAAGCGCGACGCCCAGAAGCAGTGGGACCGCGTCCTCGGCAAGGTCGAGGTCGAGGGCGCCACGCAGGACCAGCTCACCACCCTGTACTCCAGCCTCTACCGCCTGTACCTGTACCCGAACGCGGGCCACGAGAAGGTCGGCGGGACGTACAAGTACGCCTCCCCGTTCTCCAAGGCGGTCAAGGAGGACACCCCGACCGAGACCGGCGCCAAGATCGTGGACGGCAAGGTCTACGTCAACAACGGCTTCTGGGACACCTACCGGACCACCTGGCCCGCGTACTCCTTCCTGACGCCCTCCAAGGCCGGTGAGCTGGTCGACGGCTTCGTGCAGCAGTACAAGGACGGCGGCTGGACCTCGCGCTGGTCCTCCCCCGGCTACGCGGACCTGATGACCGGCACCTCCTCGGACGTGGCGTTCGCGGACGCGTACGTCAAGGGCGTCGACTTCGACGCGAAGGCGGCGTACGACGCGGCCGTCAAGAACGCCACCACGGTGCCCCCGTCCTCGGGCGTGGGCCGCAAGGGCATGGCCACCTCGCCGTTCCTCGGCTACACCAGCACCGAGACGCACGAGGGCCTGTCGTGGGCGCTGGAGGGCTACCTCAACGACTACGGCATCGCGAAGATGGGCGAGAAGCTCTACAAGGAGACGGGCCTGAAGCGGTACAAGGAGGAGTCGGCGTACTTCCTCAACCGCGCCCAGGACTACGTCAACATGTTCGACGCGAAGGCCGGCTTCTTCCAGGGCAAGGACGCGTCCGGCAAGTGGCGCGTGGACTCCGAGAAGTACGACCCCCGCGTGTGGGGCTACGACTACACGGAGACCAACGGCTGGGGCTACGCCTTCACCGCCCCGCAGGACAGCCGCGGCCTGGCCAACCTGTACGGCGGCCGGGGCGGCCTCGGCGACAAGCTCGACGCCTACCTGTCCACGCCCGAGACGGCCGGCCCCGAGTTCGTCGGCTCCTACGGCGGTGTCATCCACGAGATGACCGAGGCGCGGGACGTGCGGATGGGCATGTACGGCCACTCCAACCAGGTCGCCCACCACGCCCTGTACATGTACGACGCCGCCGGGCAGCCGTACAAGGCGCAGAAGAACGTCCGCGAGGTGCTCCAGCGGCTGTACACCGGCAGCGACATCGGCCAGGGCTACCACGGTGACGAGGACAACGGCGAGCAGTCGGCCTGGTTCCTCTTCTCCTCGCTCGGCTTCTACCCCCTGGTGATGGGCAGCGGCGAGTACGCCATCGGCTCCCCCCTGTTCACCAAGGCGACGGTGCACCTGGAGAACGGCCGCGAGCTGGTCGTCAAGGCGCCGAAGAACAGCACGAAGAACGTCTACGTGCAGGGCCTGAAGGTCAACGGCAAGCGCTGGAACTCCACGTCGCTCCCCCACTCGCTGATCGCGAAGGGCGGCGTCCTGGAGTTCGACATGGGCTCGAAGCCCTCCTCGTGGGCCACGGGCGAGAAGGCGGCGCCGCCGTCGATCACCGAGGGCGACGAGGTGCCGACCCCGCGCAGCGACGCGATCACCGGCAAGGGCGCGCTGTTCGACAACACCTCGGCGACCGAAGCGAGCGTGACGTCGGTGGACCTGCCCGTGTCCGGCGAGGGCGCCAAGGCGGTCCAGTACACGCTCACCTCGTCGGCGGACCGCGCCAAGGCCCCGACCGGCTGGAAGCTCCAGGGCTCGGCCGACGGCACCACCTGGCGGACGCTGGACGAGCGCTCGGGCGAGTCCTTCGCCTGGGACCGGCAGACGCGGGCGTTCTCGGTGAAGTCGCCGGGCACGTACGCCCAGTACCGGCTGATCCTGGACGGCGAGCACACGCTGGCGGAGGTGGAGTTGCTGGCCTGAAGCCGCAGGTGAGCACGGGATGACGTCGCGGGGTACGCCGGGTGACCGGCGTACCCCGCAAAAGGTTGTACGCCCCACGTTGCGCTTGCGTACCTGTTCTGTACCGCTCTCGTCCCCGGCCGTAAATCCGATTGACCTGTGAACGTCATGTGTAAGGATCACGAAGTATCCCGGGATCTTGCGGACTTACCCGTCCGTGATCCCTTCCGCATGACCAGATGGAGGACCCACGTGGCCAAAAGCTCCGGCCTGAACACGCGTCGCGCGCTGGCGCGTGCCACGGCTGCGGCGCTCACTGCCGCACTGGTGGCGACCGGTGCGAGCAGTGCCGTCGCCGCCGACAGCCCCGGGCGTTCCACCTCGAAGACGCCCGTCGACGCGAAGGCGTCGGACGCCTCGAAGTTCGGCGCGGGCACCGCCGAGGACGAGTACGCCCCCGTCAACCCGCTCTTCGGCACGGACGCCAGCGGCGTCATGTGGGCCTACCTGCCCGACTTCGAGGGCGGTCTTGACTCCGAGCGGATCCGGAACGGCTCCGGCTGGCAGAACTCTCGCTTCATCACGCAGGTCGACCACGACGACGACGGGTCCTCGGACGGCATCTGGGACGTCACCGGGAACCAGCTCAGCTACACGAAGTGGGGCGACGACTACCAGCAGCTCGTAGGCAACGGTTGGAACATCTACGACCGTCTGCTCTCCGCCGGCGACCTCGGCGGCGCCGGTGCCGACGACCTGCTCGCCCGGGACAAGTCCGGCGTGCTGTACCTGTACCTGGGCTACGGCAACGGCAAGCTGACCCAGCGCTACAAGGTCGGCGGCGGTTGGAACGCCTACACGCACATCGCGGGCCAGGGCGACCTGACCGGTGACGGCAAGGACGACATCGTCGCCAAGGACAGCTCCGGCGTCCTGTGGCTCTACAAGGGCACCGGCAACTACAAGGCGCCGTTCACGTCCCGCACCCGCGTCGGCGGTGGCTGGAACACGTACAACAACATCCTCTCCGTCGGCGACATCGACATCGACGGCATCACCGACCTGGTCGCGCGCGACAAGAACGGTGCGCTGTACCTGTACAAGGGCACCGGCAACGCCGCATCCCCGTACACGTCCCGCGTGAAGATCGGCAGCGGCGGCTGGAACACGTACCGCCTGATGTTCTAAGGGCGTACGCGACGCCTCTTCGAGGCGGACAAGCGCGAGGGCCGCATCCCCGTCACCGGGGATGCGGCCCTCAACCGTTGCGCTCCG
Organism: Streptomyces violaceorubidus; assembly: GCF_000717995.1. Lineage (GTDB taxonomy): Bacteria > Actinomycetota > Actinomycetes > Streptomycetales > Streptomycetaceae > Streptomyces > Streptomyces violaceorubidus. The sequence continues at coordinate 519,020 of NZ_JODM01000002.1, forward strand.
CCGCCTACTTGCGGATCAGGCTGCGCAGCACGTACTGCAGGATGCCGCCGTTGCGGTAGTAGTCCGCCTCACCCGGGGTGTCGATGCGGACGACCGCGTCGAACTCGACGCCGGTGTCGGTGGTGACCTTCACCGTGCGCGGGGTGGTGCCGTCGTTCAGCTCGGTCACGCCGGAGACGGAGAAGGACTCCTCGCCGGTCAGGCCGAGGGAGGCCGCGGACTGACCCTCCGGGAACTGGAGCGGCAGGACGCCCATGCCGATGAGGTTCGAGCGGTGGATGCGCTCGTAGGACTCGGCGATGACGGCCTTGACGCCCAGGAGCGCGGTGCCCTTGGCGGCCCAGTCGCGGGACGAGCCGGAACCGTACTCCTTGCCGGCCAGGACGACGAGCGGGATGCCCTGCTCGATGTAGTTGCGGGAGGCGTCGTAGATGAACGACACCGGACCGTCGGCCTGCGTGAAGTCGCGGGTGTAGCCGCCCTCGGTGCCCGGCGCGATCTGGTTGCGCAGGCGGATGTTGGCGAAGGTGCCGCGGATCATGATCTCGTGGTTGCCGCGGCGCGAACCGTAGCTGTTGAAGTCGCGGCGCTCGACGCCGTGCTCCGTCAGGTACTTGCCGGCCGGGGTGTCGGCCTTGATGGCACCGGCGGGCGAGATGTGGTCCGTCGTCACCGAGTCGCCGAGCTTGGCGAGCACCCGGGCGCCGGAGATGTCCTCGACCGGGGCCGGCTCCATGCCCATGCCCTCGAAGTACGGGGGCTTGCGGACATAGGTGGACTCGCTGTCCCACTCGAAGGTGTCGCCGGTCGGGATCGACAGCGCCTGCCACTGGGCGTCGCCCGCGAAGACGTCGCTGTAGGACTTGGAGAACATGTCCTCGCCGATGGCGTTGGCGACGACGTCGTTGACCTCGGCCTCGGAGGGCCAGATGTCCTTCAGGTAGACCGGGTTGCCGTCCTGGTCGGCGCCGAGGGCGTCCTTGGTGATGTCGACCTTCATCGAACCCGCGAGGGCGTAGGCGACGACCAGCGGCGGGGACGCCAGGTAGTTCATCTTGACGTCGGGGTTGATCCGGCCCTCGAAGTTCCGGTTGCCGGAGAGGACCGAGGTGACGGCGAGGTCGTGGTCGTTGACGGCCTTGGAGACCTCGTCCGGCAGCGGGCCGGAGTTGCCGATGCAGGTGGTGCAGCCGTAGCCGACGAGGTTGAAGCCGACCTTGTCGAGGTAGGGGGTCAGGCCCGCCTTCTCGAAGTAGTCGGTGACGACCTTGGAGCCCGGGGCGAGGGTGGTCTTGACCCACGGCTTGCGGGTCAGGCCCTTCTCCACCGCCTTCTTGGCCACCAGGGCGGCGGCGACCATGACGTACGGGTTGGAGGTGTTGGTGCAGGAGGTGATGGCCGCGACCGTCACCGCACCGTGGTCCAGCTCGTAGGTCGTGCCGTCGGGGGCGGTGACGGGGACCGGGTTGCTCGGGGCGCCGTTGGGGGCGACGGCCGGGGCGTCGGAGGCCGGGAAGGACTCGACGCCGGCCTCGTCCACGCTGTCCACGTAGTTGCGGACGTCCTGCTTGAACTGCTCGGCGGCGTGGGCGAGGACGATGCGGTCCTGCGGGCGCTTCGGGCCGGCGATGGAGGGCACGACCGTGGAGAGGTCGAGCTCCAGCTTCTCGGAGAAGTCCGGCTCGGCCTTCGGGTCCAGCCAGAGGCCCTGCTGCTTGGCGTACGCCTCGACGAGGGCGACCTGCTGGTCGGAGCGGCCGGTCAGGCGCATGTAGTTCAGCGTCTCGTCGTCGATCGGGAAGATCGCGGCGGTGGAGCCGAACTCCGGGGACATGTTGCCGATGGTGGCGCGGTTGGCCAGCGAGGTGGCGGCGACGCCCTCGCCGTAGAACTCGACGAACTTGCCGACGACGCCGTGCTTGCGCAGCATCTCGGTGATCGTGAGGACGAGGTCGGTGGCGGTGGTGCCGGGGGTCAGCTCACCGGTGAGCTTGAAGCCGACGACGCGCGGGATGAGCATGGAGACCGGCTGGCCGAGCATCGCGGCCTCGGCCTCGATGCCGCCGACGCCCCAGCCGAGGACGCCGAGGCCGTTGACCATGGTGGTGTGCGAGTCGGTGCCGACCAGGGTGTCGGGGTAGGCCTTGCCGTCACGGGTCATGACGACGCGGGCCAGGTGCTCGATGTTCACCTGGTGGACGATGCCGGTGCCGGGCGGTACGACCTTGAAGTCGTCGAAGGCGGTCTGGCCCCAGCGCAGGAACTGGTAGCGCTCCTTGTTGCGGCCGTACTCCAGGTCGACGTTCTGCTGGAAGGCGTCGTTGGTGCCGAACTTGTCCGCGATGACGGAGTGGTCGATGACCATCTCGGCCGGGGAGAGCGGGTTGATCTTGTTCGGGTCGCCGCCCAGCTCCTTGACGGCCTCACGCATGGTGGCGAGGTCGACGACGCAGGGCACGCCGGTGAAGTCCTGCATGATCACGCGGGCCGGCGTGAACTGGATCTCCTGCGACGGCTGGGCCTGCGAGTCCCAGCCGCCGAGGGCGCGGATGTGGTCGGCGGTGATGTTCGCGCCGTCCTCGGTGCGGAGCAGGTTCTCCAGCAGCACCTTCAGGCTGTAGGGAAGGCGCGCGGAGCCCTCGACCTTGTCCAGCCGGAAGATCTCGTACGACTCGTCGCCCACCTGCAGTGTGCTGCGGGCGTCGAAGCTGTTCGCCGACACGACAGTCTCCTTCATTTATGTGCGCGTACCACCGCATCCTGCCGCCACGCCCCACTGGCCGATCCGCTAAGGTAAGGCTAAGTTAGGTAACCCTTACCGCCAGGCCCGGTAGCGGCGTGCGACTGCGGTACGCCTCGGCAGATATCTCGATGTCGAGATAACTCTAGTACATGGGGGCGGCCCGGTCATGTCCGGGCGCCATGGCGTGCACCCCGTCCCGGGTGACCCGCACGGCCATCAGTACGCCGAACGGGGGTATCCGATGCGTGCCGGACCGACCCGGCACGACAAGGAAGGGGGCACGATGCCGCTCACGTTCCGCAAGAGCTTCCGAATCCTCCCCGGAGTGCGGCTGAACATCAACAAACGCTCGTGGTCGATCACGACCGGAGGCCGCAACGGCCCGCGCCACACCCGCAGCAGTACCGGACGTCGTACGACATCGATGGATTTGCCGGGACCTTTCGGATGGCGTCGCACGACGACGAGCGGGCGCCGCTGAGCCGTCACCGGGGCTTTCTTGACGTCACGTCACCCGAACAGACCCCCCGAGAGGCGCGATCTCATATCTGAGATAGCCTCAACCTCATGGCAGACGACTACCTCGTACGCATCGGCAGGCTCATCCGTGACGCCCGGCAGCACCGCGGCTGGACGCAGTCACAGCTCGCGGAGGCGCTCAACACCAGTCAGAGCGCCGTCAACCGCATCGAGCGCGGCAACCAGAACATCAGCCTTGAGATGATCGCCCGTATCGGCGAAGCGCTGGACAGCGAAATCGTCTCCCTGGGCTACGCGGGTCCGATGCACCTGCGCGTGGTCGGCGGCCGGCGCCTGTCGGGCGCGATCGACGTCAAGACCAGCAAGAACGCCTGCGTGGCCCTGCTGTGCGCCTCGCTGCTCAACAAGGGGCGCACGGTGCTGCGCCGGGTCGCCCGCATCGAGGAGGTTTACCGCCTCCTGGAGGTGCTCAACTCCATCGGTGTGCGCACCCGCTGGATCAACGACGGCACCGACCTGGAGATCGCGCCGCCGGCCGAGCTGGACATGGAGGCCATCGACGCCGAGGCCGCCGTCCGCACCCGCTCCATCATCATGTTCCTCGGCCCGCTGCTGCACCGCATGGAGCGCTTCCGGCTGCCCTACGCGGGCGGCTGCGACCTCGGCACCCGCACCATCGAGCCGCACATGATCGCGCTGCGCCGGTTCGGCCTGGACGTCGCCGCGACCGAGGGCCACTACCACGCGGTGGTCGACCGCACGGTGCGCCCGGACCGCCCGATCGTCCTGACCGAGCGCGGCGACACGGTGACGGAGAACGCGCTCCTGGCCGCCGCCCGCCACGACGGCGTCACCGTCATCCGCAACGCCTCCTCCAACTACATGGTCCAGGACCTCTGCTTCTTCCTCGAAGCCCTGGGCGTCCGCGTCGAGGGCATCGGCACCACCACCCTCACCGTCCACGGCATGCCGGTCATCGACGCCGACGTGGACTACTCCCCCTCCGAGGACCCGGTGGAGGCGATGAGCCTGCTGGCCGCCGCCGTGGTCACGGAGTCGGAGCTGACGGTGCGCCGGGTCCCGATCGAGTTCCTGGAGATCGAGCTGGCGGTCCTGGAGGAGATGGGCCTCGACCACGACCGCACCCCGGAGTACTTCGCCGACAACGGCCGCACCCGCCTGGTGGACCTGACGGTGCGCCCCTCCAAGCTGGAGGCGCCCATCGACAAGATCCACCCGATGCCCTTCCCCGGCCTGAACATCGACAACGTCCCCTTCTTCGCGGCCATCGCGGCCTCGGCCCAGGGCCAGACCCTGATCCACGACTGGGTCTACGACAACCGCGCGATCTACCTCACCGACCTCAACCGCCTGGGCGGCCGCCTCCAACTCCTGGACCCTCACCGCGTCCTGGTCGAGGGCCCCACCCGCTGGCGCGCCGCCGAGATGATGTGCCCGCCCGCCCTGCGCCCCGCCGTGGTCGTCCTCCTGGCGATGATGGCCGCCGAGGGCACGTCGGTGCTGCGCAACGTGTACGTCATCAACCGCGGTTACGAGGACCTGGCGGAGCGGCTGAACTCGATCGGGGCGCAGATCGAGATCTTCCGGGACATTTGAAGGGTCTGAGGAAAAGCAGCGCGAAACCCCTCCTGACCTGTACAGATGCGGGGCAGGGGGGACTCGCAGTTACCCCTGGGACTTCTCTGGGACATGCAACGTCACGTGTTCGTTCATTGACAGCGGTTTTCACCAGGGGCCAGGTAATACAGCCGCAGGCCAGCGCGAATAGGCCGAGGCTCCGAGCGCCTCGCCCGAAGACCCCAAGCGTTACGTCCGGCCAGAGCAGCGTGGTCTCCGAACCCCCGCGGCCGGAATCCGGCGGCGGGTCCGCAGCACGGTGCTGGTGACGCCCACGTCATTCTTCACAGGGCCGGAAGGCTCTCGGACCATTCTGACGACAAAGGCGAAGAAGGTGCCGGGGACGACTTCCCGCTATCCGAGAGCATCGCGGTGGACATCGGTATCGGTCGCCGCCAGCACCACGACCCGAGTCCGGGCGGGATCGAGCACGGCGAAAGCCAGGTCCGAGGTGTCGTGGTGGAACCAGTCCGTGAACGCCATGAAACGCAACCACCGGTGATCCGGTGCGCGCCGCACCGCTTCCAAGAGGGGTACACCGGTGGGCAACCCCATGAGCGCGTAGAGACTCTCCCAGGCATACAGCCGCGCGTACGCACCGCCCTGCCCCTGGCCGTTCACTCCGCCGACGTACGAAGCCGAGAACAGTTCGTTGAGCACATCGTCGGGTGTCGTCACGCAGGCGAGCGCGCTCCCCCGGCGGCTGCCCTCACCCGCCAGACAGCGCAAGGGCAGTTCCTTGATGAAGGAGATGCCGAAGTCGTCGGGGCTGAGCGGGCTCGGCAGCGTGAAGAACCGTGCCTCGGGCTCACGGGCCCAGCCGCCGGCCGTGAACGGTCGGGCGGCCGCGTTCACCCGACCGCCGTCCCGGGCGTCCTCGGCCCCGCGGCCGACGGCGGCGCCGCCGTCGGTCGAGGGAGCCTCCGGGAAACGCGACCGTAGCTGCTTCGCGGTCTTGATCGACCCCAGCCCCCGGACACGAACGGCGAAACGGTGCTCGATGTCCAGTCGCGCCCCCGGCAGCCGAGCCAGCGGATGCCCCAGCTCACGCAGCTTCTCGGCGTACGCCTCCAGGGAGCGGCGACCGGCCCCCGAGCCGATCAGCGCCAGCTCTCCGAGGAGACAGGCCCGTAGCTCGACTGCCGGATCCTGAATCGCTTCCGGCACCTCACGGAACAGAGGCTCGATGTCGCGCAGATGCTGAGCCTTGGCCAGCCTCGCCGCCACGGAACGCAGCAGTCGATCGCCTTCGCCGGGAGGCATGGTCCCTTCGGACAGCAGCCGCTTCACGAGGTCCACAGCGAACGTCACACTGTCCCGGGAACGCGTGTCGGCCAGAGTCTCGGCGATCCGCCCGACAGCTCGCGCCGCCGAGGCTTCAAGGGAGCCATCGCCGGTCGTCGTCCGGCACAGCTTCTCCGCCGCTTCGTACATTCCCCTCGGTTCGAGCTCAGCCAGATGCTGCGACTCCGGCCCGGGCCGCTCCCCTTGCTGTCCGTCGGAAGCGCCGACGCCGGGTGTCTCTTCGTTGTGACTCACGCCCCGAGTCTAAGAGCTGGAGTTCAAGTAACTTTGCTGAGGCATACGTGCCTTGACTGGAGCCGTGCGACGGGGGGAAGAACGTGGGAAACCGGCCAACGGACTGACATGTCCTTGATCTGGACAAGGACCCGACCCCCGGCGATCCGCAACGAGTGCGCAGGCTGGCGAAAGTCCTGCACGACTTCGCCGACGACGCGTCCGAGGCCCTGCGCCTGGTCAAGAACATGGCAGGCGAGAGCACACTCGCGGAGTGGGCGGGCAAGTCGGCCACGGTCTTCAAGGAGGAGTTCTCGGGCCCCCGTGCCCGCGGTGCCCGCTGTGGGCAGCGGTGAGACGGCCGCGCCGAGGCCCTCCGTGGATGAGCCACGCGGCGGCGAAGCACCGGGGCGGGACCCCGGCTGGGACCGGGGTCATCGACTACCTCGACCCCGAGGAGCCGGGGCTCACGGAACTTGCCCACGCACTGGCCGACGCCGCGGTGCCCTCGCCTCAGGACGGCTACGAGCTGGACGGTCACGGCTGGCAGGCCGAGCTGGCGTGGCCCGCTGCCAGGATCGGAGTGGTCCTCGGTCCTCGCGCGGACGGCAACGAGCCGGACTACGAGGCCCAGGACCGGGACAAGGCATTCTCGGCGGCAGGCTGGACGGTCCGCACCGCCGGCGCATGGGACCCGGCGGCGATGATCGCCCGGCTCACAGAACGACGGCACGACAGCGACACCATCAGGGACGGGGAGCCGAAGCGATGAACATCTCCGGCGTCACACTGCGCCTGCTCGACAAGGCGGACAAGGAGATCCTCAAGCTCCCCCGCACGGTCAAGGGCGCGTTCTTCGACTTCCAGCACAAGTTCCGGAGCAACCCGCATACCACCGGGCTGAAACTCCAGCAGCTCAAGGGGGACAGCAGGCTCTGGTCGGCGCGCGTCAACGACGAGTACCGGGCGCTGCTGCTGCGCCTCGCCGACGACGACTGGCTGATCGTCTCCGTCAAGCACCGCAAGGACGTCTACAACCGGCTGTCCTACGGCGTCAGCCAGGTCACCGGCGGCATCGAGTACGTGGACCTGGAGGTGGTCGAGGACAGTGTCCTGCGCCGCCTCCCCGCCCCGCCCGCACCAACCCCGGCGCGCACCGAGCCGTCCACGCCGGCGCAGCCCGAACCACCCAGGCCCCTGTTCGCCGACTGGTCCGACGAGCAGTTGTCGGACCTCGGTGTCGCCGAACCCCTGCTGCCCGTCATCCACACCCTCGCCACCGAGGACCAGTTGCTCGGCCTCGTCGAGTACGCGCCGCAGCTCACCGGTGAAGTGCTCCTCGCCCTGTTCGACGGCGCGTCGTACGACGACGTCCTCGACCAGGTGACCCGGCCGGTGGCCGCCACCGAACCTGTCGACCCGGACGACTTCGAAGCGGCGGCGCAGCGGCCGGCGACGGTCGTCACCACCACCGACGACGCCCTGAAGGAGGCACTGGAGAGCGGCGACTTCGGCCGCTGGAAGGTCTTCCTCCACCCCACCCAGGCCCGACTGGTCGAACGGCGCTACAACGGCCCCGCCCGAGTGGGCGGCGGCCCCGGCACCGGCAAGACCATCGTCGCCCTGCACCGTGTACGGCATCTCGTACGGCAGCTTCCCCCCGGCCGGGACAAGCCCGTCCTCCTCACCACGTACAACAAGAACCTCGCCGCCGACCTGCGCGCTCGGCTCCTGGAGCTGGGGGGGGGGCGAGGAACTGCTGAGCCGGGTCGAGGTGAGCCACGTCGACCAGCTGGCCCTGCGCATCGTCCGCGAGGCGGAGCGGGGCAGCGGCAAGCAGGCCATCGACGACAGCCAAGCGGTGCGCGAATGGCGCGGGCTGCTGGACGAGTTGGGAGAGGACGGCTGGGACGCGGAGTTCCTGCACGACGAGTGGACGCAGGTCATCCTCGGCCAGGCCGTCGGCACCCGCACCGACTACTTCAGGGCCCGGCGCGCCGGACGGGGCAGGACCATCGGCCGTGCCGAGCGGGCCGAGATCTGGCAGCTCGCCGAGCGCTTCACCCAACGGCTGGACCGACTCGGGCGGCAGACCTGGGACCAGGTGGCAGAACGTGCCGCACGCTTGGAGATCGGCCGCGAACAGCGCATCCAGAACATCGCCCGGCAGCGGGAAGAGGCGGGTGGACTCGACCACATCCATCTCCAGGACGGCTCAGGGGGCTGGCTCCGTCACCGGTACCGGCACATCGTGGTGGACGAGGCGCAGGATCTGCGCCCCGCCCACTGGAAGATGCTGCGTGCGATGGCCCCTCGGGGCGCCGACGACCTGTTCCTGGTCGGTGACACCCACCAGCGCATCTACAAGAACCAGGTGACGCTCGGCAGCCTCGGTGTCAACATCCGGGGCCGGTCCTCCAAGCTGAGCCTCAGTTACCGTACGACGCGGCAGATCCTTCGCTCCGCCCTCGGGGTGCTGGGCGAGACCAAGTACGACGACCTCGACGGCAGCGAGGAAACGCTGGCCGGCTACAGGTCGGTGCTCAGTGGAGGGCTTCCAGCCGGGCACGCCTTCCCGGACTGAATCTCCGAACGGGAAGGCGTGGCCGCGCTCATCGAGGAGTGGGACGCCGACGCGGACACGGCTCTTCCGCACGAGCAGATCGCGATCTGCGTGCCGACGAATCAGATGGCGGCCGAAATGGCCTACACGCTCAAACTGCACGGCATCGACTCGGTGGAGATCCGCTCCGACGGGCCGAACGGCTCCACCGGTGTGCACATCGGCACGATGTTCCGGTTCAAAGGGCTCGAGTACCAGCGCATGGTCATCGCGGGGGTGACGGACGGACTTGTGCCACGTGAGACCGTCAACAGCCTGCGCGACAGGGACCCCGTCCGTTACCGGCACGAGATCCAGCGCGCCCGGTCTCTGCTCTTCGTGGCGGCGACACGGGCCCGCGACAGTGTGGACGCCTTTTGGCACGGAAAGCCGAGCCCGTTCCTCGATGACTCGTGGGTCGCCTCGTCGGCGTCGCCATCCTGAGAGTGAGGCTTCCTCATGACCCCCGGACCTCTGGGCGTCAGAGCAGTGTCACAGCAGCCCGTACGGTCGCATGCTCATACCACCCGGCGCAGATCCACCACGTACCACCGGGCCGGAGTTCCGACGGAGCGATGTCCGAGATCACCACGAGAAGATCGAAATCGGCATTTCAGCACCCCTTTGCCGCAGGCGCCAGAATTGTGCGCCCTACGTCGAGCAAAGCCGAAAGAGCATCCGTCAGTCGTGGGGCGCTCTGGGACCTTTCTGGGACAGTCGGCGCCATCAACCGGCACGATCGTGAAACAACGGAAAGGTCATTTTTCCAGGTCAGGGACCGAATCGCTCGCATCTCCACAGGCCACCGAGCTGGCTGGTATCTCCCGGGATATTTGAGAGGGTTCCGAAAAGACGCCGTCATCCCCCTTCCGACCTGTGTGAACGCGAGGCCGTAGGGGGCGTGGTGGCACCTCTGGGACTTTCCCTGGGACGCACCGGGTGCGACGCAGGCGGGGCGTGCCCTTGACGTGGTAGGCGTCGAAGGTGGGCTGGATCGTCTGGAGCAGGCCCTTGGAGGGGATGCCGTTCCGGGCGTTGACGTCCCAGTTGTTCTGCGCCTTCGGGTTGCCGGACGACTCGCGCATGATGTTGCGGTGCAGGCCGTCGTAGGTGCCCGGGATGTTCTTGACGTCCATGACGTCCAGGGCGGTGCGGATCCAGCCGTCGAGATCGTCGCCATGCTTCTTCTCGCCGGCCTTGACGATGGCCTCGATCTTGTCGGTCTGGGCCTGGGTCTGCGCGGTGGAGGCCTTGGCCGGCTCGGCGGCGTGCGCCGGGCTCGGGGCGAGGGTGAGGGTGACGGCGGCGGCGCCCGCGGCGGCGAGGGAGGCCACGGCGGACTTGCGGACGTGGGGGCGGCGCATGAGGGCGTGCACGGGTGTACCTCTCCATTCGGGAACGTGATGGGGAGGCCGACGGGGGGTCGGCGACGCGGTGTCCGCGTTGGACGCGGCTTCGCGTCATCAGGGCCGGTGTCTGGATCACGGACGGGCTCTTCCCGTCCGGTCCCGGCGCTCGGCTCCCCGGTACGCCGAACACACTGCGGAACGCTCCGGCGCCGCGACAAGTGTGTGACCTACTACGCCGCTTCGCAGACCGGCCGCGTGACGGCCCGGACAACCGGCGACCGGCCGTCCGGCGTCTACTAACCCCGGCCCCGTGTGACGTGGGCCCTGTGCGCGCCCTCACAGAGCCGGTCACCCGGCGGTCGCCTCTTGTCACGCAGCGGAGACACGGGTCTCACCCGACGGAGATCGTCTACAGAACCGTTGGACCATCGAACGCACCATGGCCCGTTTGCCGTTGCCTGGATTTTGGCCCTGGCCCTTGACCTCTCTGGATCGGCGTTCGCAGCGCGCTGATGCACCATGGCCGGCACGCCCTGAACGCCGTCCGCGCCGCTGCCGAGAAGGCCCGCCGGGCCGGTGATCGGCAAACCCGTCTTCGCCTGGTGAACAAACCCGGCGGTGATGCGAACCTCCTGTCCGGCATCCTGGCCGCCTACGCCGGTCGGCCGACGCCCGCCAGGTGGACATCCTCTTCGGCGGAGCCACCGACCGCGCCGATCACGTCCGCGACGGCCGCGCCGACGTCGCCCTGCTGTACGTGCCGTTCGACGACCTGACGGGCCTGGACCACGAAACCCTGGCGGTCGAAGGACGTGTCGCGATCCTGCCTCCGGACCACCGGCTCGCCTCCCGCGCGGAGCTCACCCTCGCCGACCTCGCCCAGGAGACACTGCCGCGCTGGAAAGGCGTGCGCTGGACCGGAGCACCCGAGGCCAGGCCGGGGTCCGAGTTCACGGACGCGGCCGAAGCCTTGCACATGATCAGGCTGGGACGCACCCTCGCGATCCTGCCGCGCTCGCTGGCCCGGCCCATGTACCCCGACCTCGTCCACCGGCCCGTGACCGATGCCCCCAACAGCGAACTCGTCCTCGCGTGGTCCCAGGACGACCGCCGCAGCCTGGTCGCCTCCTTCGTCGCCGCCGCAGTAGATGCCGCAGGGACGGCTTCACCGGGCCCCTCGTGAATCCGCCGACCACGCGGTGAGGGCGCCCCGGGTTTCGAATGAGGGAAGACGGCCGCCGGGGCGGCGCGTTTTCGCCCGTTCGCGTGATATCCCACGTTTTTCGTACCGGTGCGCGGCCGGGCCGGTGTGAATTCGGGATTGCGTAAGTATCGCAGAAATCGTTCACTCGACTGCCGCGCATCCGACGGAGTAGGCAGACGTTACTTCGGATATGACCGAGGAACACGGGGAATTGACGGCGCTTGGCCCGTACACCTATAGGCCCGGCAGAGATCACTGTCCGTCACCGGACGGCGGGACTCTGACCAGAGGCGGCCACCCCGTCCCGCTGCGGGTGACCGAACCGGTCCTGCAGCGCTTCCTGGACGTCATGACCGAGTTGGAGAGCGGCCTGGCCGAGCGCTGGGGCCGTACGCAGGGCTCCTTGACGTACACCCGGGCGGAGTGACCGGCACCTCGTGTACGAAGAACACACTCACCCCCCCATGCCGTACGGCGAAGGGCCGTTCCGCGCCACGGGCAGCGGTCGGCACCGTGCGCCCGAGGCGGACGCCTTCCAGGAGACCCTGGTGCCGCCCGAACCCGGTTGGGACCCGGCCGAGGAACTCGCGTTCCTGCTCCAGGACGCGATGCAGACCCCGACCGGCCCTCCCTCCGCGACGGACACCTCGGCGCTCGCACCCGCCCCGGGCACCCCGCTGAGCAATCTGCAGGAGATCACCGCGGAGCTGCCCCCGTTGAGGGAGTCCCCGACGAGTCACCGCAGGGTCCGCAGAGGGAGAAAGGTGAGCCGGCTGCGCGCCGCGAGCCTGTTCATCGCCGCGCTTGCCGCGGTCATCGCGGCCTCCGTGAGCCTGTTCGGCGGCATGGTGGCCTACGAGCCGCTGCGCCTGGCCGCCGTGACCCGCACCCGCGGCAGCGTCGTGTCCTGGTGGCCGCTGCTGGTCTACGGCCCCTGGCTGGTGGCCTCGCTCGCGGTGCTGCGGGCGGCGCTGCACCAGCGCCGCGCGGTGCACTCCTGGGCCGTCGTCCTGCTGTTCTCGGCCATCGCGATGCTGCTGTGCGTCGCGGAGGCGCCCAGAACCGTCAGCGACGCCGCGGCGGCCGCCCTGCCCGGCCTGGCCTCGCTGGTCTGCTTCCAGCAGGTCGTCCGGCAGATCACGCTCACCCGGCCGCCCCGGCGTGCGGTGCCGCGCCACCGGCAACGGGCCGCGGTCACTCCGGGTGACGAACCGTCGGGCAGGACGGCCGACGGGTCGTTGTCGCTTCCGCAACAGCGGCAGAATCCTGTGCGTTCACCCCGACCCGGCGCGGGTCCCGGGAAACAAACCTGAGAATCCCGCACCCATCCCCCCCACATCCATCTCCCCACACCCCACACCCACCCCCTCACACCTATTCCGCTTCCCCATTCCCCGCCCATTCCCTGTGGAGAATGTGTCGGGAATGGGGAAGCGGAACTTCTTTCGGGTCGCGTGCGGGCGGGTGCGGAAGGAAGCCGCCCACCGCGAGGGTCAGCCCGCCGTCAGGGTCACGTCCTGTCCCTGCCGGGCGTGGAAGCTCGGGAGCGGCACGATGCCCATGGGGCGCAGCTCCATCAGGGTGGCCTCGACGTGGGCCGCGCCGGGCTTGAGGACGACCGTGTCGGGCGTGCCGGTGTTGACCCAGCGGTGCTCCAGACCGTCGCAGACCGCGCGGGTGCCGCCGACGCCGTAGCGGGCGGACGGGTCGCTCTGGCTCACGGTGGAGCTGACGTAGACCGGGCCGGTGCCGCCGGCGCAGCGGTAGGTGCCGGAGAGGGTGATGCTGCCGTCGGCGGCGATGCGGCCGGTCGGGTCGACGGTGACCGACTCGGCGACGAGGCGCGCGTCGTGGGGTGCGGCCGTGGCGGCGGGTGCGGTGAGCAGGAGCAGGGCGGCGCCGGCGGCCGTGGCGAGGGCGGCTGATCGTACGGGCATGGGGTGGTACCTCCCGGTAGTGCGCGACGAGGGGTTCCACTGGTACCGGGAGGAGGGGCCGGCGGCGGTGACCGTCACCCCTTCGGTGGCGAGTCCGCTTCGGCCGACCGTCGTGGAACCGTCGCCGGCCTGTCCGGGTGTTGTCACGTTTGCCGCCCGGGCCTTGGCGACGACGTCCCGGCGGGCGCACCGTCGGTACATGCGACGGTCCCGAGGACGGGACGGTCTCCGACGTGGAGGTGCGCCATGTGTACCCACCGGTCTTCCTGCCCCGCGGCCGACTCCCCCGAGGCGCGGGCCGTCACCGCGCACGTCGTCGCCGCCCACCCGGAGCAGGGGTGGAACCTGCTGTGCGACGGCACGGTCGTCTTCGACGACACCGGCGAGCTGCTTCCCGACGGCCGTGTGGTCGCCCCGCGTCGGGTGCCCGCCGGGCGTCTGGTGATGGCCGCCTGAGACCGTCCGGTACCGGCTCAGCTCTTCTCGGCGACGAACTCCCGCAGCAGCGAGGCGAGGAGTTCGGGCTGGTCCTCGGGGATCAGGGTGCGGGTGTCCTCGATCTCCACCAGCCGTCCCCGTGGCAGGAGTTCGGCCAGGCGGCGGCCGTGGGCGCGGGGCATCATCAGGTCCTCGGTCGCCCAGACGACGAGCGCGGGCCGGTCGAACCGGCGCAGTCCCTGGGCGGCTTCGAGCAGTTCGTCGCGGCGGACGTGGGTGCCGTAGTGGCGGAAGTCGCGGCGGATCGCGGGGTCGGTGCGCAGCGGGCGGAGCCAGCCGTCGACGACCGTGTCCGGCACGGGCCGCTTGGTGAGGGCGCCGATGCCGACGGGGAGGCGGCGCAGCGGCTTGAGGCCGAGGACGCGCACCAGCAGGGACACGCCGCCGGGGGCCCGGCAGGCGGCGCCGATCAGCTTCCCGGGCAGGCCCGGTGGGTAGTTGTCGAACGCCTCGCACGCGATCAGCGCCAGCCGGGCGAGCCGCTCGGGATGCCGGGCGGCCACCGTCTGGGCGCGTCCGCAGTCGTTCTCCACGAGGGTGACCTCGGTCAGGTCGAGGCGGTCGAGGAACTCGGCGATCAGTTCGTTGACCAGGTCGGGGGTGGGTGGCCGGCGCATCGGGCGGCGGTGGGCGCCGTAGGGCAGGGTCGGCGCGATCACCCGGTGGTCGGTGCGCAGGTCGGCGAGGACCTTGCGCCAGACGGTGGAGTCGTGGACGAGGCCGTGGAGGAGGACGACGACCGGGCCGTCGCCGCCGGTGTCCTCGTACTCGACGGTCCCCGCGCTCAGTTCGATGTCCGGCATGCCGGAAGGGTAGGGGCCGGGGGCGGACTACGGCAGTACGGCGAACCCGTCCAGTTCCACCAGCGCCCGTTCGTCCCAGAGCCGTACGACCTCCACGACGGCCATCGCCGGGTAGTCGCGGCCCGCCAGCTCGCGCCAGGTGCGGCCCAGTTCGGCGGCGTGGGTGCGGTAGGCGGCGACGTCGGTGGCGTAGACGGTGACGCGGGCGAGGTCGGCGGGGGTGCCGCCGGCGGCGCGCAGGGCGGTGAGGAGGTTGGTGAGGGCCCGCTCGAACTGGGCGGGGAGGGTGTCGCCGGTGACCTTGCCGTCGGTGTCGAGGGCGGTCTGCCCGGCGAGGAACACGACGCGGGTGCCGGTGGCGACGACGGCGTGGGAGAAGCCGGTGGGCGGGGACAGTTCGGGCGGGTTGACCCGTGCGGCGGTCATGATCCGGCCTCCTCGGTCGTGGCGTCCGGCGTGCGGTGCGGCCGGTACAGCTCCTTGGCGACGATGCCGCGCTGCACCTCGCTGGCGCCCTCGTAGACGCGCGGGGCGCGCACCTCGCGGTAGAGGTGTTCGAGGAGGTGGCCGCGGCGCAGGGCGCGGGCGCCGTGCAGTTGGACGGCCCGGTCGACGACGTACTGGGCGGTCTCGGTGGCGAGGAGTTTGGCCATCGCGGCGCGCTTCGGGACGTCCGGCGCGCCCGCGTCGTACGCCGTCGCCGCCGCGTACACCATCAGCCGGGCCGCCTCCGTGCGCAGGGCCATCTCGGCCACCTGGTGGGAGACGGCCTGGAGGTCGCGCAGCTTGCCGCCGAAGGCGTCGCGGGCGGAGGTGTGCGCGAGGGTCGCGTCCAGGGCGGCCTGTGCCATGCCGACGGCGAAGGCGCCGACGCTGGGGCGGAACAGGTTGAGGGTGTCCATGGCCACCCGGAAGCCGCGGTCGGGTTCGCCGAGCACGTCGTCGGCGGTGACGGGGACGGCGTCGAAGGCGAGGGCGCCGATGGGGTGCGGCGAGAGCATGTCGAGCGGGGTGCCGCTGAGGCCGGGGCGGTCGGCGGGCACCAGGAAGGCCGTGACGCCGCGGGCTCCGGCGCCGGGGGTGGTGCGGGCGAACACGGTGTAGAAGTCGGCCTCGGGGGCGTTGGAGATCCAGCATTTCTCGCCGGTGAGCCGCCAGGCGGAGGGTCCGTCGACGCGCCCGCCGGTGTACGGCGCCGCCGGGGTGTCCGGTTCGGCCCGCAGGGTCAGGGCCGCCGCGTCCGAGCCCGCGTCGGGCTCGCTGAGGGCGAAGGCGGCCACCGCCGTGCCGTCGCTCACGCGGGGGAGCCAGCGGGCGCGCTGGGACGCGGTGCCGTGGGCGTGCACGGGGTGGGCGCCGAGGCCCTGGAGGGCGAGGGCGGTCTCGGCCTCGGTGCAGGCGTGGGCCAGGGACTCGCGCATCAGGCACAGGTCGAGGGCGCCCGAGGTGAACAGGCGGGGCAGGAGGCCGAGGGCGCCGAGTTCGGCGACCAGGGCTCGGTTGACGCGGCCCGGCTCTCCCTTCTCGGCGAGCGGGCGCAGCCGTTCGGCGGCGAGGGCGCGCAGTTCGTCGCACCAGGTGAGTTGTGCCGGTTCGAGTGAGAATGCGGTCATCGCCGGTCCCTTCCCCTGCCGCCCTGGCCACCTGACGGACCGCCTGACGGACCGCCGGACAGGCCGCCGGACGGGCCGCCGGACGGGCCGTCCGGTCACGGCCGAGGGTATCGCGCCCCGTTGACTGTCGTCACCAACACGATACGCTCGTTGCGCGAGCCCACCACGACAAAGGGGGCGAACCGCCATGGACGATCCGCGCCGCGCGGACCCGCACCGCTCCGCCCACGTCGACACCTTCGCGCGCGACCACCTGCCGCCCCCCGAGCAGTGGCCCGAGCTCCTCTTCGACCTGCCCGAGCTGCGCTACCCGGCCCGGCTGAACTGCGCCGCCGAACTGCTCACCGGTCCGCCCGAGGACCGCCCGGTCTTCCGCACCACGTCCGGGGACAGCTGGACCTACGGCGATCTGCGGGAGCGGGTCGACCGGATCGCGCACGTGCTCACCGGCGACCTCGGTGTCGTCCCGGGCAACCGCGTGCTGCTGCGCGGCCCCACCACCCCGTGGCTGGCCGCGTGCTGGCTGGCGGTGCTGAAGGCGGGCGCGGTGGCGGTCACCGTGCTGGCCCAGCAGCGCCCGCACGAACTGCGCGCGATCTGCGAGATCGCGCGGGTGCGGCACGCGCTGTGCGACGTCCGGGCCGTCGACGACCTCGCCAAGGCGGAGGTCCCCGGTCTGGCGATCACCACCTACGGCGGGGACGCGCCGGACGACCTGCACCGCCGTACGACGTCCGCCGGGGTGCCCGCTGCGCCGTACCGGGCCGTCGACACCGCCGCGGACGACGTGGCGCTGATCGCGTTCACCTCGGGCACCACCGGCCGGCCCAAGGGCTGCATGCACGTCCACCGCGATGTGCTGGCGATCGCCGACACCTTCTCCGCGCACCTGCTCGGGCCGCGGCCGGACGACGTCTTCGCGGGCAGTCCGCCGCTCGGTTTCACCTTCGGGCTCGGCGGTCTCGTGGTCTTCCCGATGCGAGCCGGGGCGAGCACCCTGCTGCTGGAACAGGCGGGCCCCCGGCAGCTCTTGCCGGCCGTCGCCGAACACCGGGTGTCGGTGCTGTTCACCGCGCCGACGGCGTACCGCGCGATGCTGGACGAGCTGGACGGGTACGACGTGAGCAGTCTCCGGCGCTGCGTCTCGGCGGGCGAGAACCTGCCCGCGGCCACCTGGCGGGCCTGGCACGAGCGCACCGGGCTGCGGATCATCAACGGCATCGGCGCCACCGAGTTGCTGCACATCTTCCTCTCCGCGGCGGACGACGACATCCGGCCCGGCACCACCGGCGTCCCGGTGCCGGGGTGGCAGGCGCGCGTGCAGGACGAGAACGGCACGCCCGTGCCCGACGGGGAGCCCGGGCTGCTGGCGGTGCGCGGGCCGGTGGGCTGCCGGTACCTGGCCGATCCGCGCCAGCGGGAGTACGTGCGCGAGGGCTGGAACATCACCGGGGACACCTACGTCCGCGAGCCCGACGGGTACTTCCGGTACGTGGCCCGTGCCGACGACATGATCATCTCCGCCGGGTACAACATCGCCGGGCCGGAGGTGGAGGACGCGTTGCTGCGGCATCCGGACGTGGTGGAGGCGGCCGTGGTGGGCCGGCCCGACCAGCGCCGGGGGCAGGTCGTGGTGGCGCACGCGGTGCTGCGGGAGGGGGCCGCGCGGGACGCGGACGCGCTGCGCGAGTTCCTGCGCTCGGAGCTGGCGCCGTACAAGTGCCCGCGGGAGATCGTCTTCCTGGACGCGCTGCCGCGCACGGCGACCGGCAAGCTCCAGCGCTACCGCCTCCTCGGCCCGTCCGGCCCGGGGTCCGCCGCCCCCGCTCCCGGTGCTCGTCCGGCTCCCCGGGGCGGCCGGGCGTGACGCCGACGACATAAGATGATCAACGTGTCCGACCAGCACCTACCGCCCGCACCGAGGTCCCTCATCGTCACGCTCTACGGCGCGTACGGTCGTTTCGCGCCGGGCCCGGTGCCCGTCGCCGAGCTGATCCGGCTGCTGTCCGCCGTAGGGGTGGACGCCCCCTCCGTGCGCTCCTCGGTGTCCCGGCTGAAGCGGCGCGGGCTGCTGCTGCCGGCCCGTACGGACGAGGGCGCGGCCGGTTACGAACTCTCCGCCGAGGCACGCCAGTTGCTGGAGGACGGGGACCGGCGGGTCTACGCGACCGCGCCCCACGGGGACGAGGGCTGGGTGCTCGCCGTGTTCTCCGTTCCCGAGTCGGAGCGCCAGAAGCGGCACGTACTGCGCTCGCGCCTGGCCGGGCTCGGCTTCGGCACCGCGGCCCCCGGCGTGTGGATCGCCCCGGCCCGTCTGTACGCGGAGACCCGGCACGCCCTGGGCCGCCTCGGCCTGGACTCCTACGTGGACTTCTTCCGCGGTGAGCACCTGGGCTTCCCGCCGACCGCCGAGGCGGTGGCCCGCTGGTGGGACCTGGCCGCGATCGCCAAGGAGCACGAGGCGTTCCTCGACCGCCACGCGCACGTGCTGCGCGCCTGGGAGCGGCGGACCGACACGCCGCCCGAGGAGGCCTACCGCGACTACCTCCTCGCCCTGGACTCCTGGCGCCACCTGCCCTACACGGACCCCGGGCTGCCCGCCCGGCTGCTGCCCGGGGACTGGCCCGGCACCCGATCGGCGGCCGTCTTTTGGGCGTTGCACGCGCGGCTGCGGGACGCGGGGGCGCGCTACGCGGCGATGGGACCGACCCCCTCTCCCGATAGGTGAGTTGCGCCACACTCCGGGGCATCAGTGAACCCTCAGCCTCCTCAGACCCTCTTCTCAGGTTTCTCACCTAGCGTCCGGACGCATGAGTCTCGCACGCAACGTGAACCGGGCCCTCGCCGTCACCACCGGCCTCCAGGTCCGCAGAGCACCCCGGGCGGCGAAGAGAAGTCCGCAGGCGACACCGGGGAAGAAGTCCCCCGCGGCCCGGCAGGCGGCCGCGTACCGATGTCCGCCGGCCAAGGAGCTGCCGGCCGAACGGCTGCTGCGACGGCCCGTGTTCATCACCTCGTCCATCCGCTCCGGTTCCACGCTGCTGCGCATGATGCTGGGCGCCCACCCGCGGCTGCACGCCCCGCACGAGCTGCACATCGGCCGGCTGGAGGTCACCTGCGCCAACTGGTTCTCCGAGCGGGCGATGGGCGCCCTCGGCCTGCGGCGCGGCGACCTGGAGCACCTGCGGTGGGACCGCGTCCTGCACCGCGAACTCACCAGATCCGGTAAGGACTTCGTGGTCGAGAAGACCCCGGCCAACGTGTACATGTACCGGCGCCTGAAGGACTGCTGGCCGGACGCGCGCTTCGTCTTCCTGCTGCGCCATCCCGCGTCGACCGCCCGCTCCTGGCACGAGACCGATCCCGTCAAGCGCCCGCTCGACACGGCCGTCACGGACGTGCTGCGCTATCTGACGGCGGTCGAGGAGGCCCGTGGGGCGGACCCCGACCAGTTCACCGTGCGCTACGAGGACATCACCGACGACCCCGAGCGCGAGATGCGCCGGCTGTGCGCGCACCTCGAACTCGACTACGCGCCCGAGATGCTGAACTACGGCAGCAGGAGCAGCGCCGAGCTGGTCAGGGGACTGGGCGACTGGCGCGAGAACATCCGCACCGGCACCGTGCAGCCGGGGCGCGCGCTGCCCGGGGCGGACGAGGTCCCCGAGCGGCTGCGCCCGATCTGCGCGGCCTGGGGCTACCCGTCCTGACGCGGGCCGTGCAGCGTGAGCCTCGGCCGGGGGGTGTCGGTGCGTCCGGTGCGCGGCGGGCGGCTGCCCGCCCGGTACGGTGCGGGCCACGGGGCGCCCGGTCCGTCGTAGCCCTGCTCGGCGGCGGCGTGCAGCGTCCAGTGCGGGTCGTACAGGTGCGGGCGCGCCAGTGCGCACAGGTCGGTGCGTCCGGCCAGGATCAGCGAGTTGACGTCGTCCCAGGAGGAGATCGCGCCGACGGCGATCACCGGGACGCCCGCCTCGTGCCGGATGCGGTCCGCGTACGGCGTCTGGTACGACCGCCCGAACTCGGGCCGTTCACCGGCGACGACCTGGCCGGTGGACACGTCGAGGGCGTCGGCCCCGTGCTCGGCGAAGGCCCGGGCGATCCGCACCGCCTCCTCGGCGCTCGTGCCGCCCTCGGCCCAGTCGGTGGCGGAGATCCGTACGGTCATGGGCCGCTCGGCGGGCCACACCTCGCGTACGGCGTCGAAGACCTCCAGCGGGAAGCGCAGCCGCTTCTCCAGTGAGCCGCCGTAGGCGTCGGTGCGGTGGTTGGTGAGCGGGGAGAGGAAGCCGGAGAGCAGGTAGCCGTGGGCGCAGTGCAGTTCGAGCAGGTCGAAACCGGCCCCGGCGGCCCGTTCGGCGGCGGACCTGAACTGCTCGCGCACCTCGGTCAGTTGCGCCCGTGACAGCTCGCGCGGGGTCTGGCTGCCGGGCCGGTAGGGCAGCGGGGAGGGGGCCAGGAGGGGCCAGTTGCCCTCGGGCAGCGGTTCGTCCATGCCCTCCCACATCAGCCGGGTCGAGCCCTTGCGGCCGCTGTGGCCCAGCTGTACGCCGATCGCGGTGCCCGGCGCGCTGTCGTGCACGAAGTCGGTGATCCGCCGCCATGCCTCGCCCTGCCGGCCGGTGTAGAGGCCCGCGCAGCCGGGGGTGATGCGGCCCTCGGCGCTGACGCACACCATCTCGGTCATCACCAGGCCGGCACCGCCGAGGGCCCGGGCACCGAGGTGGACCAGGTGGAAGTCGCCGGGGACGCCGTCGGTGGCCGAGTACATGTCCATCGGGGAGACGACCACGCGGTTGCGCAGGGTCAGCCCGCGCAGCCGGAACGGGGTGAACATCGGGGGCGTGCCGGGCGGGCAGCCGAACTCGCGCTCCACCGCGCCGGTGAAGTCGGCGTCGCGCAGCCGCAGGTTGTCGTGGGTGACCCGGCGGCTGCGGGTGAGCAGGTTGAAGGCGAACTGGCGGGGCGGCTGCCCGAGGTACCGGTCCAGGTCCTCGAACCAGTGGAGGCTGGCCCCGGCCGCCCGCTGGGTGGAGGCGACGACGGGACGCCGCTCCTCCTCGTACGCGTCAAGGGCCTCCTGGAGGGTGGGGTGCTCCTCCAGGCAGGCGGCGAGCGCGAGGGCGTCCTCGACGGCGAGCTTGGTGCCGGAGCCGATGGAGAAGTGGGCGGTGTGGGCGGCGTCGCCGAGCAGGACGAGGTTGCCGTGCGACCAGCGTTCGTTGACGACCGTGCGGAAGGTGGTCCACGCCGACTTGTTGGACCGCAGCGGCCGGCCGCCCAGCGCGTCGGCGAAGATCTTGGCGCAGCGGGCAAGGGACTCCGCCTCGTCCAGTCCGTCGAAGCCGGCCGCCCGCCAGACCTCCTCGCGCATCTCGACGATGACGGTGGAGGCGTCGGGCGCGAAGGGATAGCCGTGCAGCTGCATCACGCCGTGCTCGGTCTCGGCGATCTCGAAGCGGAAGGCGTCGAAGGCGAAGTCGGCGGCGAGCCAGATGTAGCGGCAGCGGTGCGGGGTCAGATGCGGCCGGAAGACCTCGCGGTACGCCTCGCGGGTGGCGCTGTGCACGCCGTCGGCGGCGACGACGAGGTCGTGGGTGCGGGTGAGCCGGTCAGGGGGCGGGGCCTCGGTGCGCGGGCGCAGGTCCACGCCGAGGTCGCGGCAGCGGTCGTACAGGATCTCCAGGAGGCGGCGGCGGCCGAGGGCGGCGAAGCGGTGTCCTTGGGAGGTGTGGCGGGTGTTCCGGTGGACGATGTCGATGTCGTCCCAGCGGACGAAGTGGGCCTTGAGGGCGTCGTAGACGACGGGGTCGGCGTGTTCGATGCCGCCGAGGGTCTCGTCGGAGAGGACCACGCCGAAGCCGAAGGTGTCGTCGGGGGCGCCTCGCTCGTAGACGGTGATCTCGCGGTCGGGGGCGAGGCGTTTGAGGAGGGCGGCGGTGTAGAGGCCGCCGGGGCCGCCGCCGATGATCGCGGCACGTAGGGGGTGGCTTGTCGTCGTCAGTGGGTGCGGGTTCGTTGTGGCCGGTCGCGCCCCGCGGCGGAGCCGCTGATCGACACAGCCCCGCGCCCCCGGGCCAACGGCACTTCCTTGAGACGAGAGCATCCCCCTACCTCCCTTGCCACTTCGGCGGGCGTTTCTCCGTGAAGGCGGCGTGGAATTCCGCGTAGTCCTCGCCCGTCATCAGCAGGGCCTGGGTCGAGGCGTCCAGTTCGACCGCTGCCGCCAGCGGCATGTCCAGCTCGGCCGTGAGGAGGGCCTTGGTCTGGGCGTGGGCCAGGGCGGGGCCGTCGGCCAGCCGGCGGGCCAGGGTGTGGGCTGCCTCGTCGGCGCGGCCCTCCTCGGTCAGCTCGCTGATCAGGCCGATGCGCTCGGCCTCGGGTGCGCGCACCGGGTCGCCGAGCATGAGCAGGCGGGTGGCGTGGCCGAGGCCCACGACGCGGGGCAGCAGGTAGGCGGCGCCCATGTCGCCGCCGGAGAGGCCGACGCGGGTGAAGAGGAAGGCGAAGCGGGCGGACGGGTCGGCGACGCGGAAGTCGGCGGCCAGCGCGAGGACCGCGCCCGCCCCGGCGGCGACGCCGTGCAGCGCGGCGATCACCGGAAACGGGCACTCCCGTACCGCCCGCACCACCTGGCCGGTCATCCGGTTGAAGTCCAGCAGTCTCGCGGTGTCCATGGACAGGGTGGCGCCGATGATCTCGTCCACGTCGCCGCCGGAGCAGAAGCCGCGCCCCTCGCCGGCCAGCACCAGCGCCCGCACGGAGCGCCCGCGGGACAGCTCGGCGAGCAGGTCGCGCAGGTCGGCGTAGGCCTCGAAGGTGAGCGCGTTGAGCTTGTCGGGGCGGGCGAGGGTGACGGTGGCGACGCCGTCGGCGATCTCGACGCGCAGGTGCCGCCAGTCGGGGGTGGGGGCGGCGGAGCCGGTGAAGGGACTCATGACACTCGAAGTTATCACCCATCTGTGACTGTCGTCACGGGTGCGCGATAAGACGCCGGGGTCGTGGGCGCACGGGCCGAAGGTCCCGGGGCACGCCCGTCGAAGGGCTCTGCCGGGGGGGGCGCCGTACCATTCATAAGGTTGAAAGCAGGACAGGACACCCCTGCTCCACGAAACGGACCCGTCGTGCACGATCACTCCCCCGCACCCGCCTCCTGGCGCATCGCGCTGCCGCACTCCGCCGCGGCCGTGCCGGTGGCGCGTGCCCTGGTGCGCAACGCCCTGGCCGAGCTGGAGCACACGGCCGACGGCGACACCGCGGAGCTGCTCACGGCGGAGCTGGTCGCCAACGCCGTCGAGCACACCTCGGGACGGACACCGATCGAGCTGGTGGTGGAGCTGATGCCGACCGGCTGCCAGGTGGAGGTGCACGACCCGGACCCCTCGCCCCCGGCCGACCTCACCCGGCCGGACGTGGAGCCGCCCGACCCGTGGCGGGAGGACGGGCGCGGCCTGCTCCTGATCCGCGCCCTCAGCTCGTCCTGCGGTCACCGGCCCACCGAGGCGGGCAAGGCGGTCTGGTTCAGGCTTCCTGCGGTACCCGCTCAGCGTCGCCCTCCGGCGTGACGGGCGTGTCCCCGGTCCTCGCCAGGCGGGAGTGCCGGCGCCCGTAGGCGGTGTAGACCAGCAGGCCCACCGCGAGGAACACCGCGAACTGGAGCCAGGTGGCGCCGCCCGTCTCGTACATCAGGTAGAGGCAGAAGCCGACCCCGAGCAGCGGGGTCACCGGGTGGAGCGGGACGCGGAAGGTGCGGGCGAGGCCCGGTTCGCGGCGCCGCAGGGCGATCACCGAGACGTTGACGGCGGCCATCGTGGCGAGGGTGCCGATGGTGCACAGGTTGACCACCGCGTCGAGCGGGGCGAAGGCGGCCGGGAGGGCGAAGACCACGCCGACGATCAGGGTGCCGGCGACGGGGGTCGCGGTGCGCGGGGAGACCTTCTCGAAGACCCGGGGGATCAGTCCGTCCCGGGACATCGACATCAGGATGCGGGTCTGGCCGTACATCACGGCGAGCACCACCGAGGCGATGGCGACGACCGCGCCGAAGGCGACCACGCCGCCGCCGATCGCGGAGCCGGTGACCTCGTCGACGACGTAGGAGAGCGCGGCGGGCCGGCCGCCGACCTGGTCGCCGCCGACGGCGCCGATCGCGGCGACGGCGACCGCGCAGTACAGCAGGGTGACCACGCCGATGCAGACCAGGATCGCGACGGGGATGTCCCGGCGCGGGTTCTTGGCCTCCTCCCCGGCCGTGGTGATGGCGTCGAACCCGATGTACGAGAAGAAGGCGGCGGTGGTCCCGGCGCCGATGCCGCCGAGGCCGGCCGGGGAGAACGGGGTGAGGTTGCCGTCCCGGAAGGCGGTGAAGCCGATGGCGCAGAAGGCGATCAGGACGGCCAGCTTCAGGACGGCCATGGCGGCCGTGGCACGGGCGCTCTCCCGCACCCCGCGCACCAGGAGCACGCAGGCCAGCGCGATGACGATCACCGCGGGCAGGTTGACGGCGCCGCCGTCGCCGGGGCCCGCGGACAGGGCGTGCGGGAGCCGGAGACCCAGGACGCTGTCGAGCAGCTCGTTGACGTACTGGCTCCAGCCGACCGCGACCGCCGAGACCGACACGCCGTACTCCAGGAGCAGGCACCAGCCGACGAGGAAGGCGGTGCGCTCGCCGAGTCCGGCGTAGGCGAAGGAGTACGAGGAGCCGGAGACCGGGATCGCGCCGCCCAGCTCGGCGAAGGCGAAGGCGGTGAACACGCAGGTGATGGCGGCCAGGACGAAGGAGACGACGACGGCGGGGCCCGCCTCGGCGACGGAGTCGGACAGGCCGACGAAGATGCCGGTGCCGACGATCGCTCCGACGCCGAAGCAGACGAGCTGGAAGAGCCCCATCGTGCGCTTCAGGCCGTGGCCTTCGCGGTCGGCGCCGGATTCGGCGAGGAGGAGGTGGGGGGACTTGACGCGGGAGGGGGGCATGGCGGGTGGTGCTCGTTTCTGGTGGTGCGGGGCGCGACGGTGGTCGCGCGGGCGGCGCCGGAAGGGGTGGCTCCGGAGCCGCCGGTCAGGATAACGGTCCTGGTCAGGCCAGTGTGGCCACGAGGACGGCCTTGATGGTGTGCAGGCGGTTCTCCGCCTCGTCGAAGACGACCGAGTGCTCCGACTCGAAGACCTCGTCCGTGACCTCCAGGGAGTCGAGCCCGTGGGCCTCGAAGATCTCCTGGCCGACCTTGGTGCCCAGGTCGTGGAAGGCGGGCAGGCAGTGCAGGAACTTGACGTCCGGGTTGCCGGTGGCGCGCAGGACGTCCATGGTCACCGCGTAGGGGGCGAGGGCCTTGATCCGCTCGGCCCAGACCTCCTTGGGCTCGCCCATGGAGACCCAGACGTCGGTGACGACGAACCCGGCGCCGCGCACCCCCTCGGCCACGTCCTCGGTGAGGGTGATGCGCGCGCCGCTGGCCCCGGCGAGCTGGTGCGCCCGGTCGACGACCTCCTGGGCGGGCCAGTAGGCCCTCGGCGCGACGATGCGTACGTCCATGCCGAGCAGGGCTCCGGTGACCAGGTAGGAGTTGCCCATGTTGAAGCGGGCGTCACCGAGGTAGGCGAAGCCGATCTCCCGCAGGGGGCGGTCGCTGTGCTCGGTCATCGTGAGCACGTCGGCGAGCATCTGGGTGGGGTGCCAGTCGTCGGTGAGGCCGTTGTAGACGGGGACGCCGGCGAAGGCCGCCAGCTCCTCGACCTTGGCCTGGCTGTCGCCGCGGTACTCGATGCCGTCGAACATGCGCCCGAGCACGCGGGCGGTGTCCTTCACGGACTCCTTGTGGCCGATCTGGGAGCCGGCCGGGTCCAGGTACGTGGTCGAGGCGCCCTGGTCGGCGGCGGCGACCTCGAAGGCGCAGCGGGTGCGGGTCGAGGTCTTCTCGAAGATCAGCGCGATGTTCCTGCCGGTCAGGTACCGCGTCTCGGTCCCGGCCCGCTTGGCGGCCTTCAGTTCGGCGGCCAGGTCGACCAGGCCGCGGAACTCCTCCTCGGTGAAATCGAGCTCCTTGAGGAAGTGGCGGCCGGCGAGGGCGGTCGGGACTGTCGCCATGAGGGCGCTCCAGAGGTACGGGTCGGGGAACGAGGAACTTCTGGAACTATATACGAGATCCCGAATTCTTATACGGCAGTGCGTTCGACCGGGCAGCTCATGCAGCGCGGCCCGCCCCTGCCCCGGCCCAGTTCGCTGCCCGGGATCTCGATCACCTCGATGCCCTGTTTGCGCAGGTGGGTGTTAGTGGTGGAGTTGCGTTCGTAGGCGACGACGACGCCCGGCTCGACGGCCAGGACGTTGCAGCCGTCGTCCCACTGCTCGCGCTCGGCCGCGTGCACGTCCTGGGTCGCGGTGAGGACCCTGATCTCGCCCAGCCCGAGGGCGGCGGCCATCGCGCGGTGCATGTGCTCCGGCGGGTGGTCGGTGACCTTCAGGTCCTTCTCCCCCGCCCCGGGCTCGATGGTGTAGGAGCGGAGCATGCCGAGCCCCGCGTACTGGGTGAAGGTGTCGCCGTCGACCATCGTCATCACCGTGTCCAGGTGCATGAAGGCACGCCGCTTGGGCATGTCGAGGGCCACGATGGTCCGGGCGGAGCCGGCGGCGAACAGCTTGTGGGCGAGCATCTCGACGGCCTGGGGCGTGGTGCGCTCGCTCATCCCGATGAGCACGGCGCCGTTGCCGATGACCAGGACGTCGCCGCCCTCGATGGTGGAGGGGTAGTCGGCCTGCCCCTCGGACCAGAGGTGGAAGGTCTCGTCGCGGAACAGCGGGTGGTGCCGGTAGATCGCCTCGAAGTGGACCGTCTCGCGCTGCCGGGCGGGCCAGCGCATCGCGTTGATGGAGACGCCGTCGTAGATCCAGGCCGAGGTGTCCCGGGTGAAGAGGTGGTTGGGCAGCGGGCCCAGCAGGAAGTCGTCCAGCTCCATGGCGTGGAAGCGCACGGAGGTCGGCTCCTGGTGCGCGTCCAGGAACTCCCGCTTGGTCATGCCGCCCACCAGCCACTCGGCCAGCTCGTGGGCGGGCAGGGTCTCGAAGGCGGCCCGGAGGTGGTCCGTGGCCAGCACTCCGTACTCCTTCTCGTCGAAGACCCGGTCCAGGACGAGCCGCCGGGCGGCCGGGACGTCCAGGGTCTCGGTGAGCAGGTCGCCGAAGAGGTGCACCGCCACCCCGCGGTCGCGGAGCACGTCGGCGAACCCGTCGTGCTCGGCGCGCGCCCGGCGCACCCACAGCACGTCGTCGAAGAGAAGGGCGTCCTTGTTGCTGGGGGTGAGCCTTTTGAGCTCGAGATCCGGCCGGTGCAGGATGACGCGGGTGAGCCGCCCGGCTTCGGAGTCGACTTGGAATCCCATGTCTCCATCCTGACCACTCGGGCGCCTGTTCACCCCCCGCTTTCGCGCACCCGGGCGCTCCGGCCCCTACGCCCCCGGGGGGACGCGCCCCTCGGGCGCACCGACGCCCGCCGCGCGGAGTCCGGAGCACCGGACGGGGACGACCGCCCCGCGTGCTTCCCGTGCCCCGGGCCGGGTCCGGTGTGCGACCTGCGATGCGACGCCGGGCCGCGCCCATCCTGTGGAGGTTGGCAGTGCCGGCCGGCTCACGACGGGCCGGCCTCGGACCCCGGAGCAGGCGGAAACACTTTGAGTCCTGACGCGTTGATCGCCCACCTCGTGGGCGCATCGGCTCTGATCCTGGTCGCCGCGCACGCGGGCGGCGGGCTGGCCCGGCGGCTCGGGCAGCCCTACATCGTGGGCCAGCTGGCGGCGGGCATCGCCCTCGGCCCCTCCCTGCTGGGCACCCTCGCCCCCGAGGCCTACGCCGGCCTCTTCCCGGCGGCCGTCGGGCCGGCGCTGACCGGGTTCTCCCAGTTCTCCCTGGTGGTCTTCCTCTTCGCGGTGGGATACGAGCTGGACCTGAAGATCCTCGGCGACCGGGCGCGCGTCTCGGTGACCGTGGCGCTGGCCGCGTTCGTGGTGCCGATGACGGTGGGGTGCGGTGCCGCGCTGCTCTTCCGGGACACGTTGCGCGACCTGGGCGGAGGGTGGGAACCGTCCACCGCCGCGGTGGTGTTCGCGGGCATCGCCCTGTCGATAACGGCGGTGCCCGTGCTGACCGCGATCGTGCGGGAGAACGGCCTCACCCGCACCGTGCCCGGGGTGGTGGCGGTCTCGGCGGCCGGGGTCCTGGACGCGGTGTGCTGGACGGTGCTGGCGGGCACGATGCTCAACAGCGGGGCCGGCGAGGGGGCGTTGGACTGGCCCTGGCGGGCGGCGCTCGCCGTCGGCTTCGTCACCGTGATGGCGCTCGCGGCCCGGCCGGTGCTGCGCACACTGCTGTGGCGCACCCGTCTGGAACCCTCGCTGCGGCTGGCGCTGCTCATCGGCTTCGCGCTGGGGTCGGCCTGGGTGACGCACTGGCTCGGGCTGCACGTGATCTTCGGAGCGCTGCTCGCCGGGCTGGTGACGCCCCGCGAGGAGGGCGGCACACTCGACCCGGACCTGCTGCGCCCGCTGCACGAGATCAGCTCTCTGCTGCTGCCGTTCTTCTTCGTCCTGTCGGGGCAGTCCGTGGCCCTGAACAGCATGACCGGCACCGGCTGGGCGGTCCTGCTGGTGGTGACGGTGCTGGCGGTCACCACCAAGGTCGGCAGCGGGCTGGTGTCGGCCCGGCTCGGCGGTCTCGACCGGCACGACGCGCGCACCGTCGGGGTGCTGCTCAGTGCCCGGGGCCTGACCGAGCTGATCGCCCTGAACGCCGGCCTGGAGGCGGGTCTGGTGAGCGGCCCGCTCTACACGGTCCTGGTGTTCATGGCGCTGGCCACGACCCTGCTGACCCAGCCGCTCCTCGTGCTGACCCGCCGCCTGGCGGCACGCGACCGCCCCACGGCGCCGGTCCCCGGCACCGCCGCGCAGCCGTACGCGACGGCCGAGGGCGGTGCCGAGGGAGCGGGACGCGGTGAGTGACGGTCACAGCCGCGGGTCCACCGGCTCCGACTCCAGGGCCAGCACCCCGAACACCGCCTCGTGCACGCGCCACAGCGGCTCGCCGTCCGCGAGGCGGTCCAGGGCCTCCAGGCCGAGGGCGTACTCGCGGATCGCCAGGGACCGCTTGTGGTTCAGGAACCGGTGCCTGAGGCGGGCGAGGTTGTCGGGGCGGGTGTACTCGGGGCCGTAGACGATCCGCAGGTACTCGCGGCCCCGGCACTTGACGCCGGGCTGGACCAGGCGGCCCTTGTCGTCGCGTACGAGCGCGCCGACGGGCTTCACGACCATGCCCTCGCCGCCGCGGCCAGTCATCTCCAGCCACCAGTCGACGCCCGCCGCCACCGACTCGGGGTCGCCGGTGTCGACGTACAGGCGGCGGGTGGTCCGCAGCAGGCCGCTGCCGTCGTGCTCGACCAGCCGGTCGATGAGGGCGAGCTGCTCGTCGTGCGGCAGCGCGGCCAGGCTGCGGCCCTGGACGGCGAGGATCTGGAACGGGGCCAGGCGGACGCCGTCCAGGCCGTCGGTGGGCCAGCAGTAGCGGCGGTAGGCGTCGGTGAAGGCGGCCGCGTCGGCGGACCGGTCGCGCTGGCGGTTCAGGAGCTCCCGCACCTCGACGCCGCGCGCCGCGGCGCCCTCCAGCGCGGCCAGCGCGCCCGGGAACACCGCGCCGGAGGCGGCGCCCACGGCGGCGTACTGGGAACGCAGCAGGCCGGATGCCTTCAGCGACCACGGCATCAGCTCGGTGTCCAGGAGCAGCCAGTCGGTGGCCAGTTCGTCCCACAGGCCGGCCTCACCGACGGCGGCGCGCAGCCGGTCCAGGATCTCCTCGGTGAGGGACGCGTCGTCGAGGAAGGGGCGGCCGGTACGGGTGTAGAGCGACCCGGTGGGCCCTCCCCCACCCCCGAAACGGGCGCGGGCCGCCTCCGCGTCGCGGCAGACCAGGGCCACCGCCCGCGAACCCATGTGCTTCTCCTCGCACACCACCCGCGCGACGCCGTCGGCCGCGTACTGGGCGAAGGCCTCCTTCGGGTGCTCCAGGTAGCCGTCCACGCCCGAGGTGGCGGTCGGCGCCATGGTCGGCGGGAGGTACGGCAGCAGGCGGGGGTCGGTGGCGAAGCGGCTCATGACCTCCAGGGCCGCCGCCCCGTTCTCCTCGCGCACGGTGATCCGACCGGCGTGCCGGGTCTCGACCGTCCGGCGGCCCTGGATGTCGGCCAGGTCCAGCGGCCGGCCGTCGTGTCCGCCGGGCGCCTCGGTGCGCAGCGGCTTGGCCGGCTCGTACCAGACCCGCTCGGCCGGTACGTCGACCAGCTCGCGCTCCGGCCAGCGCAGCGCGGTGAGTTTGCCGCCGAAGACGGCGCCGGTGTCCAGGCAGATGGTGTTGTTGAGCCAGGTGGCCTCCGGGACGGGGGTGTGGCCGTAGACGACGGCCGCTCGGCCCCGGTAGTCCTCGGCCCACGGGTAGCGCACGGGCAGGCCGAACTCGTCGGTCTCGCCGGTGGTGTCGCCGTAGAGGGCGTGGCTGCGGACCCGGCCGGAGGTGCGGCCGTGGTACTTCTCGGGCAGACCGGCGTGGCAGACCACCAGCCTGCCCCCGTCCAGCACGTAGTGGCTGACCAGGCCGTCGATGAACTCCCGTACCTCGGCGCGGAACTCCTCGCTCTCGGCGTCCATCTGCTCGACGGTCTCGGCCAGTCCGTGGGTGTGCTGGACCTTGCGGCCCTTCAGGAGGCGGCCGTACTTGTTCTCGTGGTTGCCGGGCACGCACAGCGCGTTGCCCGACTTGACCATGGACATCACGCGGCGCAGCACGCCGGGGCTGTCCGGGCCGCGGTCCACGAGGTCGCCGACGAAGACGGCGGTGCGGCCCTCGGGGTGGACGCCGTCGGTGTAGCCGAGCTTGGCGAGCAGGGCCTCCAGCTCGGCGGCGCAGCCGTGGATGTCGCCGACGATGTCGAAGGGGCCGGTGAGGTGGGTGAGGTCGTTGAACCGCTTCTTGGTGACGACGGTGGCGTGCTCGACCTCCTCCGTGCCGCGCAGCACGTGCACCTTGCGGAAGCCCTCGCGCTCCAGGTGGCGCAGGGAGCGGCGGAGTTCGCGGGTGTGGCGCTGGATGACCCGGCGGGGCATGTCGGCGCGGTCGGTGCGGGCGGCGTTGCGCTCGGCGCAGACCTGCTCGGGCACGTCGAGGACGATGGCGATGGGCAGCACGTCGTGCTGCCGGGCCAGCTCGATCAGCTGACGCCGGGCGTCCTGCTGCACGTTGGTCGCGTCGACGACGGTGCGGCGGCCGGCGGCGAGCCGCTTGCCCGCGATGTGGTGCAGGACGTCGAAGGCGTCGCGGCTGGCGCTCTGGTCGTTCTCGTCGTCGCAGACCAGGCCCCGGCAGAAGTCGGAGGAGAGGACCTCGGTCGGCTTGAAGTGGCGCCGGGCGAAGGTCGACTTGCCCGAGCCGGAGGCGCCGATCAGCACGACGAGGGAGAGGTCGGTGACGGCCAGGGCGCGGGCCGGCACGGTGGTGTCGGTGGTAGCGGTGGTGCTCATGCGGCCTTCGCCTCCTTCTCGGTCGAGGTCGCGGTGGTGGTCAGGGTGAACAGGGCGAGCTGGGTGGGCGGACCCACCTCGGGGTCGTCGTCGCCGACGGGGCGGAACTCCACGCCGTAGCCGTGCCGTTCGGCGACCGCTTCGGCCCAGGCGCGGAACTCCTCGCGGGTCCACTCGAAGCGGTGGTCGCGGTGGCGGACGTGTCCGGCGGGCAGGCTCTCCCAGCGCACGTTGTACTCGGCGTTGGGTGTGGTGACGACGACGGTGCCCGGTCGCGCCGCGCCGAAGACGGCGTACTCCAGGGCGGGCAGCCTCGGCAGGTCGAGGTGCTCGATCACCTCGCTGAGGACGGCGGCGTCGTAGCCCTTCAGGCGCTTGTCCGTGTAGCCGAGGGAGCCCTGGAAGAGCCGGACGCGTGCGGCCTGCCGCTCGCCCATGCGGTCCAGCTTGAGCCGCCGGGAGGCGATGGTGAGGGCGCGCACCGACACGTCCACGCCGACGATCTCGGTGAACCGCGGCTCCTTGAGCAGCTCGCGCACCAGGTGGCCCTCGCCGCAGCCGAGGTCGAGGACGCGGGCGGCGCCGTGCTCGCGCAGCGCGGTGAGGATCGCCTCGCGGCGGTGCACGGCGAGCGGGGTCGGCCTGGCCTCCTGCTCGGCCTCCGCCTCGACGGCGTTGTCGATCTCCTCGACCTCGCTGTCGTCGGTCTCGGCCAGCCGGACCAGCTCCAGCCGGTCCATCGCCTCGCGGGTCAGGGACCAGCGCCGGGACAGGTAGCGGTGGGTGATCAGCCGCATCTCCGGGTGGTGATACAGCCAGGCTCCGCCGGCCCGCATCAGCTTGTCGACCTCGTCCGGGGAGACCCAGTAGTGCTTGGCGTCGTCGAGCACCGGGAGGAGGACGTACAGGTGGCGCAGGGCGTTCGAGAGGGTGAGGGTCTCGGACTCCAGGGCGAGCCGGACGTAGCGCGAGTCGCCCCACTCGGGGAACTCGGTGTCCAGCGGGACGGCCTCGACGTCGACCGCCCAGCCGAGCGGCTCGAACAGGCGCCGTACCAGGTCGGGGCCGCCGCGGGCGGGCAGTGCCGGGATCTCGACGCGCAGCGGGAGGGGCTCGGCCGCGCGCTCGGGGCGGGCCTTGCACACGCCGCGCATGGCGCTGGAGAAGACCTTGCCCAGCGCGACGGCGAACAGGGACGAGGCCGCGTACGGGCGGTCGTTGACGTACTGCGCGAGTGCCGCGTCGGGGGCGCCGCCGCGGCCCTTGCCCTTGCCGCGCCGCACCAGCGCCACCGCGTCGACCTCCAGCAGCAGCGCCGCGGTGCAGCGCTGCTTCTCCGCCTCCGGGTAGAACACATGGGCCGTGCCGAAGGAGGTGGAGAACGCCTGCGCGTTGTCGGGATGCTTGTGCAGCAGGAATCCGAGGTCGGTCGCGGGGCGCTCGGGGGTACCGGTGGTGGTGACGGTCAGGAACATGGGCCTCTCCGGCCGGGTCGGCGGTGCAACGGACGTGCTGCGCGGGTGCCGTGCGCGCAAGAGCCCCCAGGGGGTGTTCCCCGGGGGCTCCGGCAGGACGACGGTCACACCATCGCACAGGGCGGGTGAGAGGCGCCTTCGGTTATTCGGCGGTGCGAGGGTCGGTCTCAGGCCAGTTGCGACTGGACCTGGGAGGAGATCAGCTCCAGGTGGTCCAGATCGTCGAGGTCGAGGATCTGGAGGTAGATCCGCTGGGCGCCGGCCTCGGCGTAGCGGCCGATCTTCTCGACGACCTCGGCCGGGGAGCCCGCGAGGCCGTTGGCCTTCAGCTCCTCGACCTGGCGGCCGATGACGCCGGCGCGCCGGGTGACCTCGGCGTCGTCCTTGCCGACGCAGGCGACGAGGGCGTTGGAGCAGGTAAGGGCGTCGGGCCCGCGGCCGGCCGCCTCGGCGGCGGCCCGCACCCGGCCGAACTGGCGCTCGGTGTCCTCGATCGAGGCGAACGGCATGTTGAACTCGTCGGCGTACTGTCCGGCCAGCCGCGGGGTGCGGGTGGCGCCGTGGCCGCCGATGAGCACGGGCACCTTGGCCTGCTGGGGCTTGGGCAGCGCGGGCGAGTCGGTGAGGTCGTAGAACCTGCCGTGGAAGTCGAAGGTCTTGCCCGTCTCGGTGGCCCACAGGCCGGTGACGATCGCCAACTGCTCCTCCAGGCGGCCGATCTTCTCCTTGGGGAAGGGGATGCCGTACGCCTTGTGCTCCTCCTCGAACCAGCCGGCGCCCAGGCCCAGCTCGATGCGGCCGCCCGACATCTGGTCGACCTGGGCGACCTGGATGGCGAGGACGCCGGGCAGCCGGAAGGTGCCCGCGGTCATGAGGGTGCCGAGGCGGATGCGCTTGGTCTCCCGGGCGAGGCCGGCCAGGGTGATCCAGGCGTCGGTGGGGCCGGGGAGGCCGTCCACGGCGCCCATGCGCAGGTAGTGGTCGCTGCGGAAGAAGGCGTCGAAGCCGAGGTCCTCGGTGGCCTTGGCCACGGTGAGCAAGGTGTCGTAGGTGGCCCCCTGCTGGGGCTCGGTGAAGATGCGGAGATCCATGTCTCCCATCCTGCCTGCTCGGCGCGGGTGTCGGGCTCAGGCTCCGCTCGCGGCGCGCGGAGCGCGGGGCCCAGCGGCGGTCGGCCCGGTCTCCCGGGTCGGGAGACTAGCCCGCCTCCCGCTCCGGTAAGTGCGCGTCGCGGTCCGCCAGTTTCCGGAGCATCTCCAGGACCCGGTCCCGTGACTCGTCGGCCGCGTCGATGGCCTCCATGCACTGCCAGTACGTCGCCTCGTCGTCCGCGGCGCAGGCGACGCCCACCAGCGCGATGCCGGTCTCGCCGAGCAGGGTGCCCAGGCGCATCAGGGCCTGCCGGGCGTCGCCCAGTTCGGTGAGCTGGGCGGCGCGCAGCTCGCCCGGGGCCAGCTTTGGGGTGTGCAGCACTCCGCAGCCGCGGCCCGCCAGCTCGGTCAACCCGATGGCCTCGCCGCGCAGTTCGGGTGGGCCGTGGACTGCCAGGCGGCTGCCGATCGCCTGGGCGAGGGCCTGCACCTGCCACACCTCCGTCAGCACGTCCGGCACCTCGCCACCGGCGGCCAGGGCACGCCCACTCGTCACGATGAGCCGCACAGCGTCCATGCGCTGCCCCCGTCTTTCCGACGCGCTCGCGGCGCGTCCGCCCGAACTCCGCTGTCCACTACCCAGAGTGAAGGCGTGTGGGACGAAAAGCTAGAGGAAGGGGGAAATCTTCGGACACCTTATTGATTTCTGGCCGGATCATGACTGCGGAGAGTGATAACGGAGTCGTTGACTCCTCCCGGCTCAGCCTTCCGGTTCGCCCGCCTCGCGCACGGGGAAGCGGGACTCGTTGCGCTCGATCTTCGCCTCCAGCGCGGCCAGCGGGTCGACGCCGAGCACCTCGCAGAACTGGAGGAGGTACGCCAGCACGTCGGCCACCTCGTCCCGCACCCGGTGCGCGGTGTCCGGGTCGGTCATGACGCGGGCCGACTGCTCGGGCGTCAACCACTGGAAGATCTGCAGGAGTTCGGAGGCTTCCACGCTCAGCGCGGCGGCCAGGTTCTTGGGGGTGTGGTACGGCTGCCAGTCGCGCGCGGCGGCGAACTCGGCCAGTCTGCGCCGGAGTGCCGCGAGGTCGAGGTCACGGGGATGATCGTTCACGGTTCAGGTGTACCACCGTGACGCCGCCCGCTCCGTCCGCCCCCGCCTCCCCGGCCGCCCCCGCCACCCACGACGCGTCGGCGACCGCTCCGACGAAGCGGATGTGCCCCCGGTCGCACATCCGCGCCGCCAGCCGGAGCAGTTCGGCGCGCTGGTGCGGGTCCAGCCCCCGGTCGAAGCCGTCGGCGACGACGGTGAGCGTCTGCAACGCGGCGGGCACCTCGCCGGCCGGGTCGACCGCCAGCACCCCGGGCCCGGTGAACAGCACCAGCGCGAGGGCGAGGTAGCGCAGCTCGCCGTAGCCCAGGCGGGCCAGTCCGGTGCGGATGCCGTCGCCCCGGTCGAGGAGCGCGCGGACCACACCGCCGAGGACCGGTTCGGCCAGGACGTCCTCGACGGGGCCCGCGCATCCGGCCCGTACCGCCGTGACGAACTGCGCGTGCCGCCGGCCGCACTCGGCGCGGGTGCGCCACAGCACGTCGGCAAGGTTGTCGCAGCCGCCGAGGAGCCGTCCGGAACCGGTGGGCACCGGCTCCCGCATCCGGCCCGGCCGCGGGTCGCAGGCGAAGACGGAGCGCAGGGCGACGACCATCTGCTCGGCCGCCGCGAGCACCCTGCGCTGCCCGTCCGTCTTGCCGGCCACCCGCAGCGGCAGCAGCGGGGTGCCGAGCCGGTCGTCCGGCAGCGGGGCGCGGGTCACGGATGCCGACCCGGCCGTGTGCCAGGCCGCCTGCACGGCACGGCGGCCCGGGTCGCGCAGCGCCGTCTCCAGGAGCACCACGCCGTCCGCCGTCAGCCGCTCCCCCACGATGCGCAGCTCGGGCTCGGCCTGTACGGCGACGTCCAGGTGCACCGGCCCCTCGGCCCCGTCGGCCGTGCAGCCGATGCGGAAGCCGCGGCGGTGCTGCGCGTCGGGCCGGGCCCGTTCGGGCACGCACGCGACCGGGTCCGGGAACACCGCGCCGAGTTCCGCGCCGCCGCCGAGCCGGGCCAGGGCGTCGTACGCCCTGAGCGCGCTGGACTTGCCGCTGCCGCTGGGCCCGGCGAGCACGGTGAGCGGCCCGAGCCGCAGCACGGCACGCCGGTGCCCGGCGAAGGCGGACAGCCGCAACTGGGTGACGCTGGGGCGCCCGGGGAGCACCGCGAGGGACGCGTCCGACACGGACGCCACGGACGACACGGATGAGCCGAAGGAGCCGGACGGGCCGGACGGCGCAGGTGACGCGGAGGACGCAGGTGACGCTGCCATATGCGGACCGTAGGACCGCGCCGGACGGCGAACCGTTTTGCCCGGGCGGCTTTCCTACGATCGGGGGACCGTCACACTCCCGGGACCCCCACCGCACTCTCCATCAGCCCGTTCACCTCGGTGCCCGCCGGGGTCAGCAGGAAGACGTTGCGGTCCACCCGGTGCATCCCGCTGGCCAGTCCGAAGACGACGCCGGTACTGAAGTCCAGGACCCGCTTGGCGACATCGCCCTCGGCGCTGGTGAGGTCCAGGAGCACCGGGATCCCCGCCATCAGGGTCTCGGCGACCTCACGGGCGTCCGCGAACACGTTGACCCTGAGGACGACGAAGCGGCGGCGGCGTTCCGTCTCCGCCTCCGGCATCGCCCGGTGGCCGACCGCCGACGGCCAGGCGTCGCGCCCACGCAGCGGCACGACCTGGGCGAGCCCTTCCCACTGTTCATCGGTGACGTCGTGGCTGTTCACCGGCTCCCCCGATTTCACTCGCCTTCATTGCCTGCACCAGCCAATTCTTACGCCAAGTCACCCGTTCGGCCCAACAGCGACACGGTCGACGACGCTCCGTGCGACTCCGTGCGGCTCCCTGCGGCTCCCTGCGGCTCCGTGTCCAGTGATTGTCCGCCGCCGGACCGGGTACTCAGCGACGGCTGTCGCGCCCGCGCGGACACCGCCGTCGCGCCGACGGTCGTACGCCGACCCACGAAGGAGTGCCCATGGGTGCGCTGGATCTGCCCGAGCCCGTCACGCGCGAAGAGGCACCGCCGCCGCTCGACACCGCCTCGCTCCGGGCCGCGCTGCGCGAGCGGGTCGACGGTGAGGTCAGGTTCGACGCCGGGAGCCGGGCCGCCTACTCCACGGACGCCTCGAACTTCCGGCAGACCCCCATCGGCGTGGTCGTCCCGCGCACCCCGGAGGCCGGGGCGGAGGCGGTGGCCGTGGCGCGGGAGTTCGGCGCGC
This sequence comes from Streptomyces violaceorubidus, assembly GCF_000717995.1. Taxonomy (GTDB): domain Bacteria; phylum Actinomycetota; class Actinomycetes; order Streptomycetales; family Streptomycetaceae; genus Streptomyces; species Streptomyces violaceorubidus. The sequence continues at coordinate 556,842 of NZ_JODM01000002.1, forward strand.
CCGTCCTGTCGCGGGGCGGCGGGACGAGCCTGGCCGGGCAGTGCACCAACGCGGGCCTGGTCCTCGACTGGTCGAAGTACTGCACCCGGATCGAGTCGGTGGACCCCGAGGCCCGCACCTGCGTCGTCGAGCCCGGGATCGTCCTCGACGACCTGAACCGGCGCCTGGCCCCGCACGGCCTGCGCTACGGTCCCGAGCCCGCCACCCACGCCAACTGCACCCTCGGCGGCATGATCGGCAACAACTCCTGCGGTGCCACCGCACAGGCGCACGGCAAGGTCGTCGACAACATCGCCCGGCTGGAAGTGCTGCTCTACGACGGCACCCGCTTCTGGTGCGGGGAGACGGACGACGAGGAGTACGCCCGTATCGAGCGGCAGGGCGATCTGCGGGCGACCGTCTACCGGCGGCTGCGCGCGCTGCGCGACGCCTACGGGGACGAGATCCGCCGCCGGTTCCCCGACATCCCGCGCCGGGTCTCCGGCTACAACCTGGACTCCCTGCTGCCGGAGCACGGCTTCGACGTGGCCGGTCTGCTGGTGGGCAGCGAGTCGACGCTGGTCACCGTCCTGCGGGCGGAGCTGAAACTGGTGCCGGTGGTGCGGGAACGCTCCCTGCTGGTCCTGGGGTTCGACAGCATCGACAAGGCCGCCGACGCGGTGCCCGAGATCCTGCCGCACGACCCGATCGCGCTGGAGGGCGTCGACGCCCGGCTGGTCCGCGACGAGCGGATCAAGCACCTGAACCCGACGGCCCTGGCCCAGATGCCGAAGGGCAACGCCTATCTGATGGTGCAGTTCGGCGGCGACACCGTCGAGGAGGCCGACGCGCGGGCGCACCGGATGCTGGAGGCGGTGCACCGCTCCGAGCACGACGCCGACTGCGCGTTCCTGGACGACCCGTCGCACGAGCAGGACCTGTGGCAGGTGCGCGAGGCCGGTCTGGGCGCCACCGCGCACATCCCGGGGAAGCCCGACACCTTCGAGGGCTGGGAGGACTCGGCGGTCTCGCCCGAGCGGCTGGGCGACTACCTGCGCCGGCTGCGTGAGCTGTTCGAGGAGTTCGGGTACCTGAGCGACACCGGTCCGAGCCTGTACGGCCACTTCGGGCAGGGGTGCGTGCACACCAGGATCCCGTTCGACCTGTACACCGCGGACGGGGTGGCGGCGTACCGGAGGTTCATGGAGCGGGCGGCCGACCTGGTCGTCGAGTTCGGCGGCTCGCTGTCCGGCGAGCACGGGGACGGGCAGAGCCGGGGCGAGTTGCTGTCCCGGATGTTCGGGGACCGGCTCGTCGAGGCGTTCGGGCGGCTGAAGGCGGTCTTCGACCCGCTGGACCGGATGAACCCGGGAAAGGTCGTCGCGCCGTACGGGCTGGACGAGCATCTGCGGCTCGGCGGTGACTGGGCCCCGTTCGAACCCCGCGACCTGCACTTCCGCTTTCCGCACGACGGGGGTTCGTTCGCCCAGGCGGCCAACCGCTGCGTCGGGGTCGGAAAGTGCCGGCAGCACACCAGCGACGGCACGGTGATGTGCCCGTCGTACCAGGTGACGCGTGAGGAGGAGCACTCGACGCGGGGCCGGGCCCGGCTGCTGTTCGAGATGCTCGACGGGCACGGGGACGGCGCGATCCGGGACGGCTGGCGCTCGGAGGCGGTCAAGGACGCCCTCGATCTGTGCCTGGCCTGCAAGGGCTGCAAGAAGGACTGTCCGGCGGACGTGGACATGGCCACGTACAAGGCGGAGTTCCTGTCCCACCACTACGCCGGGCGGCCGTGGCGCCGGCCGCGCTCGGACTGGTCCATGGGCTGGCTGCCGGCGCTCGCGCAGGTGGTGGGCCGCGCCCGGCTCGCGCCGGTGGTCAACGCGCTCACGCACGCGCCGCTGCTGTCGAAGGCCGCGGTGCTGCTCGCCGGGGTGGCCGACCGGGAGGTGCCGCTGTTCGCACAGCGGACCTTCGAGCAGTGGTTCGCGGAGCACGAGCCCGAGGGTGACGGCCGCCGCGGGTCCGTGCTGCTGTGGCCGGACACCTTCACCAACCACTTCCACCCCCACATCGGCCGGGCGGCGGTGCGGGTCCTCGAACAGGCCGGCTGGCGGGTGGAGTTGCCACCGGAGCCGCTGTGCTGCGGGCTGACCTGGATCTCCACGGGACAACTGGGCACCGCCGAGAAGGTCCTCACCCGCACCGTGCGCGCCCTGGCCGGGCATGTCCGCGCGGGCGGCCTGGTCGTGGCCCTGGAGCCGAGCTGCACGGCCGTGTTCCGGGCCGACGCGGCCGAGCTGTTCCCCGGCGACCAGGACGTGCGGCGGCTGGCCGGGCAGACGGTGACGCTGTCGGAGCTGCTCACCGAGCACTCCCCCGGGTACGAGCCGCCGCGGGTTCCCGACCGGTCCGCGCGGGCGCTGGCCCAGGTGCACTGCCACCAGCACGCGGTGCTCGGCTGGGAGGCCGACCAGGAGCTGCTGCGCCGGGCCGGGGTGGACGCGGAGCGACTGGACTCCGGGTGCTGCGGGCTGGCCGGCAACTTCGGCTTCGAGCGCGGTCACCTGGACGTCAGCGAGGCGTGCGCGGAGCGGGTGCTGCTGCCCCGGCTGCGGGCGGAGGACGAGTCGACCGTCGTCCTCGCGGACGGCTTCAGCTGCCGTACCCAGATCCACGAGTTCGACAGCGGCGGCCACGAGGGCGTGCACCTGGCGGAACTGCTGGCCTCGGCCCTGCCGGGCGGCCCCGGGGCCCCGGGCAGCGCGTACGGCACCGCGCCGGGCGCCCGTCCGGCCGCTCCCGGTCCCCGGGCCAGGGCCCTGGCCCTCGCGGGCACGGCGGCGGCCGCGCTGGGCACCGCGGCGGCGGCGACGGCACTGGTGAGGAGCGTGCGGCGCCGTTGAACCCGGACACGACGCACGGTCACCACCGCGGATGCGGGGTGACCGTGCGTCGTGGTAGCCGTGCGTGGTGGGTGCGGCGTCTCAGGCTCGGCCTCGGGAGGGGTCGTCCTGGCGGCTGGCCAGCGCCCAGATCACGAACACGTCGATCGCCATCATGATCACGGACCAGACGGGCGCGTACGGCAGGAACAGGAACTGGGCGATCAGACTCAGCGAGGCGAAGACGATACCCGCCACCCGGGCCCAGGCCATGTCCTTGAGCAGGCCGTATCCGGTGACGAGCGCGAGCGCGCCGAGGACGACGTGGATGATTCCCCAGCCGGTGAGGTTCATCTCGTAGACGTAGGTGCCGATGCGGGCGTACACGTCGTCCTTGGAGATGGCCGCGATGCCCTGGAGGACGGCGAGCGCGCCGTTCAGCAGCAGCAGTACGCCCGCGAAGACGACACCGCCGGTCACCCAGCCGCTGGTGCGGTCGCCCGAGCGCTGGGCCCAGGAGGCGTCGCCGCCGTGGGACGGCCGGCCGGGAGAGGGTTCGGCGTGCTGGCTCATGAGCGGAGTCCTTTCTGTGTCCCCCGTACGGGGCAGCCGCCCGCCGGCGCCGTCGGCACCGACAGGTCGTTTAGAGCCTGCGGGTGGCCGCGAACCCCGGCCAGGCGGGCCCGCCGAACGGGTGAACCGCGTGCCGGGCGTGCGCATGCGGGCGGCCCCGGCCTGGCGTTAACTGAGCGGCACCCGCGGGCCCCGGTGACCGACGGACCGCGGGGCGGAAGAAGGAGGGCGTGTGACGAGTCGGCCGCTGCCCCGGCGGGGCCCGCGCGGGCGGATGCCGTGACCGCCCCGGCCAACGCCGCCCCGGACCGGGCCGAGCAGTCGCTGCGGCAGACCCTGCTCAGCCCCGGCTACCGGCGGCTGTTGCTGCTGTGCGTGCTGCTGGGCGTTCCCCTCGCGCTGGCCTGCTTCTTCTTCGTCGCGTTCCAGCACGAGTTGCAGCACTGGGTGTGGACCTCGCTGCCCGAGGCGGCCGGTTACGACACCCCGCCCTGGTGGTGGCCGCTGCCCGCGCTGGTCCTCGCCGGGCTGATCCTGGCGCCGATCGTGACCCGGATGCCGGGCGGCGGCGGCCACCTCCCGGTGAACGGCCTGGGCGGGGCGCCCGTAGGCCCCCGCGCGCTGCCCGGCGCGGTGCTGGCCGCGCTGGCCACGCTGCCGCTCGGCGTGGTGCTGGGTCCCGAGGCGCCGCTGATGGCCGTCGGCAGCGGGCTGGCACTGCTGGCGGTGCGGCGGGCGGGCGCCGGCGGTGACCAGCGGGCGAGCGCGATCCTCGCCACGGCCGGCTCCACCGCCGCGATCTCCACCATCCTCGGCGGTCCGATCGCGGCAGCCGTCCTGCTCATCGAGGGGGCGGGGCTCGCCGGGACCCAACTGGTGGCGCTGCTGCTGCCCTGTCTGCTGGCCAGCGCGGCGGGGGCCCTGGTCTTCACCGGCTTCGGGCAGTGGACGGGGCTCGACATCGGCGCGCTGGCCCTGCCCGACCTTCCGCCGCAGGCCGGACCGGACGCGGGCGACTTCCTGTGGGGCCTGCCCACGGCCGCCCTGATCGCCGTACTGATCACGCTGGCCCGCGCGCTGGGCCGCCGGACCGTCACCTGGACGCGGCAGCACACGGCCGCGCGCACCGTCGCCTGCGCCACCGCGGTCGGTGTCTGTGTCGCCGCGTACGCGCTGATCACCGGTCGTTCCCCGGCCGAGGCGGCGCTGTCCGGCCAGGCCACCCTCGCCCAGCTCGCCGCGCACCCGCACGCCTGGTCCGTGGGCGCCCTGGTCGCGCTGGTCGCCTGCAAGGGGCTGGCCTGGGGCATCGCGCTGGGTGCCCTGCGCGGCGGCCCGATCTTCCCGTCCGTACTGCTGGGCGCGGCGACGGCCCTGGCCTGCTCCGGGCTGCCCGGCTTCGGCGCGACCCCGGCCCTCGCCCTCGGCATCGCCGCCGCGGCGGCCGCGGTGACGGGGCTGCCGCTGGCCAGCTCGGTCCTGGCGGTGCTGCTGATGGGCCGGGACTCGCACGACCAGATGCCGCTGATCGTCGTGGCCTCCGTCGTCGCGTTCGTCGTCGCGCAGCTGGTGCGCGGGCCCGGGCCGGAGGCGGGCGGGGCCCCGGGCGGGGCGCCGAGGACGGGAGCGGCACGGTGAAGGACCGCCGGACCGCACACCCGCACCCGCACCCGCACCCGCGTACCGTCTGGCACGCCGTCCGGCCCTGGCTCCTGCGGATCGGGATCGCCGTCGCCGTGGTCGTGGCCTACTTCCTGCTCCCCCTCGACAACCTGGGCCCGCAGCGGCCCGTGCTGAGCTGGACGCTGTTCACCGTGCTGCTGACCGTCGTGGCCGTGCTGCTGCTGCGGCAGATCCGGCACGTCCTCCTCGACCGTCCGGACAGCCGCCCCGGGGTGGTCATCTCGCTGCTGATCGTCCTGTCCGTGCACGTCTTCTCGGCGGCGTACTACTCCCTGGCCAAGTCGCCGGGCGAGTTCCACGGCCTGGAGACCAGGATCGACGCGCTGTACTTCACCGTGGTGACGCTCGCCACCGTCGGGTACGGGGACATCACCCCGCGGGGCCAGGCCGCGCGGGTCGTGACCATGCTCCAGATCACGTACAGCTTCGTCTTCCTCACGGCCGCGGCCACCGCGCTGACCACCCGGCTGCGGAGCATGGTGGTCCGGCGGCCCGAGCGGGGCCGCTCCCGCTGACCTCCGCGCGGCCCCCGCACGCGGTGCCGGGCGTTCGCACAGGGCCGGGGCCTGCTTGTGTCCACCCCCGCAGGAGCACTACTGTCGCCACGCCTTGGTGAACGGGAAATCCGGTGTGATGCCGGTGCGGCCCTCGCCACTGTGAATCGGGAAGTCCGGCTCCGGCCCCCAGGGGCAGCCACTGGACCGCTTGCGGTCCGGGAAGGCGGAGCACGGGCGGTGGTACCCGTAAGCCAGGAGACCGGCCAAGGCGCGTCGTCCATCCACGAGGTGCTGGAGAGGGTCTGCTGAGCCATGCACATAGCCGAGGGCTTTCTGCCACCGGCGCACGCGATCGCCTGGAGTGTCGCGTCCGCGCCGTTCGTCGTCCACGGAGTCCGGTCACTCACCCGTGAGGTCAGGGAGCACCCGGAGAGCACGCTGCTCCTCGGCGCCTCCGGAGCCTTCACGTTCGTGTTGTCGGCCCTGAAACTGCCGTCCGTCACCGGGAGTTGCTCGCACCCCACCGGCACCGGTCTGGGCGCGATCCTGTTCCGGCCGCCGGTCATGGCGGTCCTGGGCACCATCACCCTGCTCTTCCAGGCGCTGCTGCTCGCGCACGGCGGGCTGACCACGCTCGGCGCCAACGTCTTCTCGATGGCCGTCGTCGGTCCCTGGGCCGGGTACGGCGTCTACCGGCTGCTGCGCCGCTGGGGCGTGCCGCTGATGGTCACCGTGTTCTTCGGGGCGTTCGTCGCCGACCTGTCCACGTACTGCGTCACCAGCGTGCAGCTGGCGCTGGCCTTCCCCGACCCGGGCAGCGGATTCCTGGGCGCGCTCGGCAAGTTCGGGTCCATCTTCGCCGTGACCCAGATCCCGCTCGCGGTGAGCGAGGGTCTGCTCACGGTGATCGTGATGCGGCTGCTGGTGCAGTCCAGCGGGGGCGAACTGACCCGGCTGGGCGTGCTGCTGACCCGGTCCGGCGAGCGGAAGCGGGAGGCGGTGGCCCGATGAGCCGCAACGCGAAGATCAACGCCCTGCTGCTGCTCGCCGTGGCCGCGCTGGCGGTCCTGCCGCTGGTCCTCGGGCTCGGCGACCACAAGGAGGAGCCGTTCACCGGGGCCGACGCGGAGGCGGAGACGGCGATCACCGAGATCGAGCCGGACTACGAGCCGTGGTTCTCCCCGCTGTACGAACCGCCCTCCGGGGAGGTCGAGTCGGCGCTGTTCGCCCTTCAGGCGGCGCTCGGCGCGGGCGTGCTGGCGTACTACTTCGGGCTGCGCCGGGGCCGACGGCAGGGCGAGGAGCGGACGTTGGCGGCTGCCGGGGCCGCGGCGGCGCGTGACACCCCCGAAGGGGACTGAGTGCTGCCGATCGACGCGGCGGCGCACGCCAGTCGCTGGCGGCGCCGCCATCCCGTGGACAAGGCCGTGCTCGGTCTGGGCCTGACGGTGCTCGCGATCTCGCTGCCGCCCTGGCCGGGTGCGGCGCTGGTGCTGGTGGCGGCGCTCACGGTGCTGCTCGGCCCGGCGGGCGTGCCCGGGCGCCGGCTGTGGCGGGCGTACCGGGTGCCGCTGGGCTTCTGTGTGACGGGGGCGCTGCCGCTGCTGGTGCGGGTCGGCGGCCCGGGCGGGTTCCTGACGGCGGCGGACGGCGGTGCGGTCCGCGCGGGTGGGCTGCTGCTGCGCACCTCGGCGGCCTCGCTGGGGGTGCTGCTGTTCGCGTTCACCACGCCGATGTCCGACCTGCTGCCGCGGCTGGTGCGGGCCGGGGTGCCCGCGCCGGTCGTGGACGTGGCGCTGGTGACGTACCGGATGAGTTTCCTGCTGCTCGACTCCGTGCGCCGCGTCCGTCAGGCGCAGGCCGCGCGGCTCGGGCACACCACCCGGGCGGCGTCCTGGCGTTCCCTCGGCGGGCTCGGCGCCACGGCGTTCGTGCGGGCCTTCGACCGGGCGGCGCGGTTGCAGACCGGGCTCGCCGGGCGCGGTTACGACGGCACCCTGCGGGTGCTGGTGCCCGAGGCCCGCGTCTCGGTGCCGTTCACGGCGGCGAGTGTCGCCCTGCTGGCGGCGCTGGCCGCTCTCACCTTCGTACTGGAAGGACCCCTGTCGTGAGCGGACCGGCGCAGTCACCACAACCGGCCCTGGTCGCCCTGCGGGGCGCGTCGTTCGGGTACGAGGAGGGCCCGGACGTGCTGGTGGGCCTGGACTTCGCGGTGCGCGAGGGGCGGGCACTGGCGCTGCTGGGCCGCAACGGCAGCGGCAAGACGACGCTGATGCGGCTGCTCAGCGGCGGACTGCGGCCGCGTACGGGGACGTTGACGCTCGGCGGGGAGCCGGTGTCCTACGACCGCAGGGGGCTGACCCGGCTGCGGACCACGGTGCAGCTGGTGGTGCAGGACCCCGACGACCAGCTCTTCGCGGCCTCGGTCGGCCAGGACGTGTCCTTCGGTCCGCTGAACCTGGGGCTGCCCGACGGGGAGGTCAGGTCCCGGGTCGGGGAGGCGCTCGCCGCACTGGACATCGCGGCGCTGGCCGACCGGCCCACCCACCTGCTGTCGTACGGCCAGCGCAAGCGCACCGCGATCGCCGGGGCGGTCGCGATGCGGCCCCGGGTGCTGATCCTCGACGAGCCGACCGCCGGGCTCGACCCGGACGGCCAGGAGCGGCTGCTGGCCACCCTGGACGGGCTGCGCGCGGGTGGCACCACCGTGGTGATGGCCACCCACGACGTCGACCTCGCCCTGCGCTGGTCCGACGACGCCGCCCTGCTCACCCCGGACGGGGTGCGCGCCGGCCCGACCGCCCCGACGCTGGCCCGCACCGATCTGCTGTGGCAGGCCGGGCTCCGGCTCCCCTGGGGCGTCGCGGCGGCCGGACTGCTGCGGGCGCGGGGTCTGCTGGCGGACTCGGCGAGGGGCCCGCGCACGGCGGAGGAACTGGCGGCGCTGGCCGAGTGAGGGGTCGCGGGCGGAACCGCCCAGTCCAGGGAACGGAGTTGCCCAGTTCGGCGTCCCGGTCCCGCGCCGAGGAGGAACCGGCGGCCCCGGCCGAGTGACGGACCGCGGGCGGGGCCGCCCAGCCCTGGGAACGGCCCACGCCTCGGCGCTGTTCAGCCCCGGGGCGCGGCTCACCCCTCGGCCCGGCCCACCCTGGGCGCGGCTCAGCCCCGGGAGTTGCTCAGTTCCGCGTCCCGGTCCTGCGCCGAGCCCTGTGCCGGGGCCTGCGTCGTCTGCCGCTCGGCGGCCTGCCGGGCGCGGCGGCCGGGCAGGACGGCGAGGACGATCAGGGTGCCGGCCGCCATGATGATGCCGCCGACGAGGCTGGTCGTCGCGACGCCGTGCGCGAAGGCCCTGTTCACGGCGTCGGCGAGGGCCTGCGCCTGCTCGGGTCCGGCGGCCGGGCTGGTGGCGAGCCGCTCGGCGACGGCCAGTCCGCCGCCCACCGAGTCCTGGGCGGTGTCCAGCGCGGCGGCCGGGAGCCGGTCGCCGACCAGGCCGGCCAGTTCGTCCCGGTAGGCCGTGCCGAGCAGGGAGCCCAGGACGGCGATGCCGAGGGAGCCGCCGAGCTCCAGCGCGGTGTCGTTGGCGCCGCCGCCGACGCCCAGTTCGCTCTCCGGGAAGGATCCCATGATGGTGTCGGTGGCCGGGGAGACGCTGAGGCCGATAGCGAGGCCGAGCAGCAGCATCGGGGCGAGGAAGTCGGCGTAGGTGGAGCCCTGGTCGATCAGGACCAGCAGGAAGACACCGACGGTGCCGATGGCCATGCCGGAGCCGACCATGGCCTTCACGCCGAGCCTCGGTGTCAGCCGCCCGGTCACCGCCGCGCCGACGAACACGGCACCGGCCAGCGGCAGCAGCCGTACGCCGGTCTCCAACGCGCCGTAGCCGAGCACGAACTGGAGGAACTGCGTGGCGTAGTAGATGGCGCCGTAGGTGCCGAAGAAGAAGAACAGCACCGCCAGCATGGAGCCGCTGAAGGGCCGCAGCAGGAAGCGCCGCACGTCCAGCATGGGGTGCGGGTGGCGCAGCTCCCAGGCCACGAAGCCGATCAGGCCGACGGCGGCGACGACGGCCGCGGTGACGGGACCGGCGCCCCAGCCGAAGTGCGGTCCCTCGATGGTCGCGTAGACCAGGCTGCCGACGGAGACGATGGAGAGCAGGCCGCCCACGAAGTCGATACGGCCCATGCCGGCCGCCCGGGACGGCGGTACGAGGACCAGCGCGCCGACGACGGCGAGGACCGCGACGGGGACGTTGACCAGGAAGGTCGAGCCCCAGGCGTGGTCCTCCAGGAGCCATCCGGCGACCAGCGGACCGACCGCGATGGCGAGCCCCGAGGTGGCGGTCCAGGCCGTGATGGCGCGGGCCCGCTCTCCCTTCGGGAAGACCGCGACCAGCAGGGACAGCGTGGCCGGCATGACGACGGCGGCGCCGACGCCCATGACCGCCCGGGCCGCGATGACCAGCCCCGTCTCGTGCACCAGGCTGCCCATCACCGAACCGCCCGCGAAGATCACCAGACCGGTGACCAGGGCACCGCGACGGCTGTACTTGTCGCCGATCGCGCCGAGCACCAGCATCAGCGCGGCGTACGGGACGGTGTAGCCGTCGATGACCCACTGGAGGTCGCTGCTGCTCAGGCCCAGGTCGGTGGTCATGTCCGGGGCGGCCACGATCAGGGAGGTGTTGGCCATGACGACGATCAGCAGGCTCAGGCAGAGCACCAGGAGGGCCCACCAGCGCCGGGCGTAGGGCCCGGTCATCTTCTCGACGGGGGTGGTGGCCAGTAGGGGCATGGAGGCTCCCGGAAACAAGCGAGGGCGAGTTAATTGCCCATGAGTGAGCAGACAAGAACAGAGTAGTTTGTTGCACACGGGCGTGCAAATAAGGCGCCCCCGACCGGGGGGCGCCTGCTGAACGGGGGTGGCCTACTCGGCCGGGACGGACTGCGCGAGCACCGCGGGACCCACGCCCTCGACCACGGTCCGCGCGGGCTGCTCCGGCACCCCGGCCGCGATGAGAATGGCCACGGCCGCCCGGGTGCCGTCGTCCTCCAGGACACCGGTGTTGACCTGCTCCAGGAGCGCGACGACCATCGCCTCGAGTCCGGCGCTCAGCGCGGCGGGCGGCAGATGGGCGGGGAAGACCCCGTCCCGCTGGCCGCGCTCCAGGATGGCGGTGACCTCGGCGCGGGCCGGGGCCAGGATCTCGGACACGCGCTCCACGCCCAGATCGTGCCGGGCCAGCGCCAGCAGCATGCGGTAGCGGTCGCCCACGGGCCACATCAGCAGCGTGAAGTGCGCGAGCGCCCGGTCCGCCGGTTCGGCCGGACCCGGTGCCGCGGCCATCGCGCCCCGCAGCACCTCGGACGCCTCCTCGGCCAGGGCCTCCAGGAGCGCCGCGCGCCCCGGGAAGTGGCCGAAAAGCGTACGCCGGACGACACCGGCGGCGCGGGCCAGCTCCTCCAGGGTGGTGTCCGGGTTCCGGCCCAGCTCCCGGCGGGCGGTGGCCAGGATGCGCGCCCGGTTCGACCGCGCGTTGCGGCGCTGCGGTTCACGGGCGGCGGGCTTGCTCACGGGATCCTCGGGAGGGACGTGCGGGGGGCGCGGAACGGGCGGCGTGGACGTGGTCGTACATTCTGGCACGGGGGGCGCGACCAGAAGGACACCGAGAAGAGCGAGGTCTCCGCGATGGACTCGACGTCGGCAGCCGTGGCGGGCGCCGTCATCTTCCTGTGGCTCGGCATGGTGCTCGCGATCTCCTTCCTGGAGGCACCGCTGAAGTTCCGGGCGCCCGGGGTGACGATCCCGATCGGACTCGGCATCGGCCGGATGGTCTTCCGCGCGCTGAACCTCGCCGAGACCGTCCTGGCCGTCACCGTGGCCGTCGCGGTCGCCACCGGCGGGCCCTGCGCGGCGGTCGTGACGCTCACCGCCGTCGCGGTGGCCGTGCTGGTCGTACAGCTCGGCCTCGTGCGCCCCCGCCTGAACCGCCGGTCCGACGCGGTGCTCGCGGGCGAGGACCCGGCCGAACACCGCTCCCGCGCGCACCTCGCCTACATCGCCCTGGAGATCGTGAAGGTCCTCGCCCTGCTCGCCCTGGGCTGCGCGGCCCTGGCGGGCCGAATGCGCGGGTGACGGCTCCGCGCCCCGGCCTGGGGCACGTTCGGTGTCCTCGGCGCGGGCACCGTCGTCCCCGCCAGAAGCGCGGGCGCGGCCATCGCCGTCAACGCGGCCCTCGTTCTCGCCGGAGTCGTCGCCGCGCTCTTCCTGCGCGACCGCGCCGGCACGGTCTAGACGAGCAACGCGTACTCCGCCCACACCGACTTGCCCGGCCCTCCGGGCCGCGGGTGCCACCCCCAGCGCTCGGCGAGCGCGGCGACCAGAAGCAGCCCCCGGCCACCGGTGCCCTCGTCGTCGGGAGCGCGCGTTTCCTCCGGCTGCGGCGGCATGCGCTCGCCACGACTGTCGGTGACCTCGATCCGCACGGTGCCATGGGGCGCGGTCACGTGCAGGAGCAGGTGGAAGTCCCGGCCGGGGACGTGGCCGTGCCGCACGGCGTTCGCGGTCAACTCGCCGAGCACGAGCACGATCTCCTCGTGCGGACGGGTCCCGTACGGGATGCCCCAGGCGTCCAGCCGGTGCGCGGCCAGCCGGCGGGCGAGGCGGGCGCCGCGCGGGGTCGAGGTGAAGCGCATCTCGAAGGTCCGCCTCAAGGTGCCGCCGGCGAGGACGGGTTGGTTCGTCATGCCGACAACGGTGGCGCCGGTCGCGTAGCGTGACCAGTGGTGACGCACCGACGCGGCCCGCTGTACGCGCGACGGCGGCACGGGTACGAGGCGCGCGGCGTGACGGGTCCGCGTGCACGGCGTTGGGGCAGGGAGGCGGTGGGGATGAGCGAGGGTGCGGACACATCGGGGCAGCCGGTGGTCGTCGCGTTCGGCCAGACGTTGAAGACGCTGCGGGTGCGGGCGGGGCTGGAGCGCGAGGAGTTCGGCCGACGGCTCGGCTACTCGGCGGCCACGGTCGCGTCGTACGAACAGGGGCGGCGCATCCCGTCGCCCAGGACCATCGAGCGGGCGGACGAGGTCCTGGACGCGGGCGGGTTGCTGACGGTGTGGAAGGAGCAGGTGGAGCGGGCGCAGTACCCGGTGTTCTTCCAGGGGATGGCGACGCTGGAGAAGGAGGCCGTTGAGCTACTCGCGTACGACACCCATGTACTCAACGGTCTGCTTCAGACAGAGGAGTACACACGGGCAGTGCTCGACATGCGTCGCCCGGTGCTGGACCAGGAGACCGTCGAGCAGCGGGTAGTGGCCCGTCTGGCACGACAGGACATCTTCGGACGCTGGCCTGCGCCACTGCTCGGCTTCGTGCTCGAAGAGGCGGCCCTGCGGCACCCCTGGGGCGGCAGAGCCGTGCATCGCGGTCAGTTGGAGCACCTGCTCATCATCGGTGAGAAGCAGAACGTCGAGCTGCAGGTCATGCCAACGGACCGCGAGCAGAATGCCGGTGTGGACGGTGCGTTCACTGTCATCGCGCGCAAGGACGGGATGAGGTTCGTCTACACCGAAGCCCAGGGCACCAGCGCCCTCCAGACCCAACCGGAACAGACGACCCTCGCCGCCGCCCGTTATGGGATCATCCGATCGCAGGCTCTCCCGTCCCGAGAGTCATTCGACTTCGTGGAAAGGTTGCTGAGATCGCTATGAACGGATCTGAGTCCTCAGCCATCCCGTCAGGTCTCGTATGGATCAGGAGCAGCTACAGCGGAGCCGAGGGCGGCCAGTGCGTCGAGGTCGCCTGGGTCAGGAGCAGCTACAGCGGAACCGAAGGCGGCCAGTGCGTCGAGATAGCCGCCGACACGCAAGCCGTACTCGTCCGGGACTCCAAGGCCGTGCCCGGCCCCGTCATCCGCGTGTCGCGCGAGGCGTGGGCGGGGTTCATCGGCCGCTGAGGCTCAGCAGCCGTTCGTTGCGCTGTTCCAGGGCCCCGGCGGTGGTCGGGAACAGGATTCCGCCACCCTCACCGATCCGGTCCTGGGTCAGGGTCACGAAGTCGCGCGTGCCGCGCTCGTACGCGGCGAAGCCCGCCACGTGGTCCCCCTCGGCCAGCGCACCGGCGAGGTGGTACGCGCCGATGAGGGCGAGGCTGGTGCCCTGGCCGGTGAGGAACGAGGGCGCGTGCGCCGCGTCACCCAGCAGCGCGGCCCTGCCCTTGGACCAGCGGGGCATGCGGATCTGGCCGACCGCGTCGAAGAACACCTCGTCCGCGTCGTGGAGGGCGGCCAGGATCCCGGGGACCTCCCACCCCGCGTCGGCGAAGACCTCGGTGATCAGGGCCCGTTGGGCCTCCGGGTTCCGGAAGGTGTCGTGGGGCGGTGTGGGCCGGGCGAAGTCGAGGAAGGCGTGCACCTCTTCCTCGTCCCCCACGGCGTAGAGGGCGGCGGCCCGGCCCGGGGTGTTCCACATGACGGTCTCGTGAGAGAGACCGAGGGTGTTGCGCATGGGGAACACGGCGAAGCAGTGGCCGAGGTACCGGTGGAACCGCTCCTCGGGGCCGAACAGCATCTCCCGGGTGCGCGAGTGCATGCCGTCCGCGCCGAAGACCAGGTCGAACCGGCGACTGCCGCCGCCGCGGAAGGTGACGTCGACGCCTGCTCCGCACTGGTCGAGGGTGTCGACGGAGTCGTCGAACAGGAACTCCACGTCGTCCCGGACCGCCGTGTACAGCGCGTCGGTCAGGTCGCCGCGCCGTATCTCCAGGTCCCGTCCCGTGGCACCGCCGGTCACGGCGTGCGGGTGGATTGAAGCCACCTCGCTGCCGTCCCCGTGCAGGAAGGTGAGCCGGCGCAGGTCGATGTGCGCGTCGCGCAGGCGCGGCAGGAGCCCCATCTCCTCCACGACGTCGAGCGCGGTGCCGCGTACGTCGACGGGGTAGCCGCCGCTGCGGATCGTGCCGGCCTTCTCCACGACGGTGACCCGGTACCCGTGGCGGTTGAGCCGGAAGGCCAGGGCGGGACCGGCGATGCTGGCCCCGGAGATCAGGACGGTGGGCCTCGGTGCGGTGCGGGTCATGCTGTGACTCCCTTGCGCAGGGTGCGGGTGACGAACAGGGCCAGCGACACGACGACGCCGGCGATGACGAAGCCGGTGACGTAGGCCGATTCGGCCGCGACCTCCGACCCGGCGGGGGTACCGGCGGTGAGCAGCGCACCGCCGAGCTGCCCGCCGACGGCGGAGCCGAGCACGCGGCTCACCAGGATCAGGCTGGTGGCGATGCCGGTGTCGTTCCGGTCGACGGCGGTGGCGGTGCTGGTCATCATGGCCGTGACGCACAGGCCGTTGGCCAGCGCGATCAGCGTCTTGCCGACGACGAGGTGCCAGACCTCGGTGTGTACGGCGGCCACGGCGAGCAGGCCGACGGTCATCATGACGACGCCGGTGGTGACCACGGCACGCGAGCCGAACCGCCGGTCCCCCATGCCGCCGAGCGGCCCGGCCAGCGTGGCGGCGATGGCGCCGGGCAGCAGGAAGAAGCCGATCTCGGTGGCCCCGGCGCTGAACCCGTATCCGTCACCGCGCTCGTCGAGCAGCTGCGGGATCAGATAGACCGCCGTCGTGCTGCCGAGGCAGATCACGAACGTCAGCACGCACGCCTTCCCTATCGCGGGCCGTGCCAGCATCCGCAGATCGATCATCGGCGCGGTCGCCCGCCGTTCGACCCGCACCCACCCGGTGACGAGGACGGCCAGCAGGACGACCAGCGCGACGAGCGCGAAAGGCTGCGAACCGGCCTCGGGTGCCAGCGCCAGGACGAGCATGAGGGTGACCAGCATCCCGCTCAGGAGCAGCAGGCCGGGCCAGTCGATCCCGGCGCCGTCCGTGCGGCCGGGCGGATCGTCGGGCATCAGCCTGTTCACGACCAGGGTGGCCCCGGCGACCGCGATCGTCGGCAGCGCGAACATCCAGTGGCGGGAGAGCTGTTCCGCCACCGGACCGGCCGACAGCATGCCGACCATCGACCCGCCGACGAAGAGTCCGCTGACCACGCCGATGGCCACCTTGGACTCCCCGGCGGTCAGGTGCTTGCGGACCACGATGAACGACAGGGGCAGCGCGCCCACCATCGCGCCCTGCAACACCTGACCGAGCAGCAGCACGGGCAGGTTCGGCGCCAGGGCGGACACCGTGCCGCCGGCCGACACCACCGTCATCAGCCGGATCAGCACCTTCTTGCCGCCGTAGCGGTCGCCGAACTTGCCCGCCAGCGGGGTGACGAGCGCGCCGGTGATGAGCAGGACGATGCTGAGCAGCGCCCCCTCGGACTGGCTCATGTCCAGTTCGCGTTCCAGGAGCGGGATCGTCGGTGACACCACCGACTCCAGGGCGCCGGTGGACAGCGCCAGTATGCCGAGGGCTCCGACGGCGGCCTTCCCGAGGGGGACCGCGGGGGCCGGGGTTGTGGTCATGTACGTCCTTCGCGTGGGAGACGCCTTCCATGGGTGCCTGACGGCGAGGTACACAGTGGAAGGGCGGCCACGCGCCGGGCGTCATACCCGGGAGCCAACGTGCGGTGATACGGCGGTAGGGGGTGGGGCGCCCGGGAGCGCGGGCTACTGCTCGTCGGTGAAGATCGGGTCCTCGGTCTGGTCGTAGATCTCCTTGCCCGACGCGTCGTAGGCGTGGACGTAGGGGCTCGGGCCCGTGTAGCGCGGGCCGGGAGGCGTGTCGGGGGAGAGCGCGGCCCCGTAGACGAACGCGCCGCCCGCCATGCGGGCCGGGTACTCCTTCGGGTCCTCGCCGAAGCTGACGGTGACCTTGGCGACGTCGGACGCGTAGTGCCCGGCGCCCAGCATGAGGTACTCGCCCCGTCCGGCGGGCTCCACCAGGGAGTCGAAGTACGAGATGACCCGACCGGTGCCCCACAGGCGGTCGTTGATGAAGGTGGGCGGGGAGTCCGGACTGTTGCCCTTGTCGCCCTTCGACTGGCACTGCGCGTACTGGCCGGCGGAGTCCACGGCGACGACCACGCCGTCGGAGTCCGCAGAGGCGAGCGGGGTACGGACCGCCACGACGGGGTCGTACCGCGAGGCGTCCGCCCCCAGGCAGGAGGCGAGGATCCGCGTGACGGTCCCGGCGTCGATCGGCGTCGTCGCCGCGTCGGTGATGGTGAATCCGGACTCGGTGGACGTCGCGCCGGGCGGGGACGAGGCGCCCGGGCCGGGTGCCGTCGTGGAGGGGGCCGGTCCTGCGCCGCCGCGCCCGGGGTCGGCGACACCCGGCCCGGCGTCCCCCGTCCCGCCGAGGACGACCACGGCCGCCAGGCTCACCGCCGTCACACCGGTGGCGACGCCGAGCGGCACTCCCCACCTGCGGTGCAGCGAAGCCCTGTTGGTCTGGGGACCGATCTTCATCAGTAGTTCCTCTCGGGTCCGCCGATGGTTCGGCAGATCACGATCGGAAGGAGCCACGGGAATGCCCTGCTCGTCATTCATCGTGCGGCCTCCTTCGCGTTGACGGGATTCCTGGAACGGAACGGCGGCGGGGCGCAGGCTCCGCCGAGGTCGGCCCCGAGTCGGCGGCGCGCCCGGTGCAGTCGGGACTTCACGGTCCCGACCGCGACCTTCAGCACCGCCGCGGCGGCCTGCTGGTCCAGGCCCGACCAGACGCAGAGCTCGACGACCTCGCGTTCGTGCCGCGGCAGCCGGGCCAGCGCCCGGTGGATCTCCGACATCCGGCGCTCGTCGTCGACCAGTGAGGCGACTCGGTCCGCGTGGTCGCCCACCGACTCCTCGTGCGAGACGAGCCGGTGCAGCAACGCCTCGGCCCGTCTCAGCCGCCGCCTGGTGTTCGACAACTGGCCGTTGGCGATGCCCAGCAGCCACGGCAGGGCCGAGTCGCGGTCCAGCACCGTCTCCGATCGGCGTCGCCAGGCGTGCAGGAAGACCGTCGACGTGAGGTCCTCGGCCTCGGACCAGTCGGCCGTCCGCCGGAACAGGTGGTTGTAGACGGCCTTCCCGTGCCGGTCGAAGATCCGGCCGAACGCCTCGCGATCACCGTCGACGGCCCTCGCCCACAGCTCCCGGTCGGACGTCGCGCCGACCGGTTCGTCGGGACCGTCGTCGTTCAGTTCCATGTCCCATCCGTGTCCGGCACCCGGCCGAAGGTTCCCACGGGATCAGGTCGAACGACGCACCGGGCCGGCCGGGGCGACCGCGAGGCCCCGGCGCTCCAGGAATCCGGGGGTCAGCGCCGCAGGGTGAGGACGCCCGGCCGCCACGGCAGCTGGTCGTAGGGGCCGCCCGCGGTGGGCGACTTGCCCTGGTAGAGGAATTGCAGGTCGCAGGGGTCGACGGTCATCGTCTGGTCGGGGTTGTCGCGGACCAGGTCGCCGTGGCTGATGTCGTTGGTCCAGGTGGCGCCGCTGTTGGCCTTGCCGGCGAAGGGGTTGCTCTCGCTCGCGGCCTGTGGGGTCCACGAGCCGCTCAGGCTGGAGGCCGTGAAGGAGCGGAAGTAGCGCCCGTTCGCGCCCATCGCCTCGACGATCATGAGGTACTGGTTCTGGCCCTGGACCTTGTAGACCTGTACGCCCTCGAACAGGTTGGCCTTCGTGTCGCTCATGACCGTGGTGTACGACGAGCCGAAGCTGCCCGGGAAGTTCCCGATCGGCATGCTCGCCCGGTAGATCTTGCCGTTGTCACCGGCGAAGAACAGGTACATGTTCTGGCCGTCGGCGATCAGGGTCTGGTCGATGGGGCCGGTGTCGGAGCCGGAGATGCTCCCGGTGAACAGCGGCTGCGGGGCGGACCAGCCGTTGGGGTTGGTGGGGTCGCTGGACGTGCGGTAGATGAAGGGCCACGCACCCCACTGGTAGGCCAGCACCCAGATGTTCTTGGGCGCGAAGTAGAACAGCGTGGGCGCCACGGCGGCCTGGCTCATACCGGTCTGCCCGGCCGACGCCATGTCCGACCAGTCGGTGAAGGGGCTGAACATCATCGAGCCGTAGGAGGAGCCCGCCACGTTCGAGGCGTAGACCAGGTGCTTGCCGTTGTGCGTGACGGTGGTGAAGTCCTTCACCGCGGCCCATCCGTTCGCCGGCTGCGCGAGCGCGCCCGTGGACGTCCACCGGTACGTCGACGGGAGGGAGCACGGGCCGTCCGTCGGCGGTGTCCCGGTCAGGCCGGTCCACTTCTGGTTGCTGCCACCGTTGCACGTTCCGATCTGCACGGCCGTGCCGTTGGCCGTACCGGCGCCCGCGGCCTCCAGGCACAGGCCGGACTCGACGGCGACGACCGTGCCGTCGGAGTTCACCCGCCACTGCTGGTTCGCACCGCCGGAGCAGGACCAGATCTGCACCCGCGTACCGGGCGTGGTGGCGTGCCCCGGAACGTCCAGGCACTTGGTGCCGTACACGGTGAGCCGGCCGGTGTCGGTCGACGTCCACTGCTGGTTGTCCCCGCCCCAGCAGTCGTACATCTGCAGGAGCGTGCCATCGGTCTGGCTGCCGCCCAGCACGTCGAGACACCGGTTCGAACCGACCCCGAGCAGGGCGCCGCTTTCGGCTGCCCGGGCCGGGGTGGCGACGAGCGTCGCCGCCAGCGCGGCGAGCGCCGCGAGCGTGGCGGCGAGCACCGCGGACGGGCGCCCGCGGCGGAAACTTGCTCTGTGCATGGGAACTCCCTCGACTCGGGTGGGTGGTTCCTTGCGGTGTGATGGAGCGACTCGGCGACACGATCCGTTCGTGATGTCGAACAGCAGTCGGGGTGTCGAGCGCTCTGCATCATAGGGAGCCGGGGAACGCCGTCAACAGCTCTCGCACGTTCGTATGACTCTTCGAAACATTCAGGCCAGATACCCGGCGTGAAACCACATTCCATACGGAACGAGCGCCGGGACAAGCCGCACCCTCCCCCGACCTGCGCACGTGTACAGAAGGTCGAAACTTTCGGAAGAAAACAGAAATTTTTCTTGCACGGAGTGTTGACCGAGCATCGACAAGAGCCCAATCATCCGTGTCTGGGAAACCGACCTCCCCGCGCTCCAGTCCTCCCGTGACTACTCCCTTGGAGGCACAGCCATGGGCTCCTACGCCCTCCCCAGACCCGATGTCCGCCACAAGGCCCGCGGCCTGCTGCTGGCGCTGCTCGTCGGCGTCCTCGGCACGGCCACCGCACTGGTGGCGCCGCCGCCGACCGCGCACGCCGCCGAGAGCACGCTCGGTGCCGCGGCGGCGCAGAGCGGCCGCTACTTCGGCACCGCCATCGCCTCGGGCAAGCTCGGCGACTCGGCGTACACGTCGATCGCGGCCCGTGAGTTCAACATGGTGACGGCCGAGAACGAGATGAAGATCGACGCCACCGAACCGCAGCGGGGTCAGTTCAACTTCTCCG
The DNA here is from genome assembly GCF_000717995.1 of Streptomyces violaceorubidus. Lineage (GTDB taxonomy): Bacteria > Actinomycetota > Actinomycetes > Streptomycetales > Streptomycetaceae > Streptomyces > Streptomyces violaceorubidus. The sequence continues at coordinate 576,851 of NZ_JODM01000002.1, forward strand.
CCGCCGACCGCGTCTACAACTGGGCGGTGCAGAACGGCAAGAAGGTGCGCGGCCACACCCTGGCCTGGCACTCCCAGCAGCCCGGCTGGATGCAGAGCCTCAGCGGCAGCGCGCTGCGCCAGGCGATGATCGACCACATCAACGGCGTGATGGCCCACTACAAGGGCAAGATCGCGCAGTGGGACGTGGTGAACGAGGCCTTCGCCGACGGCAGTTCGGGTGCCCGACGGGACTCCAACCTGCAACGCACCGGCAACGACTGGATCGAGGTCGCCTTCCGCGCCGCACGCGCCGCCGACCCGTCCGCCAAGCTCTGCTACAACGACTACAACGTCGAGGACTGGACCTGGGCCAAGACCCAGGCCATGTACGCCATGGTCCGGGACTTCAAGCAGCGCGGCGTGCCGATCGACTGCGTCGGCTTCCAGTCGCACTTCAACAGCGGCAGCCCCTACAACAGCAACTTCCGCACCACCCTCCAGAACTTCGCCGCCCTCGGGGTCGACGTGGCCATCACCGAACTCGACATCCAGGGCGCCCCGGCCTCCACGTACGCCAACGTGACCAACGACTGCCTGGCCGTGGCGCGCTGCCTCGGCATCACCGTCTGGGGTGTGCGCGACAGCGACTCGTGGCGGTCGGAGCAGACGCCGCTGCTGTTCAACAACGACGGCAGCAAGAAGGCCGCCTACACCGCCGTCCTCAACGCGCTCAACGGCGGCGGCTCCTCCGAGCCCCCCGCGGACGGCGGACAGATCAAGGGCGTCGGCTCGGGCCGCTGCCTGGACGTGCCCAACGCCGGCACCGCCGACGGCACCCAGGTCCAGCTGTGGGACTGCCACAGCGCCACCAACCAGCAGTGGGCCGCCACCGACGCGGGCGAGCTCAGGGTGTACGGCGACAAGTGCCTGGACGCCGCCGGCACGGGCAACGGCGCCAAGGTCCAGATCTACAGCTGCTGGGGCGGCGACAACCAGAAGTGGCGCCTCAACTCCGACGGGTCCATCGTCGGCGTCCAGTCCGGCCTCTGCCTCGACGCGGTCGGCACCGGCACGGCCAACGGCACCCTGATCCAGCTCTACACCTGCTCCAACGGCAGCAACCAGCGCTGGACCCGCACCTGACTCTCCTCCCCGCCCCCGCGAGGCCGGCCCAGGGCCTCGCGGGGGTGGGGGGAACTCTCAGGCCGGTGCCCCGTAGCGGGCCGCGATCACCGTCGCGCGACGGTGCAGTGCGGCACGCAGCCACTGCGGCTCCTCCACCTCCGCGTACATGGCGTGCTGCCACAGCGCCCACTCCGCGTGCCGCGCGTCCTGGAAGTCGACGTGCAGCCGGAGCCGGCCGCCCTCGTCGGTCTCCTCGGAGCGGACCGCGAGGGCGGTGGCGACCAGGTGCTCCCGGCGCTCGGGGTCCACGCTGACGACCACGGTGGTGGTGTCGCCGCCGGTCCGGAACCGCACGTTGCGCTCGCGCCAGGCACGGTCCAGGTCGACCGTGTCCGAACGCTGCGCCGGTTCGTCGAGCTCCTCGGCGGCCAGGACCCGGCTCAGCCGGTAGGTACGGTCCTCGGCGCCCCGCTTGGCCAGCAGGTAGCCCTGGTCCCTGACGGTGACCAGGCCGATCGGGTCCACCGTGCGCCACTGCGGGAGCCGGCCCACCGCCTCGTAGTAGATCCGCAGCTTGTGCCCGGCGAACACCGCGCGCCGGACCTCGGCGGCGAGGGAGTCGGAGACCTCCTCGGGGGCCACACGACGCGAGAGCAGATCGGTCTCGGGGTCGATGAGCAGCCGCTGCGCCGCTCCCACGGCCGTGTCCCGCAGCCCCTCCGGCAGCGCGTCGACCACTTTCAGCACGGCTGAGGCGAGCGCCGATCCCAGACCGAACAGCTGCGCGCCGCGCCGTGATCCCGCGACCACGAGGGCGAGCGCCTCGTCGTGGTTGAGGCCGGTGAGCGCCGTCTGGAAGTCCGGCAGCAGCGCGAAGCCGCCGTGCCGCCCGCGCTCCGCGTAGACCGGGACCCCCGCAGCGGACAGCGCCTCGATGTCGCGCAGCACCGTACGGGTCGACACCTCCAGCTCGCGGGCGAGTGTCTCGGCGGTCATCCGGCCTCGCTGACGCAGCAACAGGACCAGGGAAACCAACCGGTCGGCGCGCATGGGAAGACCCTAGCGAATACATGACCAAGGGTGTCACGTTTTCCTGGCAGGGTTCATCGCACGACGTCAGAGCGCGGCGGTCGCCGATGTGACGAGCGTGCGCGGTGTCATGAACCGAATGGAGCAGGTGCGGCAATGGAACGTAACGCGGTCAACCCGGTGTCGTGGTCGGTCGAGATGGGCTTCAACCAGGGCGAGGTCGTCTCCGGGCACTCGCGCACCCTGTACATCTCGGGCCAGACGGCGATGAGCAAGGAGGGCAAGCCCGAGCACGACGGTGACATGGCGGCGCAGCTGGCGCTGGCCGTCGACAACATCGAGGCGGTCCTCGCCGAGGCGGGCATGACCCTCTCGAACCTCGTCCGGCTGAACGTCTACACGACCGACGTCGATGTGCTCTTCCAGCACTACGGTGTGCTGGCGGGCCGCCTGGGAGCGGCCGGCGTCGCGCCGACCACCACCATGCTCGGCGTGACACGGCTGGCGATCCCCGGTCAGATGGTCGAGCTGGAGGGCACCGCCGTCGCCTGACGCGGACCCGCCTCCCCCGCCGCCCGGGCCCGTCGGGACGGCTCGTGCGGCGGGCGGCCGGCGCCTCGCCCGCCGTGCGACGCGCCCCGGCACCGGCCTCACACCCATGAGGCCGGTTCCTCGGTTGCGCGACACCTTTCGCGCCCTCCCGGCGCTACGGCTCCTCGCCCCTGACGACACGGCGGAGCCTGGTGAGGCGCTCGTGCAGGTCACGCTCGCCGCCGTGCCGGGTGGGGCGGTAGTAGTCCTTCGCCACGAGGTCGCCCGGCGGGTACTGCTGCGCCAGCACTCCCCCGGGGGCCCGGTGCGGGTAGCGGTAGCCGACCCCGTTGCCCAGTTCCCTGGCGCCCGTGTAGCGGCTGTGGCGCAGGTGCGCGGGGATCTCGCCGACGGCGCCCGCCCGGACGTCGGACATGGCCTCGTCGATTCCCACGATCACCGCGTTCGACTTCGGTGCCGTGGCCAGGTGCACGGTGGCCTGGGCCAGGGCCAGGCGGGCCTCGGGCATGCCGATCAGCTGGACCGTCTGGGCCGCGGCGACGGCGGCCTGGAGGGCCGTGGGATCGGCCAGCCCGACGTCCTCGCTCGCGTGCACCACCAGGCGCCGCGCGATGAAGCGCGGATCCTCGCCGGCGACCAGCATGCGCGCCAGGTAGTGCAGCGCCGCGTCGGGGTCCGAGCCGCGGATCGACTTGATGAACGCGCTGACGACGTCGTGGTGCTGGTCGCCCTGCCGGTCGTAGCGCACCGTGGTCTCGGCGACGGCGCGCTCCACCGCCGCGACGTCGACCACGGTGCCGCCGGTACCCGTCACCCCGTCGGCGCTCGCTCCCAACGCGGTCATGGCGCTGCGGGCGTCACCGGCCGCGAGGCGCACCAGGGCGTCCTCGGCCTCCGGTGTGAGCGAGACCGCGCCGTCGAGGCCGCGCTCGTCCTTCACCGCGCGGCGCAGCAGCTCGCGGAGGTCGTCCTCGCCCAGGGGCTGGAGTTGCAGTACCAACAGGCGGGAGAGCAGCGGGGACACCACCGAGAACGACGGGTTCTCCGTGGTGGCGGCGACGAGCAGGACCAGCCCGTCCTCGACGGCTCCGAGCAGCGCGTCCTGCTGGGTCTTCGAGAAGCGGTGCACCTCGTCGACGAACAGGACGGTGCGCAGGCCCCGGCCGTCGCGGAGCCGGCGCGCCTCGTTCATCACGTCGCGCAGTTCCTTGACGCCGCTGGTCAGCGCCGACAGGGCGACGAACCGGCGGGCGGCGCCGGCGGCCATCAGGCGCGCCAGGGTGGTCTTCCCCGTGCCCGGCGGGCCGTAGAGCAGCACCGATGCCGCCTCGCCGCCCTCGGCCAGCCGCCGCAGGGGAGCGCCGGGGCGCAGCAGGTGAGCCTGGCCGACGACCTCGGCGAGCGACCGCGGCCGCATCCGCACGGCGAGCGGGGCGTCGGCCCGAGCGCTCGCGGTCTGCGCCCCGGGCGGACCCGGTGGAGTGTCCTGCGCCTCCGGCAGGGCGAAGAGACCGTCGTCCTCGGCCGTCATCCCGCCACCCGCCCCGCGGTGAGACGCCGGACGCTCTCCCGCGCGCCGGGGCCCGACGGACGGTGCTCTGCTGGACACAAAGGGCGGCCCTTCCTCGATGGGTCGGTCACGCGGGATTCCGGCGGCTACGCGAACAGCGTGCCCCGGGCCACCACGACGGCGGCTCCGGCCACTTGGACCGATTCGATCCGTTCCGGTGTCCCGGTCGCGCGAGCGCGCATCGTCGAGGAACGCCCCATCTCGACCCCCTGACGGATCTCGATCCACTCCCCGAACGGGACAAGTCCGTGCCGCGCCAAGTGTACCGCCACCGCCCCCGCGGCCGAGCCGGTGGCGGCGTCCTCGACCACCCCGTAGGCGGGCGAGAACATGCGCAGCCGCCAGTGCGTTCCGGAGCCCGCGAAGCAGTTGGCGGCCATGTCGGGCAGCCTCGCGAGGAGGCGCTGGTCCGGCTCCAGCGAGGAGAGGGCCGGCACGCCGTCCAGACCGACGAACACGTGCCGGGGCCCGTTGTCGTACACCTCGACGGGCAGGGTGCTGCCGGTGTCCACCAGGTCGAGGGCGGTGAGGAGTTCGGCCGCCCGGTCGTAGGGTTCCCAGACCGGGAGGGGCTGCCGCATCTCGGCGCCGACGGTGCGGCCGTCGGCGTCCCGCTCCAGTTCGAAGGACACGGTGCCCTTGGCGGTCTCCATCCGCAGCTCCTTCGCCTCGTGCGACGCGCCGAGCACCACGGCCGTGCCGAGGGTCGGGTGCCCGGCGAAGGGCAGCTCGTTGACGGGGGTGAAGATGCGGACCCGGATGTCGCCGTCGTGCTCCGGGGGGAGCACGAAGACGGTCTCCGACAGGTGCAGTTCCCGCGCGATCTGCTGCATGCGCCCGGCACTGAGGCCGGAGGCGTCCGGGAAGACCGCGGTGGGGTTGCCTTCCAGCGGCACGTCGGTGAAGACGTCGGCCACCACGTACTCGTACGTACCCATGGGTTCCCGTCCGGTTCAGTGCGTGTCGAAGAGTGCCTGGTACTGGGCGACGGCCTTCTCGGTGGCCGCGCGTTCGTCCGGGGTGGGGGCGAACGGGTCCGCGGCCGGGGGCAGGGCGCCGAACCTGAGCAGCGCGGCCATGAGGAGCATGCGCGCCTTGGTGGCCGTCAGGTTGTTGCCCGAGACGAAGACCGGGTCGGTGCGGTACGCCATGCCCCCGGTGGTGCCGCGGCCGGTGCGGACCACCGGCAGGCCGGCGAAGACGGCGACGCTCAGCGCCGCGTTCTTCGTGGGGTCCGCCATCCCGAACGGTGACATGCCCTCGCACACGAAGCCCGAGAGCGGGAAGCCGGCGAGGTTGGCGTCGATCCGGGCGAGGATCTCGACCTCCTCCTCGGCGACGGGCGGGTCGTCGGTCCCGGTGCCCGTCGCCGCGTACCGGCTGTACTTGGTGATCGAGACGTGCGGCATGGCGGAGGGCACGAGCCCGTCGGCGTCCTTGATCCGGACCTCGGCCGGGGTGACGCCGGCGTCCAGGCTCCCGGTGACGCCGACGACCGTCTCGGGAAGCACCGTGAGGCGCACCTCCGAGCGCTGGGTGTGCCGGCGGGCGGGGAGGTAGGTGAGCTGCGGAGGCCCGTAGCCCCCGAGGTCGGCGACGACTCCCCCGTGGCCTCCGGTGACCTCGTAACCGCCGGGCCGGGCGTCGACCTTGGTCACGTCCCGGGCCGAGTAGACGAGTTCGTCGACGATCACGCAGGCACCGACGCGGCTCTCGCCCCGTTCGTCCAGGGCGACGCCGGACGCGATGAACTTGACGCCGTCCACCACGTTGCGGTCGCCGTCCGCGCTCAGTGACTGGTGGCGGCGCTGCGCGGCGTGTCCGACGAGCGGCACCCCGGTGTCGATCAGGAGGCCGAACCAGTAGAGGGTCTCGTCGACGGTCGGGCTGCCCTCCAACCACTGCACGCCGGTGAACTCCCCGGTGTCGAGCACGGCCTGGACCTGGTTGGTGGCCAGGGCCAGGTGCGCGAGGCCGGGCTCGCTCTGGAGGTGGTACGGGTAGTAGACGAAGAAGTCCCGCCCGAGCCGCTCGGACCCGGCACCCGTCGTGTACCCGCCGGAGGGAGCCGCGCGGAAGAACGCGAAGTCGGCGACGGAGCCCAGTTCGACGGGGGTGCCGTGGTCGGCGAGGCCGAACCGCTCGATCTCCTCGTAGAGGCGACGGGCGTCCGGGTAGAAGGTCTGGCGGGCCTCGGCCGGGGCCGCGTACGGCGCGGCCGAGGTCTCCTCCCAGGCCGAACCGTCCGCCTGTCTCCCCATGTAGGGCAGGGGGTAGAGGCCGTCGGCGGGGTCGAGTTCGACGACGTACACCGGCTTGGCGCCCTCGGACGGCCGTACGGTGTGGAAGGCGCCGTCCTCGTCGAGCCAGCCGTCGGGCGGGGCGTACAGGCCGGCGGCGTCCTCTTCGAGCGGGTGCGCGCTGAACGCCTCGACGTACAACGTCACCGGGGCCGCCAGCCGTTGGGGCCGCAGGACGTCTGACCGGCCGGGCCTCAGCGGCAGGCCGTGGCGTGCGCGCGCCTTGTTCGAGGTGATGAGGTCCGGGGTGTTCAGGATCGTCGCCGTCGGTCCGGCGAAGACCGCGATCCGCGGTCTCGGTGCGCCGGCCGGGAGCAGCTCGCCCCTCACATCGGCCTCAGGTGTTCGACGGTGACGCCGTAGTCCTCGACGAGCCGCCGGGCGACCAGCGACCGGTGGCAGGCCTCGGGGTCGCGCTCGACGCAGAAGAGCGCCGCCCTCCCGCTGTTCGGCAGGGCCGCCACGACCGAGTCGAGGTCGGCCGCCTCGAGTATCTCGGCGGTGTAGCGCCGGGTGTACTCGGCGGCGAGCTCCCGGCGTGAGCGTTTGCCGACCCCTTGGCGGTCGTCCTCCGCGTACTGGAGTTGCCGCAGCTCGGTCGTCGGGGCGAGCTCCCGGCGGTGCGCGTAGGCGATGCGGGCCTCGGCGAGGGTGGCCTGGAGCCGCCGGGAGTTCGCCCAGGCGTATTCGGGGCCGCGGACCCCGCGGCGCTGCCGTACGTCGAGCAGCAGGCGCACCTCGGCCTGCCGCAGTCGTTCGAGGTAGGACTCGGCGTCGAAGCCGTAGACGCCGATCGTTGCCAACTTGAGCACGGGTCTTCTCCTGTTCGCGCTGCCGCTTGTACTCCGCTCGCATCCGGCGGCGACCGGGCCGTGCCGGGTGCCGCTACGGTGTGCGCGCCGCGACGATCAGGGCGGTCGTCTCCATCGGCAGTTCCGCGGTGCTCTCGACGGACAGGCCCGCCCGTTCCAGCAGCCGCGCGATCCGGTCGAGGGTGCGGTGCTCGCCGCCCGTGGTCACCAGCAGGTGCAGGTCCCACAGCGCGGGAAGCACGGTGGAGTCCTCGTCCGCGACGAAGCGGTCGAGTACCAGCAGCCGGGACGAGGGACCCGCCATGGCGCGGCGGCAGTGCTCGAAGACACCGACGACGTCCTCGTCGTCGTGGCCGGCCAGCACCCGGCACAGGATGTAGACGTCCCCGCCCTCCGGGACGCCCTCGAACATGTCGCCGCCGACCACCTCGGCGCGGTCCGGCCCGACGGCGGCGGTCAGGTGCTCGCGGGCCTTGGGCGTCATGTGGTCGCGGTCGAGGAGGGTGCCCGTGGCGTCCGGCGCGGCGGCGAGGATCGTGGCGAGCAGGTTCCCCCCGCCGCCGCCGACGTCCACGACCTTCTTCCCCGCGAAGTCGAAGACCTCGGGTACCTGGTGGAAGAACATGCTCGCGGCGTTCATGGTGAGCTGGAACCGCCGGGCAAGGGCCGGGTGATCGCCCAGATAGTCGTAGAACGGCCGGCCGTAGGCGACTTCGAAGCCGGAGCTCTCGGTGCTGATGGCGTGGTGGGCGTGGTCCCAGGCGGAGTAGAACTCCTCGCCGTACAGCAGGCACATGTCGCGCAGCGACCGGGGGCCGTCGAGCAGCGCCGCGCTCACCCGGGTGCCGCGGTAGCCCGCCGAGTCGCTGCCCTCGAAGACGCCCAGGGCCACGAGCAGGCGCATCAGGCGGTGCACGCCCTGCTCGCTCGCGCCGCTGGCCTTGGCGAGTTCGGCGTCGTGGGCGCAGCCGGCCGCGACGTGGTCGGGCAGCCCGAGTCTGACCGCGGTGTAGAGCGCCTGCGCCCGCCACCCACCGGTGATGATGTCGACCACGTCCCGGGTGGCCTGCACGTCGGCTGTCATCGAGACCTCTCCCTCACGGTCCGCCGGCCGGTCACGACGGCTGCCTGATGTTGCACATCCAGGTGATCTGGAACCTGTCCACGAGCGTGCCCGCCTCGTCGCCCCAGATCTGCTTCGCGAGGGGCATGGCCACCGTGCCGCCCGCGGACAGCTTCTCGAAGTACTCCCGCAGGCGGGCGTCGTCTCCGCCGAGGTAGAGGGCCACGTTGGTGCCCGGGTCGAAGGGGACCCGTTCCGGGACGTCCCACGCCATCACCGTGAAACCGGCCTCGGTGCTGAGCGTCGCGTGCATGATCTTGTCGGGGTCGGGCATCTCGGCCGACCCGAAGTCTCCGTAGGTGCCCAGTTCCAGCGTGCCGCCGAGGACCTCCTGGTAGAACTCCATGGCCTGACGGGCGTTGCCGTCGAAGGCGAGGTAGGGGTTGAGCTGGGATGCCATCTGTCGCTGCCCTTGCTGTGTGTGCGGACGACGTGGACGCGCGAACGCGTTCCCTAGGTGGGGATTCCGCCGCGGTTGATCTTCGGGACCTCGATGCCCAGCGCGCGCAGTTGCTGGAACGGGTTCATGAACTCGCGTTGCCGCTTGATCCTTCCGTCCTCGAGTTCGAAGGCGTGGATGAAGTGGTTCCTGTAGTGGCCGGGCGGGTAGTCCGGGTAGAGGATCTGCCCTTCGCCGTCGCACTCGACCCAGAACCTGCCGGGGTCCTGCGTGTCGAAGATCTCGACGTTCTTCCACTCCCAGTCGGGGAACATGCGCAGCGACCACTCGCCGTGGGCCTTGAGCTTCACGTGCCCCTGGGAGACGACCGGTTCACCGGTGTCGCTGGTGTACAGGCCGGCGCTGCCGTCCTCGGTGAAGAGCAGGTAGCGCGTCAGCCGGTTCTCGCCCTTGCGGGTCATGTAGTCCGCGACGACGGCCCGGTGCCGGGCGCGCGGGTCGAGGCCGGCGTCGGTCCCCTCCGGCATGGCGTTGTCCGTTCCCATCTCGTCTCCCTCGATCCGTGGTTGGGGTGCGGGCCGTCCGGCATCCGCTCTCAGAGCCGGAGCTCGGGCCGGTAGATGTCCAGCCAGGTACTCAGGTCGAGCACGCGCTCCATGCCGTTGCGGACGTCGATCGGCATGGTGGCGGAGTCCTGGCGCGTGATGTTCTCCAGCCAGCCGCGGTCGACCAGGTCGAAGACCGGGTCGTCGGTGGTGAGGAGCTCCTTGGACTGCTGGAGCAGCGCGCCGGTGTAGTGCGGGTCCAGCGTGGCCGGGTAGGGGGCCTTCACCCGCTCCAGCACCGACTTCGGCAGCAGGTCGGCGGTCGCGGCGCGCAGCAGGCTCTTCTCCCGGCCGTCGAAGCTCTTCAGCGACCACGGGGTGTTGTAGACGTACTCGACGAGCCGGTGGTCGCAGAAGGGGACCCGGACCTCCAGGCCGACGGCCATGCTGATGCGGTCCTTGCGCTCCAGGAGCATCCGCACGAAGCGCGTCAGATGCAGGTGGCACAGCTCCCGCATGCGCGCCTCGTGGTCGCTCTCGCCCTCGGCCCGCTCCACTTCGCCGAGCGCTTCGGCGTACCGGTCCTTGATGTAGGCGGGCAGGTCGAGGGCGGCGGTGATGTCGGCGTTGAACCGGTCCGACACCTGGGCCCGTGCGCCGCTGACGAACACGGCCATCCAGGGGAAGGTCTGGGCGGCCTGGACCTCCGGCAGGTGGAACCACCGGTACCCGCCGAAGACCTCGTCGGCGGACTCGCCGGACAGGGCGACCGTCGACTGCTGCCGGATCGCCTTGAAGAGCAGGTACAGCGAGGTGTCCATGTCGCCGAGGCTGAGCGGGCTGTCCCGGGCGGTGATGACGGCCCGGCGCACGTCCGGGTCGGCGATCGAGGCGTGGTCGAGCACGATCGCCTCGTGCTGCGAGCCGACGTGCGCGGCCACCTCGCGGGCGTACGGGGCGTCCGTGGTGCCCCGCAGTTCGTCGGCGACGAAGTCGTCCTCCCGGCCGACGAAGTCCACCGCGAAGCTGCGGACCTTCTCCCCGGCCTCGCCGTGTTCGCCGGGCCGGCCCAGCTTGGCGGCGGCCAGCGCGGTGATGACGCTGGAGTCGAGGCCGCCGGAGAGGAGGGTGCAGCGGGGGACGTCGGAGACCAGCTGGCGGCTGACGATGTCCTCCAGCAGTTCCCGCACGGTGGCGACGGTGGTCTCCCGGTCGTCGGTGTGCGGGCGGGTGGGCAGCGTCCAGTAGCGGTGCTCGCGCAGGCCCGAGCGGTCGACGGTGACCAGGCCGCCGGGGACCACCTCGTTCATCCCGCACCACACGGAGCTGCCGGGTGTCTGGGTGAAGCTGACCAGCTCCCGCAGTCCGGCCAGGTCGACGGCGCGGTCGGCGAGCGGATTGGCGAGGATGGCCTTCGGCTCGGAGCCGAACAGCACGCCGTCGTCGGTGGCGTAGTAGTAGAGCGGCTTGACGCCCATCCGGTCGCGGATCAGGACCAGCTTCTCGACCCGGGAGTCCCAGACCGCGAAGGCGAACATGCCGTTGAGCCGTTCGGCGACGGCCTCGCCCCACTCCACGTAGCCGTGGAGCACGACCTCGGTGTCACTGCGGGTCTCGAAGCGGTGGCCCCGGCGCAGCAGTTCGCTCCTGAGCTCGGTGTAGTTGTAGACCTCACCGCTGTAGGTGATCACCACCGGCCCGTCGTCGGTGGGCAGCACCATCGGCTGGGTCCCGCCCTCGATGTCGATGACCGCCAGCCTGCGATGGCCGAGCGCCGCCCGCCGGTCGAGCCAGACACCGCCGGCGTCCGGGCCCCGGCAGTCCATGGTCCGGGTCATCGCGTCCAGTCGCTCGCGCTGCTGCGTCAGATCCCGGTCGAACGAGACCCAGCCCGTGATTCCACACATCGACTTGCCCTTCTTCCTTTCGAGTCCTCGGTCCTTGAGCGGGTCAGGGTTGGAGCCGGCTGGTGAGCCAGCCGGTGCCCTCGCGCTCGTAACGCAGCCTCCGGTGCAGCCGGTCCTCGGGTTCCAACTGCCAGAACTCGACCGACGCCGGCTCCAGCAGGTAGCCGATCCAGCGCTCCGGGCGGGGCAGCGCCGAGCCGTCCCGGCCCAGTCCCCGGGCCTGTTGGCGCAGTGCCTCCTCGTCGAGCAGCGGCGCGCTCTGGTGGGCCGCCACGGACATCGGGTGGGTGTCGACGGGCCGGGCCTGCCAGAGGGCGTCGGACTCCTCGGCGGGCAGGGGCCGGGTCGGGCCGCTCACGCTCACCTGGCGTGCGGCCTCGCGCCAGTAGAAGAGCCCCGACGCCCAAGGGGTGTCGGCCAGTTCACGCCCCTTGCGGCTGTCGGAGTGGCTGGCGAAGACCAGGCCCGTCTCACGCACGTGCAGGACCTGGACGATCCGGGTGGAGGCCCGGCCCCGGGTGTCGGCGGTGGCCAGTGCCAGCGCGCCCGGCTGGAGGACGGCGTCCGCGACCGCGCGGTCGAACCAGGTCCGCAGCAGCGCCATGGGGTCCGCGGGCGGCGCGGCGAACTCGTCGGCGGTCGTGGAGGGCTGTGACGCGCTCACGACGGATTCCCGATCCCTTCGAAGGCCAGGCCGCGTTCGGCGGGGCCGCCGGAGCCGGCCCCTTCGACGAGGGCCTCGACGTCGGACAGCATCCGGACGGTGGGCGGGTAGCCGATGAGTTCGGTGGCCCGGTTCGGGGGCATCGGCGCCGTCAGGTCGGCTCCGGAGTCCCACAGCATCACGGCGCCCCAGCGGTTGGTCTCGCGGTCGGAGATCCAGAACTTCAACCGCATGCCGTGGACCTCCTTCCACGGCTCGACGCCCTCGTCGCGCAGGTAGACGCGCAGGGAGTCGATGGTCTGGCCGGACCCGGTGAGGTCCCACCAGGAGAGGGTGGCTTTCATGCGTTCAATACCTCCGCGGTCTCCATCAGCGGTGCGAGCAGCTCGGCCAGGACCCGTTCGCTGTCCCGGGTGAGTACGGATTCGAGGTGGAACTGCACCGAGCCGAAGTGCGGGCCGCGCAGGGCGTGTACCTCGCCCGTGCCGGCGTCGAGGCAGACCGTCACCTCGCCGATGCCCGGGCACTCCAGCCGCTCGGCCCGGGCGCGGGCCGAGAAGGAGTTGTAGAAGCCCACCCGTTCGCGCGAGCCGAACAGGTCGATCTCGCGCTGGGTGCCCTGGTTCGGGACGTCCCGGCGCCGCAGTTCGAGTCCGAGGCGGCGGCTGAGCAGCTGATGGCTCAGGCACACGGCCAGGAAGGGGACGCGTCGAACGAGCAACTCCTCGATGGCGGCGGTGAGCCGGGCCATCCTCGGGTGGTCGCTCTCCCGCGGGTCGCCGGGTCCCGGGCCCATGACGACGAGGTCCCAGTCGTCGAAGCGGTGGGCCGCGTCGAAGCGGCTGAGTGTCACGGTCAGCCCGATGGAGCGCAGTTGGTGGGCGAGCATCACGCTGAAGGTGTCCTCGGCGTCGACGACGAGCGCCCGGCGGCCGTCCAGCGCCGGGTGGGGCCGTGCGCGCTGCTCCGCCTCGCTGAGCCAGAAGTTCGCGATCGTCTCGTTGCGCCCCTCCAGGGCCTCCTGGATCAGCGGGTGGGCGTCGAGCCGCTCCTGCGCGCCGAGGGCCGCGAGGACCCCCGCCGCCTTGGTGTGCGTCTCGGCCACCTCGGCGTGCGGGTCGGAGTGCCGGACCAGGGTGGCACCCACCCCGACCCGCACGTGACCGGTGCCGTCGGTCTCCGAGGCCACGATGTCGGCGGTGCGTATGAGGATGGCCGAGTCCAGGGTGTGCGCGCCGGCGGCGTCGCGGCCGATCAGCGCGGCGACTCCCCCGTAGTACCCGCGGCCCTGGGGCTCGTAGCGGGCGATGACCCGGCACGCGTTCTCCAGCGGGCTGCCGGTCACGGTGGGGGCGAACATCGTCTCCCGCAGGATGTCGCGGGGGTCCAGGTCGCTGTTTCCCTCGATGGTGTACTCGGTGTGCGCGAGCCGGGACATCTCCCTCAGATACGGCCCCTTCACGCGGCCGCCGCCCCGGCAGACCCGGGCCATCATCTTGAGTTCCTCGTCGAGGACCATGTACAGCTCGTCGGTCTCCTTGCCGTCGGTGAGGAACTCCATCACCTCCGACAGGACCGGTCCGGTGGCCGGGTAGCGGTAGGTACCGCTGATCGGCGTCATCGCGGCGACGCCGTCGCGCAGGCTGACGTGGCGTTCCGGGGTGGCCCCGACGAAGGTGCGCGCCCCGGTGTGCACGACGAACGTCCAGTAGGCGCCGCTCTCCCGGGCGAGCAGCCGGCGGAAGAGGCTCAGCGCGCTGCGCGTCGAGTAGCCGGTGATGCTGGTGACGTACGAGCGTCTGATGACGAAGTTCGAGCCCTCGCCGGTGCCGATCTCCCTGTCGAGGACCGCGCGGACGGTGTCCGCGTAGGCGTCGTCGTCGGTGTCGAAGCGTCCTTCGGTCAGGGTGAGGGGCTCGTCCGGAAGCGCCCTGAGCACCTCGGAGGCGCTGGTCAGCTGCTGGTGGGTCACCTCCATCGCGAGCAGCGGGGAGCCGTCCTCGGCGGTGGCGAAGCCGCGTTCGGTGATCTGCCGGTGGGGTACGAGGACCAGCGTCTCGTGCCGTGCCTCACCGGGCCGCCCGGACCTCTCGGCCGACGCGGACGGGATGTCGGCGAGCCGGGCCGGGGTGCGGATCCGGCCCAGCAGGATCTCCACGCTGTCCGGTCCCACGGTCTCGGGTCGGTGCAGCAGGGCGAAGGCACCCGGTTCGGGGCCCAGCAGGTGGTCGAGCAACCGTGGGTCGTTCATCGAAAGACCTCCTCGGTGGTGGTGACCACCGAGCACCGAGCGGCCGCGTAGTCCAGGGCCAGCCGGTGGTGGTCGGCGGAGAAGTCACCGAGGGCGTCGGCGACCAGGAAGGGCTGGATGTCGTTGGTGAACGCCTCCAGGGCGGTCGCCAGCACGCCGACGTGGGCGTACACCCCGCACAGGATCAGCTGGTCGCGGCCGAGGGCGCGCAGTCGCGCCAGCAGATCCGAACGGAAGAAGGCGCTGTAGCGCCATTTGGTGAGCACCCGGTCCGCCGGCCCGGGCGTGAGCTCCGTGACGATCTCGCGGTCGGCGGGGTCCACGCGCATGCCCGGGCCCCAGAAGTCCTTGAGGAGTCCGCGTTCCTCGTCCGTCATGCCGCCGGGCTGGGCGGTGTAGAAGACGGGGACCCCGAGTGCGGCGCACCGCTCCCGCAGCTGCGCGCAGTGGCGCACGAGCGGGTTCCGTACGGCCGGGGGGAAGGGGGCGAGGAAATACCTCTGCATGTCGTGGACGAGCAGGGCCGCGCGGGCCGGATCGGGGGTCCAACGCGCCGTGGCGGGAGGCAGTTCGGCCGCCGTGGGCAGCGCGTAGGCGGATATCGGTGCTAAGCCCGGCACGGTTCTCCCTCGGCTCGGTTCGTCATCGTCTGCGGTTGCCAGGCCGACACCACCGACACGGCCTGGCGGGGGTTGAGCCGTGGGTCGCACAGCGTCGTGTACGTGGCGCCGACGCGGTCGGTGGTGTCCGGGGTGTCGGCGCACTCGGTCACCGCGTCGGGGGTGGTCTCCAGGTGGATGCCACCCGCCGTCCCGCCGCCCGCGCGGACGGCCGCCTGAAAGGCGGTGACCTCGCGGACGACGGTTTCCACCACCCGGGTCTTGCGTCCTTCGGCGGTGGTCACGGTGTTCGCGTGCAGGGGGTCGACCAGCCAGATCACGGGATGCCCCGCGGCGCGCACCGCCCTGACCAGCGGCGGCAGCAGGTCCGACGCCGCGTCGGCGCCCATGCGGGCGATCAGGGTGAGTCGGCCCGGTGTTCTGCCGGGGTCGAGCCGCTCGCACAGACCGAGCAGTTCCGCGGTGGTCACGCGGGGGCCGACCTTGCAGGCCACGGGGTTGACCACGTCGGCCAGCAGGGCGACGTGGGCCCCGTCGAGCCGCCGGGTCCGTTCCCCGACCCACGGCCAGTGGGTGGAGGTGAGCGCGAGCCGGCCGTCCCGGTCGGCGCGCAGCATCGGGATCTCGTAGTCGAGCAGCAGGGCCTCGTGACTGGTCCACACGGCCGGGTCCCGGGGCGTCGGACAGAGGTGGCCGACGACCTGCCGGGCGGCACGGTAGCCGGCGAGCAGGCGCCGGGGGTCCGGTCGCCGTGCTTCGGGGTCCGGCTCGGGGCCGTTCACCATGTGTCCCCGGTAGACCGGGATCTCGACGCCGTCGACGGTCTCGGTGCGGGCCGAGCGGGGTTTGGCGTACTGACCTCCGATCCGGCCGACCCTGATGACCGGCTGCTTGGTGATCGCCTTCATGACCCCGGCGAGCAGATCGAGGTGAGCGGCCTTCCGTCCGACGTCACCCGCGGTGCACTCGGCGAAGTCCTCCGCGCAGTCGCCTGCCTGCACCACCTGTGCCCGCCCGGCCGCGACCTGGGCGAGCCGGGTTCGGAGCGTGCCGAGCGACTCGGTCTCCACCAGTGGAGGCAAGCCCGCCAGCGTGTCCCGGACCCGCTCGACCTCTGCCGGGTCTTCCCACTGGGGTTGCTGCTGCGCGATGAGGGATGGTGAATCGTGGAGGGATATGGCGTTCAATTCTGCTCCCCACTCTCCGACGTGTCGGCACACCGTTTCGGCACGACAGTGCGGCCGACGCCCGACCGTCCATGTCCCCCGGAGTTCCTCGATTCGACATGCCGGGAGGCAAAAAGAGCGACCCGTCGGCGAACTCCGAAAAGGCGACGCATTACGCGCGCGTGAGCACGGTCAATTCACCGGTCGCCCGACTGTTGGGAAATACGGAGAGGAATGTCGAGTACGTCGGGTCAGTGGTGGGCGGCCGTCGGCGCGGCCGGGCCGCCGTGCGGCGGGTACGGGTTGTCCTGCACGTACAGCCAGGTGCCGTCCAGCTGCTCCTGGACGGTGTCGCAGAAATTGCCGGTGAAGCTCTCGCGGGTTCCGTCCGCCGCGTCCTGCTCCAGGGTGTAGTCGCCCATGATGGCCGCGGTGCGCTGACGCACCTTGTTGTCCCACCCGCGCCATCCGCCCGCCAGTACGGTCTGGCGGGGGTTCACGGTGAGCACGGGGTTCGACTTGAACCAGTCGACGTAGAAGGCACGGATCGCCGCGTGGCCCCGGATGACCGACCCGTCCCAGTTGACGATGGCGGCCTCGGGCTCCTGCAGCGCGACGATGCCGTCGACGTCCTTGGCCACGATGCGCTCGCCCAGGAGCCTCAGCAGCTCCTCGGGGGACGTGGCGGCGACCCGTATACCCGCCTTGGTCTTGGCCGCGGCGTCCACGGAGGCCGCGGCGCCGGGCGAGGTGTCGGTGGTCGACGAGGCCCCGGTGGTCGACGAGCTCTCCGCGGTGGCGGCCACCGACTCGGTCTGGATGACCCTCGGGCCGGCGATGCTTCCGGCCGTCAGGATAATACCCGCGACCGCGATCGGAAGTGTGTGCTTGATCTTGCTCATTTCGTCTCCCCCTACCGGAGACGGCAATGGTCAAAACGACGCCGCTACGACGTCGGACCTACCGGCTGGTCAGCCTTTTGCCGTCTCTCCCCCTGGATGACAGTCATACAACAGTCCGGAACCGGCTTCTGTCAACGTCTTGGGGAATGCGAGCGATGCCGGCTCACTTTCCCTTTCTCCAACAGGAGAAGCGGAATTCAGACGGCAGCACAATGACCTGCGCCTATGCGTGGACAACGGAACTTCGACCATCGGAGACCTCGCACAGCGAGGGTCAACGGAGAGTAAAGAAAGTGGAAAGTGATATTCCAGAAAGGACCCTCAAGCTGTTCAATGGTAAATAAATCTCGCCACCGATACATTTCCAGCCGCCCCATGGCCGAAAATCGCTGAACCAATTCGGTGACACGGCACAGCCCGACCGGCGGGCACAGCCACGAGCGGGCGAAGAAGGCCCACCTCACGGAGCCGGACGCCGGCAACGGGACAGAGGATCTCGGTTGAGATCGACGACCCCGAGCAGCAACACGCGCGCGACGAACCCCAGCACATCGCCTGCACCGATCGAGCAAGGGTGGGACGCGCCCTGGTATCGGGTCCGCCGGGCGGACTCCCAGGCGTCGTTCCTGCCCAGCGACGGCGAGGACTTGGACGAGGTCTGCAATGTCGATGTCTTCGTGACGCCGAAGGACGGTTCCGCGGCGGCGAGTCTGGTGCCACGGGCGATCGCCCGCCCGGCCAAGGCGTACCCCCGCACGGCTGCGCCGCCTGCGCGCGGGACGCATCGAGGTGGCCGTGGTGACGATCGGCGAAGACCTGCCTGCCTACGACCTCACGGACCTGCGCGTCGAGGCCGTACCCGCCGGCCGGGGCATGGGCGTGGCCGTCGGCGCCGACCACCCGCTGGCCTCGCGGGAGGAAGTGGGCGAATGCTGCCCGTTGGAGCACTGGCTATGGCGTGATGTCCAGGACCGCCTTGCCGCGGAGGCTGCGGCCCAGGACGGCGGCGACGGCTTCATCGGCCTGGTTCCAGCTGCCGCGCCAGGAGATGTGCGGGGTGAGGTCCCTTGCCGCGAGGCGGTCGGCGAGCCAGGTCAGGTCCGGGCCGGGGAGGGGACCGTCCTGGAGGTGGAAGGTGACGATGGAGCGTCCGTGGCGTCCGTCGTTGCCCAGGAACGCGCCGGGCGGGAACTGCACGGGCTGCATGGTGACATCGCCGACGACAACCAGCGTGCCGTGCGGTGCCAGTCTGTCGAATGCCCGCACCAGTTGAGGGCCTCCCACGCGAGGCACTGGCTGAGGGCGACGACTCCGAAGAGCCGCCGCCCTCAGCGGTGGTCGTACGCTGACGTTGCCGTCAGCGTTGCCGTCAAACGGCGTTACGCAGGACTCTGGCCATCTTCTTCCACAGGAATATGGGCCACAGTCACTACGCCAGAGAACGAACTCTCCACCACAATGCGGTCACCTGGGGAATAGATCCAGAATTCTGGTACGGATTCTGCAATATCCAGCAGGCGAGAGATGGAGAATTCAAGCCCCATCTCTACACTCGGAACCGCCAAGCTCTCCCAGAAAAAGATGAGACTGTCAGCCCTCGGGGCGAACTGTTGGATTACGGTGCTCAGCTCGATGGAACCCAACTCCATCGAGCTGAGCACCAAACCATCAGCCACCGCGCCCCACGAGATCGCACCGTCAGAGCTGCGCGGGTAATGACTGAGGCTTTCGCGCTCGTACTGGAGATGCTGATCCAGGTTCAGCAGATGCACACCCGGCCGGCCAACCCAAGTCAGCCGTCGACCACCCTGCTGATCTGCACGAACCACTCGAATCATAGATTTGGGCAGGAGGTCCGGCCTGGTTCCGTATACATCGTCGAGCGTCACGAATTACCGCCAAGCATTCTCGCGAAATCGTCTTCCGTTCCATTCCATGGCACTGCCCACTTACGTGCCGAATCCCCCTTGCCGACTTCCACGTTGATATGGGGACCCTTCACTGGATCGTAATCCATCCTGAACCTCTTGAATTCACCGTTAACCCGAGTAGTGATTCCCACTACCTTGCCGTAGGTCGTCGGCGCAGATTCGAGACGTCCGATGTACGGCTGCCGAGTAGCTGGATCAACCTCACCCAACAGATCAAGCGCTTTGTTGCGGGCTTGTTCGAAGCTGTCGAAGCTAGGCAGGGTTACTGAACTCGCGAAACTCACCGCCAAGAACATCCGCACCTGGCTGAACGAGCTGCGCACCATCTGCCAGTGCTGCGCCCACGGCATCGACGCCCGACGCAAACCCGACACCCAGACCGGCCGACGTCCGCGCTGCTGCGCACTCGGCCACTGCTGTCGCAAGCACCTCTCACCCCTGACGCTCGCCTACATCCACTCCTTACTCAAATCCGCACTGGAGCACGCCGTACGCGAAGAAGAGATCCCCCGCAACGTCGCCCGCAACGTCCGCACCGGCACGCCCCGCCCCCGCCGCTTCAACCCCCTCACCGCCGACGAAGCCCGCCACTTCCTCGCCGCCGCCCAGGGCCATCGACACGCCGCACTGTTCGAGCTCGCCCTGCGCACAGGTCTACGCAAGGGCGAACTCCTCGGCCTGCGCTGGGAAGACCTCGACTTCGACGGCCATACCGCCTCCATCCGCCGAACCCTCCAACGCACCCGCAGCCAGGGCCTGGTCACCCTGCCCACCAAGACCATAAGCTCCGAACGACGCATCGCCCTGCCAACCTCCTGCGTCACCTCCCTGCACGCTCACCGCACCCTGCAGAACCGGGAGCGGGAACAGACGGGCTCACGGTGGCAGGGCAGCGGATACGTCTTCACGCGAACGGACGGCCACCCGATCGAGCCCGCCACCCTCACCCGGCACTTCAACGCCCTGCTCCGAGACGCCCACCTGCGCCCCATCCGGTTCCACGACCTCCGCCACTCGACCGCCACCCTCCTCCTGGAACAGGGCGTCGAACTCTTCGTCATCAAAGAACTCCTGGGTCACGCCCACATCGGCGTGACCGCCACGGTGTACGCCCACGTCCGACTCCGCCTCCAACGCAACGCCATCGACACCCTCACCACCACGCTCGGCGGCCCGGAAACAGCACGCCCCGACGGCGACGAACCGCCACCCCAGAACGCCCTCGTCCGCTGACGTTGCCGTCAACTACTGCCGTCACCCCACGCAAAAGCCCCGCCAGGACACGCCTGACGGGGCTTCATATTTGCACGAGCGATCACATCATGACATTTAGCTTCCACCGCCGAGCGGCAGATCCGGCAGGCTATTAAGGAGAGCCCTCACCTGATCCTTGGTTGCCCCTACGCGCGTCTGAAAGTCCCGGTCATCCCCAGTCTCTAGCGCTTCCATCATGAGCGCTTCGACTAGAAAGAATTCCGCCCTAGGGATCGTGATCACGATCTGATCTCCGTGATCCTCTACGTGCATCAGAACCATCCTCTCACTGCGACCTGAAGTTCCTGGTGAAGTAGCTATAGCCCTCTTGAGGTGCGAAGACAGTACCACCGTCCCTCGATCCGGGGTTGCGGATCACAATTACCCCGTTCCGCCAATAGGCAGATGCACCATCGGATCGCACGCGACGCTCCCCGTTTAGAATTACATCTTCAATCATGTTGGAGAATTGCGCACGAGTCCGGATTCCAGGGAATTCTCCCTGCTCTACGACATGCTTCTGGAAGGCGTGCCCGTCTGCTCCAGCCAGCTCTTCCGCTGCAAGCTTCGCCTGAAGTCGGGGACCATCCGCAACGTTGCAGCCGCCAGAATTGTGAACGAGTACCGGCGTGGCCCCAGCGAGTACATAGTACGCGTGGATGTCTTCGATCGTCAGGTCGTGTGTACGCTGGCGCTTGGTGTAGTGGCTGACTGCGGTGACTTGGACGTGAGTCCCTGCGCTGGTGCGCAGCAACTGGCCGGGGTGAATGTTTCCCGCGTCGGTCCATTCGTGGCGGTCGACGGTCCAGAAGGGGTGGGTGTCGGTTGCGACGATGACGGATGGTTCATCGTC
This sequence comes from Streptomyces violaceorubidus, assembly GCF_000717995.1. Classification (GTDB taxonomy): domain Bacteria; phylum Actinomycetota; class Actinomycetes; order Streptomycetales; family Streptomycetaceae; genus Streptomyces; species Streptomyces violaceorubidus. The sequence goes on from NZ_JODM01000002.1 coordinate 597,836, forward strand.
TGTTGCCACGGTCAATTCGGTGAAGTTCTTGTCGTCTTCGGTCGTTATGGTGTCGACGACCTTCTTTTCTGTCGTTTCACCTGACTTCACATCAGTGGTGACGACACTGTCGCCAACTTGAACGTCTTCGATGGCTTTATGTGTGCCGTCTGCCATGAGAACGCCGGTTCCTGGCAGGAAGCTGTGGAGGCACGGGCGGAGCTTGGACGCGATCCCGTAGGCAACAACGCTCGATGCTGCGCCCCACGCAGCAGCGTTGAATTGTTCTTCGAGTTGGCCGGTTGCACTGTGGTCCGCGTCTGGTGTCAGGGCATTTTCCGTAGCCGCGCCGGCGGCACTCGCGAGGGCTCCGCAGCCTGCACTCGCCGCAAGGCTCACGCCTCCGGTGGCCAGACTGGCGCTTCCGGCTGCGGAGTAGCACGCGACACCGACGGCTACTTCAGCGACATAGCCGCCGATTACCGCCTTGTTTTCTGAGGCCCATTCCTTGGCCTCGTCCACAGCATGCGACCAGCCGCAGGGCGAGTACCAGCTGCAGTCGGGCCTTGACCCCGAGTTCTGGACACGGGTTATGCGGCTTGCGTCAGCGTAGTTGATGTTGTTTCGGACGCTATCTCGTAAGCGATCGGGCTGCGGTGT